>NZ_JBHYEM010000009.1:0-195704 GCF_051860145.1 Allobosea sp. | reverse complement strand
GGATCACTGCGTGATGCCATCTGAAATCATCCGGCACTAGCCTGCCCCGTCATCGCGACAATTGCCCCTTGATCGCGATCTCGACCAGGTCGTCGACGACATTGACGTCGCGGCCGATCCCGAAGGCAGGCCGCAGGAACGAGCCATTGGCGTGAAACGGCACCCTGTCGCCGCGCCTCGCCCTTTCGATATCGCCGTCCACGACGGCCTTCACCGTGAAGGGCTGCGTGATGCCGCGGATGGTGAGCTGCCCACTGATCTCCAGGCTGCGCTCGCCGGTCCGGGTCACGCGGCCCGAGCTGAAGCTGGCAGTCGGGTAGCGGGCCGAATCCAGCATGCTCTCGCCCTTGATGAAGCCATCCATCAGGGCGGAGCCGGCCTGGATCGCGCCGGTTTCGAGCGTCACCCTGACGCGGCTCTTTTCGGGCATATCGAAGTCGAGCGTGAGCACGCCGTCATAGCGCTGGAACCGGCCCGTCGCGACCACGGCGCCGAAGCGCTTGGTGATGAAGCTGATCTCGGTCGCGGCGCGATCGATGCGCCAGGTCGTCTGCGCCGAAACCGGGCCGGCGGCAAGCAGCGCAACGATCGTGAGCGCGGCGGAGCGGAGCATGGCGATATCTGCCGCGCCGTTGATGGCAGTGCCGTGGCAAACGGCGCGGCACACGCAAAGGTGATGCGGTGGACGAGATCTTAGGCGGCCGGCGCGGCCCGCTTGGTGATGACGCCGTCGAAGGTCGAGCGGATGGCGCGGGCCAGCGCGATGCAGGCCCAGCCCTGGAAGATCAGCTCGATCGCCAGGAAGGTGCCGAGCACCCAGCGGCTGGAGGTCGGCCATTGCATCAGGATCAGCGCGCCGAGCGCGAGCGAGAGCAGCCCCGAGGCCAGGACCCAGATCCAGGCCGGCATCGGCCGGGTCTGGAAGGCGACGACGATGCGGAAGACGCCGGTCGCGACCAGCATCGCGCCGGCGACGAGGGTCAGCGACAGCGTCGCCACGACGGGATTGATGAAGGTGATGATGCCGACCGCCAGATAGAGCAGGCCGATCAGCATATGCATCACGCGGCTCTTCCAGCCGCCATTGCGGAAGGCATCGACCAGCATGATCACGCCGCCGACGAAGATCATGGCGCCGAACCAGACGGCGCTGGCGATACTGAGCAAGCCCACTGCGCCAAGCCCGAGCACGCCGAGCACGATCAGGGCGATGCCCGCAGCGAGCAACCAGCCCGAGTTGCGTCGTAACGGGACCAGATGGGTGCCGAGCGAAGGCGGTTGACGAGCGGGGCTGGGAGCGTCCGACATGAGCGCGATCTCCGATGAAGCCGCGCACAAGCTTTCACCACCTGCGGTTGACGTCAATATCGGAGCAATCCGGCCGGGAAGCCGCCGGTGACGACGGCGATCCGTGCTGCGCTCATCAGGCCGCCTTGGCGTCCTCGAGCCGCAGGCTGACCAGCTTGCGCAGGCTGAGCAGATCCTTGACGAAGCCGCGGATGCCCTCGGCCAGCTTCTCCGTCGCCATCGCGTCCTGGTTCAGCGCGAAGCGGAAGGCTTTTTCGTCGAGCTCGATCGGCTTGGAGAAGCCGGACGCGGCCTGAGGCGAGGAGGCGGGCGAGAGCCTGCGCGGCAGGTCGCCCGTCGCGGCCGCCAGCTCGTCGAGCAGGCCGGGGCCGATGGTCAGCCGGTCGCAGCCCGCCAGGGCCTCGATCTCGCCCGTGTTGCGGAAGGAGGCGCCCATGACGACCGTCTTGATGCCGAAGGCCTTGTAATAGGCATAGATGCTCTTCACCGAGACGACGCCGGGATCGGTCTCGGCCGTGTAGGGACCGCCGCCGGCCTTGACGTGCCAGTCGAGGATGCGGCCGACGAAGGGCGAGATCAGGAAGGCCTTGGCATCGGCGCAGGCGACGGCCTGGGGCAGCGAGAAGAGCAGCGTCAGGTTGCAGTCGATGCCCTCGCCCTGCAGCACCTTGGCGGCCTGGATGCCCTCCCATGTCGAGGCGACCTTGATCAGGATGCGATCGCGCTCGACGCCGCGCTCCTTATAGGCGGCGATGATGGCGCGGGCCTTGTCGATGCTCGCCTGCGTGTCGAAGGACAGATCGGCATCGACCTCGGTCGAGACGCGGCCCGGGACGATCTTGGTGAGTTCCGCGCCGAAGGTGACGGCGAGCCGGTCACAGACCGCGTGGACGCGCGCCTCGCCTGAGCCCGTGGCCTTCTTGCCCCAGGCGATCGCCTCGTCGACGAGATGGGCATAGGCCGGCGTCTCGACGGCCTTGAGCAGCAAGGTCGGGTTCGTGGTGCAATCGACCGGCTTGAGACGGCGAACGGCCTCGATATCGCCGGTGTCGGCGACGACGGTCGTCATCTTGCGGAGCTGGTCGAGCTTTGAAGCGGTCATCTCTCTACCCTTGGAATATGTGGCCGAGGTTCTTCGCTAACATGGCGTCTGTAACGCGTCATTGCGAGCGTAAGCGAAGCAATCCAGCCTTGCGCCAGGTCTGCTGGATTGCTTCCTCGGCTTCGCCTCCTCGCAATGACGGCAACCCGGTCAGCTCTTGACCGAGCCCGATGTCAGCCCCGCGACCATGTTCTTGCGGAAGCCGTAATAGATCACCGCCGGCGGGATGGCGTAGAGCAGGCCGGCCGCCATCAAGAGGTTCCAGGGCGCGTCGTCGGCCGAGAGGAAAAGCCCGAGGCCGACCGCCAGCGGAACCGCCCGCTCGCTCGAGAGCAGCAGGAAGGCATAGAGATACTCGTTCCAGGCGAGCAGCAGCGCATAGATGCCGATGACCACCATCGAGGGTTTCATCAACGGCAGGTAGACCATGCGGAAGAGCTGCAGCGAGGTCGCGCCATCCATGATCGCCGCCTCGTCGAGCTCCTTGGGCAGCTTGTCGGAGGCCTGTTTCAGCACCCAGATCGCATAGGGCGAGGCGAGCGCGACCATGGCCAGGATCAGCGCCGTCTGCGTGTTGAGCAGCCCGTAGGAGCCCATCGCCTTGTACATCGGGATCGCCAGGAAGGCGGCCGGGATCAGGTAGGTGGCGAGCGCCAGGTTCATGATCGTGCGCCCGCCCTTGATCTTGAGGCGGGCGATGGCGAAGGCGGCGAAGGTCGCGACGAAGAGCGTGATCAGCCCGGTCGCGATCGCGATGAAGAAGCTGTTGAAGAGCTGCAGCCAGAAATTGGTCAGGTAATAGTGCTGCTGCTTGAAGACGATCTGGAAGTTCTGCAGCGTCGGCTGGTCGGGCCAGAGCTTGCCGGCCAGCATCGATTCCTGGCTGGAGATCGAGAGCACGAAGAGATGGTAGATCGGCAGCAGCGTCCAGAGCAGGACGGGGATGGCGATCAGGATCAGCTTGCCTTCGTCGAGAACCTTTTTCATCACTCGGCTCCCTTCGACAGGCGCTTCACCATCACGAAGACCATCGGCAGGATCAGCGGCATGGCGACGATGATCGAGGCGATGCCGAGATCGAGATTGTTGTTGCGCATGTAGCGGATGCCGAGCGTCGCGAGCACATGGTTGAGATCGCCCGGCCCGCCGCCGGTGAGCAGGTAGACGCTGTTGAAGTCGCCCAGCGTCCAGATCATCGAGAGCATGGTCGAGGTGACGTAGAGCGTCGCCAGCGAGGGCCAGGTGATGAAGCGGAACTGCTGCCATCTGTTGGCGCCGTCGACGCTGGCGGCCTCGTAGAGGTCCTGCGAGATGGCGAGCCGCCCGGTGACCAGGATCAGCGTCCAGAACGGCAGCGACTTCCAGATATGGACCATGATCGACGAGGCGAAGGCGAGCGTCGGATCGGTCAGCCAGCCCGGCCCCTCGACGATGCCGAACCACTGGAAGAGCTGCTGGTTGATCATGCCGTTCTCGGGATTGAGCATGACCCGGAAGGACAGGATGGTCGGGATCGAGGGCACCGCCCAGGGTAGGATGAAGAGCACCAGCACGATGCGCACCCAGGCGCGCTGGGCGACGAAGAACCCGGAGAGCCAGAGCGCGATCAGGAATTTCAGGTTCACCGCGACGAACAGGAAGATGATCGTGTTGATCACCGTGCGGATGAAGATCGGGTCGGCGAAGAGCGCCTTGTAGGACTGCCAGTTGAGGCCGAGCCAGAGGCCGTAGGCGACCGGGTAGACCACCATCACCGCGAAGACGAGGATATAGGGGGCCAGCATGATCGCGCCCCAGAGGACGCGGTCGCGCGCAAATCCAGAATTGGTGTCCGCCGGCGCGGCGACCGGTGCGGCCATGGTCGTGGCTGTCATTGCTCGTCCTCCGTCCACCCGCTCTTGCAAAGACGGGTCGGCGCCCCGCGGCCATTGCCGCCGCAGGGGCGCCTTTTCGTTGGGGATTCAGGCCGCCAGCGTCAGCCGGCGATCTGCTTGATGCGTGCGATCATCTCGTCCACGGCCTGTTCCGGCGCGACCTTGTCCTGGACGACGCGGTTGACGGCCTTGGCCCAGACGTTCTCGGCGTTCACGGCGGTGAACTTGTAGTTGTAGACGAACTGGAACGGGATCGTGCCGTCCGTGTACTGCTTGTGGACGATGGCGCGGTGCGGATCCTTGCCGTCGGTCCAGAACGGGCTCTTGGCGCCCTCGATCGTCGTCGGGAACCAGCGGCCGACCGAGCCCTCGACGAAGGGGCGCAGATTCTCGTCCTTCATCATGAAGGCCATGAACTCCTTGCCGCGCTTCTTGTTCTTGCCGTCGGCGAAGACCACGGCCGTCTTCACGGCGGCGAGGTTCGGCAAGGTGCCGCCATCGGGCTTCTTCGGGAACTCGGCGGTGCGGATGTTGTCGTAATAGTTCTTCTTGGCCTGGTCGCGCTGCTCCTGGGTGAGCGCCTGGTTGTTCATGTCGTCGAGATGCTTGGCCGCGATCGAGATCGTGGCGTTGTGGGTGACGACGGTGGTGCGGTTGTGGAAGGCGACGTTGTTGTCGGGATCGAGCCAGTTCACCGAGGAGGGCGGCGTGCAGCCGCGCTGCAGGATGTTGGCGTAGGACTTCACGGCCTCGATCATCGCAGCCTTGTTCTTCGGCTGGTCGAGGACGATCTTGCCGTCCTCGTCGACCACCTGCGTGCCATAGGCGTTGGCGAAGGTCAGGAAGGAATAGAAGGTGTCGGACGCCGCGACGCCCATCGGATGGCCGACGCCGTAGATGCGCTTGCCCTTGGCGCGCAGCGCGCCCTGGACCTTGTCGCACCAGAAGTCCCAATAGCCGTTCCAGCCCTTGGGAATGTCGCTTTCCTTGAAGCCGGCTTCCTCGAGCATGTCCTTCCAGTAGGTGATGTGCATCATCTGCTGCTGGACCGGGAAGGCGTAGTAGGACTTCTTCTTGGTCTTGTCGTTCATCAGGAACGTCGTCGCCAAGGCCTGCGGCTGGATCTGGTCCTTGATTGGCGCCAGCGCGTCGGTGACGTCCTCGAGCTTGCCCTCAAAGGCCCATTGCCCGGTGGTGCGGAAATCATAGGTCGTGCAGAAGCCGACATCGGGGGGCGTGCCGGCCTGGACCGCGCCGACCGACTTGGTCACGCAATCCTCGGTGGCATAGAGCGAGAGATCGACCTTCACCCCGGTCGCCTTCTGGAACTTGTCGACGACGGCGAGCAGCGCATCGTCCTCGCCCTTGTAGAAACCCTTGGTGAACCAGACCGTGACGGTTTCCTGCGCGACGGCAGCACCGGACCAGCCGGCTGCGATCGCCGCGAAGGCCGCGCCAGTGACGAGATAGCGCACGGATTTCATTGATATCCTCCCATTTCAAACGTTTAAATCCAGCGTTTTGCTACGCCTTCGTCGAGGACACTAGTCGAAAACCCTCGCCACAAACAAGCCGGGCAAATGCAGGAAAATCGGGCAGATTCGCCCCCGCACGTGCTGCCGCAGCGATACCGGCAAACGCCCCGCCCCGTCTTTCAGCCATGGTGACGAGGGGTTCACGGATGTGTCATGTGAGCGGTTTACCGGCCCCACCTGCGGCTCTGGCGAGCCGACGGGCAGGAGAGACAGATGCATCCGAAGGCGATGATCGCATGGGCCGCCGCGAGCCTTGTCCTGATCGCGGCCGGCCTTGCGCCGGCGGACGCCGCCGAGGGCAAGCTGGTGCTCTATACCAGCCAGCCCAATACTGACGCCCAGCAAACGATCGACGCCTTCAAGGCGAGGCATCCCAAGGTCGAGATCAGCTTCGTGCGCGACGGCACGCCGCGGATCATGGCCAAGCTCAGGGCCGAGATCGAGGCCGGCGCCCCGCAGGCCGATCTCCTGCTCATCGCCGATTCGGTGACCATGGAGGGCCTCAAGCGCGAGGGCCGGCTGCTGGCGCATGACAAGGCCGAGACGTCGGCCTATCCGGCCGGCATCCACGACGACGGGAAAACCTGGTTCGCGACGAAGCTGATCACCACCGGCATCGTCTACAACAGCAAGGCGGCGATGAAGCCGGCGGGCTGGGCCGACCTCGTCAGGCCGGAGGCGAAGAACCTCGTCGCCATGCCGAGCCCGCTCAATTCGGGCGCGGCGCTGATCCACACCATGACGCTGACGGACAGCCTCCCCGGCGGCTGGGACTATTATCAGGCGCTCAAGGACAATGGTGCGCTGGCGGCGGGCGGCAATGGCGATATCCTGCGCCAGGTCGCGACAGGCGAAAAGCTCTACGGCATGATCGTCGACTTCATGCCGATCCGCGAGAAGGCCAAGGGCGCGCCGGTCGAGTTCGTCTTCCCGAGCGAGGGCGTCTCAGCGGTCAGCGAGCCGGTCGCGATCCTCAAGACAAGCCGGAACCCGGAGGCGGCCAGGGCCTTCGTCGACTTCCTGATCTCGAAGGAAGGCCAGGAACTGGCGCTCAGGCAGGGCTATGTCGCGGCCCACCCCGACGTCGCGCTGCCCGCCGGCTATCCGACCCGCGCCGCGATCAGGCTGATGCCCTTCGACGCCGCCAAGGCGCTCGCAAGCGAGGCTGCGGCGCGCAAGCGCTTCAGCGCGATCTTCGAGTGAGCGCAGCCGGCCCGACCGCATCATGACGCTCGCTCTCCGCGGCGACCGGGGCGGGCTGCGGCGCCGGTTGCCGCGCATCGGGCGGGCGGGAGATCTCGGCCTGCCGATCCTGGTCGCGCTCGTCGGCCTGCTCTTTGCCGGGTTGCCATTCCTGCGCCTGGTGATGGCGGCGCTCGCGCCCGGCGGCCGGTTCGCGCCCGGCGAGGCGTGGGCCGAAATCGGCAGCCGCGCGGCCGTAAACGCCACGCTCCACACGTTCGAGACGGCCGGGTTCTCCGCGCTCGGCGCATTCGCCATTGGTGGCACTGTCGCGCTGCTGCTCGGCGTGAGCGATGTGCGGGGCAAGCGGCCGCTGGCCTTCGCCTTCGTCCTGTCGATGATGGTCGCGCCGCAGGTGGCGGCGCTCGCCTTCCTGAGCCTGGCCGCGCCGCATTCGCCCGTGCTCGCCGCGTTGGGCCTGTCGCCAGCGCCGGGCACGCAAAACTCCTTGCTGGGGCGCGGCGGAATCATCCTGGTGATGGCCCTGCATCATGCGCCGCTGGTCGCGATCACGCTGTGGAGCGGCTTGCGCAGCATCCCGCATTCGCTCGTCGAGGCCGCCCAGCTCGAAGGCGCGCGGCCCTCAGTCATCATCTTGCGCATCCTCCTGCCAGTGCTGCGTCCGCAGCTCGTCGCCGCGTCCCTGCTCGCCTTCGTCGCCGGCATCGGCAATTTCGGCATCCCTGCCCTGCTCGGCCTGCCGGTCAATTACCTGACCCTGCCGACGCTGATCTACCGGCGGCTGTCGAGCTTCGGCCCGGCCGGGCTCTCGGACGCGGCCGCGCTGTCGCTGCTGGTCGCGCTGGTGGCCGGCCTCGGCATCCTGGCGAGCGTATTGGCGACCCGACGCGCAGGCGGCAAGGTCGAGATCGAGCAACCCTTGCAGCCGTTCTGGCATCTGGGCCCGGCCCGCCCCCTCGTCGCGACCGGGCTCTGGCTCCTGATCGCGCTGAAGCTCGGCCTGCCCTTCCTCGCGCTGCTCGGCGAGGCGCTGACGCCGGCGCTCGGCGTCGCCCTGACCTGGCAGAGCCTGACCTTCGACAAGTTCGCCGAGGTGCTGCTGCGGCAGGACGTGACGATGCGGGCCTTCCGCAACTCCTTCCTCTTCGCCAGCGCGGCCGCCATCATCCTGGCCTTCGCCTCGATCGCCTTCGCCTATGGCCTGGAGCGGCGCATGGGCAGGCTCCGGCGCGCCGTCGAACTCATCGTCGAGCTGCCCTATGCGCTACCCGGGGTGGTGCTCGCCATCGCCTGCATCCTGATGTTCCTGAAGCCGCTGCCGCTGATCGGCGTCAGCATCTATGCGACGCCCTTCATCATCCTCTTCGCCTATCTCGCGCGTTTCCTGCCGCTGGCGCTGAAGGCCCCGGTCGCGGCCATGGCGCAGATCGAGGCGCATCACGAGGAGGCGGCACGGCTCGACGGCGCCAGTCTCCGGCAAATGCTGCGCTTCGTCGTGGCGCCGACGCTCGCGCCGGCAGCGACGGTGAGCGCGCTGATGGTCTTCCTCGTCGCCTTCAACGAGCTGACGGTGTCGGCGTTGCTCTGGTCCTCCGGCACCGAGACGCTGGGCGTCGTGCTGTTCAGCTTGAAGGAGGCAGGGCTCGCCGGCGAGGCCGCCGCGATCGCGATCAGCGCCTCCGCGGTGATCCTCGCGGTGATGCTGCTGCTCGACCGCTGCGCCCACCGCCTGCCGGACAACGTCCTGCCCTGGCGGATCTGACGCGCTCACGCGGCCGGGTTCAGCTTCAGATACGGGCCGAGAGCGCAAAGTTAATCCGGCATTTACCGTGTCTGAGCAGTTTCACCCAAAGAGAGGGAGCGCGTTACTTTCTCGATGACTGGCGTGGCATGTCGCCTCGACCAAGATGAATTGGCGGTACGCGGCGTAAGGACCTTGCATCGATGAAGTACCGGACCGCCGTTCGTCGCAAATCCGAACCGATCGCCGACCCTCGGAAGATTCTGATCGTCGAGGATTCGAGAACCTTCGCGAAGGCGCTGCGCAAGCTGCTCACCGACGAGACCGAGTTGTCCGTCGTCACCTGCGCCTCCCTGAACGAACTGCATGAAGTGGTCACCGAGGAGCCGGAAGCCTACGGCATCGCCGTGGTCGACCTGAACCTGCCGGACGCGCCCGACGGCGAGGCGATCGACTTCACCGTCCAGCGCGGCATCCCGACCATCGTCTTCACGGGGAGCTTCGACGTCGAAACGCGCAGCAGGATCATGGCGCGCGACGTCATCGACTATGTCCTGAAGAACAACGAGTTCGCGCTGGACACGCTGGTCACGGCGGTGAAGCGCGCCCTGGCGAACCGCGAGACGCGCATCCTCGTCGTCGACGACATGACGGCGGCGCGCAAGCACCTCGCCCGGACGCTGGCGATCCAGCAATACTCGGTCATCGAGGCCGGTTCCGGCGCCGAGGCCCTGTCGCTCCTCGCGGCCAATCCCGATATCCAGCTGGTGGTCTGCGACTACAACATGCCGGACATGGACGGCTATGTGCTGACCCGCAAGATCCGCCGCCTGCTCGCCCCGGACAAGGTGCGCGTGATCGGTATCTCGTCGACGACCGACCTCGCCGTGTCCGCCGGCTTCCTCAAGGCAGGCGCCAATGATTTCATCTCCCGCCCCTTCATGCCCGAAGAGCTGCAGTGCCGGATCGCAAACAATGCGGACACGCTTGCGCAACTGAAGCAGCTGCAGGACCTGGCGTCCCGGGACTATCTCACCGGCCTCTTCAACCGCCGGCATTTCTTCGAGAACGGCCCGAAGCTCGTCACCACGGTGCAAGCGCGCCCCTCGAGCGCGGTCGCTATCCTGGACGTCGATCACTTCAAGCAGCTCAACGACACGCATGGCCATGACGTCGGCGACCAGCTGCTGGAGCGGGTCGCCCGCTGCCTCAGGGATTCGGTTGAAGGAACCGGCAACCTGCTCGCTCGCCTCGGGGGCGAAGAGTTCGTCATCCTGTTTCCGGGAATGGCCCCGGCGGACGCGATGCGCTTCTGCGATCATATCCGGCTGGATATATCGCATGCGGCCCTGCAGGTCGGAGCCGAGACAATCTCGGTCACGGCCTCGATCGGCGTCGCCATGGTCGACCCGGCCGACAGCTTCGACCATTGCCTGCGTGCCGCGGACCGGGCGCTCTATGCCGCCAAGCAGCAGGGCCGCAACCGGGTCTGCCTGGAAGGGGCCTGAGGCGGCTAGATCGCCGTGCGTCCTATCGGACGCAAGGTGGCGATCTATCTTTTTGTTTTAGCATCGAATTTTTCCGAAAAGTGGATTCCACTTTTCGGTCCGATGCTCTAGCCCTCTGCCAGAGCAGGGCGCAGGACCGTTTCCGCGGGCTGCTCTCCCATCAGCAGCGCGCGCGACATCTTCGTCTCGCGCACGATGAAATCGACGATGGCGCGGACGCGGGCGACGTCCTTCAGATCGGCATGGACCAAGAGCCAGAAGGACCGGGTGATCGAGACGCTGCCGGGCAGGACCGGAACGAGGCGCGGCTCGCCTTCCGCCATGAAATGATGAATGACGCCGATGCCGGCGCCGGCGACGACCGCGTTCATCTGGGCGAGCACGCTCGAGCTCTGCACCTGCGCCCTCAGGCCCTTTGCGATCTCGTCGAGATAGTCGAGCTCGGGCGTGAAGATCAGGTCGTCGATATAGCCGACGATGCGGTGCGCGAAGAGATCGTCCGCCCGCGTCACCGGCGGCATGGCATCGAGATAGGCCTGGCTGGCATAGAGCCCGAGCCGGTAGTCGCAAAGCTTGCGGGCGACGACCTTGCCCTCCTTGGGCGGGGCGAGCGTGATCGCGACATCGGCTTCCCGCTTCGAGAGCGAGAGCAGGCGCGGCATGGCGATGAGCTGAAGCTCGAGGCCGGGATATGCGGCGGCGAGCTTGGCGAGGCGCGGCGCCAGGAAGGTCGAGCCGAACCCGTCCGGCGCGCCGATCCTGACGGTGCCGGCAAGCGCCATGTCGGCGCCGCCGATATCGCTCTGGATCGCGAGCGCCTCGGTCTCCATGCTCTCGGCCTTGGCCAGCAGCCGCTCGCCATGGGCGGTGAGGGTGTAGCCCTGCGGCCGACGCTCGAAGAGCTTGGCCTTGAGGGATTCCTCCAGCGACGTCACCCGACGCGAGACGGTGGCGTGATCGGCGCCAAGGCGCCGCGCGGCCGCGGTCAGCCGGCCCGAGCGGGCGACAGCGAGAAAGAAGCGCAGGTCGTCCCAGTCGAACCGCTCCATAGGCACCTCCCTGATATTTGTTTTTACGCACGGCGCTTAGCTCTCTATCGCTATAGCCGTGCGCAAACGAGAATGGTAGGGGTGGGGTCAATCACGGCACCACACCAATTCGTAGGGAGGGCGCGATGCGTCAGGTCGGGCATTTCATCGGCGGCAAGCATGTCGCGGGCACATCGGGCCGCACGGCCGACATCTACCAGCCGATGGACGGGACCGTGATCGGCAAGCTCGCCCTCGCCTCGACGGCCGAGATGCGCAAGGCCGTGGAGAACGCGCTGGAGGCGCAGCCGAAATGGGCAGCGGTGAACCCGCAGCGCCGCGCCCGCGTGCTGATGAAGTTCCTCGACCTGATCGCGCAGAACAATGACGAGCTGGCCGAGCTGCTCGCCCGCGAGCACGGCAAGACCATCGCCGACGCCAAGGGCGACATCCAGCGCGGCGTCGAGGTCGTCGAGTTCTCGCTCGGCATTCCGAACCTGATGAAGGGCGAATATACCGACGGCGCCGGCCCCGGCATCGACATCTATTCGATGCGCCAGCCGCTCGGCGTCGTCGCCGGCATCACGCCGTTCAATTTCCCGGCGATGATTCCGCTCTGGAAGCTCGGCCCCGCGATCGCCTGCGGCAACGCCTTCATCCTGAAGCCCTCGGAGCGCGATCCCGGCGTGCCGATGCGGCTGGCCGAGCTGTTCGTCGAGGCCGGCGGCCCGCCCGGCATCCTCAATGTCGTCAACGGCGACAAGGAGGCGGTCGACGCCATCCTCGACGATCACGACATCAAGGCCGTCGGCTTCGTCGGCTCGACGCCAATCGCCGAGTACATCTATGCCCGCGGCTGCGCCAACGGGAAGCGCGTGCAGTGCTTCGGCGGCGCCAAGAACCACATGATCATCATGCCGGACGCCGACATGGACCAGGCGGTCGATGCGCTGATCGGCGCCGGCTATGGCTCGGCCGGCGAGCGCTGCATGGCGATCTCGGTCGCGGTGCCGGTCGGCAAGGCGACCGCAGACGAGCTGGTCAAGCGGCTGATCCCGCGCGTCGAGAGCCTGAAGATCGGCCCTTCGACCGATTCCTCCGCCGATTACGGCCCGGTCGTCACCAGGCAGGCGCTCGACAAGATCAAGAACTATGTCGAGATCGGCATCCAGGAGGGCGCCACGCTCGCCGTCGACGGCCGCGGCTTCAAGATGCAGGGCTACGAGAACGGCTTCTACATGGGCGGCTGCCTGTTCGACAACGTCACGCCGGACATGCGCATCTACAAGGAAGAGATCTTTGGGCCCGTGCTCTCGGTCGTCCGCGCCAAGGACTATGAGGAAGGCCTGAAGCTCGCCAACGACCACGAATACGGCAACGGCGTCGCGATCTATACCCGCGACGGCGACGCGGCCCGCGACTTCGCCGCGCGCGTCCAGGTCGGCATGGTCGGCGTCAACGTGCCGATCCCGGTGCCGCTGGCCTATTACACCTTCGGCGGCTGGAAGCGCTCCTCCTTCGGCGATCTCAACCAGCACGGCCCGGACTCGATCCGCTTCTACACCAAGACCAAGACGGTGACCTCGCGCTGGCCGAGCGGCATCAAGGACGGCGCGAGCTTCGTCATCCCGACCATGGGTTGAGACAATCGGGCGGCAGTGATATCATTTTTGATATCACCGTGGAGGGTCGCATGGGTCAGGTGCTTGTCCGCAATATCGACGATGACGTCATTGCCGGCCTCAAGGTCAAGGCCCGGCTGGCCGGAGTCTCTTTTGAAACCTTCGCGCGCGACACGTTGCGCGCGGCGGCCCCTCTGACGGGCCCGGAGAAGGCCTCTCTCCTGGCCGAGTTTCACCAGAAGCACGGCCTGATGAGTGTGACGACCTCACCCGAGGACATCATTCGCGAAGAGCGTGACCGGCGCGATGATCGTCGTTGATGCGAGCGCGGCCCTGCGTTGGTTCATTCCCGCGTCGCCTGGCGGAACCGTTTACCCGTTTCCGGAGACAGATCAGCCGCTTGTGGCCCCCGATCTCTTTATCGCCGAGGTCCGGAACACGGCACTGGTCTATCATCGTAAGGGGGAACTGAAGCTCGATCAGGCCAAGGCGATGGTGGCGACGATCGATCGGCTGATGGCGGGATATTTTCCGCTTTCCGCGCTGACGGAAATCGCCTGGGCGATGGCTTTGGAGTTCGACCACTCGGCTTACGACTGCTTCTACATCGCCTTGGCGAAGCACATCGATTCCTACTTGATCACCGCAGACGAGCGCATGCTCCGAAAGTTCTCTTCCACGATTCACGCCAAACGCATCGTCCATAGCGCGGACTGGAAACCATGACCGCCTTCTCCCTCACCGAAGACCAGATCGCGATCCGCGACATGGCGCAGGGTTTCGCCACAGAGACCCTCGCGCCCCATGCCGTCCGCTGGGACGAGGAGAAGCATTTTCCGGTCGAGGAGATGCGCCAGGCGGCCGCGCTCGGCATGGGCGGCGTCTATATCGCCGAGGATGCCGGCGGCTCGGGGCTGACCCGGCTCGACGCGACGCTGATCTTCGAGGCGCTCGCGACCGGCTGCCCGACCGTCGCCGCCTATATCTCGATCCACAACATGTGCGCCTGGATGATCGACCGCTACGGCTCGGACGAACAGCGCCAGGCCTGGCTGCCGAAGCTCTGCACGATGGAGCACCTGGCGAGCTATTGCCTGACCGAGCCGGGCGCCGGCTCCGATGCCGCCGCGCTCAAGACCAGGGCGGTGCGGGATGGCGACCATTACGTGCTCGACGGCCAGAAGCAGTTCATCTCGGGCGCCGGCGTCTCCGACATCTATGTCGTGATGGTGCGCACCGGCGAGGCCGGCCCCTCGGGCATCTCGACGCTGGTGGTCGAGAACGGCACGCCCGGCCTCTCCTTCGGCGCCAACGAGAAGAAGATGGGCTGGAACGCGCAGCCGACCCGCGCCGTGATCTTCGAGAATGCCAGAGTGCCCGTCGCGAACCGGCTCGGACCCGAAGGCATCGGCTTCAAGATCGCCATGGCGGGGCTCGACGGCGGCCGGCTCAATATCGGCGCCTGCTCGCTCGGCGGCGCCCAGGGCGCGCTCGACAAGGCGCTCGCCTATGCCCAGGAGCGCAAGGCTTTTGGCGCCCGCATCGCCGATTTCCAGGCGCTGCAGTTCAAGCTCGCCGACATGGCGACGGAGCTGGAAGCGGCGCGGACCTTCCTGTGGCGCGCCGCAGCAGCGCTCGACGAGAAGACGCCCGACGCCACGAAGCTCTGCGCCATGGCCAAGCGGGTCGCGACCGATACCGGCTTCGAGGTCGCCAACCAGGCGCTGCAGATCCATGGCGGCTACGGCTATCTTGCCGATTACGGCATCGAGAAGATCGTGCGCGACCTCAGAGTGCACCAGATTCTCGAGGGCACCAACGAGGTGATGCGGATGATCGTGGCGCGCTCGCTGGTCGGGCGCGCGAAGGGGAATTGAGATGACCACGGAACGTCCAGCGGCGGTGCCCTACTGGAAAATCATCCTCGCCGCGGTCCTCGACTTCATCACCGTCGCCTGGATCTTCGGAATGATCATCGCCAGTCTCACCGGCCAGACGACCGAAAAGGGATTCAGCCTCGAAGGCGGGCCCGCATTGCTTTGGTTTGGTCTGATGATCGCCTATTTCGTTCTGGGACCGCGCTTCGGTGGCACATTGTGGCGCCGGATCCTTCGAGTCCCTCCCCAGCCGCGTGACGGAGCAGCACCATGACCACCATCGCCTTCATCGGGCTCGGCAACATGGGCGGGCCGATGGCCGGCAATCTCGTCAAGGCCCAACACCGGGTCATCGCCTTCGACCTCGTCCAGGAATCGAAGGATGCCGCCGCCGAGCTTGGCGTCAGCATCGCCGCCTCGGCAAAGGAGGCGGTCAAGGATGCCGAAATCGTCGTCACCATGCTGCCGGCCGGCAAGCATGTCCTCTCCGTCTGGGCCGACATCCTGCCTGCCGTGAATCCCGGCACGCTCGTGATCGATTCCTCGACGATCGATGTCGAGAGCGCCCGCAAGGCGCATGCGCTCGCAGCCGAACGCGGCTGCCTGTCCCTGGATGCGCCGGTCTCGGGCGGCGTCGGCGGCGCCAAGGGCGCGACGCTGACCTTCATGGTCGGCGGCTCGGGAGAGGCTTTCGAGAAGGGCGATCCGATCCTCACCGCCATGGGTCGGCGCGTCGTCCATTGCGGCCCGGCCGGCAACGGCCAGGCCGCCAAGATCTGCAACAACATGATCCTGGGCATCTCGATGATCGGCGTCTGCGAGGCCTTCGTACTCGCCGAGAAGCTCGGCCTGTCGCATCAGGCGCTCTACGACGTCGCCTCGACCTCGTCGGGCCAGTGCTGGTCGCTGACCACCTATTGCCCCGTGCCCGGTCCGGTGCCGAGTTCGCCCGCCAATGGCGACTACAAGCCCGGCTTCGCCTCGGCGCTGATGCTGAAGGACCTGAAATTGTCGCAAGAAGCCGCCCAGGCGGCCGGAGCCTCGACCCCGCTCGGCGCCGCCGCCGCGCAGCTCTACGGCCTGCACAATGCCTGGGGCGAAGGCGGCGCGGATTTCTCGGCGATCATCCATCTGCTGCGCGGCCGTGAAGCGTCCTGACGCCGGGCATGCAGAGCGAAGCAGAGCAGCCGCGCGCCGCGAGCCTCTGGCGCTAGCGACGCTTTGCCGCTAGCACATCGCGCCAGCGTGGCGGCTGCCTCGGGCCGCCAGCCAGACGGATATGCGCATGAACGATGTCTGCCTTCGCCGCGAACGCTCGGCCCTGACCGGCTTCGCCACCAACCCGCTCGACCGCCGCGGCGATCTCCGCGATCATCCCGACGCCGTCGCCGGCTTCCGCTCCTCGCCGGACACGCGGCACGCGCTCGTCTCGGGCGAGATTCCGATCCTGAAGCGGCTCGACGCAGAGGCGCTGACGATCTGGTTCAGCGAAGGTGAGGCCGATGCGATCGGCCGCCCGCATGAGGAGGTCTTTCTCGGGCTCGACCCGCAAGGCAAGGCCTGTTTCGGCCGGCTGATCGACAAGGAACTCGCCGAGCAACTGCGCGAGCGCGACGACCTCATGGTCAGCGACCTGCGCTCCGTCGCCCTGAAGCGCCTGGTGCCGACCGAAGAGGTCGGGCCGCTGGGCGAGGCCAAGGCACTGCTCGACTGGCACGCGCGCCATCGCTTCTGCGCGCGCTGCGGCGGCCTGTCGCCGACGGTGAGCGGCGGCTGGCGGCGCGAGTGCTCGCAATGCGGCACGCTGCATTTCCCGCGCACCGATCCGGTCGTGATCATGCTCTCCGTTCGCGGCGACGCATGCTTCCTCGCCCGCCAGGCCCGGTTCGCGCCCGGCATGTATTCCTGCATCGCCGGCTTCCTCGAGCCCGGCGAGACTTTTGAGGACGCGGTGCGCCGCGAGACGCTGGAAGAGGCCGGCCTGCGCACCGGCGCCGTGCGCTATGTCGCCTCGCAGCCCTGGCCCTTCCCGTCCTCCCTGATGATCGGCTGCATCAGCGAGGCGCTCAACGACGACATCACGCTCGACGGGAACGAGCTGGAGGCCGGCCGCTGGTTCTCACGCGAGGAAGCGCTGCAGATGCTGGAAGGCCGCCATCCCGACGGCCTGTCCTGCCCACCGCATATCGCGATCGCCAATACGATCCTGACGGCCTGGGCCGTGGATGGGGAAGAGCCGTAGCTGATGGAGCGTTGAACCTACAAATCTATCACCTCCGACTCGATATCGCGCATATTGAGTTTTTCTTTTATTTTTCTAAGAAAAAAATCACACATATCATCTTCATCTTTAAACACACTCTTACTATCGATAATAATTATGAATTCTTCATCACCGTATGACATGAGCGAGAAATCACAAAGCAGCCCATACGCCCTATAATATATACCACCTTTGTTTAGAGACTCCCGCTCTTCAAATTTTGCTCGGAAGACGTCTCCGTAGATCTGATTCGCCAGCTCATTTAGCAATAGCGTTGATCGGATTAGTACGGCTTGCATTGTCGATTCTCAGCCAGCATCTGATCCGATGATTGATTTCTGCGAGCTCGAATGCTCACCCGGCGGTTGTAGCATTACCTCTTGACGTGAGAGACGAGGCGAATCACGCCCATCTCCAGCTTTTTTCCTCGCCCTAAGAACGAAGGCGAGAAACTCACTCTCCCGGCTCGGCGAGCGTGTCGCGAAAGGGGTTCGCCGGGTAGACGCCCAAAATCTTCATCTCGCGCGAGAAATATTCGAGCTCCGTCAGCGCCCGCTTCAGGGCCGGGTCGTCGGGATGGCCCTCGACATCGCTGTAGAACATCGTCGCCGAGAAATGGCCGTCGACCATGTAGCTCTCGAGCTTGGTCATGTTGATGCCGTTGGTGGCGAAACCGCCGAGCGCCTTGTAGAGGGCGGCCGGGATGTTGCGGACCCGGAACATCAGCGTCGTCACCGTCTTGCCGGCGCCGTGGCGGGCATATTCGGGATATTTCGAGAGGATGACGAAGCGCGTGGTGTTGTGCTTCTCGTCCTCGATATCCTCCATCAGGATCTCGAGCCCATAGACCTCGGCGGCGATATGCGGCGCGATGGCGGCCCGGGTCAGGTCACCCGCCTCCGCGACCTGCCTCGCGGAGCCTGCCGTATCGGCCGCGACCTCGGCCTTGAGCCCGAGCTTCTTGATGATCTTGCGGCACTGGCCGAGCGCGTGGATATGGCTCTGCACCGTCTTCAGCGTGGCGAGCGTCGCGCCCTTGGCGGCCATCAGGTGGAAGCGGATCGGCAGGAAATGCTCGCCGATGATGTGCAGGCCGGAGCGGGGCAGCAAATGATGGATATCGGCGACGCGTCCGGCGATCGAGTTGTCGATCGGAATCATGCCGTAGCGCGCCGTGCCGTCGCTGACGGCGGCGAGCGCATCCTCGAAGGTCGCGCAGGGCAGGAGCTCGCAATCCGGGAAGACCTGGAGAGCCGCCTGCGAGGAGAAGGCGCCGGGCTCGCCCTGATAGGACACGATGGTGGACATTGGGCTTCAGGCTCCGGCGCGCGCGGCGAGAATGGCGCGGGCGCGATCAAGGTCATGGGGGGTATCGACACCGAGCGGCACGTCGTCGACGACGATGATGTCGATGCGCATGCCGTCCTCGACGGCGCGCAGCTGCTCGAGCCGCTCGCGCTTCTCGAGCGGCGAAGGCGGCAGGCTGACGAAGCGGTCGAGCGCCTTGCGGCGATAGGTATAGAGGCCGATATGGTGATAGAGCGGCCCCTCGCCGCCCGGCGCGGTGACGCGGGTGAAATAGAGCGCCCGCATCCGGCCGGGCGAAATCTCGCTGCCGATCGCCTTGACGACGCTCGGCTCGGATTTCTCGTCCTCGCGGGTGATCACCGAGGCCAGGGTGACGATATCCACGGCGCTGTCGGAGAGCGGCTCGACCGAGGCCGCGATCACGCGCGGGTCGATGGTCGGCAGATCGCCCTGGACATTGACGATGATGTCGTGGCGGCCGTCGGGATCGACGATATCGGCTGCCTCCTTGATGCGATCCGAGCCGGTGTGATGGTCGGACCGGGTCAGCACCGCCCTGCCCCCGACCTTCTCGATCGCCTCGACGATGCGCGGCTCATCGGTGGCGACCACCGCGACGCCGACGCCCGATTCCATCGCACGGCGCCAGACATGCACGATCATCGGCTCGCCCAGGATATCGGCGAGAGGCTTGCCGGGCAGGCGGGTCGCCTGCATGCGGGCGGGGATCAGGATCAGCGGGTCCGGCATCGTGGCTACAGGCTCAATGGATCGTCACGGTCGACGACGGGAGGCGTCAAAAGGTCTCAAAGCGGCGGGTGCTTATACGAGTTGCATTGCAGCGCGCAAAGCGGTTAAGCAACGGCCGTGTGTCGGCGCTCCTAGGCTCCGGCCGGAGCGCTGTCCTGCCTTGCGCGTCCCTGCGACGGCGAGGCCCGAGGGTTTCGATGCGATGAATATCGAACTGAACAAGATTGCCGGAGCGGGCCTGTCGACGCTGCTCCTGGTGATGAGCCTGAACATGATCGCCGGCATCGTCTTCGCGCCGCACAAGCCCGCCGTGCCCGGCTTCGACCTGCCGAGCGAGGAGCCGGCCGCAGCGGCCGGCGCAGCTGCCGCTCCCGCCGCCGACGAGCCGATCGTGGTGCGCCTGGCCAAGGCCGACCCGGCCAAGGGCGAGAAGGCCGTCGGCGCCTGCAAAGCCTGCCACACCTTCGAGAAGGGCGGCGCCAACAAGGTCGGCCCGCATCTCTACGACGTCTACGGGCGCAACGAGGGTTCGGTCGCGGGCTTCGGCTACTCGGCCGCGATGAAGGGCCGCAACGACAAGACCTGGGACGCCGACGCGCTCGACCACTTCCTGAAGAGCCCGAAGGCCTACGTCCCCGGCACCATCATGGCCTTTGCCGGCGTCAGCAGGGCCGATACGCGCGCCGACGTCATCGCCTACCTGAACACGCTTTCGGAATCGCCGAAGCCGCTGCCCAAGGAATAGAGCGCTGCTCAAGGAATAGACCTGCGTCGATCCGGCGCGCTTCAATATCCAGCAAGCCGGGCCCTGAGCCCGGCTTTTGCTTGCTGACGCCATGCTCTTGCCCTCACCATGGCGGCGAATCCCTCCCCGGCGCTGGCATCATCGGCCGGGCGCGACATAATCGACCGCGAATCGGACGAAGGAGGACGAAGCACCATGGCGATGCGCATCACACGCCGCAGGCTGCTCGAGGCCGGAGGTGCGGCCATGGCGGGGGCGAGCCTCTCCGCCCTGCCCCGCGGCGCCTGGGCGCAAGCCGAGACCGGCGAGATCCATGGCCTCTCCACCTTCGGCGAGCTCGCCCTGCCGCCCGATTTCCCGCATTTCGCCTATGTGAACCCGAAAGCGCCGAAGGGCGGCACGATCACGCTCCAGATCAAGAGCGCCGGCGGCAACCAGAATTTCGACACGTTCAACACGCTCAACACCTTCGTGCTGCAAGGCGACGGCGCGGCCGGGATGGATGCCTGTTTCGACAGCCTGATGGCGGGCTCGGGCGACGAGCCCGGCGCGCTCTACGGGCTCCTGGCGAAGAGCGTCGCGGTCTCGGCCGACAAGCTGACCTATCGCTTCCGCCTGCGGCCCGAGGCGAAATTCCATGACGGGACGCGCATCACGGCGGCCGATGTCGCCTTCTCGATGAACATCCTGAAGAGCAAGGGGCACCCGTCCTTCCGGCTGGTGCTGAACGAGCTCGTCTCGGCCACGGCCGAAGGCGAGGACATCGCGGTCGTCACGCTGTCGCCGAAGCGCGGCCGCGACCTGCATCTCGTCGTCGCCGGCCTGCCCATTTTCTCGGAGAAATACTGGTCCACCCGCAATTTCGAGGCCTCGACGCTGGAGCCACCGCTGGGCTCGGGCGCCTACAAGGTCGGCCGTTTCGAGCAGGGGCGCTTCATCGAATTCGAGCGCGTGCCGGACTACTGGGCCAAGGATCTGCCGGTGAATATCGGCGTCAACAATTTCGACCGCGTGCGCTGGGAGTATTTCCGCGACCGCCAGGTCGCGTTCGAGGCCTTCAAGAGCGGCGTGATCACCTTCCAGGAGGAATACACCTCGCGGATCTGGGCGACGGGCTACGACTTCCCGGCGATCAAGGAAGGCAAGGTCAGGAAGGAATCGCTGCCGAGCACGGCGCCGACGCGCTCGCAGGGCTGGTATTTCAACCTGCGCCGCGACGCCTTCAAGGATCCGCGCATCCGCGAGGCGCTCGGGCTGTGCTTCGATTTCGAGTGGACCAACAAGAACATTATCTTCGGCGCCTATACGCGGATGACGTCGTTCTTCGAGAATTCCGACTCGAAGGCCGTTGGAACGCCCTCCCCCGAAGAACTCGCGCTGCTCGAGCCATTCCGCGGCAAGGTGCCGGACACGGTGTTCGGCGAGGCCTATCTGCCGCCGGTCAGCGACGGCTCCGGCAGCGACCGGACCCTCTTGCGCAAGGCCGACGAGATGTTCCGGGCCGCCGGCTGCAAGCGCGACGGCAATGTCCTGAAACTGCCGGACGGGCGGCCCTTCGAGATCGAGTTCCTCGACTTCTCGGCGGCGCTGCAGCCGCATACCCAGCCCTTCCAGGCCAACCTGAAGCGGCTCGGCATCAATGCGACCTCGCGCATCGTCGACGCGGCCCAGTATCAGAGGCGGCTGCAGGAATTCGATTTCGACATGGTCAGCATGGCGCTCGGCGGCAGCGCGATCCCCAGCGACACCTTGCGCATCGTCTATGGCTCGGAGGCCGCCAAGACGCGCGGCTCGCGCAATGCCGCCGGCATCGCCGACCCCGCCATCGACGCGATGATCGACCATATCGGCCGGGCCAAGAGCTATGCCGAGGTCGTGGTCGCGGCGAAATGCCTCGACCGCCTGCTCCGGGCGGGGCAGTACTGGATCCCGATGTGGTGGAACCCGAACGAGTGGCTGGCCTTCTGGGACATGTTCGACCGTCCCGAGACGAAGCCGAAATACTCCTCGGGCGCGCCCTCGATCTGGTGGTACGACGCCGAGAAGGCCAAGCGAATCGGAAAGGGCTGAACCGGGATGCTGAGCTATATCGCCCGGCGCATCGCCCTGATGGTGCCGACCCTGTTCGGCATCCTGCTGATCTCCTTCGTGATCGTGCAATTCGCGCCCGGCGGCCCGGTCGAGCGGGTGATCGCGCAGCTCCAGGGCCAGGGCGGCAACGCCTCGGACCGGGTCGGCGGCGGCCAGGGCGGCGATGCCGGCGCGCAGATCGGCGGCGATTCCAACTCGTCCTATCGCGGCGCGCAGGGGCTCGATCCGGCCTTCATCAAGGAGCTGGAGAAGCAGTTCGGCTTCGACAAGCCGGCGCATGAGCGCTTCGGCAAGATGCTCTGGGACTATCTCCGCTTCGATTTCGGGCGCTCCTATTTCCGCGACGCGCCGGTGCTGCAGCTGATCAAGGAGAAGCTGCCGGTCTCGATCTCGCTCGGGCTGTGGATGACCCTGCTCTCCTATGCGATCTCGATCCCGCTCGGCATCCGCAAGGCGGTGAAGGACGGCTCGCGCTTCGACACCTGGACGAGCGCGGTGGTCATCGTCGGCTACGCCATTCCCGGCTTCCTGTTTGCGATCCTGCTGATCGTGCTCTTCGCCGGCGGCTCCTTCTGGCAGATTTTCCCGCTGCGCGGGCTCTATTCCGAGAACTGGAACGAGCTCGGCTTCTTCGCCAAGATCGGCGACTATCTCTGGCACATCGCGCTGCCGGTGACGGCGATGGCGCTAGGAGCCTTCGCCACCTCGACGCTGCTGACCAAGAACTCCTTCCTCGACGAGATCAGGAAGCAATATGTCCTGACCGCACGGATGAAGGGGCTCTCCGAGCGCGGCGTGCTCTACGGCCATGTCTTCCGCAACGCCATGCTGATCGTGATCGCCGGCTTCCCCGGCGCCTTTGTGCATGCGCTCTTCGCCGGCTCGCTGCTGATCGAGACGATCTTCTCGCTCGACGGGCTCGGGCTCCTGTCCTTCGAGGCGATCGTCAACCGCGACTACCCCGTCGTCTTCGCCAATCTCTACATCTTCTCGCTGATCGGGCTCGTCGTGCATCTCATCACCGACCTGACCTATACCTGGGTCGATCCGCGCATCGATTTCGAGACGCGGGAGGCTTGAGCGTGAGCGAGACGCTGATCGACGCCCCGCCGAGGCTGAACACCGCGACGCTGGCGCCACCGGAGGCGAGCCAGGGCTGGCTCAAGCTCTCGCCGATCAACCGGCGCCGGCTCGACAACTTCAAGGCCAACCGGCGCGGCTGGTGGTCGCTCTGGATCTTCCTGATCCTGTTCGTGCTCTCGCTCTTCGCCGAGTTCATCGCCAACGACCGGCCGCTCATCGTCCGCTACAAGGGCGAATGGCTGTTCCCCATCGCTGTGAACTATCCGGAGGAGAAGTTCGGCGGCTTCCTCGCCACGACGGATTATCGCGACCCGGTGATCTCCAAGGAAATCGAGACCAACGGCTACGCGATCTGGCCGCCGATCCGCTATTCCTACCGCACGCATAATCTCGACCTGCCGGTGCCCGCCCCCGCCCCGCCGACCTGGATGCTCAAGGACGAGCAATGCCGGCCGATCGCCGAGCGCAGCGGCGGCATGACCTGCCGCGACCTCGAATGGAACTGGCTCGGCACCGACGACCAGGGCCGCGACGTGGTGGCGCGGCTGATCTACGGCTTCCGCATCTCGATCCTGTTCGGCCTGATCCTGTGCTCGATCTCCTCGGTGATCGGCATCGCGGCCGGCGCCGTGCAGGGCTATTTCGGCGGCTGGACCGACCTGATCTTCCAGCGCGTCATCGAGATCTGGACCTCGATCCCGGCGCTCTACCTGCTGATCATCGTCGCGGCGATCATCACGCCGAGCTTCTTCGTGCTGCTCGGCATCCTCTTGCTGTTCTCCTGGGTGGCGCTGGTCGGCGTGGTCAGGGCCGAATTCCTGCGGGCGCGCAATTTCGAGTATGTCCGGGCGGCGCGCGCGCTCGGCCTCTCGAACCGCAAGATCATGGTCAAGCACCTGCTGCCCAACGCCATGGTGGCGACGCTGACCTTCCTGCCCTTCATCCTCAACGGCTCGATCACCACCCTGACCTCGCTCGACTTCCTCGGCTTCGGCCTGCCACCGGGCTCGCCCTCGCTCGGGGAATTGCTGGCGCAGGGCAAGGCCAATCTCCAAGCGCCCTGGCTCGGCCTCTCGGGCTTCGTCGTGATCGCGCTGATGCTGTCGCTGCTGATCTTCATCGGCGAGGCGGTCAGGGACGCGTTCGACCCAAGGAAGACCTTCGCGTGAGCCCGCTTTTGCAAGGAAAGCAGGAAATGGAGCGCATTGTCGAAGAGCGATACCATAGCTCGATGTTCCCGCAGCATGTTCGCGAGCGCATTGGGGCAGACCGCATTGTGAAAGTGACGATCGAAGAGAGCGATCTCGACGAGCGGCAAGCAATCGTATTCGATCAAGCCGTCATGTCAGCCATTGCAGATCTGGACAATGGAAAGGCAATCTCTGCGGAGACCGCACTAGCCGCTCTCTTTGCGCGTTTTGGCCATTCCCGTGAAAGCGCGCGAGCGGAGAGCGCGGTAGAATTACGCTTGGCGCCGGATGCCGAAGCGGCGCTTCATGAGATCGGGGCACAAATCAGAAGCGTTGATCCCGATCGCGTCTCGACCTTCCTTTTCCTCCTGCTCGGGCATTTTTTGGATACCTTCGTGGAAGGTTACCCCATTCAAGTAGATGGTGTCGACGACCTGCGTATTACTGAATATCGCGGTTATTACCTAACGCATCGAGCAAGAGACAATGTTCGCGAAATCGTTCGCATTTCGGGCAGCGATCACAATGTGAAAGGGTATCGCTGGCGCCTACCTTTGACCCAAATTGAATTGTCCAAGCTCGGGGTAGATGTCACCTACCCTATCGCAGTCATAGAAGATCGCTACCGCGGCACGTATTCGGGAGGCAGATGGTTGGCGATTGCCGATGCCGATGCGTTTGAAAACGGGCTTACTCGTGTTGCGTTTTGCGTCGAGCATGGCCCCGGGCCGTCTGGCGAAGATGGTGACGCAAGGGATTTCTGGAGCGAACCGCCTCACTGGATCGCGGCCGGGGATACAGCCGATGCTGCGATAGAAAACTTGCGGAAGCAGGTGCTTCCCGAAGAAGCCTCTGAAATATGACCACCCCCCTCCTCTCAGTCGAAGACCTCTCCGTCGCCTTCCGGCAGGGCGGCCGGGAAACGCTCGCTGTCGACAAGGTCTCCTTCCATGTCGCCAAGGGCGAGACGCTGGCGATCGTCGGCGAATCCGGCTCGGGCAAGTCGGTCTCGGCGCTCTCGATCCTGAAGCTGCTGAACTATCCGTCGGCACATCACCCGTCTGGCAAGGTCCTGTTCAACGGCCAGGACCTGATCGCCGCCGACGAGGACGCGATGCGCAAGGTGCGCGGCAACGACATCACCATGGTGTTCCAGGAGCCGATGACCTCGCTCAACCCGCTGCACACGATCGCGCGGCAGATCGGCGAGATCCTCGAGCTGCACAAGGGCCTGCGCGGCGAGAAGGCGCGCGCCCGCACGCTCGAATTGCTGGCGCTGGTCGGCATCCGCGACGCCGAGAGCCGGTTGGAGGCCTATCCGCATCAGCTCTCGGGCGGGCAGCGCCAGCGCGTGATGATCGCGATGGCGCTCGCCAACGAGCCCGACCTGCTGATCGCCGACGAGCCGACGACCGCGCTCGACGTCACGGTGCAGGCCCAGATCCTGACGCTGCTCAAGGAGTTGCAGACGCGGCTCGGCATGGCGATGCTGTTCATCACCCACGACCTCGGCATCGTCAGGCGCATCGCCGACCGGGTCTGCGTGATGCTGAAGGGCAAGATCGTCGAGCAGGGCCCGGTCGCGGACATCTTCGGCAATCCCCAGCACGACTATACCAGGCGCCTGCTGGCGGCCGAGCCGAAGGGCCGCCCTGCCCCGGTGGCCGACGGCGCCGCGACCTTGCTCGAAGCCGGGCCGATGAAGATCTGGTTCCCGATCAAGTCGGGCTTCCTGCGCCGGACCACCGGCCATGTGAAGGCCGTCGACGGCATCTCGATCAAGGTGCGCGAGGGCGAGACGCTCGGCGTCGTCGGCGAATCGGGCTCGGGCAAGACCACGCTCGGCCTCGCGATCCTGCGACTGATCTCCTCGGAAGGGCCGATCGTCTTCCTCGGCGACCGCATCGACGGGCTGGCGAGCACCGCGATCCGTCCCAAGCGCAAGGACCTGCAGGTGGTCTTCCAGGACCCCTATGGCTCGCTCTCGCCGCGCCTGTCGGTGGCCGGCATCGTGGAAGAGGGCCTGACGGTGCAGGACAAGGGCCTGAGCTACGCCGCAAGGCGCGAGGTCGTGGCCAGGGCGCTCGACGATGTCGGGCTCGATCCGGCCGCCATGGACCGCTACCCGCACGAGTTCTCCGGCGGCCAGCGCCAGCGCATCGCGATCGCGCGCGCCATGGCGCTCGATCCGAAATTCGTGGTGCTGGACGAGCCGACCTCGGCGCTCGACATGTCGGTGCAGGCACAGATCGTCGAGCTGCTGCGCGAGCTGCAGGCCCGGCGCAAGCTCGGCTATCTCTTCATTAGCCACGACCTCACGGTGGTGCGGGCGCTGTCGCACCGGGTGGTCGTGATGCAGAACGGCAAGGTCGTCGAGGAAGGGCCGGCCGAGGAGATCTTCCAGCGGCCGCGGGAGGCCTATACGCAGGCGCTGCTCGCCGCCGCGCTCAATCTCGAACCCGCCGGCGCCGCCGCCGTGAGGGACTGAGATGGCGCGCGCCATCGTCATCGTGCTCGACTCCGTCGGCTGCGGCGGGGCCGAGGACGCGGCCGCCTATGGCGATGCGGGCGCCGACACGCTCGGCCACATCGCGAAAGCTTGCGCGACCGGCAAGGGCAATCGTGCCGGCCTGCGGCAGGGGCCGCTGCGTATCCCCAACCTCGCCCGGCTCGGCCTCGCCGATGCCTGCGAAGCCTCGACCGGCAGGCCCCTGGCCGGCGTGCCGAAGCCGGCCGCGCCGCAGGGCCAGTACGGCTACGGCGTCGAGATCAGCCAGGGCAAGGACACCCCGTCAGGGCATTGGGAGATCGCGGGCTGCCCGGTGCCATTCAAATGGGGCTATTTCACCGCGCTGGAGAACTCGTTCCCGCCCGATCTGGTCGAGGCGATCATTCGCGAGGGTGCATTGCCCGGCATCCTCGGCAACAAGCACGCTTCCGGCACGGCGATCATCGACGAGCTGGCGCAGGAGCATATCCGGACCGGCAAGCCGATCTGCTACACCTCGGTCGATTCCGTCCTCCAGATCGCGGCGCATGAGGAGCATTTCGGCCTGGAGCGGCTTTATGAGCTCTGCCGCAAGACGCGTCTCCTGGTCGACCCGCTGAAGATCGGCCGGGTGATCGCGCGCCCCTTTATCGGCACGTCCGGGACCGGTTTCACGCGCACGGCCAACCGCAAGGATTTCTCAATTCCCCCGCCCGACGAGACGCTCCTCGACCGGCTCGCCGCTCGAGGTCGCGCCATCGTCACCGTCGGCAAGATCGGCGACATCTTCGCCCATCGCGCCACCGGCGAGGAGATCAAGCCGTTCGGCAATGCGGCGATGTTCGAGGCGGCGCTGGCTGCGCTCGAACGGTTGCCGGATGGCGGCTTCTGCTTCGCCAATCTCGTCGATTTCGACACCGAGTTCGGCCACCGCCGCGACGTGCCGGGCTATGCCGCCGCGCTGGAGGCTTTCGACGCGATGCTGCCGCGGCTCGAGGCGCGGTTGAAGCCCGGCGATCTCGCGGTGATCACCGCCGACCATGGCAACGACCCGACCTGGAAAGGCACCGACCACACCCGCGAGCATGTGCCGATCCTGGCCTTCGGGCCCGGTGTCCCGGGTGGCCCGATCGGCCGGAGGCAAAGCTTCTCCGACATTGCCGCGACCGCCGGGCGATGGCTCGATCTCGGTCAGGTCGGCCCGGGTCGCGCCTGGTAGGCGCGGCTGACGCGTCAGGCCGCGGCGACCTTGCCGCAGAATGCCGCGACGTCCTGACGGATGCCCTGGGCCTGGGTGGCGAGCGCGTCCGCCGCCTCCTGCAGATGCTCGGCCGCGTCATGAGTGCGGACGGTCATGCCCTCGAAATTGCCGACAACCCCGGCGCTGCGGCGCGCGCCTTCGAAGGACAGCTGGACCTGGCGGGCGATTTCCGCGGTCGCGCGATCCTGCTGATGGACGGCGACCGCGATCGCCTCGGCGACCTGCTCGACATCGGCCACCGCGACGACGATGTCACGAATGGCGCGCAGCGAGCGCTGCGAGGCGACCTGCATCGCGCCGATCTGGCCCGAGACCTCGTCCGTCGCACGCGCGGTCTGCGCAGAAAGCGTCTTCACCTCGCTGGCCACGACCGCGAAGCCCCGGCCCATCTCGCCGGCGCGCGCCGCCTCGATCGTGGCGTTGAGCGCGAGCATGCTGGTCTGCGCCGCGATGCCGCGAATGATCTCGACCACGGCGCCGACATTCTCGCTGCTGCGGGCGAGTTCCTCGATCTCGCTGCTGGCGCGGCGCGCGAGGTCGGCGGCGCTCTTGGCGCCATCGGCCGATTGCGTCACGTTGCGGCCGATTTCACCGATCGACGCCGCGAGCTCGCCGCTGGCGACGGCAAGCTGATCGATGCCGCGCGTCGTCGCTTCGGCAGCCTCGGAAATCACGCCCATTTGCTGGCGCGCCTGGTCCGAGGTTCCGGTCAGCTCGCGCGAGCCGCCCTGCATGGCCTCGGCCGAGCGATCGAGCACCGCCATGGCCCCTTCCATCTGGGTGCGGAACCCGGTGACGATCTCGCGCAAAGCCTCGGCCCGCAAGCCCAGTTCGCCGGCCTGCTGCTTTTCGCGCTCGCCGGCCAGCCGCTCGCGCTCGGCGATCTCGTTGGCGCGCCGCAAGCTGTCCTCGTTCATGGCGAACATGCGCCCGAGGATCACGGCGAGAACGGCCAGGAACGCGGTCTCGATCACCACGATCACGGCGTGCAGCAGCACGCGCCAGATATTGCCGCCCTGGTAGAACACCGCCGAAGGCAGGGCATATTGCAACACGAGATGGTGCATGGCCGTCAGCGCCGCGCCCATCATGATCGGCCGCCAGTCGCAGAAGCCGGCGAGCAGCGCCAGCACCGCGAAATAATACATATGCGTGTCGGGCTGCCAGGGATGGCCAGCGAAGCTGTAGACCAGCATCGAGACCTGGCCGATCAACACGATGGCGATGACGAGCTGCGTGACGATGGCGACGCCGAAACGCGCGTAGATCAGCCAGGCACCGGCCGCCAGCAGGAAGGCGAACGAAGCCGGGAGAAAGACCTCCCCGCCTCTGAACCAGTTGCTCAACCCCAGAAGCGGCACATGAAGGAAGGCGAGCCCGAGCAGGAAGCGGGCGACCCCCACGCGGATATCCGTCAGCGTCCAGGTCATCGCGCTGTGTCCTCGGGCGCGCCGGCATCGAGACAGCCGGAAAGCCCCTGCAATGTCAGCATCAACAAGGCGCCGCGTGGGCGCGGCGGCGCGGCCTGCGCATCGGCGTCGGCGGCAATGATCACGATGAACGGCGAGATGCCGCCACGCAGGACCCGATGACCGGCCTCCAGGCTCCTCGCTACCGCATCCCGGCCGGGGGTCCATGGCGGGAAGATGATCGCGAGAGCCTGCGCTGTCGGTCTTCCCTGGGGGAGGCTGAAGAGCGCCGCGACGCTGACGGCCACGAGCGCCAGCAGGACGATGAGGCCATCGCGCCCTGCCATGCCGCCGCCATCTCGCGCCGGAACCTTGATCAAGCCTCCTGGCTGCATGGCGAACGGTCTCTCCGACTCTGCCCGGTGAGATTTCACCGCGCGGTGCCGTGCCACCGCTCCGGTAAATTTTCACCTAATATTCACGACACTAAAATGCCTGATCTGTTTCGATGACCTCGTTTACCTTTCGTAAGATATTCAGGAGCACACTCATAGGTAGTATCTTACATCTCAGGGAGACGCGCCATGCGCATAGTCACCCGCTTGATACGAGATAACGATGCTGCCAGCGCGGTCGAGTTTGCTTTCGTCGCGCCAGTTCTCTTGCTGATGACCTTTGGCATCATCGGTTACGGTTATGTGCTCGGCGTTTATCACGGCGTCCAGCAGATCGCGGCGGAAGCAGCGCGCGCCTCTGTTTCCGGCCTCAATGACAGCGAGCGAGCCCGGATCGCCCGGGATTTCGTAACGGCGAACATCACGTCCTACGCCTTTATCGACCCGGCCAGGATCAAGGTCACGACCAGGTCCGGCAACGCGCCGCAACAGACCTTTGAAGTAACCGTCGCCTACGACATGTCCGGCTCATTGTTCGATAGCCTCAGCATACTCGCCCCGCTGCCACAACCTATGATTGAGCGACGCGCGGTGATCCAGCGTGGCGGATACTGAAAAATACTGATCGTCGTCCTTAACGGAGGCCATCATGATCCGATCTCTTCGCAGCTTTTCGAGCGACCAGCGCGGCGGAGCGACTCTGCTGTTCGCCGTGTCCGTCGTCGTCCTGTTCGGCTTCGGCGCCATGGCCGTCGATGTCGGCAGCTTCTTCTATCAGAAGCGCCGCCAGCAGACCGCCAACGACCTCGCCGCGCTCGCCGCCGCCAGCGACCTGCCAAAAGCACGCGCCGCTGCGCAGGCGAGCGCCGGAGCCAACGGCTTCAACGCCGGCAATGTCGGGACGGTGCAGCTCGGCACCTATACGCCCGATCCGGCCTTGCCGCCGGATGACCGCTTCCGGCCCGGCACGTCGGCCAGCGCCAACGCGGTCAGGGTCGAGATGCGCGCCGTCACCCCGATGTTTCTCGGGCGCGTGCTCGCCGCTTCGGCCGCCTCCGAGCCGCGCCCGGCACAGACCGCGATGACAAGCATCGAGGCCGGCGAGGTGCCGATCGGAACACGCGCGATCGCCGTGCAGGATGCCCAGGCCTCCTTCGCGATCGGTTCGCGGCTGCTCCGGCTCGAGGGCGGTGTCCTCAACGGGCTGCTCGGCGGCCTGCTCGGCGGCAGCCTGTCGCTGTCGGTGATGGATTACGAGGCGCTGGCCCGCGCCCGCATCGACCTGTTCACCTTCTCGAAGCACCTGGCGACGCGCGCCAATCTCTCCGCCGCCAGCTTCGACGACGTGCTGCAGGCCAATGTCCGGCTCGGCGACGTGCTGGCTGCGACGCGGGATGCGGCGCGCGAACACGGCACGAGCAGCACCGCCGCCAACAACGCCTTGTCGCAGATCGCGACGGCGCAGGCGGGGGCGACGAAATCCGTCGACCTGAGGTCGCTCGTGTCGTTCGGCGCCTTCGGCGAAAGGCCGCTTTCGGGACCGAACCCGCTGGCGGTCTCGCTCAGCGCGCTCGACATGGTGTCGGCGCTGGCGCAGATCTCCAACGGGTCGCGCCAGGTCGATGTCGGGCTCGCGCTCAACATTCCGGGCCTTGCGGCAGTCTCGCTGAAGCTCGGCATCGGCGAGCGCCCGGTCGGGACGAGCCTCGTGAGCGTCGGCCGGGCCGGCGCGAGCGTGCACACGGCGCAGACGCGCCTCCTGCTGACGCTCGATCTCGTCGGCTCGGGACAGGCCTCGCTGGTGCGCCTGCCGCTCTATCTCGAGCTGGCTGCGGCAACCGCCCGCCTCACCGGCATCCAGTGCAATCCCGGCGACGTCTCGACCTCGCGCGTCACGCTCGGCGTCACGCCCGCCCTGATCGACGCCTGGATCGGCCAGGTCTCGAACGCCGAGTTCAACAATTTCCGCAGCGCGCCCAACCCGCCCTCGGCCGTCCTGCTCAACGTCGCGGGCCTCGCCAAGGTCAGCGGCCGCGCCCACGCGACCATGACCAATCTCGCGGCAACCCCGGTGAGCTTCACCTACCCGGAAATCCTGCGGGCGGACAAAAGGACGACCTCGACCCAGAACTTCACCGCGACCCTGCTCTCCCGGCTGGTCGGCGATCTCGACCTCAAGGTCGAGGCCCTGGGGCTCGGCCTGCCGCTACCCGGACTTGGCGGGCTGGTCAGCGGCGTCATTGGCGGCGCGGCGACACCGATCGACCAGGTGCTCAACGCCGTGCTCGGCACGCTCGGCATCGGGCTCGGCCAGGCCGACAGCTGGGTCAGCGGCGTGCGCTGCGGCGGCGCGGTGCTGGTGCGCTGAACCGCCCGCTCACGGCTTCAAGCGCGCCTTGATCCGCCGCATCAGGCCGTCGCGCACCTCGCGATAAGCATCGAGCATCTGCTCGCGCGAGCCCTGGGTCGCGGTCGGATCCGCCGTCGGCCAGTATTCGACATCGGCGGCGAGCGTCCGGGTCAGCTCGAGCGCCTTGTGATGGGCCTCGGGCGAGAGCGAGATGATGAGGTCGAAATTCAGGCCCTCCCATTCCTCCAGCTCCTCGATCGATTTCGGCTTGTGCTTGTGGGCGTCGATGCCGATCTCGTCGAGGACCGCGATGGCGAAGGGATCGACCTCGCCCCTGCGGGCGCCGGCCGACTGGACATAGATCGAGCGGCCGAAGAAATGCTTGGCCATCGCCTCCGCCATCGGCGAGCGCACGGCGTTATGCGCGCACATGAAGAGCACGCTGTGGACCTTGCGCGGGGGCGCCTCCTCCACCCGGCCTAGCCCTTCCAGTGCAAGGCGTAGATCAGGGTGAAGAGCCGGCGTGCTGTGTCATGGTCGATCTCGACCTTGCCGGCCAGGCGCTCGACCAGGATGCCGGCGGCCTCGTCATGCAGCCCGCGCCGGCCCATGTCGATCGCCTCGATCTGCGCCGGCGTCGAGGTGCGGATGGCGGCGTAATAGCTCTCGCAGACCAGCGCATAATCCTTGATCAGGCGCTTCAGCGGCGTCAGCGACACATGATGGGTGACGACGACGGCGCCGTCGGCGTCCTTGATCTCGAAGACGAGCCGGCGCTCGACCAGCGCCAGATGCGCGAGATAGGGCCCGCCATCGTGACCCGCCAGCGCGAAGCGGTTGCGCTCGACCAGGTCATAGACCGCGACGGCGCGCTCGTGCTCCTGGTCCGGCGAGCCGCGCCCCAGCGAGGTTTCGTCGAAGGTCACCCCCACCAGGCATTGGCTTTCGGACATGCAGCCTCCGATCGCAGGGCGTGCGGGACTCAGCGATTGAGCCTGATCGTCACGGATCGTCCATGCGCCTGCAAGCCCTCGGCCTCGGCCAATTGCGTCGCCGCCGGCGCCAGGGCCCGCAAGCCCTCGACGCCGCATTTGAGGATCGAGGTCCGCTTCATGAAATCGGCGACACCGAGACCGGACGAGAAGCGCGCCGAACGCGCCGTCGGCAGGACGTGGTTGGGGCCGCCGACATAATCGCCGATCGCCTCCGGCGTATAGCCGCCGAGGAAGATCGCGCCGGCATTGCGGATCCTGCCGGCAAGCCGCTCGGGATCGACCGTGATGATCTCGAGATGCTCGGGTGCCAGCCGATCGACCAATGGAATGGCGCGCTCGAGGTCCGCGACCAGCAGGATCGCGCCATAGTCGTCCCAGCTCCTGCCGGCGATGGCGGCGCGCGGCAGCGTCGCGAGCTGCGCGAGGACAGCCTTCTCGACCTCGGCCGCCAGCGCAGCATCGTCGGTCAGCAGGATCGATTGCGCGGATTCGTCATGCTCGGCCTGGGCCAATAGGTCGGCCGCGATCCAGTCGGGATTGGCGCTGGCATCGGCGATCACCAGCACCTCCGACGGGCCGGCGATCATGTCGATGCCGACCTGGCCGAAGACCCGGCGCTTGGCGGCCGCCACATAGGCATTGCCCGGGCCGACGATCTTCGCGACCGGCGCGATGGTCTGCGTGCCATAGGCGAGCGCCGCCACCGCCTGCGCGCCGCCGATGCGGTAGACCTCGTCGACACCGGCGAGGCGCGCGGCCGCGAGCACGAGCGGATTGGTCTCGCCACGCGGCGTCGGCGCCACCATGACGACGCGGTCGACGCCGGCGACCTTGGCCGGGACGGCGTTCATCAGGACCGAGGACGGATAGCTCGCGGTGCCGCCCGGCACATAGAGCCCGACAGCCTCGATCGCGCTCCAGCGCCAGCCGCTGCCGATGCCGAGCTCATCCTCGCTCCAGGAATCCTGCGGCTTCAGGCGCAAATGATAGGTCTCGATCCGGGCGCGCGCCGTTTCCAGCGCTGCGAGCAGATCGGCGGAGCAGGCCGCGACGGCCGCGTCGATCTCGGCCTCGCTGACCCGCAGCCTGGCCGGCGTCAGGGTAAGCTTGTCGAAACGGGCGGTGTAGTCGGTGACCGCCCTGTCACCCTGCGCGCGGACATCGGCGATGATCTCGGCCGCGACCCTGTCGACATCCTCCGAGACCTCGCGCTTGGTCGTCAGCAGCGCGGCGAAGGCCTGCTCGAAACCCGGGTCTCGCTGATCGAGCCTGATCGGCATCACGTATCCTGGAGCTGGAAGAGGGTTCAGGCGCCGTCGGGATGATCCGGCGTCGCCACCGCTTCCCAGATCGGGCCGAGGTCCTTCATCTGGGCCTCGATGCATTCGACGCTGAGCCGGATGGCCGCGCCTTCCGAGAAATGCAGCGTGATCTCGCCGGCCGGGCTCTCGCCTTCCGTGAAGGTGATCGCAAGCAGGTTGAGGACGGCGCCGGCCGCGGCTGGGTCGATCTTCGTGCTGCGCGCCTGGACGACGCGCTCGAAATGCAGGGCGGCGAGGCGGCGGCGCTTGTGCCCGTCCTGCACGCCCTCCCAGTCGAAGCGCCGCGCCGCCAGCGCGAAGCGCCGCTCGGCGGGACGATAGGCCACATCGCCGACATGCAGGACCGCATCCTGCAAATGAGCGGAGATGATCGCGATATCCTCCGCGTCGAGCGCGATCAGCTTGAGCGGGTCTGCGGCGTCGTCGGACATCGGCCTGTTCTGGCGAGCCGACCGGGCGCCGTCAACCGCTGATCCGCTCCACCTGCGCGCCGCAGCGCGTCAGTTTCGCTTCCAGCGCCTCGAAACCGCGATCGAGGTGATAGACGCGGTTGATCATGGTGTCGCCTTCGGCCGCCAGCCCGCCGATGACGAGCGAGACCGAAGCGCGCAGATCCGTCGCCATCACCGGCGCGCCGGTGAGCTTGCCGACGCCCTCGACATAGGCGACATCGCCGTCGAGCCGGATCCGGGCGCCGAGGCGCACCAGCTCCTGGACATGCATGAAACGGTTCTCGAAAATCGTCTCGCGGATGCGCGAGGTGCCCTTGGCCCGCGTCATCAGCGCCATGAGCTGGGCCTGGAGGTCGGTCGGGAAGCCCGGGAACGGGTCGGTATCGACATCGACCGCCGTCAGCGCGGCGCCGTTGCGGCGCACGCGAATGCCCTCATTGGTCGCGGCGATGTCGACGCCGGCCTCGACGAGGACGTCGAGCGCCGATTGCAGCAGGTCGGCGCGAGCGCCTTCGAGCAGGACATCGCCGCCCGTCATCGCCACCGCCATGGCATAGGTGCCGGTCTCGATCCGGTCGGGCAGGACCGCGTGATGAGCGCCGCCGAGGCGGGAGACGCCGGTGACGACGATCCGCGAGGTGCCGGCGCCCTCGATCTTGGCGCCCATCTTGCTCAGGCAGGCGGCGAGATCGGTCACTTCCGGCTCGCGCGCGGCATTCTCGATCACCGTCGTGCCGTTCGCCAGCACTGCGGCCATCAGCGCAGTATGGGTGCCGCCCACCGTGACCTTCGGAAACACGATCTCGGCGCCTTGCAGCCCCTTGGGCGCGCGCGCCAGGGCATAGCCGTTCTCGATGACGATCTCGGCCCCGAGCTTCTCAAGCGCCATCAGCAGGAGATCGACCGGCCGCGTGCCGATCGCGCAGCCGCCCGGTAGCGAAACCTTCGCCTCGCCCATCCGCGCCAGGATCGGCGCGATGACCCAGAAGCTGGCGCGCATGGTCGAGACGAGCTCGTAGGGCGCGCAGGTATCGACGATCTGGCGCGCGGTGAGCGAGATGGTCTGGCCGGTTTCGGCCGACTGGCCGATGCGCTTGCCTGCGACCGAGCGATCGACGCCGTGGTTCGAGAGGATGCGCGACAGCGCGGTCACGTCCGAGAGGCGCGGGACATTGACCAGCGTCAGGGTCTCATCGGTGAGCAAGCTCGCGATCATCAGCGGCAGGGCCGCATTCTTCGCGCCCGAGATCGGGATCGTGCCGTTGAGGCGCTGGCCACCGGTGATGCGGATGCGGTCCATCTGGATGTCCTGCTGGAAGCGGCGGCAAGGCGACTGCGCGGCGCGGGAAGGTGGGGTCAGGACCGGGGAGTGTCGGCCTGGGCTGGCGGTGCCGGTTCCTGCCCGTCCGCCTCGTCCGCCCGGCGAGCGCGCGCCTGCGCCTTGCGGCGTTTCAGGTTCTCGCGCAGGGCGGCGGCGAGGCGCGCCCTCTTCTCGTCATCTGCGGTTGGTTGGCGGCTCAAGGCATCAACTCGGCAATGGGCGGTTCAACGCTCGGATCGCGGCGAAATAGCGGCGCATGATCAGCGTGGTTAGCGTCACGCGACGGCTTGAACAAGTTTTCCGCGCGCGACAATCGCCGGCCACGGCTCCGGAGCGTCTTGCGCGCGACGCCGCCCCGGCCTGCGATTTCGCCTGGCGTGCCGCGCGAAATCGGCCTCCGTCAAAATATATCACGATCCTCGCCGTCGTCTCCGCGCCGGGACGAAATTGTGCCGCGTTGGGGCGGCAGCGCTGGCCGCTCCAAAGCAAAGCCCAAATCACCGGACCGGGACGACTTCGCCTGCTGCGCGAAAATCCCGGCCGATATCGCGTTTTTGGACGCGAGCGAACCATTCCCGGCCCGATTCGCACCCCGCCTGAACCAGCCATCCCCGCGGGCACAGGGCTTGCAATTCGCCGGAGGCTCGCACCGCCGCATGCCCTGGGCGTTTCTTGCCTGGGATATGAGCGGGAGCCAGCAGCGCCACGCTGTCAACCAAGGTAGCAGCGACAAAACTTAATGAAATTAACCATTTCGATGGGTTGGCGTTTACAGTTCATTAACTTCGCCTACCCTGTGCGGGCGTTCCACGGTGTGACACGACGGGATTTGCGGCATGCTCCAGGCCTTCACTTCACACACCCAGTCCACTCCCGCGGCGCCGTTGGAATGCTGCGAGGTCATCGACGCGCTGCGCCACAAGGCCGGGTTCCTGCCCGAGGTGCAGCTGGCCTATGAGGCCGAGATCAAGACGCTGTGGGTGACGATCAAGCCGGAGCTGAAGCCGGTCTTCACGCTTCAGCTGCTCGACAGCCTCGGCAAGATCCAGAAGGCGATCCACGCGCTCTGGGGGGCGCCGGACCAGTATCACGGCGCACCGGTGCGCTTCCTCGCCTTCCGCGGAACCGGGCCGTTCTTCACGCTCGGCGGCGATCTCGACTTCTATCTCGACTGCCTGGCCAAGAACGACCGCGCCGCACTGGCCGAATATGCCCGGCTCTCGATCGAGGGCGCGGTGTGGAACGCGAGCGGGCTCAACGGCCTGGTGATCACGCTCTCGACCATCCACGCCAAGGCGATCGGCGGCGGCATCGACGCGCCGCGCTCGTGCAACATCATGATCGCCGAGGAGCAGGCGTCATTCGTCTACCCCGAGATCAAGTTCAACCATTTCCCGATCACCGCGGTCGCGGTCCTGTCGCGCCGGATGGGGCCGCGCGCCGCCGAGCGCATGCTGCTCTCCGGCGAGGAGATGAGCGCCGCCGCATTCATGGAGGCCGGCGGGCTCGAGGCGGTGGTTCCGACCGGGACCGGCGAGGACTGGATCCGCAAATATGCCAGCGATTCCCTGCCGACTCACGCGGCCAGGACCGCGCTGTTCTCGGCCTTCAACCGCCGCGCCGGCGACCTGCGGGACGAGCTCGAGCATCTCGGCCAGATCTGGACCGACTGCATGCTCCGCCTCAACCCCAGCGCCATCTCGAAACTGCAGCGCATCGCCCAGACCCAGGACCGGATGCTGGCGCGGGTCTACCAGCGCCCTTCCAACCCTGCGTTGCAAAGCGCGAAGGCCCTCTGACCGCGCTACCCGGCTCACGAAACATTTACCTGTTCCGCCTAAGGGTTTAACCGGCGCGGACTCGGGCGAACGACACGCCTTCCCGCGCCTGAGGCCTTCGCAGGGCGGGAATGGATGGCGGGTGCTTTCAAAGGGCTTCTGAACGGCAGACCGGGCGAAGTCCGCGAGGAGTTCGACCTGCCGGGCTATCGCTTGCTCGTCAGCTCGCTGTTCTCGTCGCCCGGATCGATCATTCCCGGCGGAATCGCCGGCATCCTGACGCCCTTTCTGTGCTGGGTCGCGACCGATGCCAGCATTTTCCTGACCCTGACGCTGCTGGTGACGCTGGTCGTCGTGCTCAGGTTCATGACCGTCGTCACCTATCGCAGGCGCGACCATTCCGATGACAGCTTCGCCGAGACGCGGCGCTGGGACCGCGAGTATTTCCTCGGCGCGACGGTGTTCAGCGCCGTGCTCGGCTACAGCTGCTATATCGCGCTGACGCAAACCGACGATCCGGCGGCGCATATCACCTCGGTCGCCTCGACCATCGCGCTGGCGTCAGGCTACGTCTCCCGCAATGCCGGCCGGCCGAAATTCGTGGCGGTGCAGCTCCTGACCTTCTGCGTGCCGATGGCCATCGGCCTGGTCCAGGCCAACAACGTCTATTACCATTACATCGGCTATTTCGCGTTCCTGTATGTGGCCGCGAACATCGCGATCACCAATTCGCTGCATCGCAACCTGCTCGCGCTGAGCGAAGCGACCAAGCAGTCGAAGGGTCTGGCCTCGGCGCTGCATTCGCAGAACCTGACGCTCGATGCGGCCCTGAACACGATGATCCACGGCCTCGCCATGTATGACCGCAGCCTGAAGCTCGCGGTCTGCAACACGCCCCACCGCACGCTCTACGGCATTCCCGACACGCTCGCCCTGCCCGGGACGCCGCTGACGGCGATCGCGCGCTTCCTGATCGAGCGGCAGGTCATCGGCGCCGACCAGGTCCGCGACGTGAGGGGCGCGCTCGGCGAGGTGCAGCAGTCGCAGCTGGCCGTGAGCCGCGAGCTCCAGACCCGCGGCGGCCGCCTGCTCGTCGTCACCATCGCGCCGGCCGCCGAGGGCGGCGTGCTGATGCTGACCGAGGACGCGACCGAGCGAAAGGCGACGGAGGCCCGGATCGAGCGGATGGCCCGCTTCGACGAATTGACCGGGCTCGCCAACCGCTTCGAGTTCAACACCCAGTTGGCAGGGGCCTTCCGCAAGCTGGAGCGGACCGGCGAGGCCTTCGCGCTGCTCTATGTCGATCTCGACGGCTTCAAGCAGGTCAATGACAGCCTCGGGCACGATATCGGCGACCGCGTCCTGGCCGAGACGGCGAGCAGGCTGCGCGGCGCCATCCGCGGCGGCGACCTGCTGGCGCGCTTCGGCGGCGACGAGTTTGTCCTGATCCTGCCCTCGGCGAACCACGCCATCGTCACCACCATCGCCCAGCGCATGATCGACGCGATGGCGCGGGCTTTCCAGATCGACACCAAGACGGTCTATGTCACCGCCAGCGTCGGCATCGCGATGGCGCCGCACGACGCCGCCAACCCGGCCGACCTGCTGCGCCATGCCGATACGGCGCTCTACAAGGCGAAGGCGGCGGGGCGGAACACGCTCACCTTCTTCAATCCGACCATGGCCGAGGAGATGCTCGACCGGCACGAGATCGAGATCGACCTGCGCAAGGCCTGCGAGGACCGGACGCTGGAGCTCTACTACCAGCCGATCATCGATCTGAAGACGCAGGAGATCGTCACCCGCGAGGCGCTGATGCGCTGGCGCCACCCGACCCGGGGCATGGTGCCGCCCGGCGTCTTCATCCCGATCGCCGAGCAATCCGGGCTGATCGCCGCCATGGGCGACTGGGCGATCCGGCAGGCCTGCAAGGATGCGGCGGCCTGGCCGAGCGAGATCGGCGTCTCGGTCAATATCTCGCCGCTCCAGTTCCGCGAGCCGCGCCGCATCGTCGAGACGGTCAAGGACGCGCTCATCACCTCCGGCCTCGGCTCGCAGCGCCTGACGCTGGAGGTCACGGAATCGCTGCTGATCGAGGACAACAAGGGCACGCTCTCGGTCATCCACGACCTGCGCGCGCTCGGCGTCAAATTCGCGCTCGACGATTTCGGCACCGGCTATTCCTCGCTCGGCTATCTCTCGACCTACCCGTTCGCCCAGGTGAAGATCGACCAGAGCTTCACCCGCGACGTGCATGCCAACGAAGCCTCGAAGGCGATCATCGAGGCCGTCTGCCAGCTCGCCCGCCGGCTTTCGATGAATGTCGTGGTCGAGGGGATCGAGACCGAGCAGCAGCGCATCGCCGTGCAACTGCTCGGCGCGCACCGGGCGCAGGGCTATTTCTTCGGCAAGCCCGAGCCGGTCTCCAGCTTCTCGCCCGACAAGGGGCGCAACGTCGCCTGACCCTGCCGGATCGCAGGCGCTCACGAGGTGGTGACCTTGCGATGCGCTTGCGCCCCGCATCGTCTAGACAACCGTCAGATCCCAGTCGGGGACAAGGGGACGCGCGAGATGACCGAGCCGAGGCGGCCTGCCGACGCGGCGGCGCAGGATCGGCCGGCCTGGCGACGCTTCCTGCCGCTCGCGATCCTGCTGGCCGCCATGGCCGCCGCCTATGCCGGCGGGCTCCACCACTACATCAATATTGACGACGCGGTGAAGAAGCGCGACGAGCTGAAGCAACTCGTCGCGGCCGACCAGATCACCGCGCTCGCACTCTATACGCTGGGCTATGCCGCCTCGGTCGCGCTCTCCGTGCCGGGGGCGGCGCTGCTGACCCTGCTCGGCGGCTTCCTGTTCGGCGGCATCCTCGGCGGCGCCGTCACGGTCGTCGCGGCGACGCTCGGCGCGATCATCGTCTTCCTGGCGGCGCGCTCGGCCTTTGGAGAAACCTTGCAGCGGCGGGCCGGGCCGGCGCTGAGCAAGATCCTCGGCGGCTTCAGGGACGACGCCGTGTCCTACCTGCTCTTTCTCAGGCTGGTGCCGGCGTTTCCGTTCTGGCTCGTCAACCTCGCCGCGGCGCTAGGAGACATTCCCCTCAAGGTCTTCGCCTGGACGACCTTCATCGGCATCATCCCCGGCACCTTCGCCTTCTCGGTCGCGGGAGCCGGGCTCGATTCGGTCGTCGCCGCGCAGAAGAGCGCGCTCTATGCCTGCAAGGCCGCGGGCCGCAGCGATTGCGCCAAGAGATTCGATCTCACGGCGGTCCTGACCCCCGAATTGCTGATCGCGCTGGCGCTTCTGGGCCTGGTGGCCTTGATTCCGATAGCCTGGCGACGCATCAGCAAGCGTCGCAAGACCGGCCAGGGAGGCAAGACGTGACTGCAGGCTCGCCGCTGACCCCCGATATCTGCGTGATCGGAGCCGGCTCGGGCGGGCTCTCGGTCGCGGCGGCGGCGGCGCTGTTCGGCGTGCCCGTCGTGCTGATCGAGCGCGACAGGATGGGCGGCGATTGCCTGAATGTCGGCTGCGTTCCCTCCAAGGCGCTGCTCGCCGCCGCGGAACGGGCGCAGGCGGCTCGCGGCTCCGGCCGCTTCGGCATCGCGGCAGGCGAGCCGCAGGTCGATTTCGCGCAGGTTCACGACCATGTCGCCGGGGTCATCGCCGCGATCGCTCCGAACGATTCGGTCGAGCGTTTCACGGCCCTGGGCGCGACCGTGATCAAGGGCGAGGCGCGGTTCCGCGACCGCAACACCGTGCTGGTCGGCGATCGAGTGATCAAGGCGCGACGCTTCGTCATCGCCACCGGCTCGCGGCCGGCCGCGCCGCCGATCCCGGGGCTGGAGAATGTCCCCTTCCTGACCAACGAGACGATTTTCAGCCTCACCCGCCGGCCCGAGCGGCTGATCGTGCTCGGCGGCGGGCCGATCGGCGTCGAGCTCGCCCAGGCCATGCAGCGGCTCGGCAGCGCCGTGACGATCGTCGAGGCCGAGAGCCTGCTCTCGCGCGAGGACGCGGAGGCAGCGGCGATCATGCGGCGCGCCCTGCTGCGCGAGGGCATCACGATCCACGAGGGGATGCGGGTCCTGCGCGTGGAAAAATCACGCAGCCGCGTGCGCCTGGTCGCGGCCGGCGAGAACGGCTCCGAAACAGTGATCGAAGGCAGCCATCTGCTCCTGGCGACCGGGCGCAAGCCGAATATCGAGGAGCTCGATCTCGAACTGGCCGGCGTCGCCAGCGACGCCAAGGGCGTGATCGTCAACAGGGGCCTGCGTACGGCCAACCGCCGTATCTACGCCATCGGCGATTGCGCCAGCGGCGCGGCGGGCGGCCTGCAATTCACTCATGTCGCGAACTACCATGCCGGCCTCGTCGTCCGGAACGCGCTGTTTCGCCTGCCGGTGAAAGCCGAGATGACAGCCATCCCGCGCGTGACCTATGGCGCTCCCGAGCTCGCCGCCGTCGGACTCTCGGAGGACCAGGCACGCCAAACGGCCGGCGAGATCCGGATCCAGCGCTGGCCCTATGCGGAGAACGACCGGGCGCAGGCCGAACGGCAGACCGAAGGTTTCCTCAAGCTCGTCACGAACCGCAAGGGACGCATCCTCGGCGTCACGATCGTGGGCGCGCGCGCCGGCGAGTTGATCGTTCCCTGGTGCATGGCCATACAGAAAGGCATGAGCGTGAAGGACATGGCCGGGCTGGTCTTCCCCTACCCGACCTTCTCGGAAGTCTCGAAGCGCGCGGCGGTCTCCTTCTACGCTCCGCTCGCGGCCAAGCCGGGCCTTCGCCGGCTCATCGGCTTCCTGCGCCGATTCGGGTAAGCTCATCGCATGCAGGAGCCCAAGCTCGATACGCATTCACTATCGGTCAGCGTGCCTCGGGGCCTGACGCGGCTCGGCCTCTCGGCAAAGCTCCTGATGCTGACCGTGCTCTTCGTGATGCTGGCCGAAGTGCTGATCTATCTGCCTTCGGTCGCCAATTTCCGGCGCAACTGGCTCAACGACCGGCTCGCCGCGGCGCAGGTCGCAGCGCTGGTCCTCGAGGGCGCGCCCGCGGAAGGCTTGCCCGAAGGCAGCGAGAACCGGCTGCTGATGGGCGTCGGCGCGCGCGCCATCGCGGCCCGCGTCGGCGGGGCGCGGCGCCTGCTCAGCCTGGATGCGGGCATGCCCCCCGAGGTCGCCAACACCGTGGACCTGCGCGAGCTGAACTGGGTCAGCGCCATCACCGAGGCGGTCAGGGTGCTTGTGAAGCCGGCGCATGACCTGCCGATCCGCGTCATCGGCAACGCCGTCGGCGGCGCCGATTTCGTCGAGCTGGTGATCGACGAGAAACCGTTGCGGCGCGCGATGCTGGTCTTCTCGGCCAATATCCTGCTGCTCTCGCTGGTGATCTCGGGGCTGACGGCCGTGCTGGTCTATCTCACCCTGAACTGGCTCATCGTCGGCCCGATCCGCCAGCTCGCTGCCAATGTCATGGAGTTCGAGATCGATCCGGAGAATCCGCGCCGGATCATCGCGCCGACGCAGCGTGCCGACGAGATCGGCGAGGCCGAACGGGCGCTGGCGCGCATGCAGATGACGCTGGCGGACGAGCTGCGCACCAAGAAGCATCTCGCCGAGCTCGGCTTGGCGGTCAGCAAGATCAATCACGACCTGCGCAACATGCTGGCCGCCGCGCAACTGATGTCGGACCGGCTGACCGAGACGCGCGACCCGAAGATCCGCCGCTTCGCGCCGCGCCTGATCGCGACGCTCGACCGCGCCATCACCTTCTGCCAGGCGACGCTCGCCTATGGCCGCGCGGCCGAGGCCACGCCGGCGCTCAAGGACGTGGCGCTGCGCCAGCTCGTGGCCGAATCGGGCGAATTGCTCGGCCTCGTCGAGAACACGGCCGTGAGCTTCGCCAACGAGGTGCCGGCCGAGCTCACCCTGCCCTGCGATCCCGACCAGATGGCGCGGGTCCTGCTCAATCTGATGCGCAACGCGATGGAGGCGCTGACCCAGGCCGGCGCCGAGCCCGGCCGCCATCCGGTCCTGACCGTCAGTGCCGCGGATGAGGGCCACGAGGTCGTCCTGCGCGTCGCCGATAACGGGCCGGGCGTGCCGGAGCGGGCAAAGGCCAATCTGTTCCAGGCCTTCCGCGGCTCGGTCAATCCCGGCGGCACCGGGCTTGGCCTCGCCATCGCGGCCGAACTCGTTAGACTCCACGGCGGCACGATCACGCTCGAGCCCTCGCGGACCGGAGCCGTGTTCAAGGTGGCGTTGCCTGTGCGGCAGGCGGTCTGACGCTACTGGCTCGCCCAGATCACCCGCGCCATGAAGGCGATGTCCGAGAGCGCCAGGACGCGGTCCGGATGCTCCGGGTTGAGCGAGGCGAGCTCGACCGTCTTGGCGGTCTCGCGCTTGAGCTGCTTGGCCAGCACCTCGCCCTCGATCGTCTTGACCACGACCCGGTCCCCGCGCCTGACGGCCGCCGTCGGCGAGACGATGATGGTGTCGCCGTCGCGGTAGAGCGGCAGCATCGAATCGCCGGCGATCTCGAGCGCATAGGCCTTTTCATCCGCGACCCCGGGGAAGGCGACCTCGTCCCAGCCCGTCCCGGCCGGAAAGCCGCCATCGTCGAAGAAGCCGCCCGAGCCCGCCTGGGCAAAGCCGATCAGCGGGATGGTCCGTGCCGGCGCCGAGCCGCGGCGCATCACCACGCTCATGAACTCGTCGAGGGACGCGCCCGTCGCGGCCAGGATCTTGGCGATCGATTCGGTCGAAGGCCAGCGCTCGCGCCCGTCCGACCCGACACGCTTGGAGCGGTTGAAGGTGGTGGCGTCGAGCCCCGCCCGGCGCGCGAGCCCCGATGGCGTGAAGCCATAACGCTGGGCCAGCGCATCGATCGCGCTCCAGATCTGATCATGGGACAGCATCGGAGAGGCCCTGGTCCGGAAAGCGGGGATAAGAATAGGAAATATCCCCTATCCGATAAGAATTCAATCTGATTTTTGCGGCCGGGACAACGGTCATTTGCCCCGCACAAGCAGCGCCGCTATGGCGTGTGCGACGCCGAACCGACGGGGCCCGCCTTGCCGCTCATCTACAAGATCTGCCCCGAGGGGCTCTGGCGCGACGCCGAGGCGGCGGGACGCTTTTCGGGCGCCCCGGTGGACCTCGCCGACGGCTATATCCATTTCTCAAGCGCCGGGCAGCTTCGCGAGACGGTGGCCAAGCATTTTGCCGGCCAGCGCGACCTGCTGCTGATCGCGGTCGACGATGCGACGCTCGGGCCTGCCCTGCGTTACGAAGCCTCGCGCGGCGGGGCCCTGTTCCCTCACCTCTACGCGCCGCTCGATCCCGGGACCGTACGCTGGATCGCAAAGCTGCCCCTGGATGCCAGCGGCCACCACGTCTTCCCGGAGGATATCGCGTGATCGGCAGCCTGTTTTCCCTCGCCCGGCCGCTGATCCACAGGCTCGACGCCGAAACCGCGCATCGCCTGACGATCGCGGCGCTCGCGGCAACGCCGGCTTTGCGGCCCGGGCCTGACGATCCGGTCCTCGCCACGGAGGCCTTTGGCCTCGCCTTCCCCAATCCGGTCGGCCTCGCCGCGGGCTTCGACAAGCATGCGCAAGCCGTAGACGGCGCGCTCGGCCTCGGCTTCGGCTTCGTCGAGGTCGGCGGCGTGACGCCGCTGGCCCAGCCCGGCAATCCGCGCCCGCGCGTCTTCCGGCTGCCCGAGGACGAGGCAGTGATCAATCGCTACGGGCTCAACAGCGAAGGCATGGAGGCGGTCGCGGCGAGGCTCAAGGCGCGGCGCAGGCGCGGCGGCCTCGTCGGGGTCAATCTCGGCGCCAACAAGGACTCGGCCGATCGCGCGGCTGACTATGCGATCCTGGCCCGGCACCTCGCGCCGCTCGCCGATTTCCTGACCGTGAACGTCTCCTCGCCGAACACGCCCGGCCTGCGCGACCTCCAGGCCGAATCGGCGCTCGACGACCTGATCGCCCGCGCGCTCGCGGCGCGCGACGAAGCCGCGCAAAGCGCGAACCGGCCGACACCGGTCCTGCTCAAGATCGCGCCGGACCTGACGCTGCCCGAGCTCGACGGCATGGTCGCGGTGGCGCGCAAGCGCGGCATCGACGGCATGGTCGTTTCGAACACCACGATCGCACGGCCCGACAGCCTGCGCGGTGACGCCCGGCGGGAAACCGGCGGGCTCTCCGGCCGGCCGCTCTTCGCGCCATCGACGCGCCTGCTGGCCGAGACCTTCCGGCGCGTCGAGGGACAGTTTCCGCTGGTCGGCGTCGGCGGCGTCGATTCGGCCGCCGCAGCCTTCGCCAAGATCCGGGCCGGCGCCAGCCTGGTCCAGCTCTATTCGGCGCTGGTCTTCAAGGGGCCGGGCCTGGTCGGCGAGATCAAGGCGGGGCTCGCGCAGGAAGCCCGCCAGGCGGGCGTCGAGCGGATCGGCCTGCTCACCGGCCGCGACGCCGAGACCATCGCACGCGGCGAGACGCTCTGACGAACTCAGCGCCGCGAGGCGAAGAGGCGCGAGAGCAGCCAGAGCGGGATCACGACCAGCGCGCCGGCGATCACCCATTGGCCGACCTCGCGCACGGCGCCGAAGCCGAGATCGCCCAGCGAGCGCAGGAAGCGCGCCGCCGCGTCGAACAGCCCGCGCGGCGACAGGCCGAGAAAGGCCATGGCGGCCCCGACCAGCAGCGAGATGAAGATCAGCCGAACCAGAACGCTGAGAAGCGAGCCGCCCATGAAGCGTTCGAGATTGCCATTGGCCATTGCCGGGTATCCTCCGAAGGAACGAAACGGGCCATAAGACGCTTGAACCGCACCTGAACGGCGGGCGGTTGTCAGCAGAGCTGTTCAGATCGTGGCCGAGGCGCCGGTCGTGGCCCATGCCGTGCCGGCGATCTTCGAGGCCGCGATCACGGCCTGCGTGCGGCTGTCGACATTCAGCTTGGTCAGGATGGCCGAGACATGGGCCTTCACCGTCGCCTCGGAAACGCCGAGCTCATAGGCGATCTGCTTGTTGAGAAGCCCCTCCGACAGCATCATCAGGACCCTGACCTGCTGCGGGGTCAGCGTCGACAGGCGGCGCACCATGTCCGCGGTCTCGACATCGACCGGGGCGGAGAGGTCGACGCCCGGCGGCGTCCAGACGCTGCCGTCCAGAACGGCGCGGATCGCCTCGCCCATCTGCTCGACCTCGGCGGTCTTGGGCAGGAAACCCAGCGCGCCGAACTCGATGCAGCGGCGGATCACGGTCGGATCGTCATTGGCCGAGACGACGATGACCGGCACCTCGGGATGATCGGCGCGCAGGAACATCAGCCCGGAGAACCCCTGCACGCCCGGCATGGTCAGGTCGAGCAGGACGAGATCGGCATCGCCATCCTCGGCGAGCGCCTTGGTCAGCGCCTCGAGCGAGCCGACCTCGCTGACCTCCGCGCCGGCGAGCGCATGCGACACGGCCTGGCGCAGGGCGCCGCGAAAGAGCGGGTGATCATCCGCGATCACGATGCGCGTGGATGGTTGCCGGTTCATGCTGAAATCCCCTCGACGGCCCGCATCTCATCCTGCCCCATGCGCGGCCATGATCTCAAGCGCGGCATCGCAAGACGGGTCCGGGACGCTCTGAACCACGACCGGTCTTTTTGCAATGCAACGAATTCTCGCATGCTGCGAAGGAACTACGTCTTAAGTTTACATTCTTTCATTCTCGTTCGTCGCCTAACCTGTCGTTAGGCCGTTGAACAACAAGGCTGATTCCTATCGCTGAACTTTCTGACGGCCAGGAGATAAGCAACAATCATAACGCGCAAGCGAGGGAGAAACGACCGATGAATGCAGAACAGGACGAGCATTGGAAAAAGACCAGCCGCCTGATGATGATCATGATGGCGCTGTGGTTCTTCTTTGGTTACGTGATCCACGCCTTCGTCACGCCGTTGAACGGAATCAAGATCTTTGGATTCCCGCTCGGTTTCTACATGGCGGCGCAAGGTTCCTTGATCGTCTTCGTGGCGATGCTGTTCTGGTTCGCGAAAGCGCAGGACAAGATCGACCGTGAAGCCGGCGTCGCCGAAGACGATTGAGGGGGCCATCATGACAACGCAAGCTCAAGCGGGTGGAGGCGACTTCACCTCCAATCTCGGCCGCATCTACAGCATCTATACCGGCGGCTTCGCCGCCTTCGTGATTCTGGTCGCGATTCTGGAGAAGGCCGGCGTGCCGAACCAGATCCTCGGCTACATGTTCGTCGGCTTCACCATCCTGGTCTATGCCTTCATCGGCATCGTCTCGCGCACCGTCCAGGTCTCCGAATATTACGTCGCCGGCCGCCGCGTCCCGGCCTTCTACAACGGCATGGCGACGGGCGCCGACTGGATGTCCGGCGCCTCCTTCGTCGGCATGGCGGGCTCGCTCTTCCTGCTCGGCTATGACGGCCTGGCCTTCGTGCTTGGCTGGACCGGCGGCTATGTGCTCGTCGCGGTCCTGGTCGCGCCGTTCCTGCGCAAGTTCGGCGCCTATACGGTTCCCGACTTCCTGGCCGCGCGCTATGGCGGCAACACCGCGCGCATGCTCGGCGTGATGGTGCTGATCGCCTGTTCCTTCACCTATGTGGTGGCGCAGATCTTCGCGACCGGCCTGATCGCCCAGCGCTTCCTCGGCATGGATTTCGTCGTCGCCGTCTATGTCGGCCTGCTCGGCATCCTGGTCTGCTCCATGCTCGGCGGCATGCGCGCCGTCACCTGGACGCAGGTCGCGCAATATATCGTACTGATCGTCGCCTATCTGGTTCCGGTCATCATCCTGTCGGCGCAGAAATTCGGGCTGCCGATCCCGCAGCTGACCTATGGCGCGGCGCTGGAGCAGATCGCCCAGCTCGAGCAGAGCTTCATCCAGAACGGGCTCGCGCCCGCGACGCAGAAGCTGCACACCGCCGCCTTCACCTCCTACAGCCCGGCGAACTATTTCGCCCTGATCCTGTGCCTGATGGTCGGCACGGCTTCGCTGCCGCATATCCTGATGCGCTACTTCACCACGCCTTCGGTGCGTGATGCGCGGATGTCGGTGGCCTGGTCGCTGCTGTTCATCTTCCTGCTCTACTTCACCGCGCCGGCCTATGCGGCCTTCTCGAAGCTCGAGGTCTACTCGACCCTGATCGGAAAGAACGTCGCCGACATGCCGGCCTGGGTCTTCACCTATGGCAAGCTCGGCCTGGTCACGATCTGCGGCAAGGCCGCCGACAGCGTCGCGACCATCACCGCCGCCTGCCAGGGTCTGGCCGGCAATACCGGCGTGCTGCGCCTGCAGGATTTCGGCATCAACACCGACGTCGTCGTGCTGTCGACGCCGGAGATCGCCGGCATGCCCTATGTCATCGCCGGCCTCGTCGCCGCCGGTGGCCTGGCCGCCGCGCTCTCGACCGCCGACGGGCTGCTGCTCGCCATCGCCAACGCGCTCTCGCACGACATCTACTACAAGATGATCGATCCGAAGGCGCCGACGGCGCGGCGACTGGTCGTCTCGCGCGTTCTGCTGGTGGTCGTCGCGGTGGCGGCGGCCTGGACCGCCTCCAAGCGGCCGGCCGACATCCTGGCGATGGTCTCCTGGGCCTTCTCGCTGGCGGCGGCAGGCCTGTTCCCGGCGCTGGTGCTCGGCATCTGGGACAAGCGGACCAACCGCGCCGGCGCCATCGCAGGCATCATCGCGGGCTTCGGCCTCTGCCTGTTCTACCTCGTCGTCACGCGGTACTTCCCCGGCCACGGCGTCGCCTATTTCGGGATGAGCTCGCTGCTCAATCCGATCAATAACGCGCCGCTGGTCAATCTCACCCAGGCGATGGCGGCTCCGGGCGCCATGGAGACCTGGGTCGGCGGGACGCACGCGCTGGCCTCGAAGGTCGGCTGGTTCAACATCAACAACATCTCCTCCGCGATCTTCGGCCTGCCGGCGGGGTTCCTGGTGATGTTCGTGGTGTCGCGGATGACCGCGGCGCCGTCGAAGGAGCTGCAGGACTTCGTCGATTCCTGCCGGCGTCCGCGCGGCGGCACGATCATGGAAGAGAAGACCAGCTAGACTGGCCCGACAGCGAACATGCCTGGGGGCGGGACGATTCGTTCCGCCCCCTCGTCATTCGCCCGCCTTTCCGCATAATCCCTCCCGACATCATCCGACTTCGGAGTATCGCGCGTGGCTCAAGAAGCCGGTTTCTGGCTGTTCCATCTGCCCAACATCCTTCTGGCGGCGATGATCTACACGCTGCTCGGCCGCTATATCCTCTCGCTGATGTTCCAGCCCGACAGCGACAAGGTCGTCTGGCGGGTCTTCAAGCAGATCACCGACCCGATCCTCGCCACGGCGCGGCTGGTCACGCCCGCGATCGTGCCGCCGCCGCTGCTCAACGTCTTCGCGGTGGTCTGGCTGCTGGTCGCGCGGGTGGCGTTCTATTTCCTGATCCGTTCGCTCGGGCTCCTGCCCACAATCACGGGAGCCGCGCCATGAGCCACAACCACGAAAAATCCGACGACCGCGAAAAGCTGGTCCGGCAGGACGGTCTCCTCATCGGCATCGCCGGCGCCTCGCTGCTGTCGGGCATGCATTTCTCGCCCTTCTTCGACCCGGCGTTCATCATCGTGAAGTTCCTGCTGGCGCCGACCTTCTTCATCTCCTCGCCGCTGCTGCTGTTCTATTTCACCTCGCTCCTGGTCTCGGTCTCGTGCCTCATCCTTGCCGGCGTCCCGGCCGCGATCTTCGAACGCATGACCGGACGCCAGCAGAGCGACGCCGCCTCGCTTGGCATCTGGTTGGCGGGGCTGCTGGTGCTCGCCATCCCCGTCTTCATCGGCATGGCACGCTGACGGGACGATCGGCACGCTGATCGCGGAAGGGTGATTTCGAGGCCAAACGGAGCTGGGGCATCCTGCGTAGCGGAGCGCCGGAAAGCCGATGAGCCAGGATCCGGACCAGCGTCTGCGCCTTCTCGCCGAGATCTCGACGGCGCGCGCCTGTGGCTTCTCGGGCCTTGCCATCCTGTGCCTGATGGTCGGACTCTCCGCCAATCTCGCGGCGACCCTGAAGGCAGGCGGCTATTGCGCCTTGCTCGTCACGGCCGTGCTCCTGCTGCTCGCGCAGCAGGCCGCGGCCAGGCCGTTCAAGCGAACCGAACTCTGGCTGATGCTGGACGAGGCCGAGCGGCCGCCCGCTCCGATCGCGCAGGACATGCTGGCAGGCGCCAGGCGCGCGGCCTTCCTGCGCTTCGCCGCCTATCACGCGGCTGCGGCCGCCGTGCTGCTGACCAGCGCCTTCCTGATCGCGGCGGGTGGCCATGGCTGACCAGGACGAGCCCCTCTCGGAATTTGCTTTGACAACTCTCTGAGCCCTCATCCTGAGGAGCCATTCCGGAGGAATGGCGTCTCGAAGGATGGTTCAGGAGGCTCCGGAGAGATCTGGAGCATCCTTCGAGACGCCGCCTCGCGGCTCCTCAGGATGAGGGCTGGAGGTAAAACGGACGCTCAGCTCCGCGGCAGCAGCGCCTCCAGCGCCTCGATCCGGTCGGCCTCGCGCGGCGGCTTGTCCCAGCGGATGCGGCTGATGCGGGGAAAGCGCATGGCGAGCCCGGATTTATGCCGCGTCGAGCGCTGCAGCCCCTCGAAGGCGATCTCCAGCACGAGCCCGCTATCGGCCTCATGCGTGACCTCGCGCACCGGGCCGAAGCGGTTCAGCGTATTGCGGCGAACGAAGCGGTCGAGCTCGAGCAGTTCCTCGTCGGTGAAGCCGAAATAGGCCTTGCCGACCGGCACCAGCTCGTCACCCTCGGGCGAGGCGCGCCAGACCCCGAAGGTGAAGTCGGAATAGAAGGAGGAGCGCTTGCCGTGGCCGCGCTGGGCATACATCAGCACGCAGTCGACCAGCCGCGCATCGCGCTTCCACTTATACCAGTAGCCCTTCGGCCGGCCGGGCAAATAGGGCGAATCGAGCCGCTTGATCATGCAGCCCTCGACCGCGTCAGCATCGGCGCCCGCGCCGGCCGAGGCGGGATCAGCGCGAGCCGCGGTCAGGGCCTCCCAATCGGCGAAGGGGATCGGCGGCGAGAGATCGACCACGGGGCTCGCCAGCCGCGCGACAAAAGCCTCCAGCCGCTTGCGGCGCTCGGTCAGCGGCAGCTCGCGGATATCCTCTTCGCCGTCGACGAGCAGGTCATAGGCGCGGATATGGGCCGGGTATTCGACCAGCATCTTCGCCGTGACGCTCTTGCGGTTGAGGCGCTGCTGCAAGGTGTTGAAGCTCTGCACCGCCTCCTCGCGCCGCACCAGCAATTCGCCGTCGATGGCGCCGTCCAGCACCAGCGCCTCGACGATGTCGGGGAAGGAGGCGCCGATATCCTCGCCGGTGCGCGAATAGAGCCGGGTGACGCGCGTGCCGTCGGGCCTGGTGCCGCTGGCGGCCTGGACGCGGATGCCGTCCCATTTCCACTCGGCCTGGAAGGCGGCGGGGTCGAGCTTGTCGAAATCGCTGTCCTCGATCGCATGCGAGAGCATGACCGGGCGGAACGGCGCCGGATCGGTCTCTTCCGGCCGCGGCGCCCTGCCCTCCAGCCAGGCGAACAGGCTTTCATAGGGCGGCTCCAGCCCATGCCAGACCTGCTCGACCTCGTCGGGCGCGACGCCGCCCAGGCTCGCGGCAGCCGTCTTGGCGAGGCGGGCCGAGACGCCGATCCGCAACGCGCCGGTGATCAGCTTGAGAAGCGCCCAGCGGCCGGTCTCGTCGAGCGCGTCGAGCCAGGAGGCGATGAGGCGGGGGAGCTCTGTCTTGCCCGAATGGCGCAGGCCTTCAACGACGTCCGGCAGATGCGGCACGTCATTGGCGCCATGGGCGGCCGGCCACATCAGTGCGACCGTCTCGGAGAGGTCGCCGACATAGTCGTAGGAGAGCGCGAACAGGACCGGGTCGGTGCGCTCGGCGATCAGCGCCCGGATCAGCCCCGCCTTGGCATTCTGAAAGACGAGCCCGCCCGTCATCGCCGCCAGCGCATAGCCGCGATCGGGATCGGGCGTGGTGCGCAGGTAGTCGGCGATCAGCGCCAGCTTGGCGTTGCGCCGCGGCTCATAGGCGAGGCGGTCGAGCAGCCAGGCGAAGCGGTTCATGGCGCGGCCTCGCTTGGCGCGGCCTCGGCCGGCGCCGCATCAGGCTCCGCCTCGCCTTCGTCGCCATAGCCGACGAGATGCAGTGGCTTGGCCTTCAGGCCGACCGTGCCGCACCAATGCACCAGCGCCTCGGCCTCGCCATGGGTGACCCAGATCTCGCCGGCCCCGGTCTCGCGGATCGTCGCCTGGAGATCGTCCCAATCGGCATGGTCGGAGATGATCAGCGGCAGCTCGATGCCCTTCTGGCGGGCGCGGGCCCTGACCCGCATCCAGCCCGAGGCGAAAGCGGTGACCGGATCGGGGAATTTGCGGGCCCAGAGGTCCTGGATGGCGCTCGGCGGGCAGATCACGATCTCGCCGCCCAGCGCCTTGCGCTCGCCGGCCGAGACGAGACGGATCTCGCCGAGAGGCACGCCCTCCGCCTCGTAAAACTCGGTCAGCGTGGCCACCGCGCCATGGATATGGATCGGCCGCTCGTAGCCGGCCTCGCGGATCAGAGCCATGACGCGCTGCGCCTTGCCGAGCGAATAGGCGCCGACGATATGCGTCCGCTCCGGGAAAAGCCTGACCGATTCGAGCAGCTTGGCGACCTCGGCCGCGGCCGGCGGATGCCGGAAGACCGGCAGGCCGAAGGTCGCCTCGGTGATGAAGACGTCGCAGGGCACCGGCTCGAAACCGGCGCAGGTCGGATCGCGCTCGCGCTTGTAGTCGCCCGAGACGACGATGCGCAGCCCCTTCGACTCCACCACGATCTGGGCCGAGCCGAGCACATGTCCCGCCGGCACGAAGCGGAAATCGACCGGACCGATGCGCGTGACCTCGCCCGGCACCGCCTCCTGCCGCGTGCCGGTGAAACCCTCGCCATAGCGCAATGCCATGATCGCCAGGGTCTCGCGCGTCGCCAGGACCGCGCCATGGCCGGCGCGGGCATGGTCGGAATGGCCATGGGTGATCAGCGCGCGCGCCACCGGCCGCACCGGGTCGATATGGATATCGGCCGGCGGACAAAAGAGGCCGGCGGGCGTCGGGATCAGCAGCTGCGAGGGGCGCCAACTCTGCGGGCTGCTCTGTCTGGCCAGTGTCATCCTCCTCAGATAAACCCGCCACCATGATCGAAAAGGGCAGCAGCGTGCATTCCACCGGCTCGGGCGACCCCAGGCTCGACCGGCGCTATGCCTGGGCGGAAGCGGCGCTGAAAGACGGCGATGCCCAGGCCGCGATCGAGATCCTCGACCAAACGCTGAGCGAGGCCTACGGGTTCACCGCGGCCTGGCATCTGTTCGGCCTCGCCCAGGAGGCGCTCGGGCACAACGAGGACGCCGCCACCGCCTGGCGGCAATGCCTGGAGCTCGACCCGGCCGATCATTTCGGCGCCAGGCTCGACCTCGCGCGGATCGGTGCGATGCCGGCCGAGGACGCCGCCTCCGAGAATTTTTCGGGCACCCTGTTCGACGACTATGCCGAGCGCTTCGACAGCCACCTGATCGAGGCGCTGCAATACCGCGCGCCCGCGCTCCTCAAGGCGGCCCTCGCGCGCGCCTGCCAGCAGATCGAACGGCCGTTCCATTTCGACATGGTCCATGATCTCGGCTGCGGCACCGGACTGATGGGCGAAGCGATCCGCGCCGAGACCGGCTTCCTCGCCGGCTGCGATCTCTCGCCGCGCATGGTCGAGAAGGCGCGCGCCAAGACGCAAGGAGATGGCCGGCCGCTCTATGACAAGCTCGCCGTCGCGGGCCTCGCCAGCTTCCTGGCGAGCCGGCCGGACCATTCGGCGGACCTCGTCATCGCGGCCGATGTCTTCGTCTATCTCGGCGACCTCACCCCGGCCTTCGCGCAGAGCGCGCGCGTGCTCAAGCGCAGCGGGCTTCTCGCCTTCACCGTGCAGAGCCATGACGGCAGCGGCGTGATCGTCGGCGAGGACCGGCGCTTCGCCCATGCCGAGCTCTGGCTCAGGCAAAAGCTGAGCGAGACCCGGCTGCTGCCGGTCCGGATCGAGGAGGCCAGCACGCGGCAGGACCGGGACAGGCCGGTGCCGGGGCTTCTGGTGGTGGCAGAGCGGAATTGACGCGCTCGCTGCAATAGCCATTTTTGCGCATATTATGTTATTCTCCTCCCAGAGAGGAACCGGACATGAATGTCTCGATCGGCCGACGCTGGGAGGAGTTCGTCGCCTCCGCTGTCGAAACCGGCCGCTATGGCTCGGCCAGTGAGGTGGTGCGCGAAGGTCTGCGGCTCGTCGAGGAGCGCGAGGCGAAACTCCGGGCGCTGCGGGATACGCTGAACGCCGCGATCGAAGAAGGCGGCTCGCACACCGATGAGGAGGTCGCGGCTGCCATCGAAGCCGCACTCGACCAAGAGGATGCCGCCGACGCCGTGAAGCCCTGATGCGCGAATTGCGCTATGGCGATGCTGTCAGGCGCGATCTTGTCGCCATCGCGCGTTTCATCCGCAGGAGCAGCGGCAACCGACAGGTTGCGGAGTTTTTTGCCGGGTCTCTGCAGGAACAATGCAAGCAATTGGCCCGGCTTCCCGGCCTGATCGGCCGACCGAGGCCAGAACTGCGCTCCGACATGCGCAGCTTCGCTTTCAAGGGCTATGTGATCTTCTTCCGCTATCTCAACGATACGGTCGAGATCGTGCGGATCCTCGAACGCCATCGTGATGTCGCTGCGCGGTTCGACGAGGATCAGGCCTGACGGCACGGCCATTCCCTCCCGGGCCAAGCCGTTCTATCTTTGTTCAGCATGGACGCGCCCGCCCCCCTCCTTCCGCAACGCTTCTCGACCTGGTTCGCCAGCCGCGGCTGGAGCGCGCGGCCGCATCAGCTCGCCCTGCTCGAAGAAGCGCGCGCCGGGCGCTCGACCCTGCTGGTCGCGCCCACCGGCGCCGGCAAGACGCTGGCCGGCTTCCTGCCCTCGCTGGTCGAGCTGACCGAGAATGGCTCCGCGCGCGAAGGCCTGCACACGCTCTATATCTCGCCGCTGAAGGCGCTCGCCGTCGACATCGCGCGCAATCTCGAGACGCCGATCGCCGAGATGGCGCTGCCGATCAAGATCGAGACCCGTACCGGCGACACCTCCGCCGCCAAGCGCACGCGCCAGATCGAGCGACCGCCTGACATCCTGCTGACCACGCCGGAACAGCTCGCGCTCTTGGTCTCGCATCGCGACGCGAAACCGTTCTTCGCCAATCTGCGCCGCGTCGTGCTCGACGAGCTGCATGCGCTGGTGACCTCGAAGCGCGGCGACCTGCTGGCGCTCGATCTCGCCCGCCTGCGCGGCCTCGCCCCTCGGCTCAGCGCCGTTGGGCTTTCGGCCACCGTGCGCGAGCCGGCCGATCTGCAGCGCTATCTCGGCGGCACCGGGACGCCGGCCGGGCTCGTCACGGTCAAGGGCGGCGCGAGCGCGCGCATCGGCATCATGCACACCGCCAGCCGCATCCCGCTCGCCGGCCACACGACCGGCCATGCCATCCGCGACGTCTACAATGCGATCCTCGACCACCGCCTGACGCTCGTCTTCGTCAACACGCGCATGCAGGCCGAGTTCATGTTCCAGGGCCTGTGGAGCATCAATGACGACAACCTGCCGATCGCGCTGCATCACGGCTCGCTCGACGCGCAGCAGCGCCGCAAGGTCGAGGCGGCGATGGCCGCCGGCAAGCTCAAGGCCGTGGTCTGCACCTCGACGCTCGATCTCGGCATCGATTGGGGCGATGTCGATCTCGTCGTCAATATCGGTGCGCCCAAGGGCGCGAGCCGGCTGATGCAGCGCATCGGTCGCTCGAACCACCGCATGGACGAACCCTCGCAGGCGCTGCTCGTCCCCTCCAACCGCTTCGAGCTGCTCGAATGCCGCGCCGCGCTCGAGGCGGTCGCGGAGGCAGCACAGGACACGCCGGAACCGCGGACCGGCGCGCTCGACGTGCTGGCCCAGCATGTGCTCGGCGTCGCCTGCTCGAACGGGTTCGAGCCCGACGCGCTCTATGAGGAGATCCGCACTGCCTCGCCCTATGCCGGGCTCGCCCGCGCCGATTTCGACGCCACGGTGAACTTCGTCGCGACCGGCGGCTATGCGCTGCGCAGCTATGAGCGCTTCGCCAAGCTGAGGCGCGGCAAGGACGGGCTCTACCGCGCCAGCAACCCGCGCGTGATCCAGCAATACCGCATGAATGTCGGCACCATCGTCGAGTCGACCATGCTCAAGGTCAGGCTGGGGCGGTTGCGCATGGGGCGCCCCGGCCAGCCCGGCATGCTGACGCGCGGCGGCCGGATGCTCGGCGAGATCGAGGAATATTTCGCCGAGACGATGACACCGGGCGACACCTTCGTCTTCGCCGGCGAGGTCCTGAGATTGGAGGGCATCGTCGAGAACGAAGTCGTCTGCTCGCGAGCCGCGCCCGGCACCGATCCCAAGATCCCGTCCTATGCCGGCGGCAAGTTCCCGCTCTCGACCTTCCTCGCGGCAAGGGTCCGCGCGATGCTGGCCTCCCCCAAGGAATGGGAGAAGCTGCCGGACGAGGTCTCTGCCTGGCTGCACGCGCAAAGGCTGCGCTCGCGCCTGCCCAAGCCCGGCGAGCTGCTGATCGAGACTTTTCCGCGAAGCGGGCGCTTCTACCTGGTCGCCTATCCGTTCGAGGGACGCCTCGCGCATCAGACCTTGGGCATGCTGCTGACGCGGCGCCTGGAACGGGCCCGCATGCGGCCGCTCGGCTTCGTCTGCAACGATTACGGCATCGCGGTCTGGACGCTGGGCGACATGTCGGCCGCGATCGCGCGCGGCGCGCTCTCGCTCGACGAGCTCTTCGCGCAGGACATGCTCGGCGACGATCTCGAGGAATGGCTGGCGGAATCGGCCCTGATGAAGCGCACCTTCCGCGCCTGCGCCGTGATCGGCGGGCTGATCGAGCGGCGCTTCCCCGGCCAGGAGAAGAGCGGCCGGCAGGTGACGATGTCGAGCGACCTCGTCTATGACGTGCTGCGCCGGCACGAGCCGGACCACGTGCTGCTGAAAGCCGCACGGGCGGATGCGGCGACGGGCTTGCTCGATATCGGGCGGCTGGCTCAAATGCTGACACGAATCAGCGGCCGAATCGTGCATCAGCCGCTCGATCATGTTTCGCCGCTCAGCGTCTCGGTGATGCTCGAGATCGGGCGCGAGGCGGTACATGGCGAGGCAGCCGATGAGATCCTGGCAGAGGCCGAGGCGATGATGCTCGAAGAGGCGATGGCGTGACGCTGCTGGCAGCTACCGATCTGGTCGCACGCCCGGCCGAGACCCTGATGCTCGGCCGGCTCGCGCTGGTGCCCGATCTCTCCGGCGCGCTCTGGCTGCCGGAGGAGCGGACCCTCGTCGTCGCCGACCTGCATCTCGAGAAGGGCTCCTCCTATGCGGCGCGCGGCATCTTCCTGCCGCCCTATGATTCGGCCGCGACGATCGCGGCGCTGACTGCGGCGATCCTGCGCCATGCGCCGGCCCGGGTCATCGCGCTCGGCGACAGCTTTCACGATCGCGGCGCGGAGGAACGGATCAGCGCCGCCGATCTGCGAGCGCTGCGCCTGCTCCAGAAGGGCCGCGACTGGCTCTGGATCACCGGCAACCACGACCCCGCGATCAGCCGGGCCATGGGCGGCGAGAGCGCCGCGACGCTCGATCTGCGCGACGTCACGCTGCGCCATGAACCCGATACGGCCGAAACGGGCTGCGAGATCGCCGGCCATCTTCACCCGGCGGCCAAGATCAGGATGCGCGGGCGCGCCTTGCGACGGCGCAGCTTCGCGCTCTCCGAGCAGCGCTGCATCCTGCCGGCGATGGGCGCCTATGCCGGCGGCCTGAACCTGCGCGACGCCGCCTTCCGCCCCCTGTTCCGCGCCGGCATGACGGCGCATATGCTGGGCGACGGCCGGCTCTTCCGGATCGACAGGCAATTGCTGCTCGCCGACTGAAGCCTACGGGTTGCGTCCGGCGGGGGCTTGTGGCATCAGGACGCCGCTTCGGAACGACGCCACGCCCGCTCCCGCCTCACCCGCGGCGATCCGGCGTTCAAGGCCAACGGTCCTGCTGCGGTAGCTCAGTGGTAGAGCACTCCATTGGTAATGGAGAGGTCGAGAGTTCAATCCTCTCTCGCAGCACCAGCCATTCTCCAAGAAAACCAATAGCTTAGGAGTAGCCTCGCCTGAGGCTCGTCGGCACACATCGGCGAACGCAAGCGGAACACGGCGTGTCAATCCGTGTAAAATCCGTGGAGCGCGTTCTCAGGCTGTTCCGCCCCTCTCCTGTTCGGGGGAAGCGTGATGGGCGCTTACCCCGAGCTGACCCATTACTCGGCGAAGCGGCTAAGCTTGGTCGTCTCTGTCAAGCAGCGGCCCCATGCCGAGGACAAGCCGCGAGGGCTGTGGGTTTCCGAGGACTACGCATACGACAGCGACGGCCCGATGGGCTGGCCAGCTTGGTGTCGGTCAGAGGATTACTGCGTCGACAGGCTGCCTCACTGCTTGAAGCAATTTTCGCGGTGCCATCTCGGGAAGTACGGATGGGCCGCTCATGCGCTTTCATCGGCGCGAGCGTCCGCCCTGTCCTGTTGATGAAGCTGCGGACGCCGTCCGGATCGTTGGCCTGACGCGAGACCAGAATATCGAGATCAGGATTGTTCTCATATATAAACTTATTGCCTATCAGTTTGCATTTGAGAACTGTTTATGTCAAAGAACTGCTCGTTGCGACGGTGGCGGTCGTCGCACGTACCCCATCGCCGTGAGTCAGGCCTCCGCGAAGCGGACGTCGGGACCAGTTCTTCGGGAGACATGGCATTGAGCCGCGACGCAGCTTCCTACGAGTCGTTACGTACGAGCGACGTTCGGTTCGCCTACAGGCGCGCCGGCTCTGGCACTCCGATCGTCCTGCTTCATGGCTGGCCCCAGACGTCGTTTGCCTGGCGGAGGGTCGTCCCCCTCCTCAGCGATGGATACGACGTGATCACGCCCGACCTCCCCGGGTTCGGCTTCACGTCGAAGCCGGAGGGTGGCTTCGACAAGAAGACGATTTCCCGCCGCTTGCGGGAATTCGTTCAGGCGCTCGGCGTGTCGCGCATCGCGATCGTCGGCCACGACGTGGGCGGACATGTCGCTTTCGCATATGCCGCGCAGTGGCCCGACGAGGTCAGCCATCTCGTCTTCATCGAGAGCAGCCTTCCCGCCTTCGGCCAGGAAGAAGGGATGGACGTCGCGAAGGGCGGCAGCTGGCACTTCGGCTTCAACATGGCCGGCGACATCTCGGAACAACTGGTCAGCGGCCGGGAATTCCTCTTCGTCGATCATTTCATGCGGCGGGAGAAAGTCGGCCTGTTCGACGCGAACGCCGTCAGTACCGCCGAGATCGAGCATTACGCACAGGCGCTCGCCAGGCCGGGCGCCCTGCGCTCTTCCTTCAGCTATTACCGGACGCTCCCTGTCGACCGCGTGGATAACGCTGCCTGGGGCGTGACGGCGCTGCCGATGCCGGTTCTCGCCGTAGGCGCCGATTGGGGCTATGGCGGCGCGTCATCGAAGGCGATCCGCCGCGTGGCCAGCGACGTCGAGGACGTGCTGATCGCGCGCTGCGGCCATTACCCGCCGGAGGAGCGGCCCCGCGAGCTGGCAGGCGCAATCAGGGCATTTCTCGACAAGCCGCGCGCCGCGCCGGCGCGGTGAACTCACATCTCGGATCCCGGAGCGACGAAGGCCGACCCATGAGCACGACACTGCAAGGATTTGAACATCGCATGGTGAAGGCCGGTGACATCGGCATTCACGCCGTGATCGGCGGAAGCGGCTCCCCGCTGGTCTTGCTGCACGGTTTTCCACAGACGTGGTGGGAGTGGCACAAGATCATGCCGGAACTCGGCAAGCACCATACCGTGATCGCGCTCGACCTTCGCGGCGCCGGTCATTCGGACAATCCGCTGACCGGCTACGACAAGGCGACTTTGGCGGAGGATGTCCACGGCGCGATGCAGGCGCTCGGCTTTCCGCGCTACGCCGTCTGCGGACACGATATCGGCGCCATGGTCGCCCTCGCACTCGCGTTCAAGCACCGCGAGGCCTTGACCCACCTCGCGATTCTCGACGCCCCGATGCCGGGTTGGAGCCAGTGGGAAGCCAATTTCGCCGACCCGAAGGTCTGGCACTTTTCATTTCACATGAGACGGGATCTGCCGGAGCTGCTGATCCAGGGCCGCGAGCTCACATATGTCTCGACCTTCATATCCGACAGGGCCTTCAACCACGGCGCCTTCGAGCAGGAGGACATCGAGATATTCGCCCGCGCCCTGGCACAGGTCGGCAACACGCGCGGCGGGCTCGAATGGTACCGCGCCTTTCCAACCGATCACGCCAACGCTCTCGCCTGGAAGAAGACGCCTTTGACGATCCCCGTCCTGGCCCTGGGCGGCGAGCACCGGTATGGCGCGAGAATGGTCCCGATGCTGCAGGAATTCGCCGCCAATGTCTCCGGCGGAAGCATAGCGGATTGCGGGCACTGGGTCGCGGAAGAGCGCCCGGACGAGACGACGGACGCGCTCCTCACCTTTCTGGGCCGGTAACACGCCGGACTACGCCCGTATTGCTCGCAAAGACCAGCGACACGGGTCACGATCGCATGTGTCAACCTCACCCGCCATCGGAAGCCGCCGGTTGAGGCGCCAATTGCGTCCCACCGCATACGTGAATGACGTCGCCGGTGATGAAGCTCGCGCGCGGAGAGGCCAGGAAGGCAATGGCGCCAGCGACGTCCTCGGCGGTGCCGAGCCGACCGAGCGGCGACATCCGGCGGAACGACGCGGCGAGGCCAGAATCCTCCTCGACGATCTTCTTGTTGAAGGGCGTATTGAGGAAACTCGGCGCCACCGCGTTGACCCGGATATTGTCCGGGCCTAGCTGCACGGCGAGGACCCGCGTCAGCCCGATCAGCCCCGACTTGCTCGAGGTGTAGGCGACGCCGGTGCCACTGAGATAGACGCGCGAGGCGACGTTGACGATACTGCCGCCGCCGCTCGCCTTGAGCAGTGGCTGCGCCTCCTGGCAGAGCAGCATCGGCGCGGTGAGGTTCATCGCCAGGACCTCGTTCCAGGCGGTAAGATCGACCGCGCCGATCCTCGGCGCGCCGGTCTTGCCGGCATTGTTGACGAGGCAGTCGAGCCGGCCGAAGCGCTGTTCCACCGCGCCGATCAGCCTGCGGCAGGCGGCGGGATCGCTGAGGTCGACGGCCTCCGCCACGGCCTCGACGCCATGGTCGCGGCGGATCGCGGCGCAGATCGCCTCGGCCCGCTCATGGGCGATGTCGGCGAGCACCACCGAAAAGCCGTCGCTCGCCAGCAGGCGGGCGGCTGCAGCACCGACGGCGCCGGCGCCGCCGGTGATCAGGGCGGTTTTCATCGGTTCGACTCCGGACGCATTGGGTCAGGCCGGGCCAAGGACGGCATCAGAGGCCAGTGCCTGCGCGAGGAAAGTAAGCAGTTGGGGCAGGACCTCGTCCGCCCCGATCTCCGGCTGGAGGTGGCCGCCATGGATGCCGGCGCCCGAGACCGTGTCGGCCCAACGGCGCCACACCGCCAGCGGATCGGCCGGCGGGCTTTCGGCCTCCCAGAGGTAGAGCACCGGACAGGCGAGGCGCCGGCCCTCAGTGCGGGCGGCGCGCTCATCGTCGAGATCGACGCTGAGCGCCGCCCGGTAGTCGCGATAGACCGCCTCGCGCACCTCGCGCCGGGAAAAGGCGGCGCGATAGCTCGCGAGCGCCAGCGGATCGAGCCGGTCCAGCCCGCCGGCCATGCCGGTGAGCACATGATCGAGAAAAGCGACCGGGTCCGGCCCCAGCAGCCGCTCCAACACTTCGGCGGGCTGCGCGAAGAAGAACCAGTGCGGAGCGCGCAGCGCGAAGCGCCCATCGATCGCCTCCCAGACATCGAGCGTCGGGATCACGGTGAGCGAGGCCAGTGCCGCAACACGGTCAGGCGCGGCGAGCGCCATGTGAAAGGCGGCGCGCGCGCCGCGGTCATGGCCGATGACGGCGAAACGGCGATGGCCGAGCCTGTCCATCATCTCGAGCAGGTCGGCGGCGAAGGCCCGGCGCGACGGCGCCGTCAGCGACCGGCTCGTCGCGGAGAGCCGGCTCTCGCCATAACCCGGCAGGTCGGCGGCCACGACAGTGTGGTCCCGTGCCAGCACCGGCGCCAGCCTGTGCCAGGCGACGAGCGTCTCCGGATAGCCGTGGATGAGGAGCACGACCGGTCCGGAGCCGCCGGTCACCGCCCGCATCACCGTGCCGTCGCCAAGGCCGATGCGTTGCTCGGCAAAGCCGGGGAAGAGCCGGCGTAAGCTCGCCGGGTCGTCGTGAGGAGCGGAAGCCGACATCACCTCTGCCAGGGCATCAGCCGGCGCTGCAGCCATTGCAGGCCATAGGTCAGGGTGACGCCGAGCATCATCACGACGACCAGGCCGGCATACATCTTCTCGGGATTCAGCACCTCCCAGTAATAGAAGGTGATGTAGCCGACGCCCTGCTTGGCGCGGAGGAACTCGACCGAGATGATCACGATCATCGCCGTGCCGAGCGCGATGCGCAGCCCTGCGAAGATCACCGGCATGGCGCCGGGGATGATGACATGGCGCATCATCTGCCAGCCATTGGCGCCGTAGTTGCGGCCGGCCATCAGATAGACCCGGTCGATGCCGCGCACGCCCGCCATGGTGTTGATCGTCATCAGGATGAAGACGGCGAGCGCCACCACCACGATCTTCGGTCCCTCGCCGAAGGGATCGGAAAACATCAACATCACGATCGGGAAGATCGCGATCTTGGGCAGGACGTAGATCGCCGACAGCGTGGTATCGAGCATCAGGCGCACGGTCTGGTTCATGCCCATGACCACGCCGAGCAGGATGCCGGGGATGGCGCCCAGCACGAAGCCGGCGAAGACGCGCCCGACCGTGGCGAGCACATGGCTCTCGGAGAGCAGCTTGCGGACGCCGGCCATGCCGTCGGCGGCGAAGACCTCCGGGATCAGCCAGGGCCGGCCGATCAGGCTGGTCTCCGAGAAGCGGTCATAGCGGACGATCATGTCCCAGAGGCCGGCGGCGATCCGGGTCGGCTGCGGGAACCAGGTGGGATTGATCAGCCCGTAATCGCCGGCGAACTGCCAGACGATCAGGACGAGCGCCGGGAAGCCGAAGGCGAGCGTGCGTTCATAGGCCGGCAGGCGGCGCACCGACACGAGCCGGCCGATGCGCTCGCAGATCAGCACGAGCAGGACGAAGCTCGCGCCGATCGCCGGCCAGGCGAAGGCGCGCCAGAGGCCGGTCAGCGCCAGTACGGCGTGGAGCGCGAGCCCGGCGCCGGCGAGCAGCAGGATCGCCCGTCGATCCGGCGAAAGCGCCACCGTCGGCGCGGGCTTTGCGCCCTCGGCCTGCGGTAGGTCGCGTGCAGTGGCGACGGTCATTGCTGCGCCTCCATGGCCCTAGTTACCTCGGCGCTGAGCTTTTCCCAGATCTGGGCGCGATACTCGGCGAAGCGCGGCGTGTTGGTCGTCGCGATGCTGCGCGGGCGCGGCAGGTCGATCTCGAAGGTGGCGAGATGGCGCCCCGGCTGGGCGCTCATCAGGATGACGCGGTCGCCGAGCAGGACCGCCTCGTCGAGACTGTGGGTGATGTAGACCACGGTCTTGCGCGTCTCCTCCCAGATCCGCAGCAATTCCTCCTGCAGGACGACGCGGGTCTGGGCGTCTAGCGCGCCCAGCGGCTCGTCCATCAGCAGCACCTCGGGGTCGTTGGCGAGCGCCCGGATGATGCTGACGCGTTGCTTCATGCCGCCCGAGATCTGGTGCGGGTAGTAGCCGGCGAACTTCGAGAGGCCGACCCGGTCGAGCCAGTAGCGCGCCGTATCCTGCCGCTCCTTTCGGCCGATGCCGCGCATCTCCAGCCCGAAGGCGACGTTGTCGGCGACCGTCTTCCACGGGAAGATCGCGTATTCCTGGAAGACGACGCTGTTCAGCGGCTTGCCGGCGCCGGCGCCCGGCCGGATCTCGATCGAGCCCAGCGAGAGGTCCTCGAGGCCCGCCAGCATGCGCAGGAAGGTCGACTTGCCGCAGCCCGACGGGCCGACGATGCAGACGAACTCGCCATCGGCGACGTCGAGCGAGAAATCCTCGAGTGCCACCATGGTACCATCGGCGGTCGGGTAATGCTTGCTGACATTGCGGGCGCCGATCTTCGGCGCGCCGCCCTGCTGTGTCGCGATACTCATCGAGGCGATCCTCCAGGAAGGGCGCGAGCTTCGCGGCCGGCTAGTTGGCCGGCGCCTTGCCGAGCAGCTCGACCGCCTTGTTGACGAAGCGCGCATCGATGACCTTCGCCAGGTCGAGCGGCTTGTCGTATTCGGTGCGACCATTCTCGCGATGGACGCGTTCGAGATCGGCCAGTCCGTCGAAGGGGATCGCCATGTTGGGATCGTAGATGCCCGGGCTGCCCGACCGGATCGCCTCGACGGTCGTCGGATTGTGCTTGAGATAGGCGTCGACATTGGCCTGGGAGAGATAGTCGGCGCCCTGCATCAGGCGAGCGGCCTCGGTCATCGCCAGGACGAAGCGCTCGGCCGCCTCGGGCCGCTCCTTGACGAACTTTCCGGAGCCGACGAAGGCGACCGTCATCAGGCCGGGCGTGATGTCCTGGACCAGCAGGACGCCGGTGCCGGCCTTCACGATCTGGTCGGAATAGGGCGAGGAGAGCAGCACCGCGTCGACCGACTTGGCCTCGATCGCCGCCGGCATGTCGGCATTGCCGACATTGAGGAGCTGGACGTCGCGGATCGTCAGCTTGGCCTGCTCCAGCGCCTTGCTGACGAAGTACTCGCCGCCGCTGCCGGGGCCGCCAGCGGCGGCGATGCGCTTGCCCTTGAGATCGGCGATCGTCTTGACCGCGCCGCTGTCGATCAGGTCCTTGCGGACGATCAGCTTGGTCGGCCCGTCCTTCATCGGGTCGAGGGCGCCCGGCGCGATCACCCGGATGTCGAGGCCGCGGTTCCAGGCGGTCCAGAGCGAGGCGACGATCGAGATGCCGCCAGCGTCGACGGTGCCCTTGTCGAGGAAGGCGATCGCCTCCGTGCCCGACTTGACGGTCTCCATCTTCACGTCAAGGCCGTATTTCTGGAACAGCCCGCGCGACTGCGCGACATAGGCCGTCGCGAACTTCATGATCGGCACATAGGCGACCTTGACCGTCTGCGGAGGGTTCAGCGGCGCCAGCACCGGGGCTTGGGCGACGGCCGGGGCGATGCCGCCGGCGAGGCAAATGAGAGAGGCGGCAGCCCAGAAGCTGCGCCAGCGCGTGAAATACCCAGTCATCGTTCCTCCCTTGATTTTGTTCGTTGTCCCGGGCGGCTTCTCGGCCGACGCCCATGTCTTTTTTCTTGGGTCTCTTTCTTGCAGTCGTCTCTTTGCAGTCGCGGCGGCGCCGCTGTTCTCGATCGTGAACCGATCCGACAGGCGGCACAACCGCCGTCAGCTCTCCGCCATCTCGCGCGCCTCGCTGAGGAAGGCACCCTGGGCCGCGAGCTTAACCCTCATCTCGGCGACGGGTACCTCGGCCAGCCTAAGTCCGCGGTCGGCGGCGATCGCGGCAGCGACGCCGGCGGCATGGCCGGTCAGCCAGCATTGCGGGATCTCGCGCATGAAAGAATGGCTGGTGGCGTCACAGGAGAGATGGCGCCCCGGCGCCAGCAACCCCTCGACCTCGCGCGGCACGATCGCGCCATAGGGCACCGAGACATTGGCGAATTTCGGCGAGAGCGAGGGCGAGACGCCGATCTCGTCGGCCGCGATCCTGCCGTCCCAGGCCTCGCGCGTCAGCTTGCCCTGACCGACCAGCCTGCGGCCGTGGCGGACGCCGAGCTGCGGGGCCGACAACATCAGGAAGGCGTTGGAGAAGCCCGGCGCGTGCGCGCGATAGAAGGCGAGATGCTCGACCATGAGCTGATGGCTCCGGATCTCGACCTCGGACAGGTCCTCGACCTTGAGCGCCGAATAGCCGGCGAGCCGTGGGCCCATGAAGACCGCGACATCGTCGCGCCAGGAGACCACCGGCTTCTCGAAGAAGCGCATCGCCTCGCGCCCGCGCGCCATGAACTGCGAGAATTGCTCGGGCGTTTCGCCGCGGAAGCGCAGGAAGGCCTGCATGTCGACCCCACCGAAGAGCCAGGCCGTGTTCATGCAGCCATGGATGTCGCGGGTGTCGACCTCGGTATCGAAGCCGGAGCCGGCCCTGGCATAGAGGTCGCCATCGCCAGTGGCGTCGATCGTGACCTTGGCCAGCACGGCGCGACGGCCCTCCTTGCTTTCGAAGGCGCAGCCGGTGACGCGGTTGCCCTCCAGCAGAGGCCGCGCGCCCCAGGCGTGGAAGATCGGATGGACGCCGGCCTCCAGCACCATGGCGAGCGATTCCGCCTTGAGCCATTCGGGGTCGAGCGTCGGCGAATGCGTCACGGTGCCGTTGAAGGCGGCGGTGCGCAGGGCCCAATGGGCGACGCGCTCGGGATCCTTCGAGCCCCATTCGGCCGGGGACGGGCCGGCGATCATGTCGCGCGTCAGGCGCGAGAGCAGCTCCTCGGCGAAGCCGCGGATGACGTGGGTGCCGTTCCAGTCGGTCATCCGGTCGATCCAGATGACGAGGCCGCCGGTGGAGAGGCCACCGAGATGGTTGTAGCGCTCGAGCAGCACGACATCGGCGCCGAGCCTTGCCGCTGCGACCGCAGCCGCCGTCCCGGCCGGGCCACCGCCGACGACGAGGACATCGCATTCGGTATGAACCGGCAGCTCCTGCGCCGGCTCGACGACGACGCGGCTGGAGGGCCGGCGCCGGTCGAGCTTCTGCGTATCGAAGGTCTCGGCCTGGAAGAACAGCCGGCCGCCCTCACCCTCCATCGATCCCATATCCGCTTCCTCTCCGGACCTTTCGGCCAAAGCGCCGCGACTGCGCGGGACCAAGGCCCCTGCTGCGTGCGGCGTCCTGATTAAGGTCGAGCCTAATGGCCGTTACACGCCCTGTTCAAATGAATTTTACCTGTCTATTGGTGAGCTGGATTGCTCAATCGAGGAAAGCCCATGGACGTGCCGGGGCTGGAGGCCTTCATCCAGATCGCCGAATGCGGCAGCTTCCGCCGCGCCGCCGATGCGATGCGCCTGTCGCAGACGGCGCTCAGCCACCGCATCAAGAAGCTGGAGCAAGATGTCGGGGTGACGCTGTTCCAGCGCACCACGCGCACGCTGACGCTGACTCGGGCCGGCCAGGACTTCTTCCCGAAGGCACGCGACGCGCTGATGCGCCTGAACCAACTCTATGAGGGGCTGAAGCTGGAGGGTCGCCAGGCGCATGAGCGCGTCAGCGTCGGCTGCCTCGGCTCGGTCGGCGAGCGCTTCCTGCCAGGCGTGCTGCGCGAGTTCCGGCAGCGCTATCCGCGGGTCAACGTCGTGGTCTACGACGAGCCGGCAGCAGCCCTGCGCGACAGGGTCGCCAATGGCGAGGTGCAGTTCGCGCTGACCATCCTCGGGGCGCAGCTCTGGGCGCAGAAATCGCGTGCGCTGTTCGACGAGGACTTCGTCGCCGCCGTGCCTGCCGGCCATCCGCTGGCGGACCGCGCCGAGCTGAACTGGGCCGACCTCGTCGGCTATCCGCTGGCGCGGGTCTCGACCACGACCAGCCACGGCTTCATCCTCAGCGAAAGCCTGAGCAAGTTCGGCGACAGGCTCGACTGGGCCTATGAGGTGCAGCGCGTCCCCATGGCCGTCCACTTCGTGGTGACCGGCATCGCGATCACCGTGCTGCCAAGGATGGCAATCCCGCCGCGCCCGGAGCTCCGCATCATCCCGATCAAGGCGCCGCTGATCAAGCGCACCATCGGCCTCATCTCCCAGAACGGCGTGCAGCTCTCGTCGCCGGCCCTGCATTTGCAGCGCATGCTGCTGCGGGCGATCGCGCAATGGCGGGCGACAATGGACAGCTGAGACCATCGGCTCAGCCGAGCGGGCCGCCGAGTGTCGCGACCTCCGCCAGCTCGTCGCGGTCGAGGAGATAGGCGAGCTCATAGCGCGTCCAGGCGGCACGGCCGAGAGCCATGCGCCGGCTGTCGAGCGCCGCGTCGAGCACTTCGGCGATGCCGCCGAGGCGCGCCCGGTCATAGCACTCGACCATCAGCGCCGCGCCGTCGGCATGGCCGGCGCCGCCCGGCACGGCGAAGGGCACCGGTGCGACGCGCGCGTCCTTGGCGAGCGCGTGGATCGCCGTCGCCCGCGTCTCGCGCAGGACGATGGCCGCGATCTCCTCCCAGCCTCCGTCGGGCGCCCCAGGATCGTCGAAGGTCGTCGCCATCAGGGCGCCGCCCGCCCCGCCGCCGCGGCTGAGCACGACGCGGTGGCCGACGCGGAAGAAGCCCTGGAAGGAAGGCCGCATGCCGCGCGACCACGTCGTCGGATTCTCGAGCAGGCGGCGATAGGGATCGCTCGCCAGCACCGCGCTCGAGTCCAGCTCGTAAAGCGTCAGGAAGGAAGGCAAGGGCCCCTCCCCGCGATGGAGGCGGCGCGCGCGCAGCATGCCGGGCACGGCGAGGCGCTCCGGCACGTGCTCGCGCGTGTGCCAGAGATCGTATTCGTCGAGCCGGTCCGGATCGAACCCGTTCCAGAGCGAGAGCAAGGCCTGGCTCTTGAGCATCGGATCAGCTCCGCAGTTCGACCCAGCCGCCGGAGCAGGCGCTGGCGGCGACGGCGTCGAGCGTGTCCATGATGTCGATCGATTCCGCCTCGCTCGCTCCGGTCCAGCGCTCCGGCCCATGCACCAGCATGTCGGCGAAGGATTCGGCCTCGCGCAGGAAGCCGTTGCCGGCCGGCACCTCGAGCGGCTCGAAGGCCGCATCGAAGGCGATGCCGCGCTTGACCTGCAGCACCGCCGGCCCGCTGCGCGGCGGGTGATTCAGGAAATTGGTCTCGATCACGCCGTCCGTGCCGGCGATCAGGGCGTGGCGGTGATAGCCGGTCTCGAAGGAGCAGGACATCTGCGCCAGCAGGCCGTTGGCGAACTCGATGGTCGCCAGCGTGGTCAGGTCGACGCCATTGGCCGCAAAATGTGCGGTGGCGTGGACGCGGGTCGGCCGCTCGCCGGCCGCGATCCGGATCAGGCTGGTGGCATAGCTGCCGGCGTCGAGAACGGCGCCGCCGCCGAGCGTCGGGCTGAGCCGGATGTTCTGCGGATCGGCGGAGGTAATGCCGAAGGCGGCGTGGATCGTCTTGAGCTTGCCGATGGCGCCGGCGGCGAGCAGCTCGCGCAGCTTCGCCGTCTGGATCTGGGCCAAATAGGGGAAGCCCTCGACGAGCGCGACGCCGTTCTTGCGCGCCGCCGCGAACATCTCGCGAGCCTGCGCCCCGCTGATGGCGAGCGGCTTCTCGCAAAGCACGGGCTTGCCGTGCTCGGCGGCGCGGACGACCCATTCGGCGTGCAGGCTGTTGGGCAGCGGGATGTAGAGCGCGTCGATCTCCTGGTCCGCCAGCAGCGCCTCATAGGAGCCGTGGAAGCGCGGCACGCCGGTCTCGCGCGCGAAGGCCTCGGCCTTGGCCGGGTCGCGGCTCGCGACCGCGGCGACCGTGACCTTGGCCGACGGGGCGACCCCGGCGATGAAGGCGCGAGCGATATTGGCGGCGCCGAGCACGCCGAAGCGCAGAGGCCGGTCTGTCATGGTGCAGAACCCTTCCGAGAGAGGAGCGGCGAGCAAAGCGCAGCCATCGCGATTGCGCCATTCATAGTGCCAGCCGGTCGGCGACGCGCTGGACGGTCGGCGGGCTGAAGTCATGAGCGCCGAGGCCGAGATGTCCGGCCATGGTCTCGAGCTGGTGCACGGTCATGCCGATGCCGTCGAAGGTGCGGCAGCCGCGCGCCGCGGCCCGCTCCAGCAGCCGCGTCGCGTGCACGACGACGTCGGCGACGACGGCGCTGGGCGAAATCCGGCCGGGATCGACCGGCAGCGGATCGTCCGGCTTCATGCCGAGCGGCGTCGCGTTGACGATGAGATCGAAGCCGTCGGGGTCGGGCGGGCCGAAGCGGGCGGGCGCTCCGGTCGCCGCGACCCGGGCGGCGACGCTGGCGGCGCGCGCGGCTTGCGAATCGTAGATCACCAGATCGGAGACCCCGGCCTCGGCGAGCGCGAAGGCGATCGCCGTCCCGACGCCGCCGGCGCCGACGAGCAAGGTGCGCTTGCCGGCGGGATCGGCGCCATTGCCACGCAGGTTGCCGACCATGCCGATGCCGTCGATGATGTCGCCGGTCAGCGAGCCATCCGCGCCGACCGCGATGAAGTTGACCGACTGGACGAGGCGGGCGCGCCCGGTCAGGAGGTCGACCTGGCCGACCGCAGCGAGCTTGTGCGGGATGGTGACGATCAGCCCGGCGAGGTTGCGCAGAGTGCGCAGACCCTTGAAGAAGCTGTCGAGCTCGGCCGGGACGACGTGAAGCGGCAGGCAGAGCAGATTCAGCCCGTGCTCGCGGAACATGGCGCTCCACAAAGCCGGGGCGCGCACCTGCTCGATCGGGTGGCCGACAATGCCGAGGAGGCGGGTCGCCCCCGTCACGATCGCGCCGTTCTGCAGCCTTGCATCCATCGCCGTGCCTCTCGGTCTCAGAGCAGGGAATCGAGGGCGAAGGCCATGTCGTAGATGGCGGCCTCGCCAGGCTGCGGCGCCAGCCCGTGCCTGGCCAGGATCTCGCCGATCTGCTGCATCACCGCCTCGAGCTCGCGCCGGCCGACGCCGTCGACCAGCACGGTCGCATCGAAGACGCCATCCCGCGTCATGCCGCGCAGCTCGGTCTCCCTGGTCTTTGCGCCCGTGCTCTCCGGCCGCGCGACGCCGACATGGACGCTGCTGACCCCGTCGAGCGCCATGATCTCGTCGACGATCGCGGGCGCGGCCGCGCGCAGCTCGGCCTCGCCAGCCTCGCCGAAGGAGATGCGGACGGTCGCCATCGCGCCGCCGACGCCCTCGCCCCGCGAGAGCACGACCTCGCAGCCGCAGCGGATGAAATTGTAGAAGGCCGGCTGGACGCGCAGCGTCCAGGGCGTCGGGTTGTTGAGACGTTCGAGATAGGCCGGCGAACCGAACACGCCGAGATCCGGCCCCTCATAGACCGTCAGATAGCGGTGGCTCGCCAGCGCCCAGTCGACGCCGCGGCGCCCGCGCTTGAAGCCGGGAATGCTGAGCCGCTCCGGCATGTGTTCGCGCGTGTGCCAGCGATGGTATTCCGGCTCGGACTCGGCCTTGATGTCGTGCCAGATCGCCATGAAGGCGTTGCCCTTGATCGGCATCGATCGTCCTCCGCAAGCTTGTCCAGGGGGCTTCCGCCACCCGCAGCCCCGATGAAATCAGCCCACTTCCTGCACCAGCCCGTCGAGAAAGCGGCGCGAGGCCTGGTAGACCAGGGCCGCCCGCTCGGCCGGCGCGAGATCGGGATACTGGCGCTGGATCGGGCATTCGGCAGCGATGACGATGTCGGCCGGCAGCGCGCGCATGACCTCGACGAGCGGCAGCTCGCCTTCGCCCGGCACCAGCCTCGCCTCGCGCGCCTCATCGGCCAGCCTGTCCGGCGGCGGCGCCAGCAGCGGCGCATCGCAGATCTGCACGACGCCGAGACGCCGCGGGTCGATGTCGCGCAGCAGCTCGACCGAGCCGCCCGAGCGGAAGAGGTGCAGCGTGTCGATCATGATCAGGGCGTTGCCCGCGCCGGCCCGCGTCACCAGCGCGTCGGCCTGGGAGAGCGTCATCAGTGCGCGGAACGGCATGAATTCGAGGTCGACCACCATCTCGTAACGAGCCGCGTGCTCACAGAGTTCGCCCAGCAGGTCGGCCACCAGCGCAAGGTCGGGGTCATTGCCGGCGGCGACGACCCGGCGGCAGCCGAGCTCGGCGCCGCCCGCCAGCATCGCCTCGTAATCGGCCGGGACCGTCGCCCTTTCCAGCGAGACCATTTCGAGCTGGGCGAGGCCGATTCCGGTGTCGCGCATGCGGGCGCGCGTCTCGCGCGAGGCGGCGCTGCCGGGCTCGAGTGGATAGGCGACGCCGCCGGGCACCGCCGCGCAGGCACGGATGGCGACCGAGCCGAAACCGGCACCGGCAGCGACGGAGATCAGCTCCGTCGGCGGCAATTCGAGAAAGCCGAGGGGTGCAAGCGCGATCGGGGGCGTGGTCATCTCATCTCCGCGGGCTCGTCGGGGCAGGACGCGCCTCGCGCCCTGCCGGAGGGGCGCCGGTCAGGGCTTGGACAGTTGCTGGCTGATCGCCTGGATGGCGCATTCGTAGCCGAAGGGACCCAGGCCCGCGATCACGCCATGGGCGGTCTTCGAGATGAACGAGGAATGGTAATAGCTCTCCCGCGCATGAGGATTGCTGATGTGGACCTCCATCTTCGGCTTGTCGAAGGCCTTGAGGGAATCGAGCAGCGCGATCGAGGTGAAGGTCAGGCCGGCCGGGTTGATGACGATGGCGGAGGCCTGCTTGCGGGCCTCGTGGACCCAGTCGATCAGCTGGCCCTCGTGATTGGACTGGAAGCAGCGCGCCTCGAGCCCGACCGCAGAGGCCGCGCGCTCGCAGCGGGCCTCGACATCGGCGAGCGTCTCATGGCCGTAGATATGCGGCTCGCGCTCGCCCAGCAGGTTGAGGTTCGGACCGTTCAGGACATAGACCGGCAGTGTCAACGAGGCCTCCCGCACAGCGCGCCTACGACGCCTATCCGTTCGCCTGATTGAACTGGTTTACATCCATCGTCAAGAGTATTCTGGAATACTATTCCACTTGATGAGCCGCGATCGCCCCGACACCGCCTCAGGGGCCCGAGCGCTTGAGGCGGAAATCGTAGTGGAGGCTGGACCAGGGCCGATCCAGCACGCGGCCGGCCGGAGCCGGACCCGCCGAATGCGCGGCGAATTCGCGGATCAGCGAGTCCTTCACGCCGAAGACGACGTCGGAATCGAGGTATTTGTCGCCGGCGATGAAAACATGGGTGACGAGCGTGTCGTGCCCCTGCGCGTGGATCATGAAGTGCACATGGGCCGGGCGATAGGGATGGCGGCCTTGCGCCTCGAGCATGTCGCCAACCGGCCCGTCATGCGGGATCGGATAGGCGGCGGGCTTGATCGTCCAGAGGTGGAAGCGCCCCTCGCCATCGGCGATCAGGCGCGCGCGCATCGAGAGCCCGCCGATCTCCTCGATCTGCTGCACGTCGTAATAGCCGTCCTCGTCGGAGTGCCAGACATCGACGGCGGCGCCGGGCAGCGGCGTGCCGTCGGCCGAGGCGACCGAACCCGAGACGAAGAGCGGCTCGCCCTTCATCCCCTCAGAGATGTCGGAGCCGAGCGGGAATTCGCTCGGGCCCTGGACATAGAAGGGGCCGAGCACAGTGGTGTCGGTCGCGCCGGCGGCGTCGCGGTGGTTGATCGCGTCGACCAGCATCGAGACGCCGAGCGTGTCGGAGAGCAGGATGAATTCCTGGCGCTTGTCGTCGCACATCTGGCCGGTGCGGGTCAGGAAGCCGATCGCCGCCTCCCATTCCGGCATGGTCGGCTCGACCTCCTTCACGAAGGCGTGGAGATGGCGCACCAGCGCCTGGCTGATCTGGCGCTGGCGGGCGTCCTTCGCCTGCGAGACACGGTCCAGCACCGCCTGGGTGATCGAGTTCTCGTCGAAGTTCCGCATGGCGTCCTCCGTAACTCTAAAGATCGGCGCGCGGCGGCTCGCCGGCATAGGCACGGCGGATCACCTCGCGCAGGGGCGCGCGCTCGATGGCGCGCGGGTTCCAATAGGGATTGGCGATGGCGAGATCGGCGGCGCGATCGACGCCCTGCGCCGGCATGCCGATCTGCTTCAGCCCGCGCTTGACCTGCAGGCGCTCGAGCAGGTCGTCGAGGCCGGACAGCGCATCCTCGCTGCCGAGTGCGGCGGCGATGCGCGCCATCGCCTGCGGCGCGGCCGGCGCGTTGTAGGCGAGCGCATGCGGCAGGACGATGGTGTGCGTCTCGGCATGCGGCAGGTCGAAGCTGCCGCCGAGCGTGTGGCAGAGCTTGTGATGCAGCGCCATGCCGACAGCACCAAGGCACATGCCGCAGAGCCAGGCGCCGTAGAGCGCGCCCGAGCGCGCCTCCGCGTCCCGCGGCTCCTCGACGATGCCGGGCAGGGCCCCGGCGAGCGCGCGGATGCCCTCCTCCGCCATCAGCGCGACGATCGGATTGCCGTCGCGGGCGTAGAGCGCCTCGGCGGCATGGGCGATGGCGTTAACGCCCGAGGCGGCGGAGATGCCCGGCGGCAGGCCGAGCGTCAGGTCGACATCGTAGATCACCGTGCCCGGCAGGACCTTCGCCGTGGTCTGCGTCTTCTTCACGCCGTCGGCGGTCTCGCCGAGGATCGGGGTCATCTCTGAGCCGGCATAGGTCGTCGGCAGCACGATCTGCGGCAACCCGGTGCGCAGCGCGATCGCCTTGCCGAGCCCCGTGGTGGAGCCGCCGCCAACGGCGACGATGCCGTCGGCCCCGAGTTCCGTCGCGACGGCGAGCGCCTGCTCCGTGACCGAAACCGGCGTGTGCATGACCGCGCCCGGGAAGAGGCCGGCGGCGGCCGTTCCGAGCAGCTTGGCGACCGCCCTGCCCTGCGCCTCCTGCTCCGGCGTCGTCAGCACGAGCAGGCGCCGGAGGCCGAGCCGCTCCGCCTCGTCCGGCAGCCGCTTCAGCGTGCCGCTGCCGAAGACGATACGGGCCGGCGAAGCCTGATAGACGAACTCGTGCATCGAGTGCGCTCCGGGCGAGAGTTGAGCGTCAGGCGGCGCGCGGCGCGAGCTCGAGCGGCTTGCCCCCGAGCCAGGCCTTGCCGCGCCGGTAGAGATCCTCGACCAGGGCGCCGGTCAAGCCCGGCATGTCGGGCTTGACCTTGAAGCCGAGGCCGGACTGCAGATAGGCGAGATGGCGATAGCCGACCGGGAAGCTCTCGAGCCGGGCCCGGTCGAGCTTGGGGAAGGCCGAGGGATCGACCGGGTCGAGCCGGTCCTTCTCGTAGATCGGCTGGCGCAGCACGACGCCCCAGCGGCCGGCGCGCTTCTCCAGGAAGTCGTAGAAGCGGCCGGTGCAGACCACGTCGCAGACGACGCCGTCGACGCTGGCGCGCTGGTTGATCGTCATCTTGGTCTGGGCGATGGCGCGCTCGCCGGCAAGGTCGATCGCCGTGCCGCCAAGGAAATGCAGGATGCTGACGCCCTTCTCGAAGCCCTCGCGGCTGACCGCGATGAACTCGTCGGCCGTGCCCTGGAACCAGGTCGCCATCATCCGCCCGTCATCGTGCCAGACGCCGCGAAAGCGCTCCCAGTCGCCGGCATCGCGCCAGACCGCCCAGTTCTCCACGAGGTCGCGGATCAGGAGACGCTCCTTCCAGTCCTCGGCCATGTCAGCTTCTCCCCTTGCAAAACCTCTTCGTTAGTTCTCATATGAAAACTTGTTCCAGATGTAAAGCCGGACTCGACCGATTCCGTGGACGAGCACCGGAATGGATGTTGAAACAGGCTGGTCGAGCGTTCACTATCGCGCAGCACTTCCACGGGCCGACCGCCGCATTCGAGTAGAACCCGCCATGCCACCGGCCGAGTTGGGATCAGTGAAGTCCGCGATGCGTGTGCTCGACCTGTTCGAGTATCTGCGCCGCTGGAACGGCGCCCAGACCCATACCCAGATCGCAGCCCAGCTCTCGATCCCGAAGAGCAGCCTGACGCAGCTTCTCAAGACCCTCGTGAGCCGCGGCTATCTCGACTACGACCCAGCCAGCAAGGGCTATTTCCTCGGCCCGGCAGTCGTGGCGCTCGGCCAGCGCAGCGCCGAGACGCGCGACCTCGTCACCGTCGCCGAAGGCGTGCTCGCCGATGCGGCCCGTGCGACCAGCGAGACCTGCGCCCTCAACGTGCTGAAGGGCGACGTCTCCGAGGTGATGGCGACCGCCAGCGGCTCGCATCGCCTGCATTACACGATGCGGATCGGCGACGTCGCGCCACTCTATGCCACCTCCGGCGGCAAGGCACTGCTGGCGCATCTGCCGGCCGAGATGCGCCGGGATTACCTCTCCCGCGTCGTCTTCGAGAAGGTGACGCCGCTCACGATCGACAATGCCGCGGCGCTGGAAGCCGAGCTCGATGAGGTGGCGCGCACCGGTGTCGCCTTCGTCGTCGAGGAGTTCACGCCGGGCATCGCCGGCATGGCGCGGCCGATCCTCAGCCGCTCCGGCTTCCCGCTGGCGGCGGTCAACATCGCGCTGCCGGTGGCGCGCTATGACGCAGCCCTGAAGCAGCGCTGCCTGAACGCTCTCGAAGGCGCCGTCGCGATGATCCGCGAGCGGGCGCATATCGGCTGAGGAGCACCGGCTCAGTCCGGCTTTCCGACCAGGAAGTCGATGATCAGCTCGCGCTGGGCGAGGAACATGCCGACCCCGGTCTGGGTCTTGCAGCCGAGCCCACGGGCGATCTCGAGCAGCGGCGAGACCTCCGGCGCGGTGATGACGTCGCCGACGAACATGTCCGCCGTCAGCCTGTCGGCCTCGACGGGCAGCGGGTCACCCTCGCGCATGCCCATCGGCGTCGCATTGGCGACGATGCCGAAGCCCGACGGATCGGTCGAGCCGATGCGAACGCGGCCCGGATGGGCGCCGGACAGCCGCGCGATCAGCGCGTCGCGCCTGCCTGAATCCATGTCGTGCACCGCAAGCTCCGTCACGCCCGAATCGAGCAATTGCAGGCCGATAGCGCTACCGGCCCCGCCGGCACCGATCAGCAAGGCAGGCTTGCCAGCGGGCTCGCAGCCGGCCTCGACCATGGCGCGCACGAAGCCGAGACCGTCGAGCATGTCGCCATGCCAGGCCCTGCCCGGGCCGCGGCGGATGACATTGGCCGAGGTCAGCAGCCGGGCGCGGTCGGATAGCGTCTTGCAATGGCGCTGGGCGGCGAATTTGTGCGGGATGGTGGCGATGATGCCGTCGACATTGCAGACCGGCCCGAGCGCGTCGATGAAGGCGCCGACATTCTCGGGCAGCACATGGATCGGAATCAGCGCCGCGTTGAGTCCGCGCGCGACAAAACCCTTCGTCACGGGACCCGGCGCCTTCACTTGCGCGATCGGGTGGCCGATCAGCACGAAGACGCGGGTCTCGCCGCTGAGCATATCGAGCATAGCCTTCTCCATCCTGTCGTGTAGCGGGTCGAAACCGCCTGAGAACTGTATCCTGCAGATTGCTCTCGTATATGAACTTGTTTATTGTTGTAAATCGTCACGCCACCGGCGACTAGGCACGATTCCGACGCCGGCCGCCTTCTGCCATCGCTTCGGGACTTCGACCGTGCTCTCACTCGCGCATCTCACCTTCATGCATGCCGGCCCGCTGGAGCTGATCGCGCTCGCCAAAGCCGGCGGCTTCGACGCCGTCGGCATCCGACTCGTCGATCCGGCTCCGCAGGCGGAGTTCTTTCCTCTCGTGCGCGATGCCGCCCTGCGTCGACAGGTGAAGGCGGAACTGGCAGCGACCGGGCTCGCGCTGATGGATATCGAAGCGGTCTGGCTCTGGCCGGAGACCAAAGCGGAGAGGCTCAGGCCGGTGCTGGAAGCCGGCGCCGAACTCGGCGCCCGCAACCTGCTGATCGCCGGCAACGACACGGAGCGTGAGCGCATGACCGAGCGCCTCGTCGAGCTCTGCGGCATGGCGCGCGAATACGGGATGGGCGTCGGCTTCGAATTCATCCCCTACACCGCGCTGAAATCGCTGCCCTATTCATACGAGATCCTGAAGGCGGCCGGGCAACCCAATGCCGGCCTGCTGATCGACGCGCTGCACCTCAGCCGCTCGGGCGGCTCGCCGGCCGATATCGCCGCGATCGACCCCGCGCTGATCGCCTATGGCCATCTCTGCGACGCGCCGGCGGCCTCGCCCGGGTTGGAGGAGATCCGCACCGAGGCACGCTCGGCCAGGCTCTATCCCGGCGATGGCGGCCTGCCGCTGAAGGAGTTCCTGCGCGCCCTCCCCCCGGGCAAGGCGATCGCGATGGAAGCGCCGAGCACCGCCTATGGCGACGACGACATGGAGAAGGCGCGGCGCGCCGGTGCAGCCTGCCGGAAGCTGCTCGCCGAGAGCGGCCGGGTCTGAGGACCGGAGACCAGTCAGTCCGGCAGCAGCCGCGAAATGGCCTGCAGCGCACATTCGTAGCCGAAGGGTCCGAGACCTGCGATCACCGCCGTCGCCGTCTGTGAGATGCGGGAATTGTGGTAGTAGGGCTCGCGCTTGTGGATGTTGGCGAGGTGGACCTCGATCTTCGGCTTCTCGAAGGCCTTCAGCGCATCGAGCAACCCGACCGAGGTGAAGCTGTAGCCTGCGGGGTTGATGACGATGCCGTCGCCGGCCTTGCGAGCCTCGTGCACCCATTCGATCAACTTGCCTTCGTGGTTGGTCTGCCGGCAGCGGACCTCGAGGCCGAGCGCGGCTGCCGTGCGCCCGCAGCGCCGCTCGACGTCGGCGAGCGTCTCATAGCCGTAGATATGCGGCTCGCGTTCGCCCAGCAGGTTGAGGTTCGGCCCGTTCAGGACATAGATCGGCAAGGGCAAGGCGGCTCTCCGCGCTAGGCTCTTGCCATGAGGCGCGCGCTGCGGGCGCGGGCGAAGCGGGCGGCATGCTCGGCGGCGCTCGCGACCTTCTCCTTCAGCGAGAGCGTGGCTTCCGCCGCCACCGGCGTCTCGATCACCAGCTGCGGCCCGGCCGGCAGGACGTCGAGGATGGCGTCGAGCGCGATGACGCCCTCGCCCGGATGCAGCCTTCCGCCGCGCGCCTCGACCGGGAGCCCTTCCAGCGGCGGCTCCGCCTGGCCGGCGTCACAGAGCTGGATATAGGCGATGCGGGAGGCGGGGACGGCGGCCGCCTGCGCCGGCGTGCCATGGGTGCGGTGGAAGTGCAGCACGTCGAAGATCAGGCCGGCATTGGCGCGGCCGGCCGCCTCGATCAGAGCGAGCGCCGCCGCCATGTCGGGCACGTCGCGATAGCGCATGAACTCGACGCCGACATGCAGCCCGAAGGCTGCGGCCTCGTCGCAGAGTCCGCCGAAAAGGTCGAGACGCTGCTGCTCCGACAGGAAGCTGTCATTGCCGATCAGCTCGGTGCCGATGCAGGAGATATGGGTCGCGCCCAGCTCGGCGCCGGTCCCCAGCGCCCGGCGGAAACTGGAGGCCTCGACGCCCGGTCGCAGCACGAAGGCCTCGACATCGAAGACCCTGACGCCCGTCGCGGCGGAAGCGGCCTTGATCGCGCGGACGACCTCCGGCCTGCCGATCACCTCATGGCTCAGCGGCTTGGCCATGGCGGTGCGCAGCACGAGCCCGGCAGCGCCGAAACCATTTTCGCCGGCGGCTTCGATCAGCGCGACCGGGTCTCCGCCGCCGACAGTGAGATTGGCGATCGAGAGACTGCCCGGGTTCAGGTCGGTTATCATCGTGGGGCGCTTTCATTGAAAATGGAGCGATGAAAGCGCACCGTCGCGACGGATACCGGATCCGCCGCGACGATGCGCGTCTTGTCAGCGGATGTTGAAGCCGGTGCTGGCCGACCACCATTTCAAGATCGCATCGCGGTCCTTCAGTGCCTGGGCCAGGTCGAGCTTGAGCTGCTTGACCTCCTCCAGCGACGGCAGGCCGGCCGGCGAGGCGAGATCCTTGCGCACCGGATAGGCGCTGACGTTCAGCAGTTCGGTCTGGGCCTGCTTGCCGAGCGCGTATTCGACGAAGAGCTTCGCCGCGTTGGGATGCGGCGCGACCTTGCTGATCGCCACCGCATTGAACTGCGCAACCGCGCCGGAATCGGGAATCTTGACCTCGACCGGCACGCCTTGGCGGATGAGCCCGGCCGTGGCGTTGGAGTTGGTGAAGAAGTCGATCGGGCGCTCGCCGGTCTGCAGCTTGGTCGTCATCACGCCCATCGAAGCGACCAGCTCGGTATCGATCTTGCGAAGGCCCTTCAGGATATCGCCGCCCTTTTCCGGACCGAAATGCTGGTAGATGCCGGCGATCGAGGCGAAGGTTGCCGAGGACGAGGCCGGATTGGTGGTCGCCACGAGCCCTTTCCAGGCTGCCGGCGGGTCGATGTAGTCCGTCCAGTCCTTCGGGGTCGGGTTCTTGCCGAGCTGGTCCTTGTGCCAGGCGAACAGGCAGAGCTGGCCGTTGCCGCGGAAGTAATTGCCTTTGGCCGGCACGGCCGAGGGCAGCAGGCTCGCCTTCTCGCTGAATTCGATCGGGGCCAGCGAACCGCCCTCGTCGGCGGTAATGATCGTGTCCTCGGCCTGCCAGAACACGTCCATGACCGGCCGTCCGGCCTGGTTCTCGGCGATGAAGCGGTTGAGGATCTGCCAGGCGTCGCCGGTCGCGGTCGTCACCTTGATCTTGGGATAGACGGCGTTGAAGCCCTTGACCATGATCTGCACGGTGAAGAGGTCGCCATAGATGACGAGTTGCCCCTCCTTCTCGGCTGCGGCGACGAGCGCGGGATCGGCGGCGGCGACGGCCGGCGAGGCCCCGCCCGCAAGGGCGAGAGCGGTGGCGGTGAGGCCGATGCCGGCAAGCACTCCGCGTCGATTCACGTTATAGGCCATGTCGTTTCCTCCTCTTTTTCTGGTTGGTGGTGTTTGCGGCCTCGTCGCTAGGATCGGCCTTCGGCCGGAGCGGCGGGCTGGTCGCGGCGGTGGTATCTGAGCCCGGCAACCTCGCCATAGGTCAGCGCGTAGCTCAGCCCGTAATGGCCCGCTGCCTTGAGCGCCGCTGCAACGCCGGAGGCGCCGACCAGGCCGGCGATCTCGTCGAGGCTGCGGGCGAGCGCGAAGCGCGAATAGCTTTCGATGACCACGACGCCGAGATGCTCCTGGCCCGGCGGACAGGTCGGTGGAACGCCACCCGCACGCACCGGCACGTTCCAGTCGACGGCGCCGATATGGGCGGCGGTGACGGCGGCGAGCCGGGTCAGCCGGTCAGCGAGCTCGGCTGCGGCGTCGGCGGCGCCCGCCGTCAGGGTGACCAGAAATGTCGCCACGGCACCGCCCGTCCCCGCCCCGGCGCTGGCGAGCACCCTGCAATGATGCGCGATGCGGTCGCGGTAATGTTCGCGCATGGCCTTGAAGAGCGCGGTCTCGTGGACCTGGTGGGACGCCGCGCCCGGCGCGACCAGCCGGTCGAGGCTCGCCATGGCGTAGAAGGCGAAGAAGGGCGGCAGAGCGCCCTGGCCCTCGCCATGACGCCGGGCCCAGAGGATGCCCTCCTCGCCGAGATAGCTCAGATGCTCGCCGAGATGGTCGCGCGCGTGCATCAGCGCAAAGCGCTCGGCGAATTCCGGCGCGATGCCGTTCCACATCGCGAAGAAGCCGCTGCCCGGTTTCAGCATGGTGCCTTCTCTCTTGCGCGGCGGCCGCTCATGCCGCGTTCTCGCGGATGAGGTGCATGTGCTGCGGCGCAACGGTGAGGCTCAGCTCCTCGCCGGCGGCGAAGGTGCGGAAACCCGGCGTGACCACGATCTGGCGACCGAGCGGCGACGCGAGCTGGAGCTCGCGGCGGTCGCCGACGAAGGTGGTGTCCTCGACGCGGCAGGGCAGGCCCGGCGCGCCTGCGGGAGCGATCTGCCAGGCTTCGGGGCGGATCATCGCCAAGGCAGGACCCGGCGTCTCGGCGCCGGAGACCTCGCCCCGCGCGATGGCAAGTCCTTCGCTCCCGGCGAGGATCTCTGCACCGCCGGGGCCCGGCTTCACCGTCACGGGAAAGAGATTGGCCTTGCCGAGGAATTCCGCGACATAGCGGACCCTGGGGCGGAAATAGAGCTCCTCGGGCGCGCCGCGCTGGACCACCTTGCCCTTGTCGAACAGGATGATCTCGTCGCCGAGCGACATCGCCTCCTCCTGATCATGGGTGACGAACAGGATGGTCGCGCCGATGCGCCGCTGCAGATGGCGGATTTCCTGGCGCATCTCGACACGCAGCTTCGCGTCCAGATTGGACAGCGGCTCGTCCATCAGGATCAGACGCGGGTCGGCCACGAGGCAGCGCGCGATCGAGACGCGCTGCTGCTGGCCGCCGGAGAGCTGTGTGGCGCCGCGCTCGATCTGCTGGCTGAGCCCGACCGTCGCGAGCGTGCCGCGCGTCCGTCTGTCGATATCGGCGGCAGCCACCTTCTTGGCGCGCAGCGGCAGGGCCACGTTCTCGAACACGGTCATATGCGGCCAGATCGCATAGGACTGGAAAACCATGCCGAGTTCGCGCTGCTCCGGCGGCAGGTCGATGCCCCGGGCCGAGGCATAGACGGCATGGTCGTCGATGGTGATCTCACCCGCCGTCGGCTGCTCGAGCCCGGCGATGCAGCGCAGCGTCGTGGTCTTGCCGCAGCCGGAGGCGCCGAGCAGCACGGTGATCGCGCCGGGGCGGAACTCGATCGACAGGTCGTCGATCGCCCGGACGCTGCCGAAATGCTTGCTCAGGCCAGTGATGACGACGCTCATAGGGCTATCGGGACCTCATATGACGGTGACGTCGCGCCGGCGCGTGATCGAGCCGACGGCGACCATGACGCCGACGCCCATCAGCAACTGCAGCAGCGAGAGCGAGGCGACCTGCGAGAACTGGCCGATCGACCAGGTGTCGAAGGAGAGGATCGAGAGCGTGCGCGTCTCGGCCGTGTAGAGCGGCAGGACGATCGAGAGCTCCGAGACGAAGATGCTGTAGACCATCACCCAGCTCGAGACGATGCTCGGCAGGACGAGCGGCAGGGTGATCCGGCGCAGCGTCGCGCCCCAGCCGAGCCCGCAGATGCGCGCGCTCTCCTCCAGCTCGGGATGGACCTGGATCAGGCTGCTCGAGATCGAGCGCACCGAATAGCTGGAATAGCGGCCGATCAGCGCGATGATGATGATCCAGACCGTGCCGTAGACGCCCCACGGGATCCAGAGCCAGAAGAAGAACACGCCGAGCGCGAAGGCGAGGCTCGGCACCGACATCGGCAGCAGCACCACGTCCTCGATCAATTGCCTGCCGGCGAGGCGCGAGCGCGTCGTTACCCAGGCAATGAGGATGCCGAGCGCGGTCGTCGCGGTGGCGGCGACGATCGTGATGAAGAGGCTGTTGAACAAGGTGGTGCGCACATCGACCGTCTCCCAGAGAAAGCGGATGTGGTTCCAGGTGAAGGTGCCGGACCAGGCATAGGTCGAGAGCGCGGCGGCGGCGATGAGCGCGACCGGCGCGAAGACCGTCAAGACGAGATAGAGCCAGACGCCGGTGGCGACGAGATGCCGGCTCGGGCCGAGCCTGACCAGACGGGTCTGGAAGCCCTTGCCGGTCAGCGTGACGAAGGAGCGGCCGCGGAGCATGCGGCGCTGGATCGCGTTCGCGAGGACCGAGAGCAGCATGAGATAGATCGCGAGCACGGCGACGATACCGGCATCGGGCGGGAATTGCTGGAGTTCGAGGTAGATGCGCGAGGTCACGAGATAGATCTCGCGCGCCATGCCGAGCAGGACGGGGGTGCCGAACAGGCCGATGCCGACGACGAAGGCGAGGACGGCGCCCGACAGGATCGCCGGGGCGACGACCGGCAAGGTGATCACGCGCATGGTGCGCAGGCGGCTCAGCCCGGCGACCTGCCCCGCCTCCTCCAGGCTCGGATCCATGTTCCGCAGCGCACCGGCGACGATCATCATCACATAAGGCGCGATATAGATGCCCATCACCCAGATGATGCCGACGTAGGTGTAGATGTTGAATGGCTGGCCGAGACCGAGCCAGCTGAACGGCGCGTTGAGCAGGCCGATGCGCGGCGCGCCGATCAGGATCCAGGCGAAGGCGCCGATGAAGGGCGGAATGAAGATCGGCATCGAGGCCGCCTTCTCGAGGAACTGCCGGTGCGGCACGTTGGTACGCACCAGGCACCAGGCGAGCAGGGTGCCGATGAGGGTTGCGAGCAGCATCGAGCCGATCGAGATCACGAGCGTGTTGCCCATGGCGACCCAGTAGCTCAGATCGCCGAGGACCTTGTAGAACGAGGCAAGGCTCGCCGAGGTCTGGCCGCCCTCGACCGCGACGAAGCCCCGCAGGATCAGAGCCAGCAGCGGCAGCACGACCAGCACCGCCAGCACAGCGAAAAGCAGCGCAAGCCAGCCTAAGCGGACGAGATGCCGCGCGGACCGGGGCGCCCGTGCGGCCGGCGGCGCAAGCGAGGGGGCGGTCGTCGAAGCCACGTCTTCTCCCATGTTCCGCCGCAAGGCCGGCTCAGGCCGAGCGCCGCAGTTCCGCGATCTCGTCCTGGTAGGGACAGGCGCCGCCGGCGATGATCTCTTCGAGCGTCACGGCCCGGCCGAGACGACCGGATTCGATCGGCGCATAGGCGAGCGCGACATCGGCCATCCCCTCCTCGCCGCTGACCTCAGGCGGGACGCCGCGCTGGATGCAGTCCGCCAGCTCGTGGAGCTGCAGCGCCAGCAGGCTCTGGTCGACCTCGTTGAAGGAGAGGCCATAGCGCCAGGGCCGTGCTTCCCCGAACAGCTCGGCAGCGACCGGGCTCAGCCGGTAGCTCGGCGCGAAATCGAGGATGCGTTCGTCGTCGATGCAGGTGCCGTCGTCGCAATGGAGCACGACCGGGCGGCCGTTGCGGTCCCCGGGGGCCTCGATCGAACCCTTCGAGCCGTAGATCAAGCGGCTGTCGCGGGCGAGGCCGTGGCCCGCCCGGTCGAGCACCCATTGGCAGACGGCGCCGGAGGCGAAATTGATCTGGGCGTAGACCGCATCCTCGCCGGTGGCTTGCGTCTGCGCGGGAAGCTGAGCGCGGGCACCCCACCAGGAGTCGCGCTGGGCGGCGGCGGCGTCGACTTGCGGCTGGGGGCGGCGAACCGGCTCGTGCAGGCGGCTCTCGCCCTGGATCGCTACCACCTCGCCCATGTAGTAGCGGATGATGTCGGCGTTGTGGACGCCGGAATCGAGCACCACCGTGCCGGTGTGCTTGAAATGGCGCCAGGGCGTGGTGACGATCAGGTCGGTGCCGCCGATCGAAGTCTCCAGCATGAGGCGCGGCTTGCCGATGGCGCCGTCGTCGATGAGCGCCTTGACCAGCCGGTTCATCGGATCGCGCCGGAAATTCTCCGCCACCGACAAGACGCGCCCGGCCTTGCGAGCCGCTGCGATGGCGGCACGACATTCGCCGACCGTCAGGCCGAGAGGTTTCTCGCAGAGAACGTGCAGGCCGGCGGCGAAGCATTGCAGGGAAACGGCCAGATGCGAACCGGCGTCGGTCGTGACGTTGGCGGCGACGATGCCCGGCTCCCGCCGGACCATCTCGGCGATGCTGGCGAAGACCTGGGGACGCGCCCCGGTCAGCGCCGCCGCCTCGTCGGCCATGGCATTGGCGAGGCCGGCATCGAGATCGCACACCGCCGCCAACTCGATATTCGCGTGGCTGCTGCTCAGCAGGCGGGCAAGCCCGTGCAGGTGACGGCGGCCCATGCCGCTGCAGCCTATCGCCGCATATCGCACGCGTTCCATCTCAGGCGCTTCCTCGCACGGCTCTTCGGCCGGAGTGCCGCTAGGCGGCATTTTCTGCTCGCACCGAAAGACCACATCCGCGAACTCATTTCAATATGAAAACTGGTATTGAATTCCAGTTTTGATGAGCTAGGGTCTGCAGGCCTCGCCGGCTGCTGCCAGGCGCGCCGTAAAAAACCGCCTGCGAGATGCCGGAGCCCCGATGCCCACCCGACCAACCACCGACGCGATGCTATGCATCTGGCACGATGTCGAAGCCAACCATGTCGAGGAGTATCTGCGCTGGCATAGCTTCGAGCATTTGCCGGAGCGCCTTGCCTTGCCGGGCTTCCGCTTCGCCCGGCGCTACGAGCTGGCGGAGGGGCCGGGCCAGCGCTTCTTCTGCGTCGTCGACGTGCGGGCGCTCGCCGATTTCGCATCGCCGGAATACCGCGCGCGGCTCGATGCGCCGACGGAATGGACGCGCCGGCTGATGCCGCGCTATGGCCGCGTCCATCGCAGCCTGTGCCGGACGCTCTGGACGCTGGGCAATGGGCTGACGGGGCTGACGTCCTGCGTGCGGATCGCGGGCGACGGCGACCCCGCCTTCACTGAGGCGCTGGCCTCGCTTTGCGCCCGCCAGCTCGCCTCGCACCATCTCGCCTCCGCCCAGCTCGGCGTCCTCGACGCGGCCGTCTCGGGCCAGGACAGCGAGGAGAAGCGGCTGCGCCGGAGCGAGGACAGCGGCGGCTACGACCTCGCCCTGCTGCTTGGCGGGATTTCGCGCGATGCCCTGCAGTCCGCGCTCGACGCTGTCGAGACGCTGCTCGAACGGCACCGGCTCCGGCACGAGACCTCGCTCTACGCCCTGTCCTGCGCGCTCGGTCGAAGCGACTGACACGGCCGATCAGCTTTCCGGCAGCGCCGTGTTGCGGCGGACGCTGACGAGCGGGTCGAGTTCGGTGATCTCGAGATGGATGCCGCTCGGGCCGCGGGCGAACAACGCCCCGGCCTGCGCCTCCGCGGCGGCGTGCAGGTCGCGCGCCAGCTTCTGCCTGATCTCGAGGCTGCGGCCCGGCGCGATGCGCGCGTTGATCTGGATGAAGCCGTTCTGCGGCGCGCCGTCGAAGATGCGCGAATAGGGGCTGATGCGGGCGAGCGTGCGCACGCCGCCAACCGGGAAGACGCCGCTCTGCAGGGCCGCGTCGTGCACCGCGTCGACCACCTTGGCGACGTCGACGACCTTGTCGGCGCCCTGGCTGAATTCGAGCGTGATATGGGGCATGGCTGTTCTCTCGATCTGCTGGGGAAAGCGCGAGGCGCGCTAATAGGTGGCGCGGCCGCCGGAGACGTCGAAGGTGAAGCCGGTGGTGAAGCTGCATTCGCGGCTGCAGGCGAAGGCGGCGGTGGCGGCGATCTCGTCGATGCGCAGGAAGCGGTTCATCGGGATCTTGGCGCGCGCCAAGGCGATATGCTCCGGCGTCTGCTGCTTGAGCAGATCGGTCTCGGTGATCACCGGCGCGATGCAATTGGCGAGCACGCCGCTCTCGACGAGCTCGCGCGCCAGCGTCTTGGTGAAGCCGATCACGCCGGCCTTGGCGGCGGAATAGGCCGATAGGCCCGCCCCGCCCTCCTTGCCGGCGATGGAGGCGACGTTGACGATGCGGCCATAGCCGCGCCCGCGCATATGCGGCACGGCGGTGCGGCAGCAATAGAAGACCGAGGTCAGGTCGACCGCCAGGACCTTGTGCCAGGCCTCGACCGGATAGTTCCAGCTCGTCTCGACCGGGCCGTTGATGCCGGCATTGTTGACGAGGATGTCGACCTGGCCGAGCGCCGCGAGCGAGGCGGCAAAGCCTTGCTCGACGGAAGCCAGATCGGAGACGTCGACCTCCTGCTTCAGCGCGGGCTCGAAGCCGGCGGCGTCGAAGGCCTTGAAGTCGAGATCCCAGAGCGCGACGCGAGCGCCCTCCTCCGCCAGCCGCCGGGCGATGCCGAGGCCGATGCCGCGGGCGGCTCCGGTGACGATCGCGCTCTGGCCTTCAAATCGTGCCGTCATGGGGCTGGTGCCTTCTGCTTTGCCAAGGAGAGCGCCTGTTCCTGCGCCTGAAGCGGGTTGTCGCCGTGCCGGCCGGCCGCGACGTCGACCAGCGACAGCTCCTCGGCCGCGGCGCGCAGCAACGGCAGGAAAGCGATCAGCCGCGCCTCCGGCAGGCGCACCGCCGGACCGGCGACGCTGACGATGCCGAGCATCTCGCCGCCATCCGGGCGCCGGACCGGCCAGGCGATCGAATGCATGCCAGGCGCGAAGGTCTGCAGGGTCAGGGCGTAGCCACGCTTGCGGACGAGGCGAATGTGCCTGAGCAGCTCCTCGGGCGTTCGCGGCGCGCGCGGGCCGACCTCGCCGTCATGGCCGAAGCCCTGCCGGCTCGCCAGCGCCGCCGCCCTCTCGTCGTCGAACTGCGCCAGCAGCAGCTGGCCATTGGAGGTGCAGGAGAGCCGCGGCTCGCGGCCCATATCGGGATCGTAGCGCAGGCCGAAAGCCGAGCCCTGCGCCTTGGCGACGAAGGTCAGCGTCTCGCCGTCGACCAGCGCCAGGCGCACCAGCTCCCCGGTCTCGCGCGCCAGCCGGTCGAGCACCGGCTGGGCGAGATCAGTGACGCCGATGTCGGACAGGAACGTCAAGGCGAGCGAGGCGATCTTCGCGGTCAGGCGATAATCGGCCTGCGCCTCCGGCTGGGCGACATAGCGGGCCGCGACCAGGCTGGTCAGCAGGCGATGCGCCGCGCTGCGCGGGATGCCGAGCTGATCCGCCACCGAGGACAGCGGCAGCCCGCGCGCATTGGCGGCGAGCAGCTCGAGGATCGCGAGCGTGCGCTCGAGCACCCCGCCGCTGGTGCCGTGCCTGCCGTGCCGCGTCACTCCGGACCGTGCCATCGCGCCTCACTCCGCCTTGCGCCGGCCCGCGGCGTCGCGGCCGACGAGATAGCCGAAGGTCATGGCCGGGCCGAGATTGATGCCGCCGGCCGGATAGGTGCCGCCCATGACGCTGGCCATGTCGGCGCCGACGGCGAAGAGCCCGGCGATCGGCCGCCCGGCCTCGCCCAGCACCCGGGCCTGCGCATCCGTCTTCAGCCCGGCGAAGGTGCCGAGGCTGCCCGGCACGATCCTGACCGCGTAGAACGGCCCCTGCTCGATCGGTGCGACCGAGGGGTTGGGCTTGACCTCGACGTCGCCGCCCATGCGGTTATAGGGCGTCTCGCCGCGGTGGAACTCGGGATCCCGGCCGTCGCAGGCATCGTCGTTATAGCCGGCCACCGTCTCGGCCAGGCCGACCGGGTCGATGCCGCAGGCGGCGGCCAGCTCCTCGATGGTGCGGCCGCGCTTGAGATAGCCGCTGGCGACGTAAGGGCCGACCGGCAGCGGCGCAGGCTTGGCGAAGCCGAGCCCGTAACGGCGCTGGAAGCGATGGTCGCAGATCAGCCAGGAGACCGGCTCGGCGCCGGGCGGCAGCGCCTTCAGCAGCGCATCGACATAGTCATAATAGCTGTCGGCCTCGTTGACGAAGCGCCGACCCCGGGCGGTGACGGCGATCAGGCCGGGCTTGGCCCGCTCGGCCAGATGCGGGAAATGGCCGAAGGAACCGTCCTTGCGCGGCACCAGCGAGACGGGCGACCAGGCGCAGGGCGCCGCGAGATTGCCGTCGACGGTCGCGCCGACGCCTTCGCCGAGGCGCAGGCCGTCGCCGGTATTGCTGCGCGGCGCGGCCGACCAGTGCGCGCGGCCCGTGGGATTGTTCGGCACCAGCTCGCGCAAGCGCTCGTAATCATGCGGGAAGCCTCCGCAGGCCAGCACGACGCCGGCACGGGCTCGTATCGCGACCTCGCCGGCGCCGCTGCCGACTATCGCGCCGATCACCGCGCCGCCCTCGGCGAGCAGTCGCCGTGCCGGCGAAGAGACGCGCAGATCGACCTTCAGGTCATCGGCGGATTTGAGCAGCCGGGCGGCCAACGCGTTGCCGTTGACCAGATGCATGCCGCGGCGATGGGCGACGAGGTCGACCAGATGCCGGCCGACCCGGCGGCCGACATGGAGGAAGGAGCGCCAGTCGCGCGTCGCCTTGAGGAAGTGACCGAAATCGGCACCCGAGGCGATGCCCATGCCGAGGAAGGAGATCTCGTCGAGCGGCGGGCGCAGCTTCTCGACCAGCGGGCCGAGCTCGCGCCCGTCGAACGGCGCGGCGCAGACCGAGCGCCCGCCGAGGCCGGCGCCCGGGCTGTTGCCGTGCATATCGGGAATGCGGTTGCCGTCGATGAAGCGGACCGCGGTCTTGTCGCGGAAGAAGGCGACCATCTCCGGCCCGGCGGCGAGGAAGGCCTCGACCCTGGCGTCGTCATAGCGGTTGCCGAGCTCGTGGCGCAGATAGGTGCGGATCGTCGCCGCGTCCTCGTCGATCCCGCCCTCGCGGGCCAGCGGATTGAGCGGCACCCACATCCAGCCGCCGGACCAGGCGGTTGTGCCGCCGAAGACCGGCTCCTTCTCGACGACGATCACCTTCAGCCCGTGCCAGGCGGCCGAGACCGCCGCCGACAGGCCGCCGGCCCCGGAGCCGATCACCAGCAGATCGCAGCTCTCCTGCGGTTGGACTCTCATCTCCATGACGTGTCAGCCGGCCCCGGCACCATCGCCGCCTCGCGCATCAAGCGGGCACTTGCGCCTCGAGCCCGGCCAGCATCGCCTCCGTCTTCCGCTTCAGCATGCGGGCGCGCTCGACCGCCGGCACCGTCTTCGCCAGCTCGGCCATCGGAATCTCGACGCTGATCGGGAGATCGGGCGGGATGGCGCGCAGCATGCCGGCCAGATCAAGCCCGCCCTCGCCCGGCGGCAGGCGCGCCTGCCTCGCCTGGTAGATCATCGTCGCAGTGTCGCTCGGGCGCTCGGCCGGCAGGTCGCAGATCTGGAAATAGCAGTGCAGGTGCTTCGGCATCGCTGCGACGTCGGCGGCCGTCTCGCCGGCGCGGTCGACATGGATGGCATCGATGATGATGCGGCCATTCGGGGGATTGGTCGCCTCGACAATGCGGCGGGCCGAAGCCAGCGTCCTGACGCCGGTCCAGGGCATGAATTCCAGCCCCATGCCGATGCCGAGCGGTGCGCCGAGCGCGCAGATTTCGGCGAAGCGGTCGATCATGAAGGGCTCGTCCTCGACATCGCCGGCGACCAGCACGAACTTGCCGCCGAGCTTGGCGCCGGTCTCGATCACCGGCAGGAAGTCGGCGATCACGGTGTCGCGGTTGATGCGCAGGATCTCGAAGTCGAACAGCTGAACCCCGGTATCGGCCATGCGCGCCAGCGTCTCGCGCAGCATCGGCGTGTCGCCGATCATCGGATGCTGGGCCTCGACGCCCGGCGATGAGGGGGCGAGGCGCAGGCTGGCATGGCTGTAACCCGCGCCGGCAGCGGCGGTGATCACCTCTGGCGGGGTGAGCTCGATGACGGTGAGATGGGCGAGCGAGATCAGACGGTTCATGCCCCGGCGTCCTGGCTGCGATAATAGGCGATGGTGGCGGCGAGACCCTCCGCCAGGCTGGTCTCGGGCAGGCCCGGCAGGACCGTGGCGATATCATCCGGCGCCAGCTCGGCGGCGATCGGCATCGGCGCGCCCTCCGAGGAAATCCGCGCGCCGGGAACCTGGCGGCCGATCTCGGCGATGATCTCGTCGATGGTCGCGACCTTGCCGGCGAGGGTGAAGGCATGGGCGCCGGCGGCATCGCTGAACAGCGCCGCCTCGAAGGCGGCGGCGACGTCGTCGACATAGATCATGCCGGCGCCGCCGACATAGTTGATGGTGTAGGGCAGCCCATGCGCCGCCGCCCGGCAGGCGAGCGTCGGGCCGGCGCTGGCGCCGCCCTCCCCGCGCCCCGGCCCATAGACGATGAAGGGCCTGAAACCGATGCTCGGCATGGCGTGGTCGGCCCAATAGGCCCGGGCGCTGCCTTCGCAGGCGAGCTTGAAGGCGCCGTAATGCGTGGTCGGGAACGGCAGGCTGCCGCTGTCGGGGCCGAAGACCCCGGCCGAGCTGGCATAGACGACGCGGGCCATGTGCTGGCGCAAAGCCGCCTCGAAGACGTTGAGCGTGCCGAGCAGGTTGATCTGCGCGCCCAGCACCGGATCGGCCCGGCAAGCCGGCGTCAGGATGCCGGCCATGGCGACGGCGCGGTCGCAGCCCTCGGCCGCTGCGTGGACCGCGGCGCCATCGCGGACATCGGCAAGCCGCCAGTCGACCTTCGCGGCGAGGTCGCCCAGGATGTTGCGCACGGCGGCGCTGTCGGGAGCGATATCGAGGACGCGGACGCCGACGCCACGCTTGAGCAGGCGGCGGATCAGCCAGGCGGCAATGAAGCCGGTCCCGCCGGTGATGAGGACGGTCATGGTCGCCCCCGTCAGGACAGCGGCGAGAACGCGGTCGGCAGGTAGATCGCCGAGCTCATGCTGGCGAGATGGGCCGGCCCGCCCTTGGGCGGCCAGACGCCGATCTCGACCGAGCGGGCGCGCTTGGCCATGCGGTCGTCGAGCGAGGCATAGGGCCAGATATGCAGGAAGCGCGGCAGGTCGCCATCGATGGCATACATGGCGCCAAGCAGCGGCGAGACCTTGGCCCGCTCCGGCACCGCCTGGCGCCAGAGATCGATGGTCGGCTTCACGCCGGTGGCCTTGAGGCCGTAGATTCGAATCTCGTAGACCGGGCCGTGCTTGCCGGGCTCGATCGGCGGCATGAAGTCGAAGGGGAGATAGGTCGAGCTCCTGATCTCCCGGTAGTGCTCGGCGGCGCCGAACGGGTTGCCGTCCAGCATCTGGCGGGCGCGATCCTGGGCCAAAGCGCGGTCGTCGTCATAGGCCTGCAGGACGAGAACCTGGTTGAGCCCGCCGATCTCGGCGGTGAAGCAACCCAGCAGGCGGCCGGCGAAACCGCCGCCGGTGACGGCGGCCTTGACCCCTTCCAGCACCTTCGCCAGGCCGCCGATCTCGGGCGTGATGGTGGTGACGGCGTAACGCATTGGCGGCTCCTCCGGGGTCAGGCCGACGGCGCATAGCGCCATCGCGTTTGAATTGAAAGTTCATTCTGGAATTCAGTTTCAGATTTGATTATAGGGCTGGAGAAGGCGTCAGGAAAGAGCCGCACGCCGGCGATCGCAAGATTTGTTCGGCGGGGCCCATCCGCCGCAGGTCCGTGCGACGCGCCGGCGCCGCGGCGACAGATGAGGAAACCGAGGCGTGGCCGCGACAGACAGCAAAGCCGCCGGAAAGGCTGGCGATACGAATTCCTACGACCTCGTGGTCATCGGCGCCGGCGGCGCCGGTCTGTCGGCCGCGCTCTTCGGCGCGATCTCGGGCGCCAAGGTCCTGGTGGTCGAGAGCACGGAATATGTCGGCGGCACGACGGCCTGGTCAGGCGGCACGGTCTGGGTGCCGAACACGCTGCATGCCGCCAAGGTCAACCAGAACGACAGCATCGAGAAGGCCGAGACCTATCTCAACGCCGCGCTCGGCAACTACGCCTCGCAGGAGCTGATCCGCACCTTCCTCGAAAACGGGCCGGACGCGATCGCCCTGCTCGACCGCGAATCGGAGGTGAGGCTCAGGCCCTACCCGCTGCACCCCGACTATATCTCCGACCTGCCGGGCTCGACCTTGAACGGGCGGGCGCTCGAGCCGGTCGCCTTCGACGGCCGGCTGCTCGGCGACAAGTTCGACCTGCTGCGCCCGCCGATCCCGGAATTCACCGTGCTGGGCGGGATGATGGTCGACCGCAACGACATCAACCAGCTGCTCAACCTGAAGAAGTCGTGGAAGTCCTTCAGGCACTCGCTCGGCCTGCTGGCGCGCCATGCCCGCGACCGGATCAGCCACAAGCGGGGCACGCGGCTCGTGATGGGCAACGCGCTGATCGCCCGGCTGCTTTATTCGCTGATCCAGCGCGGCGTGACCGTGTGGACGAGCGCTGCGGTGGATCGGCTCGACAACGAAGGCGGCAGGATCACCGGCGTCAGCCTGGTCAAGGACGGCAAGCGCCACGACATCACCGCCCGCCGCGGCGTCATCCTGGCCTCGGGCGGCTTCAATCGCCATCCGAAGCTGCGCAAGGAGCTGGTGCCCGACGTCGAGATCTACACGCCCGGCGCACCGGGCCATAAGGGCGCGGCGCTAGAGCTCGCGCTCGCCGCTGGCGCGCGGCTCGGCGAGCGCAACATGGAGAACGTCTTCTGGGCGCCGGTCTCGGTGCGCAAGCGGCCGGACGGGACGACCGCCGTCTTCCCGCACTTCATCTTCGACCGGGCCAAGCCCGGCACGCTGATCGTCAATGCCGGCGGCAAGCGCTTCCTCAACGAGAGCACCTCCTACCACCTGATCGGCAAGGCGATGGTCGAGGCCAACCGGATCGCGCCGAGCATTCCGGGCTACCTGATCGCCGACCATGCGGCGATCACCAGCTACGGGCTCGGCATGGTCCGGCCTGGCGGCAGCGGCATGGAGGCCTTGCTGAAGGACGGTTACCTGACCAAGGCCGAGACCATGGCGGAGCTGGCTGGCAAGCTCGGCATCGACCCGGTGCAGTTGCAGGCGACTGTCGCGCAGTTCAACGGCCATGCCGCCAGCGGCGCCGACCCGGATTTCGGCCGCGGCGTCACCGCCTATCAGCGCAATCTCGGCGACCCCAAGGTCGGCCCGAACCCGACCATGCGCGCGCTCAGCCAGGGGCCGTTCTACGCGGTGAAGCTCTATCCGGGCGATATCGGCGCCAGCGCCGGGCTCACCACCGACGTGCATGCAAGGGTGCTCGGCGAGAACGGGCCGATCGCCGGGCTCTACGCCGTCGGCAACGACCAGAACTCGGTGATGGCCGGCACCTATCCCGGCCCCGGCATCACGCTCGGCCCGGGCATCACCTTCGCCTATGTCGCGGTCAAGGACGCGCTCGCCGCCGCCTGAGGCCCACAATTCCAGCCGGCCGCAACGGCCGGACTTTGCATCGCAGCGGGGAAACGATGTCCGAACTCAAATACACCAAGGTCGCCGAAGACGACGGCGTGCTGACCGTGACCATCAACCGGCCCGAGGTGCTGAACGCGCTCAGCAACGAGGCGCATCACGAACTCGCCGGCATCTTCGACCGCTTCGCCGCCGATGCCTCCCTGCGCGTCGCGATCCTGACCTCGGCCGGCGAGCGCGCCTTCTGCGTCGGCAGCGACCTGAAGGCCAAGGCCGCGGCCGGAACCTCGGTCGAGGCCTCGCCCGCCACCGGCTTCGCCGGCTTATGCATGCGCTTCGACCTCAACAAGCCGGTGATCGCCGCGGTCAACGGCCATGCCTTCGGCGGCGGCGTCGAGATCGTGCTGGCCTGCGACCTCGCCATCGCCGCCGACCATGCGGTGTTCAGCCTGCCGGAGCCACTGGTCGGGCTCGCCGCGCTCGGCGGCGGCGGCCTGCAGCGGCTGGTGCGGCAGATTCCACTGAAGCAGGCGATGCGCCTGATCCTGACCGGAGAGCGCATCGATGCAAGGCGGGCCGTCGAGATCGGGCTGATCAACGAGGTCGTGCCGGCCTCCGAGCTGATGGCGAAGGCGCAAGAGCTGGCGCGGCAGATCGTGCGCTGCGCCCCGCTCGCCATCGAGGCGTCGAAGGCGGTGGCCCTGTCCAGCCTGTCCTCCTCGCTGGAGCGCAGCATCCTCGACCAGCATCCGACCGCGGTCAGGCTCTGGGCCAGCCAGGATGCGATCGAGGGGCCGAAGGCTTTTGCCGAGAAACGCCCGCCGGTCTGGCAGGGGCGCTGAGCGCGCCGACGACATCACACGGGGAGAGCCATGCTCGACGGCTTCAGCGGCGCGACGCGCGTCTACTTCATCATCGGCCACCCGATCGCGCAGGTGAAATCGCCCTATGGCATGACGCGGCTGCTGGAGGAAAACGGCAAGGACGCGATCATGGTGCCGATCGACATCCTGCCGGCGGACGTGCCGGGCTTCGTCGAGCTCGCCGGCCGGATGCCGAACTGCGACGGCATCTGCATCACGGTGCCACACAAATTCGCCGTCGTGCCGCATTGCAGGACGATGTCGAAGACCACCGAACTGCTCGGCTCGGCCAATGTCATGCGCCGCAATGCCGACGGCTCCTGGCATGGCGACATGTTCGACGGGCCCGGCCATGTCGGCGCCATGCTGAAGAACGGGGCGCAGCTCGAAGGCAAGCGCGCCTTGCTGATAGGCGCCGGCGGCGCCGGCAGCGCGATCGGCCTCGCCTTGCTCGACGCGGGCCTGCGCGAGCTGGCGATCCACGACGCCGATGCCAGCCGTCGCGACGCGCTGATCGGCAAGCTCGCCCAGGCCCATCCCGGCAAGGTCGCGATCGGCTCCCCCGATCCGAGCGGCTTCGACAGCGTGTCCAACGCCACCCCGGCGGGCATGAAGGAGGGAGACCCCCTGCCGATCGAGATCGGGAAGCTCGCGCCTTCGACCTTCGTCAGCGACGTGGTCACCAAGCCCGCTCTGCCGCCGCTGATCGAGGCCGCGCGCCGGCTCGGCTGCCCGAACTCGACCGGCATCGAGATGTTCGAGGCCGAGACCTCGCTCATGCTGAACTTCTGGCTCGAAACCGCGCGCTGAAGCCGGCGCCGCCACGGCAACAGGACTTGATCGAGATGACCACCCTGACGGGCAGGACCCGCCTCGCAGGCCTCCTCGGCTGGCCGGTGATGCATTCGCGCTCGCCGCTGATGCACGGCCATTTGCTGAAGCGCCACGGCATCGACGGCGCCTATGTGCCGCTCCCGGTGGAGCGCGACTTCGAGACGGCGGTGCGCGGGCTACGGGCTGCCGGCTTCCGCGGCGCCAACGTCACCAAGCCGCATAAGGAGGCCGCCTTCGCGATCTGCGACATCGTCGAGCCCTCGGCGTTGCGGGCGGGCGCCGTCAACACGCTGGTCTTCGACGAGCGCGGCATCACCGGTAGCAACACCGACGGCTTCGGCTTCATGGCCGGCCTCGCCGAGGCCGGGGTCGCGACCGGTGGCGCGCACGTGCTGGTGCTCGGCGCAGGCGGCGGAGCGCGGGCGGTCTGCGCGGCCCTGCTGGAGGCCGGCGCGACGGTGACGCTCGCCAACCGCAGCCGCGACCGCGCCGAACGCGTCGCCGCCGCCCTGCCGGGGCTGGAGGTGACCGGATGGGAAGAGCGCGCACGGGCGCTCGAAGGCTGCGACCTCCTGGTCAACACCACCTCGCTCGGCATGGCGGGCTCGGAGCCGCTGGCGCTCGACCTTCGCGCCGCCAAGGCCTCGCTCTGCGTCGCCGACATCGTCTACGTACCGCTCGAGACGCCCTTGCTGGCGCAAGCGCGCGCCGCCAGCCTGCGCACGGTCGACGGGCTCGCCATGCTGCTGCACCAGGCCAGGCCCGGCTTCAAGGCCTGGTTCGGCGTCGATCCGGTCATCGATGGCGAATTGCGCGCGCTCGTCCTCGCCAGCCTCAACGGCTGAGCGGCGAACTCAAACGAAAATGTTCGGGCGCGGCTCGCCCGGACGCTCCGCCTGCGGGCGCACCGACGGCGTGAGCTGGCCGAGCTCCTTGGTCGCGGCCAGGAGCAGCGGCGCGAGCTGGACCATACGCTCCTCGGTCAGGCGTACGAACGGTCCGGCGATGCTGACAGTGCCGGTGACCCGCTGGTCGATCGAGGAGCGGATCGGCGCCGCGATCGCGTTCATCCACTGCGAGAAGGTCTGCTGGGTCACGACATAGCCGAGCATGCGCGCCTCGCGCAGGCGGCGGCGGATCGCCTGCGGCGTCTGCGGCGCGTTCGGCCCGTACTCTTCGCGCGAGCCGTAGCCCTGCTTCTCGATCAGTGCCAGCGCCTCGTCATCGGTCATGGTCGAGAGCCAGGCGAGGCCGGAGGACGAGCAGGAGAGCTTGGCCTCCTGACCGGTCTCGGGGTCGTAGCGCAGGCCGGTACGGGCGCCCTGCGCCTTGGCGACGAAGGTGAGCTGGTCGTTGTCGAGGATGGCGACGCGGACGAGCTCGCCACAATCCTGCGCCAGCCGGTCGAGCACCGGCTGCATCAGATCGGTGATGCCGTGGCCGGAGAGATAGCGGAAGCCGAGCGAGGCGATCTTGGCGGTCAGCACATAGGAGCCGAAATCGCGCTCCTGGCGGACATAGCCCTCCTCGACCAGGCTGGCGAGCAACCGGTGCGTGGCGCTGCGCGGAATCTTGATCGCATCGGCGACCTCGTAGAACAGCATGCCCTGCGGATGGCCGGAGAGAATCTCCAGAATCCGCAAGGTGCGTTTCAGGATGCCGTCGGGCCCCGCGCCTTCGTCCTTGGTCCTGGACATCGTCTTCTCCGCACCACTGATCGCCAAGAATAGCCGAGGCGAGTTGCTCTTCACAATCGTTCCAGTCCGGTCGTCCACCGCCGAATCCCCCGGAAGCGGCGGCTAAGTCCCTGTGAAAGCCGCGCTTGTCAACGCCGGCGGCGTTTGCACCAAGGGCGGACTCTGAAACTGGACTTTGATTCCAGTTTACGGTACCGGTACCGCAAGCCGGCCACAAGGCGGCATCGCGAGAAGACGGCAACCGGAGGAAAAAGCATGACCCGAAAGACCCAGGACGGCCGCAGGGGGCCGAGCACGTCGCGCCGCTCGCTGCTGCTCGGCGCCGGCGGCCTCGCCGCCACGCAAATGGTCGGCGCCAAACTCGGCATGCCCTATATCGGCAATGCCGCCGCGGCCGAGCCGATCAAGATCGGCATGATCTGTGCCAAGACCGGCGCGATCGTCGACCAGTCGACCTTCCTGGCGCAGGGCGGCTTCTTCGCTGCCGAGCAGCGCAACAACCAGCTGCTCGGCCGGCCGATCGAGATCATCTGGCTCGACGAACCGAACCCGCAAGGCGCCCAGCTCAACGCCCAGCGCCTGATCGACGAGCACAAGGTCGTGGCCCTGATCGGCGGGGCGCAGAGCTCCTTCGCGCTCGCCATCTCCGCCGTCGCCAAGAAGGCCAAGATTCCCTATGTCGCCGCCAACGCTGCGGCCGTCGACCTCACCGGCAAGCTCTGCAACAGGTACACCTTCCGCCTGCAGCCGCCGGTCGACGTGCACACCCGCATCCTGGCGCCCTACTGCCTCGACATCGGCAAGAGGTGGTATCTGCTGACGGCCGCCTTCGCCTTCGGCCAGGACATCAAGTCGACCTTCACCGATTTCATCACCAAGGCCGGCGGCACGGTGGTCGGTGCAGACGAGGTGCCGGTCAACACCGCCGACTATAGCTCCTTCATCCTGAAGATCCGCGCCGCCAAGCCGGACGTCGTCATCGGCGGCGTCTCGGCGAGCGACCTCACCACCTTCCTGAAGCAGTGGAATGAGCTCGGCATGAAGGGCAAGATTCCCTTCGCCGAGATTTCGATCGGCAACACCGACATCTGGGGCGTCGGCCCGGAAGCGGCGACCGGCATCTTCACCAAGGTCTGGTACTATAACAATCCGGGCAACAGCCCGGAGGACAAGGCCTTCGCCGAAGCCTATCTGAAGAAGTTCAACCAGCCGGCCCCGGACAAGGCCTGGATGGGCTGGTTCGGCATGCGCTCGCTGCTGGAATCGATCGAGCTCGCCAAGTCGACCGAGCCCGCCGCCATCGTCAAGGCGCTCGAGACCTGGCGGGTCAAGGAAGGCGACCTCGAGGTCGGCTACCGCGATTTCGACCACCAGATGAAGCGCCGCACCATCATCTGCAAGGTCAAGGACAAGATCACCGACAAATGGGACTATGTCGACGTGATCGAGAACGCGCCGCGCTCGATCGCCGACGTCGACAAGGCCTTCGGCTCCGCCGCCGAGAGCGCCTGCAAGATGGACAGCCTCTAGGCTTCGTTCCGCCCCCAACCATAACGCGCGCCGGGCTCCTGGCAGCCCGGCGTCTCATCCACCCGGCCGCGTCCTGCGTCGGAGTGGGAAGGGCCGCGCCATGCTCGACATGATCATCTCCCAGGCCGTGAACGGCCTGATCCTGGGCTTTCTCTACGTCCTCATCGCGATCGGGTTGTCGATCATCTTCGGCATGCTCGGCATCGTGAACTTCGCCCACGGCTCGTTCTTCGCCATCGGCGCCTATCTCGCCCTGGTGCTGGCCCGCGACTTCGGCTGGCCGGCGGCGCTGGCCGCGCCGCTCATCGTCGGCGCGATCGGCATGATCGTCGAGACGACGCTGATCCGGCACCTCTACGGCAAGGAGCCGCTGCTCGGCCTGATCCTGACCTTCGCGCTCGCGCTGCTGTTCGAGGCGGTGCTGCGGATGATCTTCGGCGGGGCGCCGCTGCCGTTCAGCGCGCCGCGCTTCCTCTCCGGCTTCGTCGAATACGGCCCGATCCTGATCACCAAATACCGGATGTTCGTGCTGGTCGTGACCGTGCTGGCGCTGATCAGCTTCTGGGCCTTCCTGCGCTTCACCCGGTTCGGGCGGATCATCCGCGCCGGCTCGCGCGACGCCGAGATGGTCGGCCTGCTCGGCATCAACCTGCCGATCGTGCTCAGCGGCGTGTTCGGCATCGGCTGCCTGCTCGCCGGCCTCGCCGGCATGCTCGCCGGGCCGCTCTGGACGGTGATCCCGAGCATGGCCGCGGGCGCGATCATGCCCGCCTTCGTCATCGTCACCATCGGCGGGCTCGGCTCCTATTCGGGCGCGATCATCGCCGGGCTGCTGGTCGGCGTCACCACTGCGATGAGCATCCAGTTCGCCCCGGCCTGGTCCGGCGCGGCGATGTACGTGCTCATGGCCGTCATCCTTCTCATCCGTCCACGCGGCCTGTTCGGCGAGCGCTGGGAGAGGTTCGAATGAACACCCGTACCCTTCTGATGAACCCGATCCTCTGGATCGCCGTCGTCTTCGCCGCGCTGACCTTCGCCTGGCTCGGACAGGGCGCGCCGGTCAACCTGATCACCCAGATCGCGATCTACACGCTCTACGGCGCCGGCGTGAACCTGCTCGTCGGCTATACCGGGCTCGTGCCTTTCGGCGCCTCGGTGTTCTTCGGCTGCGCCAGTTACATCACCGCCTTCCTGCTGCTCGGGCCGGTCAGGCAGGATATCGCGGCGCTCCTGTTGACGATCCTGTTCTCGCTGGTGCTGGCGGCGGCGCTGGGCGCGCTGATCCTGCGCCGGCGCGGGCTCTACTTCTCGCTGCTCACCCTCGCCTGCTCGCAGATCGCCTTCGAGGTCGCCTATAAGTGGACGGCGGTGACCGGCGGCGAGAACGGCCTGCAGGGCGTGCCGCGCACCAGCTTCGCCACCGAGATGCAGTTCCACATCTTCGCGCTGGTCACGGTCGTCGCCGGCATGTGGTTCCTCTGGCGGCTGGCGCATGCGCCGTTCGGCCGGGTGCTGCAGGCGGTGCGCGACAACGAGCAGCGGGCGAGCAGCCTCGGCTACAACACCTATCTGGTGAAGCTCGGCGGCTTCGTCATCATGGCCGGCATCGTCGGCTATGCCGGGGCGCTGCTGACGCTGATGCTGCAGGGGGTCTACGCCAACAATCTCGGCTGGCAGCGCGCCGGCGACTCGCTGCTGATGACCGTGCTCGGCGGCGTGCACCACTTCCTCGGCCCGCTCTGGGGCGCGATCGCCTTCATCATCCTGGAGAACCGGCTTTCGGCGATCACCGAGAACTGGTGGCTGATCTTCGCGCCGATCATCATCGCCTTCGCGCTGCTTTCGCCCGAAGGTATGCAGGGGCTGGTGCAGCGGGCGCTGAAGCGCGAGCGCTGGACGCTGACCCGCAACACGATTCCCGCGCGCCCGGCGATCATCAAGCCCTATGAGAGCGCCGGCCAGGCGATGGACCCGGGCAAGCCGGTGCTGGAAACCCGCAAGCTCAACAAGAGCTTCGGCAGCCTGGTGACGGCCCACGACATCGACCTGTCGGTGCGGCCCTTCGTGCTGCACTCGATCATCGGGCCGAACGGCGCCGGCAAGACCACCTTCTACAACATGCTGACCGGCGTGCTGCCGCCGAGCGCCGGGCAGATCCTGTTCGAGGGCAAGGACATCACCAAGCTGCCGATGTATGCCCGCGCCCGGCTCGGCATCAGCCGCTCCTTCCAGATCCTCTCGATCTTCCCGAACCTCTCGGTGTTCGAGAACGTGCGCGTCGCCGTGCAGGCGCAGCGCCACGGCGCCTTCGGCTTCATCACTGACGCGCATGACCTGGACGCGCTGAACGAGCGGACATGGTCGATCCTCGATGCGGTCGGGCTCGCCGACCGCGCCGCCGAGCCGTGCATGAACCTGCCGCACGGCGCCAAGCGGCTGCTCGAGATCGCCGTCACGCTCGCGATCGACTCCAAGCTGCTGCTGCTCGACGAGCCGCTGGCCGGCCTCGCCGAAGCCGACCGGCACGTCGTCGCCGAGCTGATCCGCAGCCTGTCGAAGAAGCACGCCGTGCTCCTGATCGAGCATGACATCGACCGGGTGCTCGCCATCTCGGACCGGATCTCGGTGCTGCACCAGGGCCGGATGATCGCCGACGGCAAGCCGGCCGAGGTCGCGCGCAATCCCGAGGTCATCGCCGCCTATCTCGGCGCCGCCAAGGGCGCGGAGAAGGCGCCCCCGGCCGTCGAGCGCGCCGCCCACGCCGCCGGCAAGCCGCTGCTCGAGGCCAAGGGCATCGCCGTCGGCTATGGCGGCAGCACGGTGCTGAACGGCGTCGACCTCGTCGTGCACGAGGGCGAGGCTGTCGCGCTGCTCGGCCGCAATGGCGTCGGCAAGACGACGACGCTGCGGGCGCTCACCGGAACGCTGCCGCTCGATGCCGGCACGCTCTCCTTCGAGGGCGTCGATCTCGGCGCGCGCAAGCCCTACGAGATCAACCGGCTCGGCATCTCGCTGGTGCCGGAAGGGCGGCGGCTGTTCCCCAACCTGACCGTGGTCGAGAACCTGCAGATCGCGGCCAGGCCGGGCGGACTGACCATCGAGGAATGCTTTGAGCTGTTCCCGCGACTGCGCACGCGCCAGAAGGCGCAAGCCGAGAACCTCTCCGGCGGCGAGCGCCAGATGGTCGCCATCGCACGGGCCCTCGTCGTGCCGAGCAAGCTGATCCTGCTCGACGAGCCCTTCGAGGGCCTTGCGCCTGCGGTGGTCGAGGAGGTGATGGCGGCGCTGGTCAAGCTGCGCGGCAAGGTCGCGATGGTGATCGTCGAGCACCATGCCGAGACGGTGCTGCCGATCGTCGACCGTGCCCTGGTGCTGGTCAACGGCAAGGTCGCCTTCGCCGGCGATGCCGGCACCCTGGAGAACGACCACGCCCTGCAGGCGAAACTGCTCGGCGTCGTCCAGGCCGACGAACACGCGGCGGCCTGAGGCGACGATGGATCCGACCAGCCTGACCACCAATCTCGACGGGGCGACCCGGCTTCACCTGATCATCGGCGACCCAATCGCCCAAGTGAAGTCGCCGGCCGGCCTGACCCGGAAATTCGTCGCCGCGGGAAGGAACGACATCGTCGTGCCGATCCGGGTGACGAGCGCCGACCTTCCAGCCTTCCTCGCCGGGGTCAGCCTCGCCGGCAATGTCGACAGCATCATCATCACCATCCCGCACAAGTTCGCCTGCTTCGCGCATTGCGAGAGCGTGTCGGAGCGAGCCCGCCGGCTCGGGGCGGTGCAGCACATGCGCCGCACGCCGTCCGGCGGCTGGCATGGCGAGAATTTCGACGGGGTCAGCTTCGTCACCGGGGCGCGCGAGCGCGGCGCTCGTTTCGAGGGCGCGCGCACCCTGCTGATCGGCGCCGGCGGCGCCGGCTCGGCGATCGCGCTTGCGCTGCTCGAGGCCGGTGTCGCCGAGCTCGCCATCCACGATGCCGATGCCGGCCGCCGCGACGCGCTGCTGGAGCGGCTGCGACAGGGCGGCGCGGCCTCGGTGCGGCCCGGTTCGCGCGACCCGGCCGGCTTCGACATCGTCGTCAATGCGACGCCGATGGGGATGGCGCCGGAGGACCCGCTGCCGGTCGATGTCGGGCGCCTCGCCGCCGGCAGCTTCGTCGGCTGCGTCATCACTGCGCCGGCCGTCTCGCCGCTGATCGCCGCCGCCCGGGCGACCGGCTGCCGGACCTCGACCGGCCTCGACATGACGGAAGCGGCGCAAAAGCTCGGCCTGGCCTATGTGCTGGGTGGGCAGGACACGTCCTCCGGAGCCGCCTGACGCGCCGGCCGCCCCTTGGCGGCAATGGGAGCTTTCGTGTTCAAACGCATGTCCATTCTCGAGCGAAGGCCGAGCGACGACCAGGCCTTCTTCTCGCGCCACTGGCAGGAGCAGCACGGACCGCTGGTGGCGCGGCTGCCGCTGATCCGCGCCTATGTCCAGAACCATATCGAGGACGCGTACGAGCCGTCCCCGTTCCGCGTCGGCGGGATCGTCGAGCTGCAGTTCGACGATCCCGACGCGATGGCGACGGCCTTCGCCGCCGCGCCGTCGCTGGCGGTCGCCGCCGACGAGGCCAACTTCCTCGGCAATGCCGCGGGCTACGTCATCGGCAACGCGCCGATCCGCCTCGCCGGCGATGAGGGCAAGCTCGTCGTGCTGGCCGCCCATGGCGGCAACCACGCGGCGCTCGACCGCTTCGAGGCGGCGCTGCGCAAGCTTCCGGCTTTCGTCGAGCTGATCCGCGACGACGTGGCCTCGGTGATGGCCCGCCCCGGCGCCACGCGCGCCGGCCAGGGCGTCGATGCCTTCTTCCATCTCTACTTCACCGAGGTCGCGGCCGCGCGCCGCGCCGGCCCGCAGGTCGCGAGGCTGGCGGAACAGGCGCTGAAGCTCGGCGTCTTCCGCGTCCGCACCGTCAAGATCGTCTAGGCCAGCGCTCTGCCAACACAGGAGGAACGACCATGAAGGCTCTCGTAGCAGGCGCCAGCCGCGGCATCGGGGCGGCGATCGCCACCCGCCTGGCGCAGGACGGCGTCGCGCATTCCGGACAGGCCGAGATCGCGATCACCGCGCGCGAGCGCTCGGAAGCGCTCGACGGCGTCGCGGCAGCCATCGCGGCCGCCGGCGGCAAGGCGCACATCATCACCGGCGACATGGGCGATCCGGCGGTGCCGGCGCGGATCGCGGCCGAGGCAGCGCAGGCCTGCGGCGGCCTCGATTTCGTCGTGGCGAATGCCGGCATCACCTCGCCGGGGCCGCTGGCGAACCTGCCGCTGGAAAACTGGGAGCGGCTGTTTGCGGTGAACACCCGCGGTCCCTGGCTGCTGGCGCAAGGCGCCCACCAGGCGCTGCGCGCGAGCAAGGGCAGCTTCGTCGCCGTCGCCTCGATGTCCGGCATGTTCCCGCATCCCGGCGCCGGGGCCTATTCGTCAACCAAGGCGGCGCTGATCATGCTGTGCCAGCAGCTCGCCTTCGAATGGGGACCGGACGGGATCCGCGTCAACGCCGTCTGCCCGGGCATGATCCGCACGCCGATGACCGAGTCGATCTATGCCGATGCGGCGATCGCGGCGCGGCGCGACGAGATCGTGCCGCTGCGGCGCGTCGGCCGGCCCGACGACATCGCCCGCGTCGTCTCCTTCCTCGGCAGCGAGGATGCGCGCTACGTCACCGGCGAGGCGATCAGGGCCGATGGCGGCTTCTCCTCCTCGATCCTGTCCTACGTGCCCGGCCTGCCCAAGTCGCGCTGAACTGCCGATGCGCAGGGCGGTCATGCATTGATCATCTTGAATATGGAACATCATTCCAATACCTTGTTCCAACAATAACCACGGAGGAAGCGATGGCGCGCGCGCGGATCGGGATCATCGGCCTGGGAATGATCGGCAAGGCACATCTCGGCGTCCTGCAGCAGACGGAGAACGCCGAGGTCGTCGCCATCTCCGACCCGACCGAGCCGGCGCGCGCCTTCGCCGCGGCCCGCAACGTCAAGGCCCATGACGACTACCGCAAGATGCTCGACGGCGAGCGCCTGGACGGCGTCGTCATCGGCACGCCGAATGCCGAGCACGTGCCGGTGGCGCTGGACTGCGTCGCCCGCGGCATCGCCGCCCTGGTCGAGAAGCCGATCGCCGAGACTGTCGAATCGGCGCGGCAGCTCTGCGAGGCGGCAGAGGCGAAGGACGTGCCGATCCTGGTCGGCCATCACCGCCGCCACAACCCCGCCGTCCAGGCCGTCCGCAAGGCGGTGGCCGAGGGCGTGATCGGCAAGCCGGCGATCGCGACTGTGATGTACACGCAGCTCAAGCCGGACAGCTATTTCAACCTCGGCTGGCGCCGCGACAAGGCCAGCGGCGGCCCGATCCTGATCAACCTGATCCATGAGATCGACCTGGTCCGCTATGTCTTCGGCGAGATCGACAGCCTGCAGGCCGTGAGCGCCTCGGCCGTGCGCGGCTTCGAGGTCGAGGACACCGCCGCCGTGCTGCTGCGCTTCCGCAGCGGCGCGCTCGGCACGATCAGCCTCTCCGACACCGCCGCGACGCCGTTCACCTGGGACCTCGCCTCGGGCGAGTTCGACCAGATGACCGACACCACCGACAAGCTGAAGCGCCAGAAGGTGTCCTCGCATGTCTTCGCCGGCAGCGAGGGCTCGCTCACCCTGCCGGACGTCCGGCATTTCAGCTATCGCGGCGATGGCGAGCCCGGCTGGCTCAGCGAATTGAGCGAGGACGCGCTCGCGATCACGCCGGCCAGCGCCTATCGCCTGCAAGCCGCGCATTTCGCCCGCGTCGCGCTGCGCCAGGAGGCGCCGGTGATCTCTGGCCGCGACGGCATGCGCACGCTGGAGGCGACGCTGGCGGTCAAGACCGCGGCCGCCAGCGGCAGCGCCGTCAAGCTCGCCGGCTGAGGCGCGACGGCGGCAGGATTCCGGGATGGCACTGAACAAGTTCATGAGCGCCGAGGACGCCGTCGCCCTGATCCGCGACGGCGACACGGTCGGGCTCGTCGGCGGCGGCGGTGGGCTGATGGAGGCGTCCTGCCTGTTCTCGGCGGTGGAAAAGCGCTTCCTCGATACCGGGCACCCGCGCGACCTGACGGCGGTGCACTCGCTCGGCATTGGCGACCGCAAGACGCGGGGCATGAACTGCTTCGCCCATAAGGGCATGGTCCGCAAGGTGATCGGCGGGCACTGGCCGTGGTCGCCGCGCATGCAGCAGATGGCGCGCGACAACGAGATCGAGGCCTATGTCCTGCCCGGCGGCGTCGTGATGCAGCTCTATCGCGAGATCGCGGCGAAGCGGCCGGGCCTGCTGACCCATGTCGGCCTGCGCACCTTCGTCGACCCGCGCCGCGAGGGCGGCCGGATGAACCAGGCGGCGAAGGAGGACCTGGTCGAGCTGATCGCGATCGAGGGCCGGGACTATCTGCGCTACAAGCCCTTCCCGGTGAATGTCGCGATCATCCGCGGCTCCTTCGCCGACGCGCATGGCAATGTCAGCCTCGACCAGGAGGCCGCCAATGTCGATATCTACGCGGTGGCGCTGGCGGCACATAATTGCGGCGGCAAGGTCATCGTCCAGGTCCGGACCGCGGTCGATGTCGGCACGCTGCCGGCCCGCTCGGTGCGGATTCCCGGCGCCATTGTCGATGCGGTCGTGGTCGATCCAGGGCAGTGCATGGGCTACGAGACGGTCTACGACCCCGTCATGTCCGGCGAGCGGCGCGGGCCGCCGCTCCAGCACCCGCCGCGGCCGCTCGACATCCGCCAGGTGATCGCCCGTCGCGCCGCGAAGGAGCTCGTCGACGGCGCAGTGCTGAACTACGGCTTCGGCATTCCCGACGCGGTGGCGCGGCTGGTCGAGCTGCGCGGCGAGGGCGAGCGCTACTACCAGACGATCGAGCACGGCACCTATGGCGGCGAGTTGCTGGACGGCACGCTGTTCGGCTTCGCCCGCAACGCCTCGGCGATGATCGACGGCCCCTCGCAGTTCGACTTCTATTCCGGCGGCGGGCTCGACCTCGCCTTCCTTGGCTTCGGCGAGCTCGACGGCGAGGGCAATGTCAACGTCTCCAAGCTCGGCGGCGTGCCGGTCGGCCCCGGCGGCTTCATCGATATCGCCCAGAACGCCCGCAAGGTGGTGTTCTGCGGCACCTTCGACGCCAAGGGCGGCGAGATCGCGATCGGCGATGGCGGGCTCTCGATCAGACGCCATGGCGAGGTCCGCAAGCTGGTCTCCGCGGTCGAGCAGGTGACCTTCTCCGGCGAACAGTCGCGCGCCAGCGGGCAGGAGGCGCTCTACGTCACCGAGCGCGCCGTCTTCCACCTCGGCGAGGCGGGACTGGTGCTGAGCGATGTCGCGCCCGGCATCGACATCCGCCGCGACATCCTCGAGCGCATCGATTTCTCGCCGGCGATCCCGGCGAAGCCGAAGCTCTTCCCGGCCGATTGCTTCGGCTGAGGCAAGGCCACGGATGAAGGGGAGGACATCGATGAACGCGAGGATACTTGGACCATGACAGCCCAACCGCCGCTCGCCGGCATCAAGGTCGTCGACTACAGCCATTTCCTGGCCGGGCCCTATCTCTCGCGCTGCCTCGCCGGCATGGGCGCGGAGGTGATCAAGGTCGAGCGGCCGACGGTGGGCGACGCCGGTCGTCACCACCCATATTTCGTCGGCGACGAGAGCGGCTTCTTCCTGCAGCAGAACATGGGCAAGAAGGGCATCTGCGTCGACGTCAAGAAGCCGGCCGGCATGGCGATGATCCGCAAACTGGTCGAGGACGCCGACGTCTTCGTCGAGAACTACCGGCCGGGCGCGCTGACGCGGCTCGGCCTCGGCTACGAGGATTTGAGCCGGATCAACCCCAGGCTGGTCTACTGCTCGCTCTCGGCCTATGGCCATACCGGCCCCAAATCGGCCAAGGCCGGTTTCGGACTGATCGCCGAGGCGATGTCCGGCGCCATGGCGCAGCTCGGCGTGCCGGGCGAGACGCCGCCGCTGCTGCGCATCCCGATCGCCGACATGTATGCCGGCATTCATGGCGTCGCCGCCGTCTGTGCGGCGCTGCTCGGGCGGGCGAGCTCGGGCACGGGCCAGCATATCGACCTTGCGCTCTATGACTGCATGGTCTCGATGCACGACTATGCGATCCAGTGCTTCACGCTCAGCAATGGCGAGGTCATCCCGCAGCAGGCCGGCTACGACCTGCCGGATTCGACCGTCTACGGCGTCTTCCCGGCGAAGGACGGCCATCTCGTCATCGCGGCCCAGGTCGACGACGCCTGGAAGCGGCTGGCGCGGCTGATCGGCGGCGAGGCGCTCGCCGATGACCAGCGCTTCCACACCAGCGCCGGCCGCAACGCCCATCGCCAGGAGGCGCTCGGGCTGATCAAGGCCTGGACGCTGGCGCAGCCCTCCGTCGCCGCCTCGATCGCGGCGCTGGAGGCGATCGACGTGCCCTGCGCGCCGGTGCAGCGCATCGACGAGGTGCTCACCGATCCGCAGATCGAGGCGCGCGGCATGGTGCTGGAGCAGGACCATCCGACGCTGGGCAAGATCCGGCTGCCGAACCTGCCCTTCCGCTTCTCCGGCCATAGCCCAAGCCCGATGGGCATCGCGCCACGGCTGGGCGAGCACAATGCCGAGGTCGCGCGCGCGCTCGGCTATTCGGACGACGACATCGCCGCATTGGCAGAAGACGGCGTGCTCTACCAGCAGCCGGCCCGGATTTGACCGAACAGGGAGCAATCACGATGAGCGGATTCCACGTCAGCCTCGGCCAGAGCGCGAGCTTCTCCAAGACCGTGTCGGAAAGCGACGTCTATCTCTTCGCCGGCATCACCGGCGACCTCGCGCCGAACCATGTCAACAAGGCCTATATGGAGAAGTCGAGCTATGGCCGGCTGCAGGCCCATGGTGCGCTGGTGATCGGCTACATGTCGACGGCGTCGAGCATGATCACCGCGACCGCGCGCGAGGGCGATGAGACGCCGGTCTCGCTCGGCTACGACCGGGTGCGGCTGGTCGGCCCGGTCTATTTCGGCGACACGATCACGGTCGATTACGAGATCGACACGATCGATCCCGAGCGCCGCCGCGCCACCGGCGCGATCCGCGTCACCAACCAGGACGGCAAGCTCGTCGCGGTCGCCACGCATATCCTGAAATGGGTGCCGAACAGCACGAATTGAGCGGGCGGAAGGGCGGCGGCGAAGCCCCTCCCCCTGGTGGGGAGGGGTTGGGGTGGGGGGCGGAAAGTCAGGCTTCCGCGCTGCAGGATTGCTGCCACTCCGCTGCTACAGGCAAAGTCGAACCCGGTCGCTCGCCCCCCACCCCTACCCCTCCCCACGAGGGGGAGGGGTTACGCGCGCCTTTCCTATGAGGCCCGAGCCGCGGCTTCTCTCCCTCACCCTCCGGCCTTCGCCAACTCCTCCTTCGGCTTCCGGCGCAGCCAATCGGCATAGGCGTTGACGCCGGCTGTCAGGTCGAATTTCGTGCGGAAGCCGGTATCGGCGATGAAGCGGGCGCCGTCGAGCGGGCCGCGGATCGGGGTAAAGGTGTTCCAGGGCTGGGCGCCCGGGCCGACCGCGACCCTGGCCCCGGGGACGGCTGCCCTCACCGCCTCGGCGATCTCGAAGGTCGAGTAGTTGCGCGGCGGAGCGAGGTGGTAGACCGCGTGGTTGAACTTGGCCGCGTCCACGGCTGCGATCAGGCCTTCGACGACGTCGTCGATATAGGTGAAGCCGGCCGAGAAATCGCCGCCACTGGCATCGTCCCGGGCGACGCCGCGCAGCGCGTCGATCAGGATCGGCGGGATCGGCCCGCGCGCGAAGGTGTAGTTCACCACCGGCGGCCCGTAGATCCAGGAGATGCGGACAGTCGCGGCGTCCAGGCCGTATTGGGCGCGGAAGGCCCGCATCATCACCTCGCCGGCCGCCTTGGTCGCGCCGTAGATGCTGTCGGCATTGGCCGGAACATCCTCGGTGATCGGCGCATGCGGATCGACGTCCCGGTAGACGCTGCCTGTGCTGCCATAGACGAAGCGGCGCCAGCCCATGCGGCGGGCGGCGTCGAGCAGGTTGACCACGGCGCCGACATTGGAGTGGAAGGCCAGCAGCGGCTCGGGCTTGCAGTACATCTCGTTCGCCATCGCCGCGAGATGGATGCAGGCGTCGACGCCATGCTCCTCGCAGAGCCGGCTCACCGCCTGCGCGTCGGCGAGATCGCATTGCGCCCACATGACGTTCGCGCCGAGGGCCTCGGCATCCTGCCGGCGGAAGCTGCGGTGGTACTGCGCGATGACGGGGCGCGAGCGGGCGGCGGCGCGTGCGACCTCATAGCCGACATGGCCCATGGCCCCGGTGATCAGCAACGTCATGGTGGCGTCCTTTCCTGCTGTGACACGGCGCTTATGGTGCGGTCTCGGCCGCTGCAGCCTTGGCCGGTGCGGCCGGTGCCGGTCGCCCGGCCAGATGCAACGAGATCAGCCCGCCAGCGACGATCAAGGCTGCGCCCGCCACCGTGAAAATGTCGGGCAGCTCGCCGAACAGGGCGAAGCCGAGAACCGTCGCGGTCAGGAGCTGGGCATAGGAATAGGGGGCGATGCGCGAGGCCGTCGCCCGGGCATAGGCCGCGATCATGCAGAACTGCCCGGCCGCCTGGCAGAAGCCGGAAAGCGCGAGCAGCAGCCATTGCTGGCCGGTCGGTGCCTGCCAGAAGAACGGCAGCGGCAGCGAGGACAGGGTCAGCGCGACCAGCACCATGTAGAGCAGCACCGAGCGCGGCGTCGTCCGCTGCGCGACGACGCGGGTCATCACCTGGCCGAGCGCGGCGAAGATACCGCCGATCGCAGGGATCAGCAGCGCCCAGGAAAAGGCGCCACCAAAGGGCCGCATGATCGTCAGCACGCCGAGGAAGCCGAGCGCGACGGCGAGCCAGCCCCAGCGGTTCACGGGCTCTCCGAGGATGACCTGGCCGAGCGCCATGCTGATCAGCGGCGCGACGAAGAGGATGGTGGTGACCTGCGCCAGCGGCACATGGGCCATGGCGACGATGACGCAAAGACCGCCGAGGTAGGGGAAGAGCGAGCGCAGCAGCAGGAGTTTCGCCGGCGCCCGCAGCAGCGCGGGTTTCAGCTGCGCCGGGCGGATCATGACCAGGAGGAACAGCGCGAAGGCGACGCTGCGCCCCCACATGGCAATCACCGCATTGCTCTCGACGACGACGAGCTTGGAGCCAGCGTCACCGATTGCGAACAGACTGAAGGCGGCGACCGCCAGCGCCAGGGCCGCCAGTCCGCCATCGGAATGCCTGCGATCCGAAGCCGGGCTCACCTTGTCCGCGCGACCTCGACGCCGGCATTGCGCTCGAGGGCGCGCACCAGCTCGGTCTGGTCGGCCTGCGCCGGCACGCCCTCGGCGATCGCCGTCTCGAACATGCCGAACACCGCGCGCGTCAGCGTGACGCGCACGCCGAGACGCTCGGCCTCGGCAATCGCCGCGCCCACATCCTTCAGGATCACCGCCATCGGCGAGCCGAAGTCGAAGCGCCGCGTCAGCACGTTCTGCGGAATCACGGTCAGCGAGGCATCGTTCTTGCCGGTGCCGTTGTTGATCACCTCCAGCATGGCCTCGGGATCGAGGCCCGCCTTGGCGCCGAAGACCAGGGCCTCCGAGGCGATGCCGGAATTCACCGCCGACATGATGTTGTTGATCAGCTTCATGGTCTGCGCCCTGCCGACCTCCTCGCCGAATTTGGCGATGCGGCTGCCATAGCAGGCGAGCACCGGCTCGGCTTCCGCGACGGCGGCGGCCGGCCCCGAGACCATCACCGTCAGCGTGCCGGCGGCGGCGCGGACGCGCCCGCCCGTCATCGGCGCGTCGACCAGCGCGATGCCGCGACTGGCGAGGCCAGCCGCCATCTCGGCAACGAGGGCTGGGCCGGTGGTGCTGGTGACGACGCAGATGCGCGCCGCCTTGCCGGCGGCGACGCCATCCTGCCCGAGGATGACGGGGTGATGGACCGGCAGGGTCGCGAGGCAGACGAAGACGATCTGCGCATGATCGGCGACCTCGCGGGCCGAGCCCGCGAGCCGGGCCTTGCCGGCGAAGCGCTGCAGCGCCTCCGCGTTGATGTCGTGGACGGTGAGCTCATAGCCGGCCTCGGCGATGCGTCTGGCCATCGGCGCGCCGATGGCGCCGAGGCCGATGAAGCCGATGGTGGGGCGTGGCGCGGTCATGCCGGCAGCTCCTCAGTAGAGGCCGGCGGTCGCGCCGCCATCGACGGCGATGGCGACGCCCTGGATATGGCGGGCGTCCTCGCCGCAGAGGAACAGCGCCAGCGCCGCGACGTCCTCGGGCTTGCCGAGGCGCTGCAGACCCTCCTTGGCGACGAGTTCGTCGCGGATCTCGGCCGGGGTCTTGCCCGCCGCCTTGGCGCGCTGCTCGAAGAGCTGCTCGACCCGCTCGGTCTCGGTCATGCCGGGGTAGATCGCGTTGACGTTGACGCCGGCGCGCCGGCCGAGGCCGGAGAGGCCCTTGGTGAAATTGGCCATGGCCGCGTTGACCGAACCGCCGATCAGGAAGCCGGGATCGGGCGTGCGCGCCGCGCCACCGATGATGTTGACGACGTGCCCCCTCGCCTCGGCCAGCCGCGGCCAGAACAGGCGGCAGAGCCTGACGCAGGCGAAGAACTTCAGGTCGAAGCCATCCTGCCAGTCGCCGTCCGGCAACGCCAGGAAGTCGCCGGCCTTGGTGGCGCCGGCCGAGTTCACCAGGATGTCACAGCGCCCGTGCCGCGCCTCGACGGCGTCGAAGACGGTGCGGCAACCGGCTTCGCTGCGCAGATCGGCCGCGACCGTCAGCGGCGCGCCGCCCCCCTGCCCGGCGAGCGCGGCCGCGGCGGCTTCGAGGTTCTTCGCCGAGGAGGCGGCGAGAACGATCTCGGCCCCGGCCTGGGCGAAGGCGGCGGCGATGCCGCGGCCGATGCCGCGGCTGCCGCCCGAGATGACGACGACCCTGCCTGCGAATTGTCCGGCCATCGAAGCCTCCTCAAACGAGCGTGACGCGCAGCGTGGCGATATCACCGAAGCGCGCAGTGAAGGGCTGGCCCTGCTTCAGCGGCAGCGGCACGCAAAGCGAGCCGGTGGAGAGATAGTCGCCGGCCGCGAGCGGGACGCCACGGGCCAGCAGGTCGTTGACCATCTCCTGGAGCACGGTGACGACGTCGCCGCGCTGCTCGCCGCGATAAAGCTCGACCGGCTGCCCCGGCAGCCCGGCCTCGATCGCCAGGCCATCGAGGTCGATGCCCCGCCAGTCGGCGACATTCTCGCCGAAGACGAAGGCGCCGCCGCTGCCATTATCGGCGATGGCGAGGACGGTGCGCCTGTCGGTGGTATTGCCCTGGAAGCGGCTGCCGGCGATCTCGATGCCCGGCACGAAGTCCGCGGCAGCGGCAACCTCGTCGCGCGACCAGGGCTCGGCCCGGGCGGGGAGATCGCGCCGCAGGCGGAAGGCATATTCGAGCTCGGCCTTGTAGCCGGCATATAACGAAAGCGGCAGCTCCGCCTCGTTGACGAAAATGCGGTCGGCGAGCAGGCGGCCGGGGATCGGCCCGTCATGGCCCTCGGCGATCTGAACCGCACGCAGCGCCGCGCCGACCTTCCAGCCGCCGACCTTGCCGCCGATCGCCTGCGCCATCCGGTCCTGCACCTGATAGGCTTCCTGCCGGTCGCGCGGCCGGGCTGCGCCCTCCGGATCCGGGATCGGGCGGCCAGACGTCCAGGCCGCGGCCAGGTCCAGCGCAAGCGTCTTGAGTTCGGCGCGCATCGAGTTCCCCTGTCGATCGGCAGGCTGCCGCCGGACGATGCGCGGCGGCGCAGCCCACCAACACCAGCTATAACTGGAATAGTATTCCAGTTATAGAGAACCGAGCGCCGCCGGGCAATGCGCGCGCCCTGCGACCAGTGCAACGCGGCTACCCACCGGCGTGCTTAGTAGCTGACGCGCACCACCGCCCGCAGTCCGTCCGGCGTCGTGGTCGGGAGGCCGAAGAATTCGAGATAGGCCGGAATCTGCTCGAACAGCATGTCGGTTCCGACCTGGGTCTGGCAGCCTCTGGCCTGCGCGGCGGCCAGGAAGGGCGTGAGCTCGCGCTTCAGCACGACCTCGCCGACAAAGGCGGACGGCGCGATCCGGTCGACATCCATCGGCAGCGGGTCGCCCTCGTTCATGCCGAGCGGCGTGGCGTTGACGACGATGTCGTAGCCCTCCGGGTCGCGGCTGCCGACCTCCAGAGCGAGCGCCGGATAATGCGCCCGCAGCCGGCCGGCGAGCGCCTCCACTGATGCAGCATTGACGTCGAACAGGCCGAGCGCTGCTGCGCCCGCACCGGCGAGCGAGGCGGCGATCGCCGCCCCCACGCCGCCGCTGCCGACGACGAGCGCCCGCGCGCCAGTGACCTGCCGGCCCTTGCGCAGCACGCCGCGGACGAAACCCTCGCCGTCGAACATGTCGCCGAGCAGCGTGCCGTCCGGCCGCAGCAGGACGGCATTGCACGAGCCCGCAATGCCGGCCGCGGTCGAAAGCTCGTCGACCAGGCCGATCGTGGTGACCTTGTGCGGCATCGTCACGAGCGCCCCGCGGATGTTCTTCAGCCGAAACAGGGCGGCGAAGACCTGCGGATAGGCCTCGGCCTCGACCCCCATCGGCATGACCACAGCGTTGACGCCGATCGACTCGAAATAGGGGTTGTAGATCAGCGGCGCCTTGAAGGTCGTGGTCGGATAACCGAGATGGGCGAGCAGGATGGTGTGGCCGTCGATCATCTCAGGCGATCGCGATCATGGGCGCCCGTTCGGACGGATTGCTTGACGGGAGCCATCCGGCTCAAGCCCGCTTCTCGTCGATCAGCGTGGCGACGCGCCGCAAGGCGAGCGCGTAGCCCTGGGTGCCGAAACCGGCGATGACGCCGTCCGCCCGCAGCGAGACATAGGAGTGGTGCCGGAAGGCCTCGCGCTTGTGGACGTTGGAGATGTGCACCTCGATCACCGGCCCCTCGAAGGTATTGAGGGCGTCGAGCACCGCGACGGAGGTGTGGGTGAAGGCAGCCGGGTTGATCACGATGCCGCCGGCGGTCTCGCGCGCCTCGTGAACCCAGTCGATGATCTCGTATTCGCGGTTGCTCTGGTGGAAGCGCAGCTTGAGCGCGAGCTCGCCCGCCAGCGCCCGGCATTTCGGCCTCGACATCGGCGAGCGTGGTATGGCCGTAGATATGCGGCTGGCGCTGGCCGAGCAGGTTCAGGTTCGGACCGTTCAGGAGGTAGACGAGGCGGCTCACGGCGAGATCCCAGGCTTGCGGGTGACGGAAAGGCGGTTCGGCGAGACGGGTTCGGGCATGCGGGCTCGGCCGCCTCGCCTCACTCCCGCGCGGCGCGAGCCACCTCGGCGAAGCCCGGATGGCTCGCGAGATGGGCGCGCAGATTGTTGCCGGTCCGGCAGAGGTGGTCCTGCAGCCGGCCGCAGGCGAAATCGATGTCGCGCGCCACAGCGCCCTGGGCGATCTCACTGTGCTCGGCGGTGACGTCGCGGTCGCCCGAGGTCGCGCGCAGGAATGCGCGGCGGTAGCGGTCGTTGAGGTTGAGCAGCACCCGACAAAAGCCGAGCAGGGTCGGGCTGTTGCAGCCGGCGATCAGGGTCAGGTGAAACTCGCGGTGCGCAGCCTCCCACTGCACCAGGGTCTCGGGGCGGTCGGCAACGCGCTCGCTGCGGTTCAGCCGATGCAGCGCGCGCATCACGTCGCTCTCCCAGTTGAGGTCGCCGTGCTGCATCGCCTGGCGGAGCGCATAGGTCTCGAACTCGACGCGCAGCCGCGTGATCTCCTCGAGATTCGCCAAGGAAACGGGCGCGACCCAGTAGCCGCGATTGTCCTGGAACTCGACCAGCCCGTCCGCGATCAGCCTTGCCAGCGCCTCGCGCAACGGGCTCAGGCTGACGTCGAGGCTGTGGCGAACGCGCTCCAGGTTGATCTTGGTGGCGGGCTGGAGCTCGCCCGAAACGATGGCCTCGCGCAGGCGATCGACCAGCTGGCTCGCGATGGTGTTCTTCTGGTCGTCGACGAAGGTCATTGCTGGAGGGTTCCGGCGCAGCCGCCTCGCACGATCATGGGAGGCAATGGCTATAATAAACGATTATTATCGTCAAGCTACCCGACAAAAGGCACGCGGCGATATCGCTGTTGCCGCAACCTGTCGCCGCCCACGCCGTTCGAGCCGAGGCCCTCGCCTGCCGAACGCGAAAATCACTTGCTGTCGCGCTTGATGCCCTCGCCCGGAGTCGATCCGACGAGCGGTTGACGGTCGCCGCCATCGACGATACGACTCATAAAAATCGATTATTCTATCGACACGGAGGGCGTCGAGATGATCCGGCATGAAGGCGACGTCACGCCTGCCGTGATCGCGGTGATGGAGCGAACCGACGATCCGCGGCTGCGTGAGATCATGGTCAGCCTGGTCAAGCACCTCCACGGTTTCGTGCGCGAGGTGCGCCTCACTGAGAAGGAATTCCGCGAAGCCACCGCCATTCTCGTCGAAATGGGCAAGCTGACCACGGACAGCCACAACGAGATGGTGCTGATGGCGGGCTCGCTCGGCATCTCCTCGCTGATCTGCCTGCTCAACAACGGGGACAACGGCCAGACCGAGACCTCGCAATCCTTGCTCGGGCCGTTCTGGCGGCTGAATTCGCCGCCCGTCGCGAATGGCGGCTCGATCATTCGCTCAGACACGCCGGGGCCGACGCTGTTCATGTCTGCGCGCGTCCAGGACAAGGCCGGCAAGCCGATAGCCGGGGCGGAAGTCGACATCTGGCACTCCTCGCCGGTCGGGCTCTACGAGAACCAGGATCCGACGCAGGAGAACTTCAACCTGCGCGGCAAGTTCACCACCGACACCGAGGGCCGCTTTTGGTTCCGCTCGGTGAAGCCGGCAGGCTATCCGATCCCGACCGATGGCGTGGTTGGACGCCTGCTCGCGGCGCAGGACAGGCATCCCTACCGGCCGGCGCATGTCCATGCACTGATCTTCAAGCCGGGCTTCAAGACCCTGATCAGCCAAGTCTACGCCGATGACGACGAGAACCTGAACAGCGACGCGCAGTTCGGCGTGACGCAGGCGCTGATCGGGCATTTCGAGCGCCATGACGAGCCACATCCCAGCGAAGCCGACGCCGGGGCGCCCTGGTACTCGCTCGACTACACCTATGTGATGGAAGCGGGCGAGGCGACGCGGCCACGCCCCCCGATAAAGTATCCAGCGAGCGTGTTATTCCGCCCGTGCGGCCCTCCGATGGAGCCCCCCGATGCTGACCGACGAACAGCGCCGCCAGGGCGCAAAGGACCTCTATCGGGCCGAACAGGAGCGCAAGGCGATTCCGCAGCTCAGCAAGACGTTTCCGGCGATCGAGCTGCAGGACGCCTATGCGATCCAGCGGCTCTGGGCCGAAATCCACATCGCCGGTGGCGCCCGGCAGATCGGCCACAAGATCGGCCTGACCTCGCGCGCCATGCAGATGGCCTCGAAGATCAGCGAGCCCGACTACGGCCATCTGCTCGACACCATGATGTATCGCGACGGCGCCCGCATCCCGGCCGGAAAATTCCTGAAGCCGCGGCTGGAGGTCGAGCTCGCCTTCATCATGGGCGCCGACCTCGAAGGCCCCGGCACCCAGGTGTACGACGTGATGCGGGCGACCGAATACGTGGTCCCGGCGCTGGAAATCATCGATTACCGGACGGAGGTGCCGCGCGCGATCACCGACACCATCGCCGACAACGCCGCCTCGGGCGGGATCATCCTCGGCGGGCGGCTGATCCGCCCCTTCGACCTCGACATACGCTGGGTCGGCGCGACCCTGTCGAAGAACGGCATCATAGAGGAATCGGGCGTCTCCGCCGCGATCATGGGCCATCCGGCCGCCGGCGTCGCCTGGCTGGTCGACAAGCTGTCGGTCGTCGGGGCCAGGCTGGAAAAGGGGCAGATCGTGCTGGCCGGCTCGTTCACCCGGCCGGTCGACATCGCCGCCGGCGACGTAACCCAGGCCGACTACGGACCGCTCGGCGCCATTGGCGTCTCCTTCGCCTGAGGCCGCTATCGAGGGAAAAACGAGCGCCGTCGAATTGACAAGCATAATCGTTTCTGAATTCTATAATCGATAATAAATGCAAGCTGATCGGCGGCGCATTGCCGCCGATCGGGCCGGCTCATTGCGACGCCTTGCGAAACCGCGACCACGCCAGACGCAGCGCGCCTGGCCGGCCGCCAGATCCAGGCCGAGCCCAGAACCAAGAAGGCCGCGGCGGCCAACGCCGCGGCGCTCCAAACCCTTGAGGGAGGGAATTCCATGACGACTTTTTCGAGGCGCAGCGCACTTTCAGTTCTGGCCGGCGCCGCCATCGTGAGCCCGTCGCTGTTGCGCGCGCAGGCCTATCCGACCAAGCCGGTCAGGCTGATCGTCGGCTTCGCTCCCGGCGGCCTCACCGACCTGCTCGCCCGACTGATCGCGCCGATCATGGCCGAGCAGGTCGGCCAACAGGTCATCGTCGAGAACCGGCCCGGCGCCAACGGCAATGTCGGCATGGCCGCGGTGGTGAACGCGACCCCGGACGGGCACACGCTGCTGTTCTCCTCCGCGGCGCAGATCGTCTACAGCCCCAACACCTACAAGACCATGCCGGCCGACCCGATCAACGGGCTCAGGCACGTCTCGATGGCGGCGGAGGGCGATTTCATCATCGTCACCAACGAGCAGACCGGGCTCAAGAACCTCGATGAGTTCCTGAAGTTCGCCAAGGCCAATCCGGGCAAGCTCAATTACGGCACTGCCGGTGCCGGCGGCACCCACCATGTCCTGTTCGAGTTTTTCAAGAAGAGCGCCGGCATCGAGCTGACGCCGGTGCATTATCGCGGCTCGGGTCCGCTGGTGCCGGACCTGCTCGCCAACCAGGTACAGCTCTTCACCGACAGCCTCTCGGCCGTGGACGCGCATATCAAGGCCGGCAAGATGGTCGCCCTGCTCGTCGCCTCGACGAAGAAGGAGCCGGCCCTGCCCAGCGTGCCGACCGCCGTCGAGGTCAACATGCCGGCGCTCGCCAATCTCAGCAACTGGTTCGGCCTGCACGCGCCGAAGGCGACGCCCGACGCCATCGTCGACAAGCTCAACGCCGCGGTGAAGGTCGCCATCAGCAACGCGACCATCCTCGAGCGCCTCAAGGTCGCGGGCATGGTCCCGGTCGGCGACACCCCGGCCCAGTTCGCCGAGAAGATCGTTGTCGCCAACAAGGTGATCGGCGACGTCGCCCGCTCGGCCGGCATCCAGGTCGAGTGAGGCGTTCATCATGGGCAGGACGACGCTCAACAACGAGGTGCTGGGCGGGCTCACGCTCATGGCGCTCGCCGGCTTTTACCTCTATTTCGGCTGGGGCTTCCGCTTTGGCACCCCGGTCAGGATGGGGCCGGGTTTCCTGCCGCTGTCGCTCAGCGCCATCCTGCTGGTGATGGGAGCGGTCAAGCTCGCCATTGGGCTGTTGCGGGGCGGCGACGAGCCGACCTGGCCCAAACTCGTGCCGGCACTCGTCATCGCTGCGGCGCCGGTGCTGTTCGGCTTCATGATCGCGCCGCTCGGCGTCGTGATTACGGTCTCGCTGGTCGCGCTCGCCAGCCGCCTCGCCTTGCGCGAGCGGCTGCAGCTCTCCGACGTCCTGATCAGCGTTGCGCTCGGCGGCTTCTGCGCCGTCGTCTTCATCGTCTTTCTCGGCCAGGCAATGCCGATGTGGCCCGGAATGTGATCATGCTCGAGAATCTCGGCCTCTTCCTCCACGGACTGACCTTGGCGGCGACGCCGACCAACCTGATGTTTGCCTTCGTCGGCTCGCTGCTCGGCACGCTGATCGGCGTCCTGCCCGGCATCGGGCCCTTGGCGACGATCTCGATGCTGCTCTCGCTGACGCTGCAGGTCGATCCGCTCGCCTCGCTGATCATGCTGGCCAGCATCTTCTACGGCGCGCAGTATGGCGGCTCGACGACGGCGATCCTGTGCAATCTGCCGGGCGAGGCCTCCTCGGTCGTGACCTGCCTGGACGGGCATAAGATGGCGCAGCAAGGGCGGGCAGGAACCGCGCTCGCCACCGCGGCGTTGGCCTCGCTCTTCGCCGGCGTCACCGCGACCTTCCTGATCGTGCTGTTCGCCCCTCCCCTCGCCGCTTTCGCGCTCAACTTCAACGCGCCGGAATACTTCCTGCTGATGCTGTTCGGCCTGCTGGCGTCGATCGTCTTCACCCATGGCTCGGTGTTCAACGCCGCCGCCATGGGCATTCTCGGCGTGCTGCTGGGCCTGATCGGCACCGATGTCGAGACCGGCACGCAGCGCTACGCCTTCGGAATCGGCGAGATCGCCGACGGGCTCGACATCGTCCCGGTCGGCATGGCGCTGTTCGGGCTGAGCGAGATCATCTTCAACCTCAGCGCCGGCGGCATCCAGCGCGACGTGCTGGTGCAGAAGATCAAGAACTTCGGCGTGACGCTGGCCGACTTCAAGGCGGCCTGGCCGGCAGCGGTTCGCGGCACGATCCTGGGCTCCGCGCTCGGCGTGCTGCCGGGCGGCGGCGCGACACTCAGCCCCTTCGCCTCCTACATGCTGGAGAAGAAGCTGGCCCGCGATCCCTCGCGCTTCGGGCGCGGCGCGATCGAAGGCGTCTCGGGGCCGGAGGCTGCCAACAACGCCTCCGCCCAGACCTCTTTCATCCCGCTGCTGACGCTCGGCATCCCGACCAACCCGGTGATCGCGCTGATGCTCGGCGCCATGCTGATCCAGGGCATCCAGCCGGGGCCGGAGGTGATGATCAAGCGGCCCGACCTGTTCTGGGGCCTGATCGCCAGCATGCTCATCGGCAACATCATGCTGGTGATCATCAACATGCCGCTAGTCGGCATCTGGATCAGGCTGCTCCACGTGCCCTATCGCGTGCTGTTCCCGGCGATCATCGTGTTCTGCTGCATCGGCGCCTATTCACTGAACGCCACGCCGGTGAACCTCATCGTCATGGGCCTGTTCACCCTGATCGGCGTCTGGCTGATCTCGCTCAGGTTCCAGCCGATCCCGCTCCTGCTCGGCTTCGTGTTGGGACCCCTGGCCGAGGAAAATCTCAGGCGCGCCCTCATCATCTCCCGCGGCGATCCAATCGTCTTCCTCGAACGGCCGGTCTCCCTCGCCATCGTCATCATGATGGTCGCACTCATCATCGTCGTCGCGATGCCGAGTTTCCGTAACAACAAGGAAGCGTTCGTCGAATGACGGAGCACTGCACGCCTCAAAGATTGCTCACATTCATCCGACCTTGACGAGATTCTGATTACCTTCGAGCTCGCTGGCGTCGAGCAAAAGGGCAGGATCGTCCCACCTTTGCGCCTCGGCCGCGGCCAAGGCGAATGCCTGGGGCGAGGAATAGCGCGTTCCACCTAAGGTAATGGAGCGCCTGCCCTCCGCCCCTTCTGCCTCGCGGCGCGCAGCGGGCGCGCCTCGGGGATGTCTCCGGCGATCCACCGCTGCGCCTCCGGCCTCCAGGAACATTGGCTATGCCGGACCAACTGAAGTCATCCGGCTCTAGCTCGCATTGACCAGAAGCAGCATCAATTCCGACTGCCGCGATGTACTGGTCTTCTGGAAGATCATCTTCAGCCTCGTCCGGGCGGTTCCCTGGGTGATGCCGAGCTGCTCCGCGGCCTCGATGATCGACTCGCCCAGCAGCAGGCGCTTGCAGAAGACGATCTCCGACTCTGTGAGACCGAAGACATGGGCGAGGGGCTCCAGGTTGGCCCTGCTCGATCCCCCGGAGCCGAGCGCCACGACCAGCACCAGGACCATGCCCCGAGGCGGAAGCATGACAAGACGCCCCCCACCCGGAGACTGGGCCGTCGGGAGCGCGGCAAGCGATACCTGCCATGCTCCGGCCGCCGTCCGGAAACCGATGCGCGAGACGGAGGTAGGCTTTCCTCGGGACAGCCTGTCCAGCGCCGCTGCGAAACGGGCATCGGCATTCGCATCGGCGAGACGGCAGCGGCCGCGCCGAACCGCGACACCTTCTCCGGACGCGAAGAGCTGCTCGGCGAGAGGATTTGCATCCCGCAGATGCCGATCGCCATCGACGACGAAGGCAGCGCAGCGGCTGCGCTCCACCAGGGCGGTTTTAGTGATTGCGTTTTCAACATCCGCGCGCAAGAGGCGGGCCAGGTTGATCGAACGCTCCAGATTGCCGCGGATACTTGTCAGAACCTCCAGCGCTGCCCGGTCATAGACGCCGGATTTCGAGAGCGGGTAATGCAGAAGAAGGTTCACGGCCTCATCGCGCTCGCCGACGATCTTCAGGCCAACGGCTGCCACCGCGCGGTCTTGAGGCAGTAACCAGTCATTGTAGAATTCCGTCTTGGCGAAGTTCTGCGCCGGACAGACCTCCTCCGAAGCGCCGATCGTCGTTCGCTTGAACGAGCCCCAATAGGTGTTCCAGGGGTTGATGTATGCGAAATGCTCCGCATAGGCGGCCACGAAAGCCGGGTCCATGTTCTGGAGCGACAAAAAGTTGAGACGGCTTTCGGAGAAGTTCATATTGGCGAGCCCTCCCCACGAGCCGGGGAAGGCGTCGCTCAGGATCGCCGGCACCTGGTCCCATGAACTCTCGCCGAAGGTCGCGGCATCGATGGCCGCGGCCAGGTTCTGGCTGATGACCGACACCCGGTCCTCGTCATAGACGTCCGGCAATCCCCGTTCCATTTCCGTTGCGTCCCACGCCTCCGGCGATGGCCGCCCTGCCATCGCCGCTTGACCGACCTACCCCTAGGTTAGCTGATTGGACGCGCGTGAGAAGAGAAGCTGCTCATCTTCAGGCGGCAACTACCAAATGGCAGTCTCAGGTAGAGCGCGTTGCCGGTATCAAAAATGCGCGTAGTCGCTAAGCGAGAGCGCCTGTCTCGGAAGATGAACGTGAGGGTTCAATGTTGCAGATGATTGCTATCGTCGCCGCACTGACGACTTCCAGCGTTCCGATCCCAGTGAACTGCCAATATCGGAACGATTCCGTCGGAAATTGCAAGGATGCCGTGAGCGATTGGCTCCGCGGCAATGCAAATCGTCAATCGAGCAGCAGTTCGGATGTCGACCATCGAGTTCGGACAGGCCGTTCGACGCTGCAAGAATGCTTCAACTGCGCCATGGGGGGCGTAGAATCCGGAACGAACAAGGTCATAGAGGACTGACATGGGCGGAGATCGATCGAGAGTGACGGAAACGGTGAGAACCGTCGCAGTAGTCATATCGGTGCTTTTGTTTGCAGCCACACAAGCGGCCGCGCAGTCCCTCATCGGAAGAATGACGGGCGCCGAGTGTCGTGCCAGGGGCGGCATGGCCGAAAGCTCGATCTCATCACGATCCAATCCTGACCCGATCCGCCCTTGCTATAAGCACGCGGATTGGGGACCCGCGAAACCTAAGGGAGAGATCAAGAGAACGGGCAGGGGATTGTGCCCCGATGGAACTCCCCCAATGAGCACAGGCGTTTGTTCGGCTCTTTAGGGTCTCAGGTCAGGAGAGTCTCAGGTCAGGTGCGCAGCCCATCAATTGAATTGCCGCCCAGCCTTGCAGTCCGATCGGCATCGATTACTCACCACAGTCTTCAAATCGGGAGGCCGTCAGTGAATATACTACGTTACAGTCTGGTAGCAATTTTAGCATCCTCCCTTGCGTCCCCGGCGTTTTCAGAGATTATTCGACTTGAGTGTTCGGTTTCAATAAATGACAGTTGGAAGATTGATCTTAATCTCGACAAGAATACATTTAAGTTTTTAATGAAGGACGGCGTCGGCGATATTAGAGTTTCTGGAAACAGGATAAATTTTTATTTATCAAAAATTGAGTACAATTGTTCCTTGAGCAGTTGATTTGCCTCGGCGATTGTTTCGGTGAACGCCCGGCTCCGCCGCAGCAGGTCAAGGCGCAATAGCCTCACCTCCGCATCCGCCCGATCCCCGAGAGAGAGCACCAGGTCCGCCGCCTGCCTTCTGACGGACGAAGCGTCCAGATCGAAATCGTCCAGCACCCAGGCAGCGTGCAGCAGCCGCCAGATCGCATGTCTTGTCTGGCCCGTGCGCGCATCGATATAGGCGCGGCGCATGAAGCGGATCGCCAGGTCCGGCATCCCCTCGCATAATCCGGCCTCGATGAAGCCGATTTCCTTGACGATGCCCGCTTCTTCAGCGGTCGCGATCGAAAGGTCCTGTGCGACATAGAGGCAGTCCGGACATTCCTGAAGCCAGGCGGACATGGTGGCGCGGATACGTCCCGGACGCCTGCCGTCCAGATCCGCATAACCGGAAGAAGAGACGCTTCCGAACTGACCCTGCTCGCTCATCGTTCCGCAACGAGCACATGACACCGTGACTGAAAAGAACGTCGTCATCGTCCAGCTTGCACCGGTTGATCGTGAGTGCTGAAGCTCCGCCTCAGGCGAAAAGTTTGGCCGTCATGCTGCGGATGTGGCCTGATCCTCTCGGTCGCTGGAGTATTCGACAAGTCCGGGCAGCTCAAAGATCGGCCTCCGCCGAGACGGCGGGCTTGTAGTCGACATAAAGCGCGCTCTCGAACGCCCATGCGATCATCGGAGCCACCTGCCCGGCTTTCAGCCAGCTCAAGACGCATGCGCGTGCGGCCAATTGGCACCCGCTCAGCTTTTCGATGTTGTGGGAAGCGCTGAAGAAAGCGTGGGCTGTCGAGACCGCCAGATCGTGCGTCGAATAGGGCATCGGGCCATTGAAAAGGCTCGTTGCCAGCCTCTCGACGTCTCGCCGCGGAATCTGCTCGAACAGAAGACCCTCATAGGCAAGTGTAACGGCGTGTTCGAGGACTGCGCTTTTCGCTGGTGGATTGTCGCCATAGATTTCTCGAATGGCGGCATCGACGATCGTAGGCTTCTTCTTGAAAAATCCGAACATCCGATCCGGCCCTTAATTGTCCTCGCGTTATTCGATTGGCTCAACGGGTGGGGAGCAACTGCCAAATGGTAGTGGCTGCGGCGGCGGACTCTTAGTACCAAAATGCTGGCGTACACTCGGGCAAGCCCCCGCCGAGCTACGGCATCTTTGGGAGACCGGAATGCGGTGCCTTCGCCTGTCGCTCGCTTTACTGCTGCTTTCAGCTACGGGGAGCGCCGCAGACCAAGACAGCGATATCTCTTTCATCGTAACAATGACGCAAGTCATAAACGCAGACAAAATGGCGCATAATCGAACATCCAGGAACACATGGAGGGGAGCGGTCAGCGAACACGGCGTGATGGCCGAAGGGCAGCCAACTATACGCTGGAACACAACTAATAGAACAACTCATAGCGGCGGCGGCTGGAATGACGACAGCGTGAGGCGCATACAGGACGGTTTCATCACAGAAAACACGAGTTCAGGAGGCGGTTTTCTTCGTATGACAATACGATTTCAAGGATCGCGTTGCTTTTTGGCTAGCGAGAGCAATTTCTCAACGATCACGGGAACGTGCAAGATCATCTCTCGCAGCCCCGCCCGCCAAGGACCTTCAAAGGACGGACCGACGTTAACAAATCGGGTTGGCGGCGCGATTTTGGGCACGACCAAGCGCCTGTTGATCGACCCCGCCGTTAAGCCTGCACGGGAAATGAAGCCCGTCAAAAGTACCTGCTGTGGGATTCGCGGTTAATGTTCCTCAACCGGTGCCCTGAACTTCTCTCAGCCAAAGGTTGCTGCCGTCTCACTTGGGTAGGCTAGTCCTCGATCAGGTGACCGCACTCCCTGGCGGCCTCGGCAAAGGTCTCCCGAACCTGATCGGGCGTGCCCTTGCCGGACAAAGCGGCCATGCAGGCGGCGATGGCGGCACGCCGCTTCTCGCCTGTCCCCGACCAGGCCAGCAGCTGCTCCCCTGCCCGCTCGACCGAGCTGATCGAGATGGTGACGCCGGGGTTGGCGGTCGTGACCCTGACCGGTGGATGAAACCTGAGGCGCGCCATGGCAGCGACGCGGGGTCAGCGATCGGTGCTCGAGCGAAGGCCCCCGCGGCAACCGGGACGACGTGACGCGCTCACGTCTCGCCCCGCTGCTTCAGGAGCGCGTTGAGCCGATCCTGCTTCTCGTTGATCTGATCCGCCAGCCGCTCCTCCCGTGCCGATCCGGATGCGGCCGCAGCCTGCTCCGTCAGATCGGAAATCTCCCTGCGCAGGAGCGCGATCTGATCGTCCGATGCTTCGTGATTTCCGTTTGCCATGGTCGACCCTCTCCATCCTTCTTTTCGCCGCGGGCCATGATCCGTAGCATGCCGCAGCTAGAGGACGCTCGACACCCCTCGCCTGTTCCCCTGACGGGCGAGCACGGATAGGGGCGTCTCGCCGATCGATGCGAAATCCGCTTTGGAAGGATACCGGAATGTCCATCGGGCCGCATCTCGAAAGCCAAGGACGCCAGCCCTGTGGGCAGCTCAAACTCCTTCTTCTGGTCTGCGTTGTCGCATTGCTGGCGGCCGCCTGCGCTTCGAGGCAGGAGATGGAAACCCAGGGCGCCAACTGCCGCACTCATGCGATCGGAAAAGGCCAGACGCTGACGGAGTGCGACGCAAGCGGGACCTGAGCACGCCTGCTCGCCAGTGGAGCCCGGCTCCACCGGCCGGCAATCGTCCAATTGCAGCGCTCGCGCCGCCAGGTCCTCAGTCGTCGGTATCGAAATCGATCAGGCGCCCATCGGCGGCAAATTCAGCATCGAACTTGCGCCATCGGCAAGGTGGCCTTCGATTTCAATGCGGCCGCCGCGCTTGAACTCGATCTTCGAGAGCGTGGCAGCGGCAGGCCACGAGCTGTTTCTCAGCACCCGGGCCGGAATCAGCGAGCGGATCTGGTCAGCGGGAAAGAGCCCGCGCCCGCGCGCTTCGATCTCCTCGATCGTGCCGTTCCGCTCGAGCTCGATCTTGATGCGGGCACCGCCCGGCAGCGTGCCGTAAACATCGCTGCCATATTCGATATGCGGCTTCGGGCGGATCTGGATATCGGTCAGGCCGAGCCCCGAAACCGATCGCGGGAGCGTTTGGGCGGCAAGCAGGCCGGGATAGGCGAAGATTGCCGCAAAGACGGTCGCTACGAGGATACGCTTCATGGTTTGAGTTCCTTTCCGCTGTCATTCTCGCAACAGGCCGGTTGTCAGGGTTGCGGCGCCCCGCGCCGACAACCAAGAGTACAGCCCATTCGGAAGCGAAGGGATAGCTCCGGTCCATGCTCCGGGGGCACCGCCGTCAGGCGCTGGAATCCTGACGATCACGCGTGTGCTGCTCCGCGCCCTTCTGGTGCGCCAGCCACGGCTCGCGGCGGATGGTCCAGAGTTCATAGGCCGGCACGAGCGCGCTGGGCGGGCCGTCCAATGTGCCGAGCTTGATTTCGATCTCGTCCGAACCGTCAACCCAGCTGAAGAGCGAAGAACCGCATTGCGGGCAGAAGCGCTCGCCGCCCGCCCGGCTTTGCCAGCATCCGAGCTCGCCCGACAGGGTTGCGCTGGCCCTGGGCCAGATTCCGAAGAAGGAGAAGGCAGAGCCGGAATCCTTCCGGCAGGTCTCGCAATGGCAGATGCCGACGCGGATCGGCTCGCCGTCGAGTTCGTAGCGGACCTGTCCGCAATTGCAGCCACCGGAAAGTTTCATCGTGCTCTCGCGCGTTCTGGGTTTTCACCCGCCATGGGCTGCAGACCAACGGCGTTCGGTCCGGACCGGTTCCAGAGAGCCGCGCTGACGGCCGAACCCCGCGTCTCTTGCCTAAGAGCCTGTTTGGGCATTCCCTCAGCCCTCATCCTGAGGAGCCATTCCGATAGGAATGGCGTCTCGAAGGATGCTTCAGGAGGCTCCCGAACCATCTGGAGCATCCTTCGAGACGCCGCTGACGCGGCTCCTCAGGATGAGGGCTGAATCTCCAAACAGGCTCTAAGACGGCCTCACGGCGCCTCGCGGCGGCTGCCGTCCGGCCGCACGGTCTCCGACATCGTGCGGCGCATCATGTCGCGCAGCGCGTTGCTGCTGCGATAGCCCGCCGTCCTCGCCGCCTGGCGCAGGGGGACGCCGTCCGCCTGCAAGGTCAGCGTGTGAAGCATGCGCAGCCGTCGCCGCCATTCGGCGAAGCTCAGCCCGGTCTCCGCCCGGAAGCGGCGCGTGAAGGTGCTGCGGCTGACGCCGGCGTGCCGGGCCCAGCCGTCGAGGTCGAGCGCCAGCGACGGCTTCTGGATCATGTCGCGGCAAAGCTGCCGCAGCCGCATGGTCTGCGGCAGCGGCAGGGCGATGTGGATCTCCTTCGCCCTTGCGATCTCGTCGACGACGAGGGCGGCGAGATGGCCGCCGCGACCATCGGCATCATAGAGCAGCGGGCCGCTGGCCAGCGACCTCAGGGCAATGTCGAGCAGGTCGGACACCGCAATCACCCGGCACTCCCGCGGCAGGGCCGCCCCCAGCGCCGCATCGGTGAAGAACGCCGCCCGCATCTCGCTGCAGCCATAGCCTGCGAGCTCGTGGGGCAGATCGGCGGGGACCAGCAGCGCATGACCGGCCGGCACGGTCCAGGTGCCGCTTTCGGTGCTCAGGACCAGGAGCCCGCCGGAGGCGTGCAGGAGCTCGGTGCGACGGTGACTGTGCCAGCGCGTCTTGGCGCCGCTGACGAAGGACTGGTGCAGCACGGCGACCGGCCGCGGCGTCTCCTCGTCGAGCGGCAGGCGGTCGATCGTCCGCAAGCTCTCGTGACCCGAACTCGGTCGTTTTGCTGAAACTGCCATGCCTGCGACCAAATATGACCCGATCTCGGTCAACTATGAGCCGCGCGCCAAAATGGGGCAAGGATATAATATTGATAGGTCGCGCTAGTTTAAAATCAATCTAAATTAGTGCGAACCTACCACTCGAATAACAACCTCCCTGTATTACCGCGCAGATCACGGCAGAATAGCAGATGAACTATGTTTCCGCCCGGGCGGCCCGTTCCTTGATGCCCGGCCAGGATCGGCTTCGTGCCGTCCGGGGCCCGTCCCTGACCACATTGCTCGTCCTGCTTGCGGCGCCGGCCGGCGCGCAGAACGTCACGCCCGCGCCGGGAACGTCGATCCAGCTCGACACGATCGAGGTCCAGGGCCGCGGCGAGAGCGCGACCGGGCCGGTGAACGGCTATGTCGCGACCCGCAGCGCCAGCGGCAGCAAGACCGACACGCCGATCCTGGAAACGCCGCAGACCATCAATGTCGTGACGGCGGACCAGATCAAGGCGCAAGGCGCCCAGAGCGTCAGCGAGGCCCTGCGCTACACCGCCGGCGTCGCCGCCGAGACCTATGGCGCGGCCTCGAAATTCGACAGCTACACTCAAGTTCGCGGCTTCAAGGGCGATCTCTTCCTCGACGGCACTCGCCTGCCCGATGGCGCGGCGACGGCGGACTGGACCACCTCGGTGATCGAGCCCTATGGGCTCGAGCGCATCGAGGTGCTGAAGGGTCCCTCCTCCACGCTTTACGGGCAAAGCGGCCCCGGCGGCCTGATCAACATGATCAGCAAGCGCCCGACCGCGACGCCGCTGCGCGAAGTGCAGATCCAGACCGGCAGCTTCGGCCGCCTCCAGGGCGCGTTCGACCTCAGCGGCCCGGTCGATCCGCAGGGGCAGTTCCTCTATCGCCTGACCGGGCTCGGGCGCCTGTCGGAGACGCAGACCGACTTCATCGACGACGACCGGCTGTTCATCGCGCCCGCCTTCACCTGGCGGCCGAGCGACGACACGACGCTGACCGTCCTGGGCCAATACCTGCGCGAGCGCGACGGCAAGACCAGCTTCAACTACCTGCCGAGCTCCGGCACGCTCTATCCGAACCCGGTCAATGGCCGCCTGCCCTTCAACCGCTATGCCGGCGAGCCCGGCTTCGACCGGTTCGACCGAGACCAGGGCTCGATCGGCTATGCGTTCGAGCATCGTTTCAATGACGCCCTGACCTTCAGCCAGAATCTGCGCTACACGCAGAATGACGTCTATCTGCGCGCGCTGAACCGCAATGGCGAGTTGCTGCCTGACAACCGCACCCTGAACCGCGCCGCCTTCCGCATCGATGCGGCGAGCCGGGCCTTCACCCTCGACAACCGGCTGGAGGCGCGCTTCCAGACCGGCCCGCTCTCGCATACGGCGCTGTTCGGCCTCGATTACCGCAACGAGATCAGCCAGTACGATGTCGGGCGCGGGCCGGCCTCGTCGATCCAGATCTTCAACCCGGTCTATGGTTCGCAGATCCTCGATCCCGGCATCAATTTCCAGCGCAAGGACGCGGAACTGCGCCAGCTCGGGCTCTACGCGCAGGACCAGATCAAGCTCGACCGCTGGGTCGCCACCTTCTCGGGCCGGCATGACTGGGCCGAGACCGAGACGCGGACCTTCAATGTCGGCCCGCGCACCATGGTGCGGAGCTCGACCGACGACCGGGCCTTCAGCGGCCGGGCCGGCTTGAGCTATGTCTTCGACAGCGGCTTTGCGCCCTATGTCAGCTACGCGACCTCGTTCCAGCCGACCGCCGAGACCGACTTCGCCGGCGGCGCCTTCAAGCCGCTGACGGCCCGTCAATACGAGGCCGGCATCAAGTACCAGCCGCCCGGCTTCAACGCCTCGCTGACCGCGGCAGTCTTCGACATCCGCCAGCAGAACGCGCTGACCGCCGATCCCGACCCGAGCCACCCCTTCGCACGGGTGCAGCTCGGCGAGGTTGCGGTGCGCGGCTTCGACATCGAGGCGCGCGCCCAGCTGACGCAGGGGCTCGGCCTGATCGCCTCCTATGCCTATCTCGACAACGAGGTGACCAAGAGCTCGGCCCCAGTCGATATCGGCAAGCGGCTCGCGGCCACGCCGGTGCATCAGGGCTCGCTCTGGGCCGATTACACGATCCAGGGCGGCGCCTTCGCCGGGCTCGGCATCGGCGGCGGCATTCGCTATGTCGGCAGCACCTATGATGTCGGCAACACCGTCAAGATCCCGTCCTACACGCTGGTCGACGCCAGCCTGCAATACGACCTCGGCAAGCTCGCGCCGGCGCTCAATGGTGCAAGGCTTTCGGTCGTCGCCAAGAACCTCTTCGACACATATTATGTCTCGCAATGCGGCAACGTTCCGGGCTGCACGCTCGGCTCCCGGCGCACGGTGCTGGCGACGCTGAGCTATCGCTGGTGACACGGATGCAAGCCGATACGGCGCGGCCGGCCTCGCGCTGGCCGGGCGCTTTCCTGCGGCGCCTGATGGCGGCCATGCTGACGCTTGCGGCGCTGATGCTCGCCTGCGCCGTCGCGCCGGCGCAGGAGGCGACCCAAGGGCCGATCCGCGTGACCGACATCGCCGGCCGCGAGGTCGTGCTGCCGCGCCCGGCGCAGCGGATCGTGCTCGGTGCCTGGGTCAGCCTCGATGCGCTGTCGCTGCTCCATCCCGATCCGGTCAGCCTGCTGGCCGGCTGGGCAGAGGGCGGCTCGAACGGCATCCAGCCGGCCATCCTGCGCGACAAGTTCCCGGCGATCGGCAAGGTGCCGGTCATCGGCCGCGGCACGCTCGACTCGATCTCGGTCGAGACCGTGGTGGCGCAGCGGCCGGACCTCGTGGTGCTGAGCCAGTTCGACGCCTTCCGCTACGGCGCCGGCGCTGCCGCCAAGCCGCCGGCCCTGGCGCAGCTCGAGGCCGCCGGTATCCCGGTCGTGATCGTCGACTTCTTCCTCGATCCGCTGCGCAATACCGAGGCGAGCCTGCGCGTGCTCGGCCGGCTGATCGGGCGCGAGGCGCAGGCCGAGGCCTTCCTCGCCTTCTATCGCGAGCACCTGACCGCGATCGAGCGGCGGCTGGCCGCGGCCAAACCCGCCCCCACACGTCCATCCGTTTTCCTGCACGCCTTCGCGACCCGGCCCGAATGCTGCTTCTCGGCCGGCCCGGGCACGATCGACGGCTTCATCCGGCTCGCAGGCGGCCATAATATCGGCGTCGAGACGCTCACCGGCCCGGTCGGCCAGCTCAGCCTCGAATATGTGCTGGCGCGCAATCCCGACATCTATGTCGCGACCGGCGTCTCGGGCGGCGCGGCGGGCGGATTCGCGCTCGGCCCGGGCGTCTCGCCCCAGCGTGCGGCCGAAGGCTTCGCAACGCTGCTGAAGCGCACGGACCTGGCGGCGCTCGACGCCGTCTCGAAGCGGCGCGCCTTCGGCCTCTGGCATCTCTTCGTGCACACGCCGCTGCACCTCGTCGCGGTCGAGGCCCTGGCGAAATGGCTGCATCCGGAGCTGTTCGAGACGCTCGACCCGCGCGCGACGCTGGACGAGATCAACGCCAGGTTCCTGGCAGCGCCGCTGAGCGGGACGTTCTGGGTCGGGCCGAACGCTGCCGGGCAGCCATAAGTCGGGCTACCGTTTTACGCTGTCGCCAGATCGTCCGTCATGATCTGGATCGAGCCGGCGGAGCAGCGCTCGACCCGGGCATGGATGCCGTAGACGCGCCGCAGCATGGCCGGCGTCACGACCGCGGCGGGCGGGCCTTCGCCGTCGAGCGCGCCGCCATCGAGCACCACGATATTGTCGGACCAGCGCGCGGCGAAGGCGAGATCGTGCAGCACGATCAGGACGATGCAGCCATCATCGGCAAGCCGTCGCACGGTCTTGATCACGCTGAGCTGGTGGCGCAGGTCGAGCGCGCTGGTCGGCTCGTCGAGCAGGAGCAGCCTGGGCTCGCGCGCGATCGCCTGGGCGAGGCTCGCGATCTGGCGCTGTCCGCCCGACAGCCGGTCGAGCGGCTCCAGCGCGAGATGCAGGATGCCGAGCCGCTCCAGGACGGCCACGGCGCGCGCTTCGGTCGCGGCCTGCGGCTCGGCCCGGTCGGCTGTCTTCAACGCTCCGATCACGGTCTCCAGCACACTCAGCGCGATGCCTGCGGGCAACGCCTGCGGCATGAAGCCGATGCGCCCTGCCCGCCGCGCAGGCCGCATCGCCAGCAAGTCGTCGGGCCCCAGCGCAATCCCGCCCTGGGCCGGAACGAAACCCGCCACGGCGCGCAGCAGCGTCGACTTGCCGGCGCCGTTCGGGCCGACGATCGCCGTGATCGTGCCGGGCAGGATCGCGGACAGGGTCAATTGCCCGATCACCGGCCGGCCGCCATAGCCGGCGCAGACCGAGCTCAGCCGCAAGGCGCCATCCACAGCGGTGTCCGACACGATCGCCATCAGCCCCGTGCCCGCCGGCGCAGGATCAGCGCGAAGAAGACCGGCAGCCCGACCAGCGAGGTGACGATGCCGACGGGCAGCAGCACGCCGGGCACGATCAGCTTGCTGGCGATCGAGGCGGCCGACATCATCAGCGCACCAGACAGGGCGCTCGCCGGCAGGAAGAAGCGGTGATCTTCGCCGATCAGCATGCGGGCGATATGCGGCCCGACCAGGCCGACAAAGCCGATCGTGCCGGTGAAGGCGACCGCGGTGGCGGCAAGCAGGCTGACCCGCAGCAGCGACAGGAAGCGCAGCCGGCGCACGTCGATGCCGTAGCTCATGGCGCGCTCTTCGCCCATGCGCAGGGCCGTCAGGCGCCAGGACGCCTCGAGCGAGAAGGGCAGCACGAGCGCGCAGACGCAGCCGAGGATGGCGATCGAGGTCCAGTTGGACCGCGCCAGCGAGCCCATGCTCCAGAAGACGAGCTGTTGCAGCGCATCGGCCGAGGCGACGAACTGCACGAGCGACAGGAGCGCATTGAAGCTGAAGACCAGCGCGATGCCGAACAGCACCAGCAGCTCCGCTCCGCCCTGCGCGCGCCGCGCCACGAATTGCAGCAGCAGCACCGAACCGAAGGCGAAGACGAAGGCGTTTCCGGCGACGGCCAGGCCGGCCGGAAGCATCGGCACCGAAAGCCCGAGCACGATCGCGAGCGCCGCGCCCAGCGAGGCCGCCGCCGAGACGCCAAGCGTGAACGGGCTGGCGAGCGGGTTGTCGAGGATGGTCTGCATCTCCGCGCCGGCGAGCGACAGGGCCGCGCCGACGAGCAGCGCCATCAGCGCCACCGGCAGGCGCACCTGCCAGACGATGACGGAGGCGGCGCGGCTTGCATCCTCGCTGCCGGTGAAGGCCGCCCAGATCTGCTTCAGCGGCAGGCCGGAAGGACCGGTCGCCATGTCGAGGACGAGCGCCGCGAGCATCATCGCGCCGAGGACCAGCACGAGCACAAACCGGCGCCGCATCACGCGGCCATGGGCGAGCAGAACCTCCCGCCCCTGAAGACTCACCGTCATGGAACCAAACTGGGCGTCAAGAACGAGGAACGGACCGGGCCGCATTCACGACCCCACCCCGCGCATCGCCGGGCGACTGCCCATAGCAGCGCTTGAGGGCCGCCGCAAAATCTGCAGGGACGACGGGGCCGGTCAGCCGCCCGGCCTCAATCGTCGACATGGTCATGGCCGCCGATGCGGCCAGGCCGCCAGTAGCCTTCCGAGGCGATCTGGCCGCGCTCCATGCCGCGCGCGACGAGGTGATGGCGCTGCGCCCTGACATTGCTGGTCTCGCCGATGAGATAGGCCTGCCCGCGCCCCGGCGGCAGGGAGAAACCGGCGAGCCGGTCGAGCAGAAGCCGGCTCGGGCCGGGCCGGGCTCCGTTGCGCTGCACCCACTCGACCGTCAGCGCTGCCGCGCTGTCGAACGGCACCTCGTCCTCCGGGCCGTCGACCTCCGCCCAGACGAAGGCGGTCGTGCCGGCCGGCATCGTCTCCAGCATGTGGCGGATCGCCGGCAGGCCGGTCTCGTCGCCGCAGAACAGGTGCCAGTCGGCCTGACCGGCGAGGATCGTGCGCCCGCGCGGCCCCTGAGCCAGGACGGTATCGCCCGGGCCGGCATCTCGCGCCCAGTTTGCCGCCGGCGCCGAGCCATGCAGGACGAAATCGATCACGAGCCGGGCGCGGACCCTGTCGAAGGAGCGGATGGTGTAGTCACGCCGCCCCGTGCCGCCTTCGGGCAAGGGCATGCGCAGGACCAGCGCCTGCCCCGGCTGGTAGTCGAGCTCATCGAGATGCTCCCCGGTGAAGACCAGGCGGCGCATGCGGGGACCGATGGCGAAGACCTCGACGACGGTGAGCAGCCATTCGTAGCGCGCTTCAGGCGGCGACATCGGCGCGGCGCCGGGATGTGCAGTCATTTCAACGAGATCCAATAGGCGCCATCAAGCGCGAAGGGCTGGAAGCGGCGGTGCAGATCGGCGAGCAGCGCCTCGGGGTCGAGATCGGCGAAAAGCTCCGGATGCAGCCATTTGGCGAAGGCCTGCACCGCCGCGACATTGAAGGGCGAATTGTAGAAATGATGCCAGACGGCATGGGCTCGGCCCTGGCGGATGGCGGCAAGCTCGGCGATCCCGACCCGGCTCACGGAGCGCGCCAGCGTGCCGCGCGCCCGATCGCGGGATACGCCGGGCCCACCCAGGAGCCAGCTCCCGGCATCGCTCGCCGCACCGCCGATGGCGGTACCGATATAGACCTCCGGCGGGTTCGCCAGCAGCCATTCGAGACTGACGATTCCAGCTTCGCCCGGCACGATGGCATCGGCGATGTTGACGCCGCCGGCCGCGGTGACGAAGCGGCCCATCATGCCGCGCGTCATCGTCTCGCAGCAGCCGATATCGAGCCCGACGCGGCTCTCGATGAAGACGCGCGTCGGCGCTGGCTTCGCCCGCTCCAGCCGCCCGGTGACCTGCGCCAGCGCGGCTTGCCAGGCGGCGACGAACTCCGCCGCCTCGCTCTCGCGCCCCAGAACCTCGCCGAGCAGCGCCATCGAGCGCGGCGTGTTGACCAGCGGATCGCTGCGGAAATCGATGAAGACGATGGCGACGCCGGCCGCCTCCAGCGCGCGGATCACCTCGCCCGAACGCGCGTTCGGGCCATGGCCTTCGAGCCCGAAGATCGCGACCTGGGGGCTGAGCACGATGGCCTGCTCGACGCTGAAGCTGTCGCGCGAGGCGCGCCCGATGCGGGCGATCTTGTCGATACGAGGAAAGGCTGCGCGGTATTTCGCATAGGTCGCCGGATCGACGGCCTCGTAGTCGCCCATCATGCCGACGACGCGCTTGACCGGGTCGGCCCGGTCGAGCACGGCGAGCGCCGGCACATAGCGCCCCTCCCCGATGATGATGCGCTCGACGCGATCCGGCACCGTCACCGTCCGGCCCGCGAGATCGACGACCTGCTTTGCGGCCGCCGGCACCGCAGCCAGGAAGGCGGCAAGGACGAGCAGGACGGCGCGCAGCATCTTGGCTCTCCCGCCTAGAACGTCGCCGCGGCGCTGAGCACGAAGGCCCGGCCCGGCTGGTAGAGCGGCGTCACCGTGCCGAATTCCTGGCCATAGGTGGCGCGGTCGGCATAGGTCCGGTCGAGCAGGTTCTTGACCTCGGCGCGGAAGGTCAGGTTGGACTGGCTCGGCGGCTTGTATTCGGCGAAGACGTTGACGACCTCGTAGCCCTTGAGCGGCAGGTTGCCGGGCGCGACCTTCTTGTAATCGCGCACGATCTCGATATCGCCGCCGATCGTCAGCCCCCATTGCCGGAAGGTATGTGCGGCAGTGAGCGTGAAGACCTGGCCGATCGGCGTCGCGAGATAGGTGCCGGTGTCGGAATCGGCGCGCTGCTTGTCGATCTTGACGTCGATATCGGCGTATTTCGCGCGGATGAAGCCATCCTCCCAGGCATAGCCGAGCCCGATCTCGTAGCCGCGCGATTCGACGTCGCGCACCGTCGTCGCCAGCGCGACGGCATAGCGGGCGGCGCGCGCATTCTCGAGCTCGGTGCGGAAGACCGTGCCCTCGAGCGTGAAGCCGTTCCAGCGCGCGACCAGCCCGGCGGTGACATTGTCCGAGGTCGCCGGCCTGATCCCGTAGCCATAGGCCCAGGCCGGGTTCATAATGAAGTTCTCGGCGAGCTGGATGCCGCCCCAGACATGGGAGTAGCCGGCCTTGAGCGTCAGGTGCTCGGGGATGAGGTCGAACTCGCCGGAGACGTTCCGCGAGACGCCGCCATTGTCGAATTCTTGCCCCGTCGTGCCGGTGAACCATTGCCGGTCGCCGCGCAGGCCGAAGGAGAGCCGCGTCCGCTCGATCGGTGTCAGGCGCGCCTGCGCATAGACGCCGAGATTGCTCGCCTTCTCGGAGACGCGGAAGTTGCGGTCCTTGTAGAGCGCCTTGTCCTTGTAGAAGTCGACACCGGCGACGACGTTGCCGAGATCGCCGAGGCTGAAGCGGTTCTCGAACTTGCCGTTCAGGCTGTCGGTGATGCCGGTGCCGGGATAGCTGACCGGCAGCGGGCTCGCGCCGACCGGCCGCTCGAAGATCGGCGTGTCGACATCGGTGCGGCTATAGGCGAGCACGGCCTTGGGATCCCACCAGCCGAGCGGCGTCGTGCGGCTGTAGGTGAAGACGGTGTTCTGCCGCTCGATCGTGTAGCGGCGCAGGCGCGGCTCCCAGGGCGGGCGGCCGCTGATGAAGCCGATATTGCCGCGGAACGGGCGGATCGCATCGTCATGCACGCGCTCATGGCTGACCTGGAAACGGTCGCCGGAGGGCGCCTCCCAGCGGAGCTTGGCGAGCCCGTTCAGCATGTCGGTCTTGGTGCCGAGCACCTCGCGCCCGTCGCCGGCATCGTAGTTGCGCCCCTTGGCGAAGGTGCCATAGGCGAGCAGGTCGAAGCCGTCATGGCGGGCATAGCCGGAGAGGCTGTTGGTGAAGACCGTCCCGTTCGAGTTGAACTGCGTCTTCAGGAAGGCGCCGACGCCGTTGCCGGCGAGGAAATCGCGCGCATCCTTGGTCTCGTAGGCGATCGCGCCGCCGAGCGCGCCGGGCCCGGCATCGGCCGGCGCGACGCCGGCATCGACCCTCGCCGCCTTCAGGAAGGCGGGGTCGAGCAGCGTCGTGCCGTTGTGATGGAAGACCTTGTTGTTCTGGCGGCTGCCGTCGATCGTGACCGAGAGATTGGTCTCCTCGACGCCGTTGACATAGACCTTCTGCGACATCGGCATCGCGCCGCCGACCTTGATCCTGGGCTCCCCGGCGAAGACCTCGCGCGCGTCGGAGGGGTTCTTGCGCTCGAGCTCCTGCGGGCCGATCACGATCTCGCTGACGCCGCCGCGCGCGAGCGAGCCGCCGCCGGTGACGTCGATGGTGTCGAGCACCATGGCGCCGGCCGGCGCGGCCCCTGCTGCCAGCGGCGCGCCGGCCGATGCGGCGCCAGAGATCGTGACGGAGCCGGCGCCGGTGAAGCGGTAGGACAGTCCCGTCCCGGCGAGCAGCTGCTGGAGCGCGCCCTGCGGCGAAAGCGGCCCGCTGACCGCGGTCGAGCGCTTCCCGGCCGCGACCAAGGAGGGCACGAAGACCTCGACCCGGGTCTGACGCGAAAAGGCGATCAATGCCGAGGAGAGCGGCTGCGCCGGAATGTCGAGCGCGGCGCTCCTTGCGGCGGGAGCGGGCGATTGCGCGCGGGCGCTTTCGAGCGTGGCGAAGCCGGCAATGGCCGTTCCCGCCAGCAGCAGAGCGGCCAACGCCGGACGCGCGCGCCTGGCGCCTGCGCAGCTATCGTCATTCATGTGCAAGACCTCGTCCCGGATTGCTCTGGGACGCGGTCAGAAACGCGGCCCCGCTCCTGAAGACGAGCGGCGCGGCAAAAGTAATTAGCGGCCTGCCGGATTTTTTTGAGTCACCAGGGAACGATGGCGACGAACCAGCCGGTTGCGCGCAGGACGCGCAGGCCCAGGCTGCGCGCGATCGTGTCCAGCGCCGCATCGGTGTTGCGCGCGTCGAAGACCGCCGTCACCCGCCGGCTGCCGAGACCCGCTCCGACGAGCTGGATATGGCCGCGGCGATAGCGTTCGAGCTCGGCGACGACCGCGTCCAGCGGGGCGTCGTGGAAGACGAGCTGGTCCTGCCGCCAGGCGCCGACGAGGTCGAGATCGGCCCGGCTCGGCTGCGAGACGCCCTCGCCGTCATAGCTCACGCCCTCGCCTTCGCCGACGCGCACGGCCTCGCGGCCATTCGCGCTGACCGCGACGATGTTCTCGGTCACGACGACGGCGACGCCGCCCTCGTCGCGGATCTTCACGTCGAAGGCCGTGCCGAGCACCTCGACCTGGCCAGCCCCGGCCTCGACCACGAAGGGACGTCCCGCCTCCTTCGCGACGGTGAAGAAGGCCTCGCCGGCGAGCAGCCTGACGCCGCGCCGGCCGCCGCTGAACGCGACATCGAGCGCGCTGCCGGGAGCGAGCTCGACCTGGGAGCCGTCGGCAAGGGCGACGGTCCGGCGCTCGCCGATACCGGAGCGATGATCGGCCATGAGCCCTGGGGGAACGAGCTGCCAGCCCGCCGCCAGTCCCAGCAGGACCATGGCCGCCGCCGCAAAGTGACGAAGCGGCGGAAGGCGGAAGCGAGACCGCATCGCGACCGGGCGTTCACGGGCCGGCGCGTGATCCGGGGCGACGGCATCCAGCGCCCCCCAGATGCCTTCCAGCTCGCGCCAGGCGCGCTCGTGGCGAGGGTCGGCATGCAGCCAGGCCTCGAAGGCGTGACGGTCCCCGGCCGTGACCTGCTCGTCCCGCAGCCTGACGAACCAGGCGAGCGCGGCGTCGTCGGCCGATTCGGGAATGGGAGCGCCCATCAACACCCTCGACCGGGCCAGGCGACCGGTTTCTGCTGTCCCCTCACGCGATGAGGCTCCGTTGATGCATGGGCGCCGATGCCGGCCAACCGGCTGCGCCGTCCTGATTCTCTAGACGATCCCGACCGGAAAACTAATTAGGCCTGCGGCGGATTATTCTCGCGCAGACGCTTCCGCAAGCCGCTCATCGCGTTGGCAAGATGCACCATCACGGTGTTCCGGGCGATGCCGAGGCGCTCCGCGATCTCGATATAGCTCAGCCCCTCGAACTTATGGAGCAGCAGGACTTCGCGGCAGCGTTCGGGCAGGTCCCGAATGGCGTCTTGCAGAGCGGCGCGTTCTTCCCGCGCGATCAGGGCGGCATCGGCCGGGGGCGAAAGATCCGGCACGTCGTCATCGGCCGTGGAAGCAGGGTCGATGACCGCCGCGGCACGGCCCTGCTGGCGCCAGGCATCGATCGCGACGGTCTCGGCCGTGCGGTGCAAATAGCCGCGAATGTCGCGGATATCGGCGCTCGGCACACGCAGCAGGCGCAGGAACGCCTCCTGTACGGCATCGGCGGCAGCCGGCGCCGAGAGGCCGCGCCTCACCAGATGACGCTGCAAGCGAAGCTGCTCTTGTGCATAGAGCGCCGCGATGCTGATTGGATTGCCCGACATTCCTTACGATGCTGCGCCATGACGAGGCGGCCGACCGCGCCCGACGACGGACGTATCGAAAGAAAAATTCCTTTTCAAGTCCAATGATTTAGAGAGATTCCAGGCAACGCGTCCGCGGTATCACTACTTTCGGCATGGGTCCGGCTCGAACAGCTGTGATCCGACGGAATCGAAAACGCCGTCATCCCGGCGCAGCGAAGCGGAGTGCCGGGATGACGCGCGTTTCAGTCTGAAACAGCCGGAGTCTAGACGAAGGCCAGCTGATCCTGGAGCTGCGCAGCGCTGAAGTTCTGGATCACGATGCCGCCGCCATAGGCCAGGCTGACGGGGGTGATGTAGACGCTGCCGCCATAGTCGAAAATATTGACCTGGCCGGCGGTCAGCCCGGCGATGCGGAGGATATCGAGATTGCCGGCGCTCTCGCCGAAATCGGCGATGGTATCCCAGACGCCGGTGGCGAAATCCGCCAGATTAAAGGCGAAGGTGTCGTTGCCGGTGCCGCCGCTCAGGTAGTCGCTGCCAGCGCCGCCCAGGATGTAGTCGTTGCCCCAGCCGGCGAAGATCGAGTCATTGCCAGCCAAGCCGGAGAGGACGTTGTTGCCGGCGTCGCCGACGAGCGTATCGGCATGGGAACTGCCATAGGCCGCCTCGATGCCGACCAGGGCATCGACACCGCCAAGCCCGTCATTCGCCGTGCCGTTGGTGAGATCGACAAGAACTCCGGCCGTCGAGGTCGAATAATCCGCCGAATCGAAACCGGCGCCGCCGATGATCGTATCGTAGCCGCCATCGCCATTGATGACGTCATCGCCGTCGCCACCGGTCAGGTAGTCGTGGCCCAGGCCGCCATAGATGATGTCATTGCCGCCCTGGCCGGCGAGGGCGTTGTCGAAACCGTCGCCGATGATGGTGTCGTTATAGCCACTGCCCTCGACCCATTCGATGCCGACCAGGGTGTCGATCGTGCCGAAACCGTCAGCCGCCGCATTGCTGTAGAGAGCGACGTAGATGGCGGCGGTGGAGTTGGCGTAGTTGGCGTTGTCGAGACCTGAGCCGCCGTCGAGATAATCGGCGCCCTGGTGGCCGTTCAGCACATCGTTGCCGTCGCCGCCGCTGAGCGTGTCGTTGCCGCCGCCCCCCCACAGGCCATCATTGCCGGAGGCGCCGTAAAGCGCGTTGGCAAAGCCGTCTCCCGTCAGGGCGTCGTTATAGAAGCTGCCATAGACATTCTCGATGCTCGACAGGGTATCGACCGTGCCGAAGCCATCGTTCGCACTATTGTTCCACAATCCGACCGACACGCCGGTGGTGGAGGTGTGGTAATAGGCGAAATCGGAGCCGGCACCGCCATTGAGCGTATCGGCGCCCGCGCCGCCGATCAGGACGTCATTGCCCTCGTTGCCGTTGAGCGTGTCGGCACCGGCGCCACCGTCGAGCTGATTGCTGGCCTGATTGCCGGTGAGCGTATCATTGCCCGAGCCGCCGATCGCATTCTCGATCAGCGAGCGCAGGTCCCCGTTGAACTGCAAGGCGTTGTAGATGTTGCCCAGGGCGACCTTGCCGTCCCCGAGGTTGGCGCGCTGCGTCGTCGAGAACAGGCTCTCTTCGCCCGGCCGGAGATCGACCTGCACGCCGGTCGTGTAGCTCGACAGATCATAGGTATCGATGCCGTTGCCGTCCCAGATCGTCGCGAAGATGCGGTTGCCGCCGGCGTCGATCGCGACCTGGCCGTTGATCAGCGTGTCGCCCGAATTGGGATTCCATTTGTAGATGGTGTTGCCGCTATTGGTGGTGAAATCGGCGCCGTACATGGTCTGCAGGGCGGCGATGTCGAGCATCATATAGGTCTGGGCGTAGCTAAACTGCTCGTTGCTGTAGCCGCCGGAGAGCGGATCGCCGACATAGCTGCGATAGGTCATGATCGTGTATTCCATCGCGTCCCGGTTCGCCGGAACCGCGCCATACACGTCAGTCTCCTGACCGTGCTTCAGGCCGAGCGAATGGCCGAGCTCGTGCAGCATCGTGTGCCAGGCATAAGTTCCGGCCACGGGATTGGTGTAGGGGAATGCCCGGCCGAACCAGACGTCGCCCGCCTCGTCGTAGTTGGTGCCAGGGTAATAAGCGAAGGCCGTGGGCGGCGTGTTGGACTGCGCAAGACGAATGGTCGCCTTCGTGGCCGTCGTCTCGGTGATCGAAAGATTTGTGAACGCCTCGACGGAGAACGAGGCACCTCCAAGTCCAGACCCTGCGTCGAGAGCAAAGCGCGCAGCGACCTTCATCTGATCTGTTACCGCGGCGAAGCCGTTGGTCGGAGCGGTACTACCATAAGTAGAAGAATATTCGCTGTTCGAAGTCGGAAAGCTGAACGTTATTTCGGTGTGACCCCATTTCCTCCCCGTGAGGACGCCATCGATATTCTGATTGCCTGTCTGGACTTGCGTGACCATCGTACGCCCGATGCCCGACATCTGCTCCCCCCAAGATCAACGAGCGTGGCATCGAAGCCGATGCCCATGAGTAAGTTTTGGAACGCTTGCGTCAAATGGAGAAATCTAGCAAGTCAATTTTATATTTGCCCCCTAATCAAAGGAGCTACCTCTAGGGCGCGGCCGCATTGACGGACAGATGACGGGGTCCCGGCCAGCGGCTCCGGCACGAGCCGGAGGCCAACTCAGTGGTCAGCGTGGCTGCACCGACTGTGATCGGCCAGGGCCTCGATGATGGCGCAATCGCAGGCCGTGACGCCGCCCGAGCAGGTGGTGGCGATGCGGGCGAGCTCGGTTTCCAGCGAGCGCAGCCGAGCGATCTTGTGGCGCACCTCGTCGAGATGGCTGACCGCGATCGCATGCGCCTCGTCGCAGGCCATGCTCTGGTTGTCCGAGAGGCGCAGCAGCGTGCGGATGCCGTCGATGGGAAAACCGAGATCGCGCGCGTGCTTGATGAAGGCGAGGCGCTCGACATGGGCGCGGCCGTAGCGCCGCTGATTGCCCTCGGAGCGCTCGGCGGGCGGCAGCAGGCCGACCTGCTCGTAATAGCGGATCGTCTCGACCTTCACGCCGGTGCGCTCCGAAAGCCCCCCGATCGGAACCACGCGTTCGAGCGCCTTCGCCGTCCCCACCGCTTGCATGCCTCTCTCCTGAACCTGTAGCGACTACAGCTTGTAGATGGGAAATACGGCATGGCCTTCAAGACGCAAAGCGCCCTCCCCCTTGCAGCACATAAAAAACGCGCCGGGGACCAGCCCGGCGCGTTTCTCAACGGCAAAGGTCGTGCGGAGACCTCAGGCCGCCTTCGGCAGGTCGTGCTGCGCCAGTTCCTGCTCGACATTCTTCAGCGGCCTGTTGCCGGTCAAAGCCCGCATCAGCACGTAGAAGACCGGCGTCAGAAAGATGCCGAAAGCGGTGACGCCGATCATGCCGGCGAAGACCGCGATGCCCATCGCCTGGCGCATCTCGGCACCGGCGCCGGTCGAGGTCACCAGCGGCACCACGCCCATGATGAAGGCGAGCGAGGTCATCAGGATGGGCCTGAGGCGCAGGCGGCTGGCCTCGATCGCGGCCGCGACCGGCGTCTTGCCCTCGAATTCGAGCTCGCGGGCGAATTCGACGATCAGGATCGCGTTCTTCGCCGATAGTCCGACCAACACGACCAAGCCGATCTGGGTGAAGACATTGTTGTCACCACCGCTCCACCAGACGCCGGTCATCGCGGCGAGCAGGCCCATCGGGATGATCAGGATGATCGCGATCGGCAAGGTCAGGCTCTCATACTGGGCGGCGAGCACCAGGAAGACGAGCAGGATCGCCAGCGGGAAGACGAGCAAAGAGGAATTGCCCGCCAGGATCTCCTGATAGGTCAGCTCGGTCCATTCGAAGGCGAAGCCCTTGGGCAAGGTCTCATTGGCGATGCGCTCGGCCGCCGCCTGCGCCTGGCCCGAGGAATAGCCCGGCGCCGGACCGGCATTGATGTCCGAGGCCAGGAAGCCGTTATAGCGCATGGCCCGCTCCGGACCGGAGTCGGTGCGCACGTTCATCACCGCGCTGAGCGGCACCATCTCGCCGGAATTCGCCCGCACGCGCAGCTTGCCGATATCCTCCTGATGGGCGCGGAAGGGCGCATCGGCCTGGACCCGGACCGTGTAGGTGCGGCCGAACTTGTTGAAGTCGTTCACATAGGACGAGCCGAGATAGATCTGCAGCGTCTCGAAGACATCGGTCACCGGCACGCCGAGCTGGCGCGCCTTGGTGCGATCGATATCGGCATAGAGCTGCGGGACATTGACCTGGAAGCTCGAGAACATGCCGGTGAGCTCCGGGGCGGTCGCGGCCTTGGCCATGAAGGCCTTGGTCGCCTCGTCAAGCGCCTTGTAGCCGAGGCCGGCGCGGTCCTCGATCTGCAGCTTGAAGCCGCCGATCGTGCCCAGCCCCTGGACGGGCGGCGGCGGAAAGATGGCGATGAAGGCTTCCTTGATGCCGGCGAACTCCTTGTTGAGCTGCATGGCGATGGCGTTGCCGGAGAGCGAGGGGTCCTTGCGCTGGTCGAAGGACTTCAGGCCGAGGAAGACGATGCCGGCATTGGAGGAGTTGGTGAAGCCGTTGATCGACAGGCCCGGGAAGGAGATCGCGTTCTCGACGCCGGGATGCTTCAGCGCGATCGCGTCCATCTTGCGGATGACGTCCTCGGTGCGGTCGAGCGTCGCGGCGTCGGGCAATTGCGCGAAACCGACGAGATACTGCTTGTCCTGACCCGGCACGAAGCCGCTCGGGACCGTGCGGAACAGCACGGCGGTGAGGCCGACCAGGACCAGATAGACCGCCATCATCGCGGTCTTGCGGGTCAGGATACGGCGCACGCCGCCGCCATAGGCCTCAGAAGAACGGCTGAAGAAGCGGTTGAAGCCGCGGAAGAACCAGCCGAACAGCTTGTCCATGAAGCGGGTCAGCGCGTCCTTGGGGGCATCATGCCCGCGCAGCAGCAGCGCCGCCAGTGCCGGCGAGAGGGTCAGCGAGTTGATCGCCGAGATCACCGTCGAGATCGCGATGGTGAGCGCGAACTGGCGGTAGAACTGGCCGGTCAGGCCCGAGATGAAGGCGAGTGGCACGAAGACCGCGACCAGCACCAGCGCGATCGCGATGATCGGGCCGGAGACCTCGCGCATCGCCTTGTAGGTCGCCTCGCGGGGCGAGAGCCCATTCTCGATGTTGCGCTCGACATTCTCGACCACGACGATGGCGTCGTCGACGACGATGCCGATCGCCAGCACGAGCCCGAACAGGCTGAGCGCGTTGATCGAGAAGCCGAAGAGATACATCACCGCGAAGGTGCCGACGACCGAGACCGGCACGGCGACCAGCGGGATGATCGAGGCGCGCCAGGTCTGCAGGAAAATGATGACGACGAGCACGACCAGCGCGATCGCCTCGAGCAGGGTCGCGATCACCGCCTTGATCGAGGCGCGGACGAACTGGGTGGTGTCGTAGACGATCGCGTAGTCCACGCCTTCCGGCATGTTCTGCTTGATCTCCTTCATCACCGCCTGGACCTGGTCGGCGATGGCGATGGCGTTGGAATTCGGCGCCTGGAAGACCGGAACGGCGACCGCCGACTTGCCGTTGAGCAGCGAACGCAGCGCGTAGTCGGCGGCACCGAGCTCGATGCGGGCGACGTCGCGCAGGCGCGTCACCGCGCCTGTCGGGCTGGTCTTGACGATGATGTCGCCGAACTCCTCCTCGCTCGCCAGACGCCCCTGCGCGTTGACCGAGAGCTGCAGGTCGAGGCCCGGCGCATTCGGCGAGGAGCCGATGACGCCGGCGGCGGCCTGGACGTTCTGGGCGCGGATCTCGTTGACGACGTCGCTCGGCGAGAGGCCGTGCTCGGCGACCTTCTGCGGATCGAGCCAGACGCGCAGCGAATAGTCGCCCGAGCCGAAGAGCTGGACCTGGCCGACGCCGTCGATCCGCGCCAGCCGGTCCTTGACGTTGAGGACCGCGTAATTGCGCAAATAGGTCATGTCGTAGCGGTCGTTCGGCGAGGTGATGTGCACCACCATCGTCAGGTCCGGCGAGCTCTTGATCGTGGTGACGCCGAGGCGGCGCACCTCCTCCGGCAGCCGCGGCTCGGCCTGGCTGACGCGGTTCTGGACGAGCTGCTGGGCCTTGTCCGGGTCGGTGCCGAGCTTGAAGGTGACGTTCAGCGTCATCACGCCGTCGGTCGTCGCCTGGCTCGACATGTAGAGCATGCCCTCCACGCCGTTGATCTGCTCCTCGATCGGCGTCGCCACGGTCTCGGCGATGACACGGGGATTGGCGCCCGGATATTGCGCGCGGACCACCACCGTCGGCGGCACGACTTCGGGATATTCCGAGATCGGCAGGACGCGCAGCGAGAGCAGGCCGGCGACCAGGATGAGGACGGAGAGAACGCCCGCGAAGATCGGGCGATCGATGAAGAATTTTGAGAGATTCATGACAGGCCCCCTTCGGGCGGACCCCGGGCATTGCCGCGGGGCCAGGAGGCTCCGCGGCCGCTAATGGCCGGGTCTTGGTTTGCGGGTCACGGCGTCAGCGCTGGGCGACGTCCGTGCTCCCTTCACTTTGGTTCGACTTGGCGAGCTGCCGGCGCAGTTCAGTCTTCTCGGCCATCGGCACTTGTTCGGGCGCGACGGTCGCTCCTGGACGGATGCGCTGCAGGCCGTTGACGACGATGCGTTCGCCGGCGGTGAGGCCGCTGGTCACGATGCGCAGGCCCTGGCTGCCGGCGCCGAGCGTGATCTCGCGCCAGACCGCCTTGCTGTCCTCGCCGACGACGAAGACGAACTTCTTGTTCTGGTCGGTGCCGACCGCCCGCTCATTGACGACCAGCGCAGGCTCGGAGCGCGCCTGGCCCATGCGCAGCCGCACGAACTGGCCGGGCATCAGCGTGCCGTCGGGATTGTCGAAGACCGCCCGGACGCGAACGGTGCCGCTGCCGGCATCGATCGCGTTGTCGACGAACTGGAGACGACCGGTGAGAGGCGTGCCCTCGCTGGTCATCGTGCCCATCTCGACCGGGATGCGCTCCAGAGCGCGCGGTGCGTCTGCCGGCAGGGAGGCGAGCGCCTGGAGCACCGTCTTCTCGTCGGCGTTGAAGCTCGCATAGATCGGATCGACCGAGACCAGCGTGGTCAGCAGCGAGGCGCCGGCGCCGGCCGCGACCAGATTGCCGACCGTCACCTCCAGCCGCCCGATCCGGCCGCTGATCGGCGCCCTGATCTGGGTGTAGTCGAGATTGAGCCGGGCGGTCTGCAATGCGGCCTGGGCGGCGCGCTGGTTGGCCTGGGCCTCGCGCAGCGCATTCAGCCGCGCATCGAGATCGCGCTGCGAGACGTTCTGCGTCGACATCAGCCTCTGGCCGCGCTCGTGCTCGTTGGCGGCGAGCGCCACGCGCGCCTCGGTGGCCAAGACCTGTGCCTGCGCTCGCTCGAATTCGGCCTGGTAGGGCGCCTGGTCGATGCTGACGAGCAGATCGCCCTGCTTGACGAGATTGCCCTGCTTGAAATGCACGGCCTCGACGATGCCGGCGACGCGCGAGCGCAGTTCGACGCGCTCGATCGCCTCGAGCCGGCCGGAGAACTCGGCCCAGTTGACGAGGTCGCGCTGTTCGACCAGCGCGACCGAGACCGGGGTCGCCGGCGGCGCGGCCTGGGCGGTATCGCCCTGGGCGGTGTTGCCGTTGCCGTTCATCACGAGCAGGACGGCGGCGAGCGAGATGGTGGCGGCCAGGCTGCCGCCCAGCAAGCCGCGACGGATCGTTCCCTGAATCATGGGTTCATTCCTTGCTAGAAAAAGAAAATCGGATCGGGACGCGCCGGCCGGGATCAGGACGGGGCGGTCGAGATGAAGAACTGGCTTACATGGTCACAGGCCAGACAGAGGCAGGAGCCTTCCTCGGGAGCCTCGGCATAAGCGCCGGGCCAATTGCTGGGTGCAGACTGCACGTGGTGGCTGACCGCGACACCCGCTTCCTGCAGCCGGCAGGCATAGCTGGCGCATTCGTCGCGCATCGGATCGTCCTCCGCCGTGATCAGCAGAGCGGGCGCGAGGCCGGAGAGGCGCGAGGCGCCGAGCGGCGCCGCGTAGGGATGGGCCGCCTTGTCCGGAGAGCCGAGATAATCATGCCAGCCATCGGCCCAGCGGCAGCCGACCGGCCCGGCGGAAGCCTCGCGCAACGAATAGGTGCCGACGCAGGAATCGAGCATCGGTGACAGCAGGATCTGGCCCGCAAGCGGAGGGCCCTGGCGGTCGCGCGCCATCATGGCCAGCGCCGCGGCGAGATTGCCGCCGGCCTCCTCGCCTGCGACATAGAGCGGGGCGGATTTCGAGACCCAGCGCCCGCGCGTCTTGTAGAGCGCCAGCAGCCCACCAAATACGGCTTCCAGCACATCGGGGAAGCGATGCTCGGGGGCCAAAGGGTAATCGACCGAGACCACCACCGCCCCGGCACGCGCCAGGATGGTGGCCACCGCCTCGCCGCTCGCCAGCGACCCGTCATTGAAGGTGCCGCCATGCAGATGCATGACCAGCGCGTGGCCCTTGCCGGCGCCCTCCACCGCGTAGACGCGGACGGGCAGCGCGGCGGGCTTGGCCGCGATGACGTCATCACGCCGCGTGACGGCGATCTGGCGTTCGGTGGTGGCGATCTGGGAAGCGAACATGACGCGGCCCGGCGGTTGTGTTGCGGTGCAATATGATTTAGGTGAGGTTGATCAGGCAATAAACAGCCGATCCGCTCATTCATTATTTCCATATGGAAACAATAACGACCTTGTGAGGACAGACCATGGACCAGCTCGGCGCCATGCGCGCTTTCGTCCGCGTCGTCGAAGCTGGCAATTTCACGCGCGCGGCGGATCTGCTCGACATCCCCAAGCCGACGGTGACGAAGCAGATCCAACAGCTCGAAGCGCATCTGCGCGCCAAGCTGCTGAACCGGACGACGCGCCGCGTCACGGTCACCATGGATGGCGCGGCCTATTACGAGCGCGCCCTGCGCGTCCTCAACGAGATCGACGAGCTCGACGGCAGCATCGCGCTGTCGCAAGCCAGGCCGAGCGGCCGCTTGCGCGTCGATGTCAGCGCGCCGCTGGCCGTCCAGGTGATCATCCCGGCGCTGCCGGGCTTCCATGCGCGCTATCCCGAGATTCAACTCGACCTCGGCCTGAGCGACCGCCCGGCCGACCTGCTCGCCGAGAATCTCGATTGCGCGATCCGGGCCGGCGAGATCGCCGACCAGAGCCTGATCGCAAGGCGCATCGGCGAGATGTATCTCGTGACCTGCGCCGCGCCGTCCTATCTGGAGCGCCACGGCGCGCCGCAGCACCCGACCGATCTCGAGGGCGACCACTTCATCGTCGGCTATCGCTATTCAGGAACGAGCCGGACCGCGCCTTTCACCTATGCGGACGGGAAAGAGGACCATGAGATCAGGGGCCGCGCGATCGTCACTCTCAACGAGGGCACGGGCTATGTCGCGGCCGCGCTGGCCGGGCTCGGCGTCGTCCAGGCACCGACCTTCATGGTCCAGGACGACATCACCGCCGGGCGGCTGGTGCCGCTGCTGACCAATTGGTGCTCGACGCCCAAGCCGCTCCATATCGTCTACCCGCCCAATCGCCATCTCAGCAACAAGGTGCGGGTCTTCGTCGACTGGCTGGCCGAGCTTTTCGCCAAGGACGACCTGATCCAGCGGCGCTCCAGCCTGACGCCCTGCGACGACAAGTAGTTCAGCTCCGCCGCTCAGGCGGCCTTGTCCTTCATGCCGCCGTCGGTCAGGCGGTACCAGGCGATGATCGCCGAGACATAGAGCTCGTTGAGCGCGTGCAGCGGCAGCGGCGTGATCGGCACCACCGGGAAAGGCAGCCTCGCCCGGTCGCCGCTGACGAGATAATCCGCCATCGCCTTGCCCATGGCGCTCTGCAGGCCGACGCCGCGGCCCATGCAGCCGATATCGACCAGCAGCCCGGGCTCCGGCTCGTGCAGATGCGGCAGGAAATCGCGCGTCAGGGCCACGCGCCCGCACCAGCGATAATCGACGCGCAGGCCCTTGGCCTGCGGATACATCTTGCCGACGACGCGCTCGAGATGGGCCCAATCGGCCGCATCGCGCGGCTCGCGGAACGGCCCGCGCCCGCCCATCAGCAGGCGGTTGGTGTGGTCCTTGCGGAAATAGAGCAGGAGCTGGCGCGTGTCGGAGGTGACCTGGCCCTCGGGCAGGATCGTGCCGGCCAGATTGTCCGAGAGCGGCTCGGTCGCGATGATGAAGGAATTCGGCCGGATCACCGTCTGGCGCAATTTTGGGATCAGGTCGCCGGTGTAGCCGTTGGTCGCCACCACCACGCGCCCGGCGGTGACGCTGGCGCCTTGCGCGGTGCGCACGATCCAGCCACCGCCGGCCTGCGACAGGCCGACGACCGGGCTTTGGCCGTGGATCGCCGCGCCTGCAGCCTGCGCCGCTTTTGCGAGGCCGCGGGCATAGGCGAGAGGCTGCACGCCACCGCCGCGCGGATCGAGCCAGCCGCCGAGATAGCGATCGGTTCCCAGCAGGCGGGCGGCCGCGGCCGCATCGAGGAATTTCGCATCGACGCCGCGCGCGGCCCATTCCCCGGAGCGGCGCTTCACCGTTTCGAGCATGGCGGGCGTATGCGCGCCCTGGATCCAGCCGGCGCGCTTGTACGGCACGTCCATCTTGTGCCTGTCGATCAGGCCGAAGACCAGATCGGCGGTCGAGCCGACGAAGCGGGTCAGCGCCTCGCCGGCCTCGCTCCCGTATTTGGCGGCGATCTCGCTCGGATCGTATTTGATGCCGGGGATGACCTGGCCGCCATTGCGGCCCGAGGCTCCCCAGCCCGGCTCGCGTGCCTCGAGCACGACGACCGAGAGACCGGCCTCGGCGAGATGCAGCGCGGTCGACAGCCCGGCATAGCCGGCCCCGACGATACAGATATCGGCGCTGGCGTCGCGATCGAGCGGCGGGGTCTGCGGCGCGGCCGGCGCCGTCGCGTGCCAGAGCGAGGGTTGCAGCGGAAAGGGCTCGGCCATGGCGGCTATCCTTCAGATCGGCCGCAGGACGCGACGCAGGAAATCCTGGGTGCGGGGGTTGCGCGGCGCGGTCAGGAGGTCGCGCGCCGCGCCCTGCTCGACGATGACGCCGCCATCGAGGAAGAGCACGCGGTCGGCGACCTCGCGGGCGAAACCCATCTCGTGGGTGACGACGAGCATGGTCATCCCCTCCTCGGCGAGGCTCTTCATGACCTCGAGCACCTCGCCGACCAGTTCGGGATCGAGCGCCGAGGTCGGCTCGTCGAAGAGGATCGCCTTGGGCTGCATGGCGAGCGCGCGGGCGATCGCGACGCGCTGCATCTGGCCGCCGGAGAGCTGGGCCGGATAGGCCTCGGTCTTGTCGGCCAATCCGACACGCGCGAGCAGCTCGCGGCCACGCGCGCGGGCCTCGGCCGGCGGCTCCTTCTTCACATAGATCGGGCCTTCGACGACGTTCTCCAGCGCCGTGCGATGCGGGAACAGGTTGAAGCGCTGGAAGACCATCGCCATCGCGGTGCGGACCCCGACGATCGAGGGATCGTTGCGCTCGACCCTGACGCCGTCGATCAGGACATGGCCGCCATCATAGGCCTCCAGCCCGTTGATGCAGCGCAGGATGGTCGACTTGCCGGAGCCGGACGGGCCGATCAGGCAGACGACCTCGCCCTTGTCGACGCTCGCGGTGATGCCCTTGAGCACCTGATGCGTGCCAAAGCTCTTGGTGACGGAGCCGAGTTCGATCATGGCGGGGCTCATCGCTGCGTGCCCTTGCCGAAGCGCCGCTCGAGCCAGCCGACAAGGCCGATCAGCGGCAGGCTCATCGACAGATAGAGCAGCGCCACCAGCGTGTAGACTGTCATGTTCTTGAAGGTCGAGGAGGCGATGATCTGGCCCTGCAGGGTGAGCTCCGCGACCGTGATCGTCGAGGCCTGCGAGGAATCCTTCAGCATCATGATCATGATGTTCCCGTAAGGCGGTAGCATGATCTTGATCGCCTGGGGCAGGACGACACGGCGCATCATCAGCCCCCAACCCATGCCGATCGACTGCGCGGCCTCGATCTGGCCGTGGTCGATCGCCTCGATGCCGGCCCGGAAGTTCTCGGAATGATAGGCGGAATAAGCGACGCCGAGCCCGATGATCCCGGCCTCCAGCGCGCTCAGCCGGATCCCGAGCTCGGGCATGACGAAATAGAGATAGAAGAGCTGCACCAGGATCGGGATGCCGCGCAGCGTGTTGACGATCACCTTCGCGATCATCGCCAGCCAGGGAACCCCCGACACGCGCATCAGCGCCCAGACCAGGCCGAGCACGGTCGAGAGCAGCAGCGAGCCGAGGCTGACGAGAATGGTGAACTTCACCCCCAGCAGCAGCAGGGGCATGAATTCGGCGGCGTCGCGCAGGAAATTCTGCATGAGGCTATGGCGGTCCCGGATCTCTGGAAGCTACGACGCCGGAGCGGCCGGGAGCCCAAGCGCCCCGGTCGCGGAAGGCCGGACTATTCGAGGCCCCATTTTCCAAGGATCTTGCCGACGCTGCCATCGGCCTTGAGCTTGGCGAGCGCGGTGTTGACCTTCTTGAGCAGCTCGCCATCGCTCTTGCGCACGCCGATGCCGACCGAGCCGGTGAACATCGGCTCGTAGGACTTGACCAGCCTGACCTGAGGGAACAGGCCCTGCTGCAGGTTATAGGCGACGATCGGCAGGTCGGCGAAGCCGGCCTGGATGCGCCCGGCATTCACGTCGGCGAGGATGTCGGGGATGGTCTTGTAGATCTTGACCTCGGCGACGACGCCGCCCTTCTGCAAGGGCTCGACATAGGCCGTGCCGACCTGGGCGCCGACGGTGTAGCCCTTCAGCTCGGCGATCGTCTTGTAGTCCTTGGCGTCCGTCTTCGGCACCATCAGGCCTTCGCCATAGGTGTAGATCGGATCGGAGAAATCGATCGCCTCCTTGCGGACGGGGGTGATGTACATCGCCGCCGCGATCAAATCGATCTTGCTGGTGGTCAACCCGGCGATCAGCGTCGAGAACTGCATGCCCTCGACCTCGACCTTGAAGCCGGCCTCCTTGCCGATCTCCTTGATCAGGTCGACCATCACGCCCTCGATCGTGTTGGTCTTGGTATCGAGGAAGGTGAACGGGACGCCGGTCGCGGTCGAGCCGACCTTCAGCACCGACTGGGCCTGCGCCGGCGAGACACCCGCAGCCAGGGCGCTGCCGGCCAGGATGGACAGGAAGGTCCGACGTTCCATCGCGATATCCCCTTTTTATATGGCCGCCTGATGAGCGTTCCGGTCAGCCATTTTCATGATGGTGAAGATACGAGCATAGGACGAACTTGCCCGCAAGCGATTTTCATGTGCATGAAATAACGCCAACCATGGAGAACTCATGAGCGCGCCTCCCACCGATACGCGCCGCCCGGATGTCGATCAGGAGGTCGGCGTCGGGCTGCGCCGGCTCAGGCGGGAACGCCGCCTGTCGCTCGAGGAGCTGGCGAGCCGCACGTCGCTGTCGATCGGCTTCCTCAGCCAGATCGAACGCGGGTTGTCCTCGCCGACGCTGCGGGCGCTTGCCGGCGTCGCCGACGCGCTCGGTGTCGGCCTTGCCGACCTCTTCCCCAATGGCGAGGCATCGCCCGACCAGGCCGCGACCATCGTCAGGGCCGGCGGCCGCAGCGAATTGCAGCTCTGGCGCTCCGGCATCCGCAAGCAATTGCTGACGCCGCATTCTGATGCCTCCCGGCTCAACATCTTCATGGTCGAGATGGAGCCCGGCGCCAGCACGGGCGACGAGCTCTACACCCACAAGGGCGAGGAAGCCGGGCTCGTCATGGCCGGCACGATGCTGCTCAGCGTCGAGAAGGAGCACTGGACCCTGCAGGAGGGCGACAGCTTCCGCTTCCTGTCCTCGCGGCCCCACCGCTTCGCCAATGGCCATGACGGCGTCACGCAGGTTCTCTGGGTCAACAGCCTGTAGCGACCCTCCTCGCGCCGTCAGGGCGAGCGCGCCGGCCGCTTTGTTGCGGCTTTCGATGACCCGCTCGCCGGCGCCGAGGCGAGCTCCGCCGCGACCGCCGCGATTCCACCGAAGGCGAAGCGCTGGAAATGCGCGACGGTGTCCTCGACCGCCGCCGAATCCGAGGCCATGCCCGGGAAGATCTGCGTGAGGACCTGCCGGTTGCCGACGAGCATCATCACGAAGGGCGCGATGATGTTGAGGCAGCAGCGCGCGACGATCGGGTCGTCATGCGACAGCCCGAGAATCTCGCCGACGATGCCTGTGACGATGCGCTTCTTGGGCAGGATCTCGCGATCCCTCAAGGTCGCGAAAGCCGGCGACGGCGCCAGGATCTCGCGGCTCAGGACGCGCAAGGCCCAGGTCGAGGAGGCCGACCCCATCACGGTACGGACGATCATGCCGATCAGCGTGCGGAGCTTCTCCTCCGGCTGGCCCGGCGCCTGCGCGAGCGAGAGCAGCCTGTCATAGGTCAGCAACCGCCGATGGGCCTCCACGAGCACCTCGGCATAAAGGCCTTCGATGCCGCCATAATAATAGTTCACCGCGGCCGAGTTGCTGCCGGCCCGCTCGGCGATTTCCTTGCCGGTGGCGCGATCGAAGCCCTTCTCGGCGAAGACCTCGCCCGCCGCCTCCAGGATCTGGGCCTTGGTCGCCGCGCCGTCCTCGCGACGGCCGGGCAGCTTGCGAGGTGTCTTCCGCTTCATTCCCCAACCTTATCGCTTTGCGCGATCATATGAAAGTATAAATTCAAATCCTGATTTGACATATCGCATAGGAGGCCTATCCTGCGAGCATGAGCAAGGCTCTTCGCATCGTCGTGGTTCTCGCTATCCTCGCTGGCGGCGGCGCTGCCGCCTGGTGGTACACGCATCGGCCGGCCGCGACCGACGAGCTCGCCCTTTACGGCAATGTCGACCTGCGGCAGGCCGCCCTCGCCTTCAACGGCAGCGAGCGCATCGCCACGATCCTGGTCGAGGAGGGAAATGTCGTTCGCGCCGGGCAGGTCCTGGCGAAGCTGGACACCGCGCGCCTGCAGCCGCAGATCGACCAGATGGAGGCGACGGTCGCCGCGCAGAAGGCCGCGCTCGACCGGCTGCGGAACGGCAGCCGCCCCGAAGAGATCGCCCAGGCCCGGGCCAACCTGACCTCGGCCAGGGCCGATTCCGTCAATGCCGCCGCGCAATACGAGCGTCGCCGCGCCTTGTCGGCCAACGCCGTCAGCCAGCAGGATCTCGACGCGGCCAAGGCCGCCTCCGAGGTCGCCAAGGCCAAGGTCGATGTCGCCAAGAGCGCGCTCGACCTGGCGCTCGCCGGCCCGCGCGACGAGGATATCAGGCAGGCCGAGGCGCAGCTGCGCGGCGGCGAGGCGCAGCTCGCGCTTGCCCGCCGGCAACTGGCCGATGCCGAGCTCTTCGCGCCGTTCGATGGCGTCGTCCGTTCGCGGCTGATGGAGCCCGGCGAAATGGCGATGCCGAGCCGCCCCGTCCTCTCGCTGGCGATGACGGGCGTGAAATGGGTGCGCACCTATGTCCCGGAGCCGAAGCTCGGACATATCCGCTCCGGCATGCGCACATATGTCGTCTCCGACAGTTTCCCTGACCGCCCGCTCGAGGGCTGGATCGGCTTCATCTCGCCGGTCGCCGAGTTCACGCCCAAGACCGTGCAGACCGAGGATCTGCGCACGAGCCTGGTCTATGAGGTCCGCGTCTTCGTCGAGGATCCGGACGACCGGCTTCGCCTCGGCATGCCGGCGACCGTCCGGCTGCGGCCCGATGCCGAGCCTCATCCCCTGGCGCAAGGCGACGGCCGAAAGCCGCAGCCATGACCGCGGCCGCGCCAACGTCCCCCGTCACGGCGCGGAACCTGCACAAGACCTTCCGCCGCGCCACCGGCGAAACGGTCAAGGCGCTCGACGACGTCTCCTTCGAGGCCAGGGCGGGAACCCTGACGGCCCTGGTCGGGCCGGACGGCGCCGGAAAGACGACGCTGCTGCGCCTGATCGCCGGGCTGATGACGGCGGATGGCGGCGAGCTGGAGGTGGTCGGCGTCAAGGTGGCGACCGATCCGCAGGCCGTGCAGGACCGCATCGGCTACATGCCGCAGAAATTCGGGCTTTACGAGGACCTGAGCGTCCAGGAGAATCTCGACCTCTATGCCGACCTGCACGGGATCGCGCCCGAGCAGCGCCGCGAGATCTATCCCCGCCTCTACGAGATGACGCAGCTCGGCCGCTTTCGCGAAAGGCTCGCCGGCAAGCTTTCGGGCGGGATGAAGCAGAAGCTCGGCCTCGCCTGCACGCTGGTGCGTGCGCCCGAGCTGCTGCTGCTCGACGAGCCGACGGTCGGCGTCGACCCGCTCTCGCGCCGGGAACTCTGGGAGATCGTCACCAAGCTGGTGCGCGAGGACGGGCTCACCGTCGTCGTCAGCACCTCCTATCTCGACGAGGCGGAGCTCTGCGACCATGCGGTCGTGATGCATGCCGGCAAGGTGCTGGCGCAGGGCAAGCCGGACGAGATCACGGCGGAGGCGAAGGGTCGCGTCTTCATCGTCGAAACGCCCGCCGACATGCCGGCACGCTCGCTACAAGCCAGGCTCTTCCAGCAACCCGGCGTGATCGACGCGGTGCCCGAGGCCGGACAGGTGCGCGTCGTGCTGGCATCGGCCGGCGACACCGCGCCCTTGACGATCGACGGCGCCAATGCCGAGCACAAGCCGGCGCCGCCACGCTTCGAGGACGGCTTCATGGTGCTGTTCGCTGCAGTCGCCGAACGCGCGCAGCGCAACACCATGACCCTCGACCATCCCAGGACGGATAGCCGCCGCGAGGTCGCGGTCGAGGTCCATGACCTCGTCCGCATGTTCGGCGACTTCACGGCGGTCGACCATGTCAGCTTCCAGGTGCGCGAGGGCGAGATCTATGGCCTGCTCGGCCCCAACGGCGCCGGCAAGAGCACGACCTTCCGGATGCTGTGCGGCCTCCTGCCCGCGACGCAGGGAACGCTGAAGGTCGCCGGCGCGGATCTGAGGACCTCGCGCGCCGAAGCGCGCCGCAAGCTCGGCTATGTCGCCCAGAAATTCTCGCTCTACGGGCAGTTGAGCGTCGATGAGAATCTCGACTTCTTCGCCAGCGCCTATGGCCTGCGCGGCCGGCGCAAGGCCGAGCGGATCGCCTGGGCGAAGCAGCAATTCGAGCTGGAGCAGTTCTCGGCGCTGCCGAGCGGACAGCTTCCCGGCGGCTACAAGCAGCGGCTCGCGATGGGCTGCGCGCTGCTGCACGAGCCGGAGATCCTGTTCCTCGACGAGGCGACGAGCGGCGCCGACCCGATGGCGCGGCGCGAGTTCTGGGGCCGCATCACCGCGCTGTCCGAGCAGGGCGTCACCGTGATCGTGACGACCCATTTCATGGAAGAGGCCGAATATTGCGACCGGATCATCATCCTCGATGCCGGACGCAATCTGGCCGAAGGCACGCCGGCCGAAATTCGAAGCCACGCCAGGCCGCAGGACGGGCGCGAAGCGACGATGGAGGAGGCCTTCATCGCCATCGTCGAGGAGGCGCGCGGCGATAACGGACAACGGAAGCCGGCCGCATGATCGCCGCCGCCCATAGCGGCGCGGGCCGCCTGCGCCGGATCATGGCCCTGATCCGCAAGGAGAGCTGGCAGGTGCTGCGCGACCCGAGCAGCGTCGCGATCGGCATCGTCATGCCGATGCTGCTGCTCGTGCTGTTCGGCTACGGACTGTCCTTCGACGTCAAGAACGTCCCGGTCGCGATCGTGATGGAGGAGAACTCGGCGGAGGCGCGCGGCGCCGCCTCGGGCTTCGAGCTCTCGGAGTATTTCGACGCCCGCCAGGTCAAGACCATGGCGGAGGCCGAGAGACTGCTGCTCGACAAGACCGTCAACGCCATCGTGCGCATCCCGCCCGATTTCGCGCGCCGGATCGCGCAGGGCAATGCCGAGATCCAGGTCGTGGTCCATGGCACCGACGCCAATACCGCCCGGATCTCGCTCGGCTATGCGCAGGGCGCGATCGCCACCTGGCTGGCGCGCGAGGCGGCGTCCGGCCGCGTGATCGGGGCGGCGCCGGTCGCGGTCGAGAACCGGATGTGGTTCAACGACGCCAATAACAGCAGCTATTTCCTCGTGCCCGGCCTGATCGTGCTGGTCATGACCCTGATCGGCGCGCTGCTGACCGCGCTCGTCGTCGCCCGGGAATGGGAGCGCGGCACCTTCGAGGCGCTGTTCGTGACGCCGGTCAGGCCCGGCGAGATCCTGCTCGGCAAGACCGTGCCCTATTTCATCCTCGGCCTGATGGGGCTCGCGCTCTCGATCGTCGGCGCCAAGCTTCTGTTCCATGTGCCGATCAGAGGCTCGCTCGCGATCCTGGTCATCGTCTCGATGCTCTATCTCGTCGTGGCGCTCGGCATCGGGCTCCTGATCTCCTCGGTGACGAAGAGCCAGTTCGTGGCGAGCCAGATCACTATCATCGCGACCTTCCTGCCGGCGATGATGCTGTCGGGCTTCATGTTCGACATCCGCAGCATGCCGGTCGCGATCCAGGCGATCACGCATATCTTCCCGGCGCGCTATTTCGTCAGCGTCCTGCAGACCCTGTTCCTGGCCGGCGACATCTGGGCGGTGATCCTGCCCAACGCCGCGGTCCTCGCCTTCATGGCGGCGGTGCTGATCGCGCTCGCGATCCGCGCCACGCGCAAGACGATCGGCTGAGGCGCGCCATGCTCGATTCCCTGCTGCGCATCCTCGCCCTGATCCGCAAGGAGCTGCTCGCGATCCTGAAGGATCCCAAGAGCCGGATCAGCCTGATCGGCCCGCCGATCATCCAGTGCCTGATCTTCGGCTATGCCGCGACCTACGACCTCAACAACGTCTCCTACGCCCTGCTCGACCACGATCGCAGCGCCGCCTCGCGCGCGCTCATTGCCCGGCTCGACGGCTCGGGCACCTTCACGCGCGCCGCGACATTGGGCCGGGAAGGGCAGATCGCGGAATATATCGACGACGGGCGGGCGCTATTGGTCATCACCATCCCACAGGATTTCGAGCGGAAGCTGCAGGCCGGCGCGGCCGCACCGGTGCAGGTGATCGCCGACGGGCGCAATTCCAACACCGCCGGCACCGCCCAGGGCTATGTCGGGCAACTCGCCACCGCCTTCGGCGCGGAATGGCGGGCGTCGCAAGGCCTGCCGGGCCCGCCGATCCAGGTGACGACGCGGGCCTGGTACAATCCGAGCCTCGAGACGCGCTGGAACATGATCCCCTCGATGATCGGCACGATCACGATGATGATGACCATGATGCTGACGGCGATGTCGGTGGCGCGCGAGCGCGAGGAAGGCACGTTCGACCAGCTCCTGGTGACGCCGTTCCGGCCCTCCGAGATCATGATCGGCAAGGCGATCCCGGCCATGCTGGTCGGCCTGACGCAGGCGACGATGATCCTGCTGGTGGCGCAGCTCTGGTTCCAGATTCCTTTCGCCGGCACCTTCCCGATGCTCTATCTCGGCCTGTCGCTCTTCCTGGCAGCCTCCGTCGGCATCGGCCTGTTCATCTCCTCCATCGCCGGCAACATGCAGCAGGCGATGATCGGCTCCTTCGTGCTGCTGATGCCCTTCATGCTGCTCTCGGGCCTGACCGCGCCGATCGGCAACATGCCGGAGGTCCTGCAATATTTCACGCTGATCAACCCGCTGCGCTACGCGATCAGCATCACGCATCAGGTCTATCTCGAAGGCGCGGGTATCAGGCAGCTCCTGCCGGAGATGCTGGCGCTGGTCGCCATCGCGGCCGTGACCCTGCCGGTCGCGGCCTGGATGTTCAGGAACAGGCTGAACTGAGCGCAGGGCCCGTCATTGCGAGCGCAGCGAAGCAATCCAGGGGCCTCACGCACTCCCCCTGGATTGCTTCGTCGTTTTGCTCCTCGCAATGATGGGCTAACCGCCAATCCGCAGCATCGAGAATTCCGCGCGCCGGCCGGGCGCGATCTGGCCGTGGCTGTCCGCCAGGCCGAGGAACGCGGCCGGTGTCGTCGTCGCCATCGCGAGCGCCTCGGCGAGCGACGCGCCGCCATGACGATGCGCGTTGGCGACGGCGCTCGCCATGTCGAGATGCGCGCCGGCGAGACGGCCCTCGCGATTGACCAACCGCCCCTCGCTGACCCGGATCGTCTCGCCGAACAGGGAGAAAGCGTCCGCAGGCCCGCCGACCGTCGCCATCGCGTCGGTGACCAGCATCATCCTCTCCGCCCCGATGGCGCGAAAGGCGGCCTGGAAGGATGGCCAGGCGACATGATGGCCATCGGCGATGATGCCGGCGGCCAGATGCGGATCGGACATCGCCGCCCCGACCACGCCCGGCTCGCGCGAGCCCAGTTGCGACATGGCGTTGAACAGATGCGTGACGCCGCTCAGACCCTCCGCCCGCGCCGCCGCCATTTGCGCCGCGCTGGCATTGGAATGGCCGGCACAGACCCTGACGCCACGCTTCACCAACGCGCGGACGAAGCCGGGCGGCACGCATTCGGGCGCGAGCGTCACCAGCGTCACGCCAGCGGGCCCGAGCGAGGCGAGCAGATCGACATCCTCCGGCTCCGGCCGCAGCAGCTTCGCGACCGGGTGCGCGCCGTGGCGCTCGGGATTGAGGAACGGGCCTTCCAGATGCAGGCCGAGCACGCCCGGCACGCCGCCGGCAATCGCAGCGCGCGCGGCGGCGATCGCGGCGGCGATCTCGTCACGGCTGCCGCTGATCAGCGTCGGCAGCAGCCCGCGCGTGCCGAAACGGGCATGGGCCGCGGCGATCGCAGCGATACCCTCCGCGTCGAGCGCATCGTTGAACATGACGCCGCCACCGCCATTGACCTGGATATCGATGAAGCCCGGCGCCAGCACGGCATCGTCGGGCAAATCCTCGACCGGACAGTCCGGCTGGGACGAGGCCGGAAGCAAGGCGGTGACGACACCATCCTCCGCGACGACCAGCCTGTCCTGCCAGAGCGTCCGGCCATCGAACAGGCGCGGCGCGCGCCAGGCGCGCCGGTCCGGCGGCCTCACGGCTGCGGCCCCATCGCCTCGCCTCTCAGGGTCGCGACGAAATCATAGCGATCGCCGCGATAGGCCGAGACGGTGAACTCCACCGGCTTGCCATTGCCGAGAAAGGCGCGCCGCTCGATCCGCAAAAGCGCGCTGCCCGGCGGGATGCCGAGATGCCGCGCCTCCTCCAATGTGGCAAGGCCGGCATGGATGCGCTGCACGCCATGCGCCGGAACCGCGCCCTGCGTCGCCAGCGCGGCATAGAGCGACGTGTCGATGAGATCGGGCGATGGCAGGATCGCTGCGGGGACGACGGCGCATTCGATCGCCAGCGGCTCGCCATCGGCCGTCCTGACCCGCGTGAGCCGGATGACGCTGTCGGTGGCGCCCAGGCCCAGCGCCATCGATTCCTGCGGCTTGGGCCGCGCCAGCTCGCGCGACAGCCAGATCGAGCCCGGCTGACCGCCGCGGCTTTCGATATCGGCGGAGAAGCTCGCCAGGACCGAGAGCGGCTGCTCTATGCGCGAGGCGACGAAGGTGCCGGAGCCATGGCGACGGGACAGCGTGCCGCTGCGGATGAGCTCGTCGATGGCGTTGCGCACCGTGACGCGGGCATAGCCCGTCAGCTGCGCGAGATCGCGCTCGGACGGCACGGCGTCGCCGGGCAGGAAGACCTCCGTCTCGATCAACCGGGCCAGCGCTCCGGCGAGCCTGAGATAGCGCGGCGTCGGGTCGTCTCCGGCCAGCGCCCGGACGATGGCCTGCTGCTTGGCCGGGACCGCGCCATCGGCAGCGCCCTCGCGCGGCCGGCGCGCGCTGCGCCCCGCGGCGGCCTCGCTCACGGCGCCGCCCTTGCCTGCTCGGCCGGCCGGACACCGAGATCGAGCAGGGCCAGACGCAGGTTGCCGCGATGGCGCACCAGCAGCATCTCGGCCAGCGCGCCGTCCGCACCGCTGGCGAGGAGCACGGCGCGTTTCACTTCGCCGCCGCCATGGTCGAGATGGCGGGCGGCCGCCTCCATGCCGCAGCCGGTGATCATGTCGACCATCTGGGCTGCCCTGAGCCGGAGCTTCGCGTTGGTCGCGCGCATATGGACCATCAGCCCGCGATAGACCCGGCCGAGCCGGATCATCAGCAGGGTCGAGAACAGGTTGAGCACGATCTTCTGCGCGGTGCCCGCCTTCATGCGGGTGGAGCCGGCGACGACCTCCTCGCCGGTCTCGGTCAGGATGCCATGGTCGGCGGTGCGCAGCAGCGCCGAGCCGCGATTATTGGCGATGCCGATCGTCAGGGCGCCGCGGGCCTTGGCCTCGCCGATCGCCGCAAGCGTGTAGGGCGTGCGGCCGCTGGCGGCGATCCCGATGACCACATCGTCGGGACCGACCGCGGTGCGCCGCATAGCACCGGCTCCGTCATCGACCGAGTCCTCGGCGTTCTCGACGGCATGGAGGATGGCGCCGTCGCCGCCGGCGATGGCAAAGGCGAGCCGGCTCTCCGGCCAGTCGAAGGTCGGCGTCAGCTCGGCCCCGTCCTGCACGCCGATGCGCCCGGACGTGCCCGCGCCGGCATAGATCAGCCGGCCGCCGGCCTCGAGCCGCGGCAGGGCGGCGGCGACGGCCTCGGCGATCGCCGGAAGCGAGGACGCGACGGCCGCGGCAGCGGCAAGCTGCCCCTCATAGAGCGCCTTCAGGATGTCGAGGTCACCCCAGGCGTCGAGGTCTCGAAAGCGTGCGCTGACGTCTTCGGTCGGCATTGATGACCCCTTGTGACCAGACCAAAATAAGTCCACTTCAGCCCGGTAGCAAGCGCCCCTGCGTCGCGGCCTATTGGCCCGGCAGGTTGAGCCGGCCGCCGGTCAGGGGCTCCGGCACGCCGGTCGTTCCCGGCAGGCTCAAGGGCAGGCCCTTGACCGAGCGGATCGCGAGATAGCCGAAGGTCTGCGCCTCGATGACGTCGCCGGCCCAGCCGGCGGCCTCGACGGGCTCGACCGGCACGCCGAGCCGCTCGCGCAGCCGCGTCATGAAATGATCGTTGAGGCGGCCGCCGCCGGTGACCAGCCAGCGCTTCGGCACCTTCGGCACATGGCGCAAAGCCGCGACCACGCTCTCGACCGTGAAAGCGGCAAGCGTCGCGGCGCCGTCGGCGTCGGAGAGCGGCTCCACAACCTTGGCGCGGCGGTGAAAGTCGTTTCGATCGAGCGATTTCGGCGCAGGCCGGTCGAAGAACGGGTTCGTCATGAACTCCGCCACGAGATCGTCCCGCACCTGCCCGCTCGCCGCCAGGGCGCCGCCGGCGTCGTAGTCGCGACCCAGCCGCCGGAGCACGAAATCGTCGAGAATGGCGCTGGCCGGGCCGGTATCGAAAGCGATCACGTCCTCGCCGTCGATATAGGTGACATTGCCGACGCCGCCGAGATTGAGGACCATCACCGGCTGCTCGAGCCCCTGCGCCAGGGCGCGGTGATAGAGCGGGGCGAAGGGCGCGCCCTCCCCGCCCGCCGCGACATCGGCGTAACGGAAGCGATCGACGGTCGGGACGCCGAGCGCCTTGGCGACCGCCGGCCCGTCGATGAGCTGGCGCGTGAAGCGGATCTCCGGGCGGTGATAGACCGTCTGGCCATGCAGGCCGACCAGATCGATGCTGTCGGGGTCGAGCGCCTGCTCGGCGATGAAGCGGCGAACGGCGCCAAGATGAGCGGCCGTGACGGCGGCTTCGAGCGCCTCGAGCGGCTCCTTCACCGCGCGCTCGGCCTCGGCGATCAGGGCCTGCAGCTCGCGCCTTGTCTCCGCCGGATAGGGATAGGAGGCACCTGGGCCGAAGCGCAGGCCTTCGCGGCCGTCGCTTTCGACGATCGAGACATCGATCGCGTCCATCGAGGTGCCACTGATCACGCCGATCGCGGTCAGGGTTTGCTTGGCCAGATCACGCATGCTCTGCTCCGCTTCCAATGACTGACAACGCGCTTCAAGCTTGCACTGGCTCTAGGCGATCGGCTAAGCCTTGTCCAGATTGGTCCTTAAGTGGTCCATATGCGGGAATGTTACACGAGCGCAGCCGAATGCGCCGTCTTGATGAGGAGGGGTGGATCATGCATCGCGCCATGAAACGGGTTTCGGGATTGCGCCGCGCGCTGCGCACCGGCGTTGCGGCCGCCGCCTTCGCGCTGATCGCCGGGACGGCCTCGGCCCAGGTTCTCGAGGTTGCCGTCGAGGCCTCGCCCGCCGGCCTCGATCCGCATATCGTCACGGCATTCGCCTCGTCACAGCTCGTACTCGGGCCGATCTATGAAGGGCTGACCGCGCTCGACAAGGACCTCAACATCATCCCAGGCCTGGCCCAGTCCTGGACGGCCTCCGCCGACGGCAAGACCGTGACCTTCAAGCTGCGGCCGGGCGTGACCTTCCATGACGGCAAGCCGATGGAGGCGGAGGATGCAGCCTCGTCGCTCCGGCGCGTGCTCTCCAAGGATGTCGGCTCGCCGCTCGCCAGCCGCCTTGCCGCGCTCGAAAGCGCGACTGCGACCGACGCCACCACGCTCGAGCTCAAGCTCAAGGAGCCGTCCGCGCCGCTGCTCGCCTCGCTGACCGGCATCGCCATCGTGCCCCGCGGGCTCGAAGGCAACAAGGATGCGCTGCAGCGCGCGCCAATGGGCACCGGCCCGTTCAAGTTCGAGGAATGGCAGCCGAACGGCTTCATCCGGCTGGCCAAGCATGCCGGCTACTGGAACGCCGCCGAGGTCAAGCTCGCCGGCGTCAAGTTCAACTTCGTGCCGGAAGCGGCGACGCGGCAGGTCGGCATCGGCAACGGCCAGTTCGCGCTGCTGCCCCATATCGACGCCGCGACCGCGCTGCAGCTCAAGGGCAAGCCGAATGTCGCCGTCAAGGAGACGATGGAGCTGGCCTATACGCTGATCGGCATGAACGTCTCGAAGCCGCCCTTCGACAATCCGAAGGTGCGCGAGGCGCTCAACTACGCGCTGAACCGCAAGGAGATCATCGACGCCGCCCTGTTCGGCAGTGGCGCGCCGGCCGCGCCCCTGCCGCCGGTGCTGAAGGACTGGGCGGTCGATGTGAAGGACCTGCCCTGCTATGCGCATGATCCGGCCAAGGCGCAGGCACTCATCAAGGAAGCCGGCATCGCGACCCCGATCTCAGTCAGCATGACGATCCTGCCGCGGCAGGACATCCGCGACATCGCCCAGGTGGTGCAGCAGCAGCTCGGCAAGGCCGGGTTCAAGGTGGAGCTGAAGAATCCCGAGCTCGGCCAGTTCGTGCAGGACTGGCGGAACTCGAATTTCGACCTCTTCGCCTCGACCAATGCCGGCAGCATCGAGCCCGACGATTATTTCTACCGGACCTTCCGGACCGGCGGCTCGACCAATGTCTTCAAATACAGCAATCCCGAGCTCGACGCCCTGCTCGACAAGGGCCGCGCCACGCTCGACAAGGCCGCGCGTCAGGCCGCCTATCGCGACGCCCAGACAATCCTCGGCTGCTCGGGGCCGGCGGCGCATATCGCCTATCCGACGCTGTTCAGCGCCGTGCGCGGCAACCTCCAGGGCTACGACATCTACGCCAACCGCTCGCTGGTCTCGCTCGGCCGCGCCAGCTTGCGCTGAGCCGGCACGGTCGAGGCATGCTCCGCCATCTGGTTCAGCGCGGCCTCGACCTCGCGATCGTGCTGTTCGGGATCTCGGTGATCGTCTTCCTGATGATCCGGCTGATCCCCGGAGACGCCGTGGCGATCATGCTCGGCGCCAATACCGAGGTGACGCCGGAGCGGATCGCGGCGATGCGCAGCGAGCTTGGGCTCGACCGGCCGCTGATCGAGCAATACCTGACCTGGCTCGGGCGCGCCGTGACCGGCGATTTCGGCACCTCGATCTGGACCGGCCGGCCGGTGCTGCAGGAGATCACCGCGCAGATCTGGCCGACCCTGCAGCTCACCCTGTTCGCGCTCGTCATCGGCGCCGGGCTCGCCGTCCCCATCGGCTGCCTGATGGCGCATTGGCGCGGCAAGCGGGCCGACCTGATCCTGCGGATCGGCGCGATCGCCGGACTGACCATCCCCTCCTTCTGGCTCGGCATCGTCATGCTGATCGCGGTCGCGAGCCTTGCGCCCAGCTTCGCCTCGCTCGGCTATGTGCCGTTCAGCGAGGACCCGCTCGGCAACCTGCAGCGGCTGCTGCTGCCGGCGCTCGCGCTCGCATTGCCGATCCTCGCCAATCTCTCGCGGCTGGTGCGCACCGCGATGCTGGATGCGCTCGGCCAGGATTATATCCGCACCGCCCGCGCCAAGGGGCTCTCCGAAACCGCGGTGCTCTACCGGCATGCCCTGCGCAACGCGCTGATCCCCTTCGTCACCAGCGTCGGGATCATGACGGGTTACCTGCTCGGCGGCGCCATCGTGGTCGAGCAGGTCTTCTCGATCCCGGGGCTCGGCCGGCTGATCCTCGGCGCGATTTCCGAACGGAACTACCCGCTGGTCCAGGCCACGATCCTGATCGTCACGGTCGGTTTCGTGCTGGTGAACGCGCTGGTCGATCTCGCCTATGCGCTGATCGATCCCAGGCTGAGGGCCGGCTGATGAGCCAGAGCCGCCGCATCGCCATCACGGCGGCCATCGTCGTGGCGCTGCAGATCGTGCTGGCGCTCGCCGCGCCGCTGGTCGCACCCTATGACCCGCTGGCGCAGGACATCGTCGCCAGGCTGAAGGGGCCCAGCCTCGCGCACTGGCTCGGCACCGACCATCTGGGGCGCGATATCCTGGCGCGCATCCTCTATGGTTATCGCACCGCGCTGATCGCCTGCGGCATCGCCGTCGGGCTCGCGCTCCTGATCGGCGGCAGCCTCGGCCTGCTCTCCGCCTATTATCGCGGCTGGCTGGAGCGCATCGCCATGCGAATGATGGACATCCTCTTCGCCTTCCCGGTGATGCTGCTGGCGATCGGCATCATCGCGATGCTCGGCCCCCGCACGGAAAGCGCCGCCATCGCCATCGCCGTGGTCTATGTGCCGATCTTCGCGCGGCTGATCCGCGGGCCCGCGCTCGTCCTGGCCGAGAGCGATTTCGTGACGGGGGCCCGGTCGATCGGCGCCTCCGACCTGCGCATCATGCTCCGGCACATCCTGCCCAACCTGACCTCGGTCATCCTGGTGCAGACCTCGCTGCTGCTCTCGGCCGCGATCCTGGTCGAGGCCTCGCTCTCCTTCCTCGGGCTCGGCACGCAACCGCCGACGCCCTCGCTCGGGCTAATGCTGGCCGAGGGACGCAATTTCGTGCTGCTCTCACCCTGGAACGCGGTCTTCGCCGGGCTCGGCATCCTCTTCCTCTCGCTCGGCTTCAACCTGCTCGGCGATGCGTTGCGCGACGAGCTCGACCCCCGGCTGCGGGGTCAATCGTGATCGTCCGGCAGGCCACGGAAGCCGATATCCCGCCGGCGGCGGCGATCGTGGCGCAGGCCTATCGCACGAGCTTCCGGCCGATCCTCGGCGAGGCGGCGCTGGCCTATGACGCGGCTCATTTCCAGGAGCGGTTCGAGACGGACCTAGAGCGATTGACGGTGCTGGACGATGGCGGCGTCAAGGGCGTGCTGCTCGTCACGGAAGGGCACATCGCCATGCTGTTCATCGACGAAAGCGGTCGCGGCAAGGGCCATGGCGCAGCCCTGCTCGCTCATGCCGAAGCGCAGGGCGCGCATTCGCTCGAGGTCTTCGCCGCCAATGCCGGGGCACGCCGGTTCTACGAGCGGGCGGGCTGGCTTGCCGTTGGCGAATACGCCCGCGACTTCGCCGGGGCGGCGCGCGAATTCGTGCGATACGAGAAATGGCCGGAAGGGGAGACCGCCTGATGGACAAGCTCCGGATCCGTGGCGGGCAGCGACTATCCGGCACCGTCGATATTCGCGGCGCCAAGAACGCGGCACTGCCGGCTTTCGCGGCGGCGCTTCTGTCCGACCAGCCGCTGACCCTGCGCAACCTGCCGGACGTGGTCGACCTCCAGACGATGCAGGCCTTGCTGGAAGGCTACGGCGTCGTCGTTTCCGGCCGCGCCGGCGATGCGCTGACCTTCGACGCCAGCAAGGCCGAGCCGCGCGAGGCGAGCTACGACATCGTCCGCAAGATGCGGGCGACGTTCCTGGTGCTCGGCCCGCTCGTCGCCCGCTTCGGCCGCGCCCGCGTCTCGCTGCCCGGCGGCTGCGCCATCGGCGCGCGCCCGGTCGACCTGCATCTCAAGGCGCTGGAGGCGCTCGGCGCCGAGATCGCCGTCGCCGGCGGCTATATCGAGGGCAAGGCGCCGAGCGGCCTGAAAGGCGCGCGAATCGTCTTCCCCTTCTCTTCCGTGGGCGCGACCGAGACGGCGCTGCTGGCGGCGAGCCTCGCCAAGGGTGAAACCGAGATCGTCAATGCCGCCAAGGAGCCGGAGGTGCTCGATCTGGCGCGCTGCCTCGTCGCGATGGGCGTGACGATCGAGGGCATCGGCGGCCACCGGCTGCTGGTCCAGGGCGTCGAGCGCTTCACGCCCGCGACGCATGAGATCGTCGCCGACCGCATCGAGGCTGGGACCTATGCGGTGGCGGCGGCGATCACAGGCGGCGAGCTCGAACTGGTCGGCGCGCGGCTCGAGCATCTCGCGGCGGTCGGCGAGGCGCTGGAAGCCGCCGGCGTCAGGCTCTGGCCGACCGATCGCGGGCTGATGGTGACGCGGCCGGGCCGTCTCACCGGCATCGACATCATGACCCAGGCCTATCCCGGCTTCTCGACCGACCTGCAGGCGCAGTTCATGGCGCTGATGAGCGTCGCGGACGGCACCTCGCTGATCCGCGAGACGGTGTTCGAGAACCGCTTCATGCATGTGCCCGAGCTGGTCCGCCTCGGCGCCGACATCACGCTGAAGGGCACGAGCGCGACGGTGCACGGCGTGGCAGGGCTGAAGGCGGCGCCGGTGATGGCGACGGACCTGCGCGCCTCGGTCAGCCTCGTCCTCGCCGGGCTCGCGGCGGAGGGCGAGACGGTGATCAGCCGGATCTACCATCTCGACCGCGGCTATGAGACGCTCGATCGCAAGCTCCAGCGCTGCGGCGCCGATATCGAGCGGATCGGAAGCTGATCATGGCCGAACCGCTCTATCTCGGCATCGATGGCGGCGGCACCGGCTGCCGCTGCCGGCTGGAGACCGCGCAGGGCGACGTGCTCGGCTCAGGCATTGCCGGCCCGGCTTCGCTCCGGCTCGGGCTCGAAACCTCGCTCGCCGCCGTGATGCAGGCCGCGCGCGGCGCATTGGCCGAGGCAGACCTCGACGAGGCTCAGTTTAGGCGCATCCATGCCGGCATCTGCCTCGCCGGGATCGGCCGCAAGGGCATGCAGGAGAGCCTCGCGGCCTGGCGGAGTCCCTTCGCCACCACGCGGTTCGAGAGCGACGGGCTCGGCGCCTGCCTCGGCGCCCATGCGGGCGAGGATGGCGGCATCGTCATCGTCGGCACCGGCTCGATCGGGCTCGCGCGGCTCTGCGGGCAGGAGCTGCGCATCGGCGGATACGGGTTCCCGGTCGGAGACGAGGGTAGCGGCGCCGATCTCGGGCTGGCGGCGATCCGGGTCTCGCTGCGCGCCCATGACCGGCGCGAGCCGCGGACGCGCTTCACCCGGGATGTGCTGGCGCGCTTCGAGGGCGATCCGTTCGAGGTCGTCGCCTGGATGGACAAGGCGAGCGCCACCGATTACGCGACGCTCGCGCCGCTCGTCCTGCGCCATGCTGATCTCGGCGATGCCCATGCCCGCGCGATCATGCAGCACGGCGCCGCCCTGATCGACGCGATGGTCCGGACCCTGTTCGAGCGCGGCGTGCCGCGCGTCGCGCTGATCGGCGGCCTGTCCACTGCGATGGAGGCCTGGCTCGCCCCCGATGTCAGGCGCAGGCTCTCGCCGGTGAAGGGCGATGCGATCGCCGGCGCATTGTCTCTGGTGCGGCCGGCTCAGGCGCCCGGCTGGGGCCCCTCATAGCCGCCGATGATGACGAGGTCGGTCGGGCCGACATTGGCGAGATGCTTCACCGCCGCCTGGTATTCGGGCGATTCGTAGCAGGCGCGCGCCGTCGCCTCGTCCTTGAACTCGATGACCACGTTGTGCTTGCGGCCGGTGCCGCGGGCGAGCTTGTATTCGCCGCCGCGCACGATGAAGCGCCCGCCATATTTGGCGAAGGCGACCGCGTTCAGGGCGCGGTATTTGGCGTATTCCTCCTCGTTCTCGACATCGACGCGGGCGACCCAATAACCCTTCGGCACGGCTCAGACTCCCTCGACGACGACGATGTCGATCTCGCCTGCGCCCTCGCGCTCCTTGCGGGCGGCGGCATATTCCGGCGAGTTCACATAGGCCTTGGCGGATTCGAAATCCTTGAACTCGATGACGACGTTGCGGGCGCGCCCCTCGCCTTCGGCGATGGTGTTCTGGCCGCCGCGCACCAAGGGCGTGCCGCCATATTGCTTGATCGCTTCCGACGCCTTGGCGGCATAATTCGCCCACAGGGTCGGGTTGGTGACCTTGGCGCGAGCGACGACATATCCCTTGGGCATTTCAGGCATCCGTTTGTGATCGACAGAAGAGGCGCGAGCTTAAGAGGCGGCGGCGATCTCGTCCATGATCGCGGCAGCCGCGCCACGCGGATCGTCCGCGCGAATGATGGGGCGGCCGATGACGAGATGGTCGACCCCGGCGCGGATCGCCTCGCCGGGAGTGAGCGTGCGCTTCTGATCGCCGACAGCGGCCCCGGCGGGCCTGATGCCGGGCGTGACGATGACCATGTCGGAGCCGATGACGTCGCGGACGATCTCGGTCTCGGCTGCCGAGCAGACGATACCGTCGATGCCGCTGGTCCGGGCCTGCTCGGCGCGCAGGCGCACCAGATCGCGCACCGCCAGGCCGTAGCCCGCGTCGCGCAGGTCGCCGTCGTCATAGGAGGTCAGCGCCGTCACGGCGAGCAGCTTCAGGTCGGCCTCGCCGCGTCCCTCGACCGCGCCGCGCATGGTCTGCGGATAGGCATGGACGGTGAGGAAGGTGACGCCGAGCCGGGTCAGTGAGTCGACGCCTTCGGTGACGGTGTTGCCGATATCGTGGAGCTTGAGGTCGAGGAAGACCTTCTTGCCCTCCGAGATGAGCTGGCGGGAGAGGTCGAGCCCCCCGGCGAAGGCGAGCCGATAACCGATCTTGTAGAAGGTCGCGCCGTCGCCGAGTTCGGAGACGATGCGATAGGCGTCCCAGATCGTCGGCACATCGAGCGCCACGATCATGCGGTCGCGCAGGTCGTTGATCTTCATCATGGCGTTCATGATCCGATGACCTCCTCGATCGAGCGCCAGCCGTGGTGCACGATTCGGCTCGTGGCGTCGAACGCAAAAAGATTGCCACCGCCCGGTGGCTGATCGCGCAGACGCATGATCGCATGACGCGACAGCGCACATAACAGCAAAGTGCCGACGCCGCCATGGCCGACGAGCAGGATGTCACCGTCGCCGGGCACTGCCAGCACCGCCTCGGTCTCGCGCAGGATTCGCGCCTGCGCATCGACGGCCCGCTCCCAGCCGCGCACGCTCTCCAGCGGCCGCGCGAAGAAGGCGTCCGCCATCGTCTCGAACTCGGGTGGCGGCAAGTAGCCGGTCGCGCTGCGGTCGTTCTCGTGCATGGCCTCGCGAATCTCGACGGTCAGTCGAAGCGCGTCTGCCACGCATTGCGCCGTCTCGACCGCCTTGCGCTCGGCCGAGGAGACGATGCGGCGTGTTCCGCTCAGGATTGGCGCAGCGGCGAAGGCTTGCGCGCGCGCCAGCCCAACAGCCGAGAGGCCCCAGTCGGGCACCGGCACGGCCGGATCGATCGCGACTTGCGGGTGGCTCAAATAGCGGACCGTCGCCATGAGCTAACCTTGCAGTCGCTATTTGAAGGCGATGACGAACATGATCGCGATCAGCACAATCACCAGGTTCATCAGCCAGCGGCTGATCCCCCTCAATTGCCGCAGCTTGCGTTCCTCGACCGGCTCGTCCTCCTCATCCGAAGGATGCTCGGCGGCATGAAAAATGGCGGGCTGCGCATCCTTTGTCGGCCGCGTCGTCCAGGTCAGGCTCTGGACCAGGCCCTTGGCCTCGGTCGTGGCCTGGCCCTCGGCATCGATGCCGAGATGCCACGACACCGGAAAGCCGGGGCGCGCCTCGTGATCGGCCTCGGCGAGCCACAGGCTGGTCGCCGCGCCGACCGAAAGCCGCTCCGCTTCACCATTGCGCAAGTCGCTCCGCAGCTCGGCATAGACGGCGGCCGGAACCACGATCTCGCCGAAAAAGGCGGCCGGCTCCTCGCGCTGCTCATCCGCCTCGGTGAAACCAAGCCTGAGCAGCATGCGGTTCTCGGCATCCGCCGGCAGGGCCACGATCGAAAGCGCGAACTCGTCGGTCCGCTCGTCGAAGCCGGCGCGGCCGAGCTGGGCCTCCACGATGCGGGCCCGACCCTGAATCCGTGCGAGCGAGCTGACCCCACCCTGGCGGCTGCCGAAACCGGCAATCGAGGAAAGCTCCGTCACTTCGAGCGTCAGCGGCCGCGCCGGGCTTTGCCGGAAGCGCCCCGGCACGCCCTCAATCGTCAGCACGCCATCGACAACGGAAACAGCGCGTCTCGTCGAATCAGCTCGCATCATCCCCCCGAAAGCCGACGAGCCGTTCTAGCCCAGCATGGCGGCGAGGGAAACGAGGGCGGAACCGTCAACGCGCGTCCGTGCCGGTCTGCGCCAGTTGCGCGAAGACCTGGGCCCAGACATCGGGCGTCTGCGCGCCGGAAACCGCGAGCTTGCCGTCGACAATGAAGAAGGGCACGCCGGTGACGCCGACCTTCTGCGCATGCGCCTCGAGCCCGATGATGGTCTCGCGGAGCTCGTCATTGGCGAGCTCGTCACGCACGGCGGTCTCCTCGAAGCCGAGCTCGGTCGCGATCGCGACCAGCGTCTCGAGATCGCCGATATCGCGCCCGTCCTGGAAATAGGCCTTGAACAGCGCCGCCTTCATCTCGGTGCCGCGCTGCACGGTGGCGGCGGCCGCGACCAGCATATGGGCCATGCGCGTGTTGACGCTCCTGGTGACCTTCGGCCAGTTGAAGGTGACGCCGCTTTCGAGCGCCGCCTCGGATAGCCTCGTCTCGATCTCCTTGCGCTTGCCCGGCCCGAACTTGGTGTTGAGATAGGTGGTGCGGTCCATCCCCTCGGCCGGCATCTCCGGATTGAGCTCATAGGGCAGCCAGGTGATCGCGACCTTGTCCGTCAGGCCATGGTCGGCCAGGGCCGTCTCCAGCCTCGCCTTGCCGATGAAGCACCAGGGGCAGACGATGTCCGACACGATCGCGATGGGCAGTTTCTCTTGCATGATCGCTCCTTGGCGATGATCCGCAGGCCTTTCAACCCGGCGGATAGGGATGGCGCTCGCCGAAACGATCCTCGACCGCGCCCTCAGTGCCCGGCGTCTCGCAGCCCGACAGGAAACCGGGGCCGACCGGCACCTTGCCGGCGCCTCCGGGGATGTCGAGGATATAGGTCGGCTGGCACAGGCCCGAAAGGTGGCCGCGCAGGCTTTTGACGAGCGCCTGCCCCTCCGCCAGCGACAACCGGAAATGCGAGGTGCCGGGCGCCAGATCGGGGTGATGCAGGTAATAGGGCTTCACCCGGTTCTCGACGAAGGCGCGCATCAGGGCCGCGAGCGTCGCGACATCGGCGTTGACGCCCCGGAGCAGCACGCTCTGGCTGAGCAGGACATGGCCGGCATCGGCGAGGCGTGCGATCGCAGCGCGCGCCGCAGGCGTGAACTCACGCGGGTGGTTGGCGTGGATGGCGATGTAGCTCGCCTTGCCGGGCACGCGCAAAGCGCGGGCATAGTCCGCAGTGATGCGCTCGGGATCGACTACGGGCACGCGGGTATGCCAGCGCGCGACCTTGATATGCGGGATGGCGGCCAGCCGCTTCGCGACCTCACGGACCCGGCGGGCCGAGAGGATCAAGGGATCGCCCCCGGTCATGATCACCTCCCAGATTTCGGGACGGGAGGCGAGATAGGCGAGCGCCGCATCGAGCTTTTCGCCCGAGAGCGACGCACCGCCCGGCCCGACCATCTCGCGGCGGAAGCAGAAGCGGCAATAGACCGGGCAGGCATGGACGAGCTTGAGCAAGGCGCGGTCGGGATAGCGATGGACCACGCCTTCGACCGGCGAATGCGCATCGTCGCCGATCGGGTCGACCAGTTCCTGCGGCAGCGTCACGAGTTCGGCCGCATCGGGAATGAACTGCCGCGCGATCGGGTCGGCGGCGTCGGCCGGGTCGATCAGCGCGGCCAGCGCCGGCGTGAGCGAGACGGCGTAGCGGGCCGCGACCGCCTCCAGCGCCTCGCGCCGATCGGGCGCGACGAGGCCGCGAGCGACGAGCGCGTCGATGCTGCGAAGAGGGGTATGGGCCGTCATGCCGGTGTCCTGCCCGGTTCCGCGACCGGCGTCCAGAGCACGTCCTCGATCCGGCGCGCGCCGGTGCAGAGCATCACCAGCCTGTCGAAGCCGAGCGCGATACCCGATGCCGGAGGCATCGCGGCCAAGGCCGCGAGGAAATCCTCGTCGAGCGGATAGCGTTCGCCATAGATGCGCTGCTTCTCGTCCATGTCCGCCTCGAAGCGCCGGCGCTGCTCGACCGGATCGGTCAATTCACCGAAGGCATTGGCGAGCTCGACACCGCAAGCATAAAGCTCGAAGCGTTCGGCCACGCGCGGATCGCCGGGCTTCGGCCGGGCCAAGGCCGCTTCCGAGATCGGATAGTCGCACAGGATAGTGGCGCGGCCGCGGCCGAGATGCGGCTCGATCCGCTCGGACAGGATTCGGCTGAAGATGTCCGACCAGCCGTCATCCTCGGCCAGCCGGACGCCTGCCGCGCGTGCAGCAGCGGCAAAGGCCGGGCGATCCGTCGCTCCATCCACTGCGACCGTCGCAAGCAGATCGATGCCGGCATGGCGGGCAAAGGCGTCATGCAGGGTCAGCCGCTCAGGCTCGGCGAAGGGATCGACCGCGATGCCGCGCCATTCCAGCCGGGCCGCCCCGGAAGCGCCAGCCGCCTCGGCGAGCAGAGCGGCGCAGTCGGCCATCAGCGCCTGGTAATCCTCGCCGGCCCGATACCATTCCAGCATCGTGAATTCGGGATGATGCAGCGCCGTGCGCTCGCGGTTGCGGAAGACGCGGGCGAAATCGAAGATGCGGCGCTCGCCGGCCGCGAGCAGCTTCTTGGCGGCGAATTCCGGCGAGGTGTGCAGATAGTAGGGGTGCGCCGCACCGGCATCGTCGATCAGGGCCGTGGCAAAGCCGTGCAGATGCGTCTCGTTCCCCGGAGAGACCTGCAGGATCGCGGCCTCGACCTCGACAAAATCGCGCGCCTCGAACCAGCGCCGCAGCGCCGCCCTGATGCGTCCGCGCGCCAGCAAGGCCGGCCGACGATCGGCGTGAATGTCCGGCCGCCAGAAGGGCGGGGAAATGTCGCTCATGATGGTCGTGTCAGCCCGTCTTCTTGAACAGAGCTTCGCGCAAGATGTCGTTGATGCGGGTCTGCCAGCCGGCGCCGCCGGCCTTGGCACGCTCCAGCACATCCTGATCGAGCCTGATGCTGACGAGCTTTTTGGTCGGCGCCTTTTGCGCGCCGCGCGCCGCGCGATGCCGGCGCATCGCTGCGAGAAACTCCGCCGGCAGAAACTCCGAGGCAGGCCGCATCTCGGCAAAGTCTTCGGCCGTGAGCTCCCGCACTTCGCCTTCGGCATCGGTCAGAGGTTCACGAGACTTCCTGCTCATGTTTCCTGATCTCCCTGTCATTGGCCTTCCGAAAGCTGATTACGCGAATGCCGCCCGCGGTGGGCGTATAGCAGAGCACGTGCAGCCGACCCTCGACGAATCCCGTCGCGATGAAGCGCCGTTCCGGATAGGCGAAACGCTTGTCCTCCTTGATCACCGCCCGATCGAAATCAAAATCATAAACACGATCGAACGGCAGCCCGCGCTCCCGCGCATTGCGCTCGCTCTTCACCGGATCGTAGGTGATCTCCACCATTTAATTGTAGCTACACCGCCGCAATGTCAATGAATCGCGACGTGATTTCGGACAGCGTGCTTCCGTTTCGCCGCGCGATGCGGTAGTTGCGCGCAACGAATGAGAGCCCTGCGGGGCGCTATCCAGGGACATTTTCACGTGGTCAAGGTCATCGCCAGCTCCGTCCGCAAGGGCAACGTTCTCGAGCTCGACGGGCATCTCTGCTCGGTGCTGTCGGCGGAGAGCTTCTTCCCCGGCAAGGGCACGCCGACGACGCAGATCGACATGCGCCGCATCTCCGACGGCGTGAAGATGACGCAGCGCTACAAGACGACCGAGCAGGTCGAGCGCGCCTATGTCGAGGATCGCGACTTCACCTATCTCTACCAGGACGGCGAGCAGTACGTTTTCATGAATCCGGAGACCTTCGACCAGATCAATGTCGATGGCGACGTCGTCGGCACGATGTCGCCCTATCTCCAGGAAGGCATGAAGGTCTCGCTCTCCGTCTTCGACGACAAGGCCGTGGCGATCGAGCTGCCGCAGCGCGTCACCGTCGAAGTCGCCGAGACGGAGCCGGTGACGAAGGGCCAGACGGCCTCGTCGTCCTACAAGCCCGCCATCCTGGTGAATGGCGTGCGCACCGCGGTGCCGCCACATATCGGACCGGGCACCCGCATCGTCGTGATGACCGCCGACGGCTCCTATGTCGAGCGCGCGAAAGATTGATCTCTATTCGCCGCCCATAATGGCAGGCGATGCTCTATACCGATGCATAGCGGGCCCATCCGGGCCCGTTGTCATCTGCAGGATGCTTCCGCCATGCCGCTCTCCGCTTACGCCGCAGCTTTCCCCGGGTTCATCCAGACCTTGACCGCGCTCAGCGCCGTCATCGACAAGGCGCTGGCGCAGGCCGAAACCCGCAAGATCCAGCCGGAGGTGCTGCTCTCGAGCCGCCTCGCCCCGGACATGCTGCCCTTCACGCGCCAGATCCAGCTCGCCTGCGACTTCGTCAAGAACGCGGCGGCGCGCGTCAGCGGCGGCGAGAACCCGAAATTCCCCGATGAAGAGAAGACCTTCGAGGAGCTGAAGGAGCGGATCGCCAAGACGCTCGCCTTCGTCCGCAGCGTCGATCAGGCGGCCCTCGACAGTGGCGTCGGCAAGGACGTCACCTTTCCGCGCGGCCAGGGTCAGGCCGTCATGAAGGGCGAGGTCTATCTCACCCGCTTCGCCGTGCCGAATTTCTATTTCCACGCCACGACCGCCTACGCGATCCTGCGCGAGAACGGCTTCGATATCGGCAAGCGCGACTTTCTCGGCGACGTCTTCGAGGCGTGACGGCGCAGGGCGGCCTCAGCATCGCACGCGCGGCGCCTGACGACGGCGCCGCGATCGCCGAACTCTATCTGGCCACCCGCACCGATGCCCTGCCCTTCCTGCGCCGCGTCCATAGCGACGCGGCGGTACGCGACTGGATCATCCATGACCGGCTGGGTCGCGGCGAAATCTGGACGGCTCGGCTGGATGGCCAGATCGTCGGCTTCCTGGCGCTCGATGGCGATGAGCTCGACCAGCTCTATCTCAGGCCGGGTCACTATCGGCGAGGCATCGGCTCGCTTTTGCTAGACAAGGCGAAGGAGCGCAGTCCGGAGCGGCTGCGCCTCTTCACCTTCCAGCGCAATGCGCGCGCCCGCGCCTTCTACGAGGCGCATGGCTTCCGGATCGTCGATCTGAACGACGGCGAGCGCAACGAAGAGGGCGAGCCCGACATTCTCTTCGAATGGCGGCCGGGCGGTTCGCAGGCGCCCTTGTAATCGACGGATGTCGTTCCCATTTCAGCCTCACGGCGATGTCGAGGGCGTTCCACTGTCCTCCATCTCCGGTGAAGACGGCCATGAGCCGAACGTGTGACGCCGGATGTACGCGCGCCCGTTCTGGACATGGCCGTTGGCTTGTCTGGACCCCGCACAGCGTCATGCTCGGGCTTGCCCCGAGCATCTCTTGCCAGAGTTTCACGCGTCCAGAGATTCTCGGGTCTGCGCTTCGCTTCGCCCGAGAATGACGACTGTCTCAATCCTGCAGGAACTGGTTGCTGCGCCGCTCCTCGCCGAGCGTGCTCGCGGGCCCGTGGCCCGGCAGGAACTGCACGTCATCGCCGAGCGGCAGCAGCTTGCCCTTGATGCCGGCGATCAGCGTGTCGTGATCGCCATAGGGGAAATCCGTACGCCCGACGGAGCCTGCAAAGACCGTGTCGCCCGCCAGCAGGAACATCGCCTCCTTGTTGAAGAAGGTGACATGGCCGGGCGTATGGCCAGGAACATGCTGCACGGAAAAGGTCGCCTGCCCGATCTGCACCGTCTCGCCCTCGGTCAGCCAGCGCTCCGGCGTGACCGCCTTGACGCCGCGCATCTCGAAACGAAGCCCCTGTTCCGGCAACGCGTCGAGCAGCATCTTGTCCGCCTCATGCGGCCCGACGATCGGCAACGCGAGTGCTTCCGCGAGATCGGTGGCGCCGCCGGCATGATCGATATGGCCATGGGTCAGCCAGATCGCGACCGGCTTGACGCCGAGCTCCTTCAACGCCGCCTGGATGCGCTCGACATCGCCGCCCGGATCGACGATCGCCGCTTCCTTGGTCAGCGTGCACCAGACGATCGAGCAGTTCTGCTGGAAGGGCGTCACCGGCACGACGGCGACGTTCAGGGGCGCGGCGGATTGTTCGGCCATGGCATCCTTGCCTTTCGGGATTGAACGGGCTGCCTCAGCGCCCCTTGCAGCGATCGGCGAGCAGCACGCGGTATTCGGCGAGCGACTGATCCATCTGGCCGACATTCTGCTCGCGCTGCCGCCCGGTCTGGCAGGTGGCGAAGACGGAGCGCGCCCGCTGCAGGAAGCTGACATGCTCGCGCCAGACGCGGCATTGCGTGGCCTGGTCGGCGGTGCCGGATGCCTGCAGCCGCGTCAGTTCGCGGCGCATGCCGCCTTCGTTCTGGAAAAGGTCGCGCTCGCATGTCGCGGGTGCGCCGGCGCGCGCTTGCGCGAGGGCGGGCTCGGCCGGGAGGGCGGCGAGCAACAGAGCCAGGCCGGCAGCAAGACGCATCATCCGAGATTCAGCTCCTTGAAGAAGTCGTTGCCCTTGTCGTCGATGACGATGAAGGCGGGAAAATCCTCGACCTCGATGCGCCAGACGGCCTCCATGCCGAGCTCCGGATATTCCAGCACCTCGACCTTGCGGATGCAGTCCTGGGCAAGGCGCGCAGCCGGGCCGCCGATCGAGCCGAGATAGAAGCCGCCATGGCGGGCGCAGGCCTCGCGGACGGCCGACGAGCGGTTGCCCTTGGCGAGCATCACCATCGAGCCGCCGAAGGACTGGAACTGGTCGACGAAGGAATCCATCCGGCCGGCCGTGGTCGGCCCGAAGGAGCCCGACGCCATGCCATCCGGCGTCTTGGCCGGGCCGGCATAATAGACCGGGTGGTTCTTCAGGTAATCCGGCATGCCCTGGCCGTTCTCCAGACGCTCGCGGATCTTCGCATGGGCGGAGTCGCGCGCGACGATGATCGTCCCGGTCAGCGAGAGCCGGGTCTTGACCGGGTACCTGCTCAGTGTGGCGAGAATCTCGCTCATCGGCCGGTCGAGGTCGACCTTGACGACGTCGCCGCCGAGCTTGGCCTCGTCGATCTCGGGCAGGTATTTCGACGGATCGGTCTCGAGGGCCTCGAGGAAGATGCCGTCCTTCGTGATCTTGCCCTTGGCCTGGCGGTCGGCCGAGCAGGAGACGCCGAGCCCGATCGGCAGCGAGGCGCCGTGGCGCGGCAGGCGGATGACGCGCACGTCATGGCAGAAATACTTGCCGCCGAACTGCGCGCCGACGCCGAGCGCCTGCGTCAGCTTGTGGACCTCCTCCTCCATCTCCAGATCGCGGAAGGCATGGCCGCTGGCCGAGCCCTCGGTCGGCAGCGCGTCGAGATATTTGGTCGAGGCGAGCTTGACCGTCTTGAGGTTCTGCTCGGCCGAAGTACCGCCGATCACGATCGCGAGGTGATAGGGCGGGCAGGCGGCCGTGCCGAGCGTCAGGATCTTCTCCTTCAGGAACGCCATCATGCGGTCCCTGGTCAGGAGCGACGGCGTCGCCTGGAACAGGAAGGTCTTGTTGGCGGAGCCGCCGCCCTTGGCCACGAAGAGGAATTTGTAGGCGGAGTCGTTCGGACCTTGACCCTCGGCATAGATGTCGATCTGCGCCGGCAAGTTGGTCGCGGTGTTCTTCTCCTCGAACATGGACAGCGGCGCGACCTGCGAATAGCGCAGGTTGCGCTTGAAATAGGCATCGGCCACGCCCTCGCCGAGCGCCGCCTCGTCGTCGCCGTCGGTCCAGACCTTGCGGCCGCGCTTGCCCATGATGATCGCCGTGCCGGTATCCTGGCACATCGGCAGCACGCCGCCGGCAGCGATATTGGCGTTCTTCAGCAAGTCATAGGCGACGAACTTGTCGTTCGAGGTCGCCTCGGGGTCGTCGAGGATCTTCGCGAGCTGGGCGAGATGGCCGGGCCGCAGCAAATGGTTGATGTCGATGAAGGCCTGCTCGCTCAACCGGCGAATCGCCTCGCGCGATACGCTCAGGATCTCGCGATCGCCGAGCTTCTCGACGGTGACGCCCTCGCTGCCGAGCTTGCGATAGGGTGTCTTGTCCTCGCCGAGCGGGAAGAGATCGACATGGGTATAGGCCATGAGGGGCGTGGCTCCGAAGCAGGATGGACGCCTCGCGCTACGCGTGACGCCGGTCATGGTCCGGGGTCATAGCGGCTCGCGCGCCTCAGTCCAAGCCCAGCCTCGAACAGTTCCAGTCAGGCTGCCTTCGCGGCGGTTTCGGCCAGAATCGCGTAGATCGCGGCGGGATCATAGGCGTGGCGGACCTGTTCCAGCACGGCCTGGTTGCGCAAGACGCGGGCAACCCGGGCCAGCGCCTTGAGATGATCAGCGCCCGCGCCCTCGGGCGCGATCAGGACGAAGATGATGTCGACCGGCTGACCATCCAGCGCCTCGAAATCGATCGGTCGCTCGGCGCGGGCGAAAAGCCCGACGAGACGGTCGATGCCCGGCATGCGCCCATGCGGGATGGCGATGCCATCGCCGATGCCGGTCGAGCCGAGCCGCTCGCGCTGGAGCAGCGCCTCGAACAGCTCGCGCTCGGGCAGGCCGGTCAGCAAGGCGGCGTGCTGCGCGAGTTCCTGCAGCGCCTGTTTCTTGCCGTTTGCGCGGAGCGGGGAAATCACCGCCGCAGGCGCCAGAAGATCGGTGAGCGTCATGGGCCAGTCCATGCATGTCCCGTGCCGGATTTACCATCCAGCGCTACGGGTCAGGAGTGATAACCGGGGGTACGCCTTCCCGGGGGCTCAAGACAGCGTGGCGGGCGGGTCGATCCAACCGATATTGCCATCGCGCCGGCGGTATACGACGTTCATCCGACCATTGCCAGCATGGCGGAAGATGACAACGGGCGCGCCGGTCAGATCAAGCTCGGCCACGGCATCGCCAACCGTCATGACATGGAAGGATTTGGTCGATTCCGCCACGATAACCGGGTTATCGCCGGTGGAACCGAGGTCGATCTCCTCGATCTCCTCAGCCGGAGCCGCGATCACATAGCTGGGGATTTCCATCACGGGTTCACGACCATTGGTCGCAGCGGAGCGATCCTTCAACCTTCGCTTGTAGCGACGAAGCCGCTTCTCGATGCGTTCCGCCATCTTGTCGAGGCTGGCATAGGCGTCATGCGCGGTGCCCGAGGCCTCGAGCGTTATTCCAGAGGAGAGGTGCAGCACGCCGTCGGTCTTGAAGGCCGAGCCATCCTTGCCGACGGTGACATGCCCCTGAAACCCGCCCTCGTAATACTTGCCGAGAGCGGCGGCGACCCTTTCCTCGGCCTGGCCCCGGAGGGCTTCGCCGACATCGAGATTCCTGCCGGAGATTCGCAAGCTCATGGAGTGCTTCCCCTTCTTGTCGCCATGGTCCGTGTTCGACCATCCTAGGGAGGTAAGGACGGGGGTGCGGCGTTGTCAATGTGCGCAGAGGGATGCTGGCCGGTTCTTCTGCGGCACCGAATCCGGCGCCCGCCAGGTCTGCCGGCCGGCCTCGCTCAGCGCCCGCCCGCCGCCATCGCGACCTTCTCGCGCCGCCGCTCCATCGAGGAGGGAATGCGTAGCGACTCGCGGTATTTCGCCACGGTGCGGCGGGCGATGTCGATGCCGCCATCCTTCAGCCTGGACACAATCGCGTCGTCGGACAGCACCTCGCTCGGCGCCTCGTCGTCGATCATCTGCTTGATCCGGAAGCGCACGGCCTCGGCCGAATGCGCCTCGCCATAGCCGGTCGCGGCGATCGCGGCCGAGAAGAAATATTTCATCTCGAAGACGCCGCGCGAGCAGATCAGGTACTTGTTCGAGGTCACCCGCGACACGGTCGATTCGTGCATGCCGATGGCGTCGGCGACGGTCTTCAGGTTGAGCGGCCGCAAATGCTCGACGCCATGGGCGAAGAATCCGTCCTGCTGGCGCACGATTTCGCTGGCGACCTTCAGGATCGTGCGGGCGCGCTGCTCGAGGCTGCGGGTCAGCCAGTTCGCCGTCTGCAGGCATTCGGCGATGAAGGCCTTGTCCTCGTCGTTGCGCGCCGCCTTCGAGACGCGGGCATGATAGGTCTGGTTGATCAGGACGCGCGGCAGCGTGTCCGGATTGAGATCGACCAGCCAGGATCCGTCGGGCGCGGGCCGGATGAAGACATCCGGCACCACGGTCTCGGCCGCCGCGCCGCCGAAGACCCGCCCCGGCTTGGGATCGAGCCGGCGGATCTCGGCGACCATGTCGGCGATGTCCTCGTCATCGACGCCGCAGATGCGCTTGAGCGCGGCGAAATCGCGCTTGGCGACGAGATGGAGGTTCGCGACCAGCGCCTGCATCGCCGGGTCGAAGCGGTCGCGGTCGCGCAGCTGGATCGACAGGCACTCGCGAACATCGCGCGCCGCGACACCCGAGGGATCGAAACCCTGGACGATTCCGAGAACCTGCTCGACCCTGGCGACGGGCACCCCGAGCCGCTCCGCGATCTCGGCGACGGGCTCGCAGAGATAGCCCGAATCGTCGACCGCATCGATCAGATGGCTGCCGATCAGCCTGTCGGCCGGGTCGGTCACGGCGAGGTCGAGCTGGGCACCGAGATGATCGCGCAGCGACGCTTCCGCCGTCAGGCTGGTCTCGAAACCCTCCGGCCCGTCCTCGAAAGACCCGCCCGACCCGCCATAGGCGCCGCCAATGATCGGCAGGCTGTCGGCGCCGCGCGTGTCGAGCCGGGCGACGGTCGGCTGCTCGCCCTGGAAGACATTGTCGAGCCCGGTGCCGAGCCGGTTTTCCATGCCGTCCTGGGTGTTCAGGCTCTCGGCGCGGGCAAAACTCTCGGCATCGGCCGCCAGCGGCCCGTCCCCGCCATTCGCCTGGAGCGGGCCCTCGGGGGCGTCGTTGCGCTCCAGCAGCGGGTTGCGCTCGAGCTCGCCCTCGACGAAGCTCTGCAGCTCGAGATGCGACAATTGCAGGAGCTTGATCGCCTGCAGCAATTGCGGCGTCATCACCAGGGACTGACCCTGGCGCAGCTCCATGCGCGGCATCATCGCCATTGCGCGATCGACCTCACTCTCGTTTCGGCACGCTTCTTGCTTTGCGAGAGAGCCTAGCCTTGCGAGTCGAGCGCGTCAAAGCCCCCGGAGGGGCTTTCGGCAGCGAAGTTAATGCAGTGCAGCATTATGCCGCGCCGACAGCATCGCGTGCCGCGCGACAGGCGTCAGAGCCTGAAATCCTCGCCGAGATAGACCCGGCGCACATCGGGATTGGCGATGATGTCGGCCGGCGAACCCTCGGTCAGGACCCGGCCGGTATGGATGATATAGGCGCGGTCGACCAGGCCCAGCGTCTCGCGCACGTTATGGTCCGTGATCAGCACGCCGATGCCGCGATCGGTCAGCTGCCGGACCAGCGCCTGGATGTCACCGACGGCGATCGGGTCGATGCCGGCGAAGGGCTCGTCGAGCAGGATGAAGGAGGGACGGCCGGCCAAAGCCCGCGCGATTTCGCAGCGCCGCCGTTCGCCGCCCGAAAGCGCGATCGAGGGCGCCTTGCGCAGGCGCGCGATGTTGAATTCCTCGAGCAAGGTGTCGAGCTGGCGCTCACGGCTCTTGCGGTTCGGCTCCACGACCTCGAGCACGGCGCGGATATTGTCCTCGACGCTCAGGCCGCGGAAGATCGAGGCCTCCTGCGGCAGGTAGCCGATGCCGAGCCGGGCACGCTGGTACATCGGCAGGCTGGTGATGTCGTGGCCTTCGAGCGAGATCACGCCGAGATCAGCCGCGACCAGCCCGGTGATCATGTAGAAGATCGTGGTCTTGCCGGCGCCGTTGGGGCCGAGCAGCCCGACCGCCTCGCCCTGGCGGACGAACAGGCTGGCCTCGCTGACGACGTTTCGCCCGCCATAGCTCTTGCGCAGGCCGCTGACGGCGAGAATGCCCGGCCCGCCAATGGCGGCGGCGGAGAAAGAGGACGGGGCAGCCTCGTCCGCCGCTTCAGGCGCCTTCCTGCCGAAGAGATCGCGCAGTCGCCCGAACACGCCCTCGGGCCGACGGCCGCCTGCGCGCATTGCGGCCCCCTGGGGAAGGATCGAACTGTCGGATTGCGGCATGGAATGGGCTGTCACTGAGAGTGATGCTCGCTTGATGGGAGATGGCCGGGGCGCAGCCTGGCCTACGGCTAATTGGTGCGCGGCGGCGCCGGGCGGGCCGGAGCCGCGCCGGGCTTGGGCGGGTTGGTCTTGCCGGCCTCGCCGGAATTGGGAACGAAGAAGCCCTGGACGCGGCCGCCTTCGACATTGGCGATGCCGGTCTGCGTGTCATAGACCAGCCTGTCGCCGCGGGTGATGTTCGGGCCGTCGTTCAGCGCGACGTTGCCGGTCATCGTGACCTTGTTGTTGGCCCTGTCGAAGACGGCATTGTCGGAGGTCGCGGCTTGTGTCTTCGACACCACCGTGACCGGGCCCTTGCACTCGATGCGCCTGATGCTGCTGTCATTGGACTGCGCACCGCCGGCGGCCGGCGCCGGAGGAGGGGTCGCGGGCCGCGCGGCTCCGGCCGCCCCGCCGCCGCCACGGCCTTCGTAGAACACCGTCATGACCGAGCAGCGCACCGTCGTCTCGCCCTGGACCGCGACCACATTGCCGGTGAAGACCGCCCGGTTCTCCTTGTCGAGCACGTCGAGCTTGTCGGCGTCGATCTTGATCGGCTCCTTGCTGTCGCCGCCCAGACCGCCGAGGGACGAACTGGCGCCTCCGCCCCGTGCCGGCTTGGCCTTGCCATTCGCGGGCTGGTTCGCCTGCGCGACCTGGACGGCGCCTGCGCGCGGCTTGGCCGTCTGCGCCGTGGCTTCGGCGAAGGGCATCAGAACGAGCGCCGCCGCGAGCAGCCATGCGGGCTGTCGAGCCATCGCCAGGGCAGCGTTCACGGAAGCAGTCTCGATGGCGGGCAGCATGTCACTGTCTCGTTCCAGTTGCGGGGGCATCGCCCGGAGAACCGCCTTCGGCCTTCCCCGGTTCCCGGCCCGTCGTTCCGACCGGGCCAAGCAGCTCGGGGGCCGGCGTGCTGCCCTCGCGCTCCGGACCGGCAAGCGCGCGCGCCGGCGCATTCTCGATCACGACCCTGACACGGCCGTCGAAGACGATAAGGGCGCCATTGTCCTTCACGTCAAGAGTATCCGCCGCGACCGTGGTCGAGCCGAGATTGACGGTGACAGGATCGCGCGACACGACGGTGCCGGCCTTGAAATTGATATCGGCCGTGCGCATGCGCATGTCATAGCCGGTTTCGGTGCGGATCTTGATGTCGTCGACGAGCCGCAGCTTCTCGTTTTGCGAGTCGAACAGGCCGGTGCGGGAATTGACCGTGACCCAGCCCTCCCGCTCCATCAGGATACGTGCCGTCATGGTCGACAGCTCGATCTCCGTCGGCTTGCGGATATCCTGCAGCGCCGCCTCCGCCGTGACTTCGTAGGGACGGTTGTCCTTGCGATAGCCGGTGAGGCGGGGCGCTTCCATCTTGACCTTGCCGCCGGAAATCCCGACCGAGCTGATCGACACGCCGCTCACGCCGGAGAGCGGGTGCAGGAACGGCGTCACGATCAGGCCGATGACCGCGACGGCCGCGCCGACCGGAATGGCGCGCCGCAGGAAGCGCACGACAAAGGTGTGCCGCTGCGCAGCCTTGAACGCTGCGCGACGACGGATCGCACGTTTCGATTCGGGGGCGACCCAGTCGCCCGATGTCATCGCCACAGTCATGGCCCCGCGCAATGGCAGTCGCTAACGGCTTTTTCGTGTCAGCCAGCGGGCGGCCTGAAGCCCCTATGCCATCCGCTTGCGGGAGACTGACGCAAGAAGACTTAGAATTTGTCAAGCATGCGCGAAAATGTCGTTCTCCGCCCAGCCGGCAAGATCGAGCTCGGCGCGGAAGGGCAGGAAATCGAAGCAGGCCCGGGCGAGATGGACGCGGCCCTCGCGCGCCAGCATCGCATCGAGCCTCTCGCGCAGCGCGTGCAGGTGCAGGACGTCGGAGGCGGCATAAGTGAGCTGGGCCTCGGACAGCGTGTCCGCGCCCCAGTCGGACGATTGCTGCTGCTTGGAGAGCTCGACGCCGAGCAGCTCCCTGACCAGATCCTTGAGCCCGTGCCGGTCGGTATAGGTGCGCACCAGCTTGGAGGCGATCTTGGTGCAATAGACCGGCCCGGTGACGATGCCGAAGGCATGCCGCAGCACGGCGACGTCGAAACGGGCGAAATGGAACAGTTTCAGCACGGCCGGATCGGTGAGGAGGCGGATCAGATTGGCCGGCGCCGGACCGTCGCGCAGAATCTGGACGACATCGGCCGAGCCGTCGCCGCGCGAGAGCTGGACGACGCAGAGCCGGTCGCGATGGGGATTGAGACCGAGCGTCTCGGTGTCGATCGCAATGACCGGGCCGGCCTGGAAATCGTCCGGCAGATCGCCGCGATGCAGACGGATGGTCATGGCGAGAACCTCACTGGGCCAGAAAACGCGGGACAGGGCCCTCGCCGCAGCTAGCGGGCGGCGGGTTCCGGTTCAAGCCTTTTCTGTGCCCGCGGGCGGCATTAGGCCGCGCTGGTTAACCCTTTCTTCACCATAAGCTTCGGCCACGCTGCCCGGCATGAGAGAACGAGATGGAACGGGAATCATGCCCTTGCCGCTCCTGCACCTCCTCACCGCCTTCGACGGCCGCATAGGGCGCACGGCCTTCTGGTTCGGAAACCTGCTGGTCGCGCTCACCCTCCTCCTGACGGAAGCGATGGCGACGCGCCATGCCGGCGCCTATTCGGAACAGGTCATCGCCTTCGCCGGCGCCTTCGCGCTCTTTCCCTGGTCTGCGCTCGCCGCCAAGCGTGGCTCCGACCGCGGGCGGCCACGGCTCTACGGCACGTTGCTGGTGGCCGCGATCGTGCTGCTCGGGCTGGGCGCGCGGCTCGCCGACGCATCCATGGTGCGAGCCTTGGACAGCCTCGCCCTCCTGCTCTGGCTGATCGCGCTGATCGATCTCGGGCTGTTGCCGGCCGGCGATGCATCCAGGCCGGTTGCGGAGCTGGAGGCCGGTGCTAAACGGGCGGGATGAACCAGCTTCCGACCACTCCCCTCGCCTTCGACCCGCTCGATCCCGTCGCCCTGACCCAGGCGCTGGTGCGCTGCCCCTCAGTGACGCCGGCGGAGGGCGGCGCACTTGCCCTGCTCGACGCAGTCCTGAGCGCGGAGGGCTACACGGTCCAGCGCCCGGTCTTCAGCGAGCTCGGCATGCCGGATATCGAGAACCTTTATGCCCGGATCGGCAGCGAAGGCCCGGTCTTCGTGATCGCAGGCCATACCGACGTCGTCCCGCCCGGCGACGCGGCGCGCTGGTCGCGCGATCCGTTCAGCGGCCTGGTCGAAGACGGCGTCCTGCATGGCCGCGGCGCCTGCGACATGAAGGGCGGGCTCGCCGCGATGATCTCGGCCGCCTTGCGCTTCCGGCGCGAGAGCCCGGACGCTCCGGGCTCGATCGCCTTCCTGGTCACCGGAGACGAGGAAGGGCCGGCGGTCAACGGCACCGTCAAGCTGCTCGACTGGGCGCGGTCGCGCGGCGAACGCTTCGACCATTGCCTGCTCGGCGAGCCGACCAATCCGGCAACGATGAGCGACATGGTCAAGATCGGCCGGCGCGGTTCGCTGACCGGGGTTTTGACGGTCGAGGGCAAGCAGGGGCATGTCGGCTACCCGCATCTGGCCGATAACCCGATCCGCGGCATGGTGCGCCTGCTCGCCGCGCTCGACGCCACGCCGCTCGATGCCGGCACCCAATATTTCGACCCTAGCAATCTCGAGGTGACGACGCTGGATGTCGGCAATCCCGCGACCAACGTCATCCCGGGTGAGGCCAGGGCCGTGTTCAACATCCGCTTCAACGATCTCTGGACGCCCGAAACGCTGGCGGCCGAGATCGACCGGAGGCTGCGCGAGGCCGCCGGCAACAGCGTGCGCTACGCGCTCGACATCCGGCCGACCAATGCCGTCGCCTTCCTGACCGAGCCCGGCCCCTTCGTGGCGATGGTCACTGAGGCGGTCGCTGCCGAGACCGGCAAGCGCCCTGCCCTGTCGACGACGGGCGGCACCTCGGATGCGCGCTTCATCAAGAGCCATTGCCCCGTCGTCGAATACGGCGTCGTCGGACAGACGATGCATCAGGTCGACGAATGCGTTGCGGTCGACGACCTGCTGACGCTGGAGCGGGTCACGCACCGGCTGCTGGCATCGTATTTTGCTGCGCCGCAACAAAAGCCTTGACGAGCCGGAACAATGCGCTCTTAATCCCGTTAGACGAAAGTCTAATAGGGGGCGTCGGAGTATCCGGCCATGGCGCTTGCCGCCGATGATGTCGTGCGTTCGCTGCGCGGTTCCTGGCACCTGATGACACGGGGCGCCGAGGCGCTGAAAGAGCTCGATCTCAGCCGCGACGGGTTCTGGCGTTCCTTCGCCGCCTTCGTGCTGCTGCTGCCCGCGATGGTCGCGATCCTGGCGGCGGAGCGGCAGATCGCGGGACTGTCCAACGCCGGAAGCCTGTTCGATTCACCATGGCTCGTCGCCAGCGTGATCGGCGCGGAATGCCTGGCCGTGATCGCCGTGCCGCTCATGCTGATCGGGCTTGTCCCGAATCTGACGCAGTCGCCGCGCCTGACCAGCTTCGTCATCGCCTGGAACTGGGCCGGCATCGTCTCGGCCAGCCTGATGGCGGTCCCGGCCACGGTCTTCGCGATCGGCTGGTCCAATCCGGGCGTCGCGACCCTGCAGGCGCTGGCTTTCGCCTCGATCGTGCTCAGGCTGCGCTATTGCGTGGCGCGGGCGGCCTTTGGCGCGGATAACGGGATCGCGCCGCTCATCCTGCTCGCCAGCGTGATCGCCGATTATTCCGTGATCCGTCTGTTCGGGCTGGCCGGCTTCTGAGCCTGCCTTAGAGCCGGATGACTTCAGTTGGAATCGCTTTGCGGTTCCAACTGAAGTCTGAATCCGTCTCTCACTATTAAGTTAGAGCAGGATCGATGCGAAAAACCGGTTCCCACTTTTTCGCATCCTGCTCTAATAATCCACCCCGGCGAGATAAAGCCCGGAAGACGGGGCGAGCGCGGCGCATTGCGAGCGGTCGCGCGCCGCCAGCACCTTGCCGACCTTGTTTTCCGGCCAACGTCCCGCCCCGACCATCTTCAGGCAGCCGACCATCGAGCGGACCTGATGGTGCAGGAAGGAGCGGGCATGGGCGTAGACCACGATCTCGGCGCCCTCGCGGCTGACATCGAGCCGGTCGAGCGTGCGGACCGGGCCGTTGGCCTGGCACTCGGCGGCGCGGAAGGTGGTGAAGTCGTGATGGCCGACCAGCGCCTTGGCGGCGCGGTCCATGGCCTCGTGGTCGAGCTTCACCGGCACATGCCAGACGCGGTTGACATCGAGCGCCGGCTGGGCCCGCCGGTCGAGGATGCGATAGATGTAATAGCGTCGCCTCGCCGAGATCCGGGCGTCGAAGGTCTCTGCTACCTGCTCGGCGCTCAGCACCGCGACCGGCAGATGCTTCAGGCGCGCGTTGCTGGCGTCGCGCACGACATCGCTGCGCCAGTCCTTGCCGAGATCGACATGGGCGACCTGATGCGTCGCGTGGACGCCCGCATCGGTGCGGCCGGCGCAATGCAGCCTGACGGCGTGGCCGCAGAAGGCCTCGACCGCCTCCTCGACGCTCTGCTGCACGGACGGCCCGTTGAGCTGGCGCTGCCAGCCCGAGAACGGCGTGCCGTCATATTCGATGACGAGCTTGTAGCGCGGCATCAGAACCGATGGCCGGGCTGCAGCCGCGCCCCGCGCAGGAACTCGGCGCCGCTCATCGGCCCGCGCCCGGCGCGCTGGACCTGCAAGAGCTTCACCGCGCCTTCGGCGCAGGCAACGGTGCCATCCTCGTCGAGCAAGGTACCGGGCTCGGCCGCGCCGCCGGCGAGCGCCGTGCGCAGGACCTTGAGACGCTCGGGCCCCTTGCCGAGATCGACCTCGGCGAAAGCGCCGGGAAAGGGCGAGAGCCCGCGCACCAGATCGTGCACCTGCCGCGCCGGACGGGCCCAGCGCAATTGCGCCTCGGCATTGGCGATCTTGGCGGCGTAGGTCGTGCCCTCCTCCGGCTGCGGCGTGAATTGCAGGGCGCCGCGGCCGAGCGCCGCGAGCGCGCGCACCATCAGGTCGGCGCCGAGCGTGGCGAGCCGGTCATGCAGCTCCCCCGCCGTCAGATCGGGACCGATGCCGAGCTTCTCGACCATGCCGACCGGGCCGGTATCGAGTCCGGCCTCCATCTTCATGACGCAGACGCCGCTTTCCGCGTCGCCGGCCATGATCGCGCGCTGGATCGGCGCCGCGCCGCGCCAGCGCGGCAGCAGGGAGGCATGCAGATTGAGGCAGCCGAGATCCGGCAGGTCGAGGATCGCCTGCGGCAGGATCATGCCATAGGCGACGACGACGGCGACATCGGCCTCCTGCGAGGCGATGATCCCGGCTTCCTCGTCGCTCTTCAGCGTCTTCGGCGTGAAGACCGGAATGCCGAAGCGCTCGGCCGCGCGCTGGACCGGCGACGGCTTCAGCTCAAGACCGCGACCGGCCTGGGCCGGGGCCCGCGTATAGCAGCTCACGACCTCGTGGCCCTGCCCGACGATCTCGGTCAGGGTCGGCACGGCGAAATCCGGCGTGCCCATGAAGATGACGCGCAAGCTCATAGGACGGACGCTGCTCCGCTGCCGATGCGCTTCATTCAGGCCGCGCTCTCGCGGCGGGCGGCCTTGGCGAAGCGCTTGGTGACGCGCTCGCGCTTCAGCCGCGACAGGTAGTCGATGAAGAGGACGCCGTTGAGATGGTCGATCTCATGCTGCAGGCAGGTGGCGAGCAGGCCCTCGGCCTCGACCTCCTGCTGCTTGCCGTCGAGATCGAGATAGCGGACCTTCACGCGCGCTGGCCGCTCGACCTCCTCGTAATATTCCGGAATCGAGAGACAGCCTTCCTCGTGGATGCTCGTCTCGTCCGAAGACCAGGTGACCTCCGGATTGACGAAGACCATGGGCTGCTTCTCCTCGTCCTGCTTGGCAAGGTCGATCGTGACGATACGTTTCGGCACGCCGACCTGGATGGCCGCAAGACCGATGCCGGGCGCGTCGTACATGGTCTCCAGCATCTCGGCTGCGAGGGTCTTGATTTCGGGCGTGATCGCCTGGACTGGGTCGGAGACCTGACGCAGGACGGAATCGGGCAGGATAACGAGAGGGCGGATGGCCATTGAGGGGCTCGGACATGAATTTCGCGATGAGCGGGCGACATAAGCACTTGTGCACGGCCGGTCAAACTGTTCCGCTTTCGTTCGCAATGTCGGCTCGAATCGGCTAATCTGCGGCGATGAACGAGATCGCCTTCATCCTGCTCGAGCGTCCCGTCACCTGGAGCGAGGCGGCGCTCGCCTTCGCCGGCAGCAGCCTTCTGCTGCTCGCGCTCGTCGCCATCTCGCTCTGGCGCGGCTCGCGGCGGCGCGAGATCGACGCCGCGATGAGCGCCGAGCGCGCCCGCGAGATGGACGACAAGGTCGCCGAGATGAACCGGCTGCAGTCGGAGCTGACCGGCCGGATGCAGAGCATGGCCGAGATCCTCTCGACGCGGCAGGGCGACCTCGCTCGCCTCGTCGCCGACCGGATGGACGGATTGCGCCAGCAGGTCGGCAGCGGGCTCGAACAGAACGTCAAGCAGACCACGGAGAGCCTCGGCAAGCTGCAGGAGCGGCTCGCCGTCATCGACGCCGCCCAGAAGAACCTGACCGACCTGACCAGCGAGGTGGTGACGCTGAAGGACGTGCTCTCCAACAAGCAGGCGCGCGGCGCCTATGGCCAGGGGCGCATGGAAGCGATCATCCGCGATGGGCTGCCCAGCGCGTTCTTCACCTTCCAGCCCACGCTCTCCAACCGCAACCGGCCGGACTGCATGGTGACCCTGCCGGGCGACGGGCGCGGGCTGGTGATCGACGCCAAGTTCCCGCTGGAGAGCTTCACCATGTTGCGCGAGGCGCGTGGCGAGGAGGCCAAGAAGGTCGCCAGCGCCCGCGTGCGCGGCGATGTCGGCCAACATGTCAAGGACATCTCCGAGCGCTATTTCCTGCCCGGCGAGACTCAGGACATGGCGCTGCTCTTCGTGCCGTCGGAATCGATCTATGCCGATCTGCACGAGCATTTCGACGACGTCATCCAGAAGGCGCATCGCGCCCGCGTCATGGTCGTCTCGCCCTCGCTGCTGGCGCTGGCAATCCAGCTCATGCAGTCGCTGATCCGCGACGCGCGCATGCGCGAGGAGGCGCAGGTGATCCAGAGCGAGGTCGGCAAGCTGCTCGCCGATGTCCGCCGGCTCGGCGAGCGGGCCGAAAAGCTCGACCAGCATTTCCGCCAGGCGCAGGAGGACGTCGCCGGCATCCGCACCTCGGCCGGCAAGGTCACCAGCCGGGGCGAGAAGATCGGCGCGCTCGAGTTCGACGACGCCAAGAGCGAGCCTGCCCTGCCCTTTGCGAAGGGGCTGCCGCTGAAGGCGGCGGAGTAGGCACGGCCGAAGGCGCGGCGAGCCGGAACCGCGGCGCCTTCCCCCAAGGAGAGAAGGGATCGCGCCTCCCCACGCGCGTCATGCTCGGGCTCGACCCGAGCATCTCGGGCCGGATGCGGCTCCAACCAGCGCCTTCTCGTCCTGAGA
>NZ_JBHYEM010000008.1:111455-197080 GCF_051860145.1 Allobosea sp. | reverse complement strand
AGGCGACGGATGAGGGAAGGGTCGCGCAAGCGGCCCTTTTTCTTGTTCATGCGGGATGAGACTTCCCTCATCCGTCAGCGCTGCGCGCTGCCACCTTCTCCCCCGAGGGGAGAAGGGAAGTGCTTGTTTTCCGCCCGCCGCTGCGGCACATCGGACGCGCTCACAGGAGGCGTTTCGATGGCCGGCAAGGATGTTCCCGTTTCCCCGCTCGCGCCGAAGCGCCAGCCCAAGGTTCCTGCCGTTCCCGGCGTGCGCTTCGCCACGGCCGAGGCCGGCATCCGCTACAAGGGCCGCACCGACGTCGTCTTCATGCTGCTCGACGAGGGCACCCAGGCTGCCGGCGTCTTCACCCGCTCGAAATGCCCGTCGGCGCCGGTCGACTGGTGCCGCGAGAACCTGGCGCAGGGCCAGGCGCGCGCGATCGTCGTCAATTCCGGCAATGCCAACGCCTTCACCGGGCTGAAGGGCCGCGACTCGGTCAAGCTGACCGCCGAGATCGCCGCCAGGGCGGCGGGCTGCAAGCCGCAGGAGGTGTTCATCGCCTCGACCGGCGTGATCGGCGAGCCGCTCGACGGGACGAAGTTCGAGGGCGTGCTGAAGGACTGCGCCGCGCGCGCTGCCGACGGGCCATGGATCGACGCCGCCAAGGCGATCATGACCACCGACACCTTTCCGAAGGCGCTGTCACGGAAAGCCAGGATCGACGGGCATGAGGTCGTCATCGCCGGCATCGCCAAGGGCGCGGGCATGATCGCGCCCGACATGGCGACGATGCTGTCCTTCGTCTTCACCGACGCGCCGATCGCGGCGCCGGTACTGCAGGCGCTGCTCTCCAAGGGCGTCAAGGGCTCGTTCAACGCGGTGACGGTCGACAGCGACACCTCGACCTCCGACACGCTGATGCTGTTCGCGACGGGCAAGGCGGCCCAGCGCGGCGTGCCGAAGATCACCGAGATCAACGATGCGCGGCTCTCGGGCTTCAAGCGGGCGCTGAACGCGCTGCTGCTCGAGCTCGCGCATCTCGTCTGCAAGGATGGCGAGGGCGCGCGCAAATTCGTCGAAATCCGCGTCACTGGTGCGACCTCGGCCCGCTCCGCCAAGCGCGTCGCGCTCTCGATCGCCAATTCGCCGCTGGTCAAGACCGCGATCGCCGGCGAGGATGCCAATTGGGGCCGCGTCGTCATGGCGGTCGGCAAGGCGGGCGAGCCGGCCGATCGCGACAGGCTCGACATCTCCTTCGGCGAGATCACCGTGGCGAAGCAGGGCGCGCGCGCGCCGGCCTATGACGAGGAAGCGGTCTCCGACTACATGAAGGGCGAGCATATCGTCATCACCGCCGATCTCGGATTGGGCCGAGGCAAGTCCACCGTCTGGACCTGCGACCTCACCAAGGCCTATGTCGAGATCAATGGCGACTATCGCTCCTGAGGCCCCGGTTCCGGCCGAGCCGAGCCGGGCCTTCATCATCGGCAACCTGGTCGGCTGCGGCTTCTTCTGGGGCAGCAGCTTCCTGTTCATCAAGCTGATGGCGGGCGATGTGCCGCCGCTTGCCATCGCGGCCGGGCGCGGGCTGCTGGGCGCGACGGCGCTGGCGCTGTGGGTGAGCTGGCTCGGCCAGAGCCCGCTGCCGCAACGGCACGAATTGCGGCACTGGATCGTGCTTGGCGCGACCAATGGCTGGGTGCCGAATATCCTCGTCGCCTATGCGCTGACGCAGCTCGCCAGCGGGCCGGCGGCGATGATCCAGGCCGCAGGCCCCCTGGTGACGGCGATCTTCGCGCATTTCCTGTTCGCGGAGGAAAAACTGTCGGGCCGCCGGGTTCTTGGCGTGGCGCTCGGCATGCTGGGCGTCGCGCTGCTGATCGGGCCGCGCCTGGTCGCCGGTGGCGGCACGGCGCTCGGTGTGGCCGCCATGGTCGGCGTGATGCTGTCCTATGCCGCGGGCAATCTCTATGTCCGCGCCGTGCCGTCGCCCGCGGGCGACCCGGCGCGGCTCGCGCTCGGCCAGCAGGTCTTCTCCGGTCTGGTGGCGCTGGGATTGACACTCGTCTTCCTCGGGCCGTCGGGGCTCGCTCCGATCCAGAACCATCTCCCGGCGATGCTGGCGCTCGGCCTCGTCGCGACCGCGATCCCGATGGCGATCTTCATGAAGCTGATCCGGGCGGCGGGGCCGACGCGGGCCGCGATGACCGGCTATCTGGTGCCGACCTTCGCGACGGCGCTGGGTGTCATCGTCCTTGGGGAAACGCTGGAGTTGCGGCAACTCGTCGGCGGTTGCATCATCCTGGCCGGGGTGTTTCTGGTCACGACGGCACGGCGCGCGGGGGCGGCATGAACAGGGTGGCGAGCACGGTCGTGCTCATCGGCATCGCATTGGCCGGTTGCCAGGGGCAGCGCCCGCCGGCGACGGTCAGCTTCTCGGCCGAGGAGGCAGCCTTCATCAAGCAGCCCGGTACGGGCGTCATCGTCGGGCACGCGTTTCGCACGCGCTCGCGCGGGCAGGTGGTCAATGCGGCGGGCGAGGTGGTGCGGCTCGTGCCGGCCACCGCCTTCGCGCGCGAACGCTTCCGGCAGCTCTATGGCGAACGCAAATACGTGCCGCATGCGGACTATCCGCGGCAGGACGCAGTCGACCCGGCCTATTCCGAGCACACGCGCACGACCAAGAGCGAGGCCAATGGCCGCTTTGCCTTCGACAAGGTCGCGCCGGGCACCTATTTCGTCACCACGCAGGTGATCTGGGGCGAGGAGGACGCGCTCATCCGCGAGGGCGGCTCGGTCTATGATACGGTGACCGTGACGGGCAAGGAGCGCGAGCCCATCAACGTCGTCCTCTCCGGGAACTGAGCTTTCGTGAAACTGCTTCTCGTCGTCGCCTGCGCGCTGATCGATGCCGATAACCGCGTCCTCGTCACGCAGCGCCCCGAGGGCAAGGCGCTGGCTGGGCTATGGGAGTTCCCCGGCGGCAAGCTCGAGGCCGGTGAGCGGCCGGAGCCGGCGCTGATCCGCGAGCTTGCCGAGGAGCTCGGCATCACCGTGAAGGAGGAGTGCCTGGCGCCGCTGACCTTCGCCAGTTTCGCCTATCCCGAGTTCCACCTGCTGATGCCGCTCTATATCTGCCGGCGTTGGGAGGGGGCGGTGGCGTCGCAGGAGGGGCAGGCCCTGAAATGGGTCAGGCCGGGCAAATTGCGGGATCTCGCCATGCCGCCGGCCGACGAGCCGCTGATCCCGCATCTGATCGACCTGCTAGGCGCCTGAGCCTTCACGCCGGAGAATCGCGAAGAGGGCGTCCCGCGTCAGCTCCGCCATCGGCATCTGCGCCTTGTAGGCCCTGGTCTTTTCGCCGGGGTTCATCACCAGGATCACCGTCTCGGTGCCGGGGCAGGCCGGGTCGGCGCACAGGATCTCGTTGACCGCGATGGCGGCGGCCTCTGGCAGGCCGAGGCAGTCGCGAACATCGGCCTTGATCCGGGCGGCGATCTGCGCGGCTTCCGCCTTGTCCGCACCGCCCTTGCCGAAGAGGCCGAAGCGCATGGTCAGGTCGGCAGGGTCAGGACGCCGGCCGCGCCGTCTTCGGTGCCGAAGGCGAGGCGCTTGCCGAGCTTGTCCCAGGCGAAGGCGGTGATGCCGCTGCCCTTCAGTGCCGGCCGCACCAAGAGCTCGGAGGCGTCGGTCAGGCGGATCAGCAGGATGCAGCCATCGTCATAGCCGACGGCGAGCACCAGCGATTTGGGGTGAAAGGCGACGCGAGTGACCTTGGCATGGCGCGCGCCGCATTCGCGCGGAGCCTTGCCGGTCGGGCCCTCGCCCTGGAAGGGCCAGACGATCGCGGCGTCCGCACCGCTGGAAGCGAGCCAGAGCCCGTCATGCGACCAGGACAGCGAGCGGGGCTTCGCCGGATAGCCGGTCATGCGCATATGCGTCGGCTTGTCGCCGAGGCGCCAGCCATGCAGCGCGTTCTCCTGCATCGCGGAGACGACGAAGCGGCCGTCCGGCGACCAGGTCACATCGAGATGCGAGCCCTTCCAGTCGAGGAAGTCGGGCTTGGCCTCGGTGTTCGGATACCAGAGCGAGACGCCGTTCATCTGTGCGACCGCCAGCCGATAGCCCTTTGGCGCGAAGACGAGGCCTTGCGGCGTCGAGGCGAAGTCGAAGCTGCGCAGCTTGCCCTTGTCGTCGCGGGCATGGACGGTCTTGCCGGTGTTCCAGGCCAGGCTGCCGGAGCCCGACAGGGTGACGGCGTCGATCCAGCGGCGCTTGGGGTCGCGATGAATCTCGGTCGGCTCGCCTTCCGCGGAGGTCGCGACGACGCGGCCGTCATCGCCCCCCGAGATCAGGCGCTCGCCATCCGAACAGGCCGAGAGCAGGCCGCCGGCATGGGCCTCGACGCTGTCGGACACCCCGTCGCGCCAGCGCAGCACGCGGCCGTCGGCCAGCGCGAGCGCCAGGGTCTGCTTGAGCCAGTAGCCGGCGACGACATGCTCGCCGGCTTCGACGGGGGTGACATGCTCGCGCAGCGAGACGGGTTTGGTGATGGTCTCCATGGCGTGGCTTTAGCTCACGCCGCGCAGGCCATAAACCCCTTGCGCAATTCACCCTCGTCGAGATCGCGTCCAATGAAGACGAGACGGGACTCGCGCTTCTCGTCGGTCTTCCAGTCGCGCTGGAGGTCGCCGTCGAGGATCATGTGCACGCCCTGGAAGACGAAGCGGCGCGGCTCGCCCTTGAAGGCCAGAATGCCCTTGGAGCGCAGGATGTTCGGCCCCTGCGCCTGCGAGATGTCGTTGATCCAGGGCATGAACTTGTCGGGATCGACATCGCCGGGGAGGGTGAAGGACATCGAACGGACCTCGTCCGAATGATGGTGGTGATGGCCGGCTTCGAGGAAATCCGGCTCGATATCGAGGATGCGGTCGAGATCGAAGGCGTTGCGATCGAGCAGCTTGTCGATCGAGACGTCGCAGCGCGTCGCCTTGTGCAGCTTGGCATAGGGGTTGATCGCGCGGATCGCGGTTTCGACCTCGGCCAGCTCCTCGGCCGTGACCAGATCGGTCTTGTTGAGGATGATGACATCGGCGAAGGCGATCTGGTTCTTGGCCTCGGGCGCGTCCTTCAGCCGGTCCTTGAGCCATTTGGCGTCGGTGACGGTGACGACGGCGTCGAGCTTGGTGGCGTCGCCGACATCCTGGTCGACGAAGAAGGTCTGGGCGACCGGGGCGGGATCGGCGAGGCCGGTGGTCTCGACGATGATCGCGTCGAACTTGCCCTTGCGCTTCATCAGTCCGTCGAGGATGCGGATCAGGTCGCCGCGCACGGTGCAGCAGATGCAGCCGTTGTTCATCTCGAAGATTTCCTCGTCGGCGCCGACGACGAGGTCGCCGTCGATGCCGGTCTCGCCGAACTCGTTGACGATCACGGCGAATTTCTTGCCGTGATCCTCGGTGAGGATGCGGTTGAGGAGCGTGGTCTTGCCGGCGCCCAGATAGCCTGTGAGCACCGTGACGGGAATCTTGTCGGACATCGCTAGGACCTGATTGCTGCGGAGGGCGGCCGGCGGCGCGGCGTTAGGCCGGGCCGGCGCCGAGCGCCTTTTCGATCTGGCTTATATTGTGTTTCATCATCTGGATGTAAGTCCCGGCCGGGCCGTTCGCGTCCGAGAGCGCGTCGGAAAAGAGCTGGCCGCCGATTTTGGCGCCGGTCTCGCGCGCGATCTGCTCGATCAGGCGCGGATTGGTGACGTTCTCCAGAAAGACGGCCGGGATCTTTTCCGCCTTCATCTGCCGGATGATCCGCCCGACATCCTTGGCCGAGGCCTCGGCCTCGGTCGAGACGCCCTGCGGGGCGATGAACTGGATGCCATAGGCCTTGACGAAATAGCCGAAGGCGTCGTGCGAGGTGATGGCCTTGCGCCGGTCGGCCGGGATGCGGGCCACAGCGGCCTTGATCTCGGCATCGACCGCATCGAGCCTGGCGAGATAGGCGGCCGCATTGGCTTCGTAGCTCGCCTTGCCGGCCGGGTCGGCAGCGCTCAGCGCATCCCGGATATTGGCCACGTAGATTTTCGCATTGGGCACACTCTGCCAGGCATGCGGATCCCGGCCGCCATGGTCATGGCCGTGCCCGCCTTTGCCGTGGTCGTCATCCTTCAGCTCGAGCGGCGCGATGCCGGTCGTCGCCGTGGCGATGGTGGCCTTGGCACCGGAGGACTTGATCAGGCGGGTCATCCAGCCTTCGAATTTCAGGCCGTTGACGACGATCAGCCTGGCGGCGGCCATGCTCTTGGCGTCGGCCGGCGTCGGCGAATAGACATGCGCGTCGCCATTCGGGCCGACCAGCGTCGTCACCGCGACGCGCTCGCCACCGACCTCCCTGACGAAATCGCCAAGGACGGAGAAGCTCGCGACGACGGGCAGCTTCTCCTGGCCCGAGGCGCTCATCGGGAGCAGCGGCAGCGTCATGGCGGCGGCGATGCCGGCGAGGAGGTGACGACGATTCGGCATGCGGCTCTCCAGTCGATAATGAAACACTATAACATAACTACTAGCGCTGGAGATGGGAGCGAGGCAAGAGCCGATGCGCCAGCCCGCCCTGCGTGCCGAGCAGGAGCGAGCCGAGATAGAGGGTGCCGGCGGCGAGGATGACGGCAGGCCCCGCCGGAAGGTTGCTGCCGGCCGAATAGGAGACGACGAGCCCGGCATAGCCCGAGGCGATGCCGAACCCGGTCGCGAGCAGGATCAGCCGCGTGATGTCGGCGGTCCAGAAGCGCGCGGCGGCGGCAGGCAGCATCATCAGGCCGACGGCGAGAAGCGTGCCCAACGCATGGAAGCCGGCGACCAGGTTGAGCACGACCAGCGCCAGGAAGGTCAGGTGAACCGCCCCGCCGGAGCGGCTGACCGAGCGCAGGAAGCCGGGGTCGACGCATTCCATCACCAGCGGGCGATAGGCGGCCGCCAGCATTAGCAAGGTCAGCGTCGCGACGCTGGAGAGCAGGATGAGCACATCGTCGTCCAGTGCCAGTACGTTGCCGAACAGGACGTGGAACAGGTCGACCGCCGAGCCGCGCAGCGAGACGATGGTGACGCCGAGCGCGAGCGAGATCAGATAGAAGGCGGCGAGCGAGGCGTCCTCCTTCATCACCGTCAACCTTGCGACCGCGCCGGCCGCCAGCGCCACCGTGAAGCCGGCGGCGAGGCCGCCGATCGTCATGGCGGGAAGCGAGAAGCCGGCGACGAGATAGCCGATGGCGGCGCCGGGCAGGATGGCATGCGCCATCGCGTCGCCGGTCAGGCTCATGCGCCGCAGCATCAGGAAGACGCCGATCGGCGCCCCTGAGACCGAGAGCGCCAGGATGCCGACCAGCGCCCGGCGCATGAAGTCGAATTCGGCGAAAGGGCCGATGAAGATGTCGTAGAGCATCGGTCTCGCCGGGCTTGCGGAGGCGATCAGGCCGCGTTGCGGTCGCAGGACGGTGCGTGGCTGTCGAAGGCCTCGACCATGCGGCGCGCCTTGAGCTGGTTGGCAGGCGTCAGGACCTCGTCGGTCGCGCCCCAGGCCACGGCCTCGCGCGCCAGCAGCAGGGTCTGCGGAAAGGCCCGCTTCACCGTCTCGATATCGTGCAGGACCGCGACCACCGTGCGGGCCTCGCCATGCCAGCGCTGGACCAGCGCCAGCAGGTCGGCGGTGGTGCGGGCGTCGATCGCGGTGAAGGGCTCGTCGAGCAGGATGATGTCGGCGTCCTGCAGCAGGAGCCGCGCGAAGAGCGCCCGCTGCATCTGGCCGCCGGAGAGGTTGCCGATCGGCCGGCGCTCGAAGCCGGTCAGGCCGACGGCGGCGATGGCCTGCTCGACCTTGGTTTTCGCGCCGAGGCCGATGCGACCGAAGATGCCGGCCTGGCCCCACAGGCCCATGGCGACGAGGTCGTAGACATGGATCGGGAAGGAGCGGTCGAGATCGGCCGACTGCGGCAAATAGGCGAGGCGCTTGCCCTTGGCCAGCGTCAGCCGGCCGTCGAGCGGTGCCAAGGCGCCGGCAATGCCCTTGAGCAGCGTCGACTTGCCGGCGCCGTTGGGGCCGACGATCGCGGTCAGGCTGCCGGTCGCGATCTCGCCCGAAAGGTGATGCACCGCCGGATGGCGGTCATAACCCAGTGTCAGGTCGTCGAGGCGGATGGCGGGCAAGGGCAAACGGCTTTCTTCGGACATGGCGGTTTCAGAGGATGACCGCGAGGGTCGTGAGCCAGAGCAGGGCGACGACGCCGAGCGCCAGTCCGAGCCGGCTCACGGCCGACAGGCGCAGCAGCGACCAGCCCGGATCGTCCGAGACGGGGGCATGCGCGTGCTGGCTGTGATCGTGGCTCATTGGAATGATATAATGTTACGCGAACCCGCAGGCAAGCGCAGACGCCGATCGAAACGCCTGCATCTGGGTATTGGGAGCTCCGCCCGGTTGTGGTGTCTATTGACAGCCGCCACAACCGGGCATGATGATGAAGAATTACAGGTTTGCGGCTGGCTGAACGCAGTCACCGCACGTATGGACCGCAAGAACTCGACGTCGCGACCGGCTAAAAGGGCGAGGCAAGAGGCAAGACGGTGGCCAATGTGAATTCGGTCGCCGGTATCGGAACGGGCCCCGCCCTCTGATCTTTATCCGCAGCCTTCATGGGCAAGGATGGATGAGGGATGCCTACGGCGATCATTCTGCTCCTGGTTGCAGCCGGCTCGGTGCTGTTTCATGTGCTGAGCCCGTGGTGGTGGACGCCGATCGCCTCGAACTGGCGCTATATCGACGACACGATCATCATCACCTTCTGGATCACCGGAGCGGTCTTCTTCGCGGTCGTCGCCTTCATGGCCTATTGCGTGCTGCGCTTCCGCCATCGCGAGGGGCACAAGGCCGCCTATGAACCCGAGAACCGCAAGCTCGAGTGGTGGCTGACCGGGGGCACCGCCGTCGGCGTCGCGGCGATGCTGATTCCCGGCCTGTTCGTCTGGCACCAGTTCGTCACGGTTCCGGCGGACGCGTCCGAGATCGAGGTGATGGGCCAGCAATGGCGCTGGAGCTTCCGGCTGCCGGGCAAGGACGGCCGCATGGGCACTTCAGACGTGCGTCATGTCAGCGCCGACAACCCGCTGGGCCTGAACCCCAATGACACGAACGGGCAGGACGACGTCGTCATCGAGAGCGGCGACCTGCATCTCCAGATCGGCAAGCCGGTCAAGGTGCTGCTGCGCTCGGTCGACGTCCTGCACAATTTCTACGTGCCCGAGTTCCGGGCGAAGATGGACATGGTGCCTGGCTCGGTCACCTATTTCTGGTTCACGCCGACGCGGACCGGAACCTTCGACGTGCTCTGCGCCGAGCTCTGCGGGCTGGCGCATGCGCAGATGCGCGCGCAGGTCGTCGTCCAGGAGGAGCCGGCCTATCAGGCCTGGCTGCAGCAACAGCAGACCTTCGCGCAGCTATCGGAGCGGACGAAGACGAGAACGGCGCGGGACAGCGGCGCCAACTGAGGGAGAGGCGGCCTCGCAGGAGGCCGCCTGTCGCACGACGAGGCACCGCCTCACCGGGCCTCGCCGCAAGCGAGCGAGGAGACGTGACGATGGTTGATCTGCCTGCAGGCGGCCGTCCCTTCGACGCGGGCGTGGCGATTCCGCCCGCCGAGGTCGGGGATGTCGAGCTCTATCATCCGCATAGCTGGTGGACGCGCTATGTCTTCTCCCAGGACGCCAAGGTCATCGCCATCCAGTATTCGCTGACCGCGATGGCGATCGGCCTGGTCGCGCTCGTGCTGTCCTGGCTGATGCGCCTGCAGCTCGGCTTCCCCGGCGTCTTCTCCTTCATCGATCCGAGCCAGTATCTGCAGATGATCACCATGCACGGCATGATCATGGTGATCTATCTGCTCACCGCGCTCTTCCTCGGCGGCTTCGGTAACTACCTGATCCCGCTGATGGTGGGGGCCCGCGACATGGTCTTCCCCTATGTCAACATGCTGAGCTACTGGATCTATCTGCTCGCGGTGCTGGTCTTGGTGTCGAGCTTCTTCGTGCCGGGCGGGCCAACCGGCGGCGGCTGGACGCTCTATCCGCCGCAGGTCATCACCGCCGGCACGCCGGGGCAGGACTGGGGCATCGTGCTGATGCTGATCTCGCTGATCCTGTTCATCATCGGCTTCACCATGGGCGGGCTGAACTATGTCGTCACGGTGCTGCAGGGGCGCACGCGCGGGATGACCCTGATGCGCCTGCCGCTCACCGTCTGGGGCATCTTCACCGCGACCGTGATGGCGCTGCTCGCCTTTCCCGCGCTGTTCGTGGCCTGCGTGATGCTGCTGTTCGACCGGCTGCTCGGCACCAGCTTCTTCATGCCGACGCTGATCTCGATGGGCGAGCAGCTCAACCATCGCGGCGGCAGCCCGATCCTGTTCCAGCACCTGTTCTGGTTCTTCGGCCACCCGGAGGTCTATATCGTCGCCTTGCCGGCCTTCGGCATGGTCTCCGACCTGATCAGCACCCATGCCCGCAAGAACATCTTCGGCTACCGGATGATGGTCTGGGCGATCGTGGGGATCGGTGCGCTCAGCTTCGTCGTCTGGGCGCACCACATGTATGTCAGCGGGATGCACCCCTATTTCGGCTTCTTCTTCGCGACGACGACGCTGATCATCGCGATCCCGACCGCCATCAAGGTCTATAACTGGATCCTGACCCTATGGCGCGGCGACATCCACCTGACCGTGCCGATGCTGTTCGCGCTCGGCTTCATCGTGACCTTCGTCAATGGCGGGCTGACGGGGCTGTTCCTCGGCAATGTCGTGGTCGACGTGCCGCTCTCCGACACGATGTTCGTCGTCGCCCATTTCCACATGGTGATGGGCGTCGCGCCGATCATGGTCGTGTTCGGCGCGATCTATCATTGGTACCCGAAGATCACCGGGCGGATGTTCAACGACACGCTCGGCAAGCTGCATTTCTGGGTGACCTTCCTCGGCGCCTACGCGATCTTCTTCCCGATGCATTATCTCGGCCTGCTCGGCATGCCGCGGCGCTATCACGATATCGGCCAGACCTCGTTCATTCCCGATTCCGCCCATTCGCTGAACGCCTTCATCTCGATCATGGCGCTGATCGTCGGCGCCGCGCAGCTGATCTTCCTGTTCAACATGGCCTGGAGCCTGCGCCGGGGCGCGATCGCCGACGGCAATCCCTGGCGGGCGACGACGCTGGAATGGCAGACGCCGCAAACCCCGCCGGCGCATGGCAACTGGGGCAAGGAGCTGCCGGTGGTCTATCGCTGGGCCTATGAGTACAGCCTGCCCGGAGCCGACCGGGACTTCATCCCGCAAAACGAGCCTCCCTCGGTGCGGACGGCGCATGCGGCCGCGACATGAGCGTCACGCTGGCCTTCCTGGCGGGAATCCTGGCCATTGCCGTCTGGTGGCTGTCGCAGGCGCGGCTGATGTCCAAGCCATGGCTGGAGGAGGGGCTGGCAGTCGAGCTTCCGGATGCCGGGGGCAGGCCGGTCTCGACGGCGAAGATCGGGCTCGGCGTGTTCCTCGCCGTCGTCGGCGCCTTGTTCGCCCTGCTCGTCAGCGCCTATCTGATGCGCCGCGACATGGTGGACTGGCGCGCCCTGCCGACGCCGTCGCTGCTCTGGGTCAATACCGGTGCGCTGGTCCTGAGCAGCGTCGCGCTGCAATGGGCGTGGAACGCGGCGCGGCATGACGACATCGACGGCGTCAAGGCCGGGTTGCTCGGGGGCGGCGTGTCGGCCCTCGTCTTCCTCGCCGGCCAGCTCCTGGCCTGGCGTCAGCTCAGCGATGAAGGCTATTTTCTCACCAGCAATCCGGCCAACGCCTTCTTCTACCTGATCACCGCGCTGCATGCGCTGCACCTGCTCGGCGGCCTCGTCGCGCTGGCACGAACCGGGGCGAGGGCGTGGGACGATGTCGAGGCGCGGGACGTGCGTTTGAGCGTCGAGCTCTGCACGATCTACTGGCACGCGCTGCTCGTGATCTGGCTGCTGCTGTTCGCGCTGCTGATGCACTGGGTCGACGACTTCGTCGCGATCTGTCGTCAGCTTCTGACTTAGCGTATGATCGCAGACGTCGCGGAGGGCGCTACGAGACGCGAGGTTTGCCGGCAGATCCTGAAGAAGGACGAAGGCGGATGAACGATACGGCGCTGAGGCAAACGCAAGGCGTGCTTCCCCGGCCCGCGGGCTGGCGCGGCATTGCCGCCGACTGGGCCTCCGATCAGCGGGCGTTCAAGAACGTCTCCTGGGGGAAGGCCATGATGTGGATCTTCCTGCTCAGCGACGTCTTCATCTTCAGCTGCTTCCTGCTCTCCTACATGACGACGCGGATGTCGACGACCGTGCCCTGGCCCAACCCGAGCAAGGTCTTCGCGCTGCATATCGGCGGCTCCGACGTGCCGCTGATCCTGATCGCGATCATGACCTTCGTGCTGATCAGCAGCAGCGGCACGATGGCGATGGCGGTGAATTTCGGCTACCGCCGCGACCGGGCCAGGACCGCGATCCTGCTGCTGCTGACGGCGGTGCTGGGCGCCACCTTCGTCGGGATGCAGGCCTTCGAATGGAGCAAGCTGATCTCGGAGGGCGTCCGGCCCTGGGAGAACCCGTGGGGCGCGGCCCAATTCGGCTCGAGCTTCTTCATGATCACCGGCTTCCACGGCACCCATGTGACGATCGGCGTGATCTTCCTGCTTATCGTCGCGCGAAAAGTCTGGCGCGGCGACTATGACCAGCAGGCGCGCGGCTTCTTCACGAGCCGGAAGGGTCATTACGAGAGCGTCGAGATCCTCGGGCTGTACTGGCATTTCGTCGACCTGGTCTGGGTCTTCATCTTCGCGCTGTTCTACCTCTGGTGAGGGGCACATGAACCAGACGACCGCACATGCACCGACCGCAGCTGGACCGGCGAGCACCGAGGCTCATGCCGAAGGCCAGCACCACCCGATCAAGCTCTATCTCGTGGTCTGGGGCTGGCTGTTCGTGCTCAGCCTGTTCTCCTATCTGGTCGATTACTTCCATTTCCAGGGCTATCTCAGATGGTCGCTGATCCTGATCTTCATGATGCTGAAGGCCGGCCTGATCGTCGCCGTGTTCATGCACATGGCCTGGGAACGGCTGGCATTGACCTATGCCATCCTGCTGCCGCCGCTGGCGGTGCTGGTCTTCGTCGCCCTGATGGTGGCGGAGTCGAACCACACGCTGCTGACGCGGATGATGTTCCTCGGCCCCGACGGCTGAGCTCAGAACGGCAGGTACTGATACATCCAGGTCTCGGTCAGGACCTGGTCGCCGCCGCGCAGATAGCAGCGCATCTCGACAGGTTCGGCGCCGTCGACGGTGAGATCGAACTGCGCGCGCCAATGGCCGGGCACGTCGTTCGGCACCGCTTCCGCGAAGATATAGGAGAAGGCGCCGCGCGAGGCAGAGAGCACGACCTCGGGCTTCACGCCGAAGGGGATGTTCTCGAGCACCGGCCCCTTGAACTCGACCATGAATTTGCGCACGCCCTTGGGCCGGGCAGTGCCGGGCTGGCCGCCATTGCCCAGGCGCGTGGCGACGACGCGGCCGAGCGCGGGCGGGAAGGGCTCGTCGGCCAGCCAGTGCAGCCTGTAGCGGAACTCGTAGGACGCGCCGGCCCTGGCCTGGCCCTCGGGCACCCACATCGCGACGATATTGTCGTGGATCTCGTCGTCGGTCGGGATCTCGATGAGCTGGACCGCGCCCTTGCCCCATTGACCGATCGTCTCGATCCACAGGCTGGGACGGCGCTCGTAGAAGACGCCGTCGAGATAATGGCCGACCTCGCGGTCGCGCTGCATCAGTCCGAAGCCGCGCGGATTGTCGTCGCCGAAGGCCGAGGCAACCGTGCGCGGCGGGTTGTTGAGCGGCCGCCAGGCGCGTTCGCCGGAGCCGGTCCAGAGCGCCAGCCCGTCGGAATCATGCACCTCCGGGCGCCAGTCGACCGCCGTCGATTTCGCGGTCTCCGAATACCAGTACATCGAGGTCAGCGGCGCGATGCCGAGGCGGGCGACATCGTGGCGCAGGAAGATCGCCTTCTCGATCTCGATGGTGACGCCCTTGCCGCGATGCATCCGGAACCGATAGGCGCCGGCGACGCTGGGGCCCGAGAGCAGCGCATAGACCACGACATGCTCGGAGCCGGCCTGCGGCGTCTCGAGCCAGACATGGGTGAAGTCGGGAAACTCCTCGGCTTTGCCGGCGACGGCCGGGTCGATCGCGAGCCCGCGCGCCGACAGCCCGTATTGGTAGAGCTCGCCGATGGCCCGGAAATAGGAGGCGCCGAGGAAGGCGACCCAGTCGTTCTTCTTCCAGTCGAGCTGCTCGCCCTTGCGGCCGGGATGGCCAGAGCGGCTCTCCTGGAAGCGGAAGCCGGCGAAGCCCGCGCCGGTCGGCAGCTCGCGGGCCGGGGAATCCGCCGGCATCTCGAAATAGCTCTCATCATAGACGATCTCGCGCGCCTTGCCGTGGTCGAGGACATGCATGCGCACGGGTTTCTGGAAGTAGCGGCCGAGATGGAAGAAGGTCACCGGCCAGGGAGAGGGACCATCGGCCCAGAGCGCCATCTCCGGCTTGAACTTGATCTTGCCATGGGCGTCGTAGTCGATCCGCTCCAGGATATCGGCGCGTGGCGGGGGCGGCGGCGCGTAGGGCTTGCCCGCCAGATCGCGGGCGCGCGCCTTGAGGCCCTCGAAGCTGAAAGCCTCCGACGTGCCGAATTTCAGCCCCTGCTGCGCCAGCGCCTCGGGTGCGAAGCCGAGCGCAGCGAGCGCCGCGGTGGCGCTGGCACCGGCAAGAAGGATGCGGCGGTCAAGGAGGGGAGATTTCGATCTGGCTTGCATGTCTGCAGGGGGCTCGGCGCTTTCAGGAATGTCATTGTCGGGGCTAACCCGCCTAAGGAGCAAGGGCAACCGAGGCGAGAGCCGGCCGAATGCACTGCAATCATGGCGAAAGCGTCACCCCCGTCGGGCGACGCGGCGAAACTGCCCCTTTTGTCGACTTTCCCTAACGGTGCCGCCTGCTCTACAACGGACACAGCCCGGTCGATCGTGCCGGGAATGCGTTCCTGGGAGGTTTCATGAAGACGCTGTTTCGCGGCCGGCCGCTGGCCGGCATCGCCACCGCTGCCCTGCTGGCTCTCGCGCCGGCCGGTGCGAAGGCGCAGGATTTCATCAACGTGCTGACCGGCGGCACCTCGGGCGTCTATTATCCGCTCGGCGTCGCGCTCTCGAAGATCTATGGCGAGAAGGTCCCCAATGTCCGCCCGACCGTGCAGGCGACCAAGGCCTCGGTCGAGAACCTGCAGCTGCTGCAGCAGGGCAAGGGCGAGATCGCCTTCACGCTCGGCGATTCGCTCGATGCGGCCTGGAAGGGCGACGAGGAGGCTGGCTTCAAAACGCCGCTGAAGAAGCTGCGCGGCATCACCGCGATCTATCCGAACTATGTCCAGATCGTCGCCTCGAAGGATAGCGGCATCAAGACGCTGGCCGACCTCAAGGGCAAGCGGCTTTCGGTCGGCGCGCCGAAATCCGGCACCGAGCTCAATGCCCGCGCCATCCTCGCGGCTGCGGGGATGAGCTACAAGGATCTCGGCAAGATCGAGTACCTGCCCTTCGCCGAATCGGTCGAGCTGATGAAGAACCGCCAGCTCGACGCGACGCTGCAATCGGCGGGGCTCGGCGTCGCCTCGCTGCGCGACCTCGCGACCTCGGTCGAGATCACCGTCGTCGAGGTGCCGGCCGCCGTGGTCGACAAGGCCGGCCCGCCCTTCGTCAAGGTCGCCATCCCGGCCAACACCTATACCGGCCAGACCGCCGCCGTGCCGGCCGCCGCCGTCGTCAACTATCTCGTGACCCATGAGGGCATGAAGGAGGAGACGGTCTACCAGATGACCAAGGCGATCTACGACAATCTCGGCGAGCTCAGCGCTGCTCATGCGGCTGCGCGGTCGATCAAGCTCGAGAACGCGCTGGAAGGCATGCCGCTGCCGGTGCATCCGGGCGCGGCGCGCTACTTCAAGGAGAAGGGGCTCAAGGTCGGCTCCTGAGGGTCGGGCCTTTCGAGGCGCAATTTTAGGGCGGGGCCGGTTCACCGGCCTCGCCTTTTGTCTGAAGCACTGCCAGAGAGGCCGCCGGTCACGAAGCGGCCGGGACGGGGACGTTGTCATGAGCCAGGATAAGATCAGACCTCTCGCGGTGCCGGATGTCGCCGGCGCGCCCGTGCCTGCCCCGCATGATCCCGAGCACGGCCTGCCGGCCACGTTCGGCACCGGCTGGAAAGGGCGGGCGCTGTTCTGGATCGCGGTGGCCTTCTCCGCCTTCCAGATCGTCACCGCCTTCGGCATCCCGCTCGATTTCCGCGTGATCGATCAGGTCCGCTGGCTGACGCCGATCACGCTGATCCGGGTCGGTTTCGTGCTCTGGTTCGCCTGGATCATACTGTCGGCCCTGCGCGGACGGATGATGGGCGAGGCGATGATCGCCTTCCTCGCCCTGCTCGGCGCCTTCGAGCTCGTCACGCTCTATACCGGCACGCTGCCCAACCAGGTTCTGCGCACGGTCCATGTCGGCTTCCTGTGCCTGACGGCCTGCGGGCTGCTCGCCAATGCGGACGAGACCTCGCCGCCGGCCCGGATCTTCTGGTGGGCGGTCGGCATCGTCGGCTTCGTCATCGGGCTCTACCACTGGTGGAACTATGTCGAGCTGGTGAACCGGGCCGGCGACCTGACGCTGTCGGACATGGTGGTCGGGCTCGCGGCGCTCGCGGTGCTGTTCCTGCTGGTCTGGCGCGCCATGGGCATCGCCCTGCCGCTCGTCGCCGGCGCTTTCCTGGCCTATTGCTTCTTCGGCAACTACCTGCCGGCGCCGTTCGACCATCGCGGCTACGGCCTCGACCAGGTCGTCGAGCAGATGGCCTTCGGCACGGAAGGGCTCTACGCCACGCCGACGGCGGTCTCGGCCACCTTCATCTTCCTGTTCATCCTGTTCGGCGCCTTCATGGAGCGGGCGGGCGTGATCGATTTCTTCAACGACATCTCGATGGCCGTCTTCGGCGGCAAGCAGGGTGGACCGGGCAAGGTCTGCGTCGCCTCCTCGGCGCTGATGGGCACCGTCTCGGGCTCGGGCGTCGCCAATGTCGTGGCGTCCGGCCAGTTCACCATTCCGCTGATGAAACGCTCCGGCTTCACCGGTGCCTTCGCCGGCGGCGTCGAGGCGACGTCCTCGATGGGCGGCCAGATCATGCCGCCGGTGATGGGGGCGGTCGCCTTCATCATGGCCGAGACGATCGACGTGCCCTATTCCAAGATCGTCGAGGCGGCGATCATCCCGGCGCTGCTCTATTTCGGCGCCTGCTACTGGGCGGTCCATCTCGAGGCCGGCAAGCTCGGACTGCACGGGCTGCCAAAATCCGAGCTGCCGAGCGCCCGGGCCGAGCTGCGCAAGAACTGGTACCTGATCGCGCCGCTGCTGGTGCTGGTCTATCTGCTCTTCGCCGGGTTCACGCCGCTCTTCGCCGGGGCGATCGGCCTTGCCCTCACCGTCGCGCTGATCCTCGCGCTCGCGGTCTCCGCGGGCCTGGCGACGCCGGCCCTGCGGATCGTGTTCTGGGTCGGCTTCGCGCTGATCTCGGCCGCCTCGATGACGATCAGCATGGCGACCGTGCTGATGGTCGTGCTGGCGCTGGTGGTCTGGAACGTGCTGCGCGGCGTATCCGGCCGCGACGTGCTGCGCTCCTGCATCGAGGCGCTCGCCGACGGCGCGCGCCAGGCGCTGCCGGTCGGTCTCGCTTGTGCGCTGGTCGGCATCGTGATCGGCACCATGACGCTGACCGGCATCGGCACGATCTTCGGCTCCTGGCTGATCGGCGTCGGCAAGAACTCGATGTTCCTGGCGCTGGTGCTGACGATGATCTTCAGCCTGATCCTCGGCATGGGCATCCCGACCATCCCGAACTACATCATCACCTCGTCGCTCGCCGCGCCGATCCTGCTCCAGCTCGACGTGCCGCTGATCGTCAGCCACATGTTCGTGTTCTATTTCGGCATCATGGCGGACCTGACGCCGCCGGTGGCGCTGGCGGCCTTCGCGGCGGCGCCGATGGCCAAGGTCTCGGGCATGAAGATCGGCGTGCAGGCGGTGAAGATCGCGCTGCCGGGCTTCGTCGTGCCCTTCATGGCGGTCTATGATCCCAACCTGATGCTGCAGCCGGTGGCCGGGCTGGAAGGCTCGTCCTACTGGCTCGCCGTGGTCTATATCGTCGCCAAGGCGAGCTTCGCGATGATCCTGTGGGGCGCCGCCGTCGTCGGCTATCTGAGCGCGCGGCTGGCGACCTGGGAGCGGGTCCTCGCGACGGTCGCCGCCGCGCTGCTGGTCGCCGCCCTGCCGGTCACCGACGAGGCCGGCTTCATCCTCGGCGCATTGCTGGTCGCCCAGCATGTCTGGCGCGCGCGCGCGGCGAAGCAGCTCCCGGCATGAGCCTCTGCCTCGCCGCCGGCGCGCTCGTGATCTCGCTCAGCGCGAGCGAGATCACCCTGCGCTGGCGCCATTCGGTGCAGAAGACGCTCTGGGAGGAGGTCTGGCGCGAGGCGCCGGGCGGGCTGCGGCTGGTCGAGGCGCGGATCGAAGGGTCCGGCGCCGGCATGGACCCGCCCGAGGACGCGGTGCTGCGTGACGGGTTCTGGCGCTGGACGCCGGCGCTGCCCGATCTGCCGGAAGTGGTGATGCGCCGCTCCGGCGCGACGGCGGATTGGCGGGTCTGCGTCAGGGCGGAATGTCGGCCGATGGGGGTCTACCTGCCCGCGAAGGCCGATCCGGTCACCCTCAGGCCGTGCCGCTGAAAGATCCTGGCGTCAGAAACGCTCGCCGATATGCTCGACCTTGATCACCCGGCGCATGAAGACGAGCATGCCGTAGGCCGCGAAGCCCGAGAACAGTGCCATCAGCACATAACCGACGACATGGCCGAGCTCGAACAGGCCGGCCAGCGCCCAGCCGGAGGCCAGCGCAACCCCGAAGAGCTCGACCGCGATCAGGATGCCGAGCGAGATCACCATGATCAGGGTACGCCAGGTGCCACGCTTCTCAGCCATGTCCGTTCCTTGAAAATTCATGCGCGCTACCGCCTAGCCGACACGCTGCCGGCATGCAACAAAATCGCGCCCCGACAAAATCATGCCCATGGCACATGGGTGCTTCGACCCGGATTGCAAAGGCCTCGATGATCGATACGCCTGTCTTCGCCGCCGGCGCCACTGCCGCGCCTCACCATCTCGCTTCCGAGGCCGGCCGCGCGATCCTTGCCGAAGGCGGCAACGCCATCGAGGCGATGGTGGCGATGGCCGCGACCATCGCGGTCGTCTACCCGCATATGAACGCGATCGGCGGCGACGGCTTCTGGCTGGTGCACGAGCCGGGCGGCAAGGTCCATGCGCTCGAGGCCTGCGGACCCGCCGGCGCGCTGGCGACGATCGAGCGCTATCGCGACAAGGGCCATGACGTCATCCCGTCGCGCGGGCCGGACGCGGCCTTGACGGTCGCCGGGGCGGTCGGCGGCTGGCAGGCGGCGCTCAAGCTCTCGGAGACGCTGGGCGGGCGCATGCCGCTGCGCGACCTGCTGGCCGACGCCATCAGCCATTGCGATGTCGGCTACGCGGTCTCCGACTCCGAGCTGCGCACCTGGCCGCAGGAGGTCGAGGCGACGAAGCTCGCGCCCGGCTTCAGCAGCTTCTTCTGGCCGGATGGCGAGCAGCCCAAGGCCGGGGCGCGCCGGAAGCCGGAAGCGCTCGGCGCCACGCTCAAGCAGCTCGCCCATGCCGGGCTCGACGATTTCTACCGGGGCGATATCGGCCGCGAGATCGGCGCCGATCTCGACAGGATCGGTGCGCCGGTGACCCGCGCCGACCTCGCAGCCTTCACGGCGCGGGCCGTGCAGCCGCTCTCGCTGAAGCTGCCGGGACTCACGGCCTACAATTTCCCGCCGCCAACGCAGGGCCTCGCTTCGCTCCTGATCCTCGGCATCTTCGAGAAGCTCGGCGTGGCCCGGGCGGAGAGCTTCGATCACCATCACGGGCTGGTCGAGGCGACGAAGCGCGCCTTCGCGATCCGCGACCGGCAGATCACCGACCCGGCCCATATGACAGCCGATCCGGGCAGCTTCCTCGCCGAGGAAGCGCTGGCGCGCGAGGCGGCGGCGATCGACCGCAAGCGCGCCGCGAGCTGGCCGTTCAAGACCGGCGAGGGCGACACGGTCTGGATGGGGGCGATCGACTCGAGCGGGCTCGCCGTCTCCTATATCCAGTCGCTCTACTGGGAATACGGGTCGGGCTGCGTGCTGCCCGGCACGGGCATCCACTGGCAGAACCGCGGCGTCTCCTTCTCGCTCGACAAGGCGGCGCTCAATCCGCTGGCGCCGGGCCGCAAGCCCTTCCACACGCTCAACCCGCCGCTCGCCCGCTTCGACGACGGCCGCGTGATGTCCTATGGTGCGATGGGCGGGGATGGCCAGCCGCAGTTCCAGGCCCAGATCCTGACGCGCTATCGCTTCGGCCAGAATCCGGCGACGGCGGTGGATGCGCCGCGCTGGCTCTTCGGCAAGACCTGGGGCGCAGGCTCGCTCTCGCTCAAGCTGGAGAGCCGGTTCGATCCGATGCTGCTCGCGCGGCTCACCGCCGCCGGCCACCCGGTCGAGGAGTATAGCGAGGCCTATTCCGACAGTTTCGGCCATGCCGGCATGCTGGTGAAACACCAGAAGGGCCATGTCGAAGCCACGCATGATCCGCGTTCCGACGGTGACGCCAAGGGGGTTTGAGCTTGATGGTCAAGGACGATCCGTTCCGCTGCTTCGTGCCCTATCCGGACGCGGCCGTAAAAAACGCCGCGAGCGGGCCGCTTGCCGGCCTGACGCTCGCGGTCAAGGACCTGTTCGACGTCAAGGGCTACCCGACCGGGGCAGGCTCGCCGACCGTATTGGCGCAGTCCGGCATCAAGGCCAAGACGGCGCCGATCGTGAAGGCGCTGCTCGATGCCGGCGCCAGTTTCGTCGGCAAGACCCATACCGACGAGCTCGCCTTCTCGATGACCGGGAAGAACGCGCATTTCGGCTCCCCGATCAACCCGGCGGCGCCGGACCGCATCACCGGCGGCTCGTCCTCCGGATCGATGGCGGCGGTGGCCGGCCGGCTCGCCGATATCGCGCTCGGCTCCGACACCGGCGGCTCGGTGCGGGGCCCGGCGAGCTTCGGCGGGCTTTTCGGCATCAGGCCGACGCATGGCCGGCTCTCGCTGAAGCGGGTCTGGCCGCTGGCAGCCAGCCTCGACACGCCCGGCTGGTTCGCGCGCGACGGCAAGACCTTCGCCCGCGTCGGCGACGTCCTCTTCGGCAAGGACGCCACGGTCCTGCCGGAGACGCCGCGGCTGCTGCTGGCGCAGGACATGTTCGCCGAGGCCTTGCCGGATGCGGAGAACGCGTTGCGCAATGTCGTGCAGCGCGCGATGCCGCTGCTCGGCCAGCCGGCAACGGTCAAGGTCGCGCGCGATCTCGACGCGCTCTACTGGGCCTTCCGCTGGGTGCAGGGCCGCGAGGCCTGGCAGGCCGACGGCGCGCTGATCGAACGCTTCGGGTTGCCGCTCGGGCCCGGCGTCGCCGAGCGCTTCGTGTTCTCGAAATCGGTGACCGAGGCCGATCACGCCAAGGCCGAGAAGGTCCGCAAGGCGTTTCGCGCCAAGCTGGCCAAGCTCCTGGGCTCCGACGGCGTCCTGATCCTGCCGACCATGCCGGACATCGCGCCGCTGAGCAGCGCGGGCGAGGCCGAGTTCGAGGATTTCCGCAACCGGGCGCTGCGCCTGCTCTGCCTGTCCGGTCTCTCGGGCTTTCCGCAGGTGACGATTCCGGCGGCGCAGCGCGAGGAGGCGCCGCTCGGCCTGTCGCTGATCGGGCCGAAGGGCTCGGACAAGTCGCTGGTGCATTTCGCCGTGAAGTTCGAGCGGGCGGCGCGCATCCGGATCGCGTAATGTCGTCATTGCGAGCGCAGCGAAGCAATCCAGGGCTCGCGCAGTCCCCCTGGATTGCTTCGTCGCTGCTCTCCTCGCAATGACGAGACAGTGGGAAGCTCCGATGAGCGATCATCACCATCATCACCATCATCACCATCATCACGACCACGACAATCATTACACCCTGATCGAGGCGCGGGTGAAGGCGCTGGAGACGCTGCTGGTCGAGAAGGGCTATGTCGACCCGGCCGCGCTCGACGCCATCGTCGAGACCTACGAGACCAAGGTCGGTCCGCGCAACGGCGCGAAGGTCGTGGCGAAGGCCTGGACCGATCCGGCCTTCGCCGAGCGCCTGAAGCAGGACGGTACGGCGGCGGTCGCCGAGCTCGGCTATGGCGGCCGCGGCGGCGAGCATATCGTCGCCGTGTTCAACACGCCCGAGGAGCACAACCTCATCGTCTGCACCTTGTGCTCCTGCTATCCGTGGCCGGTGCTCGGCCTGCCGCCGGTCTGGTACAAGTCGCCGCCCTATCGCTCGCGCGCGGTCATGGACCCGCGCGGCGTGCTGGCCGATTTCGGCGTGAGCCTGCCCGAGACGCAGCGCATCCGGGTCTGGGACTCGACGGCGGAGACGCGCTTCATCGTCATCCCCCAGCGCCCCGCCGGCACCGAGGGCTGGGACGAGGAGCGGCTCGCCGGCATCGTCACGCGCGATTCGATGATCGGCGTCGGGCTCCCCAGCGCGGAGGCGTCGTCATGAATGGCGGGCAGGACCTTGGCGGCCAGATGGGCTTCGGGCCGGTCGTGCCCGAGCCGAACGAGCCGGTCTTCCACGGCGAGTGGGAGAAGCGCATGCTCGCGCTCAATGTCGCCGCCGGCGCGATGGGGCATTGGACCATCGACGAGATCCGGCACGCCCGCGAGAGCATCCCGCCGGCCGACTACCTGTCCCTGTCCTATTACGAGATCTGGTATGCCGGTCTGCGCGACGTATTGCTCCGGCACGGTTTCGCGACGCCGGAGGAGCTGGAGAACGGCAAGCCCGTCCAATCCGGTGCGATGCCGAAGCGGGTTCTCAAGGGCGAGGACGTGCCGGCCGTGCTGCGGCGCGGCTTTCCCTATGAGCGCGAGGCGGCCACCCCGGCGCGCTTCGCGGTGGGGGACAAGGTCCGCACCATCGTGATGCATCCCCGGCATCACACCCGCCTGCCGCGCTATGCCCGCGGCAAGACCGGCGTCGTCGAGCGCGTCACCGGCTGCCATGTCTTCCCCGATACCGGCGCGCAGGGCCAGCCGGAGACGGCGCAATGGCTCTACACGATCGTCTTCACCGGGCCGGAGCTCTGGGGCCGCGACGCCGACCCGAGTTCGAGCGTCAGCATCGAGGCCTGGGAGAGCTATCTTGAGCCGGCCTGACGCGAAGCTGACTGACGCGCTCGCCGCCGGCACGCCGATCCCGCGTGATTCCGAGGGGCCGGTCTTCGCCGAGCCTTGGCAGGCGCAGGGTTTTGCGCTGGTCGTCGCGCTGCAGAATCGGGGCGTGTTCACGGCGCAGGAATGGGCGGAGGCGCTCGGCGCCGAGATCCGCGAGGCGATCGCCGCCGGGGGCTGTCGCGACGGCTCGGATTATTACGAGCGCTGGTGCGAGGCGCTGGAGCACCTGCTGATCGCCAAGGGGCTGGCCTCGCATGACGGCGTCGACGCGCTTGCCGCCGCCTGGGCGCGGGCCGCAGAAGCGACGCCGCATGGCAGCCCGATCCTGCTGGAGAACGACCCGCAGCGGGCCTGAGCCGTCATTCTCGGCCGTAGCGCAGCGGAGAGCCGAGAATCTCCGGACAGAGATGCTCGGGTCGAGCCCGAGCATGACGCGCCCGGCGCTCAGCTTCCGATGCTCGCCCAGAGCCCGAGGAACAGGGCAAGGCCGAGCACAGCGACGAACGCCGCCGCCAGGACTTCGAGCGCCGCGATGATGCGGGCGCCGCGCAGGCTGCCGCCGCCGGCGAGCTTCAGCGCCGCGAACTTGAAGAACACGGCGAGCGCCGCCAAAGCGCCGGTGGTCAGGGCGGTGCCGAGCGCCATGGCGAAGGTCGCGGCCACGCCGGCCCAGAGCAGGCCCTGCGAGACCGCGAAGACCAGGATGATCAGCGCGCCGGCGCAGGGGCGCAGGCCCGCGGCGAAGACGACGCCCGCCATCTCGCGCCAGCCGCGCAGGCGCGAGATCTCGTCGGGACCCGGCATATGGACATGGTCGCAGGCGGGGTCATGCGCCGGCGCGCCATTTGCCAGCGCCGCCAGCGCCCCGGCCTTGCGCCAGAGCACCCAGAGCCCGACCACCCCGACCAGGGCGAAGCTCGCCTGCTCGATCAGCCGCGTCGTCGCGCCCATCGTGCTGGCCGTGGCCCGCAGCAGGATCGTCAGGCTGAGGACGAGCCCGATCGCGACCAGCGCCTGCAGGATCGCCGCCGCGAAGCTCAGTCCCAGCCCTCTGCGCAGGCTGCGGTTGTCGGCGACGATATAGCCGGAGATCACCGCCTTGCCGTGGCCGGGGCCGGCGGCGTGGAAGACGCCGTAGCCAAAGGCGAGGCCGAGCAGGCCGGGCAGCGCCGTGCTGCTCTGGCCGATCGCCTTCAGCGTCGCCGTCAGCTCGCGATAGAAGGCCGATTGCCAGGAGAGGATGATCGCGCCGATCCCGGTGGTCGCGGGCAGGGCCTCGCGGGGCAGGGCGGTGCCGAACGGGTTGCGCGGCGGAGGCGGTGGCGGCGGGTAGAGGCTCGCGACGAGCCAGGCCAGCGACGCCAGCGCACCGGCCACCAGCAGCAGCGCCAGCAGCATCACGACGAGCCGGCGCGAGAGCAGCGGCAGACCGGGAGCGGCCGCGCGTGACGAGCTCAGGGACATGCGACCAGCGCGCGGGTGGTGACCTGATAGCCGCTCATGTCGGGCGTGGCGGTGATGTCCTCCTGCGACAGGCGCTGCTGGGTCGCCGCGTCGAGCTTGGGCGGGCGGGCGATGCGGACGACGCAGCCCTTCGGCGCGTCGCGGGTGATGACCGCGTCCTGCGCGTCGGCGATGTCGAAAGCGACGAAATAGGTCGGGTCGCCGATCTCGATGCCGAAGGAGCGATTGGCCGTCGCCGGCGCCTTCAGCGGCAGGATGAAGGTCAGGGTCAGGATCTTGTTCTCGAAGACGAGGCCGGCATCGCTCGGCTGGCCGAATTCCTGCGGCCTGCCATTGGCCTTGGCGACGGTGAAGAAGCCGACATCGGGCAGGGATTCGATATTGATCTTCGCGAGCTCCGCCAGTTCGTCGGGCGTGAGCTTGCCGTCGCCGTTCTTGTCGAGGCCCTGGGTGATGAAGGCCGAATAGGCCTCGTCGAAGCTCCAGATATGCTTCAGGGCCCTGACGCTGCCATCCGGCGCGTAGAGGATCTCGGCGCGCGCGCTGACGAAGACGTGGGGATGCGCCTGGACCAGGCCGGTCAGCCCGAGCCAGGCGAGGATCGCCATGAGCGGAAGCAGGCCACGGCAGCGGGTCACGACAGCAGGTCTCCTCGGTTGCGGCGGCAGGCTGGGCCCGACATGGTTAACCAATCCTCAATCGCGTCGATCCGTGCGGTGATGCGGGCTCCGGTTCAGCCATCTCTTGCAAAGGGGGCCAAATCGCGGCGCATTCTGGAACGATCCCAGGGTGATTGACCATGGGCGGGAGATATGTCAGCATTACTGACATATTATCAGGTTGGAGGCCGGATCAACCGACCCCATATTTCCGTAACGGGACGATCGTGGGAGGTCGACCATGACCGAGATGCAGCAGAAGCCCGGCGCCGCCGCGAAGGCCGAGGCCAGCGGATTGCGCGAGGTCGCGCTCGACGACAAATACGACCTCACCAAGCAGAAGATCTTCCTGACCGGCACGCAGGCCATCGCCCGCGTGCTGATGGTCCAGCGCGAGCGCGACCGCCGCGCCGGCCTGAACACCGCCGGTTTCGTCTCGGGCTATCGCGGCTCGCCGCTGGGCGGGCTCGACCAGCAGCTGATGCGCGCCGGCAAGCAGCTCAAGGCTGCCGATATCGTCTTCCAGCCCGGCCTCAACGAGGACCTCGCCGCGACCGCCGTCTGGGGCTCCCAGCAGGCGGAATTGCAGGGGGAGGGCAGATATGACGGCGTCTTCGCGCTCTGGTACGGCAAGGGCCCGGGCGTCGACCGCTCCGGCGACGTCTTCCGCCACGGCAACATGGCCGGCACCTCGCCGCATGGCGGCGTGATCTGCCTGATGGGCGACGACCACACCGCCGAATCCTCGACCAACGCGCACCAGACCGAGTTCGTCTTCGTCGACCGGATGATGCCGATCCTGAACCCGGCCGGCGTGCAGGAGATCATGGATTATGCGCTGCACGGCATCGCGCTCTCGCGCTTCGCCTCGGTCTGGGTCGGCATCAAATGCGTGAAGGACAACATCGAATCGACCGCCTCGGTCGACGGCTCGGTCGACCGGGTCGAGATCGTCACGCCGAGCGATTTCGTGATGCCGCCCGGCGGCCTGAGCATCCGGCGCGAGCTCGATTTCGTCGACCAGGAGAAGCGCCTGCATATCCACAAGCGCGCCGCGATCCTGGCCTATCTGCGCGCCAACAAGCTCAATCACACCATCACCTCGGGCGGCAAGAAGCCGCGCATCGGCATCATCACCGTCGGCAAGTCCTATCTCGACGTGCGCCAGGCGATGGAGGATCTCGGCATCGACGAGGTCCGGGCCAATGATCTCGGCATCCGCCTGTTCAAGGTCGCCTGCCCCTGGCCGATCGACCCGAGCGAGCTGAAGAGCTTCGTCGCCGGGCTCGACCTCGTCATGGTGGTCGAGGAGAAGCGCTCGCTGATCGAGGTCCAGGTGCGCGAGGAGCTCTACGGCTCGAAGCACCAGCCGATGGTGATCGGCAAGAAGGACGAAAAGGGCGAGTGGCTCTTCCCGGTCCATGGCGCGCTCGACCCAAACGATGTCGCGATCGCGCTCGGCGCGCGCCTGCTGCAATACAAGGACGATCCCGCGCTGCGCGCCCGGCTGGAGGAGATCGCCAAGGCGCAAGGGCGGCTCGCCGAGGCGCAGGACATCGCCAAGCGCACGCCCTATTACTGCTCCGGCTGCCCGCACAACACCTCGACGGTCGTGCCCGAGGGCTCGCGCGCCTATGCCGGCATCGGCTGCCATTACATGGTGCAGTGGATGGACCGCGAGACCTTCGGCTTCACCCAGATGGGCGGCGAGGGCGCGAACTGGATCGGCGAGGCGCCGTTCTCGACCCGCCAGCACGTCTTCCAGAATCTCGGCGACGGCACCTATACCCATTCCGGCTCGCTCGCGATCCGCTGGGCGGTCGCGGCCGGCGTCAACGTCACCTACAAGCTGCTCTATAACGACGCCGTCGCCATGACCGGCGGCCAGCAGGCCGAAGGTCATCTCTCGCCCGACCAGATGGCGCGTCAGATCGCCGCCGAGGGCGTCCACCGCGTCGCCGTCGTCACCGACGATCCGGGCAAATACCCGCCGGGCACGCAATGGCCGGCCGGCACGACGATCCATCATCGCGACGACCTCGACGCCGTGCAGCGCGAGCTGACAGAGGTTCCGGGCGTCTCGCTGCTGCTCTATGACCAGACCTGCGCCACCGAGAAGCGCCGCCGGCGCAAGCGCGGCAACTATCCCGATCCGGACAAGCGCGTGATCGTCAACGAGCTGGTCTGCGAGGGCTGCGGCGATTGCGGCGTGCAGTCGAACTGCGTCTCGGTGCAGCCGCTCGAGACCGAGTTCGGCCGCAAGCGCCAGATCGACCAGTCGAACTGCAACAAGGACTTCTCCTGCGTGAAGGGTTTTTGCCCCTCCTTCGTCACCGTGCATGGCGCGCGGCCGAAGAAGGCGGCGCCGCGCCGGCTCGATGCCGGGGCGTTCGGCACAAGCGAGCTTCCGGAGCCGGCCGTGCCGGCGCTCGACCGCAATTTCGCGGTGGTCGTCACCGGCGTCGGCGGCACCGGCGTCGTCACCATCGGCGCGATCCTCGGCATGGCGGCGCATCTCGAGGGCAAGGGCTGCGGCATGATCGACATGGCCGGCCTCGCCCAGAAGGGCGGCGCCGTGTTCAGCCATGTCAAGCTCGCGCCCCGGCCCGAGGACATCCACGCCATTCGCGTCGCGGCCGGCGAGGCCGACCTCGTGCTGGGCTGTGACCTCACGGTCACCGGCTCCAAGAAGGTGCTGGGCGCGATCAAGCCGGACGGCTCCGCCGTCGTCGTCAACACCGCCGAGAGCATGCCGGGCGACTTCACCCGCAATGCCGATTTCTCCTTGCCGATCGAGCGGCTGAAGCGCGCGATCCTGTCGGCCGCCGGCCGCGAGCACACGCATTTCGTCGATGCGACGGCGGCTGCCACCGCCTTCCTCGGCAATGCCATCGCCGCCAACATGTTCATGCTCGGCTATGCTTGGCAGTCGGGCGGCGTGCCCTTGTCGCGCGCAGCGCTGATGCGGGCGATCGAGCTCAACGGCGAAGCGGTCGCGATGAACAGCCAGGCCTTCGAGCTCGGCCGGCGCGCCGCGCATGATCCGCAGGCGCTGGTCGCGGCGCTGGCTGAGGCCAAGGCGCCGACGCAGGCGCGGCATATCTCGGAGACGCTGGACGAGATCATCGCGCGTCGCGTCGCATTCCTCACCGCCTATCAGAACGCCGCCTATGGCGCGCGCTATCGCCATCTCGTGGCGCGCGTCCAGGTCAGGGAGACGCAGGTCCTGCCGGGGCAGAGCGCGCTTTCCGAGAGCGTCGCGCGCTACCTGTTCAAGCTGATGGCCTACAAGGACGAATACGAGGTGGCGCGGCTCTACACCGACGGCTCGTTCCAGAAACAGGTCGCGGCGACCTTCGAGAAGGACAGCGCCAGCGGCGAGAAGCTGCGCTACGAGTTCCATCTGGCGCCGCCTCTGCTCGCCAAGCTCGATCCCAATACCGGCCTGCCGCGCAAGATGAGCTTCGGCCCCTGGATGATGGGCGCCTTCGGCCTGCTGGCGAAGCTCAAGGGCCTGCGCGGCACGGCCTTCGACATCTTCGGCTACAGTCAGGAGCGCAAGACCGAGCGCCAGCTCATCGCCGATTACGACGCGCTGATCGGCGAGATCCTGACGCGACTGACGCCGGAGAACCATGCGCTCTGCGTGGCGCTGGCCGCGATCCCGGAAAAAATCCGCGGCTTCGGCCATGTCAAGGAACGCCACCTCAAGCAGGCCAAGGCCGAAGAGGCGGACCTGCTGGCGCGTCTGCGCGAAGGCTCGGCGGCGGCCCTGGAGTTGCCGAAGGCGGCGGAATAGGGCCCGCAAGCGCCCTGCACGATCGTTCAAGACGGCGCCCGGACATCGGCCGACAACTCCCGCCATTGCTCAGCCGGGGAGGCGCCGCATGGAGGGATTTGTTGGCTTCGTCCTGGCCGCTATAGCGCTTGCTGGCAGCCCCGGCCCGGCGAACCTGAGCCTGGCGGCGACCGGCGCGGCCTTCGGCGCGCGCGAGGGCCTCGTCTATGCGGCCGGCATCACCGTCGGGATGGCTGGCGTCATCGCCATCACCGCCAGCGGCATGGTCGGCATCCTGATGGCGGTTCCCGGTGTGGCGCCGGCGGTCACCGTCGCGGCGGGCGGATATTTCCTCTATCTCGCCTGGCGCATCGCCACTGCGCCGCCCTTGAGCGCGACGGACGCACGCGGCGAGCGTCCGTCCTTCGTTGCCGGCGCCCTGCTCTCGCTGGTCAACCCGAAGGGCTATGCGGCGATGGCGGCGCTGTTCTCCGGCTTCGTCCTGCTGCGGGAGCGGGTGACCGCCGATGCGCTGGCGAAGGCCGCGGTGCTGCTGGCGATCATCGCCGCCGTCAATCTCGTCTGGCTCGTTACCGGCGCGGCGCTGACGCGCTTCTTCCATGAACCGCGCACGAACCGGCTCATCAATGTCGCCTTCGCCGTCCTGCTGATCGTCTCGGTCGCGTTCGCGCTGCGCTGATCCCTAGCCGCTCATCACCGTGGTGTTGAGCGGGCCAAGCACGCGCCCGTCGGCGGCACGGAGCTCAAGCCGTTCGACCGGCTGTCTGGTCTCGTTGTCGATGAGGCTGGAACGGGCCTCGCCCGGCTCATAACAGTGATCCTCGCCCCACTGGCGCAGCCCGGCGACGACGACGAAGAGGCCGCGCCCTTTCTCGGTCAGCACATATTCCTGATAGGCGCTGCCGTCCGATGCCGGCACGACCTCGAGGATGCCGAGCTCGACCAGATTGCGCAGCCGCGCGGAGAGAATGCCTTTCGCGACGCCGAGGCTCTTCTGGAACTCTCCAAACCGATGCAGGCCGCTGAAGGCATCGCGAATGATCAGCAGCGACCACCAGTCGCCAATGGCGTCCAGGGCGCGGGCGACGGGGCAATCCGCCTCCTTCAGGCTGGTGCGCCTAACCATGGGGCCGCATCTCACCTCCTTGTGATCTCCGGTCTCAAGATAGGACTAGATCTGGTGGCATGCAATGTGGTTCTATAATAGGACTAGTCTGCACAGGATAACGCCATGAGGCCTATGAATTCAGAGACGCCCCTGATGTCCCGGGCGGCTGTCGCCGCGCGCCTTGACGCGACGGCGGGACACGCGACGGAACCTGCGCCGGCGCGGGGACTTTCCCGCTCCGTGACGCTGCTGTTCGCTGTCGCCTGCGGCCTCAGCGTCGCAAATATCTATTACGCGCAGCCGCTGCTCGATGTGATGGCGCGGGATCTGGCGATCAGCCCTGCCGCGATCGGCGGCGTCGTGACCGTCACCCAGATTGGCTACGCGCTGGGGTTGATCTTCATCGTACCGCTCGGCGACCTGCTCGACCGCCGCCGGCTCATTGGCGCGCAAGCGCTGCTGTCGGCATTGGCCCTGATTGTCGTTGGGCTGGCGCCAAGCGCTGCCGTCCTGCTGGCGGGAATGGTCGCAGTCGGCCTGCTCGCCGTCGTGGTGCAGGTGCTCGTTGCCTTCGCGGCCAGCATGGCGGCAGATGAAGAGCGCGGGCGCACCGTCGGCACGATCACGAGCGGGATCGTCATCGGCATTCTGCTGGCGCGCTTCGTCTCCGGCGCGCTTGCCGATATCGGCGGCTGGCGCCTGGTCTATCTGGCGTCCGCAGTGCTCACCTTGCTGATGGCCGGCCTATTGTTCCGGGTGCTGCCGAGACATGAGCGCGTCGCGACGACGATCTCCTATCCGCAGCTGCTGGCGTCGGTGGTCAGCTTGTTCGTCAGGGAGCCGGTTCTGCGGGTGCGGGCTGTCCTCGCCCTGCTGATCTTCGCCACGTTCAGCGTGTTCTGGACTTCGCTGGTGCTGCCACTGAGCGCCGCGCCGTTTTCGCTCTCCCATACCCAGATCGGGATGTTCGGCCTCGTCGGGCTGGCCGGAGCGCTAGCGGCTGCGCGTGCCGGATCTCTCGCGGATCGTGGCTTCGGCCAGCGTGTCACCGGGTTTTCGCTGGGGCTGATGGTCCTGTCCTGGGTTCCGATCGCATATATGAGCACGTCGCTCTGGAGTCTCGTCATCGGCGTTGTCCTGCTCGACCTTGCGATCCAGGCGGTGCACATCACCAACCAGACCATGATCTTCGCGGTGCGGCCCGACGCCCGCAGCCGGCTCGTCGGCGGCTACATGGTGTTCTACTCGGTCGGCAGCGCGCTCGGCTCGATCGCTTCGACCATGGTCTATGCCCGCGCCGGCTGGATTGGCGTCTGCGTGTTGGGAGCCACGATCAGCCTGCTGGCGCTGTTGTTCTGGGCGGCGACCCGTCGCTACCAGCCCATACAGATCAGGGCCAAATGAACCGAAGGTTGATACCAGGGCCGGCTTGATGCGCCGGGCTTGAGTTGGCCGCGTTTGACGCCGCATACTGAGCCGCACTGCGGGCCCGTGCCTGCTCCAACACGCGGTGAACCTGCCTTGATCTCCCCCGAAGACCTGCGCCGCATCGCCGCCTGGTCGCGCGACCTGAAGCCGGAGGAGTTCGAGGAGGCGCGCCGCGGCGTCAGTCTGAAATCCTACGGCAAGGGCAATTACATCTGCCATGTCGGTGACAGGCTCGAATCCTGGACCGGCGTCGCCGAGGGGCTGGTGAAGATGAGCACCACCTCGAAGGAGGGCAAATCGGCGACGCTCGCCGGCCTGCGCGCCGGGGCCTGGTTCGGCGAAGGCACGGTGATCAAGGCCGAGCCGCGGCGCTACGATCTCGTGGCGCTGCGCGAGACGCAGCTCGCCCTGATGCGGCGCTCGACCTTCCTCTGGCTGTTCGAGCACTCGGCCGCCTTCAACCGCTTCCTGGTGCACCAGTTCAACGAGCGGCTGGCGCAGTTCATCGCGCTGGCGGAATACGACCGGATGCTGGATTCGACCGCCCGGCTGGCGCGCAATCTCGGCTGGCTGTTCAATCCGATCCTCTACCCCGACCAAGACAGGACGCTGGCGATCTCGCAGGAGGAGCTCGGCCTCCTTGCCGGCATGTCGCGGCAGGTCGCCAACCAGGGGCTGGCGAAGCTCGCCGGCCTCGGCCTGCTCGAGGTCGGCCACGGCTCGATCACCATCCTGAATCTGGAGCGGCTGGCGCGCTACGAGGGGTAGGTCGGGGCAGGGACGCAAGGACAGCTGGCGACCATCTCGGACGTTGGCGCTCGACCTCCCAAACGTTCGGAAACGACACTATGCTGATATGCGCGAAATTATGATCCGCGCCGCCTCCCGAGGATCGATCCTATCGGTGTCGATAGTTATGTCTGCCATTGGCATGGACGCGGTGCAGGCTGAAAAGTCCTTTCGAAGCTGTCGTAGAAGGTCGAGCGAGCGAAGTTTGCCGAAAGCCGCACGGCTCGGCTCGATCAGCCTTCTTTCCTGTTCCTTCTCGGACACCGAAAGCGCGATAAAGACTACCTTACCACCGCGGGCTTCAACCAGCTCCTGCACTCGATTTGGAAAGTCGGACTTGACTGTCGGTTCGGGAGCGAAGGTGAAAATGACCGATCGTTCGGTCCTCGCTGCCTCCGAGATGACTTCCAGCCAGAATAGTTCCCGTAACCGCACGAAGGGTTCTGAGCCGAAGGGAAATACGGCCGCAACGGCATCCACGACCAGGTGGTTGTGAAACAGCGCGACGCCTGTTTGCTCCGCCACTTCCCGCGCAATCGTCAGCTTTCCTGAGGCGACCTGACCGTAGATAAAGACGAGCTGCATGACGGCGGACTAGCATCGATAACGTCCGCAATCCACCCGTTGTAGACGCCGCAGTAACCGGAGGCGCTCGATACGCCCGTTCCAATCGGCCGGCCAGACTGCATGGTGCGGACCTGGCCGATGGCATTACGAGTCTCCGCCCGGCGAGAAGAAGCAGAGCAGTTCGCCCGCATCGTTGATGCACAGATGCCAGAGCCCGTCGGGCGAGAGGCGCACCTTCTGGTACGGGATCTCGAGGACGAGAGGCTTGCGGCGCTCGGTCGGCCACATCGGATGGCGGCCCGGTTCGATCGTCACGATGAAACCCGGCTTGTTCTCCCGGACCTCGCTGGCGTCGATCTGCGCGCAATCGGCTCCCGAGCAGCATTCGAAAGGGTATTCCCAGCCGCTCGGGGCCGGATGGGAGCGCGTTTCCGTCGCCCCAGCGGCAAGCATCATCGCCAGACTGATCGCGGCAAGAAGGCGCATGGACCTGTCCTCGCCCCGAAACTCGCTCCCGAAAGGCGGCGGATGAAAGGCGCGCGGGGCGCCAGCGCGCACTTATCCGCGGCCCCGCACACGAGAAGGGCCGGTCATTGGCCCGTCGCGCAGCCTGGAGATTTCGAGGGAGGTGAAATCGCAAAGGAGGTGCATTCGGTTCAATGCACACTTCGGCGGGACAATAGCGACCAAATACCAAGTTGTCTGTCAAGTGCCTCCTTGCGAATATGTGTGGGGCCTGCAAGGCTTGCATGAAGAACGAGGCCGGAAATGGCCCGGAACGACGGTCGCTGCGATGTACGGCGGCCGGACAGGGAGAACGCAATCGTGGCAAGCGCGACCGCCGGCCAGGCGGACACCTTTCCGAAATTGCTGATGCGCAATGCCCGCGAGCGCGGCGAGCGCACGGCGTACCGGCACAAGGATCTCGGCATCTGGCAGTCCTGGACCTGGGCCGAGATGGCCGAGCAGGTTCGCGCCTATGCGAGGGGGCTGCAGGAGCTCGGCCTCAAGCGCGGCGAGAAGGTCGCGATCATCGGCTACAACCGGCCGCGGCTCTACTGGTCGATGTGCGCGGCGCAGTGGCTCGGCGCGATCCCGGTGCCGGTCTATGCCGATTCCGTCGCCGACGAGATGGCCTATGTGCTCGACCATGCCGAGGCGGTCTTCTGTTGCGTGCAGGACCAGGAGCAGGTCGACAAGGTGCTCTCGATCGCCGAGCGGCTGCCGCGCCTGCGGCAGATGCTCTATGATGAACCGCGCGGCCTGCGCGACTACGACCACGCCAAGCTGCACGATATCGGCGCCGTCATCGCGGCCGGCGCCAAGGCGCTCGCGGCGAACTCGGCCGCGCCCGCGGCGCTCGACCGCGAGATGGAGGCCGGCACGGGCGCCGACCTCGCCGTCATCCTCTACACCTCGGGCACGACCGGGCGCCCCAAGGGCGTGATGCTCAGCCATTACAACGTCATCACGGCGGCCGAGATCGGCTGCCAGTTCGACGGGCTGAACCAGGAGGACGAGGTCATCGCCTATCTGCCGATCGCCTGGGTCGGCGACCATGTCTTCTCCTATGCCCAGGCGATCGTCGCCGGCTTCTGCGTCAACTGCCCGGAAGGGCCCGAGACGGTGATCGACGACCGCCGCGAAGTCGGCACGACCTATGCCTTCGCGCCGCCGCGCGTCTTCGAGACGATGCTGACCATCACCATGGTGCGGATGGAGGATGCCGGCCCGCTGATGCGGAAGATGTTCCACTACTTCCTCGGCGTGGCGAAGAAGCATGGCGAGAAGATCCTGAACGGCGAACCCGTGCCGCTCGGCGCGCGGCTGCTCTACAAGCTCGGCGACATCCTGATCTACGCGCCGCTGCGCAACCGCTTCGGCCTGTCCAGCATCAAGGTCGGCTACACCGCCGGCGAGGCGATCGGCCCCGAGCTGTTCAAGTTCTACCGCTCGATCGGGGTGAACCTGAAGCAGCTCTACGGACAGACCGAGGCCGGCGTCTACATCACCATGCAGCCGAATGGCGAGATCAAGGCCGACACGGTCGGACGCCCGGCGCCGCTGGTCGAGATCAAGCTCGACGAGAATGGCGAGGTGCTCTACCGCTCGCCGTCGATCTTCGGCGGCTATTACAAGGATCCGGAGAAGACGGCCGAGACGATGACGGCCGACGGCTATGTCCGCTCCGGCGATGCCGGCTTCTTCGACGAAACCGGGCACCTGAAGATCATCGATCGGGCCAAGGATGTCGGAAAGCTCAATTCGGGCGAGCTGTTCCCGCCGAAATACATCGAGAACAAGCTCAAGTTCTATCCGAACATCAAGGAGGTCGTGGCCTTCGGCCAGGGCCGCGACTACGCCACGGTCGCGCTCAATATCGACCTGACGGCGGTCGGCAACTGGGCCGAGCGCAACAACGTCGTCTATGCCTCCTATCAGGAGCTCGCCGGCCACGACCTCGTCTACGACATGATCGCCAAGCATATCGACGAGGTGAACAAATCGCTCGCCTCCGAGCAGGCGATGGGCGGGGCGCAGATCAAGCGCTTCCTGATCCTGCACAAGGAGCTCGACGCCGACGATGGCGAGCTGACGCGGACGCAGAAGGTCCGGCGCGGCTTCATCGCCGAGCGCTACGCCCCGCTGGTCGCGGCGCTCTATGACGGCTCGAGCGAGGCCGACATCTCGACCGAAGTCACCTTCGAGGATGGCCGCAAGGGCGTGATCTCGGCGCGCGTCAAGGTGCGCGACGCCAAGACCCACCCGGTGACGGCCCCCGAACGTCCCGCGACGGCGAGGGCAGCATGAATGCGGAACCGATGAACGTGACCGGGACCCCGATCAGGACCGAGAAGGGCGAGGTGCTGCTCTCGGTCGAGCATGTCTCGCTGCGCTTCGGCGGCGTGAAGGCGATCTCCGACGTCTCCTTCGACATCCGCAAGGGAGAGGTGCGCGCCATCATCGGCCCGAACGGGGCAGGCAAGACCTCGATGCTGAACTGCATCAACGGTTTCTACCAGCCCCAGGAAGGCCAGATCACCTATAAGGGCGTGCGCCGCACCAAGATGAAGCCGCACCGGGCGGCGGCGGCCGGCATCGCCCGCACCTTCCAGAACGTCGCGCTGTTCAAGGGCATGTCGACCCTCGACAACATCATGACCGGGCGGACGCTGAAGATGAATCGCGGCTTCTTCTGGCAGGCGCTGCGCCACGGCCCTGCCATGCGGGAGGAGATCGAGCATCGCAAGGTGGTCGAGGACATCATCGACTTCCTGCAGATCGAGCACATCCGCAAGCTGCCGGTCGGCAAGCTGCCCTATGGGCTGCAGAAGCGCGTCGAGCTCGGCCGGGCGCTGGCGATGGAGCCCGAGCTCCTGCTGCTCGACGAGCCGATGGCCGGCATGAATCTCGAGGAGAAGGAGGACATGTGCCGCTTCATCCTCGACGTGAACAACCAGTTCGGCACGACGATCGCGCTGATCGAGCACGACATGGGCGTGGTGATGGACCTGTCGGACCGGGTGGTCGTGCTCGAATACGGCCGCAAGATCGCCGACGGCACGCCCGACGCGGTCAAGCGCGACCAGACGGTGATCGACGCCTATTTGGGGGTGGCGCACTGATGGGCCGGTTCTCCAGGGGATTGCAGTCATGAGCGACGTCGCCGCGCGGCCCGCGCCGAACCTTCTCGCCAATGGCTGGATCAAGGCCGGCCTGATCCTCGCCGCCATCGTCGCCGCGGCGATCCTCGGCGCGCAGATCGACGGCTCGGGCACCTTGCACAAGGTCCTGATCGACCCGTTCCAGCAAATGGCCTCGGCGCCGGACCTGCTCGTCCAGACGATCTGGGAAGGGCTGGTCTCGGGCGTGCTCTACGCGCTGATCGCGCTCGGCTTCGTGCTGATCTTCAAGGCGTCGGGCGTCTTCAACTTCGCCCAGGGCATCATGGTCGTGTTCGCGGCGCTGACCCTGGTCGGCCTGCACGAAATGGGCATTCCGGCGATCCTGGCGGTCATCCTGACGCTCGGCGTGATGTTCGCCCTCGCCGTGACGATCGAACGGGTGGTGCTGCGGCCACTGGTCAACCAGCCCGACATCATCCTGTTCATGGCGACCTTCGGGATCACCTATTTCCTGATCGGCTTCGGCGAGGCCGTCTTCGGCGGCAATCCGAAGCGGATGATCACCAGCGAGCTCTACCTGCCGAGCGGCTCGTTCGACGCCAAGATCCTCGGCGGCTTCGTCTCGTTCCAGAAGATCGACATCGCCGCGGCCGTCATCGCCTCGCTGATGATCGCCGGGCTCGCGCTGTTCTTCCAGTATACCCGCATCGGCCGGGCGCTCAGGGCGGTCGCCGACAGCCACAAGGCTGCGCTCTCGGTCGGCATCTCGCTGAACCAGATCTGGGTGATCGTCTGGTTCACCGCCGGCATCGTGGCGCTGATCACCGGCATCATGTGGGGCGCGCGCTCCGACGTGTCGTTCGCGCTCGAGATCGTGGCGCTGAAGGCGCTGCCGGTGCTGATCCTCGGCGGCTTCACCTCGATCCCGGGCGCCATCGTCGGCGGGCTGATCATCGGCATCGGCGAGAAGATCGGCGAGTTCTACTGGGGGCCGCTGATCGGCGGCGGCATCGAGAGCTGGCTCGCCTATTTCATCGCGCTCGGCTTCCTGCTGTTCCGGCCGCAGGGCCTGTTCGGCGACAAGATCATCGAACGGATTTGAGGGGCTGAACCGTGTTCTATCGCGAAGCCGGCCAGTACAAGACCACCTACGCCGCCGACATGGCCGTGTTCCCGATCCGCCAGGACCGGATCGGCATCGCGGTCATCCTCGCCATCGCCTTCATTGGCATCCCGCTGATCGGCAACGACTTCTTCATCGCGACGGTGATGATCCCGTTCCTGGTCTTCTCGCTGGCGGCGATCGGGCTCAACATCCTGACCGGCTATACCGGCCTGATCTCGCTCGGCACCGCCGCCTTCATGGGGGTGGGTGCCTATGGCTGCTACAAGCTGACGACCTTCTTTCCCGATGTGAACATCATCGTCCTGATCCTGGTCTCGGGCCTGTTCTCGGCCGCGATCGGCGTGTTCTTCGGGCTGCCCTCGCTGCGCATCAAGGGCTTCTATCTCGCAGTCGCGACGCTCGCCGCGCAGTTCTTCCTGCAATGGGCCTTCGTGCGCGTGCCATGGCTGTTCAACTACAACGCCTCGGGCGCCATCGAGGTGCCTCAGCGCACCTTGTTCGGTATCCCGATCACCGGCGCGTCGGCGACGCCGGAGACGCGCTATTTCGTCTGTCTCGGGCTCGTCGTGGTGCTGACCTGGTTCGCCTCGAACCTGGTTCATGGCAAGCTCGGCCGCTCCTGGATGGCGGTGCGCGACATGGACATCGCCGCCGAGCTGATGGGCATCAAGCTGCTCAACGCCAAGCTCATCGCCTTCGCGGTCTCGTCCTATTTCGCTGGCGTCGCCGGGGCGATGATGATCTTCCTCTGGTATGGCGGCGGCGAAGCCAACGACGTCTTCACCATCCGCCTGTCCTTCAACATCCTGTTCATGGTCATCCTCGGCGGTCTCGGCTCGCTGATCGGCTCCTTCATGGGCGCGGCCTTCATCGCCAGCCTGCCGACCATCCTGAAATTCGGCCTGCCGGCGCTCGGCGTGCCGCTCTCGGGCGCTGCCGCCGAGCATGTCACCTTCATGCTGGTCGGCGCGCTGATCATCTTCTTCCTGATCGTCGAGCCGCACGGCCTGGCGCGGCTCTGGCAGATCACGAAGCAGAAGTTGCGGACGTGGCCCTTCCCCTACTGAGGCTCATGCCTCGGCCGGAAGGGCCCAAGAATACGACCCGCCGCCATCGTCAAGCGGCGGGCACGAGACAACGGATGGGCGGCCCCGCCGGCGTCCGGTGCAACCACGGAGGAAGCAAATGAAGAAGACCAGTCTGATGAAAGGCGCGGCGCTCGGCGCCCTGCTCGCGGCGAGCGCGACCGCGCCGGCGCTGGCGCAGGACTCGATCTACGTCGCCAACAACGCCTATCGCACCGGCCCGTTCTCGGGTTCCGGCATCCCGATCGGCGACGGCATGCGTGACTATTTCACGATGCTGAACGAGCGCGATGGCGGCATTGGTGGCGTCAAGATCAACTTCGAGGAATGCGAGACCGGCTACGACACCAAGAAGTCGATCGAATGCTACGAGCAGGCCAAGTCGAAGAACACGATCGTCTATAGCCCGTGGTCGACCGGAGCGACGCTGGCCGCCATCCCGCGCGCCCATATCGACAAGATCCCGATCCTGTCGATGGCCTATGGCCTCTCGGCCTCGGCCGACGGCACGAACTTCCCCTGGGTCTTCATCCCGCCCTTCACCTATTGGGATGGCGCCTCGGTGATGGTCAGGCACATGGCCAACGAGCTCGGCGGCATGGACAAGCTCAAGGGCAAGAAGCTCGGCCTGATCCATCTCGACGCGCCTTTCGGCAAGGAGCCGATCCCGGTGCTCGAGAACCTCGCCAAGAAATACGGCTTCGAGCTCAAGCTCTATCCCGTCGCGGCCGCCGACATGCAGAACCAGGGCTCGCTCTGGCTCTCGATCCGCCGCGACCGGCCGGACTATCTCTACAACCAGGGCTGGGGCGCGATGAACCCGACCGCGGTGAAGGAGGCGATCAAGAACAACTTCCCGATCGGCAAGCTGGTCGGCGTCTGGTGGGCCGGCGGCGATGACGACGCGCGCGCGGGCGGGCCGGAAGCAAAGGGCTACAAGTCGCTCAACCTGAACGCGGCAGGCACCAATTTCCCGATCATCCAGGACATCATGAAACATGTCGTGGAGAAAGGTAAGAGCCTGGCGCCCAAGGAGAAGGTCGGCGAGAACCTCTATAATCGCGGCGTCTACAACTCGATGCTGGTGGCCGAGGCGATCCGCAACGCGCAGAAGCTCAGCGGCAAGAAGGTCATCACCGGCGAGGACATGCGCCGCGGCCTGGAGACCCTCAACATCACCGAGGCGCGGCTGAAGGAGATCGGCATGGAGGGTTTCGCCACGCCGACCACCGTCTCCTGCACCGACCATTCCGGGCACAGCAAGATGTATGTGGCCGAGTGGGACGGCACCAAGTGGACGAAGGGCTCCGACTGGATGGAGCCGCTGAAGGACGAGGTGCGTCCGCTGATCGAGGCCAATGCCAAGGACTATGTCGAGAAGGCCGGCAACTGGCCGAAGCGGACAGAGTCCTGCGAGAAGTCGTCGTGACCACTTAGCCTTCTCCCCTCCGGGGGAGAAGGTGTCGCCGAAGGCGACGGATGAGGGAAGTCTCCCTCTCCGTCGTCCTTCCCTCATCCGACCCGGCTGCGCCGGGCCACCTTCTCCCCCGAGGGGAGAAGGATTGGAGGCACGATGTCCACCGCCACACTCGAAAAGCCTGCCGCCAGCGCCGCCGCGACGGACACGATCCTCGCGCTGAACAATATCGAGGTGATCTATGATCACGTCATCCTGGTGCTGAAGGGCGTCTCGCTCACGGTGCCGCGCAAGGGCATTGTCGCGATCCTCGGCGCCAACGGCGCCGGCAAGACCACGACGCTGAAAGCGATCTCGAACCTGCTCAAGGCCGAGCGCGGCGAGGTCACCAAGGGCTCGATCGTCTTCAACGGCGAGCGTGTCGACCGGATGTCGCCGAACGAGCTGGTGCGGCGCGGCTGCATCCAGGTGATGGAGGGCCGGCATTGCTTCGGCCATCTCTCGATCGAGGAGAACCTGCTGACCGGCGCCTTCACGCGGCGCGACGGCAACGCCGCGATCAAGCGCGACCTCGAGAAGATCTACGAGCTGTTTCCGCGCCTGAAGCAGCGCCGCAGCTCGCAGGCCGGCTACACCTCCGGCGGCGAGCAGCAGATGTGCGCGGTCGGCCGCGCGATGATGTCGAAGCCCAAGATGATCCTGCTCGACGAGCCCTCGATGGGGCTGGCGCCGCAGATCGTCGAGGAGATCTTCGAGATCGTCCGCCGCCTTAATGCCGAGGACGGCGTCTCCTTCCTGGTCGCCGAGCAGAACACCAACATGGCGCTGCGCTACGCGACCTATGGCTACATCATGGAGACCGGGCGCGTCGTCATGGACGGCGAAGCCAAGATGCTGCGCGAGAACGAGGACGTGAAGGAGTTCTATCTGGGCGTGGCGGAGGGCGACAAGAAATCGTTCCGCGACGTGAAAAGCTACAAGCGCCGCAAGCGCTGGCTGTCGTGATCGGACTGGACGTGACGTCGAATGCTTTATCTCGTGCTCGCCCTCTTGCTGCTCGCCCTGATCTTCGGGCCACAGGCCTGGGTGCGGCGCGAGATGGCGAAGCACGCCGCCGCGCGGCCGGACCTGCCCGGCACCGGCGGCGAACTCGCCCGTCACCTGCTCGACCGGTTCCAGCTCGGCTCCGTCGCGGTCGAGACGACAGCGGCCGGCGACCATTACGATCCCGATGCCCGCACCGTCAGGCTCTCGCCCGACAATCACGACGGGCGCTCGATCACGGCGGTGGCCGTCGCGGCGCATGAGGTCGCGCATGCCATCCAGCATGCCCAAGGCAGCGCGCTCTTCGCCTGGCGCACGGCGCTGGCGCGCTTCCTGATCGTGTTCGACAAGATCGCGATGGTGGTCCTGATCACGGCGCCGCTGGTGATGGCGGTGACGCATGTCCCGGCACTCGGGCTGATGCAGGCCGGCGTCGCCATTGCGATGCTCGGCGTCGGGCTCGTCGTGCATCTGGTGACGCTGCCGCTGGAGCTCGACGCCAGTTTCGGCAAGGCGCTGCCGATCCTGACCGCCGACGGCTATCTCGACGGGCGCGACCTGCCAGCGGCCCGGGGCGTGCTGCGGGCGGCCGCCTTCACCTATGTCGCCGGCGCGCTCGTCGGCCTCCTCAATTTCCTGCGCATCCTGCGCATCATCCGCTGAGCTGCGGCCCGGCAAGGACAGAAGCGATGAGCGATCATCTCGACGATCTCGAAACCCGCTCGCCGGAGGCCCGCGAGGCCGATCTCTTCGCCAGGCTGCGCCCCGTTCTCGTCGCCGCGCTCGCGACGCCGGGCTATGGCGAGCGCCTGAAAGGCATCGACCCGGCCGCGGTGACCGACCGAAAGGCGCTGGCGACGCTGCCGATCCTGCGCAAGGCCGACCTGCCGGCGCTGCACAGGGCCGCGCCGCCTTTCGGCGGCTTCGTCGCGGCTGCGCCAGGCTCCTTCGGCCGGCTCTTCACCTCGCCCGGCCCGATCTTCGAGCCGGAGGGCACCGGCGTCGACCCCTGGGGGGCGGGACGCGGCCTGTTCGCCGCCGGCTTCCGGCGCGGTGACGTCGTCATCAACACCTTCAGCTATCACCTGACGCCGGGCGGCTTCATCATGGATTCGGCGGCCCGTTCGCTGGGCTGCGCCGTGATCCCGGCCGGGCCGGGCAATACCGAGCAGCAGATGGAGGTGATCTCGGCCTATCGACCGCAGGCTTATGCCGGCACGCCGGATTTCCTGAAGATCCTGATCGAGGCGGCCGAGGCGCGCGGCGTCGACATCTCCTGCATCAAGCGGGCTGTGGTCTCGGGCGCGGCCTTCCCGCCCTCGCTCCAGGCCTGGGTGAGGGAGCGTGGCATCGACGCCTACCAGCTCTATGCCACCGCCGATATCGGCGTCATCGCCTATGAGACCGGCGCGCGCGAGGGCATGGTCCTCAACGAGAACCTGATCGTCGAGATCGTGCGGCCGGGCACCGGCGATCCCGTCGCCGAGGGCGAGGTCGGCGAGATCGTCGTCACCAATCTCGATCCGCACCATCCGCAGATCAGGCTGGCGCTGGGTGACCTGACAGCCGTGCTGCCGGGCGCGAGCGCCTGCGGCCGCAGCAACACCCGCATCAGGGGCTGGATGGGCCGCGCCGACCAGACCGCCAAGATCAAGGGCATGTTCGTGCGGCCCGAGCAGGTCGCCGAGATCGCCAGGCGCCATGCCGAGATCGCCAAGCTGAGGCTCGTCATCGGCCGCGCCAACGAGCTCGACACGATGACGCTGCGCGCCGAGATCTATGCCGAGCCGGCCGGGCTGGTCGACGCGGTCTCCTCGACGCTGCAGCAGGTGACCAAGCTCAAGGGCGCTGTCGAGATCCTGCCGCTCGGGGCGTTGCCGAACGATGGCAAGGTGATCGCCGACGAGCGGCCGGTGGGGTAAGGCTGCTTCCAAATCCGCGATCCTGGCCGTCTGACGCAACGGCCTGCGCTTCCGGTGCTCACGGACAAATGTCCGCTGCGCGCCGGTTCTCGGCCGCTACGCCAGCCGCCTCAGGCTGGCGAATTTTGAAGCAGCCTTACGGCGCAGCGGCATTCACCAGGCAATCGGCGGCTCGCCCCTCTCTTCCAGCCACGCATTCGCCCGGCTGAAGGGCTTCGAGCCGAAGAAGCCGCGCCGCGCCGAGAGCGGCGAGGGGTGGGCGCTGGCGATGACATGGTGCCGGCTCTCGTCGATCAGCCCGCGCTTGCTCTGGGCCGGCGCGCCCCAGAGCAGAAAGACCACGTGCGGGCGCGCAGTCGAGACGGCGGTGATGATCGCGTCGGTCACCGTGCCCCAGCCGAGCTTGAGATGGGAGCCCGCCTTGCTGGCGCCCTCGCGCACCGTCAGCGCCGTGTTGAGCAGCAGCACGCCCTGACGGGCCCAGGGCGTCAGGTCTCCCGTCGCCGGCGAAGGCGCGCCGAGGTCGTCGGCCCGCTCCTTGTAGATATTGACCAGCGAGCGCGGCAGCGGCGGCGGGCCGATATAGGAGAAGGCGAGGCCGTTGGCATGGCCGGGCGTGGGATAGGGGTCCTGGCCGAGGATCACGACGCGCACCGCGTCGAACGGTGTTTGCGCCAGTGCCGCCAGGGAGCGCTCGGGGGAGGGCGCGACGACGTGGCCGGCGGCGCGATCGGCGTCGGCAGCCGCTGCCGCATGCGTCGCGGCATCGCCGGGCGCGAACACCGCGAGGTCGCGCCAGCCCTTGCTCGCCGGGCTCGCCAGAAACTGCGTCAGCGCCGCCGCGTAGGAACTCACTTGAGGACGGCCCGGCCCTCGATCCTGGCATCGACGGTGCCCATCCGGCGCAGATAGACCATCACCTCATTGGCCATCAGCTTGCCGTCGGTGAGGCCGATCAGCGTCTTGCCGCGGCCGAGCGCGGTGTAGCCGTCGCCGCCGGCCAGCATGAAGTTGTTGGAGGCGACGGTGTAGTTCGCCGCCTCGTCGATCGGCTTGCCGTCGACCAGCACGGTGACGAGGCGCTGGCCGGGCGGGCGCTTGATGTCGGCCTCGAATGAGAGGCCCGAGACCTCGGGAAAGCGGCCGGAGCCTTGGGGGGCGGGCGCAAGCCCGTTCTCGATCGCGTCCTTCACGTCCTTGCCGGTGATCTGGACCATGATCGAGGCATTGCCGAAGGGCAATTCGCTCAGCACGTCGCGGCGGGTCAGCTTGTGGCCGGCCGGATATTGCTTGTTGGCGCGGATGCCGCCGGCATTGGTGATGGCGAGCTGTGCGCCCGTCGAGGCGCGCAGCGCATCGGCGATCAGGTTGCCGATCGCGGTTTCCTGGGTGCGGATGACGCCGGTGCGCGAATCGAGCGGGGCGGTCAGCGTCGCGATCTCGACATCGAGCTCCTTCGAAAGCTCAGCCTCGTAGCCCTTCACGATCGCGGCGACCTCAGGGTCCGGCGTCGCGGCGCGCGAATCGTTGACGCGGAAGGTCGGCGTCCAGGAGACCTGCCGCGCCGCGCCTTCCCCCGACACCGTCGCGGCGATGTCGATCGCGGTGACGTAATTGCCCTCCTCGTTCGACTCGACCATCACGACCTTGCCGTCATAGGCGATGGCGAGATCGTGGTCGTGTCCGGTGAGCAGGATATCGACGACGCGCGAGCGCACGATCTCGAGGTCCATCGCGCGGTCGGCATGGACGACGGCGACGAGGATGTCGGCACCCTGCGACTTGAGCGTCTTCGCCTCGCGCCGGAGCGCGTCCATGGTCGAGGAGAATTTCAGGTCGCCGGGGTTGGAGAGCTGCGGCGTCGGGTCGAAGGTCGTGCCAATGACGCCGACCTTGAGGCCGCCGAATTCGAAGAGCTGCGAATCCCTGTGGCCGGGCAGGGGTTGGCCTGCCGCGTCGCGCAGGTTGGCGGCGAAGGTCGGGTAGCTCTGGGCGGCGGCGAGCTTGAGATAGTTCTCCTTGCCGAAGTCGAATTCGTGATTGCCGGGCACGAAGACGTCGAGCCCGAACTTGTTCTGCATCGCGACGATATGGGCACCCTGGTCGAAGCCCGACATCAGCGAGGGCGAGTAGCAGTCGCCGGCATGGCAAAAGAGCACCGGCACGCCGCGGGCGCGCTCGGCCTTGGCGATGCCGGCGGCGCGGGCGAACCCCCCGCGGCCCTTCTCGTCGCTCATCTTGTAGATGTCGTTGACGAGCAGCAGCGTGAAGGCGGGCGCCGGGGCCTGTGCCCGGGCGACAGGCGCGGTCGCCGCCAGCGCGGCGGGAGCGGCGAGCACGCCGAGGGCGCGGCGGCGGGTGAGCTTGGTCATGACGAAGCCTTTTCGAGAGTAGTCCAGACTAGCAAAGGCGGCGGCGCTTGCCAGCCGAAACGCGGCCCGCTGGCTCCCTTCCGCGATGTCGCACCCCCCTGATCCGCAGCGCTGGCGACTGGACGAACGCTCGAACTCGTCTAAATCACGGGCAAAGGAAAGCGCGGGATCATGACTGTCGATACCAAGCCTGCCGAAAATGCCTATGCCGTGCCGCTTCCGGCCGATCATCAGCCCCTGCGCGGTTCACGCATCGGCGTGCTCTTGATGAATCTCGGGACGCCGGAGGGCACCGGCTATTGGCCGATGCGGGCCTATCTCAAGGAGTTCCTGTCGGATCGGCGCGTCATCGAGACCTCGCGCCTGATCTGGTGGCCGGTGCTCAACCTGATCATCCTGACCAAGCGGCCGGGCCCCAAGGGCAAGGATTACGCCTCGATCTGGAACAAGGAGCGCAACGAGGGCCCGCTCAAGACGATCACGCGTTCGCAGACCGAGAAGCTCACGGCACGCCTCGCCGGGCTCGGCGGCGATCGGCTCGTCTTCGACTGGGCGATGCGCTACGGCCTGCCCGACGTGAAGAGCCGGCTCAAGGCGCTGCTCGACCAGGGCTGCGACCGCATCCTGCTGGTGCCGCTCTATCCGCAATATGCCGCGCCGACCTCGGCGACGGCCTGCGACCAGGCCTTTCGCGCGCTGATGCAGATGCGCTGGCAGCCCTCCGTGCGCGTCGCGCCGCCCTATCACGACGACCCCGTCTATATCGCCGCGCTCGCCGCCTCGATGCGCGCCTCGCTGGCGAAGCTCGCCTTCGAGCCGGAGGTGATCCTGTGCTCGTTCCACGGCATGCCGAAGGAGTATCTGCTCAAGGGCGATCCCTATCATTGCCAATGCGCCAAGACCTGGCGGTTGCTGCGCGAGGAGCTCGGCCTGCCGGCGGAGCGCTTCAGGCTGACCTTCCAGTCGCGCTTCGGGCCGGATGAATGGCTGCAGCCCTATACCGACGAGACGGTGAAGGCGCTGGCGCAGGGCGGCACCAAATCGCTCGCCATCGTCGCGCCGGGTTTTTCGGCCGACTGCCTCGAGACGCTGGAGGAGCTCGATGTCGAGAACCGCGAGATTTTCCTGCATAATGGCGGCAAGGACTTCGCCTATCTGCCCTGCCTGAACGATTCCGAGGAGGGCATCCGGGTGCTCGAGGCGGTGGTGCGGCGGGAGCTGATGGGCTGGGTGTGAGTCCGGCGTCCACGGCTGTCATGCTCGGGCTTGACCCGAGCATCTCGGGAGGGGGAGCCTCCTTTTGCCTGAGATTCTCGGGTCTGCGCTTCGCTCCGCCCGAGAATGACGGCGGCGGCATCATCCGATCACAAACCGCGCCACCCTCTCCACCACCGGCTTCGCCTGCAGGATGCGGCGATGGCCCAACCCCTTCACCGGCTCCAGCGTGACGAAGGGCCCGGCCGCCGCCAGCGCTTCGGCGTGATGGAAGTCGAGCTCGCGGTCGTCGCGGCAATGGATCACCAGCGTCGGTCTGGCGATGGCTGCCAGCTGATCGCGGCCCTCGAAGGCTTCGACCGGATTGCCGGCGACGACATGGATGCGCCGCTCCAGCGCCGCCTGGCCCCGCCGCCCGAGCCCGATCGTGGCGCCGAAATCACGGGTGATCGCGGTGATCGAGGCCGGAGCGGCGATCAGCGCCAGCCGGTTGGCCCTGACGGCGGGCTGGCTCGGCACGGTGCGGGCGAGGCCCGCCATGGCGATGGCGCCGCCGAAGGAATGCGCCACGATGGCGTGCACCGGCGCGAAGGCCCGCGCCACCGCCGCGAGGCTGGCGACGCCGAGCGGGATGTTGAGCTCGCTGCCGGTCGAGGAGCCATGCGCCGGCAGGTCATAGGCGACGACGCGAAAGCCGGCCTCGCGCAGCGGCGCGACGAAGGCGGTCATGAAGGCAGCCTCGCCGGTCCAGCCATGCAGCAGGATCACGGTCGGGGCGGGCGTGTCGAAATGCGTGGCGTCGGGCTCGAAGGCATAGGCGGTGACCGATCCGCAGGCGTAGGAGATCGCATGACGCTGCGCTCCGTCGAGTCGCGTCTGTGCCGTCCTCACCGTGGCGCTGCTGTGCGTGGCGGTTCGCTGTTTGCGCCGAGGCGGGGTACAAAAGGCCTTGAAGGCGAGGTGGCCGGCCGCTTTCGGAGCGATGAGGCTGGAGATGCGGACGAGCGGGCGAATGAGACGCAGTGCAGGACCGGACATGGCGCAAGCCCAATTTCGTTCAGCGATGAACAAGTATGTTCAGCCATGAACAAAAAGCAAGAAGCAATTTCAGGTGAGGCCAATACGCCGCAGGCCGCAGTCGCGCAGGTGCTGCCCTGGGAGCTGCCGCGCTTCCATAACTGGATCGCGGTCGCGCGCGTGCATGCGCTCTGGAAGAAGGTTTTCACCGAGGCTTTGGCGCCGCTCGGCATCCAGCTCGCGCATTACGACGTGCTCGCCAATGTCTTCCACGTGCCGGGGCTAACGCAGCAGCAGCTCGCCGAGAAGCTGCTCGTCGGCCGCAGCGCGATGAGCATGCTGCTGCCCGAGCTGGAGCGGCGCGCGCTGATCGAGCGCCGCGGCGACGAGGCCGACCGGCGGGTGCGCCGGCTCTGGCTGACGCCGGAGGGCGAGGCCCTGACGCGCCAGGCCATGGCGATCCATGTCGCGCGCATCGAGAGCATGATGACGGTGCTGAGCGATGAGGAGTGCGGGACGATCGGCGAATTGATGCGGCGGGTGGCGAAGGCGCTGGAAAGCTGAGCGATGCAGCTCATGCTTGCATCCGCCTGTCGCAATCGTCAGGTTGCTGGGAGCGGGGCGGCCTAGAACGCTTCGATCAGGGCAGGCGGCAGGCGGGCAATCCAGATGGTTCCAATTTTTGGTTTCGACATCGTCGTCGTGGTGCTGGTGCTGCTCGTCATCCTGACGATCGCGCTCGGCGTCCGCACGGTGCCACAGGGCTACAACTATACGGTCGAGCGGTTCGGGCGCTATTCGCGCACGCTCGGCGCGGGCTTGGGCCTGATCGTGCCCTATATCGAGCGTATCGGGCACAAGGTGAACGTCATGGAGCAGGTGCTCGACATTCCGAGCCAGGAGGCAATCACCAAGGACAATGCCGGCGTCAGGATCGACGCCGCCGCCTTCTACCAGGTGCTCGACGCCGCTCGGGCGAGCTACGAGGTGTCGTCGCTCGACCAGGCGCTGGTCGTGCTGACCATGACCAATATCCGCACCGTGGTCGGCTCGATGGATCTCGACCAGCTGCTCTCGCATCGCGACGAGATCAACGAGCGGCTGCTGCGCGTCATGGATGCGGCCGCCTCGCCCTGGGGCGTCAAGGTCACCCGCATCGAGATCCGGGACATCCTGCCGCCGGCCGATATCGCCGGGGCGATGAACCGGCAGATGAAGGCCGAACGCGAGAAGCGCGCCGCCGTGCTCGAGGCGGAAGGGCTGCGCCAGGCCGAGATCCTCAAGGCGGAAGGCCAGAAGCAGTCGCAGATCCTCGCCGCCGAGGGCCGCAAGGAGGCCGCCTTCCGCGACGCCGAGGCGCGCGAGCGCTCGGCCCAGGCCGAGGCCTCGGCGACCGCCATGGTCAGCGAGGCGATCAGCAAGGGCGACATCCAGGCGGCGAATTTCCTGATCGCCGAGCGCTATACCGACGCGCTGAAAGCGATGGCAAGCGCGCATAACAGCAAGGTTGTGATCGTGCCGATCGAGGCTGCGGCGCTGGCCGGCACGGTCGGCGGCATCGCGCAACTGACCAAGGCCGTGTTCGGCGACGACGCGGTCGAGGCGCGGCGCGCCGGCTCGGTGCCGGCCTCCGGCCGCACGGGCGGGTAAGGTCATCGCCATGCTGGGCTGGTTCGCATCTCTCGGCGGCTGGGGCTGGGTCGTCATCGGGCTCGTGCTGATCGGCAGCGAGCTGATGGCGCCCGGCATCTTCCTGATCTGGCTCGGGCTGGCGGCGCTGCTGACCGGGCTCGTCGTCGGGCTCTTCGATCTCGGCTGGCAGGCGGCGGCGCTGGTCTTCGCCGCTCTCGCCATCGCCAGCGTGATCGCCGGCCGCCTGCTGACCCGCCGCCGGACCGACGAGCCGGACCTGGCGCAGGGCCTGAACGATCGCGGCCGCCAGCTCATCGGCAAGGTCTACCGGCTGGAGGCGACGATGACGGGCGGCGAAGGCCGCATCCGCGTCGGCGATTCCTCCTGGCGAATCACCGGGCCGGAGCTGCTGGCGGGCACGGAGGTCAAAGTGGTGCGCGTCGAAGGCGCGACGCTGGTGGTCGAGAAAGCCTGACATTTCTCGTGTCATCCCGGGCGACCGAAGGGAGACCCGGGATCCATTCCTGAACAAGAGCCGGATATGCTCCGGCATGGATCCCGGATCGGCGCCGCTGCGCGGCTTGTCCGGGATGACCCCAACGTAGCCCTGCGTCCCCTCCCGCATCTCGCGAATGCGAAATGGGGCTGCCCAGGGCGGCGCGAGAGGTCTATAGCGAAGCCTCCGCCGCAACCTGATCGCCGCCATGACCATGACCGAACGCCTGTCGCTGCCCAAGGACCGGATCCGCGTCCTGCTGCTCGAGGGCATCAGCGATTCCGCCGCCGACCTGATGGTCCAGGCCGGCTACACCAACATGACCCGGCTGCCCAAGGCGCTCGACCGCGACGAGCTCATGAAGGCGGTCGAGAAAGTGCATGTGCTCGGCATCCGCTCGCGCTCGCAGCTCACCGCCGAGGTCTTCGACAAGGCGAGCCGGCTCTTCGCCGTCGGCTGTTTCTCGGTCGGCACCAACCAGGTCGATCTCCAGGCGGCGCGCTCGCGCGGCGTGCCGGTCTTCAATGCGCCCTTCTCCAATACGCGCAGCGTCGCGGAGCTGACGATCGGTGAGATCGTCATGCTGCTCCGGCGCATCCCGGACCGTTCGCGCTCGGCCCATGACGGCGGCTGGGACAAGTCGGCCAATGGCAGTTTCGAGGTGCGCGGCAAGACGCTCGGCATCGTCGGCTACGGCAATATCGGCAGCCAGCTCTCGACGCTGGCCGAAGCGATGGGCATGCGGGTGATCTATTTCGACCACACCGATCGCCTCCGCCACGGCAATACCGAGCCGGTCGACAGCCTGAAGCAGCTGCTCGGCGCCTGCGACGTCGTCTCGCTGCATGTGCCGGAGACGCCGGCGACCCATGGCATGATCGGCAAGGCCGAGATCGCCGCGATGCGCAAGGGCAGCTACCTGATCAACAATTCGCGCGGCACCGTGATCGATCTCGAGGCGCTTGCCGGGGCGCTGGGCAGCGGCCATCTCGCGGGCGCCGCGGTCGATGTCTTCCCGAAGGAGCCGGCCTCGAACAGCGAGCGCTTCGTCACGCCGCTGCAGGGCCTGCCCAACGTGATCCTGACCCCGCATGTCGGCGGCTCGACCGAGGAAGCGCAGGAGCGGATCGGGGCCGAGGTGGCGCGCAAGCTGGTCGATTATTCCGATATCGGTTCGACCGTCGGCGCCGTGAATTTTCCGCAGGTGCAGCTGACGCCGCGGGCGATCGGCACGCGCTTCATCCATGTCCAGCGCAACGAGCCCGGCATGCTGCGGCGGCTCAACGACATCTTCGCCCGGCGCGAGGTCAACATCTCGGCCCAGAACTACCAGACCGACGGCGAGATCGGCTATGTCGTGATGGAGGCCGACCGCATCGGTACCGACGCGCAGGAGATCCTGGCCGAGATCCGAGCGCTCGACGGCACGATCCGGGCGCGGCTGCTTTACGAGCGGGAGTGACGGCGCCCGCGCCGGGCGGCCTCGTTCAGGCCTCGCCGTCCAGCATCGGCTGCTGCCCGGTATAGCGCGCGCGGGGGCGGATCAGGCGCCCCGTCTGGAACTGCTCCAGCGCATGCGCGATCCAGCCCGTGCAGCGTGCCGCGGCGAAGATCTGGAACGGCACGTCGTCATCGAGATGCAGCGAGGAAGCCAAGGCCGTCAGCGCGAAATCGATATTCGGCAGCTCGCCGGTGATCGCCTCGCTGACCTGGCGAACCTCCTCGAACTCCGCCGGCAGGGCGAAGGCCGAGAGCAGGCAGCGCGCCCTGGGATCGCCTTCCGGATAGAGCGGGTGCCCAAACCCGGGCACCGGCGCACCGGTTTCGAGGCGGGACCGAACGGCGTTCTCCACACCGTCGCGCCGGGCCTCGTCGAGGAAGGCGCGGACGCGCCGCGACATGCCGCCATGCAGCGGGCCCGACAGGGCCGAGAGCCCGGCGAGGACGCAAGCGGCCAGCGAAGCGCGAGTGGAGGCCGTGACGCGCACCGCGAAGGTCGAGGCGTTGAGCTCGTGATCGGCGAGCAGGACGAGCGCCATGCGGATCAGCTCCGCGCCCCGTGCGTCGCAGCCCCAGGCGCAGGCGACGCGCTGGTGAATCGGGCCTTCGCCGGGGCTGCCGGCAATCGCATCGACCAGGGCATCGAGCACGGAGGCCGCCTCGAAATACAAAGCCTTCGGGGTCCGGCCGGCAATCACCGGGTCGCTTGCCGCGCGGGCGGCAATGACCGCGAACATCCGCTCCTGCCCGTTGCCGGGCGGGATGGGGCCGTGCTGGGTCGGGAAGCGCGCATCGCCGCAGGCCCATAGCAGGCGCGCGACATCCTCGAGGCGCGCGGCCTTCGCCAGAATCTCGGCGTCCCGCCCGCGATACCACAGGCGGCCATGGGCAATCGTCGCGATGCTGGAGGCCAGTACGGGCTCGCCCCAGGCGATCGCATCCTCTGCGATGGTGGCGACCCGCCGCCCGCGCGCCTTGCGGTATTCCAGGCGGGCGACATCGGCGGCGCGATAGAGCTTCCGGCGCGGATCGACGGCGTCAGTCCTGGCCTCGATCTGGCCCCGGCTGACATAGGCATAGAGAGTCTGCGGCTTCAGCCGCAGCCGCGTCATCGCCTCCTGCGCCGTCACCCATTCGCTCATCGCCAGACATTGATTATTTTGATCAAGATTGATTTTAGCCGATGCGAATCCGACTCTCAAGGCATCACTGAAGGAGTTGTCCGATGTCGGATGGGCTTGAAGATGTCGTTGCCGCACGAACCGTGCTGTCGGAAGTGGATGGTGCCGCCGGGCGCCTGATCATTCGCGGTTATCGCCTCGAGGAACTGGCCGGCCGCACCAGCTTTGCCGAAGCCGCCGAGCTGATGCTCGACGGCTTCTTTCCCGATCTGCCGTCCGGCGAGGCCTTTGCGGCGGCGCTCAGCCGCAGCCGGGTCGAGGTCTTCGCGGAGGTCGCGGCGCTCGATGGTAGGCTCGTCTCGCGCTCGCCGGTCGAGGCCGTGCGCGCGCTGATGGCGCGCCTGGCCGATGGCGACGATCTCGCGACCGCCTTGCGGCTTCTGGCGGCGCCGGCGGTCTTCACGCCGGCGGTGATCCGGGCGCGGCGCGGACTCAAGCCGGTGGCGCCCGACGCGTCGCTGCCGCATGCGGCCGATATCCTGCGCATGATGGGCGGCGAGGCGGTGGCGCCGGCGCAGGCGGCAGCGCTCGATGCCTATCTCGTCACCGTCTGCGATCACGGTCTCAACGCTTCGACCTTTGCCGCCCGCGTCGTCGCGTCGACGCAGGCCGGGCTGGCCTCGGCGGTGCTGGCGGGGCTGAGCGCGCTGAAAGGCCCGCTGCATGGCGGCGCGCCGGGGCCGGTGATCGAGATGCTCGACGCCATCGGCGAGGCTTCCAACGCCCGGCCCTGGCTGGAGGCCGCGCTGCAGCGCGGCGATCGCCTGATGGGGTTCGGCCACCGCATCTACCGCGTGCGCGATCCACGCGCCGACGCGCTGAAGCGCGCCATCGGCAAGCTCGGCACGAGTTCGGGCCGGCTCGCCTATGCCGAGGCCGTCGAGGCCGCCGCGATCGCGATCCTGCGCGAGCGCAAGCCGGACCGGGCCTTGCAGACCAATGTCGAGTTCTACACGGCGCTGCTGCTGGAGGCGCTGTCCTTCCCGCCCGACAGCTTCACCTGCGTCTTCGCGATGGGCCGCACGCTCGGCTGGATCGCGCATGCACAGGAGCAGATCGCCGGCGGGCGGCTGATCCGGCCGCAATCGGTCTATGTCGGACCTGTGCCGAAACAGGCGGCGTGACGGCTGGATTCCGCCTCTAGCCGGAGCCTGAAACTCAGGCGACGCCGAGCGTCAGCAGGTCGTGGACATGCACCAGCCCGACCGGGCGCTGCTCGCCATCGGCGACGATGAGCGCGGTGATCCGCAGCCGGTTGACCATCTCCAGGGCCTCGACGGCGAGTGCGTCGGGCGCGATGCGGCGCGGGTTTGGGCTCATCACGTCGCGGGCGCGCAGGGCGGCGGGGCTGCCGGCGCCGAGCTTGCGGCGCAGGTCGCCGTCGGTGACGATGCCGGCGAGACGTCCGTCGGGGTCGGTGACGACGACGCAGCCAAAACCCTTGGCCGAGATCATCGCGACGACATCGGGCAGCGCCGCGTCGAGGCCGACGCGCGGCAGCGCCTCGCCGCGATGCATGATGCTCTCGACCGTCTTGAGCTGGGCGCCGAGCTTGCCGCCCGGATGGTAGACGAAGAAGTCCTGGCGCGAGAAGCCGCGCGCCTCGAGCAGGGCGACGGCGAGCGCGTCGCCGAGCGCGATCTGCATCGTCGTCGAGGTCGTCGGCGCCAGCCCGTTCGGGCAAGCCTCCTCGGCCTTGGGGATGACGAGCGCGACATCGGCCTCGCGGCCGAGCGCGCTGTCGGCATTCGAGGTCACGCCGACCAGCCCGACGCGGAAGCGCCGGGTATGGGCGACGATCGCGGCGAGCTCCGCCGTCTCGCCCGACCAGGACAGCGCGACGACGACATCCTCGGGCTGGACCATGCCGAGATCGCCATGGCTCGCCTCGGCGGCGTGGACGAACAAAGCCGGCGTGCCGGTCGAGGCCAGCGTCGCGGCGATCTTGCGGCCGACATGGCCGGATTTGCCCATGCCGGTCACGACCACGCGGCCGCTGGCGGCGCGGATCATCTCGACGGCGGCGGCGAAGGGCGCGCCGAGCCCGTCCGAGAGGGCGGCATGGAGCGTCTCGAGCCCGGCGCGCTCGGTGGCAATGGTGCGGAGCGCGGACGCGCGGATATCGGCTGTCATGGCGGCGCTCTAGCACAGGAGCGGCGAGGGTATCCACCGCTTCCCTTCTCCCCTTGCGGGAGAAGGTGGCGCGAAGCGCCGGATGAGGGGTCGCTCCACTCTTTCCGGTTGGGTGTTTGATCAGACGAACGCGGCAAATCTCGCGTGACCCCTCATCCGTCAGCGCTGCGCGCTGCCACCTTCTCCCGCAAGGGGAGAAGGGAAGAGCCCTGCATTGACGGCACGTTAACCCTCTTCGTTCTAACTCCGTTAACCATGCGCGCCATCCCGGCGCGCGCTGGCCTTTGTGCGGAGCCTCGCCTCCTCTTGTCCCGTCGCGTCACGACCGTCCTCCTGTCAGGTGTTGCCGCGGCGTGCCTCGCCGTGGCGCTGGCTGTCGTCGGCGACGCGCAGGCGCAGCAGGCGCGCGGCCCGGCGCTGCGCAATACGGTCCCGGCCTATGTGGCGCAGCCACGACCTGAGGCGAGCGAGTCGACTGCCGGCCCCGCCTCGCCGATTCCGGATTCGATCAGCGACCCGGCCGCCCCGATCCGGAACCAGGCCTCGGCGGTCTCGCGGCGCGCGCCGCCGCGCGCCAGCCGTTCCGTCCAGTCGCCCAATCTGCGCGGCGTGACCCAGCGCCAGTTCCGCCCGCCGCAGCTGGACGTGACCGGCCTGCCGCCGCCGCCCGAGCCGCCGCCGCCCACGCCGCGCCGGAGAACGGCCGAGGAGGATCCCTACGCGCCGCTGGGCCTGCGGCTCGGCAACGTCATCTACAAGCCGGCGGTGACGAACTCGATCGGCTATGACAGCAATCCGCAGCGCGTCTCCGGGCCGAGCAAGGGCTCCGGCTTCAGCCGGCACGAGGGCGAGCTCGGCATCCAGTCCGACTGGAACGTGCATGAGCTGAAAGGCTCGCTGCGCGGCGGCTATAGCGAGTTCTTCCGCGAGAGCGACGCCTCACGGCCCGATGGCGACGGCAATCTCGACCTGCGGCTCGATGCCTCGCGCGACACCCGCATCCTGCTCGAGAGCCGGTTCAGGCTCGACACGCAGCGGCCGGGCTCGCCCGATCTCAACGCGCCGGTCGTCGGGCGGCCGCTGACCTATCAATATGGCGGCTCGGCCGGAGTGACGCATGACATCAACCGGCTGCAGCTGACGCTGCGCGGCTCGGTCGACCGGCTCGACTACGAGGATGCGCGGCTGACCAGCGGCGCGACGCTGAGCCAGCGCGACCGCAACCAGACGCAATATGGCTTGCGCCTGCGCGCCGGCTACGAGCTGACGCCCGGCTTCAAGCCCTTCGTGCAGGGCGAGATCGACCAGCGGGAATTCGACCAGCGCGCCGATTCGAACGGCTTCATGCGCTCATCCAACGGCTATACCGCCCGCGTCGGCTCGACCTTCGAGATCAGCCGCCAGCTCACCGGCGAGGTCTCAGTCGGCTATCAGGACCGCAAATACGAGGACGGGCGGCTGAAGAACCTGCGCGGGCTCATTGGCGATGCCGCGATCCTGTGGACGCCGACGCCGCTGACGACGGTCACCTTGCGCGGCACCTCCGAGCTCGGCGACACCACGATTCCGGGCAGCAGCGGCACCACGGCACGGCGCGCCAGTCTCGAGATCGCGCATGCGCTGCGCCGCAACCTCACGGTCACCGGCTTCGGCAGCTTCGGGAGCACCGAATATGACGGGCAGGGCTTGCGCGAGGATTTCTCCACCCTCGGCGTCAGGCTCGACTACAGGCTGACCCGCACCGTCGCGATCCGGGCGAGCTTCACGCATGAGCGCCTGAACTCGACGGCGCCGGGCTCGGACTACACCGCGAATGTCGGGCAGGTGGGCCTCAGGCTGCAGTTCTGAGGCGCTTCGCGTCATGCTCGGGCTCGACCCGAGCATCTCCTGCAGGAGATTCCCGGTCTCAGCTTCGCTTCGTCCGGGAATGACGCCTACGCGGCCGCTCAGCCCTCCACCAGCCGCGCGATCTCCTCGCGCAGCTGTGGGCCGAGATCGCCGCGCTGGAGCGCATAGGCGATATTGGCGGTGAGGAAGCCGATCTTCGAGCCGGTATCGTAGATGTCGCCGTCGAAGCGCACGGCGTAGAACGGCTCCTGATGCGACAGGGCGATCATCGAATCGGTGAGCTGGATCTCCCCGCCGGCGCCCTTCTCCTGGTTGGCGAGCAGGTTGAAGATCGTCGGCTGCAGGATGTAGCGGCCGGTGATGTGGAGATTGGACGGGGCCGTGCCCTTGGGCGGCTTCTCGACCATGCCGGTCACCTTCGAGACCTTGGCCTTCACATCCTCGACGCCGACGATGCCGTATTGATGGGTCTGGTCCTCCGGCACCGGCGCGACCGCGATGTGGTTGCCGCCATGCTTCTCGAAGGCGTCGATCATCTCGGCGAGGCAGCCCTTGCCATGGGTGTGGTGCAGCATGTCGGGCAGCAGCAGGGCGAAGGGCTCGTCGCCGATGATGTCGCGGGCGCACCAGACGGCGTGGCCGAGCCCGAGCGGGGCCTGCTGGCGGGTGAAGCTGGTCGCGCCGGCGGCGGGCAGGTCGGCCTTGAGCGCCTCCAGCTCCCGGGTCTTGCTGCGCCTGGCGAGCGTGTCGTCGAGCTCGTAGGCCATGTCGAAATGATCCTCGATCACGGCCTTGTTGCGGCCGGTGACGAAGACGAAATGCTCGATGCCGGCGGCCCTGGCCTCGTCGACGACATGCTGCACGACCGGCCGGTCGACGATGGTCAGCATCTCCTTGGGAATCGCCTTGGTGGCGGGAAGGAAGCGGGTTCCCAGGCCCGCGACGGGAAATACGGCTTTGCGAATGCGTTTCGTCATGAAAAATCCATTTCGCGCGCCGGCTGGCACGTATACGGCGGAAGGGCATCGGAATTCGTGAGCCGGCATCGCCCCATTCAATATCGGCCGGTCAAGGCTGTCGCGCAATTCTGGCGAAAGACGGGCCGGCCCGGCAACCAGATAGCAATCTCGCCTTGCTGCATCGTCAATGGCTTTCTCGAAAACAGCCGCGAAGACCGAAACGATGCCGTGGCTTTACGACGCCGTCATGATCAGATGCGCTTAACCATCGCGAAGCCGCACTCATCAGGCTGGTTCAACCTGTCGTGATCCCGTTCTATGCCGGGACGACAACAGCAGGAGAATGCGATGGCGATTCTGGTCTCGGGCGGCGCCGGCTATATCGGCAGCCATATGGTTCTGGAGCTGGTCGACCGCGGCGAGGCCGTGGTCGTGCTCGACGATCTGTCGACCGGGTTCGACTGGGCCGTGCCGGAGCAGGCGAGTTTCGTGCAGGGCGACATGGGCGACCAGGACCTGGTCGAGCGCGTCATCGCCGAGCATGGCATCAGCGAGATCGCGCATTTCGCCGCCAAGATCGTGGTGCCGGATTCGGTGTCCGACCCGCTCGGCTACTATCACAACAACACGGTGAAGACGCGGGCGCTGCTCGAGAGCGCGGTGCGCGGCGGCGTCAAGCATGTGATCTTCTCCTCGACGGCGGCCGTCTATGGCGAGCCACCGGTCTCGCCCGTGCCGGAGGAGATCGGCCTCAACCCGATCAATCCCTACGGCCGCTCCAAGCTGATGAGCGAATGGATGCTGGGCGACGTCGCCCGCGCCCACGGCCTGACTTACGTCGCGCTGCGCTATTTCAACGTCGCCGGCGCCGACCCCAAGGGCCGCTCCGGCCAGTCCTCGGCCAATGCCACCCATCTGATCAAGGTCGCGAGCCAGGCGGCGCTCGGCCAGCGCGCCGGGCTCGAGATCTTCGGCACCGACTACCCGACGCCGGACGGCACCTGCGTGCGCGACTATATCCACGTCACCGATCTGGCGCGGGCGCATCTGGCGGCGCTGGATCACCTGCGCGCCGGCGGGGAAAGCCTGACGCTGAATTGCGGCTATGGCCGCGGCTATTCGGTGAAGGAGGTGGTCGAGGTGGTGAAGCAGGTCTCGGGGCAGGATTTTCCGGTCAAGCTCTCGCCGCGTCGGGCCGGAGACCCGGCGGCGCTGGTCGCCAAGGCCGACCGCATCCGCGCCGAGCTCGGCTGGCGGCCCGAGCACGACGATCTGACGCAGATCGTGACGCAAGCCCTGGCCTGGGAAGAGATTTTGCGCCGGCGCAACGCGCGTTGACTCGCATCGCCTTAACCTATGGTTAATCTTGTTCGGGCGGTGTTGTTCGGGTCATTCTGGTCCCGTCCTCCGTGAGCGAGCTTCGCCCATGCGCCATCTTACCGCCGCCCTCGCCATGGTCTCGTTGAGCCTGATGCCGGCCTGCGCGCAGACGACGGGCTCGATCACCCCCACGGTGCGGCCCGCAGCGGCGGCGCCGGTCCCGGCCGACCCCTCCCTGGACGTTTTCCTGCAAAGGCTCTGGCCGCAGGCGCAGGCGCGCGGCATCTCGCGCAAGACCTTCGATCTCGCCTTTCGCGGGGTATCGCCAGATCCCTCGATCGTGGCGCTGACGCGCAAGCAGTCGGAGTTCTCGGCGCCGATCTGGAGCTATCTGAACAACGCCGTCGGCGGAACGCGCATCCAGCGCGGCCGCGACGCGGCGGCGGAGAATGCCGGCGTCCTGCAGCAGATCGAGGCGCGCTACGGCGTGCCCAAGGAGATCGTGCTCGGCGTCTGGGGCATGGAGACCAATTACGGCTCCTTCACCGGCAGCAAGGACGTCATCCGCTCGCTCGCGACGCTGGCCCAGGTCCGCTATCGCGGCGATTTCTTCCGCGACGAGCTGCTGACGGCGCTTGAGCTGATCGAGAAGGGCCATGTCGAGCGCGACGAATTGCGCGGCTCCTGGGCCGGGGCGATGGGCCATACCCAGTTCATGCCATCGAGCTACATGAAGTATGCCGTCGATTTCACCGGCGACGGCCATGCCGACATCTGGCGCTCGACCAGCGACGCGCTGGCCTCGACCGCGAATTACCTCAAGGGCCATGGCTGGGTCGCCGGCCTGCCCTGGGGCATCGAGGTGACCTTGCCGCAGGGCTTCGACCACAAGCTCGACAAGGCCAGCTTCTCGGCCTTGAGCGCGGCTGGCGTGCGTCGCGCCGACGGCCGGGCCCTGCCGTCCTCCGGCGCGGGGCGCCTGTTCTATGCGGCCGGGCACCGCGGCCCGGTGATGCTGCTCACCGAGAATTTCGACGTCATCAAGGCCTATAACTCCTCCGACGCCTATGCGCTGGCGGTCGGCCATCTCGGCGACCGGATCATGGGGCGGGCCGCGATCCAGGCCGACTGGCCGGTCTCGGCGCCGCGGCTCGACCTGGCCGGGACGAAGGATCTGCAGCGGCGGCTGAAGGCGCTCGGGTTCTACAGCCATGACGCCGACGGGCGCATCGGCACCGGCACGCGCGAGGCAGTGCGGCAGTATCAGCTGCGGGCAGGCGAGATCCCGGACGGCTATCCGACACCGGCCCTGCTCGCCAGGATGCGCGCCTCGCGCTGACTCATGCGCCCGCCTGCGCTATGATCGGGGCCAGCGCTATCGAATAGCGCTGGGATCGAGAGCCTGATGCGTCTGCGTTCGCTGATGATGGTTCTGGGTGCTGCCATGCTCCTGCTGGCGACCGGCGGGCCGTCCTCCTTTGCCGAGAACGACACGATGCTGATGCGCGATCCGACGCTCCAGCGCGGCCGCGGCTTCATCTTTCCCTTCTCGCGGATTGCGCCGCCGCAACAGCTGCCGAGAGCCGTGCCGCAACGCCAGCGCGTCGCACCGGTGGCGCAGCCGCGACGGGCGGCGCCGGTCATCGTGCGCGACGATCCCGTCATCCCGAAGGTGGATGTCGCCCATCATCTCGTGGTGCTCGGGGATTCGCTCGGCAATCTCGTCGCGGACGGGCTCGAGGAAGCGCTGAACGACCGGCCGGACGTCGCCGTCCTGCACCGGACGAAGCTCGATTCCGGGCTCGTCCGCGGTGATTTCTACGACTGGTCCAAGGCCGTCGGCGAGCTGCTGGCCGGCCAGACGAAGATCACCGCGGCTGCGATGATGCTCGGCCTCAACGACCGCCAGGCGATCCGCGAGGGCGAGACGATCCACGAGCCCCTGAGCGAGCGCTGGCTGGAGCTCTATCGCGACCGGGTCGATGCGATCGCCGCGGCCTTCGCCGCCAAGCGCATTCCGCTGATCTGGGTCGGGTTGCCGCCGGTCCAGAACGCGCGGCTCTCCGCCGATTTCGCCACGCTCAACGACCTCTACCGGCAGCGCGTGGAGCGGGCGGGGGGGCAATATGTCGACCTCTGGGGCGCCTATGTCGATGCCGAGAACCGCTATACCGCAATGGGCCCCGACGTCACCGGCCAGACCACGCGGCTCAGGACCGCCGACGGCATCCATTTCACCAGGGCCGGCGCGCGCAAGGCGGCGCATTTCGTCGATGTGCTGATCCGCCGGCTGATCGAGCGCGGCCCGGACCAGAGCCTGATCGCGCTTCCGGTCTCGCCCGGCACGGGCGCGCCGACCAGCCCCGAATTGCAGGCCGGCGGCATCGAACGCATGATCGACCGCATGGTCTCCGGCCTGCCGGAGCTGAGCGGGCTCGGGGCGTCGCTGCAAAGCAAGCCGCTGGCGGGGCCGATCCTGCCCTTGTCCAGCCTCGCGGCGACCGGCGAGCGGGCGCTGATCGCATCGATCCAGGACGCGCGCGGCCGGGGCGAGGCGGCGGCCCAGCTCGACCGGGTCTTCGGCGAGGGCGTCGCGTCCGAGCCGAGGCCGGGCCGGATCGACGATTATCGCTGGCCGAGGGGGAATTGACGCGCGAAACGCGTCATCCTCGGGCGTAGCGAAGCGCAGACCCGAGGATCTCTGGGGAAGAGATGGCCGGGTCAAGCCCGGCCATGACGGCTGCCATCACCGCGGCAGGATGGTCTCGCCCATCAGGTGCTTGTCGATCGCGTGCGCCATCTGGCGGCCCTCGCGGATCGCCCAGACCACCAGCGACTGGCCGCGGCGCATGTCGCCGGCGGCGAAGACCTTCTCGACCGAGGTCTTGTAGGCCAGCGTGTTGGCTTCGACATTGCCGCGCCTGTCGAGCGTGACGCCGAGCCTCTCGATCAGGCCCTCATGGACGGGCGAGACGAAGCCCATGGCGAGCAGGACGAGATCGGCCCTGAGGTCGAACTCCGTGCCCGGGATCGGCTTCAGCGCGTTGTCGACGCGGGCGCAATGGAGCTTGCGGACCTGGCCGTTCGTCCCTGAGAATTTCAGCGTGGTGATGGCGAAGTCGCGCTCGGCGCCTTCCTCGTGGCTGGAGGAGGTGCGCAGCTTGAGCGGCCAGTTCGGCCAGGTCAGCGCCTTGTTCTCCTTCTCGGGCGGCTGCGGCATGATCTCGATCTGGGTGACCGAGAGCGCGCCCTGGCGCACCGAGGTGCCGATGCAGTCCGAGCCGGTGTCGCCGCCGCCGATGACGACGACATGCTTGCCGCCGGCGAGGATCGGCTGGGCATTGGCCAGCGTCGCCGGCTCGCCGCCATTGCGGCGGTTCTGCTGCGGCAGGAAATCCATGGCGAACTGGATGCCGGCGAGATCGCGGCCCTCGATCGGCAGGTCGCGCGGCTTCTCGGCGCCGCCGGTCAGGCCGATCGCGTCATAGCTCGCGAGCAGCTCGGCCGGGTCGATATCGACGCCGACATTGACGCCGTAATGGAAGACGACGCCCTCGGCCTCCATCTGCTTCACGCGGCGCTCGACATGGGACTTCTCCATCTTGAAGTCTGGGATGCCGTAGCGCAGCAGGCCGCCGGCCCGCGCCTGGCGCTCGTAGAGATGGACCTCGTGGCCGATGCGGGCGAGCTGCTGGGCGGCGGCGAGGCCGGCCGGGCCCGAGCCGATGATCGCGATCTTCCTGCCCGTCTTCGCCTGCGCCGGCTCGGGCAGGATCCAGCCCTCCTGCCAGCCCTTGTCGACGATGGCGCATTCGATCGACTTGATGGTGACCGGCGTGTCTTCGAGGTTCAGCGTGCAGGACGCCTCGCAGGGGGCGGGGCAGACGCGGCCGGTGAATTCCGGGAAGTTGTTGGTGGAGTGCAGGTTCTCCAGCGCCTCGCGCCACTTGTCGTTGTAGACGAGGTCGTTCCAGTCCGGGATCTGGTTGTTGACCGGGCAGCCATTGTGACAATAGGGGATGCCGCAATTCATGCAGCGCGCCGCCTGGTCGCGCGTCGCCTCGACGCCGAGCGGGATCACGAACTCCTTGTAGTTCCTGATCCGGTCCGAAGCCGGAAGATACTTCCGGTCGCGGCGGTCGATCTCGAGGAAGCCGGTTACCTTGCCCATCTTGTCACTCCGCCGCGACCGACATGCCGGCCTGCGCCCGCTCGATTTCCTGTAGCGCCCGCCGGTACTCGACCGGCATGACCTTGACGAATTTGGGCAGGTACTCGGCCCAGTTGTCGAGAATGTCCTTGGCCCGGGTCGAGCCGGTATAGCGGTGATGGTCGGCGATGAGCTGGAGCAGGCGCTCGGCATCGTAGCCGGACATGTTGGCCATCACGTCGATGCGGCCCTTGAACTCGAGATCGCCGCCATGGTGGTAGAGGCGCTGGGTCAGCTCCTCTTCCTCGGGCACCGGCTCAAGATCGACCATCGAGAGGTTGCAGCGCTTGGCGAAGCTCTTGTCCTCGTCGAGCACATAGGCGATGCCGCCCGACATGCCGGCGGCGAAGTTGCGGCCGGTCTGGCCGAGCACGACGACGACGCCGCCGGTCATGTATTCGCAGCCATGGTCGCCGGTGCCCTCGACCACCGCGATCGCACCCGAATTGCGCACCGCGAAGCGTTCGCCGGCGACGCCGCGGAAATAGCATTCGCCCGAGATCGCGCCGTAGAGCACGGTGTTGCCGACGATGATCGAGCGCTCGGCCGGGGCGCGCGCCGCCGGCGACGGCCTGATGATCAGCTTGCCGCCCGAGAGGCCCTTGCCGACATAGTCGTTGGCCTGTCCGGTGAGGTCGAGCGTGACGCCGTTGACGACCCAGGCGCCGAAGCTCTGGCCGGCGGTACCGGTGAGCTTCACCTGGATGGTGTCCTCCGCCAGCCCCGCATAGCCGTAGCGCTTGGCGATCTCGCCCGAGAGCATGGCGCCGGTCGAGCGGTCGACATTGCGGATCGGGCTTTCGATGACGACGGGCTCGCCCTTCTCCAGCGCGCCTTGCGATTGCGCGATCAGGCTGCGGTCGAGCACCGCGTCGATCGGGTGCTGCTGCAGCTCGACATGGCGGATCGCCACGCTCGCCGGGACGTCCGGCTTGTGGAAGATGCGGCTGAAATCGAGCCCCTTGGCCTTCCAGTGGTCGATCGCCTGGTTCTTGTCGAGCCAGTCGGAGCGGCCGACGAGATCGTCGAACTTGGCGATGCCGAGGCTCGCCATGATCTCGCGCACGTCCTCGGCGAGGAAGAAGAAGAAGTTGATGACGTGCTCGGGCGCGCCCTTGAAGCGCTTGCGCAGGACGGGGTCCTGCGTCGCGACGCCGACCGGGCAGGTGTTGAGATGGCACTTGCGCATCATGATGCAGCCGGCCGCGATCAGCGGCGCGGTGGCGAAGCCGAACTCGTCGGCGCCGAGCAGCGCGCCGATGATGATGTCGCGCCCGGTGCGCAGGCCACCATCGACCTGCAGCGCGATGCGGCCGCGCAGCTTGTTCATCACCAGGATCTGGTGGGTCTCGGCGAGCCCGATCTCCCAGGGCGAGCCGGCATGCTTGATCGAGGTCAGCGGCGAGGCGCCGGTGCCTCCCTCATAGCCCGAAATGGTGATGTGGTCGGCGCGCGCCTTGGCGACGCCGGCCGCGACGGTGCCGACGCCGAGCTCGGAAACGAGCTTGACCGAGACATCGGCCGCCGGGTTGACGTTCTTCAAATCGAAGATGAGCTGGGCGATATCCTCGATCGAATAGATGTCGTGATGCGGCGGCGGCGAGATCAGGCCGACGCCCGGCGTCGAGTGGCGGACCTTGGCGATGCGCGCATCGACCTTGTGGCCGGGAAGCTGGCCGCCCTCGCCGGGCTTGGCGCCCTGCGAGATTTTGATCTGCATCATCGCCGAGTTGACGAGATATTCCGTGGTGACGCCGAAGCGGCCGGACGCGATCTGCTTGATCGCCGAGCGCATCGAGCGGCCGTCGGGCAGCGGCACGAAGCGCTCCGGCTCCTCGCCGCCCTCGCCGGTATTGGACTTGCCGCCGATCGTGTTCATCGCGATCGCGAGCGTCGAATGCGCCTCGTGGCTGATCGAGCCGAAGGACATCGCGCCGGTCGAGAAGCGCTTGACGATCGAGGCCGCCGATTCGACCTGGTCGAGCGGGATCGGCGTGTTGCCGATCGCCTCGGCATCCTTGATCCGGAACAGGCCGCGAATGGTCGAAAAGCGCTGGCTCTGGTCGTTCACCAGCTCGGCATAGGCCTTGTACTTGTCCAGGGCGTTGCCGCGCACGGCATGCTGGAGCAGCCCGATATTCTCCGGCGTCCAGGCATGGTCCTCGCCGCGGATGCGGTAGGCGTATTCGCCGCCGATATCGAGCGCGTCGCGATAGACCGGCGAGTCGCCGAAGGCGTCGCGGTGGCGGCGCACGCTCTCCTCGGCCAGCTCGGGCAGGCCGACGCCCTCGATCGAGGAGATCGTGCCGGCGAAATACTTGTCGATCGCCTCGGTCTTGAGGCCGACCGCGTCGAAGATCTGCGCGCCGCAATAGGATTGGTAGGTCGAGATGCCCATCTTGGACATGACCTTGAGCAGGCCCTTGCCGACCGACTTGATGAAGCGCTTCACCACCTCGTAGCGGTCGACCTCCTTGGGGAACTCGCCGGCCTCGAACAGCGCCTCCAGCGTCTCGAAGGCGAGATAGGGGTTGATCGCCTCGGCGCCGAAGCCGGCGAGGCAGGCGAAATGGTGGATCTCGCGCGGCTCGCCGGATTCGAGCACGAGGCCAACCGAGGTGCGCTGGCCCTTGCGGATCAGGTGATGGTGCACCGCGGCCGTCGCCAGCAGCGCCGGGATCGGGATGCGGTCGGGGCCGACCTGGCGGTCCGACAGGATGATGATGTTGTAGCCGCCATGGACGGCCGCCTCGGCGCGCTCGCAGAGCCGCTCGATCGCGCCTTCCATGCCGGGAGCGCCTTCGCGTGCCGGATAGGTGATGTCGATCGTCTTGGTGTCGAAACGATCCTCGTAATGGCCGATGCAGCGGATCTTCTCGAGATCGTCATTGGTCAGGATCGGCTGGCGCACCTCGAGGCGCTTGCGGCGCGAGGTGCCCTCGAGGTCGAGGATGTTGGGCCGCGGCCCGATGAAGGAGAGCAGGCTCATCACCAGCTCCTCGCGGATCGGGTCGATCGGCGGGTTGGTGACCTGGGCGAAGTTCTGCTTGAAGTAGGTGTAGAGCAGCTTCGACTTCGAGGAGAGCGCCGAGATCGGCGTATCGGTGCCCATCGAGCCGACGGCTTCCTGGCCGGTCACCGCCATCGGCGCCATCAGGATCTTGGTGTCTTCCTGGGTGTAGCCGAAGGCCTGCTGGCGATCGAGCAGGGCGACGTCGGTGCGCGAGGCGCGCGCCTCGACCGGCGGCAACTCCTCCAGCACGATCTGGGTGCGGTTCAGCCAGTCCTTGTAGGGATGGGCGAGGCAGAGCGAGGTCTTGATCTCGTCGTCGCCGATGATGCGGCCCTGGTCGAGATCGATCAGCAGCATCTTGCCGGGCTGGAGGCGCCACTTCTCGACGATCTTCTCCTCCGGGATCGGCAGCACGCCGAATTCCGAGGCGAGCACGACGATGCCGTCATCGGTGACGAGATAGCGCGCGGGGCGCAGGCCGTTGCGGTCGAGCGTCGCGCCGATCTGGCGGCCGTCGGTGAAGGCGATGGCGGCCGGGCCGTCCCAGGGCTCCATCAGGGCGGCATGGTACTCGTAGAAGGCGCGCCGCTCCTCGTCCATCAGCGGGTTGCCAGCCCAGGCCTCGGGCACCAGCATCATCATGGCATGGGCGAGCGAGTAGCCGCCCTGGATCAGGAATTCGAGGGCGTTGTCGAAACAAGCGGTATCGGACTGGCCTTCATAGGAGATCGGCCAGAGCTTCGAGATGTCGGCCCCGAACAGGTCGGAATCGACGCTAGCCTGGCGCGCCGCCATCCAGTTGACGTTGCCGCGCAGCGTGTTGATCTCGCCGTTATGCGCGACCATCCGATAGGGATGGGCCAAGCGCCAGGACGGGAAGGTGTTGGTGGCGAAGCGCTGGTGGACGAGGGCGATCGCGCTCTCGAAGCGCGGATCGGTCAGGTCCTTGAAATAGGAGCCGAGCTGGGTGACCAGCACCATGCCCTTGTAGACGATGGTGCGGGCCGACATCGAGACCGGGTAATAGGTCGCGGTGGCGCGGTCCTGCCGCTTGTAGACCTTGTTCGAAACCGACTTGCGGGTGACGAAGACCTTACGCTCGAACTCGTCCTCGTCGGTGATCTCGGCCGGGCGGCCGACGAAGAGCTGGCGATGGGTCGGCTCGGTCTCCTTGACGGCCTCGCCGAGGTCGGCGTTGTCGACCGGGACGTCGCGCCAGCCGAGGAAGATCAGACCTTCCTCCTCGACGGTCTGGGCGACGATCTCCTCGCAGACAGCGCGGTCGCCCGCGTCCTGCGGCATGAAGAATTGGCCGATGGCGTATTGGCCGGGCTCGGGCAAGTCGATGCCGAGCTTGCCGCATTCCTCCTTGAAGAAGCGGTGCGGGATCTGGGTGAGGATGCCGCAGCCGTCGCCGAGCTTGGGGTCGGCGCCGACGGCGCCGCGATGGTCGAGATTGTGCAGGATCTGCAGGCCCTGCTCGACGATGGCGTGGGTCTTGCGGTTCTTCATGTCGGCGATGAAGCCGACGCCGCAGGAATCCTTCTCGAAGGACGGGTCGTAGAGCCCCTGGCGCTCCGGCATGGCCGGATCGCGCACCGTCGGGAAAGGCTCGAAGGCCGTCAGCGCGCTGCCGCCGGAGATCGCCGACTTGCTGGTTCCGCTCATGGTCAAACCCCGCTTGCCATCGCCCTTGGGCTCTCGCCGCAGGGCCGCATCAGTCACCGCCCGGATCGGCCACCGCTGTCCCTTGGACAGCAAGGATGGGGCCAATCCGGCCGGTCAGTCCGTCAGAGGCTTGCTTGCGCTGTCTTGATCCCGCGCCCGCGTCCTCCGCAGGCGCCTCGGGCTGTCTCAGCCCTGCCGCGCCTGTTTACGCCGCCGTTTTACGGGCGGCGCGTTTACGGTTGGCTTTGGCGGTCGTGGCCGTGCCCCTCGTCATTGCTCCGCTCCGTTGCGATCGTCCGACATCAGGATCGAGCCCGATGTCAGCGCGGTGAAAAATGGGACAGTATCACTGTCCTATTGGGACGAATTTGCCAGAATTCTAATGTCCGCACAAGCGCCTATTTTGTGTCGCGCGGAAATATTATTGCGATATGCGCTGCCGTCGAGACATTTCCGGGACGAAAGCGGGAGTCGGACTGCACGCTTCTTGTCCAGGGCCGGTAATCGGGACGCCCGGCAGGCGCGGCGCGCAGGGCATCATTCCCGCCTTGCGCTTGGCAGCCCAGCCAGCCGCAGATAACCCTCGATCATGAATTTCATCAGCGACAATACGGCGGGCGCGAGCGCGCCGGTGATGGCGGCGCTCAGCGCTGCCAATGACGGTGCGGCCTCGGCCTATGGCACCGACGCCTGGACGGCGCGGATCGAGGGCCTGTTCGCCGATCTGTTCGAGCATGAGGTCGCCGTCTCGCTGGTGACGACCGGCACCGCGGCGAACTCGTTGGCTCTGGCCTGCCTGACGCGGCCCTGGGGGGCGGTGCTGACCCATCAGGAGAGCCATGTCGCCGACGATGAATGCGGCGCCCCGGAATTCTTCTCCGACGGCGCCAAGCTCGTCGGGCTGCCCGGCGCCGGCAACAAGATCGCGCCGGAGGCGGTGACCCTGGCGCTCTCGCGGCTGAGGGAGGGCGCGCTGCATCAGGTGCAGCCGCAGGCGCTCTCGATCACGCAGGCGACGGAGTGCGGGCTGATCTACACGCCGGCGCAGGTCCGGGCGCTGAAGGAGGCCGCCACGCCGCGCGGCCTGAAGCTGCACATGGACGGGGCGCGCTTCGCCAATGCGCTGGTCAGGCTCGGCTGCACGCCGGCCGAGATCACCTGGAAGGCCGGGGTCGACGTGCTCTCCTTCGGCGGCACCAAGAACGGCGCCTGGGCGGCCGAGGCCGTGGTCTTCTTCGAACCGTCGCTGGCGGCCGAGATGAAATGGCGGCGCAAGCGCGGCGGACACACCTTGTCCAAGGGCCGGCTGATCGGGGCGCAGTTCGAGGGCCTGCTGGCGGACGGTCACTGGCTCGCGCTCGCGCGCCATGCCAATGCGATGGCCTCGCGGCTCGCGGAGGCGGTGGTTGCAAACGGCGCGGCGCGGCTCGCCTGGCCCTGCGAGGCGAACGCCGTCTTCCTGATTCTCGATGCCGCCGCGCAGGACAGGCTGAAGGCGGCCGGCGCGCGCTACCTTGCCTGGTCCGACACGGCGCTGTCCGACGGCGCGCCGCTGGCTCCGGGCGAGGTGATCGGCCGCTTCGTGATGTCCTTCGCGACGCGCGAGGCCGATGTCGAGGGGCTCATCGCGGTGCTGAACGCAACCCCGCGCTGAAATATCCCCTGATTCACGCCGCAAGCGCGCCGTAATCCCTAAGGATTACTGAAGGCCTGGTTCGTTCCATTAAGAGGATGGAGACATGGCTTCTGTTTCGAGCGCGCGCTCACGCATCGCGCTGATCGGCCTGGCAATGGCCGGTGCGCTGGTGGGCACGGCCGGTGGAGCCGCCGCGCAATATTACGACTACGAATATGATTACGCGCCGCGGCCGTCCTATTACGGCTACGGCTATCGTTATGCGCCGCCGCCACCCGCGCCGCTGTCGGCGCGCGCGGTCGCGCGCATCGCGCTCCGCGAATACGGCCTCGCCCAGGTCGAGCGGACGGTGCGCACGGATTCCTCCTATGTCGTCGACGGACAGGCTGCGAATGGCCGGCGCACCCGGCTGATCTTCGATCTCTACAGCGGCGACCTGGTCCAGCGCGTCAATCTGCAGGCGCCCGAGCGCGTCAGGCCCCGGACTCCCGAGGTCGCCCGCGTCGAACCCGAGGCTCGGCCGGCCCAGCCTCGTCTGCTGCCGCTGCCGCCCGAGCGGCCGGCCTCGCTCAAGGGACCGGCGCAGGCGAGCGCGCCGGCGCAGGTGATTCCGCCGTCTCCGGCTGCGCCGCCGGTTGCGCCCGAGCCGGAGAAGCCGGCCGCGCCACCGCCGCCGGTCGAGGCGAGTGCGCCTGCGACAGAGGCTCCGGCTGCGCCTGCCGCCCCGGCGGCGCCGACGCCTGGGCCGACCGCGCCGTCCGGCGAGGAGAAGCCCAAGCTGGTCAATCCGAACGACGTGCGCGGCACGGGCGAAGCCGAGCGTCAGCCGCCGCTCGCCAAGGCCGATCCGTCCGGCATCTCGGTCGCGCCGGTCGAGCTTCCGCCCGTGCAGCTTCCGGATGCGGCGCCATCGACGCCGAAGCCGGCCACTCCCGCCGTTCCGGTCGCCCCGCTCGAATGATGCGCCGCCAAAACCGCGCATGAAAAAGGGCGTCCCCGGGAAACCGGGGACGCCCCATTCATATCAGGCCTGGAAAGCCGGTCAGTGTTACGCGGCCTTGGAAACCTTGGCCTCGAGCACCTTGGCGGGCTTGCCGCCGATAGCGATCTGGCGCGGCTTCTTGGCCTCCGGGATCTCGCGGACGAGATCGATATGGAGCAGGCCGTTCTCGAGGCTGGCGCCGGTCACCTGGACATAGTCGGCGAGCTGGAAGCGGCGCTCGAAGGCGCGCGCGGCGATGCCCTGATGCAGGACCTCGCGCTTGTCGGCGTCCTCGGCAACCTGCTTGTCACCACGTACGGTCAGGGTGTTCTCCTTGCTCTCGATGGCAAGGTCGCCCTCGCCGAAGCCGGCGACCGCAATCGAGATGCGGTAGGCGTTCTCGGCGGTCCGCTCGATGTTGTAGGGCGGATAGCTCGGCGCGTTCTCGACGCTGGTCGCCTGGTCGAGCAGGGCGAACAGGCGGTCGAAGCCGACGGTCGAGCGATAAAGCGGGGAAAGATCGAAGTGACGCATAATGTCCTCCTAAGAAGCGACGTTCGGTCGAGCCCGCCTCATCATGAGCGCGGGCCCCGTTCAGGTTCACGCAGCCGATCCCGGCCTGCGTGACAGAAAGTTGGGTGTGCGTTTTCAGCTTTTCAAGTGCGGGTTCGAGCGGGCATAACCAGCGCCGCGCGCCCGCGGCGGGCATGACGATTCGGAGCCCGCGATGGCCGAGGCCGAACTCTTCGCTCATCCCGACTACCCCGTCCCCGGACATGGCAAGGTCTGGCTCGCGACGACGCAGGACGGCGCCGCCTTGCGCTTCGCGAGCTGGCGGGCGACGGCAAAGACGACACGCGGCACTGTCATCGTCGTCCAGGGCCGGGCCGAGTTCATCGAGCGCTATAGCGAGACGATCATCGAGCTGCGCCGCCGCGGCTTCCACGTGCTCAGCTTCGACTGGCGCGGGCAGGGCGGTTCGCAGCGTTTCGTCTCACGGATACGCAAGGGCCATGTCGGCCGGCTCAAGGATTACGAGCGCGATCTCGCGCTCGCCATGGCCGAGATGCAGGCACGGTTCCCGCCGCCCTATTTCGTGCTGGCGCATTCGATGGGCGCCGCGCTTTGCCTCGATGCGGCCCGGCACGGCGCGCTGCCGGTCTCGCGCATGGTGGCGATCGCGCCGATGCTGGGCTTGAGCATGGTGGCGCGGCCGCGCGCCGCGCGCCTGTTGGCGAGCGCGCTGTTCTGGCTCGGCTTCGGCACATCCTTCGTGCCCGGCGGCGGCGAGACGGCGATCGCGACCAAGCCGTTCGAAGGCAACCGCCTGACCGGCGACCCGGCCCGCTATGCCCGCAACAGCGCTTTGTCGGCGCAAGCGCGGCATCTCAGCATCGGCGACCCGACCGTCGCCTGGATCAGGACGGCCTTCACCCTGATGGACCGTTTGACGGCGCCCGCCGCGGCGCTCGACGTCAGGGTGCCGGTGCTGGTGATCGCCGCCGGGCTTGATCCGGTCGTCTCGACGCCGGCGATCGAGCGTTTCGCGGCGCGGCTGAAGACCGGCCCGGCGCTGGTCCTGCCGACGGCGCGCCACGAGATCCTGATGGAGACCGACGCGATCCGCGCGCGGTTCTGGGCCGCGTTCGACGCCTTCATTCCCGGCGAGGACGCGACCGCGCCTCGTTCAACCGGCGAGCAGGGCGAGCGCGGCCTCGTGCAGGGCCTTGCTGCCGGCGGCGACGACCCTGCCGCCGCCGGCGGCGCTGCCGCCGTCCCATGAGGTGACGATCCCGCCCGCGCCTTCGACGATCGGGATCAGGGCGACGATGTCATAGGGCTTCAGGCCGCTCTCGATGACGAGGTCGACATGGCCCGAGGCGAGCATGCAATAGGCGTAGCAATCACAGCCATAGCGCGCCATGCGGACCTTGGCCTCGACGCGCTGGTAGGCGGCCTGTTCGGCGCCGGCGAACAAGGCGGGGCTGGTCGTCATCAGGGTCGCGGTGGCGAGATCGGCGCCCTGGCGCGTGCGCAGCGCGCGCTGGCCTCCCGGCCCTTCATAGCGGGCGCGCCGGCCATCGCCCGAATAGCGCTCTCCGGTGAAAGGCTGATGCATCATGCCATAGACCGGCACGCCCTTGCGCGTCAGGCCGATCAGGGTGCCCCAGACCGGGATCCCCGAAATGAAGGCGCGCGTGCCGTCGATCGGATCGAGCACCCAGACATAGTCGGACTCGCCATATTCGGTGCCGAATTCCTCGCCGAGCACGCCATGCTCCGGAAAACTGTGCTTGATCATGTGGCGCATCACGTTCTCGCCGGCGCGGTCGGCCTCCGTGACGGGGTCGAAAACGCCGCCGGCGGACTTGTCCTCGGTCGCGTGCGCGGAACGGAAGAACGGCAGGATCGCCTGGCCGGACCGGGTCGCCAGTTCCGCGACGAAGGCGCCGAAATCAATCGCACTCATGCCTGTTCTCCCGGCTTGCGTTGCTGCGCAGCAAAATGGCGTGGCCGACGAGGCCCGCGCCCGAGCTTCTTGAGGCGGGTGTCGTCAAAAAACAAGAAAATCGACCGGCATTCCGGGAGTTTGGGTTGCGCTCGACGCATGCCCCATAAGATTTTTGGCAAAGCCTCTTGCGTTTTTGCGCTGCACCGTCATATTGTGCACTGCGAAGGGGCGATCACCTCAAGCCTTCGTTGCCCTCCTTGGGCGTTTCCTCCCTAGACTTGGGCCGCCACGAAAGTGCGCGGCCCTTTTTTCTTGGTTGCCACGGCAAGCAAGCGTCTCGACCGGCAGGCGGCTATTCGGCCGCCTCGCGCCACTCGTCGAGCCAGCCGCTCCATTGCGCGAAGCATTCAGCCATGACGGTGCCGACGGCCTGCTCGAGCTCGGTGAAGCCGGCATGCGGTTCCAGCGTCGATTCGTTCATGTAGAGCGCCCGGTTGATCTCGATCTGGAGCGCGTGGACGCCGGTGGCCGGTGCGCCGTAATGCTCGGTGATGAAGCCGCCGGCATAGGGACGGTTGCGGGTCACGCTCAGGCCGCGGCGCCGGAACGCCTCCTCGGCGATGTCTATGACATAGCTTGCCGCGCTGGTGCCGAACCGGTCGCCCAGGATCACATCGGATTTGGCGAGCCCGTCACGGTCGAGCCCGCTCGAGGGCATCGAATGCGCATCGACCAGGATGCAGGTGCCGAAGGCCGATTGCGTGCGCTGGACCAGGCTGCGCAGGCCGGCGTGATAGGGCCGGTAGAGCGCGTCGATGCGCGCTAAGGCCTCCTCGACCGGAATGCGCCCGAAATAGATCTCATGCGCGTCGCCGACGATGCGGGGAATCGTGCCGAGCCCGCCGGCGACCCGCATCGAGCGGGTATTGGCGAAGGCGGGCAGGCGACCCTCGAACATGCGCGGGTCGAGCTCATAGGGCTCGCGGTTGACGTCGAGGAAGGCGCGCGGAAACTCGGCGACCAGCAAGGGCGCGCCGAGCGCGACGCTCTGCCGGAAGAGCCGGTCGACATAGGCGTCCTCCGAGCGGCGCAGCGAGCGCAGCGGCAGCCGCGCCCGCTCGACGAAGCCCGGCGGGTAACGCCGCCCGGCATGCGGGACGTCAACGACCACCGGCACGACCTGGAGAGCCGGCTGATAGAGGCTGAAGGGATGCTCGATCTCGGCGACGACATCGTCGGTCTCGGGCGGGAAATAACCGGATGAGAACGTCATGCCTGGCGACTGAAGCACACAATGCGAAGCGGTTGAAGCCATCTCGATGGAGAGGACGAAATACGTTCCGCGTTCACCCGTTGTTTACCATGCGAGGGCCTTATACAAGGATCATGTTCCAAGCGCTCCGGGCGGCGGCTAACGCTGCGGCGCGCCGGCCCGGAAAGCCGATCGGGCGCGACGAAACCAACGCGGGGCTGTCCGGATGGGCGGCCCTCATCCTTATAGGCCGAACGGGACGGACGAAGCAGGCCCATGACGAAGATACTTCTCGCCGAAGACGACAACGACATGCGCCGCTTCCTGGTCAAGGCCCTGCAGAATGCAGGCTACGACGTCGCATCCTTCGACAACGGGCTCTCGGCCTATAACCGGCTCCGTGAGGAGCCCTTCGAGCTGCTCCTGACCGATATCGTGATGCCGGAAATGGACGGGATCGAGCTGGCGCGGCGCGCCACCGAGCTCGACCCCGACATCAAGGTGATGTTCATCACCGGCTTCGCCGCGGTCGCGCTCAACCCCGATTCGCAGACGCCCAAGGATGCCAAGGTGCTCTCCAAGCCCTTCCACCTGCGCGAACTGGTCAACGAGGTCGAGAAGCTGCTGGCGGCCTGAGCCCGCTCAAGGTCGGTTTCGTGATTATGCGCCTTGCAAGCCGCAAGGCGAGCGGCTATAGCCGCAACCCTCGCAACATGCTCGTGGCCGCAAGGCGGCGGCATGTTCCGGTTGCCGCAAGGCATGACGGGCGCGTAGCTCAGCGGGAGAGCACTACGTTGACATCGTAGGGGTCACAGGTTCGATCCCTGTCGCGCCCACCATCTTCCCCCGTGACCGGGGAGCGATCCGGAGAGAGCGGGAACGCCTCTCCGGATTTTTTGTTTTCAGCCCCACCCGGATGCCGCAGGCGCGGCGGTCCGCGGATATCGGGAGGAACGGCGATGTTTCAGGCGCGGGCGATCACGGCGGCCGGCAAGGCAGAATTCTATCGGGAGCTTTCGCAGCAGCTCGAAGCCCTGCTCTCGGGCGAGTCGGACCCGATCGCCAACGCCGCCAACACCTCGGCGCTGCTCTACGAGATGATGCCGCAGCTCAACTGGGCCGGCTTCTATTTCCTGCGTGGCGAGGAGCTCGTGCTCGGGCCGTTCCAGGGCAAGCCGGCCTGCGTGCGGATTCCGCTGGGGCGCGGCGTCTGCGGCGCGGCTGCCGAACGCGGGCAATCGGTGCTGGTCGAGGACGTGCATGCCTTCCCGGGTCATATCGCCTGCGACGCGGCCTCGCGCTCGGAGCTCGTCGTGCCGCTGCTCCGCGACGGGCGCGTGCTCGGCGTGCTCGACCTCGACAGCCAGGAGGTCGCGCGGTTCGATGCCGAGGACCAGGCCGGCATCGAGGCGATCGCAGCGATCTATCTCGCGGCGAGCGCGGGCGGCGAATAACCGGGGCGCCGGCCAGCGTCGGCGCATGACCGCCATTCGGTGACGGGGCGCCCCGCGCCGTGACAAGCCGGCATCGGCTGCCTATCGTTACGCCCGGCCGGATACAGCGAAAGAGCTGCACCATTCGGCCGGACTTTCGCCCGCGACCTCACCGGCGAAGGCCCGCATCCCGCCAAACCGACCCCGGAGAGCATCCCATGTCGCATAACCTGCAGTTCTATATCGACGGTCAGTGGGTGCAGCCGTCCGGGTCGAAGACGCTCGAGGTGATCGATCCGTCGACGGAGGAGGCCATCGGCACCATCGCTCTCGGCAACGAGGCGGATGTCGACAAGGCCGTGGCTGCCGCCCGCGCCGCGTTCCCGGCATATGCGGCGACCTCGAAGGCGGAGCGCCTGGCGCTGATGCGGCGCCTGCTCGAGGCCTACAAGGCGCGCCATGCCGACATCGCGCAGACGCTGTCGCGCGAGATGGGCGCGCCGATGGAACTGGCCCACAAGGCCCAGGCCGCGATGGGCACGGGCCATCTCGCCAAGATGATCCAGACGCTGGAGAACTTCGCGTTCGAGGAGCTGCGCGGCACCACGCTGATCGCCAAGGAGCCGATCGGCGTCGTCGGCATGATCACGCCGTGGAACTGGCCGATGAACCAGATCATGTGCAAGGTCGCGCCCGCGCTCGCCGCCGGCTGCACCGTGGTGCTGAAGCCGTCCGAGATCGCGCCCCTGAACGCGGTCATCTTCGCCGAGATCATGCATGAGGCGGGCATCCCCAAGGGCGTGTTCAACCTCGTCAATGGCGACGGCCCGACGGTCGGCGAGGCGATCTCGCGCCATCCGGGCGTCGACATGGTCTCCTTCACCGGCTCGACCCGGGCCGGCATCCTCGTCGCCAAGGCCGCGGCCGACACGGTCAAGCGGGTGCATCAGGAGCTCGGCGGCAAGTCGGCCAACATCATCCTGGACGATGCCGACCTGAACAAGGCCGTGAAGCTCGGCGTCGAGAGCGTGATGCGCAATTCCGGCCAGTCCTGCAACGCGCCGACCCGGATGTTCGTGCCGGCCGCGCTGCAGGACCAGGCGGTGGCGATCGCCAAGGCCGTCGCCGAACCGCTCAAGGTCGGCGCGCCGGCCTCGAACGAGACCTTCCTCGGCCCGGTCGTCAGCGAGACGCAGTACAACAAGATCCAGAAGCTGATCGAAGCGGGCATCAAGGAAGGCGCCGATCTCGTCACCGGCGGCTCGGGTCGTCCCGAGGGCCTCAATCGCGGCTATTATGTCCGCCCGACCGTCTTCGCCAACGTCACCGACGAGATGACGATCGCGCGCGAGGAGATTTTTGGGCCGGTGCTCTCGATCCTGCCCTATCAGAGCGACGACGAGGTCGTGCAGCGCGCCAACGACACGCCCTACGGCCTGGCGTCCTATGTCCAGTCCGGCTCGCTCGAGCGCGCCCGCAAGGTCGCGGCGCAGATGCGCAGCGGCAATGTCTATATCAACTACCCGGCCTGGGACGCCGGGGCGCCCTTCGGCGGCTACAAGCAATCCGGCAATGGCCGCGAATATGCCGATTTCGGGCTCGAGGAGTTCCTCGAGATCAAGGGCACGGTCGGCTACGCCGCCTGAAAGCGAAAAGCACGCCCGACTGAAGATATCGGCGCTACTTCGCTGGTATTACCGCTTCAGAGGTAGCCGCCGTTTCCTTCGGAAACGGCGGCTATTTTTGCTTCGCGGTTCCCGAGGCGGTGCCGCAAGAGACTGAAGCGCCGGCACTTGCGAGAGGGGTCGTGCTCGCGGGAGTGTCCTTCGGTTGTGTCGCGCGAGGCGATACCACTTTTGCGCCGGCTCACGAGGCCTCTTTTCCTCTTCGGGCGTGCCGGCTTCGGAGTAAGTTTGCTGCTCCGCATCCGTCAAATGAAGGATGGCGCGGGAGGAACTGCGCCGGGATCAACGCAGGCGACGTGCTCGGCGGGCGCGGCCCGCCGGATTCTCGACGATCCAGGGTGTACGCAACCCAAAAAAACAAAACAAAAGGGGGTCGGTCATGTCTCAAATACTCACCGACGGAAACGACTATATCTTCGCGGCCCAGGATGCGGTCTATGCCTTGGACGGCAACGATCGAATTCTCACCAATCTAGCTGCCCCCGATGTTCATGGCGGGAATGGCTTCGATTTCATCGGTAATTTTGGCTCCGGATTCATGTTTGGTTTCGGCGACGATGGAAATGATACCATTCATGGCGGAACGACGACCGACTGGATCTACGGCGAGATGGGCAGCGACCTGCTGGTCGGAGGCGAATTTGACTATGCCACTGCCGCGGCCGGCTCGATCGTGCCGTTTGCAGGCGAGGTCAGCGGGTCCGACTATCTCGATGGCGGCCAGGATCGCGACGCCCTCTATGGCTTCGATGGCAATGACACGCTGCTGGGTGGCGACGGCGACGACAACAGGCTGGCGAATTTCCAGGTCAAGGATCACAATGCCGCCAACACGTTCTATACGATCACTGGCGGTCTCTATGGCGGCGCCGGCGACGACTATCTCGATGGCGGTCGCGGCAACGACTATCTCGATGGCGGCGACAATAACGACACGCTGATCGGAGGCTTGGGCAACGACACGCTCATTGGCGGCGCCGGCATCGATACGATCTGGGCCGACCAGGGCGCCGATACCGCCTTTGGCGGCACCGGCAACGACGCGATCTATTCGGGCCTCGCCAACGCGATCACCGCCTTTGGCGAAGCCGGGAACGACCAGATCGCGACGGGCAACGGCAATGACTATATCGACGGCGGGATCGACAACGACATCCTGTTCGCCGGCATCGGCAATGACTTCCTGTTCGGCGGCAACGGCTCGGACGCGCTCGGCGGCTATATCGGCAATGACATCTTCTACGGCGACTTCAATGCCGGCGGGCTCGACTACTTCAACCTGATATCGGATGTGCGGGCCGGGGAGGGCGACTATATCGCGGACTTCAAGGCCGGCGGCGTGCAGGACTACATCATCCTGCCGACGGCCTATAGCGGCTCGGTCTTTCTCAGCCAGTACGGCACCGACGTGATCGGCTACATCGCGCAGGGCTCGAGCTACTACTCGTTCCAGGTCCACAGTGCCAATCCGCTGACCATCGCCGAGGTGCAGGCGGCATTGTTCTTCGCCTAGGCTACGCCGAGACCAGTCTTATCAATGACAGGCCTCCTGATGGAGCCTGCCGCCCTGATGGGAGGCGGGCTTGTTCTTTGGGAACTCATCCGCGGGTTGCACGTTACCTATGGGCATCGCTTCGCGGTGCGATCCAGGGACCCTGGCACTCGCCGCAACGGGTGCTGGGGTTTCCCCTGCCCTGACGACATGCTGCAAAGCCGTGACGCCCGCGCCGCGATGCCAACTCTCGACCGCTCCAGGGAACAACACCCGGCGAAGCGGGTTCGCCCTGAAGTGCATCCCAGCGAAGGAGCAGCTTCATGGCAAGCACCATCACACGATCCTATGACGACCGCAGCGCCGCAGAGACCGCCGTCTCCCGGCTCGAAGCCGCCGGCGTGCAGCCCGACGACATCAGCATCGTCAGCTACAGCCCGGGGCAGATCGAGGACGATGCGACCACGGGCGGCGAGATCGGCGGGATCGCCGGCGGCGGCGCCGGGCTTCTTGCCGGCCTGGCGGCGCTTCCGATTCCCGGCGTCGGCGCAGCGTTGGCGGCGGGCTGGTTGATCGGCGCCACGGCGGTGGGCGCGACCGCCGGCGCCGCCGCCGGCAGCCTGATCGGCGCATTGACCGGCGCCGGCATGAGCGAGGAGGAGGCGCATTATTTCGCCGAGACCATCCGGCGCGGCGGGGCGGTCGTCTCGGTTCGGACGACGGAGTCGCATGCGGCCGCGATCGGGAAGATCATGGAGGGGGCGGGACCGATCGACGCGGTAGCGCGCCGTGCCGAATACGAACGCGAGGGCTGGACGCGTTTCGACGAGAAGGCGGGGCCTTATCGCAGCCCGCATGACCTCTCGAGCGTCGTGTCGTAGGGACTGCCGCTCGGCCCGGCGCACGTGGCTGCCGGGTCGCAGCGGCGGCGCGGGATGCTGATCGGCCCTGCTGGAAGTCTCCGCAGCCAGCGTCGAGTTATCTTGACAAGAAGATAGATGGACTCTTTTCTTCTCATGAAGATAATTCGCCGTGGCGTTCGGAGCGCCAGCGGCGAGCCGACGCAGGAATAGGTCGGCCCCAGCCCTGTCACGGAGTGCGCCATGCCGCGTTTCATCTGCCGCCAATGCGGGGCCCGCTTTCCGGAATCCGCAACGCCTCCCGAAGCCTGCCCGATCTGTCGCGACGAGCGCCAATATGTGCGCTGGGGAGGGCAGGACTGGCTGACGCCGGATGAGCTCGGCGCCGCCCACGCGATCGACTGCACTGAGGATCACGGCGTCCTCGGCCTGCGCATCAAGCCGGCCTTCGCCATCGGCCAGCGCATGCTGCTGGTCGAGGCGGACGAGGGCAACCTGCTCTGGGACTGCATCGGGCTGGTGACGCCCGAGGCCGTCGCCGCGATCAAGGCGCGCGGCCCGCTGATCGGGATGGCGATCTCGCATCCGCATTACTACACGGCGCTGGCCGATTGGGCGCAGGCGCTGGAGATCCCGGTCCATCTGCATGCCGACGATGCGCAATGGGTCACCGAGCCTCATCCCGCGATCAAATTCTGGAACGGTGAGGCGCTCAAGCTCGGGCGGAGTCTGACCCTTCTGCGCTGCGGCGGCCATTTCGCGGGGGCGACGGTGCTGCATCACGCGAAGGGCGAGGGCGCGCTCTATTGCGGCGACGTGCTGCAGGTGGCGCCGGACCGCCGCTATGTCAGCGTGCTCTATTCCTATCCCAACATGATCCCGGTGAATGCCGCGACGATTCGCCGGATCGCCGCGATTCTCGATCCCTATCCGTTCTCACGCGTCTACGGAGCCTTCGAGGGGCGCGTGATGGATGGCGACGCCAAGGCGGGAGTAGCCCGTTCCTTCGAGCGTTATCTCGCCGCGATCGCATGAGCCTCGCGCTTTTCGGAGCCTTGCGCCCTTGCGATTATCGGAAAAATCCGTATACAGCCGGCATCGCATCAGCCGCGCCGTTCGAGTGGTCGATGAGGATCGCCTGCCGATCCGCGTCGCGGCCGTGAATTTTTGACCGACACGCCCGCGAGGGTGGGTCGACGGAGTAGAGACGATGAAGATCCGCAATTCGCTCAAGTCGCTGCGCGCCCGTCACCGCGACAACCAGCTGGTTCGCCGCAAGGGCCGCGTCTACATCATCAACAAGGTCCAGAAGCGCTTCAAGGCGCGTCAGGGCTGAGTTCGCGCGCGGCTTTCCGGCCGCGTTGCCGATGCCGACGAAGGTTTCAAGGGCGGATGCGCCGGGCGCATCCGCCCTTTTTGGCGTGCGCATATCGCCGTCCCGTGATTTGACGCGGACGCGCAAGCTCCTAAACTTGCAGTCATGAGCACGCATCGCCTGCTGTCCGCCGGTTTCGCGCTGGCCCTGACTGCCGCCGCGCCGTTCGGCATTGCCGTGGCGCTGGCGCAGGAAAGCCTGCCATCGCGTCCGGGCATGGTTCCGCCCGCCGACAAGGACGACAACCCGGTGACGCCGGCTCCGGGGCCGTCGCGCGGCCCGGCCGCGACGCTCGACCGGCTGTTCGAGCGGCTCGCGGCGGCCAAGACCGACGAAGAGGCCAAGGGCATCGCCAACCTGATCCAGCGGCGCTGGGCCCGCTCGGGCTCCGACACGGCCGACCTGCTGATGACCCGGGCCCAGACGGCGTTGCGCGGCAAGGAACTCGAACTCGCGATCGAGCTGCTCGACCGCATCATCAGCCTCGAACCCGACTGGGCCGAGGCCTGGAACCAGCGCGCCAACGCGCTCTTTCTCGCCGGCGACCCGATTCGCTCGATGCTCGATATCGGCGAGGCCTTGAAGCGCGAGCCGCGCCATTACGGCGCGATGATGGGGCTCGGCACGATCCTGCGCCAGCAGGGCGACGACAAGCGGGCCATGGTCGCCTATCGCAAGGCGCTCGAGATCTATCCGCAATTCGACGCGATCAAGGACGCGGTCGAGGCGCTGAAGTTCGAGGTCGACGGACGCGACGCGTAAGGCCCTTGCACTCTCCCGACAAAACCGAATCGGCCGCGGCGACGTAAGCGCATCATGCCGACGCGCGCGCTGCTCCTCCTCGCCATCCTCGTCGTCGCCGGCCTGCTCGCCAGAACGGCATGGCTGAGCGCCGAGGCCGCGCGGCTGCATCCGCCGAAGGGGACATTCCTGGCGCTGCCCGGCGGGCGGCTGCATTATGTCGAGCGCAAGCCTTCCGGCGAGATGCGCGGCACCGTCGTCCTCGTCCATGGCGCCTCATCCAACCATGCCGACCTGCTGGCGATGCTCGGCCCGGAACTCAGCCATTATCGCGTGATCGCGCTCGACCGGCCCGGCCATGGCTGGAGCGACCGGATGGAAGGCCGCGCCATGGCCGATCCGGCCCGGCAGGCGGCCGTGCTCATGCAGGCGCTGGACCGGATCGCGCCGGAGCGCTTCGTCCTCGTCGCTCATTCGCTGGCGGGCGGGCTTTCCGCCCGCATCGCGCTCGACAGGCCGGAACGGCTGCAGGGGCTCGTCCTGCTCGGCGGCGTCACCCATCCCTGGCCGGGCGGCATCGCCTGGTATTATCACGCCGCATCCTGGCCGGTCGTCGGACCGCTCTTCACCTGGCTGATCGGCGTGCCGGCCAGCGATGCGTTCCTGCGCTATGGCGTAGAGAGTGTCTTCGCGCCGAAGCCGGTCACGCCCGGCTATGTCGAGACCGGAGAGGTCAGGCTGCTGCTGCGGCCCGCGACCTTCCAGGCGAACGCCCAGGACGTCGCCGCGACGCTCGCCTTCGTCAGCGCCCAGGCGCCGCGCTATGGCGAGCTCGCCGTGCCGGTGGTGGCGATCACCGGCGACAGCGACGCGATCGTCTCGCCGGTGATCCATTCGGCCTCGATCGCGCGTGAGGCGCCGCAGGGCCGCTTCGTGCTGCTGCCGGGCGTCGGGCATATGCCGCACCATGCCGCGCCCGAGATCGTCGTCGCGGCGATCGACCAGCTGGCCGGGCCGAAATCGGGGCTGGCCTGGGCGCGTTGAGACCCGCCGCTCAGGCCTTTGCGACATGCTCCTTCGCGATGAAGGCGATGCGCACCATGTTGGTCGCGCCGGGTGTGCCGAAGGGGACGCCGGCGACCACGATGATACGGTCACCGACTGAGGCGTAACCTTCGCGCACCGCGAATTTGCAAGCCCGGAAGGCCATGTCGTCGGCGTCGCTGGCATCCTTGGTCACGACGGCATGGACGCCCCAGACCAGGGTCAGCCGGCGCGCCGTGCCGCGGTTGGGCGTCAGCGCGATCACGGTCGAGTTCGGCCGCTCGCGCGCGATGCGCAGCGCGGTCGAGCCCGATGAGGTCCAGGCCGTGATCGCCTTGAGATGCAGCGTGTCGGCGATCTCGTGCGCCGCCTTGGCGATCGCGTCGGCGCCGGTCGCCTCCGGCTCGGCCTGCTGCGATTCGAGGATCGAGCGGTAGACCTGCTCGTTCTCCACCTCCTCGGCGATGCGGTTCATCATCGCCACCGCCTCGATCGGATACTGGCCGGCGGCGCTCTCGGCCGAGAGCATCACGGCGTCGGCGCCCTCGAACACGGCGGTGGCGACGTCGGAGACCTCGGCGCGGGTCGGCACCGGGGCGGTGATCATGCTCTCCAGCATCTGGGTCGCGACGACGACGGGCTTGCCCATGCGCCGCGCCATGCGGGTGATGCGCTTTTGCGTGCCCGGCACCTTCTCGAGCGGCATCTCGACGCCGAGATCGCCGCGGGCGACCATGATCGCATCCGAGGCCTCGATGATCTCCTCCAGCCGCGCCACCGCCTGGGGCTTCTCGATCTTGGCCAGAGCCAGCGCCCGTCCGCGCACGATCTTGCGCAGGTCGGCCATGTCCTCGGGCCGCTGCACGAAGGAGAGCGCGATCCAGTCGACGCCGGCCTCGGCCGCGGCTTCCGCGTCGGAACGGTCCTTGTCGGTCATGGCCGAGACCGGGATCGTCGTGTCCGGCAGGCTGACGCCCTTGCGCGAGGAGAGGCGGCCGGCGATCGTGACGCGCGTCACCGCCTGTTTCGGCGAGGCCTTCTCGACGACGAGCCGGATCTTGCCGTCGTCGAGGATCAGGTTGTGGCCCGGCTCGAGCGCGCTCAGGATTTCCGGATGGGGCAGGTGGACGCGCTTGACGTCGCCCAGTGCCGGATCGGAATCGAGCACGAAGCGCGCGCCCTTCTCCAGCATCACGCCGCCATCGCCGCCGAACTGGCCGACGCGAAGCTTGGGACCCTGGAGATCGGCGAGGATGCCGACCGGGCGATGGAACTTCGCCTCCAGCCCGCGCAGCATCGCGATCTTCTCCGGCAGGGTCTCGCGCTGGGTATGGCTCATGTTGATGCGGAAGACGTCGACGCCGACCTCGAACAGCTTGGCGCACATCTCCTCGCTGGCCGATGCCGGGCCCAGCGTGGCGATGATCTTGATCCGGCGCTCGCGCCTCATTGGCATGTCCTCATGGCCTTGGCGGCGCCGCGCCGGGGGTGGTGTCGGTCAACTGGATGGTCCAGCTCTTCTGCTCGCCGGTATCGACCTCGAAGAAGCCTGAGCGGTCGAAGCCGCGCGCGAGGCAATCCTCGATGCCGCGAACCGTGAATTCCTTGTTGCGCGTGCACATGACGGATTTGCCGGTCCACTCGCCGCCCTTGTCGTAGTCCACGGCGTGGACATAGTAGAATCGCGCCGCGAGCGTGCCGCGTAGCAAGGTCTCGCAGCCGCGCGGCGCCAGGTTCCACCAGCCTTCGGTGACCCAGCCTTGCGCGTCGCGATAGCCGATCGCGACGCCGATGCGGCTTGCCGTGGTGTTGCACATGCGCAGATCGGCCAGTGCCGGGGCGGCGCTTCCGAGGAGGCCGGCCAGCAGCAGGGCGAGGCGAAAGGCGGATCGGTCGAATCGGCTGGTCATGATCTAGGGGTCGATCAGGATGACGCGGCAATCATTCACATTGGTCAAGGTCGGTCCCGTCCGCAGCAGGTCGCCAAGGGCCTCGAAGAAGCCGGTCGAGTCGTTGTCCGCCAGCGATTGGGCAGGAACGAGGCCACGCGCCGAGGCGCGCGCCAAAGTGGTGGGGTCGACGATGGCGCCGGCCGGGTCGGTGGCCTCGCCGCCGCCGCCATCGGTGCCGTCGGTGTCGCCCGAGAGCGCGACGATGCCCGCCTCCCCATTGAGCGCGATGGCGAGCGCCAAAGCATATTCCTGGTTCGGCCCGCCGCGGCCCTTGCCGCGCAAAGTCACGGTCAGTTCGCCGCCGGAGATGATCGCGGCGCGGCGTCCTTCCGCCTTGAGCCGGAGCGCGAGCGCGGCATGCTCGGCCGCGACCTCGCGCGCCTCGCCTTCGCAATCGGGACCGAGATCGATCGGCTCGTAGCCGGCGGCGCGGGCTGCCGCCACCGCCGCGGCGATCGAATCGGCCGGGCGGGCGACGATCCGGAACTCGCTGTCGGCGAAGGTGGCATAGCCGGGCTTCGGGGTTTCGCTGGCGTCGTCGTCGAGCAGGGCGCGGGCGGCCGGCGGCAGATCGAGGCCGTAGCGCGCGACGATGGCGCGGGCGTCCGCCATCGTGCTCGGGTCCGGCACGGTCGGGCCGGCC
>NZ_JBHYEM010000008.1:0-111445 GCF_051860145.1 Allobosea sp. | reverse complement strand
GAGCGTCAGCAGCCGGGCCGGCGCGGCGGCGAGCGCCAGTCGGCCGCCCTTGATCCGCGAGAGCCGTTTGCGGACGATGTTCATCTCGCCGATCGGCGCGCCCGAGCGCAGCAGCGCCTTGTTGACCGCCTGCTTCTCGGCGAGCGTCAGATCGCCCGCCGGCGCGACCCAGTTGGCCGAGCCGCCGCCGGAGAGGAGTACGAGGACGAGATCGTCCTCCGTCGCCGAACCCGCCAGCGCAAGCGCGCGCTCGGCGCTGTCGAGGCTGCCCTGGTCGGGCACCGGATGGCCGGCCGCGACCATCGGGACATGGCGCGTCCTCGTCTCGTAGCCATGGCGGGCGACGGCATGGCCGACGAGCCGGTCCGGCTCCAGGCCGGCATCGAGATAATGGGCTTCCGCGAGTGCCGTCATGCTGCCAGCGGCCTTGCCCGCGGCGAGCATGATCAGGCGGCCGTCGCGGGGCGGTTCAGGCAGATGTGCCGGCAGGCAGCCGGCCGGCTGGGCGCGGGCGACGGCGGCGTCGAAGATCGTCCTGGCGATGCGCAGGGCCTGTGCCGAATGCTCTGTCACCTGCTGCAATCCGCCGCCTTCCGCCCGTCGCCATGTCGATATGCGTCACTTCGATTTGATCGACTTTCGTCGCCTGCTCTTCTATGTCGCTCGCTGGCGAACGTCATCAGGCTTTTGCCGATTTAATCATACTTTTTGGAGCGCCGATGCGGTCCGATCTGCTTCCGGCCGGGCCTGTGGCAATGCTTGCTCCCGGCGAGGTCGAAATCATCCCCGGCGATCCCGCGACGGGGATGCTGCTGCTCTGCGACCATGCCTCGAACGCGATCCCGGCCGAGTTCGCCGCGCTCGGCCTGCCACTGGGCGAGCTCGAGCGCCATATCGCCTATGATATCGGCGCGGCCGAGGCGGTGCGCGCCATGGCGCGGGCAACCGGCGCGCCGGCCGTGCTGACCACGTTCTCGCGGCTGCTGATCGATCCCAATCGCGGGCTCGACGACCCGACTTTGGTGATGCGGCTCTCGGACGGGGCGATCATTCCCGGCAATGCGCGGATCAATGAGGCCGGCATCGCCGCGCGCGTCGCGCGCTACTACGCGCCCTATGACGCGGCGATCGATACGGCGATCGAGCGGGCGCTGGCGGCAGGGTTCCCGCCGGCGATCGTCTCCGTCCATTCCTTCACGCCGTTCTGGAAGGCGGCGGCGCGGCCCTGGCATGTCGGCGTGCTCTGGGACAAGGCGGGCGACCTGGCGAAGTCGCTGATCGCCGCCTTCCAGGCTGAGCACGATCTCGTCGTCGGCGACAACGAGCCCTATAGCGGCGGCCTGCCGGGCGACACGATCGACCGCCATGCGACGCGCCGCGGCCTGCCCGACGCGCTGATCGAGGTCCGGCAGGACCTGATCGCGACGCCGCAGACCGCCCGGGACTGGGGCCTGCGCCTGGCGCGCATCGTTTCCCCCTGCGTCGCAGCGCTTGGGGCGGGCAAGCCCTCGCGGCCGTCGGGCTGACGGTCGAGGCCGGATTGGTGTCCGATACGTCGCACATGCCAGGCAATCCCCAGGCTGGGCCGCTTCGCGCTTGACGCCGGACCCCGATCTGGGCGAACCCCTGCGGCCAAATTCAGGAAGAAGGGTTTTGGAATGGACGATCCGGTTCAGGGCGATCAGCTCAAGAGCATCGTTGAGCGCATCGAGCGGCTCGAGGAAGAGAAGAAGACGATCGCCGACGACATCAAGGAGGTCTATGCCGAGGCCAAGGGCAATGGCTACGACGTCAAGGTGCTGCGCAAGGTCATCGCCATCCGCAAGCGCGATCTGAACGAGCGCAAGGAAGAGGAGGCGATCCTCGACCTCTATCTGCAGGCCGTCGGCGAGACGGCCTGAGGCTCAGCTCGAGAACATGAAAACGCCGCCCGGGATGCCCCGGGCGGCGTTTTGATATTCAGGATGTTGCTCAGGCGAGGAGCTAGAGCTCGGCCTAGGCGGCGTTGCTTGATGCCGCGCTGCCATCAACGATGGTGCGGAAACGCAGCTCGTCGTCGATGAAGGTCTTCTCCGGGAAGGCCGCTTCATTGGAGCCGAAAGGCATCTGCGCGGTCAGCTTCCAGGATGCAGGAATGTTCCACGCCTTGGAGACTTCCGCGTCGACGAGCGGATGGTAGTGCTGCAGGCTCGCGCCGATACCGACATCAGCAAGCGAGGTCCACACCGCCAACTGCGCCATGCCCGTCGAATGTTCGGACCAGATCGGGAAGTTGTGCGCGTAGAGCGGGAAGTTGGCCTGGAGAGCCTTGACCGGTTCCTGATCCTCGTAGAACAGCACCGTCCCGGCGCCGCTCGCGAAGCTGTCGATCTTCTTGGCTGTCGCGGCAAAGTCAGCGGCCGGCACGATCGCGCGAAGCGCTTCTCTGGCGATGCTCCAGAACTTGTCGCTCTCCTTGCCGAACAGAATGACGGCGCGGGAGCTTTGCGAGTTGAAGCTGGACGGCGACAGACGGATCGCCTCTCTGATCATGGTATCCAGCTGCGCTTCCGGGATCGGCAGATTCTTGCCAAGCGCATATTGCGTACGGCGCTTCTTGAGCTTGTCGAGCATGGCTTCCTCATCTGTGAACGCGTGTCACGCCGGCAGGCCGATGAAACGGGGTGGTTTTTCTCGGAGCGCCCCTTTGGGCGCCCTTCCTGCGAGAGCGGGATTTCGATGAGGGAGAGGTAGCGGTTCACTTGCCGCATCAGAATGCCCATATTGGGCACCAATCTGTTGCTCAGGAAGGAACGCTGCCATGTCCGAGCTCGACGATATCCGCAGCCTCATTGCCGTCGTCGAGACCGGCGGATTCGGGCGGGCCGGGAAAAGCCTGGGCCTGTCGAAATCGATCGTCAGCCGCCGGATCGCGCGGCTGGAGGCTGATCTGGGGACACGCCTGCTCAGCCGCACCACGCGCGGCGTCAGCCCGACCGAGGCCGGCGTCGAGTTCAAGGCGCGCGGCGAGCGTATCATGGCCGATCTGGTCGAGGCGCGTGAATCCGTGGCGCAGCAGGCCGGAGGCGTCACCGGCCGCCTGCGCCTATCGATGCCGCTGAGCTTCGGCAGCCGGCATGTCGCGCCGGTCCTGGGCGAGCTGGCGCGGCGCCATCCGCGGCTGGAGCTCGATGTCGAGGCCAGCGACCGTCATGTCGATCTGATCGCCGAGCGCTTCGACGCGGCGATCCGGATCGGCACGCTCAAGGATTCGAGTCTCATCGCGCGCCGGATCGCGCCGATCCTGGCGGGCGTCGTCGGCAGCCCGGATTATTTCGCGCGAAGGGGGCGTCCCGGCTCTCCGGCCGAGCTCGTCGGCCATGATGGCCTGCTCTATACCGGCACGACGACGCCGGACTGGACCTTCCGGGTCGGCAAGCGTTGGCTTTCGGTCAGGCCGCCGGGGCGCCTGCGCTCCGACAGCGGCGAGACGCTGATGCAATGGGCGAGCGCCGGGCTCGGCCTTGCCGTCCTGCCGACCTTCATCGCCTCGGACGCGATCCGCAGCGGCGCGCTCGAACATATCCTGTGGGAATATCCGATGCCGGAGCACGGGCTCTATGTCGTGCGCCCGCCGGGGGCCTATGTGCCGGGCAAGGTCCGCATCCTGATCGATCTCCTGGCCGAGCATTTCGGCGGCACGCCGTCCTGGGATCCCTGCCAGATGGCGGCGCGGGAGCGCGGCATTGCGCTCGGATACTCCCGCGCGCAGGAAGAACCGGCGGATTTCGATGCGGAGGCCGCCGAACATCAATCGGCGTGATCCGCGACATCACGCGAATTCGCGTGGCTTTTCCGAGGTGGCCGGCCAGTTTGCGCATGGTCGGAAACGGAGGTCGCGATGCTGCTCGTCGGAATGCTGGACAGTCCCTATGTGCGCCGCGCCGCGATCACGGGGAGCTTGCTCGGGCTCGCATTCGAGCATCGCTCGGTCTCGGTCTTTCGCCACATGGATGCGTTCCGGGCGATCAATCCGCTGATCAAGGCGCCGTCCCTGGTTTGCGACGACGGCACGGTGATCAGCGAATCGCTGTTGATCATCCAGCATTTCGAGGATGTCGCCGAGCGCAGCCTCAGGCCGGCGGAGAAGGTGGCGCGCAGCCGCGACCTTTCCCTGACCAGCATCGGCATCGTCGCCGCCGACAAGGCGGTCTCGGTCGAATATGAGCGCAAGCGCCCGGAGGCGCAGCGCTATGCACCCTGGCAGGAGCGGATCGTGACGCAATTGCATACGGCGCTCGACCTGCTCGACCAGGCCGCCGCGCGCGGCGAGCTCGGCTCCGACCCCGAGCTGCGCCCCGGCGATATCGCTGCGGCGATCGCCTGGGGCTTCTGCCGCTTCGTCATCCCGGAATTCGTCGAGGAGAGCCGCTGGCCGGCGCTCGCCGCCCAGGCGCAGGCCTGCGAGCAGCTCGAGATGTTCAAGGCCTGGCCGATCGACCGGGAGTGAAGTCAACAGGCTCTCAGCCCTCACCCTGAGGAGCCGCGTAGCGGCGTCTCGAAGGGTGCTTTCAGAGCGCACTGAATCATCCTTCGAGACGCGCCTGCGGCGCTCCTCAGGATGAGGGCTCAGATATCAGTTCTGCACGAAATTCGTCGGCAGCGGCCGCACTGCCGGGCCGCTGAAGCTGCCGGTCTTGGCGTCGCTCGGATCGGCATGGCTGAAGCCGAGCGAGGCGGCCGGTGCCGGTCCCTGGACCCAGCCGCCGGGCGGCGGCGCGGCGGCCTTGGTGCGCGCCGTGGCGACGGTGACCGAGCGGCCCTCCGGCGTCGGCCTCGCGACGGTGGCGAAGAGCGAGTCCAGTCCCGAGCGGTCGGCGTCGTATTGCGCGACGAATGGCGTGCGCGCGACGCGGCTCGTCCGCTCGTTCTGGGCGACGGCGGCGACCATGCCGATCTGCGGGCGGCCCGGGGGCAGCGGATGGCTGACCGTGACGAGCTTGCCTTCGGACAGCGGCGGGGAGTCGGCCTCGGCTTCGCTGCCGCGCAGTTGCGCCGTCGCGAGATTGGCGAAGGCTGCCGGCCGGGACGGCGGCATTGGCGCCGCCATCGGCTTGCCGGCGACCACGGACTCGACCAGCGCCGTCATCTCGCCCGGCCGCCGTGGCGGCAGCGAGGCGAGCATCAGCTTCTGATCCGCGCCGGGGCGGTTGCCGGGCGCGAGTTGCGGCGCGAAGGCGAGGGCGCCGCCCTGTTGCTGCGAGAGGGCCGCGACCTGGACCGCCTCCTGCGCGCCCGCGGGCGGCTGCGGCGCGGTGAGCCCGCCCGGGCGGGCGATCGGCACCGGCGCGTCGATCAGTTTCGGCTTGTTGTCCTGCGGGGCGGCGGCAGGGGCCAGCGCGGCGACCTGCGCCGGCTGCGGCTCGATGGTGCTCGGGGCCAGCCGCTCAGAGCGCTCGCGCGTGGTGCGGCGCGTCGTCGGTTCGGGCGAAGGCGCTGGCTGCGCGACCAACGGGGCGCCGAAGCGGGAGCCGCCATCCTCGGCGTTGTTGTCGGTGTAATTGGCGGCGGTCGCGTAGGTCATCGTCCTCGGCTGCGGCTTCGGCGCCGAGGCGCGGCCGCGGGTCGGACGGGCATCAGCTTCCTCGTCATCGCCGCCGAACAGCGAGGCCCAGAGGCTCTTGCGGCCGGAGGAGATCACGGCGCCCTCGTCGAGATCGGCCGCGGCATAGCCGGCGACCGCGCCGCCGCGCGCCATGATGTCGGCCTTGGCGAGCTCGTAGCCGGAGAGCGGATGGCCGTCGGCCGGCAGATGCACGGTCTTCTCGTCGGGGAAGAGCCGCACGAGCTGGTCGCGGGTCATGCGCGGCCAGGAGCGGACCGAGCCGGCATCGAGATGGATGAAGGGCGTATGCGCGCCGGGATAGAAGCCGACGCCGCCGCGCTGCAACCGCATGCCGGCCGCCCGGATCTTGGCCGTCGGCGTATCGGGCAAATAGAAGTCCATCGCCTTGCCGAGCGTGTGCTGGCTGTGCTTGGCGACGCCGCGCGAGCGCCGGCGCAGCATCGAGTTGGTGCCGGGCGAGCGATAGGCCGAGACGACGTGGAAGGGCTGCTCCGAGCCGACGGCGCGCTGGACCTCCCAGGCGACGTCGAAGAGGCGGGGATCCATCTTGATCGGCTCGTCGAGGCGCCAGTCGCGCAGCGCCCAGTTCAGCTTCTCCAGCGCGTCGGCGACATAGCGCCCGTCACGCTTGAAGGTGACGGTGAGCTCTTCCTTGGTGTGCATGTGGCGGATCGAGATCGTCCGCGTGTCACCATTGGCGACGGCGTTCTGCGTGCCGCGCACGCCGCCGATCAGCGCGGCGAGCGCCACGGTCAGCGTCAGGCCGTTCCGGAGTCCTGGCGTCAAACGGGGCAGAAGCCGTCTCGACGTGGTGGCGGTGGACCTGCCCAAGCTGCTTGACCCGTCTCGATGTGCCGGCAAAGCGGCGCGGCAAACGTGAACGAACAGTTGCGGAGAAGCGTTAACGGCAGGTTAACAACCCGGCCATCTGCACGCCATGATTTTCTCCGCTTCGGCTCGCTACCTGTGGATCATGGCAAAACCGTGCCCGCAAGAGCAAGCGCGCCGGCTCAACTGCGACGCTCGAGCGCCTCTCGCACCAGCCGGTGGAAGCCGTAGAGGTCGGCGAAGGTCGTCAGCTTGCCATCGGCGCCAACGACATGGGTGTTGTAGACCAGATGGATCGGCAGCGGTTCCGGCAGCTTGATCATGCGCTCGCCGGAGCCGATCAGGCGCTTCAGGCGTTCCGTCGACCATTCCGGCCCGAGCACCTGGTCGGCGAGGAGGAAGGGGTTGTCGACGCGGACGCAGCCATGGCTGTAGGCGCGGCGCTCGGTGGCGAAGAGCCGGCGGTTCGGCGTGTCGTGCAGATAGACGGCATGGTCGTTCGGGAACATGAACTTGATCCAGCCCAGCGCGTTGCGCTCGCCGGGCGGCTGGCGCACCGAGATCGCGCCATTACGGCCGCGGGTCACGACATAGCCGCGCTTGGCGGCGTAGTTCGGATCGGCGGCGAGGCCGGGCAGGAATTCCTTCTTCAGGATCGAGGGCGGCACGAACCAGGACGGGTTGACGACGACGTGGTCCATCTTGTGCGAGAAGATCGGGGTCGCCGAGTCGGGCTTGCCGACGATGACGCGCGCATGGTGCACGACCTTGCCGTCACGCACGACGCGCATCTGGTATTCCGGCACGTTGACGATGATGTGGGTCTTGCCGAGATCGGGCGGCAGCCAGCGCCAGCGCTCCATCTGCGCGATGACGTCCTGCTCGGCACGGGCGGTGACGGGCGTGCCGAGCGCGGCCAGCGTGCGGGCGCTGAGGATGCCGTTGGCGCGTAGGCCGGCCTGTTTCTGGAACTCGGCGACGGCGGTCGCGGTCGAGCGGTCGAAGACCGCTTCCTCCGAGGGGCCGAGGCCGAGGCGGGCGCGGATCAGGTGCACACGATCGTCGCGCATGCCGAGCTTGAGCGGCGGGCCGGCGGGGATGCGCACCAGCGGCGTGTCGTCCTGGTGCTGGCGCATCTCCGCGAGCTTGGCCTTGAGCCGCTGATAGCCCTCATGCGGCGGGTTGTAGGCGGCGAGCGCGGCGCCGGGATCGGGGACGGCAGCGAGTTCGGAGAGGACCTCGGTCGCAGACGGCAGATAGAGCGTCGGCGTGATCAGCTTCGAGAGCCGGCGCGGGTCGATGCGGGCGCCGCGTGCGTCGCGGGCATAGAGCACGGCGAGCGCCGAGAGCCGGACATCGGCCTCGGCGAGGCTGCCCTTGTCGCTCGCCTCGAAGACCGGCAGCGGGTAGTCGGTCGGCCGCAGGCCATCATCGCCGGCGCGGCCGAGCTGGGCGACCAGGAGCTTGGCGGCCGCGCTCCAGCCCTTGCCGTCGATCCAGAAGGGGCGGTTCTCGAAGGCCTGGTAGGCGGCGAGGATCTCGTTGCGCTCGCGCTCGGACAGCCGCGGCAGGGCGAGCGCTTCGGGTGCGCGCTCGAGGATCTCGGCCGCGAGCGTGGGGCCGGCCGGCAGCTCGACCACGACCGGCGGCAGCTCCGGCGGCGGGATCAGCGGCTCGGCGGGCAAGGCGGAGCGGAGCGGTTCATGCTTCGGCGCGGGAACCAGCGCCGGATCGGCGGGCGGCATCTCGACCGAGGGAATGTCGAGCACAATCGGGTCGTCATCGTCGATGCCGGGGGTGCTCACCGTCGCGCTCGGGGCCTCGAGCGGTGCAGGCCCGCCCGAAGGCTGGGCCGATGGCGCGACCGTGCCGGTCACCATGCCGGCGTCGCCGGCAGTAGGCTTCGGCGCGGCCTCGACCGAGACGACGACCTCGGGGAGGGCGGGAGGCTGGATGTTTGCCGCCGGCTTGTCGGTGTTGAGGATCAGCAGCGGCGGCTGCTCGGGCAGCGGAATTCCCAGTGCCGGATCACGGGCATCGCCGGACTGGGCCAGGGCCGTCGCGGCGCCGAGAAACAGGATGAGGACCGATGCAGAGGCCGAGCCCGCCCAATGGCGACGATGCATGGTCCAGTTCCTCGTTCCTTCACCGGTCTGCGCAATACCTGCGTGACTCGGCCTGTTTCGACAAGATGCGGGGGTGCAACAGCCGCGATCTTTCGGTTTCCAACACTAAGCCGCGTCGGAATCCTCGGATGTCTCCTCGCCCTCGATCAGCCCGTAATCCTTGAGCTTTCGATAGAGGGTCGAGCGGCCGATGCCGAGCTTGCGCGAGACCTCGGACATGTGTCCGCGGTAATGCGCCAGGGCGAATTTGATGATCTCGCGCTCGAGCTCGTCGAGCTTGCGGATGTCGGAGCCGGCGACCAGCTCCAGCGCGTTGGGATCGCGCACCGGCACCTGAATGATGCGCGGCGGCTCGTCGCGCGATTCGGTTCGCGGCGTCGCGGCCGGCGCGGGCGGGATCCGGATGTCGTAGCCGTCCATTTGCGCCGCGATCTGCGGGAATTCGGCGACGGTGAGCTCGTCGCCATCGGCGAGCACGACCGCGCGGAACATCGCGTTCTCGAGCTGGCGGACATTGCCCGGCCAGTCATAGCCGGTGACCAGGCTCAGCGCCTCGGCCGAGATGCCGCGCAGCTTCTTGCCTTCCTCCGCCGCGAAGCGGGCGAGGAAGCCGCGCGCGAGGTCGGGAATGTCCTCGTGGCGCTGGCGCAGCGGAGGAAGGGTGATCGGGAAGACATTGAGTCGGTAATACAGGTCCTCGCGGAACTCGCCGCGCTTGACTTGCTCGAGCAGGCTCTTGTTCGTCGCCGAGATGATGCGGATGTCGACACGCACCGACTTCTTGCCGCCGACGGGATCGACCTCGCCCTCCTGGATGGCGCGCAGCAGCTTGACCTGGGCGTCGAGCGGCAATTCGCCGACCTCGTCGAGGAACAGCGTGCCGCCATTGGCCTCGACGAACTTGCCGATATGGCGCTCGGTCGCGCCGGTGAAGGCGCCCTTCTCGTGGCCGAACAGGATCGATTCGACGAGGTTGTGCGGGATCGCGCCGCAATTCACCGTGACGAAGGGCTTACCCTTGCGGTCGCTGGTGCCCTGGATGGCGCGGGCCAGAACCTCCTTGCCGACGCCGGATTCGCCTTCGACCAGGATCGGGATGTTGGATTTGGCGGCGCGTTCGGCAAGCCTGATGACGCGGCCCATGTCGGGGCTCTTGCTGGCGAGGTCGCGGAAGCCGAGCTGGCCCGAGGCGCGGCGCTTGATATGGCGCAGCTCATGTTCGAGGGCGCCGAGCTTCAGCGCGTTCTTGATCGAGACCTGCAGGCGCTCGGCGCCGACCGGCTTGACCACGAAATCGACGGCGCCGGCGCGCATCGCCGTGACCACGGTCTCGATCGAGCCATGCGCGGTCTGTACGATCACCGGCGTCTCGACGCCGCGTTCGCGCAGGCGGGCGAGGACGGCCATGCCGTCGAGCTCGGGCATGACGAGATCGAGCACCACGACGTCGATGGCGCTCTCGGAGCTGGTGAGCAGCCGCAGCGCCTCGTCGCCGGCCTCGGCGAGGACGACGTCGTAGCCGGAGCGCTTGAGCATGGCGTCGAGGAGACGGCGCTGGACGGGATCGTCATCGACGACGAGGACGGTGGCGGTCATGAAGCCTCAAAGCCAGTCGAACGGAATCGGATGTTCCGTTTCGGGGCATCTTTGGCCAGAACGGTTAAGCCGCTCTTAAGCGCGGCGTCTCTCGCCGCGGCCTCGACCGGTCACGCCGCCACGGTGAGCTTCATGCCGAGCGCCTTCATCACGCCAAGCAGCGTCGAGAGGCGCGGGTCGCCGGTCGGACTCAGCGCCTTGTAGAGAGCCTCGCGCGTCACGCCGGAATTTCGCGCAACCTGGCTCATGCCGCGAGCGCGGGCGACGATGCCGATGGCATGGGCGATATAGGCGGGATCGCCTTCCTGGAACGCGTCGGCAAGGAACTCGACCTGGGCTTCTTCGCTGGTGAGATAGTCCGCCACGTCAAAGGGCGTCGTTTCGATCGCCATTTCAGACCTCCTTGGCCATGTCGACGGCCCGCCTGATATCCCGGCGCTGGGTGCTCTTGTCGCCACCGCAGAGCAGGATGACCACCGCCGCCCCGCGCTTGACGAAATAGACCCGATAGCCCGGGCCAGCGTCGATCCGCAGCTCGCCGATGCCGTCGAAGAACTTGGCGTCACCGAAATTGCCGATCTCGATCCGGGCGATCCGCTGCAAGACGCGCCGGACTGCCGATCCATCGCCCAGCTTGGTGAGCCAGTCGCGGAACTCGACCGTTTGGCGGACGCTGATCATGTGAATTATAATTCACAAAAAAGGGCGGTCAAGAAGATTGTCAACTATAGGATACATGCGGGCATTTCCCGACAGGCCTTTGCCTCGATCTCTTCACGATGCTCGCTCGCAGCGTGACGAATGATGGGGCTGCAATCAATGATGCCGTTCTGCTTTCTCAGCGCTCTCTTTCGCAGCACGCTCGGGCACCGGCGTTGATCGCGCGGCCTTGTCCGCGCATATGGGGGAGAGGATGTGTCGAACGAGGTGCCTGGGACATGACGATCGCTTTCGACGGGACGACCGCCGGCTTCGCCAGGAGCGCTGTCGCCAGCGCCGCCCGCAGCGCCACCGAGAACGCAGCCAAGGCTGCCAGGGCGCTCGGCACCCTGCCGGAATGGAACCTCGGCCATCTCTATCCATCGATGGACTCGCCCGAGTTCGCGGCCGACCTTGAGCGCGCGCTGAGCGAATCGCAGCGTTTTGCGGCGCTCTATCGCGGCAAGCTCGGGGTGCTCGCTGCGCGCGAGGATGCCAGCACGGTGCTGGCCGAGGCGGTCCAGGCCTATGAGCGGCTGGAGGACCTGCTCGGCAAGATCATGTCCTATGCCGGCCTGGTCTATTCCGGCGACACCACCGATCCGCAGCGCGCCAAGTTCTATGGCGATACCCAGGACCGGATGACGACGGCCTCGACCGAGCTGCTCTTCTTCGGGCTCGAGCTCAACCGCATCGACGAGGCGTTGCTGGCGAAGGTCTCGGCGCTGCCGCCGCTGAGCCATTGGCAGCCCTGGCTGGAGGATCTCGCCAAGGACAAGCCGCACCAGCTCGAGGATAGGATCGAAGAGCTGTTCCACGAGAAGTCGGTGACCGGTCGCGGCGCCTGGAACCGGCTCTTCGACGAGACCATCGCGGCGCTGCGCTTCACGGTGAACGGCGAGGAGCTGACGCTCGAGCTCACCCTCAACAAGCTGCAGGATGCCGACGGCACTGTGCGCAAGGCCGCGGCCGAAGCGCTCGGCGAGGTGCTGCGCGGCCAGCAGCGCACCTTCTCGCTGATCACTAACACGCTGGCCAAGGACAAGGAGATCTCCGATCGCTGGCGCAAGTTCGAGGATGTCGCGGATTCGCGCCATCTCGCGAACCGGGTCGAGCGCGAGGTGGTCGACGCGCTGGTCGCAGCCGTGCGCGAGGCCTATCCGCGGCTGTCGCACCGCTATTACAAGCTGAAGGCGCGCTGGTTCGGGCGCGAGGCGCTGGATTACTGGGACCGCAATGCGCCCTTGCCCAAGGTTGAGCAGCGCAGCATCCCCTGGACCGAGGCGCGCGACACGGTGCTCGACGCCTATGGCGCCTTCTCGCCGCAAATGGCCGGCATCGCGCGGCGCTTCTTCGACGAGGGCTGGATCGACGCGCCGGTTCGCCCCGGCAAGGCGCCGGGCGCCTTCGCACATCCGACCGTGCCGTCGGTGCACCCCTATGTTCTGCTGAACTACCAGGGCAAGCCGCGCGACGTGATGACACTCGCCCATGAACTCGGCCATGGCGTGCACCAGGTGCTGGCGGCCCCCAACGGCGCGCTGATGGCGCCGACGCCGCTGACCTTGGCCGAGACCGCGAGCGTCTTCGGCGAGATGCTGACCTTCCGCAAGCTGCTCGACGGAACCAGCGATCCGAAGCAGCGCAAGGCGATGCTGGCGGCCAAGGTCGAGGACATGATCAACACGGTCGTGCGCCAGATCGCGTTCTATTCCTTCGAGCGCAAGGTGCACGAGGCGCGCAAGGCGGGCGAGCTGACGGCCGACGATCTCTGCGCGCTGTGGATGAGCGTGCAGGCGGAGAGCCTCGGGCCGGCGATCACGCTCGGGCCGGGCTACGAGACCTTCTGGTCCTATATCCCGCACTTCATCCACTCGCCCTTCTATGTCTATGCCTATGCCTTCGGCGATTGCCTGGTGAACTCGCTCTACGGCGTCTACCAGAACTCGGCCGGGGGCTTTCAGGAGCGCTATTTCGCGCTGCTCTCGGCCGGCGGCACCAAGCATCATTCCGAGCTGCTGAAGCCCTTCGGCCTCGACGCGCGCGATCCCGCCTTCTGGCAGATCGGCCTGACCATGATCGAGGGGCTGATCATCGAGCTGGAAGGCATGGAGTGAAGGCAGGTTAGCGCGGGGAGCGCGAGCGTGACGGACAGCCCCCTCGTCTTCGACCGCGATCTCATTCGCCGCCGCCTGACGCGCGCTGTCGCGGCCGGCTATCCCGATTTCCTGCTCGCCCGCGCGACCGAGGACCTCGAGGAGCGCCTTGGCGCCGTGCTCAGGCGCTTCGGGCTCGCGGCCGATCTCGGCACGCCGCTGCCGAGCGCCGCCGCCGTGCTGCGCGGCAAGGCCGAGGCGCTCTGGCGCATGGCCGAGACGCCGGGCACAGCGGCCGATCTCGTCGGCGATCTCGAACGCCTGCCGCTGGCGCCGGGCTCGGTCGATCTCGCCGCCTCGCTGCTGGCGTTGCACGGCGTCAATGACCTGCCGGGCGCGCTGATCCAGATCAGGCGCGCCTTGCGGCCGGACGGGCTGTTCATCGGCTGCCTGCTCGGCGGCCGGACCTTGCAGGAGCTGCGCGAGGCGCTGCTCGCGGCCGAAGCGGAGACGACGGGCGGCGTCAGCCCGCGCGTCGCGCCCTTCGCCGACTTGCGCGACATGGGCAGCCTCTTGCAGCGCGCCGGTTTTGCCTTGCCCGTCGTCGACAGCGAGCTCGTCACCGTGCGCTATCGCGACCTGTTCGGCCTGCTCCGCGACCTGCGCGCCCTGGGCTGGACCAATGCCCTGACCGATCGCCGCAAGGCCGGGCTCCGGCGCGACACGCTGCTGCGCGCAGCCGCGCTTTATGCCGAGCGCTTCACTGACGCGGACGGGCGGCTGCGCGCCAGTTTCGAGATCGTCTGGCTCTCGGGCTGGGCGCCACATGAGAGCCAGCAGAAGCCGCTGCGGCCGGGCTCGGCCAAGACGAGGCTGGCCGACGCGCTCGGCGTGCCCGAGATCAAGGCCGGCGAGAAGGCGGGCGAATGAGGAGCGGGGCCATCCGATGAGCGAACGTGCGGCGCGGCTCGGCCGTGAGGATTTCAGGCTGTTTCGCGCGATTCCGACGCGCTGGATGGACAATGACGTCTTCGGCCATGTCAACAATGTCGTCTATTATTCCTGGTTCGACACGGCGGTGAATGCCTGGCTGGTCGAGCAGGGCCATCTCGACATCGCCGGCAGCGCGATCGTCGGGCTCGTGGTCGAGACCGCCTGCACCTATTTCGAGAGCGTCGCCTTTCCCGAGACGGTGGAGGTCGGCATCGTTGTCGAGAGGCTCGGCCGCAGCTCCGTGACCTATCGGATCGGCATCTTCCGCGAAGGCGCGGAGCAGGCTGCGGCGCAAGGGCGCTTTACCCATGTCTATGTCGAGCGCGCCGCGCAGAAGCCGGTGCCGATTCCGGGCGGCCTGCGAGCGGCGATGGCGGGAATCGCGGTCTGAGGCTCAGGCCAACAGCAACCCGCAATGCTCGGTGAAGGGATCGAAATCTCGATCCTGATGCAGGAGGTGGTGTCCGTGCGCGATGCAGTAGGTCGCGATGATCAGGTCGATCGTCTTGCGGATTGTGATGCCACGCTCGCGTAGCCGTCGATAATGGCCGGCAGCAACTGGTGCGAGCTCCAGGCTGGAGATCGCGCCTTGCTGGAAGACGCTGAGATCGCGCTCGATCCGGGCCGCATGACGATCGTCGCGGCTACCTTGCAGCAGTTCGAGCAAGACCAAATCCGCGAGCAGGATCTGTGAACGATCGCGGATCGAGAGCAGTCGTTCGACCTGCCGTGTTTCCCGGTCGCGCAGCAGAGCAATCCAGACCGACGTATCGACGACGATCATTTCTGCCGATGATCGGGCTCGCCAAGCCGCATCGCGTCGAGGTCGCCTTCCCAGCCAAGTCCGCGCAGGTCTTCCAGCGCCCGCCGCTGCCGATGCTCCTGGACGAGCTTGCGCAGCGCCTCTTCGACAGTCGCGCGCTTGGTCGGCAAGCCCGTTGCTTCCATCGCCTCGGCGAGTAACTCGTCATCGAGCTCGATATTGGTGCGCATGGCAGCCTCGATGTGTAAGGATTGTGCATAGTATACACATTGCGCTGCCGCCGCTCAACTGCATGCGCCAACCGCGTTGTCTCGCTCGCGGGATCGGGCTATGCCCCGCAGCAACGAATTCCCCATCGATGCCGCGTCAGGAACAGGCGAGCCGTGATTCCCAACGAGATCAAGATCACTCCGCAGCTCGTGGCCGAGCACGGCCTCAAGCCGGACGAGTACCAGCGTTTCCTGCACCTGATCGGGCGTGAGCCGACGATCACCGAGCTCGGCATCGTCTCGGCGATGTGGAACGAGCACTGCTCCTACAAGTCCTCGAAGATCCACCTGAAGACGCTGCCGACCAAGGCGCCCTGGGTGATCCAGGGACCGGGCGAGAATGCCGGCGTCATCGATATCGGCGACGGGCTCGCCGTGGTCTTCAAGATGGAGAGCCACAACCACCCGTCCTTCATCGAGCCCTATCAGGGCGCGACGACGGGCGTCGGCGGCATCCTGCGTGACGTCTTCACCATGGGCGCGCGGCCGATCGCTGCCTTGAACGCGCTGCGCTTCGGCGACCCGTCGCATCCCAAGACGCGCCATCTCGTCTCGGGCGTGGTCGCCGGCATCGGCGGCTACGGCAATTCCTTCGGCGTGCCCACGGTCGGCGGCGCGGTCGGTTTCCATTCGCGCTATGACGGCAACATCCTGGTCAACGCCATGGCGGTCGGCCTCGCGAAGGCGGACGAGATCTTCTACGCCAAGGCGTCCGGCGTCGGTAAGGCGATCGTCTATCTCGGCTCCAAGACCGGCCGCGACGGCATCCATGGCGCGACCATGGCGTCGGCCGCCTTCGGCGAGGGCGGTGAGGAGCGGCGCCCGACGGTGCAGGTCGGCGACCCCTTCGCCGAGAAGCTGCTGCTGGAGGCCTGCCTCGAGATCATGGCGGCTGGTCATGTCGACGCGATCCAGGACATGGGCGCGGCCGGCCTGACCTGCTCGGCCGTCGAGATGGGCGCCAAGGGCGATCTCGGCGTCGAGCTCGACCTCGACAAGGTGCCCTGCCGCGAAGATCAGATGAGCGCCTATGAGATGATGCTCTCGGAGAGCCAGGAGCGCATGCTCATGGTGATCAAGCCCGGGCATGAGGAGCCGGCAGAGGCGATCTTCAAGAAATGGGGTCTGGACTTCGCCGTGGTCGGCCATACGACCGACACGCTCCGCTTCGTTGTGAAGCACCAGGGCGAGACCATGGCCGACCTGCCGATCAAGGAGCTCGGCGACGAGGCTCCGGAATATGACCGGCCCTGGATCGAGACATTGAGGCCGGAGGTTCTCGATGCGGCCTCGGTCAAGCCGCCGCTCTCGAACGCGGATGCGCTGCTGAAGCTCGTCGGCTCGCCCGATCTCTGCTCGAAGCGTTGGGTCTATGAGCAATACGACACGCTGATCCTTGGCAATTCCGTGGTCACGCCGGGCGGCGACGCCGGCATCGTGCGGGTCGAGGAGGGGCCGAAGGGCCTGGCCATGACGGCGGACGTGACGCCGCGCTATTGCGAGGCCGATCCGTTCGAGGGCGGCAAGCAGGCGGTGGCGGAAGCCTGGCGCAACCTGACCGCTGTCGGCGCGACGCCGCTCGCCATCACCGACAACCTCAATTTCGGCAATCCCGAGCGGCCCGAGGTGATGGGCCAGCTCGTCGGCTGCATCAAGGGCATCGGTGAGGCCTGCAAGGCGCTCGACTTCCCGGTCGTCTCCGGAAATGTCTCGCTCTACAACGAGACCAATGGCGTCTCGATCCTGCCGACCCCGACGATCGGCGGTGTCGGCGTGCTGGCCGACGTGACCAAGCACGCGACGATCGGCTTCAAGGCCGAGGGCGAGAGCATCATCCTGATCGGCGAAACGGAAGGCTGGCTCGGCCAGTCGGCCTGGCTCGCGACGATCTGCGGCCGCGAGGAGGGCGCTCCGCCGCCGGTCGATCTCGCGGTCGAGAAGCGCAACGGCGATTTCGTGCGCGGCCTGATCACGGCCGGGCGCCTGAGCGCCTGCCACGACCTTTCGGATGGCGGGCTTGCCGTGGCGCTGGCCGAGATGGCGCTGGCCGGCGGCGTCGGCGCGAGCGTGACGCATCTGCCGGAAGGACCGGCCCATGCCGTGCTGTTCGGCGAGGACCAGGCGCGCTATCTGGCGACCGTTCCCTCGGACAGGGCCGAGGCGCTGCTGGCCGAGGCAAAGGCCGCCGGCGTCCCCGCCGCCGCGATCGGGCGGACGGGCGGCAATGCGCTTGAATTGCCGAGCGAGGCGCCGGTCGCGCTGAGCGCGCTGGACAAGGCGCATGAGGACTGGTTCCCGACCTATATGTCGGCCAAGAGCGCCTGAGGAGACTTAAGCATGGCGATGGAAGCGCAGGACATCGAGGCGATGATCAAGGCGGCGCTGCCGGATGCGGTGGTCGAGATCAAGGACCTCGCCGGCGACGGCGACCATTATGCCGCGACGGTGACTTCGGCCGCCTTCAAGGGCAAGTCGCGGGTGCAGCAGCACCAAATGGTCTATGCCGCCCTGCAGGGGAATATGGGCGGCGTGCTGCACGCCCTTGCGCTGACGACGGCGGCGCCGGAATGAGCGCGCTGCGATCCGTGACCTGGCGCGGCGCCGCGGCTGGCCTCGCGTTCTGCGCTGCGCTGGCTGCGGGTTCGGCTGTCGCCCAGATCATGCCGCCGGTCGAGGATCCGGTTGCGAATTCGCAGGCGCTGATGAAGACCCTCGAAAGCGACGGCGCCGAGCCCTTCACCGATGAGGTGATGCGGCTTCTCAAGAAGAAGGGCGAGGCCACCGAGCTGTCCAACAATCTGAGGCCGTTCAGCAAGAAGACGCCGGACGTGTCCGGCGTCGCCTATGACCGGAACTACAACAACCTGGTCCGAATGATCCTGATCTATGCGCAATATGACGATAACCGCTTTCCGTTCATGTACTACCAGTTCACCTACAAGATGACGAAGGCCGGCTGGGTGCTGACCAACTTTCGGTTCGAGAACGAGACCTCCCGCGCCTTTCCGGAGGGCTTCACCGCGCCTTGACGCCAGTCCCTGCGGATGGCGAGGGCAGGTTTCCTTGCCGCAGGGCAAGGAAACACGGGCGCGGCGCTGCATGCCCTTGCGCTGGCGACAACGGTTCCCCAGAATTAGAAGAGATCATCCAGCGGGCCTTGACCCCGCCTCAGGAGAATAACGATGACCGACGTCAATGCCCGTATCGACGCCGAAGTGAAATCCAGCGACGTCGTGCTCTTCATGAAGGGCACGCCGCAATTCCCGATGTGCGGCTTCTCCGGCCAGGTCGCCCAGATCCTCGGCTATCTCGGCGTGCCCTATAAGGGCGTGAACGTCCTGGAAGACCAGGAGATCCGCGAGGGCATCAAGGCCTATTCGAATTGGCCGACGATCCCGCAGCTCTATGTGAAGGGCGAGTTCATCGGCGGTTGCGACATCACCCGCGAGATGTTCCAGGCCGGCGAGCTGCAGGCGCTCTTCGAGGACAAGGGCATCACGGTGAAGCAGGCGAGCTGAGGCTAGCCTCTCGCGCAGCCCTGCTTGCGTGCCGTGATCTGACTGAAACGACCTCTGTCGTCCCGGACAAGCCGCGTCAGCGGCGCAGTTCCGGGATCCATCGTAAGGCTCCGGTGCTCTATGATGGATCCCGGAGCTACGCTTCGCTGCGTCCGGGATGACACCGCTTTATCCTGAAACAGGGTGCTCCAGAACCGCAGGCCCGTCAGGCGGCCGGCGCCGTCGCATGCATGGTGGGCCTTTGGGCCATCCTCGCCCACCAAGCCTCGATTGCCGGCTGGTCGGCGAGCAGCGGGCCGGCTTCCGGCGCCAGCGTGAAATAAGCGAACATCGGCGCGGCATGCAGATCGGCGAGGGTGAGGGTGGCGCCGGCGAGGTAGGGGCCATCGTCCATCACGTCGCCGATTGCGCGCAGGCATAGCTGCGCTCGCGGCAGCGCTGCCTGGATGCGCGCCTCGTCAGGCAGACGGCCCTTCTTCGGACTGGAGACGCGCTCCACATAGATGTCCCAGACCAGGGTGCGATAGGCGTATGAATCGAGGATGCTGATCAGCTGATTGACCCTGGCGCGGTCGCTCGGAGCCGACGGCTGCAGGGCAGGCCCCGAGAACGCTTCATCGATGTAGCGCTCGATCGCTCCCGCCTCGTAGAGCCGGAAGCCATCATGCTCGAAGGCGGGTATGCGGCCGAAAGGCTGCCGCTCGAGCAAGGAAGCCGGCGGTCCGGTTTCGGCAAAGACATCAATCGGCTCCAGCCGATAGGGGACGCCTTTTTCCTCGAGCGCCAACCGGACGGCGCGCACATAGACGCTGTAGGATGCGCCATAGACGACAGGTGCGGAGGTCATTCTGCGTTCCTCGCCCGATCGATCACCCCTTGTCCCATGCAGGCGCGGTTCAGGCCGCCGCACAGTCCGGATGCGGCTTGCGGACCCGCTCGGTCGAGGGCGGGTATTTTTCCAGCTTGCTCGCGGGCCTGACCGGCCGGCGCACCAGCTCGCCGCCGCAATTCGGGCAGGCGCCGTGGAATCTCGTCTCCGCGCAATCGGCGCAGAAGGTGCATTCGAAGGTGCAGATCATCGCGTCATGCGCTGCCGGCGGCAGGTCGCGGTCGCAGCATTCGCAGTTCGGGCGCAGTTGCAGCATGGCTCACTCCCGTCGATCGGGCGGAGCATGCAGCCAAGGGCCGCGCGCCGCCAGCGCCATTCGCTGATGAATCCGATCAGCCGGCGCGATCACTTCATCAGGAGCCAGTCCTCGACCACGAGCGCGTCGAGCCCGCTCGTATAGAACATCAGGATGGCATCCTCGCTCGTATGCAGGATCGGCTTGCCCATGATGTTGAACGAGGTGTTAAGGAGCACCGGCACGCCGGTGAGTTGATGGAAGGCCGAGATCAGGGCGTGGTAGCGCGGGTTGCGCTCGGCGGTGACGCTCTGCAGGCGGCCGGTGCCGTCCTCATGCACCACGGCCGGGACGCGCGATCTCACCGCCTCCTTCCAGACCAGGGTGCGCTCCATATAGGGCGCGTCCTGGTAGTTCTCGAACCAGTCCGGCCCGTGCTCGGCCAGGATCGAGGGCGCGAAGGGGCGGAAGGCCTCGCGATACTTCACCTTGGCGTTGAGCAGGTCCTTGGCGTTGGCCGGGCGCGGATCGGCCAGGATCGAGCGGTTGCCGAGCGCGCGCGGGCCGAATTCGGCGCGGCCCTGGACCCAGCCGACGAGCTTGCCCTCGGCGAGCAGCCGCGCCGTCGCCGTCGTGATCTCTTCCGGCGTGAGGCGCTTCAGGCGCGGCTCCCAGGCGCTCATGCGCTCCAGCGGCTCGGTCGAGACGGCCGAGCCGAGATAGGGGCTCGCCGGCCCGCCCTGTCCGCGCCATTCCGGGTTGGCGGCGGAATGGGCGAGCCAGGCGGCGCCGATCGCGTTGCCGTCATCGGCCGGTGCGGAGGGCACGAAGACCTGCTCGAAGCCGTGGCGACCGACGATCCGCCCGTTGAAGGAGGAGTTCAGCGCGCAGCCGCCGGCGAGCACCAGGTTCGGCGAGGGGACGAGCGCGGCCGTCTCGGCGAGCAGCGCCTCCATCATCTCTGCGAAGACGTCCTGGCCGCAGCGGGCGAGATCGGCCCAGCCCTGGTCGAGCGCGTCCGCCGGGCGCCGCGCCAGGATCTCCGCGCTGACGGCGCGCACCGTGGCGGCGTCAGCGAAGGTGAGCTTGGTCCCGTCGATGCGATAGAGCCGGCGCAGCAGCGCCAGCAGTTCGGGGTCCGGGCGGCCATAGGGGGCGAGCCCCATGATCTTCCATTCCTCGCCCTTGGCCTGGTCGAAGCCGGCGAGATCGGTGACGAGGCCGAAATAGAAGCCGATCGATTCGCGGCCGCGGTGACGCCTGACCTCGCTGATCTCGCCGTTCCGCAAGGCGAAGATCGCCGATGCGCCGGTCTCGCCCATGCCGTCGACGACCAGGCAGGCGGCGTCGCGGAAGGGCGAGGACCAGCAGGCATAGGCCGCGTGGCTGAGATGGTGACCGTAACGCGCGAGCCCGGTGATGCGTGCGGCCTCGCCGAAGGCCCGGTCGAGCCCGAGCAGGGTGCCGAGTCCGGCACGCTGCTGGCCAAGATGCAGCGAGGCGATGAAGGCGCGCTCGGCCCGCTCCGGCACCAGCGACCGGTTGAGCTCGGGCGACAGCTTGAGCAGGGCATCGAGACTGAAGGCGCCGGTGCGGCTCATCTGGTCGAGGAAGCCGGTGAACTCGCCGCTCCAGCTCGTCGCCAGCCTCACCTCGGCGCCGGCCGGGATATAGCGCCTGAGCAGGCTCTCCATGCGCGGCGCGGAATCGGGCTCGCAATTCGGCGCCCGCTTGTATTGCAGGTAGCGCTCGGTCGCTTCGGCGAAGAGCACCTCGCCACCGGGCCCGATAATGGCGATGGCGGGGTCGTGGAAGGTGGTGGCGAGGCCGATCGTGTAGGTCATGCCCCTCAGGGTATGGAACAGGAGGTCCGATCAGGCAAACCCGCGGCGGGGCGCTTTCGTTCCGCTGGCTGCGTCTTATTGACCGGGGCCAAAGGCGACGCTGCGGGCGATCGCCTTGATCGCGGGGGCGAGGCCGTCGAAGCCCGCTTCGTCGGCCGACGCGATCAGGCGGATGAAACGGCCCTGCGCGCCGATCGCCATATATTGCGCGAAACGCTTGGGGCCGCGGCCTTCGTCCAGATAGCTGCCGGTGAGCATGATGCCGTCGCGGCCGGCAAATCGGAGCTTTCCCCGGGTCGCGATCGTCGCCGAGCCGAAACCGCGCGTCTGCTTAAGGAGCGTCTCCGCCATGTCTTCGAGCTTGCCGGCCCCGCCGGCCGGGGCGGAGAGCTGGTAGACGGCGATCAGCAGCGGCTGGGAGCCGGACGGATCGGCATTGAGCGGGCCGACGGTCATCAGCACGCCGGAGCCGCCGATCGTGTCGACGACGCGGAACGGCGCGACCGGGCCGATCGCGAAGGGCAGCGCCTTGAGCTTGTCGGCCATACCAGGCTCGCCGCCGAGCGTGACCGAGGCCAGCATGGCCAGGACCTGCCGGTGGTCGAGCGCGGCCTTCTCGGGCGACTGCACGGTGACCATCACGGTCTTGGGCCCCTTGAACAGGGCTATCCACTTGTCGAAGCGCATGCCTCCTGCGTCCTGGCGGCCATTGATGACCGGGGCCTTTCCCGCCGGCGTGTCGACCTCGTCGATGCCGGAGACGGCGATGTTCTGTTTCGCGAACCCGGCCTTGGCCGTTTCCATGTTGCCGAACAGCGCCGCGAGCTGCGGATGCGCGGCGGCGGGCATCTCGACGATCATGACGCTCGCCTTGGTCGAGCGGTTCTGCAGGCCGGCGAACCCGCTCGCTGCCGAGAAGCCCTTGAGCGGCACGAGCGAGACGCTGGTGCCGGCGACGGGCTGCCGCGTCTGCGCGAGGGCGCCCTCGCCGGCGCCCCATCCGGCGAACAGGATCGCGATCACCGCAAGGAGGCAATGCCGGGCGCGACGGCCGAAGCGGGTTTCGGCGATGTTCATCAAGTCCATCCTCTGCCAATCGGCGGTCGATCGGGGCGCGCCCTTTGCAACCGCAGCTAGCATCGGATTATGACCGCTCGACTGCGTGCGGAACAGCTTGGCAGGGAATGCCCGCCAAGCGCGGAGCGGGCGCGGCGCGGCGGAAGCCGGTCATTTCGGTGCCGTTCGTTCCGGCGCCGTCATGAAAGTTTTCAGCGCCCGAGCGCCGCCCGCACGAAGGCGAGCGCGTCCTGGCTCGCCCAGTCGGCCGGGCCCTGCAGCATCGCCAGCTCGCAGCCCGAGGCATCGACCAGCACGCTGACCGGCATGCCCTCGATCTTGCGGGCGGCGCGCAGGTCCTGGAAGACCGTGGCCTGCGGGTCGGCGTAATAGGTGAGCCGCGAGATCTCCCGCTTGGCCAGCCATTTCTTCGGCTTGTCGAGATCACGCGTGTCGATATTGACGGCGACGACGCTGAAATCCGGCCCGCCAAGCGCGCCCTGCAAGGCGTCCAGCGCCGGCATCTCGTGCAGGCAGGGCAGGCACCAGGTCGCCCAGAGATTAACCAGCACGGTCCGGCCCTTGAAGGCCGACAGCGTGGTCGGCTGGCCGTCCGGACCGTTGAAGGTGAGGTCCGGCAGCGGCCGTGGCGTCTTCGCGACCTCCACCGCCGCGACCTCGCCGCGGGCCAGCGGCCGCAGCTTGTCGACCAGATCGGCGTTCGCGGCGCATGATCTTGAATTGCCGGCTCCGCTCTGGAGGGAGTAGAAGGCCGCGACGCTACCGATGGCGATCAGGCTGACGATGCCGGCGGCGGCGATTTTTTTGGAACGAGACGTCATCGCGCGTCCAAGAAGCAGGAAAGAGCGTCGTGAGCAATCGCATGTGGGGTGGGCGTTTCGCCACGGGGCCTGACGCGATCATGGAGGAGATCAACGCCTCCATCGATTTCGACCAGCGGCTGTGGCGGCAGGATATCCAGGGCTCGCTGGCGCATGCGGCGATGCTGGGCGAGACCGGGATCCTGACGGGCGAGGATGTGACCGCGATCCGCGACGGACTCAAGGGCATCGAGGCCGAGATCGAGGCCGGCAGCTTCACGTTCTCGCGTGCGCTCGAAGACATCCACATGAATGTCGAGAGCAATCTCAAGGACCGGATCGGGCTCGCCGCCGGCCGGCTGCATACGGCGCGCTCGCGCAACGACCAGGTCGCGACCGACATGAAGCTCTGGGTGCGCGACACGCTCGACCAGCTCGACCGGCAGGTCGCCGATCTTCAGCTCGCTTTGGCCGAGAAGGCCGAGACCTATGCCGGCGCGGTGATGCCCGGCTTCACCCATCTGCAATCGGCGCAGCCGGTCACCTTCGGCCATCACCTCCTCGCCTATGTCGAGATGCTGGCGCGCGACCGCGGCCGCGTCCGTGACGCCCGCGAGCGGCTGAACGAATGCCCGCTCGGCGCGGCCGCTCTCGCCGGCACCTCCTTCCCGATCGACCGGGAGATGACGGCCAAGGCGCTCGGCTTCGCCCGGCCGACGGCGAATTCGCTCGATTCGGTCTCGGATCGCGATTTCGTGCTGGAGACACTCGCCGCCGCCTCGATCTGCGCGATGCACCTGTCGCGACTGGCCGAGGAGGTCGTGCTCTGGGCGACGCCGCAATTCGGCTTCGTCAAGCTTTCCGACAAGTTCTCGACCGGCTCCTCGATCATGCCGCAGAAGCGCAATCCCGATGCGGCCGAGCTGGTGCGCGGCAAGGCGGGGCGCGTCTTCGGCCATCTCCAGGCCCTGCTGACGATGATGAAGGGCCTGCCGCTGACCTATTCGAAGGACATGCAGGAGGACAAGGAAGGCACGTTCGACGCCCTGCAGTCGCTCTCGCTCTGCCTTGCCGCGATGGCCGGCATGGTGCGCGACATGGAGCCCAACCTGAAGGTGATGAAGAAGGCGGCGGGCCTCGGCTACGCCACCGCGACCGATCTCGCCGACTGGCTGGTCAGGATGCTGAAGCTGCCGTTCCGCGACGCCCATCACATCACCGCCAGGCTGGTCGGCGTCGCCTCGGACAAGGGCGTGGGGCTGGAGAAGCTCTCGCTCGCGGAGATGCGGGAGGTCGAGCCGAAGATCACGGATGCTGTCTTCGCGGTGCTCGGCGTCGAGCAATCGGTCAAGAGCCGCGTCAGCTATGGCGGCACTGCGCCGGCGAATGTGAAGCGCCAGGCCAGGCGCTGGCTGAAGCAGCTCGCGAAGGAGACGCAGCGTCGCTGAGGATGCGTCATGCCCGGGCTTGACCCGGGCATCTCCGGACAGAATGGCGCCTTATCCTGCAAGAGATTCTCGGGCCTGCGCTGCGCTTCGCCCGAGAATGACGGCTTTGGGGCCTCGCAACACCGTCCGCCATTCGCTACATTGCCGCTCAACCGTCGCCCGAGGATTCCCGTTCGTGCCGCATTCCCGCCTGAAACTCGGCCGCGCCGTACTGGTCGCCGGCCTGCTCGGCCTCGCTTTGTCCGCCTGCGGCCGCAAGGGCCCGCTCGAGGCGCCGCCCAACGCCACCAACGCCATCGACCTGCCTGACGACCAGATCGGCGCGGTGGAGAAGAATCGCGTGCCGACCGAGACCACGACCTCGCCGATCGCGAAGCCGCCCAAGACCAATCGCGCCGTCACGATCCCCAACAAGAGCTTCGTGCTCGACCCGCTGCTCTGAGCCTCCGATGCATCATTTCGCCTATCGCGACGGCGCGCTCTTCGCCGAGGATGTCGACCTGCGCCGGATCGCGGCCGAGGTCGGCACGCCGGTCTATGTCTATTCCTCCGCGACGATCGAGCGGCATTATCGGCTGTTCGCGCAGGCGATGGCCGGGATCGATCCGGCCCGGCCGGCGCCGCATGTCTTCTATGCGATGAAGGCGAACGGCAATCTCGGCGTGCTGAAGACGCTGGCCGCGCTCGGCGCCGGCTGCGACACGGTTTCCGAAGGCGAGGTCCGCAAGGCGCTGGCAGCCGGCTTCGCCCCGGACAAGATCGTCTTCTCCGGTGTCGGCAAGAGCGAGAGCGAGCTCGCCTTCGCGGTCGAAGCCGGCATCTACCAGATCAATATCGAGACCGAGGGCGAACTCGACCTGCTCTCGAAGGTCGCGGCCAGGCTCGGCAAGCGCCAGGAGGCGGTGTTCCGCGTCAACCCCGATATCGGCGCCGGCGGCCATGCCAAGATCACGACCGGCTCGGCCGCCAACAAATTCGGCGTCTCCTTCGAGGAGGCGAGCCGGCTCTATGCGCGCGCGGCCAACCTGCCGGGCGTCAGGATGATGGGGCTCGCGGTCCATATCGGCAGCCAGATCCAGGACATCGCGGCTTTCGAGGCCGCCTATGCCAAGATGGCGGGGCTGGTCGGCAGCCTGCGCGACGAGGGCCACCGCGTCGACCGGCTCGATCTCGGCGGCGGGCTCGGCATCCCCTACGAGATGGCGAAGGCCGTCGATCACGGTCCGGAGCTGATCGAGGACTATGCCGCGATGGTCGCGCGCGTCACGAAGGGTCTCGATGTCGAGCTCGGCTTCGAGCCCGGGCGGCTCATCGTCGGCAATGCCGGCATCCTGATGACGCGGGTGGTGCATCTCAACCCGCGCCCGAGCAAGCAGTTCCTCATCGTCGACGCGGCGATGAACGACCTCGTGCGGCCCGCCATGTACGAGGCCTATCACGAGATCTGGCCGGTAGCCGAGCCGGCCGCGGAGGCGCGCAGCATCGCCTATGACGTGGTCGGGCCGATCTGCGAATCGGGCGACACCTTCACGACCGGCCGCGTCCTCCCGGAGCTGAGGCCCGACGACCTCGTCGCCTTCATGACCGCCGGAGCCTATGGCGCCAGCATGTCCTCGACCTATAACCAGCGCCTGCTGGTGGCCGAAGTGCTGGTGAAGGGCGCGCAATACGCGGTGACGCGCCCGCGCCAGAGCTATGAGGAGCTCATCGGCACGGATCGTGCACCGCCCTGGCTCGCCTGATCGGCGTTCACGAAACGCTGAGCGGGCTGTGGGTTGCGGCCTGCTGCTCTGGCCTTGCCACATTCACGTGCTAGCGTGAGGCATGGAGCGAGGTTCGGCAGCGCGGGGGCGGCTCGGAGCGACGGCATGAATGAGGCGCAGCGCCGCACGGCGCTTGATCCGATCGGGACCATCCGCCGGCGGCTCGGGAGGTTGGCTGCGGCCTCGCGCGTCTCGCTCGCCTGGGAGCGCCTCTGGCCCCGGCTCTGGCTGCCGACCGGCATCCTCCTCACCTTCCTCGCCTTGTCCTGGCTCGGGCTGTGGACGCATCTGCCCTGGCAAGGACGCGCCATCGGCGTCGCCGTTTTCGCGGCCGCGCTTGCTGCCAGCTTCTGGCATGTGGCCCGCACCCCTCTGCCGACGCGGCGCGACGCGCTGACCCGGCTCGACCAGTCGTTGCAGGGCGCGCATCGCCCCGCCTCGGCGCTCGAGGACAGTCTCGCGGTCGGCACGGGCGATCCGGTCTCGCAGGCCCTGTGGAAGCTGCATGTCGAGCGCCAGAGCGCGCAGGTCGCCGGACTCAAGGTGGCGGCGCCGCGCCCGTTCATGGCGATGCGCGACCGTTTCGCGCTGCGTGCGATTCCGCTGCTCGCGGCGATCACCGCGCTCTTCGTCGCCGGTCACGAGGCCGGGCCGCGCGTCTTTGCCGCCTTCGACTGGCGGGGACCGTCCGCGCCGGCCGCGGCGGTCAGGATCGACGCCTGGATCGACCCGCCGGCCTATACGCGGCTGCCGCCGATCCTGATCGATTTCGCCCATTTGCCGGGCACCCAGTTCACCGCGCCCGAGAAGTCGACGGTGGTGGTGCGCATCGCCGGCAAGAGCGGCATGGACGTCGCCACCACGGGCCGGCTCGACGTCCTGCCGCCGCCCGAGGCCAAGGACGCCAGGCCGGCCGAGCCCGGCGCGGTCGCGGTGACGGAAAAGCGCTATACGCTCACCGGCAACGGCACGCTCCGGATCACCGGCAGCGGCGCGCCGCATCAGACGCTCACCATCACCGCCGTCGCCGACCAGCCGCCGCGGATCAGCTTCGTCGAGCCGCCCAAGCCGGTCAGCGGCGTGCAGGGCGGGCTCGGCCTGACCTATCGCGCCAAGGACGATTACGGCATCGCCTCGGCCGAGGTCATCGTCTCGCGCAGCGGGCCGCCTTCGGGCGGCCGTTCGCTCGTCGAGCCGCCGAAGCAGCCGCTCACCGTGCCGTCGTCGCCGTCCGGCGACGAGGAGCTGAAGAGCACCGTCGATTTCTCGGCCCATCCCTGGGCCGGCGCCAAGGTCAGGATGGCGCTCGCCGCGCGCGACGAGGCCGGCCAGGAGGGTCGCAGCGAGACCATCGAGGTCGTGCTGCCGCAGCGCACCTTCACCAAGCCGCTGGCCAAGGCGCTGGTCGAGCAGCGGCGCAAGCTCGTCATGGATATCGACACGCGCCAGAAGGTGCAGCTCGCGATGGACGCGCTGCTGATCGAGCCCGAGACCTTCATGAAGGAGACCGGCGTCTATCTCGGCATGCGCCTGATCGGAGAGCGGCTGCGTACCGCCGCCAATGACGACCAGCTGCGCGAGGTCGCCGAGCTGATGTGGGCGATGGCGCTGCAGCTCGAGGATGGCGATCTCTCCGATGCCGAGCGCGCCCTGCGCGCGGCGCAGGAGAACCTGCAGCAGGCGCTGGAGCGCGGCGCTTCGGAGGAGGATATCCGCAAGCTCACCGAGGACATGCGGCGCGCGCTCGACCGCTTCATGCGCGAGCTCGCCCAGCAGATGCAGCGCCAGCAGCAGAACAGCGAGCAGAACCAGGCGCAGCTGCCCGAGAATTTCCGCTCGGTGACGCCGCGCGACCTGCAGAACATGCTCAACCGCATCGAGGAATTGTCGAAGCGCGGTGACATGGCCGAGGCACAGCGGCTGATGGAGGAGCTGAACAACCTCCTCAACAACCTCCAGATGGCGCGCCCGGGCCAGCAGGACCCGCGCCAGAACGAGATGAACCGGGCGCTCGGCGATCTCGACCGGATGACGCGCGACCAGCAGGGCCTGCGCGACGAGACCTACCAGCAGGAGCAGCAGCGCCAGAACCGGGCCCAGGGTCGCCGGCCGGGCCAGCAGCAGGCGCGGCCGGGACAGGGCCAGCGCCAGCAGGGGCAGCAGGGCCAACGCGGTCAGCGCGGCCAGCAGCAGCCGGGCCAGGAGGGCGAGGACGGCGAGGGCGAGGACGGCCAGAACGCCGAGGGGCAGGGTCAAGGCCAGGGGCAGGGCCTCTCCCAGCGCCAGCAGGCCCTGCGCGAGCGGCTGGAGGAGCTGCAGCGACGGATGCGCGGCATGGGCGCGCCCAATTCGGGCGAACTCGGCGAAGCAGAAGATGCGATGCGCGAGGCGGAAGGCCAGCTCGGCCAGGGCCAGGGCGAAGGCGCGCTCGATTCGCAGGGGCGGGCGCTCGACGCGCTGCGCCGCGGCGGCCAGAACCTGGCGCAGCAGATGCAGGGCGAGCCCGGCGAAGGCGACGGCACCGAGGGCGCCTTCGGCGAGCCCGACGGGCAACCGTCCGGCCGGCCGTCGGCGCAGCAGCGCGCCCGCGAGGACCCGCTCGGGCGGCCGCAGCGCCAGCGCGACTGGGCCGACGGGCGCGTGCGCGTCCCAGGCGCCGACGAAAGCGCGACGCAGCGGGCGCGGCGCATCCTGGAAGAACTCCGCCGCCGGCTCGGCGACCCGTCCCGGCCGATGGAGGAGCTCGACTATCTCGAGCGCCTGCTCAGGCGGAACTGATTCCCTTCTCCCCTCGGGGGAGAAGGTGCCGAACGCAGTGAGTCGGATGAGGGAAGGGTCGGGCAGCGGCCCTTTTCTCGTTTCGGCAGAGGACTTCCCTCATCCGACTCGGCTTTGCCGCGCCACCTTCTCCCCCGAGGGGAGAAGGTGGCGCGCTATCTCGACGCGCCTGTTTTGGGTATGGGGCTCATCCCACTCGCCACCAGAGCGCCCGCCATAATCAGCGCGCAGGACATCGCCAGCAGCCAGCTCGCCGCGGCATAGCCGGCGACGACGAGCACGATGGTCGAGAGCACCGGCGCGGCATAGGAGGCGACGCCGAGCAGGGCGATATCGCCGCGCTTCATGCCGATGTCCCAGCAGATGAAGGCGAGCCCGATCGAGCCGAGGCCGAGCCCCAGCGCCCCGGTCCATTCCGTTCCGGTCAGCGACCAGTGCGTGGTCTCGAAGGCGCCGTGGCAGGCGAAGGCGGCGAGGGCGCAGCCGAGCATCGTGACGCCCAGGCTCTCGGAGGGCACGGCGGAGAACCGGCGCGAGAGCACCGAATAGCTCGCCCAGACCACGGCGCCGGCCGCCGCCAGGAGATGCCCGAGCGACAGGCCCGTGCCGGTTCCCAGGCCGCCGGAGACCAGGAGCGCGGTCGCGGCCAAGCCGATCAGCGCGCCGACGAGATGGCGCGGCTTGAGCCGGCCGCCGGGCAGCAGCGCCGCGAAGAGCACGATCAGCAGCGGCCAGAGATAATGGATCAGGTTGGCCTCGGCCGGCGGCGCGGTCTTGACCGCGGCGTAATAGAGCGCCGTGTCGCCGAAGGGGCCGTAGAGCCCGAGCGCGAAGGAGCCCCAGGTCGGCCGCGCCCGGCGCAACTGCCCGCGCGCGGCGGTGATGGCGAGGATCAGCAGGCCGCCGATGACGAAGGTCATGCCGACGAGCTGGAACGGCGGCACCTGGCCCGACATGGCGGTGAAGAGCGCCAGCGTCGACCAGAGCAGGATGGCGCCGGAGCCGATGAGGGTTGCTGAACGGGAGGTCATGGCCGCGCGGACACCGAAGGCTGGAGCCGGCCGCGATAGCATGCGCCGTTGCCGCTGCCCATGAGGGCCGGCGTCCCGGCTATGGCCGGCATGCGTGCCGAGCGTTGCCCAAATATTGACCAGCGGGCCTGCCGGGAGCATGCGTCTGGCATGACCTCGATCCCGCTCTCCGTGCCGACCCGGCGCCCCTTGATGCCGGTCCTGGCTGCGCTCAGCCTCGCGCATCTGCTCAACGACCTCGTCCAGTCGATGATCCCGGCGATCTATCCGCTGATCAAGGAGGCGTATCAGCTCGACTTCGTCCAGATCGGCTTCATCACGCTCGCCTTCCAGGTCACCTCGTCGCTGCTGCAGCCGATCCTCGGCTACCTCACCGACCGCAAGCCCTGGCCCTATGCGATGGTGGCCGGCATGGGCGCGACGCTGCTCGGCCTCGTCCTGCTGTCCTATGCCGGCAGCTACGAGATGGTCCTGGTCGCCGCTGGGCTGGTCGGGCTGGGCTCGGCGGTGTTCCATCCCGAGGCGACGCGGATGGCGCGCCATGCCGCGGCCGGCCGGCAGGGACTGGCGCAGGGCGTCTTCCAGGTCGGCGGGCATGCCGGCTACGCGACCGGCCCGCTGCTGGCGGCGGCCGTCGTCGTGCCGCGCGGCCAGGCGAGCCTCGTCTGGTTCTCGATCGTCGTCGTCATCGCCATGGCGCTGATGGCCTGGACGGCGTCGCGCTATGCCGCGTTCCGGCGCAGCCAGGTGTCGGACCCCGGCGCGCATGAGGATGTCGCCCGGCACGGCCTGCCGCGCGGCAGCGTGCTCTTCGCCATGGCGATCCTGGTCGTGCTGCTGCTCTCGAAGAACGCCTATCAGGCGGCCTTCACCTCCTATTACACCTTCTACCTGATCGAGCGCTTCGGGGTGAGCGTGCAGCTCTCGCAGGTGATGCTGTTCCTGTTCCTCTTCGTCGGGGCGATCGGAGTCATCATCGGCGGCATGATCGGCGACCGGATCGGCCGCGACCGGGTGATCTGGCTCTCGATCCTGGGCACGCTGCCCTTCGCGCTGATGCTGCCGATGGCCGATCTGTTCTGGACCGGCGTGCTCAGCGTCGTGATCAGCCTGGTGCTGTCGAGCGCCTTCTCGTCGATCCTGATCTACGCGATCGATCTCGTGCCGCACCGGGTCGGCCTGGTCGGCGGCCTGTTCTACGGGCTCGCCTTCGGGCTGGGCGGCATCGCGGCGGCCGCGATCGGCGCGCTGGCCGACCGGATCGGCATCATCGAGGTGTTCAGGCTCTGCGCCTGGCTGCCGGCGCTCGGCCTCCTGACCTTCCTGCTGCCGAAGGGCGCGCGCTCGCGCTGAGCGCGTAGCGATCAGATTGCAACGCAATCTGATCGGTGAATCCGGCTCACATCAAGAGCGCGCGCTGGCCGGATCAGCCCTTGATGAAGGCGAGAAGGTCCGGATTGACGATCTCGGGATGGGTGGTGCACAACCCATGCGGCAGGCCCTTATAGGTCTTGAGCGTGCCGTTCCTGAGCAGCTTGGCGGAAAGAGGCGCCGAGTCGGCATAGGGCACGATCTGGTCGTCGTCGCCATGCATCACCAGCACCGGGACCTCGATCCGCTTCAAATCCTCGGTGAAGTCGGTCTCCGAGAAGGCCTTGATGCAGTCGTAATGCGCCTTGGCGCCGCCCATCATGCCCTGGCGCCACCAGTTGTCGATCACGCCCTGCGAGACCTTCGCGCCCGCGCGGTTGAAGCCGTAGAACGGCCCGGCGGGGACATCGATATAGAACTGGGCGCGGTTGGCGACGAGCGCGGCGCGGAAACCGTCGAACACCTCGATCGGCAGGCCGCCCGGGTTCTTCTCCGACTTCACCATGATCGGCGGCACCGCGCCGATCAGCACCGCCTTGGCGACACGGCCGGGCTCGGCGCGCGCGACGTAATGCGCCACCTCGCCGCCGCCGGTCGAATGGCCGATATGGACCGCGTTCCTGAGGTCGAGCTTGGCGGCGAGCTCGGCGACGTCGGCGGCATAGGTATCCATCTCGTTGCCGGTCGCGGTCTGGCTCGAACGGCCATGGCCGCGCCGGTCATGCGCAATGACCCGGTAGCCGCGATCGAGGAAGAACAGCATCTGGTTGTCCCAGTCGTCGGCGCTGAGCGGCCAGCCGTGATGGAAGACGATCGGCTGCGCGTCCTTCGGACCCCAGTCCTTGTAGAAGATCTCGGTGCCGTCCTTGGTGGTGATCGTGCTCATGGCCGTCCTCTTTCAGTGTTCGGGCGGCAGGATCGTCGCCCTTCGATATGGACGTTTGTAAGCCGGCCGTCGCATGCTGCCGCTCGGCGCAACCGACAATCTGCGGGGCAGAACTGACACAATGACGAAGGGCGAAAGGATTGTCGCGGAGATCGGGCTGCTGCTCTATCCCGATGTGCAGCTCGCGGCCGTCTACGGCCTCACCGACCTGTTCCGGATCGCCGGCGAGATGAGCGAGGCGACCGGCGAGCCGGACGCGCCGTCGCTGCGCGTCAGCCACTGGCGACAGACGCTGGACGGCACCGGCGTCGAATGCGTCTTCGACAGCCACCCGCGCCACGATCACAAGCCGAGCTACCTGATCGCGCCGCCGAGCCTGGTCATGCCCGGGAGGATGCAGCCGATGCCTGCCTTCGCGACCTGGCTGAGCGAAAGGCATGCGCAGGGCAGCACGCTCTGCTCGGTCTGTGCGGGGGCCTTCCTGCTCGGCGATACGGGCCTGCTGACCGGGCGCGAGGCGACGACCCACTGGGCCTTCGCCGAGGCGCTGGCCAAGCGCTTCCCGGCGATCCGGATCGATACCGACCGGATGGTGATCGACGACGGCGACATCATCACGGCCGGCGGCATCCTGGCCTGGACCGATCTCGGCCTGACGCTGGTCGAGCGGTTGCTCGGGCCGAGCGTCATGCTGGAGACCGCGCGCTTCCTGCTGATCGATCCGCCCGGACGAACGCAGCAGCCCTATGGCCGCTTCGTGCCGCGGCTATCCCATGGCGACGAGGCGATCCTGAAGGCCCAGCACTGGCTGCAGGCGACGGGCGGCAAGGATCATGGCGTGCCGGCGCTGGCCAGGCGTGCGGCTCTGGAGGAGCGGACCTTCCTGCGCCGTTTCCGCAAGGCGACCGGTCTGCGCCCGACCGAGTACGCGCAGCAGATCAGGATCGCCAAGGCGCGCGAGGCACTCGAACTCAGCCGCCGCCCGATCGCGCAGATCGCGTGGGATGTCGGCTATGAGGATGCCTCGGCCTTCCGCAAGCTGTTCCAGCGCATCACCGGGCTCGCGCCGGCGGATTACCGGCGCCGTTTCGGCGTCGCCGCTGCCTGAGCCGGCTTCCGCGCGCGTCGCGACCCGAGGCTCACGCCATATACTGTCCGCCATTGACAGCGAAGGTCGCGCCCGTCGCGAAGGCGCCATGGTCGGAGGCGAGGAAGACGACCATCTGGGCGATCTCCTCGGGCTTGCCGAGACGGCCGGTCGGGATGCCGGCGACGACGCGCTTCAGCGCCTCTTCCGGCATCGCGGCGACCATGTCGGTGCCGATATAGCCCGGCGTGATCGCGTTGACGGTGATGCCCTTGTTGGCGTTCTCCTGGGCCAGCGCCTTGACGAAGCCGATATCGCCGGCCTTGGCGGCGGAGTAGTTGACCTGGCCCATCTGGCCCTTCTGGCCGTTGATCGAGGAGATCACGATGATGCGGCCGAAGGAGCGGGCGCGCATGCCCTCGATCACCGGCCGCGTCATGTTGAAGAGCGAGTCGAGATTGGTGCGGATGACGGCGGACCACTGGTCCTTGCTCATCTTGTGGAAGAAGCCGTCCTTGGTGATGCCGGCATTGTTGACCAGGATGTCGACCGGCCCGTTCTCGGCTTCGACCTTGGCGATGCCCGCGGTGCAGGCGTCGTAGTCGCCGACATCCCATTTATAGACCGGGATGCCGGTCTCGGCCTTGAATTTGGCGGCGGCCTCGTCATTGCCGGCATAGCTGGCCGCGACCGTATGGCCGGCCTCCTGTAGTGCCCGGCTGATCGCCGCGCCGATACCCCTCGTTCCCCCCGTCACCAACGCGACCTTCGCCATCTCGTCGTCTCCCCTCGGTTTTGATTTTCTGAGACTATTGTTCCGACAATTTCAGCTCGGGCGAATAGGGCCCGTCCACGTCCTTGATGATCGCCTGGCCGCAGACGACGCGCTGCTCCTTGGCATCGAAGGTCAGGGTCGGGTGCCCGTACAGCACCCAGCCCTTGCTCAAAGCCTCCGAGACCCGATGACAGAAGGACGCGTCATCGGGGCCCGTGAGATAGCGGTAGAGCGTCGTCTGCCTGGCCATGGCGGCGCCTAGCGCTCCACCGCCATGGCGACGCCCATGCCGCCGCCGATGCAGAGCGTGGCGAGGCCCTTCTTGGCGTCGCGCTTGGCCATCTCGTGCAGCAGGGTGACCAGCACGCGCGCGCCCGAGGCGCCGATCGGGTGGCCGATCGCGATCGCACCGCCATTGACGTTGACGATGCCGGGATCCCAGCCGAGATCCTTATTGACCGCGAGCGCCTGGGCCGCGAAGGCCTCGTTGGCCTCAACCAGCTCGAGATCGCCGATCTTCCAGCCGGCCTTCTCGAGCGCCTTGCGCGTCGCCGGGATCGGGCCCGAGCCCATGATCGCCGGATCGACGCCGGCGGTCGCCCAGGACGCAATGCGGGCGAGCGGGGTGAGGCCGCGCTTGGCCGCCTCCTTGGCGGTCATCAGCACGAGCGCCGCGGCGCCGTCATTGAGGCCGGACGCGTTGCCGGCGGTCACCGTGCCTTCCTTGGAGAAGGCGGGCCTGAGCTTGGCCATGGCCTCCAGCGTCGCGCCGTGGCGGGGATATTCGTCGGCATCGACGACGATGTCGCCCTTGCGGGTCGAGACGGTGAAGGGGACGATCTCGTCCTTGAACCTGCCGGCCTTCTGCGCGGCCTCGGCCTTGTTCTGGGAGCCGACGGCGAACCTGTCCTGGTCCTCGCGGGTGAGCTGCCACTTGGTCGCGACGTTCTCGGCGGTGGTGCCCATATGGTAGCCGTGGAAGGCGTCCCAGAGCCCGTCCTTGATCATCGTGTCGATGAACTTGGTGTCGCCCATCTTGGTGCCGTTGCGCAGATGCGCGGCGTGCTGCGCCATCGACATCGATTCCTGGCCGCCGGCGACGATGATGTCGGCGTCGCCATTGGCGATCTGCTGCAGGCCGATGGCGACGGCGCGCAGGCCGGAGCCGCAGAGCTGGTTCAGGCCCCAGGAGGTCGCCTCCTGCGGCACGCCCGCCTTCATCGCGGCCTGGCGGGCCGGGTTCTGGCCCTGACCGGCGGTCAGGATCTGGCCCATGATGACCTCGTCGACCTCGCCGCCCTCGACCTTGGCGCGCGCGAGCGCTTCCTTGATCGCGGTGGCGCCGAGGTCATGGGCCGGGGTGTTGGCGAAGGCGCCGTTGAAAGCGCCGACCGCGGTCCGCGCCGCGGCGACGATGACGATGTCCGTATCAGCCATGGAAATTCCTCGCTGTTATCGTGCCGTCCGCCAGGGTCGGACCGGCCGGTTTCCGATCCACCTTCGAAGCCCGCCGCGGCCGCGTCAAGCCATGCGAGTGGGGGAGACGGAACCGCCGCGATCCCGGCAGGTTGCATCAGAGCGGCACTGCAAGCCGGGCGTTCAGCTTCGGTTCAGGCTCGACCTTCCGCAGCGGGCTCAAAAAACTTGCAGCAACCGACCGACAGGTTATCGTCGGGATTAGAGGATCGTTCCGTGCGGGCTTGAAAGGTCAGGCGCGGACCAACGTATGCAGGACATGATGGCCAGCGAAAAAGAACCGACAGTCATCAAGAAATACGCCAATCGCCGGCTGTACCACACGGGAACCAGCTCCTACGTCACCCTGGAAGACCTGGCCGGTCTGGTGCGTGGCGGCGAAGATTTCGTGGTCTATGACGCCAAGTCAGGCGAGGACATCACGCGCTCGGTGCTTGCGCAGATCATCTTCGACGAAGAGAGCAAGGACGGCCAGAACCTGCTGCCGATCACCGTCCTGCGCCAGCTCATCCGCTTCTACGGCGATAGCATGCAGGCGCTGGTGCCGCGCTATCTCGAATTCTCCATGGAGAATCTGACGAAGGAGCAGAACCAGTTCCGCGAGATGATGGGCAAGGCCTTCACGGGCGGCGCCTTCGGTGGCGGCGGCGCGATGGACGCGATCCAGGCGCAGACGCGCGCCAACATGGCGATGTTCACCGAGGCGTTCCGGCTGTTCAATCCGTTCGCCGCCGCGGCGGCCGCCAAGGCCAAGCCGGAGGATCCGCCCGCTCCCGCCGCCAAGAGCGACGAGCTCGGCGACCTGAAGCGCGAGCTTTCCGAGATGCGCGAGAGGCTGGACAAGCTCGCCAAGACCAAGTGAGGCATGGCGTCATGCTCGGGCGAAGACCCGAGCATCGCTTGCAGGAGATTCTCGGGTCTGCGCGGAGTTTATCCTTGGGCCGACCGAAGGTCGGACCCGAGGGCTCCGCCCGAGAATGACGCGGCTCGCTCCTCAACCGGCGGCGCGCAGCGGCCCTTCGTCCGGCCGCCACAGCTCGGCCTTTCCGACGAGATGGCCCTGCAGATAGGTCACGCCCCAGTCGCAGAGCATGTTGGCCTGCAATTCGTCGTCGACCCATTCCGCTACCGTCTCGACCATCAGGTGGCGGGCGAGGTCGATCAGGGTGCGGACATAGAAGCGGTCGTCGGTCGAGCGCCGCAGGTTCTGCGTGAAGGCGCCGTCGAGCTTCAGGATGTCGATCGGGAAGGCGCGCAGGTGCCGGAGCGAGGTGTGCCCGGCGCCGAAATCGTCGATGGCGATGCGCGCGCCCTGGTCCTTGAGCCGGGTGAGCAGGCGGGCGACGCGCGCCGGATCGTCGATCGTCGCCGTCTCGGTGACCTCGACGACGAGCCGCCCCGCGAGGCCGCCGAACTGGCGCGTGCAGGCCATGAAGGCGTCGAGCCATTCCGGATCGCCGAGCGAGCGCGGCGAGACGTTGATCGACAGGGTCATGCCGGGGTCGGCCGCCAGCATGTCGACGGCGAGCTCGAGCACGCGATGGTCGAACAGCCGCACGAGGCCGCGCCGTTCGAGCAGGGGGACGAGCTCGGCCGCGGCGAAGAACAGACCTTCCGGGCCGTGGCCGACGCGCAGCAGCGCCTCGTGGAAGGCGACCTCCCGCGATTTCGCCCGCACCACCGGCTGCAGCGCCAGCGTGACGCGGCGTTCGTTCAGCGCGGCGATGGCCTGGATGTCGAAGCCCTGCTGGTCGGATGACGGCTCGCGGATCTCGCGATGGCGGGCGATGACGGCCGAATCGACCGCCCCGGCCTTGGCGCCGGCGAGCGCGTTCTCGGCGGCGGAGACCAGCGCGCCGGCATGGCGCGACAATTCCGGCGCGACCGCCGCGCCGACGCGCAGGCGCGCCAGGGCGATGCCACGCGCCGTCTCGATCGCCGCTTGCGCCACGGCCTTGATGAAGCGCCTGGCCGCGGCCTCGACCTGGTTCTGCGGGCAGCCGGTCAAAAGGATGGCGAAGCGGTTGCCGGAATAGCGGACGAGATGGTCGCGCCGGCGCATCACCGAGCGCAGCCGCTCCTGGACGACGCCGATGATCTCGTCGGTCGCCTCATGGCCGAAATCGTCGTTGAGACGCGCCAGCTCGTCGATCGCGGCGACCAGGACGACCACCGGGCGCTCGGCCGGCAGATGCTCCTGGAGGACCGTTTCCAGCCGCTCGACCAGCGAGGACCGGTCGCAGACGTCGCGATTCTGAACGCCGAGCTCGTCGGGGCCGACGCTTCGCTCGAGCCGCAGGACGCCGCGGGCGCTGGCCGGGTGGCCGTCGATGCCGACGAACCAGCGCCCGGCATCCTCGATCCACATCTTGCGGCCGCCGAGATCGGCGGCATAGCGCGTGCGGTAGACGACGCCCTCGCCGTGATCCTGGCCGCCGGATGAGAAGATCGCGTCATAACGGCTGCGGCCGCTGCCGGGCTCGACCAGGCCGGCGAAGGCGAGGCCGCGACTCATCGCCGCGTCCGGAATGGCGCCGAGGACCTCGGCCGCGTTGGGACCCCATGTCAGGCCGTCGCTGGCGATGTCCCAGCTATAGACCACTTCGCCGATCGAGGAGAGCAGGCTGCGCGGGTCGACAATGGTGTCGTCGCGGGAGCTCAGGATCGATGGCGCGGGCATCGTGCGGGGGCCTTGAGACTGCACAGGCCGCGCGGCGCCTTGCGGCACCCAGCCGTCCTGGCCGGAGGGAATCGGGACGTGTCTCGAAACGATGCAGGTTTTGCGGTTAACGCAGGGTTAAGGCGCGGCAGGGCGCTTGCAGAATCCACCCCGATGCAACTTTTGCGTATCGGGGCGGGACATGAAAGACGATCGGTTCCGGAGCGGCGACGGGCCCGCCATGCCGGCGATGCTGCTGATCCAGATCGCAGCCAGCCATGCCGGGATCGGCCTTTTTGCCGGGCGCGACCGCGAGACGCCGCAGGCGGCGGCGGGGCGCTACCGGGCGGCGGCCCAGCGCACCGTGCGCGTGGAGCGCCTCATCGCTTGACGATTTACGAGCCCTCATCCTAAGGAGACGCGATCTGCGATCGCTCCTCAGGATGAGGGCTGGATTGAAACGAGCGGCTCCGGACAAAGAAAAAGCCGGCCTCGCGGCCGGCTTCAAACGTTCAGGCACGTGGCGGAAGGCTCAGGCCTCAGCCTTGGCCTTCAGCACCTGGCGGCCACGATACATGCCGCTCTTCAGGTCGACATGATGCGGGCGGCGCAGTTCGCCGGAGTTCTTGTCCTCGATATAGGTCGGCTGCTTCAGCGCGTCGGCCGAGCGGCGCATGCCGCGCTTCGACGGCGAAGTCTTTCTCTTCGGAACGGCCATTCTACTCTCCATCGTGCCGCCGCCCGGAAGCGCAGGCCGCAGGGCCACGCCACCGCCACGACGACGGATCAATCTCGTGAGGCGTTGTCCATACACGCTCAGGCGCACGCTGGCTAGTGCCTAGCATATCTGAAGGTCGAATTCTCCTGCCCCGGCAAGCGGAGGCTTGGCACTTGCGCCCGTCCGGCTTTCAATGGGGCCGGGACGATTGCCAGGAGAGACCCCATGCGCTTGCTGATTCCACTTCTCGCGATGGCGATGATCCCCGCCGCCGGGGCCAGGGCCGAAGACTGCGCCAAGGCCATGGACCAGGCGACGATGACCGAATGCGCCGGCAAATCCCACAGCAAGGCCGATGCGCAGCTCAATGCGCTCTACAAGCAGATCGAGCAGCGCCTCAAGGACGATGCCGATACCAGGAACCTGCTCGTCGCGGCCCAGCGGGGCTGGGTCGCCTTCCGCGACGCCGAATGCAAGTTCTCGACATCGGGCGTCGCCGGCGGCAGCGCCTATCCGATGGTCTATTCGAACTGTGCGGAGGGCCTGACGACCAAGCGGATCGCGGATTTCAAGGCCTATCTGGCCTGCAAGGAAGGCGACATGAGCTGCCCGGTTCCGGCCAACTAGCCGGCATCGCGGCCAGGAACGGCGCAATCGCCCAGCGGCCCGAGCTGCCCCATGCGTCGCTGCACGCGGCCCGAGGCCGCTTGCAGGGCGCGGCTCGGCCGGGCGGGATTGCGCAGGATCGGGTTGGGCAGGGCGCCCGCCAGTCTCGCGGCCTCGGCGCCGGTCAGGCGCGCCGCCGGCTTGCGGAAATAGCGCTGCGCCGCGGCCTCGGCGCCATAGAGCCCGTCGCCCCATTCGGCGACGTTGAGATAGACCTCGATGATGCGCTGCTTGGGCCAGACGAGGTCGATGGCGACGGCAACCGGAATCTCCAGCGCCTTGCGCAAATAGGAGCGCCCCGGCCAGAGAAAAACGTTCTTGGCGGTCTGCATGGTCAGCGTCGAGGCGCCCCGGCTCGGCCCGTCCTCATCATCGAGGACGCTGCCGAGCTCGACCCAGTCGACCCCGGCATGGCTGCAGAAGCGCTGATCCTCGGCCGCGATCACGGCGCGGATCAGCGAAGGCGATATCCGTTCGAGCGGCACCCATTGCCGGTCGACCGGCTGCAAAGTGAGCCAGCGCCCGATCATCAGGGTCGAAGGCGCGGGCACGAATCGGTAGAGCGCGAGCCCGAGCACCAGAGCGACCGTGAGAACGAGGAGGATGCGCAGGCACCAGAGCCGCAGGGTGCCGAACATGCCTCGTCGTCTCGCCCGCCCGGAACCCGCTAAAATCGCCATGCCCCCGCAACTTGACGATCCCGCCCCGCTCCGGCAAGCCCCGCCGGAGTTGCGAACGCGAGATCCGCGCATGAGTTCCGCCGAGACGAACGACGCCTTCGGGACGAACGAGGCCTTGCCGGCAAGGCTGGCGCAGACCGCCGACGCGATCGAGGCCCTGCTGGCGGATCTCCTCGCGCTGGAGCCGCGGGCGGGCGAGATCGCGCGGCCCGAGCGCCTTCTCGCTGCCATGCGGCATGGCGCGCTCGGCGGCGGCAAGCGGCTGCGGCCCTTCCTCACGATCGAGACGGCGCGGCTGTTCGCTGTGGACGAGGCGCAGGCGCTGCGGGCGGGTGCGGGCGTCGAATTGCTGCATTGCTACTCGCTGGTCCATGACGACCTGCCCTCGATGGATGATGACGACCTGCGCCGCGGCCGTCCGACCGTGCACAAGGCCTTCGACGAGGCGACCGCGATCCTGGCCGGCGACGCCTTGCAGGCGCTGGCCTTCGAGGTGTTGGCCGATCCGGCGACGCATGAATCGGGCGCGGTGCGGGCGTCGCTGGTGCTCTGCCTGGCGCGGGCTTCGGGCCTCGGCGGCATGGTCGGCGGCCAGATGCTCGACCTTGCCGCGGAAGGCCGCTTCGAGACCGCGCCGCGGGCGCTGGCCGAAGCCGATATCCGCCGCCTGCAGGCGATGAAGACCGGCGCCTTGCTGGCCGCGAGCGTCGAGATCGGCGCACGGCTCGGCGGGGCCGATGCGGCGGCGCTGGCGGCGCTCGGGCGCTATGGCAGGGCGGTGGGCGCGACCTTCCAGGTCGCCGACGACATCCTCGATGTCGAGGCCAGCGCCGATCAGATGGGCAAGGCGACGGCCAAGGACAGCGACAAGGGCAAGGCGACGCTGATCGGCGCGCTCGGGCTCGACGGCGCCAAGCGCGAGCGCGACAGATTGCGCGACGAGGCGATCGCGGCGCTGTCGGCCTTCGGCGCGGAGGCGGCGATGCTCCGGGCGGCGGCGCGGTTCGCCGCGGCGCGGCGGAGCTAGCGGCGGGCACTAGCCGTCAATGACGAATTATCGGCGCGATGCCGTCATTCCAACCTCGATCCAATCGGCGCGCGTCCCACTTGACCTTCGCCTCATCACGCAACATATGAAGTTGCATGAGACGAGACAGCAGATTGTCGGGCGTGCTCCATGTGCTGCTGCATATGGCGGAGCAACGCCGCCCCGTGACCTCCGAGCTATTGGCCCGGGCGATGGCGACCAATCCGGTGGTGATCCGCAGGATCATGGCCGGGCTGCGCGACCAGGGCTATGTCCGCTCCGAAAAGGGCCATGGCGGGGGCTGGGAGCTGACCTGCGACCTGTCGCAGGTGAGCCTGCGCGACATCTACACGGCGCTCGGCTCGCCATCGCTCCTGGCCATGGGGAACCGGACGGAGGCGCCGGGCTGCCTCGTCGAGCAGACGGTGAATGCTGCCCTCGACCAGGCGTTCGGCGAGGCCGAGGCCCTGCTGCTGGCGCGCTTCGGCGAAGTGACGCTGGCCCGGCTGAGCGCCGATTTCCATGCCCGCCTCGTTGCCCGGGGCGGCAGCCACGATCTGGAGAGCATTCATGCGTCATGACGCCATCATCATCGGCGGCAGCCGGGTCGCCCTGAGCCTGTCAGGCCCGGACCCGCTGGAGCGAATCTCGTGAGCGCAATGCTGGCTCCATTCTCCAACCCAGATGCCGTGGCCCGCTATGCCGAAGGGCCGCCGCGCTTCGTGCCAGGCTTCGCGGACCTGCATCGGATGAGCGCCATCCTGCTTGCGGAGCGCGCATCCGAGGACGCGCGCGTGCTCGTCCTCGGGGCTGGCGGCGGCCTGGAGCTGAAGGCCTTCGCCGCGGCCCAGCCGGGCTGGACATTCGACGGCGTCGACCCGGCTCCCGAAATGCTGAAGCTGGCGGAGCGGACGCTCGGACCGTCGGCCGGGCGCGTGCGCCTGCACGAGGGCTATATAGAGGATGCGCCGGAGGGGCCGTTCGATGCCGCCACCTGCCTTCTGACCCTGCATTTCATGGCGCCCGAGATGCGCCGGCGCACGGCGATGGAGATCCGCCGCCGCCTCAAGCCGGGCGCGCCTTTCGTGGCTGCGCATTCGAGCTTTCCGCAGGATGATGGCGAGCGCGGGCCCTGGCTGTCGCGCTACGCGGCCTTCGCGGTCGCGTCCGGCGCCGAGCGCGATCACGCCGCGCATGCCCGCGCAGCGGTCGAGGCGCATCTTGACCTGCTCAGTCCCGAGCATGACGAGGCGATCCTGCGCGAGGCCGGGTTCTCCGACATCACCCTGTTCTATGCGGCCTTCACCTGGCGGGGGTGGGTCGCCTACGCCTGATCCGTCGCCTTCGCGCGCTGCTCCGCGTCGCGCTGATAGACGGCGAGGAAGGCCTTGCCCATCAGCGAGCTCTCGGCCTCGATGCATCCCTGCAGGACGCGCGCGCGAATGGCCTGGATCTGCCGGGCCTCCGGCGCCGCGGCGCTGGCGAATTCGATGAGATGAGCGGCAAGGCGGGTCTGGCCGGCCGCGGCAAGGGTCGCCGCGCGCTCGGCCAGCTTATCCGCCCCGCCTGCGAGCTGCGCCAGCTCGGCCGCCAGCTCTGCGGTTCTCGCCGGCTTGAGATGCGCGGGATTGCCGTCGAACCACCCGCCATAGAGGTGGTAGATGCCGCGAACGAGGAATTCCGGGTCGTCGTATTTCGGCAGCAGATAGGGTTTCGCCAGATAGCCGGCGGGCACCTTGACGGCGTGCAGCACCTCGTCGAGCGTCGCGCCCCGGTTCATCAAGTCCAGCGTCCGGTTCGTCAGGTGCTCGAGCGCCTCGGCGCCGTCGCGCAGCACCTGGGCCGCCCGGGCTTCGCCAAAAATCACCGGGCCGTGGCCGGGAATCAGGACCCCAGGCTTCAGCTGCTCCATCCGGCGCAGCGCAGCGGCCCAGTCCGGGACATGGCGCTGGACCTTCCGCGGGTTGCCCGCATTGGGGAAGACCCAGATGACGAAGTCTCCGCTCGCCAGGATGCGGCGCTCCGGCAGCCAGACGAAGCTCGCATCGTCCGTTTCGCCACGGCCATGGAAGAGCTCGATCTGTTCGCCGCCGATCGTGAGCGACAGGGTGTCGTCATAGACCTCGTCCGGGCGCCGTTGCCCGATCGGGTAGACATAGCCCGGCTTGTTGAACTGCTGGCCCTGCACGATGCTGTTGAAGCCGTGGGACGCTTCGTAGCGCTCCATCCGGCGCAGCACGTTGCGATGCGCGATGATCCTGGGCCTGGGCACGCCGCGCGCATCGGCCTCGTCGTCGATGGCCCTGATGCCGCTCGTATGGTCGATATGGCCGTGGGTGTAGATCACGGTGTGGATAGGGCCGTCGTCCCAGCCCCGGACAGTGGCAAGGGTCTGGTCGGCGGTGTCGGGCTTGGCGGTGTCGATGAAGACGAGACCGGCGGCCGTGCGGATGACGGTGACGCTGCCGCAGAAATAGGTCGTGTGGACCGTGATCACGTTCTCGGCGACGGAGGTGATGGCGCCGACTGAGACCGCCTCGGTCCATTCCTCCATTTGCGCGCTGCCGTTCCACAGCCGCTCGAACAACGGAGCCTGGTCCATCTGCGTGGTCTCCCTTCAACGGTGCTGCGCTTCTCGCTTAGCACCACAGACGAAGGAGGGAAGCCGTGCTGCCGGCCGTGCTGACAGCGCGTGTCAGCTACGGCTGACGATAGGCGGGCGCCTAGCGCCAGCGCCCGAGCGCGTCGGCGAGCGTCTGGTTGCCGGAGACGCCCTTCTCGAAGGTGATGATGCCGCGCCGGCCCGACGCGAAACGAACCGGGATGTCGACCCAGTTCCGGTTCTGCATCAGGTCGATATTGCGGTCGATCTCGACCGGGTTGTTCGACAGGGCGGAGACGAAGAGATTGTCGCCGAGCGCCGAGCTGATCGCCGAGAGCGGCGCGCCGCGCTCGTTCTCGTCGGCCTTGAACTGCGGCACGCCAACCTCGCGGATCGCGTCGGTCGTGGCGTCGCCGGTACGGGTGAAGCGCAGGCCGATGATATGCGAGGCGGGAAAGGCGCTGTCGGTGTTGCGGCGGATGGTGAAATCGAGCGAGAGGCCGGCATCGGGCACCTCGATCGTGGCGCGCACGATGGTCTCGACCGGGCGGCCCTGGCCGGCGCTCTCGCTGTCGAGCCGCCAGAAGACCCGGCCGTTGACGGCCTGCGGCTGCTGCGGGTTCTCGGGCACCTCGGTATAGAGGATGGCGCGCTGGGCGACCGCGACCTCGCTGCCGGCCGGCGGCTGGGCGGCCGGCGTGCCCGTATTGGGGTTCGTGCGCGGCTGCTGCACCGGAGCGGTCGCGCCGCCTTCGCCGATGCGGTCGCCGAGCTTGCCGGCGGCGTCGGGCTGGGCAGGCTGGGCCGAGGTCTCGACGCGCGGACGCTGCGCGACCTCGGGCGGCTTGATCTTGTTGACGTAATAGGCAGCACCTGCGATCGCCGCGACCGCGATGGCGACGCCGCCGCCGACGATGGCGGTCCGGATATGGCCGGGATCGACGCGCCGCTCGCGCGGCGGCGCGACGCGCGGGCGGACCGGCTGCGTGTCGACGGGTTCGGGCAGCTCGCCCGGCTCATCGTCGAAGCGGGGCCGCTCGGGATCGGTCTCGTCGCGCAGCGTCTCCGCCGGCGGCAATGGTCCGGGAGCGGGCGCCAATGGCGCGGCAGCGCTCTCCGGCGCCGGGCGGATCGTCGTCGTCGCGGGGCGTTCGGCCTCGCCGCCTTCGTAATCGACCTCGACCCGGGCGACGGCCTCGTCGAGCGCCAGGCGCTCGCGCATGATCTCGGCCTCGCCCACCGGCGGGTCGAGGCTGCGCAGCTGCGCGACCAGGGCGGCCTTGGCGCGGTCATAGACCGCGCGGCGCGCCTCGGGCGACTTGTCGGGCAGCCCGGCGATCGCGCGCGCCAGGATGGGATAGAAATCGGCCATTGGCCTCACTTGTCCGTCTTGGGCCGCAGCGTCAACCCTCGAAGGGGTTGTGGACCAGGATTGTGTCGTCGCGCTCGGGGCTGGTCGAGAGCACGGCGACGGTGGCGCCGATCAGTTCCTCGATGCGGCGGACATATTTGATCGCCTGCGCCGGCAGGTCGGCCCAGGAGCGGGCATTCGCGGTCGAGCCCTCCCAGCCCTCGATCACCTCGTAGATCGGCTCGACCCGGGCCTGGTCGCTCTGGCCGGCCGGAAGATGCTCGAGCACGGCGCCGTCGAGGCGGTAGCCGGTGCAGACCTTGATCTCCTTGAAGCCGTCGAGGATGTCGAGCTTGGTCAGCGCGATGCCGTCGATGCCGGAGGTCTTCACGGTCTGGCGCACCAGGCAGGCGTCGAACCAGCCGCAGCGGCGCTTCCTGCCGGTGACGACGCCGAATTCCTTGCCCTTCTGGCCGATCAGCTCGCCGATCTCGTCGAAGAGCTCGGTCGGGAAGGGGCCTTCGCCGACGCGGGTCGTATAGGCCTTGGCGATGCCGAGCACGTAGCCGACCGCCGAGGGGCCGAGGCCCGAGCCGGTCGCGGCCTGGCCGGCGACGATGTTGGAGGAGGTCACGAAGGGATAGGTGCCGTGGTCGACATCGAGCAGCGCGCCTTGCGCGCCCTCGAACAGGATGCGCTTGCCGGCGCGGCGCTCAGTGTCGAGCAGCGCCCAGACCGTGTCGGCATAGGGCAGGACCTCGGCCGCGACCTTGGTGAGCTGGTCGAGCAATTCGGCCCCGTCGACCTCGCCGATGCCGAGCCCGCGGCGCAGCGCGTTGTGATGCGCCAGCAGCCGCTCGATCTTGGCCTTGAGGATCGCGGGATCCTTGAGGTCGATGACGCGAATCGCCCGGCGGCCGACCTTGTCCTCATAGGCGGGGCCGATGCCGCGCTTGGTCGTGCCGATCTTCAGGCCGGCATTGCTGGTCTCGCGGAAATGGTCGAGCTCGCGATGCAGCGGCAGGATCAGGGTGGCGTTGTCGGCGATGCGCAGGTTCTCAGGGCTGATCGCGACGCCCTGGGCGCGCAGCCGCTCGATCTCCTCGACGAGGTGCCAGGGATCGACGACGACGCCATTGCCGATGACCGAGAGCTTGCCGGGGCGCACGATGCCCGAGGGCAGCAGCGAGAGCTTGTAGACGACGCCGTCGATGACGAGCGTATGGCCGGCATTATGGCCGCCCTGGAAGCGCACCACCACGTCGGCCTGGCTCGACAGCCAGTCGACGATCTTGCCCTTGCCCTCGTCGCCCCACTGGGCGCCGACCACCACCACATTCGCCATCGCTTCGCTTTCCTGCGTGTCTCGCGCAAGCGCCGCGCACATGAAAAACCCCGGCGCAAGGCCGGGGTTTCGGGGCAGGTCCTTGCAAGCCCTCATGGGCCAACAATGCGGCGAGGTCAAGATTGGGCTTCGCCGGCCGAGCCGATGACGGCTGCGTGCGGGCCTTCAATAAAATCCACCGGGCCTGTCGATTCCGCGCCGCGCCGCTCGACGTGAAGGCAGAGCGGGGCTGATCCCGCCGTCCTGCCCAGGAGAAAACCATGCCGAGGAAGCTTGTCGTCACGCAATATATCTCGCTCGACGGAGTGATCGAGGATCCGGTCGGGATGGAGGGCTCCGGCCTCGGCGACTGGACGGGCCCGTTCTCGCGCGGACCGGAGGGAGATCGGCTCAAGCTCGAGGAGCTCCTGGCCGCCGATGCGTTCCTGCTCGGGCGCAACACCTACGAGGCCTTCGCGGCGGTCTGGCCGCTGGTCACGGACGGTCCCTTCGCGGGCCGGATCAATGCGCTGCCGAAGCATGTCGCCTCGACTACGCTGACCAAGGCCGACTGGGCCAATACGACGATCCTCGGCGGCGACGCGCTGGCCGCGATTGCGGAATTGAAGCGCCAGCCCGGCGGCGACATCCTGGTCTATGGCAGCCTGAAGCTCGTCCATGGCCTGCAGCGCGTCGGACTCGTTGATGCCTATAACCTGATGGTCTATCCGGTCGCGCTCGGCGCCGGCGGCCGGCTCTTCGCGGAGGGCGCGCGCAGCGATTTGGCGCTTGCCGAGGCGAAGACGCTGGGCGACGGCATCCAGTGGCTGCGCTATGCGGTGCGGCGCTGAAAGGCGGGCGGCCCGGCGGCATTGGCGCTTGTGGCGTAGCGCCGGCGGCGCTACTGCGCGCCGTCAGCACCAGCGAGGTTCCGCATGCAGCCCATCGCCATCTCGACGCTCACCATTTGCGGGATCGAGGAATTGCCGGCCCAAAGCGGGCGCAGGGTCAGCCATGTCCTGTCCTTGCTCGATCCCGACTGGCCGGAGCTCGAATCCTTCGTCGCCTATGACGCGCATGAGCGCGTGACGCTGCGCTTCCACGATATCATCGCGCCCCAACCCGGCCGCGTGCATCCGACGCAGGAGCATGTCGCCGCCATCCTCGCCTTCGGCTCAGGCCTGCGCGATTCGGCGCTGCAGCGGCAGCAGGGCCATCTGTTGGTGCATTGCCATATGGGCATCTCGCGCTCGACCGCGGCGATGCTGACGCTGATCGCGCAGGTGCATGCCGATGAAGATGACGACCGGCTGTTCGAGCGCCTGCGCGAGATTCGCCCGCAGGCCTGGCCGAATTCGGTGATGATCGGCTTTGCCGATGCGCAGCTCGGCCGCGGCGGCCGGCTCAGCGCGGCGCTCGGCCGGCATTACGCCCATCAGCTCAGGGCGCAGCCGAACTATGTCGACTGGATGACCCGGCTCGGCCGTGGCGCCGAGCTCGCCATGGCCGGCTGAGTCGCGCCTCGTTATTGCGAGGAGGCATAGCCGACGAAGCAATCCAGGGCAGAGCGCGCGAGGCTGGATTGCTTCGCTGCGCTCGCAATGACGGTTCCGGTCGCTGCCAATGCATGCCGTCTTCAAATCGAAACGCGCGTCATCCCGGACGCAGCGAAGCGTAGCTCCGGGATCCATCATAGAGCACCGGAGCCTTACGATGGATCCCGGAACTGCGCCGCTGACGCGGCTTGTCCGGGATGACGGAGTTCCAATCCCGTCAGATCACAGCACGCTCTAATGCAGCGGCTGCTGCTCGTAATTCAGCTCGCGGTCGCCCGGCCATTTGATCCGGTAGGCGAGCTTGATCTCCTTCTCGGCTCCGGGCGCGAGATCGAAGGTCCAGGCCGAGACGCCGCGCTTGCCGCCGGGCTGCTTCTCGGTCGGCGGGGTGGTCTGCGGCAGCATCTCGACCGTGATTGCGGCATTCTCGGAGAAGGGCACCCGGTCGGTCACGGTGACGTTGACCGACTGGGCGTGCAGGCTCTTCACCACCGTCCTGAACTCGCGCAGGTCGGTGCGGGTCTGGCCGACCCAGCTCGGCTCGCTCTCGCGCCGGCGCACCGGCACGCGGCTGATCTTGAGCTTGTCGTCGGCGCCGAAGCCGAGCTCGACCTTGTCGCCGGGCGCGACCAGCGCCAGGCGGCCGCGCCCGATATAGGCGCCGTCGCGATGCAGGAAGACCTCGCCGGGCAGAAGCGGCGCCTCGTCCTCATGGTTGAAGACGGCCTCGAGATAGGCTTTCTGCTCCAGCTCGGGCGTGACGCGGGCCGAGAGCGTCGGGCTGACCGTGCCCTGCGACAGGACGACAGCCTTGGAGGCGCCGTTCTGCGGCACCGAGACACGGCCGGGCACGGTGAAGCTGGCCTGATAGGTGCCGGCCTCGAGCTGTGCCGTCTGGACCTCGGCCGGCCGCGGTTCGGGAATCCTGCGCGCCGTGTCGGCCTGCATCTCGGCCTCGGCCTTGGCTCTCGCTGCGGCCATGGGCGACGGCGCGGCGCCGAGCCGCGGGCGGCTCTCATAGACGCTCGGCGGTTCGAAGAAGGCGACCTGGACGGGCGTCAGCTCCGGCGCCCGCGTGCCGCCGGCAGAGCGCGTTGTCGAGAGCGTCACCGTGACATCGCTCCAGTCCTCGCCGGTGCGCTGGCGCAGTTCGGCGCGGCGGATGAAGACGATTTCGGGTTTCGCGGCGGTGCTGCCGGTCGCCAGCCTGGCCTCGTAGCTCGGCAGCCAGTTCGCGCCGGTGACGCGATAGCTCACGGCGAATTCCGCGGCGAGCGGCGCCTGCGCCTCGACCGCGATGGCGACGTCGCGCTTGGGCGGGCTGCCGCGCCCGGCCGGCAGGCGGGTCCGCTCCAGGGATTCGATCTCGGCCGTGAGATCGGCAATCTTGTTGCGCAGGCCGCGCAGCTCGTCATTGACCTTGACCAGCGCCGTGCCGATCGCGTCGAACACGGCCGGCCAGTCGCTGATCGGCAAGGCCTTGCCATCGGGCCCGAGCTTGTCGGGGCCGGTCTGGGCGAAGCGTTCGATCGTGGCGCGCTTGGCTTCGATCGCGCCGATCTGGCCGTCGAGCATGGCCTTCTGGTCGCGCAGGGTCTTGAGCTTGGCCTCGACCACGGCATCGAGCCCTTGCTTCGCGTCGCCGGGCGTCAGCCGGACATCGACCGCCCCGATCGCAAGCGCGCCGCTACCCTTGCCCTCGACGCGGATCGAGGCCGGATCGACCGCCGCGGGGAGCCCGCGCAGCACGATCTGGGAGGCGCCCTGCATCAGCTCGGCCTTGCCGAGGCGGGTGACCACGGCGCCGTCGGGATAGACGGTGACGCGGTCGATGCGCGTCGGCAGTTCGATCTCGCTGGCGCTGGCGAGTCCGGGCGCGAAGATCAGGGCGGCGGCAAGTCGGCTTTTCATCAGGCATTCCCCCGGCAAATCAAGACCGGCGGATTGACGTGGCGGAATTCGGCGCGGCCAAGGCGGAATTGGGCCGGAATGCAGAAACCGGACAGTTTCAGGCGCGGCCGCGCAGGCTCACATGCGGCTTGACGCGGGCCGCGATGAAATTGCGCAATTCGAGGACGCGGCGCTCCTCGTCCAGAACCTCCTCGTCGAGCCCATGGGCCCAGGCGAGGTCGTGGCGGGCGGGGTCGGCGTCGAGCGCGCGGATCTCGGCGAGCCAGCTCTCGACGGCGGCCTCGTCGCGCCGGAAGCCCTCGGCGACCAGGATCGTGGTCATGCGCCCGAGGATCGAGGCGACCTGCCCGAGCGGGAATTCGGGATGATACTGCACGCCCCAGAAGGTGCCGCCGTCATGGCGGAATTCGGCGGCGTGGACGGTGCTGTAGGCATTCGAGGCGAGCACCGTGGTATCGGCCGGCGGCAACGCGATCGTGTCGAGATGGATCGCCGGCGCGTCGAAGGAGAGCGGGCGGCCGGCGAGAAGCGGGTGCGAGCGCCCGGCATCGGTCAGCGTGATCCTGCGGGCGAAGCCGACCTCACGGCCCCTGGGATTGGCGACGACGGTGCCGCCGGCCGCGACCGCGCCGACCTGGACGCCCCAGCACGAGCCGAAGCAGGGCGTGCCGCTGGCATAGATCGCGCGCATCAGCTCGATCTGCCGCGTCACCTCCGGCTCGAGATGGTAGATATGCAGGGCCGAGCCGGTCAGGAAGATGCCGTCATAGGAGGCGAGGCCCGCCCCGTCCGGCAGGTTCGTGCCGGCATCGGCCGGCAGGCAGATATCGGTGATGGCGTCGGGGGCGATGGCGCGCACCACCTCGGCATAGGCCTCTCCCGGCTGCGAGCCGTAGCCGGCGGCGTGGCTCTCGCGCTGCTCGCGGGTGTTGCCGTCGACGACGAGCAGGCGCAGGGGCTTCGAGACATGCAGCATGGGCGAGCTTCCGGGAGGGATGCGTCGGGCGACGGGCAGCCTTGCGCCTCATCTCATAGGATATGAGGCGCGTGCAAGGCTATTGAGGCGCACTCCCTCCCGCACAGGCCGCAACCTTGTCCCCAGCCATGTCCCTGCCACAGCGAGCCTGGGCCAATGCCTATCTGCTGCTGATCCTGACGACCCTGATGTGGGGCGGCAATGCCGTCGCCAGCCGCATGGCCGTCGGGCATATCTCGCCGATGGCGCTGACCTCGCTGCGCTGGGTCTTCGTCTGCGCGCTGCTGCCTTTTCTGCTGCGGCGCGAGCTCAGGCAATACGCGCCGGTGCTGCTGGCGCATCGCTGGCGGATCATCCTGCTGGGCGCGCTCGGCTTCACCGCCTTCAACGCGCTGATGTATCTGGCGGCCTATTCGACCACTGCGATCAATATCGGCATCCTTCAGGGCTCGATCCCGGTCTATGTGCTGATCGGCGCCTTCCTCATCTATCGCACGCCGATCGGCTGGATGCAGGCGCTCGGCGTCGCGGTCACCATCCTCGGCGTGCTGGTCACGGCGAGCCGCGGCGATGTCGCCACCTTGGCCAATTTCAGCTTCGTGCCGGGCGATATCTGGATGATCATCGGCTGCGTTTTCTATGCCGGCTTCACGGTCGGCATCCGCAACCGGCCGGCGGTTCCCGGGCTGGTCTTCTTCACCGCGATGGCGATCGTCGCCTGCATCGTCTCGCTGCCGCTGCTGGGGCTCGAGATCTGGAGCGGCAGCATCATCTGGCCGACGGCCAAGGGCTGGCTGATCCTGGCCTTCGTCGTGATCGGGCCGTCGCTGCTCTCGCAGCTCTTCTTCATGCGCGCGGTCGAGCTGATCGGGCCGGGGCGGGCGGGCGTCTTCGTCAATCTCGTGCCGGTCTTCGCGCCGCTGCTCGCCGTGCTGATCATCGGCGAGCAGCTCGCGCTCTATCATGGCCTGGCGCTGGTGCTGGTGCTCGGCGGCATCTGGATCGCCGAGCGGAAGCTTCGCTGAGACCAGCACGACGAACGGCAGCGATGTCGAACGGCTGGACAGTGCCACGCCGGCGTCTTACTCTCGTTAGAATAGATAAAATAAAGCAGACTCGCACATCGGTTGAACCCTTGATCGGGAGCCGTCTTGATGTCGGACGAGTTCAATACGGATCTTGTGGCGGAGCCGCCGAGCAAACGTGAGGAAATCGTCGCGTTCGTCACACTTGCCGTCCTGATCTGGCCGGTCATCGCCGTCGGGATCGTCGGCGGCTTCGGCTTCCTGATCTGGATGTCGCAATTGCTCCTCGGCCCGCCAGGCCCACCGCGTTGAGGGCCGGCGATGCGAACCGTCAAGCGCGAGATCGACAGACGTGAGTTCCTGACCGGCGGTGCCGGAGGGCAACCCGGCGCCGCGCCGCCGCGTCCGCAGCGCTTCTTCCATATTTCGAGCGCGGTCGTCACGGCCCGGCCGGAGCGCTGCGCCGAGATCGCGCGCCAGATCGCCTTGCTGCCGGGCACCGAGGTCCGCGCGGTCGAGCACACCAAGATCGTCGCGGTCATGGAAGGCGAGAGCAGCGGCGAGATCGGAAGCCGGCTCACGACCATCGCGCTGATGGACGGCGTGTTCTCGGCCAACATGGTGTTCGAGCAGATCGAACCCCTCGACGACCCCGGAGACGAGAGATGACGCTGTCCCGTCGCGAGATGCTCAAGGCTCAGGCGGCGGGAATTGCCGCGCTGGCGGCCAATATCGGCGGGGAGGCGGCGGCGCAGCCTGTCACTGGGGGCGTCGATGCGCTGAAGATCTCCTGGTCGAAGGCGCCGTGCCGGTTCTGCGGCACCGGCTGCGGCGTCATGGTCGGCGTCAAGGAGGGCCGGGTGATCGCGACCCATGGCGACATGAAGGCCGAGGTCAATCGCGGCCTGAACTGCGTCAAGGGCTATTTCCTTTCCAAGATCATGTATGGCGCCGACCGGCTGACCCAGCCTTTGCTGCGCAAGAAGAACGGCGCCTATGCCAAGGACGGCGAGTTCACGCCCGTCTCCTGGGCCGAGGCCTTCGACACCATGGCCGCGCAGGCCAAGCGCGTCCTGAAGGAGAAGGGGCCGACCGCGCTCGGCATGTTCGGCTCCGGCCAATGGACGATCTTCGAGGGCTATGCCGCGACCAAGCTGATGCGCGCCGGCTTCCGCTCGAACAATCTCGATCCGAACGCCCGCCACTGCATGGCCTCGGCCGCCTATGCCTTCATGCGGACCTTCGGCATGGACGAGCCGATGGGCTGCTATGACGATTTCGAGGCCACCGACGCCTTCGTGCTCTGGGGCTCGAACATGGCCGAGATGCACCCGATCCTGTGGACGCGGGTGGCGGACCGGCGGCTCGGGCATCCGCATGTCAAGGTCGCGGTGCTCTCGACCTTCACGCATCGCAGCTCGGATCTCGCCGACATCCCGATCGTGTTCAAGCCGGGCACGGACCTGGCGATCCTGAACTACATCGCCAACCACATCATCTCGACGGGGCGGGTGAACAAGGATTTCGTCGACAAGCACACCACCTTCGTGAAGGGGGCGACCGAGATCGGCTACGGTTTGCGGCCCGACGATCCGCGCGAGGTCGCGGCGAAGAAGGCGGCCGATCCGGCGGCGACGACGCCGATCGATTTCGAGGCCTTCGCCGCCTTCGTGAAGGACTACACGCTGGAGAAGGTCTCGGCCCTGACCGGGGTCGAGAGGGGCTTCCTGCAGCAGCTCGCCGAGCTCTATGCCGATCCCAAGCGCAAGGTCGTCTCGCTCTGGACGATGGGCTTCAACCAGCATGTGCGCGGCGTCTGGGCCAACCAGATGGTCTACAACCTGCACCTGCTGACCGGGAAAATCTCCGAGCCCGGCAACAGCCCGTTCTCGCTGACCGGCCAGCCCTCCGCCTGCGGCACGGCGCGCGAGGTCGGCACCTTCACGCACCGCCTGCCGGCGGACATGACGGTGACCAATCCCGAGCACCGCAAGCATGCCGAGGAGATCTGGCGCATCCCCCACGGCATCATCCCGGAGAAGCCGGGCTACCATGCCGTCGAGCAGGACCGCATGCTCAAGGACGGCAAGCTCAATTTCTACTGGATCCAGGTCAACAACAACCTGCAGGCCTCGCCCAACAACACCGGCGAGGCCTATCCGGGCTATCGCAACCCGGAGAATTTCATCGTCGTCTCCGACGCCTATCCGACCGTCACCGCGGTGGCGGCCGATCTCATCCTGCCCGCCGCGATGTGGGTCGAGAAGGAAGGCGCCTACGGCAATGCCGAGCGCCGCACCCATGTCTGGCACCAGCTCGTGCAGGCGCCGGGCGAGGCCCGCTCTGACCTCTGGCAAATGATGGAGTTCTCGAAGCGCTTCACCACCGACGAGGTCTGGCCGGCGGAGCTCCTCGCCGCCAATCCCAATTTCCGCGGCAAGACCCTGTTCGACGTGCTCTACCGCAACGGCCATGTCGACCGCTTCGACCTGAGCGAGATCGATGCCGGCTACGACAATGTCGAGGCCAAGCATTTCGGCTTCTATGTCCAGAAGGGGCTGTTCGAGGAATATGCCTCGTTCGGGCGCGGCCATGGCCATGATCTGGCGCCCTACGACACCTATCACCAGGTCCGCGGGCTGCGCTGGCCGGTGGTCGACGGCAAGGAGACGCTCTGGCGCTATCGCGAGGGGCTCGACCCTTACGTGAAGCCCGGCAAGGGCGTCGAGTTCTACGGCAATCCCGACGGCAAGGCGCGGATCATCGCCGTGCCCTATGAGCCACCGGCGGAATCGCCCGACGGCGAGTACGATTTCTGGCTGGTCACCGGCCGCGTGCTCGAGCACTGGCATTCGGGCTCGATGACCATGCGCGTGCCGGAGCTCTACAAGGCCTTCCCCGGCGCGCGCTGCTTCATGCATCCGGAGGACGCGCGTGCCCGCGGGCTGAACCAGGGCGCCGAGATCAGGATCATTTCGCGGCGCGGAGAGATGCGCACTCGCGTCGAGACGCGCGGCCGCAACCGCATGCCGCCGGGCGTGATCTTCGTGCCCTGGTTCGACGCGAGCCAGCTGATCAACAAGGTGACGCTGGACGCCACCGATCCGATCTCCAAACAGACGGATTTCAAGAAATGCGCGGTCAAGATCCTGCCGGTCTCTGTCTGATGCGCTGGCGGACCCTCCTCGGGGCCGTATTCGCGGGCTGCCTCGTGCTGGCCTTCGGCGCGGCCCTGTCGCAGGACGGGGCGCCGGTGAAGATCGTGCCGCGGCTCACCGGCACGCCCGAGCCCATGGCGCTGGAGCGGGTTCCGGCGCTCGGCCGGCCGGTCGTCGACGACGTCAGGCGCATGCGCAACTACCCGGAGCAGCCGCCGGTCATCCCGCATTCGATCGACGGCTATCAGCTGACGGTCAACACCAACCGCTGCATGGATTGTCACAAGCGCGAGTTCACCGAAGGCTCCGGAGCGCCGATGATCAGCGTCACGCATTTCCAGGACCGGGACGGGCAGGTGCTCTCCGACGTCACGCCGCGGCGCTATTTCTGCACCGCCTGCCATGTCCAGCAGACGGACGTGCCGCCGCTCGTGCCGAACCAGTTCCAGGACGCCAATGATGTCGGGCGGAAGCCCTAGCGGGATGCGGTGATGGCCAAGCTCAAAGCCTTCATCCTCTGGTGCTGGGCCGTGCTGGTGCGGTTCTGGACCGTGATCAGCCGGCCGAGCGCCTATCTGCCGCTCGGTTTCCTGACGCTCGGCGGCTTCGTTTGCGGCGTGATCTTCTGGGGCGGCTTCAACACGGCGCTGGAGATCACCAATACCGAGAAATTCTGCATCACCTGTCACGAGATGCGCGACAACGTCTATCAGGAGCTGCAGCAGACGGTGCATTTCTCCAACCGCTCGGGCGTGCGCGCCAGCTGCCCGGACTGCCACGTGCCCCATAACTGGACCGACAAGATCGCCCGCAAGATGCAGGCCTCGAAGGAGGTCTGGGGCAAGATCTTCGGGACGATCTCGACGCGCGAGAAATTCCTTGGCCATCGCCTCGAGCTGGCCAAGCACGAATGGGGGCGGCTGAAGGCGAACGACTCGCTCGAATGCCGCAACTGCCATTCGTCCGTGGCGATGGACTTCACCAAGCAGACGCGGCGCGCCGCCGATATCCATAGCCGCTACCTGATCCCGAAGGAGAAGACCTGCATCGACTGCCACAAGGGCATCGCCCATCAGCTCCCCGACATGACCGGGATCGAGCCGGGCTGGAAAGACGCTCCCGAGCTGCAAGGCAAGGGCAGCGCCTCCTGGCATGGGCCCGAGCGGGCGCTGCGGGCCTATCTCGCCAGCATCGAGGCGCGTTGAGGCGCCGGATCAGGGCCGTAGGCTCTCCACCGCCAGCCGCGCCACCGCCGCATGCGTCGCCTCGCGCGCCGTCTCGTCGACCTGCGCGCCCTTGAGGAAAACGGCGATGGCGAAGCGGCGCCCGTCCGGCAAGGAGACGATGCCGATATCGTTGGTGGCGTGGTTGAGCCCGTCGGCGCTCGGCCCCAGCCCCGTCTTGTGGGCGAAACCCGCGCCCTTGGGCAGGCCGGCCCTGACGCGATTCGGCCCGGTCTTCGACTCGGAGGCGATCTTGTCGATCAGCGCGGCATGGGCCGGCTCGCGCAGCCAGTTGCCCTTGGCCATCGCCTCGAGGAAGGCGATCGAGGCCTCCGGCGTCGCCGCGTCGCGCTTGTCGTCGAGGCTCGCCTCGAGCCGCTTGCGCCGCTCGGCTGCGGGAATCGCACGGATCGCCTTGTAGAAAGCGGCGGTGTCGATCGCCTGGTCCCAGCCATAGCCGGGCAGGCCCAAAATCTCGGGCTGGAAGACGCGCTCGTAGCGGTCGATCGAGATGCCGGAAATGCCGCCGTCCCTGAGCATCGCGGTCAACACCTGCGGTCCGCCGATCAGGCGCAGCAGCAGGTCGGCGGCGGTGTTGTCGCTGTCGCCGGCCGAGCGGGTGATCAGATCGCGCAACGTGTAGTCGTTGCGCTCGCCCTTGAAGGCCCGGGCGAGCGGGCTGTGATAGAGCGAGAGGTCCTTGCGGGTGACGGTGACCTTCTGGTCGAGCTTCAGCTTGCCGGCCTCGACCGCCTGCAGCACGGCGAAGGCGAGCGGAAGCTTGAAGACGCTCTGCAGCGGAAAGCTCTCGGCCCCGCGATGTGACCAGCTCTTGCGGTCCTTGAGGTCGATCAGCGCGACGCCGAGCCTGCCCTTCGCCTGCTGCTCGAGCTTCGGGATTTCGCTGTCGAGTTTTGCCTTGTCCCAATCGGCGAAGGCGGGCGAGGCGGCGAGGAGGACGAGGGCGGCGGAATAGAAGCAGGCTTGGGCGAGGCGGGTCGGCATGGACAATTCCCTGTGGCAGGCCGCCAGAGGGGAGGGCGATTGCGGCGCGGGTAGGGCGGTTCAGAACGCTTTCGGCAGGCCGGCCTGCTTCAGGATTTCGTTGGCAGTGTGCCGCGACTTCGTCCCCGCATCGATCGAGACCTGGACCTTGGTCTCTGGATGGCGCCAGATCTCGTGGTCGCCCTTGGCTGCGCGATGATATTCGTAGCCGGCCTTGCGCAGGATGCGTTTTAGCCGTGGGCCGATCTCGACCATCAGGCAGCCTGGACGATGTCCGAGACCTTGATGTCGAGGTCGAGCCTGAGCTTTTCCTCGGTTTCGAGAAAGTCCGGCACGAGGAGCTTCAACCGATCGCGCAGGGCTTCGATCGTGGCAGCTTCCGTGACGATGCCGGTATCGCTGGTCGAGCTGGCGTACCAGATTCCGGCCTCGTCATCGCGACGGACCTCGAAGGTGACGATGCGCATGCAAAATCTCCGTTGCGGAGAGAATAGCATGAAGCAGCGTGAACCTCACGTCGTCATCCCCGGAGCAGCGCCGCTACGCGGCTTGTCCGGGATGACGCGCTGAAACAGCTGGCACTCAGAACTTCAGCCGTCTCGCCCGCTTGACCATCGGGATCTCGTGGATCTTCTCGAGCAGCTCGTCCGAGATCGCCTCGTCGACGGCGACATAGCAGATCGCGTCGCCGCCCGGCTTGTCGCGGCCGAGATTGAAGGTCGCGACATTGACGCCGGCCTCGCCGAGCAGCGAGCCGAACTGGCCGATGAAGCCCGGCTTGTCGGCATTGCGGACATAGAGCATGTGCGGCGCGAATTCGGCATCGACCTGGATGTCGCGGATCTCGACGATGCGCGGCTTGCCGTCCTGGAAGACCGTGCCCGAGGCGTGGCGCGGCATGTCCTCGGCCTCGACCACGATGCGGATGACGCTTTCGAGATTGCCGGCGGCCTCGCGTGTCAGCTCCTCGACGACGATGCCCTTCTCCTTGGCGATCATCGCGGCGTTGACCATGTTGATCTCGGGCAGGAAGGGTCGCAGCACGCCGGTGATCGCGGCAGCCGAGATCGCCTTCAGGTTGAGATGGGCGACGGCGCCCTGGTACTCGATGCGGATGCCCTTGACCGGCGCCTCGGTGAGCTGGCCGAGGAACGAGCCGAGCTTCTCCGCCAGGTCGACGAAGGGCTTGATGCGCGGGGCTTCCTCGGCCGAGATCGAGGGGAAGTTCACCGCATTGGTGATCGCGCCCTTGAGCAGGTAGTCCGACATCTGCTCGGCGACCTGGAGGGCGACATTCTCCTGCGCCTCGTTGGTGGCGGCGCCGAGATGCGGCGTGCAGACGACGTTGTCCAGCCCGAAGAGCGGGTTCGATTCCGCCGGCTCCTCCGAGAACACGTCGAAGGCGGCGCCGGCGACATGGCCGGACTTGATCAGTTCGGCGAGCGCCTGTTCGTCGACCAGGCCGCCGCGGGCGCAATTGATGATGCGGACGCCCTTCTTCGTCTTGGCGAGATTCTCGGCCGAGAGGATGTTCTTGGTCATCGCCGTCATCGGCACGTGCAGCGTGATGAAATCGGCGCGCTTCAGGAGCTCGTCGAGCTCGACCTTCTCGACGCCGAGCTGCACCGCGCGTTCGGCTGAGAGATAGGGGTCGAAGGCGATGACGCGCATCTTGAGCCCGATGCCGCGCTCGGCGACGATCGAGCCGATATTGCCGCAGCCGATCAGGCCGAGCGTCTTGGCCGTGATCTCGACGCCCATGAAGCGGTTCTTCTCCCACTTTCCGGCCTGGGTCGAGACATCCGCGGACGGGATCTGGCGCGCCAGCGCGAACATCATGGCGATGGCGTGCTCGGCGGTGGTGATCGAATTGCCGAAGGGCGTGTTCATCACGATGATGCCGCGGGCGGTCGCGGCCGGGATCTCGACATTGTCGACGCCGATGCCGGCGCGGCCAATGATCTTCAGTCTTGACGCGGCCTCGAGCAGCTTGGCGGTGGCCTTGGTCGCCGAGCGGATGGCGAGGCCGTCATACTCGCCGATGATCGCGGCGAGCTTGTCCTTGTCCTTGCCGAGGCTCGGATCGAAGGTCACGTCGATGCCGCGATCCTTGAAGATCTGCACGGCGGCGGGGGAGAGGGCGTCGGAAATGAGGACGCGGGGGGCGGTCATGGGGATGGCTCCGGCTGCGCGCCGCAAGCGGTCGCGCGCGTGAATGGGGAGGCGCATATCCTTCTCCCCTCGGGGGAGAAGGTGGCTCGGCGAAGCCGAGACGGATGAGGGCCGGCGGGCGAGGGCGCTGGCGTGTAAGGGAGGGCTAGCGACAGATGTCGTGCTGCCCTCACCCCAACCCTCTCCCCCGAGGGGAGAGGGCGCGCGTCGCGGTTACGCCGCCTTCTTCAGTCCCGCCTTCGCTTCCGCGAACGCATAGGCGATCCAGGGCAGCAGTGCCTTCAGGTCGCGCGACTGCACGGTCGCGCCGCACCAGATGCGCAGGCCGGGAGGGGCGTCGCGATAATGGCCGAGATCATAGCCGGCGCCGGCCTTCTCGATGATCGAGACGACCTGCTTGGCGAAGGCTCCTTGAGCCTCCGCCGGCAGCGCCGTCACCGCCGGGTCGGTGAACTTCAGGCAGACGCTGGTGTTCGAGCGCGTCTTCGGCTTCACCGCTAGGAAGTCGATCCAGTCGTTCTCGCGCACGAATTTGGCGATGACGCGGGCATTGCCGTCGGCGCGCTTCACCAGCCCGTCCAACCCGCCGACCTTCTTCGCCCAGTTCAGCGCATCGAGATAATCCTCGACCGCGAGCATGGAGGGCGTGTTGATCGTTTCGCCGGCAAAGATGCCTTCGGAAAGCTTGCCGCCCGAGGTCATGCGGAAGATCTTCGGCAGCGGCCAGGACGGCTTGTAGGTGGTCAGCCGCTCGACCGCGCGCGGCGAGAGCACGATCATGCCATGCGCCGCCTCGCCGCCGAGCACTTTTTGCCAGGAGAAGGTCACGACATCGAGCTTGGGCCAATCGAGGCGCTGGGCGAAGGCGGCCGAGGTCGCGTCGCAAATGGTCAGCCCCTCGCGGTCGTCGGCGATCCAGCTCGCATCGGCGACGCGCACGCCGGAAGTCGTGCCGTTCCAGGTGAAGACGACGTCGCGGTTTTTCGTATCGACCTTCTTCAGGTTCGGCAATTCGCCATAGGGGGCGTTGAAGATGCGGACATCCGCCAGCTTGAGCTGCTTGGCGACATCAGTGACCCAGCCCTCGCCAAAGCTCTCCCAGGCCAGCATGTCGACGCCACGGGCGCCCAACAAAGACCACAGCGCCATCTCGACGGCGCCGGTATCGGAGGCCGGCACGATGCCGATGCGGTAATCGGCCGGCACCTGCAGCACCTCACGGGTCAGGTCGATGGCAAGCTTGAGCTTGTCCTTGCCGACCTTGGCGCGGTGCGAGCGGCCGAGCGCCGCGTCAGACAGGGCTTTGAGGGTCCAGCCGGGGCGCTTGGCGCAGGGGCCGGACGAGAAATTAGGAACGCGCGGGCGCGCGTTCGGAATCGTATTCGCCATCGATGTTCTCCATCCTTACAGATGGGCGCGCCGCGTTGGGGCGGCGTGTCCCGTCGATGGGGTTAGGATGGAGGGGGGTGGGGAGTCAAGTGGTGAGAAGTGGGGGTGCGTTATTGCCAAGCGTTACGATCATCCATGAGCATCGCTACATGTTTTAAATCCAACGGCTTATTGCCATTCTTTATATTAAAGTGACTTCTTAATATGCCATAACGAATTCCTATTTCAGCGACAGTCTGGTCGATATTGGAGCGCTCGCGCTCTCTTTTTGATCGCTCAACTATCGTGGTAATTGATGATCTATAGTATTCAGCAAGATTTAATATCAATGATTCTAAGTAACTTGGCATTCGTCCCGAGTGGACGAGTTGATTTCTGGCGCGATAAATTCTATGAATTTGCCACCTGACTCGGTCAAAATGATCGCACATGTGCCGATATGCACTATCAACGTCCTTATGATCATCTTGTAGTTTCCAGACCCGATGGAGAGCTAGGGGGTTTTTCGCTAGAATGCTACACAGTTCAATACGAAGTTGGGCATGTTCGGGAAGAAGCATTAGCTCCGCAAAAGCGGTGTGCCCATGAATATTCGGGAAATTGGGGAGTTTTCGAAGTAATTTGTTAAGTTTGTATCGATAATTTATAAGTAAATTATCGTATATAGCAATTACCTGCCGGCGATTATGGCGAAGGACTATGCACGGAGTTATAAGTTTAGCATAATGCACTATTCTAGATTCACCTTGAGGGTCGCTAAGTAGCACCTCAATTGCTGACCAGAGGGAAATGATTTGGTTCTCTGGATTAAGAGAAGTCCTTGCTAGCGCGGCTGTCCTTATGGAACTAATGAGGCGCTCAGTAGATGGCGGGTCAAAATTACGAAAGAGGCCCTGCGCATAATTGCTGATAATGCTAGCCCGCCTATTTGACCTGAATTTATGAGCGTCAGTTCTATTTGCGAACAGATCAGTCTTTGATACTGCGGCGCCCGATTGTGCCCGCAGCCGAGTGACATGCATCGTGTCGCCCCACTCCGAATGCATGCCATGCGGGTCAAGATATGCAATAGCACGTTGCGCGCTCAGAATTTGGTAGCAATAGTCCATTGCGCCGTGGGGGTCGTACTCATCAACAATAATCTCTAATGCAGAGGGCGTGTCGGCATAATTTATATTCTGCGATAGGGTCATTAACTGCTCAGGATTAAGCTGCTCTTTTTCTTTTATTTGAAATCCAAGTCCTTTTAAGTACTTTCCAAGGTCTTTTGTCACGGTTGCGTGTACGTTAAATTTCTTCTCCTTTCCGTCAAACTCTCGAAAAAACTTCGTAAGCGTCGCCCGCCCGATTCGCCGGATATCCGTCTCAAAGAAGTACCTTTGAACAGTTTCAGATATGTGCTTTCTGGAGTACCCAATATTAACGATATGACTGCAATAAAATCCTGTTAGCTTTCGTAGTTCAATTTTTTCATTAGGTTTATCAAAGATATTTATTAATAGATCTTCTATCTTTCGTTTATATGAATCTGATGTTAGTTTCCGGACAAGGCGTATATGGGACCTAAAGTCCTCCAATGACGTGTTTTTATCCTTTGCGACGCGCTTTAGAGCGCCAATCTCAAGGGAGGCTAGAGAGGTCGCGGCCGAGTCTTTAGTGAAAGACCAATCTAATTCTTCCATTATCGGATCCAGGGTGACTTTAGGTACGCGTTGCCTGCGTACATCGCCAATTTGTTGTAAGGCTTCTCGAAGGCGGGCATTTGTATCTAACGAAAAGACACGAAAGCTCTCAAACGTTGAAGGTTCAAGCATTTCACTCATCAACTGAGCGAACATAAGAACACCCCGACTTCCGTCGGTGTCGGGCCACTTATTTTTTGGCGGACGCACCGATTTTCCTCCTGATTCCCTAGAGTGATTCTAAGGCTAGTGCTTGTCCAGCTTCAAGCAAACCTTGGGGCATCATCAGCAGTCAAGGGGGATGGTCACCCGCGCCGCGCCCTAGCTCAACGGTGTGGAAACACTACCTTACGTCTCGTGGCGCTCCGCTGCCGCCTGTGTCGAGCTTCCGCAGGCTGGCCCGCGGGCGGGGCTGGCGTGCCGTTTCCATCATGCTCGCCCTTGTGGTGAGCATCCACGTTTTGGCCGCCCGGGGCATCCGCGAAGGAGTGGATGGTCGGGACAAGCCCGACCATAACGGAGAGGGCGCGGGGAACCCTCTCCTGGAAGGAGAGGGCAGGGTGAGGTGTTCGGACCGAAAACGTTAGCCTGAACCCAACCGCGTGGGCGCTCACGCAACTGGTCCAACGGCCTGCACCTCGCCCCTGCCCCTCTCCTTCCAGGAGAGGGGTTCTGTCGTGGTTCCGCACCAAGCGAGGACAGGCAGCAAACTTATCCCCGCCTCCTGCACTTCCCCTATAATCCACCGCATCCCATCCCCGGGGGGCGGCCATCCGGAGGCATGTCGTGTGGCGGGGTGGGTGCGGCGCCTGCGGGCGAGGGTTGCGCCTCGCTCCCGGGAGGCTTCGGGAACCGACCTGGGGGTACTACGGCCCCTGCGCGAGGAGCTCGCTAGATGCGCCGGCTCACACTGGCGCGAGAGAAGCGCGGCCCGGAGTTTTCAAATCGCCGTCTGGCGGAGCGCCACGGGGCGTGCGGATGGTGGCTCAATCCATCCGCGCCGCGTCCTGGCTCAATGGACGCGGACCGATACCCACGCGCCTCGCGGCGCTCCGCTGCCCCTCACTTGTGACAACGCCCGCGTGCAGGCACGCGGGCGGGGACGACGCTTGGCGCGATCCCTTCTCCCCTCGGGGGAGAAGGTGGCAGCGCGAAGCGCTGACGGATGAGGGAAGCGCGGCCTCGCCCAGTCGAACCGCCCTCATCCCCCTGCCGGGACCTTCTCCCCCGAGGGGAGAAGGGAGCTCCCTCACCCCACGATCTCGCCGCGAAAGGCCCAGCGCGTCATCCGGCGCTCGACCAGCGCGCAGGCGGCGTACATCGCGACGCCCATGATCGCGATGGCGAAGAGCCCGGCGAAGGTCGTCGCCGAGTCGTTGCGGGCGCCGGCCGAAAGCATCAGGAAGCCGATGCCGCGGTTGCCGCCGACCGTCTCGGAGATCACCGAGCCGATGAAGGCGAGCGTCACCGCCACCTTCAGGCTGGCGAAGAGATAGGGCATGGCGCGCGGGATGCCGACCTTGGTCAGGGTCTCCCACTGGCTGGCGCCGAGCGAGCGCATCACGTCGCGCATCTCGGGCTCGATCGTAGCGAGCCCCGTGGCGACGTTCACGACGATCGGGAAGAACGAGATGACGAAGGCGGTGATCACCGCCGGCAGGGCGCCGACACCGAGCCAGATCATCAGGATCGGCACCAGCGCGACCTTGGGCACGGCGTTGAAGGCGATCAGCAGCGGGTAGAGGCCCGAATAGACGAAGGGCGAGGCGCCGATGGCCAGGCCCAGCAGCAGCCCGAAGCCGATCGCCAGCACGAAGCCGATCGCGGTGGTGACGAAGGTCTCCATGCAGTATTTCAGCAGAATCTCCCAGCGCAGGACCATGACCTCGAAGATCCGCGTCGGCCGCGGCGCCAGGATCTCCGGCACCTCGAAGACGATGCAGGCGAGCTCCCAGGCGATGAGGAGGCCCGCCATGGCGAGCCAGGGCATGGCGATGAGGAGCCAGCGGCGCTGCGTGTCGCTCATCGTCTTGGAGACCGTTTGAGAATTCGCTGGCGTGAGCTGGCTGGCGTGGCTGTCGAGAACCGGAGCGCAGCGGACATCTGTCCGTGAGCACCGGAAGCGCAGAGAGTCGCGTTAGACGGCCACGCCAGTAGCATTATCAAACGGTCTCCTGGTCCTGGCGGGGGCCACATCACGCATGCTCCAGATGGATGCGCTCGCGCAGCTCGTGGACGATCTCGACGAAGCGGGGCTCGAAGGTCGTCTCCAGCCTGCGCGGGCGCGGCAGGTCGACATTGCGCAGCTTGACGATCCGCCCCGGCCGCCTGCTCATCACATAGACGGTGTCGGCGAGATAGACCGCCTCGCGCAGGTCATGGGTGACGAGCACGGCGGTGAAGCGGCGCTCGAGCCAGAGCGCCTGCATCACGCCCCAGAGCTCCTCGCGGGTGAAGGCGTCGAGCGCGCCGAAGGGCTCGTCGAGCATCAGGATCTCGGGCTCGTGGACCAGCGCGCGGCACAGGCTCGAGCGCTGCTGCATGCCGCCGGAGAGCTGCCAGGGAAATTTGTCGCCGAAGCCGCCAAGTCCGACCGAAGCCAGCAGTTTCTCGACCCGCTCGACATACTCGGCCTTGTTCTTGCGGAAGCGGCGCTTATGCGGCTCGACCACTTCCAGCGGCAGCAGGATGTTGTCGCGCGTGGTCCGCCACGGCATCAGCGTCGGCGCCTGGAAGGCCATGCCGACGCCGCGGATCGGGCCCTTGACCGTCTGGCCGTGGACCCGGACCTCGCCGGCCGTCGGCGGCATCAGTCCGGTGACCAGCTTCATCAGAGTCGACTTGCCGCAGCCGGAGGGGCCGACCACGGCGACGAACTCGCCCTTCCCGATCGAGAGCGTCACATCCTCGAGCGCCGGGATGCGCTCGCGGCCGCTGCCATAGGACAGGCTGACATTGCGCAGCTCGACGAGTGGCGTGTCGGAGGAAGCCTGCATGAAGGGTGTCATTCTCGGGCTTGTCCCGAGAATCTCAGGACCTGCAAGCTTCAGGAAATGATCGGGCCAGGCCCGACCATGACGGTTGACGTCAGCCCCTCTTACGGCGCGACCATGCGCTCCGCTTTCGGCGGCAGGTACTTGTTCGAGAACACCTTGTCCGGCGCCGGCGCGGCCGGCAGGCCGAAGGCGTCCGCAACGTCGGTGACCGAGCGGGCGAAGCGCGCCGGGTCGACGTCGCCGATGCCGTTCTCCTTCACGAACGGCGTCAGCACGTTCATCTTCAGCGACATGGCGAGCCGCTCGGTCTCCAGCGCCTCGTCGATCAGCGGGTCGCGCTTCTTGGCAGCGGCGATGCCGATCGCCGGATTGGCCGCGACTTCCTTCCAGGCCTTCGCCGTGGCGCGCAGGAAGCCGGTGACGACCTCCGGCTTCGCCGCGAAGGCCGGCGAAACGATGATGCCGTTGCCATACACGTCCATCTTGAAGTCGGAGTAGTTGAACGAGACGATGTCCTCCAGCTTCACGCCGCGCGCCTTCAGGTCGAGGGTCGAGGAGAAGTAGTGACCGCTGATGAAGTCGACCGTGCCCTGCACCATCGACTGCTCGCGCAACTGCGGCGTCAGGTTGACATGGGTGACGCTGGCGGCGTCGATACCGACCTTCTTGGCGAAGGCGGGAAAGAGCCGGAAGGACGCGTCGAACACCGGTGCGCCGAGCTTCTTGCCGGCGAGGTCCGCCGGCTTGGAAATACCGGTCTTCTTCAGCGTGTGCACGCCGAAGGGCGGAAAGTCATAGGCCATGAAGACGCAGAGGATCTCCTTGCCGACATTCTTGGCGTTGTACTCGATCAGCGAGTTCACGTCGGCGAAGCCGATGTCGTAGGCGCCGGTGGCGACGCGCTGCACGGCGCCGGCCGAGCCCTGGCCGGGATCCATGGTCACGTCCAGGCCCTCGGCCTTGTAATAGCCCTTCTCGAGCGCGACGAGGAAGGGCGAGGTCGGGCCCTGGAACACCCAGTCGAGCGTGAACTTGACCGGGGTCTGCGCAAAACCCGCGACGGGCGAAAGCAGCGCCACCGCCGCAGCGAGCATAACCGAACGGCCCTTGCCGCGCGACTGCGCGAACCTCGACAACACCCGCGCTACGCCGCTGATCATGCTCGCCAATCCCCTGTTGATTGGCAGCGACGCTATCGAGCAGCTAATAGTCGGTCAATCGAGCGCGGGACCGCTCCTGCCCTTTTTCTGGGCATAGATGGGCGCGATTGCCGCCCTCACATCCTGAACACGCCGAAGCGCGTCTGCGGCACCTCGGCATTGAGGCAGGCGGAGAAGGCAAGCGCCAGGACGCGGCGGGTCTCGGACGGCAGGATGACACCGTCGTCCCAGAGCCGCGCCGTGGCGTGGTAAGGCGAGCCCTCGTCCTCGTATTTGTCGCGAATCGGCGCCTTGAACGCCTCCTCCTCGTCAGCGCTCCAGCTCTTGCCCTCGGCCTCGATATTGTCGCGGCGCACGGTCGCGAGCACGCTCGCCGCCTGCTCGCCACCCATCACCGAGATGCGCGAATTCGGCCAGGTGAAGAGGAAGCGCGGCGAATAGGCCCGCCCGCACATGCCGTAATTGCCGGCGCCAAACGAGCCGCCGACCAGCACGGTAATCTTCGGCACGCGGGCCGAGGCGACCGCGGTCACCAGCTTGGCGCCGTCCTTGGCGATGCCGCGCGTCTCGACATCGCGGCCGACCATGAAACCGGTGATGTTCTGCAGGAAGAGCAGCGGGATGCGGCGCTGGCAGCAGAGCTCGATGAAATGCGCGCCCTTCAGCGCGCTTTCCGAGAACAGGATGCCGTTATTGGCGATGATGCCGACCGGCATGCCGTGGATCCGGGCGAAGCCGGTGACCAGCGTGGTGCCGTAGAGGCGCTTGAACTCGTCGAATTCCGAGCCGTCGACGAGCCGGGCGATGACCTCGCGGATGTCATACTGCTTCTTGAGGTCGGTCGGCACGACAGCCTCGAGTTCGGCCGGGTCGTAGAGCGGCTCGACCGGCTCGGCGATGTCGATGTCCGGGCGCTTGACGCTGTTGAGATTGGCGGCGATGCGCCGTGCGATGGCCAGCGCATGGGTGTCGTCGCCGGCATAATGGTCGGCGACGCCCGAGAGGCGGGCATGGACATCGGCGCCGCCGAGGTCCTCGGCCGAGACGACCTCGCCGGTCGCGGCCTTCACCAAAGGCGGGCCCCCCAGGAAGATCGTGCCCTGCTTGCGCACGATCACCGTCTCGTCGGACATCGCCGGGACATAGGCGCCGCCGGCGGTGCAGGAGCCCATCACGACGGCGATCTGCGGGATGCCCTCGGCCGAGAGCGTCGCCTGGTTGTAGAAGATCCGGCCAAAGTGCTCGCGGTCGGGGAAGACCTCGGTCTGGTGCGGCAGGTTGGCACCGCCGGAATCGACGAGATAGACGCAAGGCAGCCGGTTCTCGCGCGCGATCTCCTGGGCGCGCAGATGCTTCTTCACCGTCATGGGATAGTAGGTGCCGCCCTTGATGGTGGCGTCGTTGCAGACGACCATCACCTCGCGTCCGGCGACGCGGCCGATCCCGGCGATCATGCCGGCGCCGTGGATCTCCTTATCGTACATCTCGAAGGCTGCGAGCGCGCCGATCTCGAGAAACGGCGAGCCGGGATCGAGCAGGCGCAGCACCCGCTCCCTGGGGAGAAGCTTGCCACGGGCGGTGTGGCGCTCGCGCGATTTGGCGTTGCCGCCGAGCGCGGCCGTGGCGCGCCGGCCGGCCAGCTCGGCGCGCAGGCCGTCCCAGGCCTCGGCATTGGCGCGCGTTTCGGCCGAGTTCAGATCGACCTTGCTCTCGATGATCGCCACGGCGCCCGCTCCTCAAGCGATGAAGTCTCGCCGGGTTATGGCGCGCCGCGCGCAAAAGGCCAACCGGCGCGGATACGCAAAGCGGGCTTCGCGAATCCGCCTGCCGTTCCGGTGGGCTATTCACGCATCTTGTTGATCGAGCCGGTCACGGCCGGAGCCGCCACGGCGCCGATCGCGCCACCGGCGACGGCGCCGATCGGCCCGCCGATCAGCGCGCCCGTGCCTGCACCCGCAGCCGCGCCTGCGATCAGCTTATCATTGGTGGTGCAGGCACCCAAAATGGCCGCGACGCAGCCCACGAAGATGAGAATCCGCATCATCGTCCCCTTGCTTTGCTCATATCGAGCCCAAGCATGGGTCGGTTTGATCAACAGAAGGTGAACGGTTTAGAGCAGGATGCGAAAAAGTGGGGACCGGTTTTTCGCAATCGATCCTGCTCTAACTCATTGGTGAGAGACGGATTCAGCTTTCAGATGGGATCGCTGCGCGATCCCATCTGAAAGCATCCGGCTTCTAGGCGGCAACCGTCGGACCGAAGATCCGTTCGAACTCGGCCCGCAGCATCGAATCGACCTCCGGCAGCGTCACGGGAAGGCCGAGATCGACCAGCGAGGTCACACCCTGGTCGCTGACGCCGCACGGGACGATGCCCTCGAAATGCGAGAGCTCCGGCTCGACATTCAGCGAGATGCCGTGAAACGAGACCCAGCGCCTGACGCGGATACCGATCGCGGCGATCTTGTCCTCGCAGCCGTCTCCCTTCTCCGGCCGGCGGACCCAGACGCCGACGCGGTCCTCGCGGCGCTCGCCACGGATGTTGAAGCCGTCCAGCGTGCCGATCAGCCAGGCTTCGAGCGCGGCGACGAAGCGCCGGAGATCGGGATCGCGCCGCTTCAGGTCAAGCATGACATAGGCGACGCGCTGGCCGGGGCCGTGATAGGTGAACTGCCCTCCCCGGCCGCTCTGGTGCACGGGAAAGCGCTCCGGCTGGATCAGGTCGGCGGCGCGCGCCGAGGTGCCGGCGGTATAGAGCGGTGGATGCTCGACCAGCCAGACGCGCTCGCGCGCCGTGCCGTCGGCGATCATGGCGGCGCGAGCATCCATCTCGGCGACGGCCTCGTCATAGCCGACCGGCCCATCCGCGATCACCCATTCGACCGGCTCCGAACCGGGAGCGGAGAGGAAGGAAACCGAAAGCGCCTCACGGGTCTTCACGGTGCATTAACCCTGTTCGTTCAACCGTTGCTAACCGGTCGGGCCCGGCCTGCCGGCAGGCTCATGCGCCCAAGCCGGCCATCAGGCAAGTTTCGTTGGTGGAATTCGCAAGTAAGCTTTCGGAGGCAGGACTTGAAGGCTGATCTGGACCACGTCTCGGTCGAACTCACGGTGGTTCTGGGCTCGACCCAGATGCCGATCTACAAATTGCTGCGCATGGGCCGCGGCGCCATCATCGAGCTCAACGCCACCGAAAACGACGAAGTCCAGATTCTGGCCAACAACCACCCCTTCGCGCGCGGAAACGTCGTCGTCAGCGGCTCGCGCATCTCCGTCGAGATCACCGAACTGCTGAAACGGCCGACGGTCTATTCCGTCGAGGCGATCGCGGAAGCGGCCTGATCCCGCTTTTCCTTTCGCATTGCTCTTGTGGCGGCGGATTCGATTTGCTAGACCCGCGCCGCTCCGGAGTTCGCCGCGTTCGCGCTGCATCGCCCGGTCGCCGCGGTCATGGCGGAATTGGTAGACGCACTACCTTGAGGTGGTAGCGGGGAGACCCGTGGAGGTTCGAGTCCTCTTGACCGCACCATATTCGGGCTGAGCCCTCAAAACGGCGACCTCGCAAGGGTCGCCGTTTTCGTTTCTCGAACCGAACCTGCGCGTGGCGCGTTGCCAGAGCGGGACGCGGCTGCCAGAAGGGCGCGGCCTGCCCGAATCCCTGCCCTCTCATCGCGGAGCCGGAGCGATGGTCGACGCCGAGAACGCTGCCGACGATACGGTCGCGCGCACGATTCGCGACGAGGACGGCGCGATCGACGCCGCGCTGGTCGAGCAGGTCTCGCAGGCCGTCCTGCTCTCCGACCTGACGACGCTGCGCGGCGTCGTCGCCGATATGCACGAGGCCGATCTCGGCGCGCTGCTCGAAGCGCTCGATCCCGAGGAGCGTCCCCGCCTGATCTCGCTGCTCGGCGCCGATTTCGACTTCACGGCGCTGACCGAGGTCGACGACACCGTCCGCGACCAGATTCTCGAGGAGCTTTCCGCCGAGACTGTCGCGGAAGGCGTTCGCGATCTCGACACCGACGACGCGGTCTACATCCTCGAGGACCTCGACGAGGCCGACAAGCAGGAGGTCCTCGGCAAGCTCTCTCCGGCCGAGCGGATCGCCCTGCAGCAGGGCCTCGACTATCCCGAGGACAGCGCCGGCCGGCGCATGCAAACCGAGGTCATCGCCGTGCCGCCGTTCTGGACGGTTGGCCAGACCATCGACTTCCTGCGCGATGCGGAGGACCTGCCGGAGCGCTTCTTCGAGATCTTCGTCGCCGACCCGGCGCATCATTTCGTCGGCACGGTGCGTCTCGACCGGCTGCTGCGCACGCGCCGCCCGGTCGTCGTCACCGACCTGCTCGAGGAGGACCGTCGTGTCGTCGAGGCGACCGAGGAACTTGAGGACGTGGCCCGCCTGTTCCAGCGCTACAACCTCGTCGCCGCACCCGTCATCGACGCGGCCGGCCGGCTCGTCGGCGTGCTGACCATCGATGACATCGTCGACGTCATCGAGGAGGCGGCGGACGAGGACGTGAAGCAGCTCGGCGGCGTCAACGCCGACGAGGAGCTGTCGGATCCGGTCCAGAAGATCGCCAGAAGCCGGTTCAGCTGGCTCTTCATCAACCTGCTGACCTCGTTCCTGGCGGCCGCGGTGATGAGCCTGTTCGAGGAGCAGCTCTCCAAGGTCGTGGCGCTCGCGATCCTGGCGCCGATCGTCGCGAGCCAGGGCGGCAACGCGGCGACGCAGACGATGACGGTCGCGGTCCGCGCGCTCGCCACCCAGGAGCTCGGCGCCTGGAACCTGCGTCGCTTCTTCACCCGCGAGCTCATCGTCGGCCTCGTCAACGGCATCGGCTTCGCTTTGATCACCGGCGCGGTCGCGGCGATCTGGTTCGCGAGCCCCGGACTGGGCATCGTCATCGGCATCGCGATGGTCGTCACCCTGCTCGCGGCCGCCATCGCCGGCGTGCTGATCCCGCTGCTGCTCGACAAGCTCGACATCGACCCGGCGATCGCGTCGGGCACCTTCGTCACCACCGTGACCGACGTCGTCGGTTTCTTCGCCTTTCTCGGCATCGCCACGCTTCTGCTCCGGCTGTGATGACGAGGCAGGCTGACTCGGCCTTGAAAACCTTGGTAACGTAAACCGGACGTCAAGCTTTCTCCTCAATCTTCCATGAGATGACCGCCCGCCGCATGCCTCGCCTCCGCACCCTCCCTTTTCTGCTCGCCGCCGCTTTCGCGGTCCTTGGCGGCTGCGTGGCGATGGAAGGCAACTATCCGGCGAAGGGCGATGCGAGGCCGCATCCCGGTGTCGCCAGCGCGCATCGCTATCCGATCCATGGCATCGACATCTCGCGCTGGCAGGGCGAGATCGACTGGGCCGCGGTCAAGGGTGCCGGCACCCGCTTCGCTTATATCAAGGCGACCGAGGGCGGCGACCATATCGACCCGGCCTTCCTGCGCAATTGGGAAGGCGCGCGCCGCGCCGGCGTGCGTCGCGGCGCCTATCATTTCGTCTATTGGTGCCGCCCGGCCCATGAGCAGGCCGTCTGGTTCAAGCGCCACATCCCCAACGACCCCGAAGCCCTGCCGCCCGTCCTCGACGTCGAGTGGAACGGCCATTCCAAGACTTGCCCGCAGAAGATCGACCGGTCATTGGCCCTGGAGAAGATCCAGCTGATGCTGACCGAGCTCGAGCAGCTCACCGGCAAGAAGCCGGTCATCTATACCGACATCACCTTCCACAAGGAGGTGCTCGAGGGCCAGTTCAACGACTACCCCTACTGGATCCGCTCGACGGCGGCCAAGCCCGAAACCCGCTATGAGGACCGGCTCTGGGCCTTCTGGCAGTTCACCACGACCGGCCGCATCCCCGGGATCAAGGGCGATGTCGACCGCAACGCCTTCTTCGGCAACGAGGAGCAGTTCAACGGCTGGATCAACGGCGAGTTCGACATCGGCACCAGGCAATGGACGAAGCGCCGCCAGTCGCCGGCGCAGCCGAGCCCGAGCATCGTCAACGAGCCGGAATTCGAGGCCCCGCGCGCCGAAGAGCCGCCGGTGGCGATCATCCCCGGCGCGCTCGAGCCGGTGCCCTCCTCGCTGCATCTCGGCCGGCTCTAGCGCCGCGCCGGCCGGCCCGGTTAACCAACCCTGAAACAACCCGCTCCAATTGGAGCAGAACTTACCGCGCCTTAACCAGCCCGCCCGCACCACTGCTCGTGGACAAGGAGGTGCGGATGCCGGTTTCTGGAGCGACGAGGACGAAAAGCTTGCGGCGGATATTCGCCGTGCTGGGACTGACGGTCGCCTGTGCCGCCCCCGCCTTCGCGCTCTATCCCAAGAAGGGCGACGCCTCCCCCCATCACGGCGTCCGCGACGCCAGGCGCCAGGCGATCCAGGGCATCGACGTCTCGCGCTGGCAGGGCGAGATCGACTGGGAGAAGGTCAAGGACGCCGGCACCCGCTTCGCCTTCATCAAGGCGACCGAGGGCGGCGACCATCTCGACCCGAGTTTCCGCAAGAACTGGGAGGGCGCCAAAAGGGCCGGCGTGCCGCGCGGTGCCTATCACTTCGTCTGGTGGTGCCGCTCCGCCAAGGACCAGGTGCGCTGGTTCAAGCGCCATATCCCACGCGACAAGGACGCGCTCCCGCCGGTGCTCGACGTCGAATGGAACGGCCATTCGGAAAGCTGCGGCAAGAAGATCCCGCGCGACAAGGCGCTGGCCAAGATCCGCACCATGCTCCAGGGCCTGGAGGAACATACCGGCAAGAAGCCGATCATCTATACCGACATCACCTTCCATGAGGATGTGTTGGAGGGCGAGTTCAACAGCCACCCCTACTGGCTGCGCTCGACTGCCGCCCCGCTCCGCAAGCGCTATGCCCGCAAGCAATGGGAGTTCTGGCAGTTCACCACCACCGGCCGCGTGCCCGGCATCACCGGCGATGTCGACCGCAACGCCTTTTTCGGCACGGAGCGCGAATTCGCCGCCTGGCACGAGGGCCGCTTCGACATCGGCGCCCGCACATGGCGCGGCGGCGAGCCGAAACTCGCCGACAACAAGCCGCCGACCTCTCCGGCGGGCTCGCAAGCCCCGAAAGCGGCCGGCGGCACGCGGCTGATGATGCTGCCGCCCGCGCGCATTCCCGAGCGCCCGCCCCGGCGCGACCCGAAGGTGACGGGTTCGCTGGCGCATAACTGATCGTTGCCGTAGCCCGGACCTGAGGCAGCTCGTCACGCAACCGCGACGGGCGGGTTCACCTCGACCGTGACATGCGACAGCATCGGCAGGCCCGACAGCAGGGCCTTGTAGGCCGCCGGCGGCTTCGGATCGGTTGCGACCACCGAAACGATGGCCGAGCAATGTCCCGGCCCGACCTGCCAGAGATGCAGGTCGGCAACCTCCACCCCGTCGGCCGCGAGCCTTGCCGCGATGCCCTCGGCGAGCGACCTGTCCGGCACGGTGTCGAGCAGCACCGCTCCCGACGCGCGCAGCAGCCCGAAGGACCAATGCGCGATGACGAGCGCGCCGACGATGCCCATCATCGGATCGAGCCAGATCCAGCCATAGAGGCTGCCGCCGACGAGCGCGACGATCGCCAGGACCGAGGTGAAGGCGTCGGCGAGCACGTGCAGATAGGCCGCGCGGAGATTGTTGTCCCGCCCGGCCTGCGCATGATGGTGGTGCCCATGGCCCGCATCGTCGTGGTGATGATGGTGGTCGTCATGACCTTGGGCGTGGGGCGCATGGCCGTGGGCGTGGCTTTGACCATGGGCATGGTCGTGCCCTTCCCTCAATAGCCAGGCGCTGGCGAGATTGACGGCAAGGCCCAGCACCGCGACCGCGATGGCCTGGCCGAAGACGATCGGCACCGGCTGGACGAGGCGCATCACCGATTCCCAGCCGATGAACAGCGCGACCAGCGCCAGGACCAGCGCGCTCGCGAAGGCTGCGAGGTCGCCGAGCTTGCCGGTGCCGAAGCTGAAGCGCGGATCGCGGGCGTGGCGCCGCGCGAAGCGATAGGCGAAGGCCGCGATCGCCAGCGCCGCCGCATGGGTCGACATGTGCCAGCCATCGGCGACAAGCGCCATCGAGCCGAAGATCGTCCCCGCGACGATCTCGGCGACCATCATCGTCGCGGTCAGGGCGATGACGATCCAGGTCCGGCGCTCGTTCTCCGCATGTGCGGCGCCGAGGAAGACATGATCGTGACGGGGCGAAAGATGAACCGTGCCGGGCATGCAGCGAACTCCGCGCTCAGAGATATCTGGTCAGGGCCTTGAGGCTCTCGATCGAGCGGCGGGTGTTCGGTGTCTGCGCGCCCGTCGTCTCGAACAGGTGATGCTCGATATGATCAAAGATCAGCAGCATCTTGACCTTCTCCAGCGCCTTCTCGACCGCCTGGAGCTGCTGCACCACCTCGGGAACCTCGCGCCCCGCCCCCACCATCTTCACGACGGTGTCGAGATGGCCCTGCGCCCGGCGCAGCCGCTTGACGATATCGGGATCGAGAGCATGACTCATGGCTCTATCCTATCCTCCAGGGTAGGATATGCAAGCCAGAGCTCCTTCCTTCTCCCCTGCGGGAGATGGAAACGCTCCCGTGCATCCCCGCCAATCCGAACACAGCCTTTCGGACGGCCTGACAGCGGCGCAAAGCGCGCTATAACCCTCTCAAACGCAGCGCCATCGCGCGCCGCAACTCTGGGAGGCCACCATGCTCGCCAACGCCCCGCGCCCGTTCAATTTCGACCTCGGCGAGACCGCAGACGCGATCCGCGACACGGTCCAGTCCTTCGCGCAGGAGAAGATCGCCCCGCGCGCCGAGGAGATCGACCGCACCAACCAGTTCCCGCGCGATCTCTGGCCGCAAATGGGCGCGCTCGGCCTGCACGGCATCACCGTGAAGGAGGAGGACGGCGGCGCCGGCCTCGGCTATCTCGAGCATGTCGTCGCGATCGAGGAGGTTTCGCGCGCCTCGGCCTCGGTGGGCTTGAGCTACGGCGCTCATTCCAATCTCTGCGTCAACCAGATCGCCCGCAACGGCACTGCCGAGCAGAAGGCGAAATACCTGCCCAAGCTGATCTCGGGCGAGCATGTCGGCTCGCTCGCCATGTCCGAGCCGGGCGCCGGGTCCGACGTCGTCTCGATGAGGACGCGCGCCGAGAAGAGGGGCGACCGCTACGTCATCACCGGCAACAAGATGTGGATCACCAACGGGCCGATCGCCGAGACGCTGGTGGTCTACGCCAAGACCGATCCGGCCGCGGGCGCCAAGGGCATCACCGCCTTCCTGATCGAGAAGGGCATGAAGGGCTTTTCGACCCACCAGAAGCTTGACAAGCTCGGCATGCGCGGCTCCGACACCTGCGAGTTGGTCTTCCAGGACTGCGAGGTGCCGGAGGAAAACGTGCTCGGCCAGGTCGGGCGCGGCGTCAACGTGCTGATGTCGGGGCTGGATTACGAGCGCGTCGTGCTCTCGGCCGGGCCGCTCGGCATCATGCAGGCGGCGATGGACATCGTCCTGCCCTATATCCACGAGCGCAAGCAGTTCGGCCAGTCGATCGGCGAGTTCCAGCTCGTCCAGGGCAAGGTCGCCGACATGTATGTCGCGATGAACTCCTGCAAGGCCTATGTCTATGCCGTCGCCAAGGCCTGCGACCGGGCCGAGACCACCCGCGAGGATGCCGCGGGCGCAATCCTGATCGCCGCCGAGAAGGCGACCCAGATGGCGCTCGACGCCATCCAGCTCCTGGGCGGCAACGGCTATATCAACGACTACCCGACCGGCCGCCTGCTGCGCGACGCAAAGCTCTACGAGATCGGCGCCGGAACCAGCGAGATCCGCCGCATGCTGATCGGCCGGGAGTTGTTCCAGAAGACGAAGTGACGGGCGCAGCACGCCATGCTCGGGCTTGACCCGAGCATCTCGGGACGAGAAGTCTGCGCGACGCAGGCGCCCTCCCGTCCCGAGATTCTCGGGTCTGCGCTTCGCTCCGCCCGAGAATGACGTGGTGTTCACATGCCCCTCTACTTCGCCTACGGGCTCAACATGGACCTTGCGGGCATGGGCAAGCGCTGCCCGCGCTCGAAACCGCTCGGCCTCGCCCGCCTGCCGCGTCATCGCTTCATCGTCACCAGCGACGGCTACGCCTCGGTCATTCGCGATCCGCGCGAGGAGGTCCATGGCGTGCTCTGGGATTGCTCGCTCAGTGATATCCGCACGCTCGACAAGTTCGAGGACATCGCCAGCGGCCTCTATGTGAAGATCAGCCAGCCGGTCATCGTCGAGGGCGGCGCCAAGCGCGCACTGGTCTATGTCGGGCGCAGCGGCACGGTCGGCAGGCCCAAGCCCGGCTATATCGAGGCGGTCATCGCCAGCGCGAAAGATCGAGGGCTGCCAGAGGCTTACATCGCGGCGATGAATCGCTTTGTGACCAAGCCGATTCTCGACGCGAAGCCGTTGATTCAGGATGTGAAGGAGCTGCCGCCCGGCCCGGTTGCGGGCGTGAGGCCGCGGGCTTTAGCACCGAAATAGGCAGAGAGCCTCCGCCGTCATGCTCGGCCTTGTGCCGAGCATCCACGTCTTGCACACCGCCCTTGCCGAAGACGTGGATGGTCGGGACGAGCCCGACCATGACGGAGAAGGCCGGGAGCCGGCGGCTTACGCCGCCAGCCCCTTGGCCAGCTCGCTGACCTGCTTCTCGAACAGCGCGCGATAGGCGCCGTTCTCGCGCGTGAGCAGCGTCTCGTGGCTGCCCTCCTCCACCACCTCGCCGCGATCGAAGACCAGGATGCGGTCCATCGCGCGCACGGTCGAGAGCCGGTGCGCGATGACGATGGTGGTGCGGCCCTGCATCAGCCGCTCCATCGCTTCCTGGATCAGCGCCTCCGATTCCGAATCGAGGCTCGAGGTCGCCTCGTCCAGGATCAGGATCGGCGCATCGGCCAGGAAGGCGCGGGCCAGCGCGACACGCTGGCGCTCGCCGCCCGAGAGCTTGACGCCGCGCTCGCCGACGAGCGTGGCGTAGCCCTTGGGCAGGCGCATGATGAAGTCATGCGCATTGGCGAGCTTCGCCGCCTGGACGATCCGGGCCATCGAGGCACCGGGCCGGGCATAGGCGATGTTCTCCGCCAGCGAGCGGTGGAACAGCACCGGCTCCTGCTGCACGATCGCGATCTGCGCCCGCAGCGAGGTCTGCGTCGCATCGGCGATGTCGCGCCCGTCGATGGCGATGCGCCCGGCCGTCACGTCGTAGAGCCGCTGCACCAGCTTGACGAAGGTCGTCTTGCCGGAGCCGGAGCGCCCGACGAGGCCGACCTTCTCGCCGGCCCGGATCGTCAGCGAGAAGTCGCGATAGAGCGGCTCGACATGCCCGCCATAATGGAAGGTCACGTTCTCGAAGGCGATCTCGCCGGCCGTCACCGCCATGTCGGCCGCGCCCTTGCGGTCCGGCACGCCATAGGGATGGGCGTGCATCGCAACGAGCTCCTCCATGTCGTTCACCGAGCGCTGCAGGTTGTGCACATGCTGGCCGACATCGCGCAGATAGCCATGCACGACGGCATAGCTCGTCAGCACGAAGGCGACATCGCCCGGCGTCGCCTGCCCGTTCGCCCAGAGCCAGATGACGAGGCCGATCACCGCCGCGCGCAGCGCCAGCAACACGAATTGCTGCGCCGTGCCCGAGATGGTGCCGCGCACCCAGGTCCGCCGCGTCCTGAGCGACCATTTCGCCAGGACCTCGGCCAGCCTTCCGTCCTCGCGCAGCTCGGCGCCATAGGCCTTGACCACCGGGTTGCACGAGATCGCATCGGCGAGCGCGCCGCCGACCCGGGTGTCCCAGCTATTGGCCAGCCGCGCCGCCGGCGCGACGTAAGCAAGCGACAGCGCGACCGTGACGCCGACATAGGCGAGCGAGCCGAGGAAGACGACGAGGCCCATCGCCGGCCAGTGCCAGGCCAGCAGCGCCGTCGTGCCGACCAGCACGACCAGCGACGGCAGCAGCGCGATCAGCACCGTGTCGGTCAGCAGGTCGAGAGCCCACATGCCGCGCGTGATCTTGCGCACTGTCGAGCCGGCAAAGTTGTTGGCGTGCCAGTCGGTCGAGAAGCGCTGCAGGCGCGCGAACGCCTCCTGCGCCGTGTCGCTCATGGTGCGCAGCGTCATGCCGGTGATGCCGATGAAGCCGAGATGCCGGAACAGCACGCTGACCGCGCCGAGCGCAAGCATCGCGCCCAGCGCCCACAGCGACGCATCGAGCGCGCTCGCGCCCTGGCCTGCCACCGCATCGACGAGGCGGCCGGCATAGAGCGGCATGAACAGGTCGGCCAGGGTCGCGGCCATCATCGAGCCGGCGACGCCGAGCACGGGACCGGGCTGGCGGGCCCAGTGGCGGAAAGTGAAGCCGAGAACGGCCCGGAACGGCTCCTGCCGCCCGTTTGAAGATTGAAGAGACATAGCGGTCATTCGGCGCCGCGCGGCAGCCGACTCCAGATCAGGCGGAGAAGGCGCGAAAGCGTCCGTCTCCGGATGAAGGGTAGCGATGGAGAAAGATGGCTCGTGCCCGCCTCAGGCGGGCCACGACAATGTCCGACCTAGCGGCGGGACATTCGTGCGGGAGCGACGACGGTGATGAATGCCATTCAGTCCTCCCTTTCTTGAGTTGGAGCCAAGACCGGCAAGATGCCGCATGCATAACGATTGTGCAAGCCGTGTCCCACGCATGGGGTATTTGCGGTTGGCGCTGTGGCTGCGCGGCAACGGCGGCCGGCTTGGCCTACCAGAAAAGGGCCAGCAGCCGCATGCCGATCACCAGCAGAAAGCCGGCGATGACGATGCCGAGCACCTGCTGGCGCTTCTGCCGGTCCGGGAACTGCTTTGCCAGCAGGCGGCCGAGCGGCTTGCGGAACAGGAACGCGACGACGAGCGCGACGATCAGGATATGGGACAAGACCAGCGCTCAGCCCTTCCCGCCATCCTTCGGTTCAGGCGCATCGAAGGGCGCGCCCGCCTTCTTCCAGGCGCCGAAGCCCCCGGCGACATGGGCGACGGGCTTCAGGCCCATCTCATGCGCCGTCTGCGCGGCGAGCGCCGAGCGCCAGCCGCCGGCGCAGAAGAACACGAAGCGCTTGTCTTCCTGGAACACCGGCTTGGCATAGGGGCTTTCGGGGTCGATCCAGAATTCCAGCATGCCGCGCGGGCAATGGAAGGCGCCGAGCATGCGCCCTTCCCGCTCCAACTCGCGCGGATCGCGCAGGTCGACGAAGACGACGTCGTCGCGGCCGACGAGTTCCCTGGCCTGCTCGACGGAAAGCGTCTCGACCTTCGCCTCGGCCTCGGCCAGCAGCGCCTTGTAGCCCTTGGTGATCGTCTGCGGCATGGTCGGCCTCCCTCTCGCGGCGGCACCGTGACCGCTCGCCGCCGCGGCGTCAATCATGGGCTTGCCGAGTGCTCATGCGCGCCGCACTCTGGCATGGGGAGGCGATTCATGGCCGGTTTCACGACGATCGACGCGATCGCTTTCATCTTCTTCGTCGCCGCATGGCTCGGCTATCGCGCCGCCGTCGAGAGCGGCCCACATGCCGCCCGCAGCCTGAACGCCCGCATGAACATCCGGCGCGCGCGCTGGATCGAGGAATCGGCGCAGCGCGACAACCGGATCATCGACACGCAGGTGATGAACGGCCTGCAGAACGGCACGGCCTTCTTCGCCTCGACCTCACTGATCGCCATCGGCGGCTCGCTCGCCCTGCTGCAATCCACCGACCGCGTGGTCGCGATCTTCGCCGACCTGCCTTTCGCGACCCAGACGACACGCGCGGCCTGGGAGCTCAAGGTGATCGGGCTCGCGGTGATCTTCGCCTACGCCTTCTTCAAGTTCGCCTGGAGCTACCGGCTATTCAACTACTGCGCCATCCTGCTCGGCGCGATCCCCTCGGCAAAACGGCAGGACGAAGCGGAGACGAAGGAAGCCGTGCGCGAGACGATCGCGATGAACATCGCCGCCGGCCGGCATTTCAACCGCGGCCAGCGCGCCTTCTTCTTCGCGCTCGCCTATCTCGGCTGGTTCATCGACCCCTGGATGTTCCTCATCGCCACGGCTGCCGTGCTGACGGTGATGTGGCGGCGGCAATTCGCGTCCGATTCGGTGCGCGTCTTCACGAAGCCGGGGCGCTAGTCCGGCTGCAGCGCCGGCAGCTACGATCTCGCTGGACATCGTGAGACGCCTCGTGGGACCGTCGCGACCGGGGGCTCATCGATCGTCGGATCAGGAGGCGAGCATGGCAACGCAAGCAGCGATTGTCCTCGTGCACGGGTTCTGGGGCAACGCCTCGCACTGGAACAAGGTGATCCTGGAACTCTCCCGCAAGGGCTACACGTCGATCCACGCCGTCGAGATGCCGCTGACCTCGCTCGCCGATGACGCAGAACGTACCCGCAAGATGGTGGCGCAGCAGCAGGGACCGGTCCTGCTCGTCGGGCACTCCTATGGAGGCGCGGTGATCACCGAGGCCGGAGACCTGCCCAATGTCGTCGGTCTGGTCTACATCGCCGCCTTCGCCCCGGATGCGGGCGAAAGCCCCGGTGGCATCACGCAGCAGCATCCGCCCGAGGCGGCCGCGAATCTGGCGCCGGACAGCGACGGCTATTTGTGGGTGCGTCCCGAAAAATTCCATGAGAGCTTCTGCCCGGACCTGACGGCGGACGAGGGCTTCGTGATGGGCATTACGCAGAAGGCGCCGCTGGCCAGCACCTTCGGCGACACGATCACCGCCCCGGCCTGGAGGAAGAAGCCGTCCTGGTATCAGATCTCCAGCCAGGACCGGATGATCGCGCCCGCGAACCAGGAGCGCATGGCGGCGCGGCTCGACGCCAGAAAGGTCATCACGCTCGCCGCCAGCCACGCTTCCCTGGCCTCGAAACCGATCGAGGTCACCGCACTCATCGACGAGGCCGCGAGGGCGGCGGTATCGGCCTGAGCGCGTCCCGCCGCCTTGACGAATCCACCCGCCTTGCCCTCCTGAACGCATGACCACCGAACCCGACGCGCTCGAAACCGCCATCCTTGACCTGCTTGCAGAAGCCGGGCCCGGCCGCACGATCAGCGCGATGGATGCCGCACGCCGGGTCGGCGGCGACCATCCCGATGGCTGGGGGCCGCTGATGCAGCCGCTGCGGCGCACCGCCGTGCGGCTGATGAAGGACGGGCGGATCGTCATCACCCGGAAGGGGCGGCCAGTCGATCCGGACGATTTCCGCGGGGTCTACCGGCTCTCGCTGCCCGCTGGCGACTAGCTCACGGCGCCGGGAACAGCGCGTCTGTATAGCCCGCCGCGTAATAGGCGACGAGACCGACCCATTCCTTGAAGGCGTCGTCGGAAATGTCGAGCCCGCGCGAGGCCTTGCGATAGGGCCGGATGAAATCGGCCGGCTCGTCAGCCGAGAGATAGTCGACCGGAAAGGCCTCGACCGGGAAGCCGGCCTTGCGGAAGACGCCCATGGCGCGCGGCATATGCGAGGCCGAGGTCACCAGCAGCCAGCGCTCGCCCGGCTTCGGCGTCACCAGCGCGCGCGTGAAGATCGCGTTCTCGCGGGTGTTGCGCGACTTGTCCTCGAGCACCAGCCGTTCGGGCGGCAGGCCCAACCCCTCGAAGAGCAGCTTGGCGCCGTCCGCCTCGGTCTTGATCACCGGCGAGAGCAGATTGGCGCCGCCACCGGTGAAGACGACCTTGGCGCCTGGATGGAGGCGTGCGAGCTCGACCGCCTTGGTCATCCGCGCGGCGGCGTAGTTCATCACGACATCGCCGCGCGCCACGCCGATCGCGCCGCCGAGCACGACGATGCCGGTGACCGGTCCCTTCGCTGCCTCCTGCTGGGGAAAGCGATTCTCCAGCGGCCGCACGACGATGCGCGGCAGCGGGCTGAAGGCGAGCAGCAGCAGGCCGAGCAGTGCCAGCGCCCCGAGCCAGCGCGCCGGGCGGGCGAAGCGGGTGAAGGCCAGCACGGCCGCCAGCGCCGCCAGCAGGATCATCAGGTTGACCGGCGAGAGCAGGAACCAGACGATCTTGGACAGGGTGAAGAACATCGGCGGACCTCCGGAATGCCCAAGAGGTCTAGCCGATGAAAGCTGACGGCCTGCTAACGCGGCTCAGCGGATGATTTGCGGCGGGCTCGACGGGCGCCGCGCCGCGCCGCGCTGCTGGCCCACCATCCGCTCCAGCTCGAGCGAGCGGTTGGCGACCTCGCGCAATTCGCAGCCGGCCTGCATCCCGGCGACCCGGGCCGGGGGCTGCGCGCTGCCATAGAAGGCGCATTTCTGCGCGACATAGCCTTCCCAGGCGATCTGGAGCGAGGCGAACTGGCCGCGCGTGCCGCCGTCGATGGCTCGCATCAGCGCCTGCCCGACGATCCCGAGGCGCTCGCGCCAGACCGCCTCCTCCCGCCTTGCGCAGCCGATCTCGGCGTCGCGCCGGTCGCCCGTGGCCGCCCGCACGCAAGTGACGGCGATCAGGCCGATGCAGGAGCCGGTCGCCGAGGCGCTCTGGCGCAGGCATGTCGCCATCTGCATGCGGTCGGCGGCGAGCACCGGATTCGGGCGCGGCGCCTGCGCCTGCGCTTGCGCGGCTGCGAATATGGCGGCGGCGAGCGCCAGCGTCCTGATCGGGATCATGTGCATCATCATGCCGACGGTCGCGGCCAGATCAAGGCGACCAAACGTCATCTCACGTGATTGGCAACGGCAGCGCCGGTTTGGCGGCCGGCCTGCCCGCCACCGTCTCGTACCAGCGCTCGACATTCGGCCGCGCCGCGCGGCTGACCGGCAGATGGAGCCAGCGATGCGCGCCCGGCGCCACCGCGATATCGGCCATGCCAAACCGCGCTCCGGCCAGATAGCTGCGCGAGGCGAGATGGGCTTCGAGAATGTCCATCTTCGCCTCGGTGCGGGCGATCGAGGCGGCGATCGCGGCCGCGTCGCGCTTCTCCTCCGGCGTCCTGATCAGGCCCAGGAAGGCCGGCGCCATCGCAGGCTGCAACTCGGCGATGATCCAGTCCATCCAGCGGTCGGCATCGGCGCGGCGAGAGGGGTCCTCCTCCCAGATCCAGCCCGCACCGTAGCGGGCGGCGAGATAGCGCACGATGCTGCATGATTCCCAGATGACGACGTCGCCGTCTTCCAGCACCGGGATCTGGCCGTTGGGATTCTTCTCGCGATAGGCCGGCTCGTCGAGCCCGCCGAACTTGCCGCCGACATCGATGCGCTCGAAAGCCTGGCCGACCTCGCCCGCGGCCCAGACCGCCCGCTGCACATTGATGGAGCTGATCCGCCCCCAGATCGTCAGCATGAAATTCGTCCCTCGCCGTCATTCAGCGGGCGAGACTTTCCTGCGTGACGTCGAGGAAAGCAAATAGTTCTCCGCTGCCGGCAACCGCCGCCTCGTCCTCAGGCGAATTCCATGATCACGGCATCGACCGCGAGCGAATCGCCCTCCTTGGCGAGGATCTTGGCGATGGTGACGTCCTTCTCGGCGCGCAGCACGTTTTCCATCTTCATCGCCTCGACCATGCAGAGCGCCTCGCCGGCCTTGACCTCCTGGCCGACCGCGACCGAGAGCGCCTTGACCAGGCCCGGCATCGGACAGAGCAGGAATTTTCCGGTATCGGCCGCGAGCTTCTCCGGCATCAGTGCGGCGAGCTCGGCCTCGCGCGGCGTGTAGACATGGGCATCGGCATAAGCACCGGCATGACCGAGCGCGACGCCGTTCAAGATCGCCCTCACCTGCGCCGCGACCGCGACACCGTCGAGCGTGCCGCGCCAGACCGGCTCGCCCGGCACCCACGCGCTCGCGACCGTGAGGCTGCGCGCCCCGAGATCGACGACCACCGCTTCGCCCTGCTCCGTCACCGCACCCTCGAAGCGCTCGCCGCCGAGCGTGACGATGCGGGTGCGCTCGAACTCGACCTTGCGCCAACCCTCCATCTGGGCGCTGACATGGCGCTTGCGCTGGTTGAGCCGGTGATCGCAGGCGATCGCGATCGCCGCCATGCGCAAGGCGGTCTCGCCGCGCGGCTGCGGCAGCGCAAAACCCTCGGGAAACTCCTCCGCGATGAAGCCGGTGGACAGATCGCCGGCAATCCAGCGCGGATGCTGCATCAGGGCCGAGACAAAGGGGATGTTGTGGCGGATGCCGTCGATGGCGAAGGCGTCGAGCGCGCGCGCTTGCGCCTTGATCGCCGCCTCGCGCGTCGGCGCATGGGTGACGAGCTTGGCGATCATCGGGTCGTAATAGATCGAGATCTCGCCACCCTCGAACACGCCGGTATCGTTGCGCACCACCGCCTCGCCGTCCGGCCCCTCGCTAGGGGGCCGATAGGTGACAAGCCGGCCGGTGGAGGGCAGGAAGTTGCGGGTCGGGTCCTCGGCATAGACTCTCGACTCGACCGCCCAGCCGTTCAACTTCACGTCATCCTGCGTCAGCGCGAGCTTTTCGCCATAGGCGACGCGGATCATCTGCTCGACGAGGTCGATGCCGGTGATCATCTCCGTCACCGGATGCTCCACCTGCAGCCGCGTGTTCATCTCGAGGAAATAGAAGGACTTGTCCTGGCCCGCGACGAACTCGACCGTCCCGGCGGAATCGTAGTTCACCGCCTTGGCGAGCGCGACGGCCTGCTCGCCCATCCTCTTGCGGGTCGCCGCGTCGAGCAGCGGCGACGGCGCCTCCTCCACAACCTTCTGGTTGCGGCGCTGGATCGAGCATTCGCGCTCGCCGAGATGGATGACGTTGCCGTGCTTGTCGCCGAGCACCTGGATCTCGATATGGCGCGGGTCGACGATGAATTTCTCGATGAAGACGCGGTCGTCGCCGAAGGAGGAGGCCGCTTCTGACTTGGCCCGGGCAAAGCCCTCGGCCACTTCTCCTGCCGAATGGGCGATGCGCATGCCCTTGCCGCCGCCGCCGGCCGAGGCCTTGATCATCACCGGATAGCCGATCTCGTTGGCGATGGTCACGGCATGGGTCGGGTCCTCGATGACGCCGAGATGGCCCGGCACGGTCGAGACCTTGGCCGCGGCGGCGGCCTTCTTCGATTCGATCTTGTCGCCCATCGCCGCGATCGCACCGGGATTGGGACCGATGAAGACGATGCCGGCCTGTTTCAGCGCATGGGCGAAAGCCTCGCGCTCGGAGAGGAAGCCATAGCCGGGATGCACGGCTTGCGCGCCCGTCTGCTTGCAGGCGGCGACGATCTTCTCGATCTGGAGATAGGATTCTGCCGCCGCAGCCGGGCCGATATGCACGGCCTCGTCGGCCATCTCGACATGGAGCGCGTCGCGATCGGCGTCGGAATAGACGGCGACCGTCCTGATGCCCATCCGCCGCGCCGTCTTGATGACGCGGCAGGCGATCTCGCCACGGTTCGCGATCAAAATCTTCGTGAACATGCGTGGCGTCTCCCGACTGTCTGAAAAGACTGTGACAGTCGGGGTTTATTGGAGGCCGCCGCCCGCGTCCACTGATCCGAAAGTTCGCGGATCGGCATCGGGCTGTGCAGGGCCGCTCAGCTCGCGAGCAGCACGCGCTCCGCGCTGGCTGCGCTCGGCCTGGCGATGCCGCTGCGCAGCACGAAAGCCAGCAGCGCCTCGTCGCAGCGATCGGCCTCGCGCACGATCTCGAAGGCGATGCGGCGCGCCGTCGGCGTCGGGCCCTCGCCGGCCGCGAGGCTGGCGACCAGCCAATGCGCCTTGTCGCGATCGACCAGGCCGGTCGGGCGGCTTTCCCACACCGCGAAATCGACGACGAGCGCCACCAGCAGATTTGCGAAGGATGCAGCCTTCGTCGCGACAGCGCGATCGAGCGCCACCAGGACATCGACGACATCCCGCGTCATCACGCTGTCCGCCAAGATTTCGCGCTGAAGCAACTTGACGTCCTGATCGTCGATCGCGTGTTTATCCATCACGCGATCGACGAATTCACGAAGCTCATGACCAATCATCGTTCGACTCCTGCCCGGCTTTATTTTATGCCGGTGCGTTCCTGTTGTAGGAACAGCATGTATCGCGACCAGCCAGCAGGTGGTTAACGGCCAAACCTGAACGCTTGTTCAGGTTAAACGGCGCTGAGCGGACGTGGTTGCAGGAGTGTTACTCGCGGTCTCGGCCGCTGGCGCCCCGCCAGTGGCGGATCGTGCGGGATGATCCTGAACGCAGTCATCCCGGGCGACCGAAGGGAGACCCGGGATCCATGCCTGAGCTTCTCAAGGAATACGCTCCGGCATGGATCCCGGCTCTGCGCCGCTGACGCGGCTTGGACGGGATGACGCCCACGAACGCCCTGGTCGGATAGTCCGACGGCGACTCCCGACCCGTGGGCAGGCGAGATCGTTCAGGCCGGCTGCAGCGTGCGGTCGAGCAGCGCCGGCAGGTCGCCGCAGGCGGTCAGGACGTGCCGCGCGCCGAGCGCCTGCAGCGTCGCGACGGGCTGGAACCCCCAGGACACGGCAATCGGCGTGACGCCAGCCGCCACCGCCATCTCGATGTCGAACGAGCTGTCGCCGACCATCGCCGTCCGTTCGGGCCGCGCACCGGTTTCGCTCATCGCCCGCAGGATCATGCCGGGATGCGGCTTGGACGGCGCGTCATCGGCCGTCTGGATCGTCGCGAACAGCTTGGTCCAGCCATGGCGTTCGACGATGTAATCGGCGCCGCGCCGCGACTTGCCCGTGGCGATGCCGAGCACGGTGTCGGGCCGCGCCGCCAAAACCTCCAGCGTCTCCGCGACGCCGGGGAATAGAGGCTCGGCCAGTGCCGGGTCGGTTTCCGCCTGCAGGCGCATCGCGTTGAAGACCTCCCGATAAGTCTCGGTCAGCCGGTCGTCCGGCGCCGCGAGTCCCGCGACCTGCATCAGCGCGATATCGAGCGTCAGCCCGACAACGCCGAGCCCCGCCTCGCGGCCCGGGTGAACCAGGCCGCAGCGCGCGAATGTCTCGTACTGGGCGCCGAGGATGATGGCCTCTGAATCGATCAGCGTGCCGTCGAGGTCGAAGATGACGAGATTCATGCCGGCGCTGTAGCCCGGATCGCGGGCGCGATCCACTGCGCCGGGCGCGCGTCCGTCATGAGCGGGTCTCGCGGGCACATTGCTCGACCGCCTTGCGCAAGGGCTCGCCATCCAGCCCCTTGGCGCGGCTATCCTTGCGGCACTCGGCCCGCAGCGCCAGATCCGGCCGCTTCGCCTTGAAGCAATCCGCCAGGGCCGCCCGCCGGGCCGCACCCGAGAGGCTGCGCTCGTCGGCCTCCGCCTTGCAGGCCGTGCGCGCCGTCGCGGCCGTCGGCTTGCCGTCCCGGGTCAGCCCGTTGCGGGCATAGAGCTGGACGCCCGGGAATTTTGCCTGGATACAGTCCCGCATCGCCTGCCGCAGGTCGTCGCCGCTGAGCGCGACATGCTCCGCCAGGCAATCCTGGCGCGCCTTGGCCCGCTCCGTGCGCGGCACCGGCTCGTCGGCATTGGCCGCAGGGGCAGCGGCCTGCCTGGGCGCGGCGGGCGCCTGCGCGGCAGCGGGGATGGCGAAGGACAGGGTCAGGCCGGCAAGAATGAAGGCGAAACGCATCATCGGAGCACCTGCGTAAGAGTGATGGGAACAAAATTAGAACATAGTCAATTTTGTTCTGCAAGCGTTCTCTTACGCAGCGTTAGGAAAGTGCCCCAAGGTCGGCCCTATTCGTCGGGCGCGTCGACGATCGGATCGTAATGCGCATCCTCGAAGCCGAGCAGGTTCCAGGACTGGCGCATATGCGGCGGCAGCGGCGCGCTGACATCGATCGTGCCCTTGCCGCGCGGATGCGGCAGGACGATGCGCCGCGCCAGCAGATGCAGCTTGTTCTGGATGCCGCCGGGCAGCTCCCAGTTGGCGATGTTGAAATATTTCGGATCGCCGATGATCGGGTGGCCGATATGGGCGGCATGGGCGCGCAGCTGGTGGGTGCGCCCCGTCACAGGCTTCAGCGAGAGCCAGCCGAGCTTCTGCGCCGCGGTCTCGACCACCGCGTAATAGGTCACGGCATGCATGGCGCCGTCATCGCCATGCTTGGCGACCGCCATGCGCTGGTCGCCGTCATAGGCTTCCTCGCGGGCGAGATAGGTCGAGATCCGGCCCTGGCGCACGCGCGGCACGCCGGCGACCAGTGCCCAATAGACCTTTCGCGCCGAGCGCGAGCGGAAGGTTTTTGCCAGCGTCGCGGCGGCGAAACGCGACTTGGCGATCACCAGGCAGCCGGAGGTGTCCTTGTCGAGCCGGTGCACGAGGCGGGGCTTTTGCCCGTCCTTGCCCATCATCGCGTCGAGCATGCCGTCGACATGCCGCGTCGTGCCGGAGCCGCCCTGCACGGCCAGCCCCGCGGGCTTGTTCAGCACGATGACGTCGTCATCCTCGTAGAGCGTGATCGAGCGCAGGAAGCCGAGCGTGTCGGCATCGGCCTTGGCCGAGCGCGGCCGCTCCGCCGCCTGCTCCAGCTTCAGCGGCGGGATGCGGACGGTCTGTCCGGCCTCCAGCCGGTCCTTGCTGTCGGCACGCTTGCCGTTGACGCGCAATTCGCCCTTCCGAACGATGCGCTGGATATGGCTGAACGAGAGCTGCGGGAAACGGCTTTCGAGAAAGCGGTCGATCCGCATCTCGTTCTCGTCCGGCGTCACCACGAGCTGTTGAACGCCGGTGGCGAGCACCTGCGCGGTTTCGGCCTTGATCTCGGCTCGCGTCGGCATGTCAGAGACCGGCGGCTTGCGCGGCGCGGGTTTGCGCGGGCCGGCGGCCCGGGCGACAGGGTGGTGCGGCGCAGGATTGCGTGTCGGCTCGGTGCTCACCGCGGCCTCGTCACGCTCCGGTCGCGGCCTTGCGGCGGCCCGCGCCGAGCGCCGCGCATCATGGCTCGGGCGCTTGCCCACTGGGCCCGCCGATGCCGGTCGCGGACCGCGCCGCACGCCACCCTTGCCGCCGGCTCCTTTGCCGCCCGTCCCCTTGCCGCCCTGCCTCATGACAGCCCCCGCACGGTCGCGAGCCCGCCGACGAGCGCCGCGAGCGACAGCGCCACCGAACCCAGCACATAGAAAGCCGCCTGGCCGACTTCACCGCGCTCCCAGAGCAGTACCGCATCCAGCGAGAAGGCCGAGAAGGTGGTGAAGCCGCCGAGGATGCCGGTGGCCAGGAACAGCCGCAGCTCCTGCGAGGCGCCCTCGCCCGCCCGGAACGCGAACCAGCCGGCGACCAGCCCCATCACGCCGGAGCCGACGATGTTGATCGTCATCGTCCCGTAGGGAAAGGCCATGCCCAGCCATTTCACGGAGGCGATGTTGACGCCGTGGCGCAGCGCCCCGCCGATGCCGGCGCCGAGGAAGACGAGAAGTGTGGATGTCATGCTTCCTGCAATAGCCAGCGCATCATGCCCGCACAAACGAAATCGGGCGCCGGCCCGGCCAATCGACGTCGTGATTGACTCACCATCAGGCTGAACGACAGTTGCGGGCGAAGCTCGGGGGCGCCAGCGACCGATGACATCCGCGACGGGTCTTGCCGCTCATCCTCCCTGCCCGCCGCAAGCGGGCAGGGCGGCTGCAGCGCTCGCGATCGCGCTGGCGGGCGCTTTCCTTCTCGTCGGCACGGCCACCGCCCGCCCCTTGCGCAAAGGTGACGGCCCTTCTCACGCGCCGAGTTTCGCGCGCAGCTGCACCATCGCGGCGCCTGAAACGAAGCCTCTGTTCGAGAGCAAGGCGGAACCCGCCAGCGCCGACGACGATGACGCGGATGCTGACGATAACGAGGACGACAAGACGGCCGGCGTGATCCTGCCGGGCTCCGCCACCTGCCTGTCGCTGTCGGGCACGGTCAGCGCCGGCCTGCAATATGATGCCTATCGCGTGCCGCAGTCCGGACCGGCGCCGCCGCCGAACGCCTTCTCCTTCCAGACCAGCGGCAGCCTGCGGATCGCCGCCTCGCATGACCTGGCCTCCGGCCTGCGCATCGCCAGCGCCTTCGAGTTCACGATGAGAACGCCGGCCGAGGATGGCGACACGGTATCGATCGACGAGGCGACGATCCAGGTCGGCCCCTGGACCTTCGGCCTCGATTCCTCGCGCTTCAACTTCTGGACCGGCGACGAGTTCATCTTCTCGACACGCGTGCCGGACCGGACGGTCGGCGTGATCGCGCTCGAACTGCCCTTGACCGCGACCTGGGTGGCGACCTTCGCGGTCGAGGATCCCGCGGTCGGCTCGACCACGAGCCTGCCGAGCCAGGCCGGACGTCGCGTCCCGGACGGGGTCGCGCGTCTGGTCTATACATCGGGCTCCTGGGCGCTTCACGGCGCGCTTGCCCTTCGCGACATCCCCGGGCCGCCGATACGCCTGGGCAGAGCCGGCATTCTCGGCGTCACCTATGAGGCCGAGATGCTCGGCCGCCCCGGCAGCATCACGGCCCAGATTGCCGGCGCCGTCGATGGAGCGCCCTATATCGGCTCCCAGCTCGATGCCCGCGTGGTCCGCCGCGTCCTGCTCGGCACCGACCCGACCCGCGGCTTTTCCGGCGTGGTCTCCATGCGCCGGGAATGGACCGACCAGATCGCCACCAACCTCTATCTCAGCCGCTACCACCTTGCGGTGCCGCTGGCCGGTCAGCTCAAGGGAAAGATCACGATCGACCGCGCCGCCGCCAATCTGGTCTGGACGCCCGTGAAGGGGCTCAAGGCCGGGCTCGAAGCCTCCATCGCCCATGCTCGCATCGCGCTGACCGGGCGGCCGGTGCCGGCGGGGCTCGCGGGCCGGCAGATCTCGACGCAGGTTTTTATTGAACGGAGTTTTTAAAGCCGAGCTCATTGGTCGAATGCTCGCCGTCATTCTTGGGCGGAGCGCAGCGCAGACCCGAGTATCTCAGGATAAGAGGTTCCAGCGACAGCCTCTTCTGCCTGAGATGCTCGGGGCAAGCCCGAGCATGACGCCAAGTCCGGCTAGCCGGCCTACTCGCCCCGCTCCTGCCTCAGCTTCTCCCAGTACTCCAGCCGCTTCCTGATCTCGCGCTCGAAGCCGCGCTCGGGCGGATCGTAGAAGCGCTGCCGGCCGAGCGCGTCGGGCCAGTAGTTCTGGCCGGAGAAGGCGTCGGGCGCATCATGGTCATAGGCGTAGTCGGCGCCGTAGCCCTCGTCCTTCATCAGCCGCGTCGGCGCATTCAGGATGGTCTTGGGCGGCATCAGCGAGCCGCCCTCCTTGGCGGCGCGCACTGCCGCCTTGTAGGCCTTGTAGGCAGCGTTCGATTTCGGCGCGGTCGCGAGATAGATCACGGTGTTGGCGAGCGCGAGCTCGCCCTCGGGCGAGCCGAGCTGCTCATAGGTCTCGGCCGCGGCGCGGGCATGGACCAGCGCCTGCGGGTCGGCGAGCCCGATATCCTCGACCGCCATCCTGACCAGCCGCCGCGCCAGGAAGCGCGGGTCCTCGCCGGCATCGAGCATGCGCGCGAAATAATACAGCGCGGCGTCCGGGTCGGAGCCGCGGATCGTCTTGTGCAGGGCCGAGATCAGGTTGTAGTGGCCGTCCTGCGCCTTGTCGTAGATCGGCGCGCGGCGCTGGATCACCTCGGCAAGGCCAGCCTCGTCGAAGACCTCGTCGGGCTTGGCGGCGCGCCAGAGTTCCTCGGCCAGCGTCAGCACGGCCCGTCCGTCGCCATCGGCGAAACGCGCCAGCGCCAGCCGCGCCTCCGGCGTCAGCGGCAGCTCCCGGTTCTCCAGCACCTCCGCCCGGCCGAGCAGGAAGAGCAGCGCGCTCTCGTCGAGCGCCTTGAAGGTCAGCACGCGGGCCCGCGAGAGCAAAGCGGCGTTGAGCGCGAAGGACGGGTTCTCGGTGGTGGCGCCGACCAGCGTGATCGTGCCGTCCTCCATCACCGGCAGGAAGGCGTCGAGCTGCGTGCGGTTGAAGCGGTGGATCTCGTCGACGAAGAGCAAGGTGCCCTTGCCCCCTAACCTGTGCCCCCGCGCCTGCTCGAAGACCCGCTTCAGATCGGCGATGCCGGAGAAGATCGCGCTGATCTGCTCGAAACCGAGATCGACCGCGCCGGCCAGCAGGCGCGCCACGGTGGTCTTGCCGGTGCCGGGCGGACCCCAGAAGATCAGGCTGCCGAGAGAGCCCGAGGCGAGCAGCCGCGTCAGGACTCCGTCAGGCCCGGTCAGATGCTCCTGGCCGGTGACCTCGGCCAGCGTCGTCGGCCTCAGGCGATCGGCGAGCGGGCGCGGCCCCGCCTTGTCGAGGCCCGAGGCTGAGAAGAGATCGCTCACCCCGGGAAGACCGACGTCACGGTCTGGCCGCCGCGCGTGATCGTCACCTCCCAGGCGCGCTTGCGCTCGCGCAGCGCCGCCTCGACGTCGCGCGAGGTCGCCATCCGCTCGCCATTCAGCGCCTGGATGATGTCGCCCTTCTGGAAGCCGACGCGCGCGGCGAGGCTGCCCTCCTCGATCTCGGCCACGACGACACCGTCATTGCCGATCTCGAGCGAGAGCTCCTCGGAGACGGCCGGCGACAGGTTCATCACCGTCAGGCCCGCGAGCGGTGTGCGCCCCGACAGGGTCACCTTGTCGCGGGGGCGGCTCTCAGGCGCCGGGACCAGCTTCACCGAAAGCGTCAGGCGCTTGCCGCCGCGCAGCACGGTCAGGCTCGTCGTGCCATTGAGCGGGCGGGTCGCGAAGCGGTAGCCGAAGGCTTCGGGGTCATCGACGGCAAAGCCGTCGACGGCGAGGATCACGTCGGAACGGCGCAGGCCGGCTTCCTCCGCCGGTCCCTTCTCGACGACGCTGGCGACGACCGAGCCCGACGGCCGGTCGAGGCCGAGCCCGTCCGCGACCTCGGCCGTCAGCGCCTGCAGCCTCGCACCGAACCACGGGCGGCGCACCCGTTCGGCGCCAGCCTTGGCGCTTTCCAGGACGACGCGCACCATCGCCGAGGGGATGGCGAAGCCGATGCCGACGCTGCCGCCCGAGCGCGAGAAGATCGCGGTGTTGATGCCGACGACCCTGCCCTGCATGTCGACCAGCGCGCCGCCGGAATTGCCCGGATTGATCGCCGCATCCGTCTGGATGAAGGATTGCGCGTCGCCGACGCCGACCTGGGTGCGCGCCAGCGCCGAGACGATGCCCTGCGTCACCGTCTGGCCGACGCCGAAAGGATTGCCGATCGCCAGCACCAGATCGCCGATCTCGACCTTGTCGGAATCCGCCAGCTCGAGCGCGCTGAGATCCTTCGGAGGCTTGATCTTGAGCACGGCGAGATCGGTGCGCGGATCGCGCAGCAGGATCGTCGCCTCGACCTCGCGCTTGTCGGCGAAGGAGACCTTGACCTCGCTCATCCCCTCGATGACGTGGTGGTTGGTGACGATCAGCCCGCCGGCATCGACGACGACGCCGGAGCCGAGCGAGCGCTGCACCCGCTCACGCGGCACGCCGAAACCGTTATCGCCGAAGAAGCGGCGAAAGAAGGGGTCGTCCATGAACGGGTTCTGCTGCCGCCGCTCGACGCGCGCGCCGTAGACATTGACCACTGACGCAGCGCTCGACTTCACGACGGGCGCGAAGGACAAGGAGATCTCGCGGCGCGTTTCGGGAACCTGCCGAGACTGAGCCAGCAACGGCAGAGGAATGACGCCAGCCGCGAGCGTCAAGATCGCCGCGACGGCAGTCGATTTGAAGCGGCCATGCCCGCCATCACGCTTCATAGCTGTCTCCACGATGAAACAAAATCCCGGAAGCGGCGTTCTAATCTCGCCATTACAAGCCGAACGGGAATTTTCCTGAAACCATACTGGCGGCGCGCGGCGACCGCTGTGTGAAACGCAAATTCTGGACGAAAGCCCTGCGAAAGGGAGCCGATCGTGAGTCTCATACGCCTTGTTTATGCCAGCCAGAGTCGCCTCGTCGAGGCCAATCGTCGTCAGGAGCTCGACCACATTCTGGCCAGCGCCCAGCGGCTGAATGCGCAGAACGACGTCACGGGATTTCTCATGGTCACGCCGACAGCCTTTGCCCAGGTGCTCGAAGGCGAGCAGCATAATGTCGCCGAAACCTATGGCCGCATCGTGATCGACCCGCGCCATGGCGAGATCCGCCTGCTCGTGGAGGAGCCTATCGGCGCACGCCGTTTCCCGCATTGGTCGATGGGCCTGGCCGAGCGCGACGAGACCACGAATTTCATCTTCGGCCTCTACGGCGTGACGCCTGAGAGCGATCTACCGGCTCAGCCTGCCGATTTGCTGCTGGACCTGGCCGGCGAACTCTCATGCCAGCACGCGTGACAGGCTGCGCGGACCCTCAGCGCTCGATGATGACGCGCTTGGTCCGTTCGCACTGAATGAGATTCTTAGAACCTTGCGGCACCCGTCACTCCCACGCCGTCACAATAACGACCTCAATCGCACGGGAGAGGCCGGATGCAGGAGCAGTAACTGCGTGATGACAATCACCAGAACGCCGTACAGGCCGAACATGACCGCCTGCGAAAATGTCCAGCCCTGATCGAGGATGGAGCGCCCCGCGAAGAGTGCGGCGGCACCCAGATCCGGTTGAGATGAGAAAAGGACGACGGCACCGATGTTGTTGCCGAAATGCGCGCCCATGCCGGCCGCCAGATTTCCGCTTACCATGAGAAAAAGCGTCATGCTCAGCGAAAATCCGAGGATGACGAACAGATACGCGAGGTTCATTGCAATCGAAGCCCCGCCCTGCCAGTGCAAGAGAGTGAAGACTGCCGTGGGCACGCCGAGCCATATGAGCGGCGTTGCAAAGCGCGCTGCGAGCACCTGAGGAAGATAACCGCGAAAGGCGAGCTCTTCCGCCGAGCTTTGCAGAAAGCAGGAGACGAGCACCAGCGGCGCCATTGCGAGCCAACCGGAGAGGCTGATGCTGCCGCGCATGACGGTCGGGTCGATCAGCAGACCGACGGGGATCGCGGCGATTCCCACGGCCAGGCTCACCACGGTGCTTCTAATGAAATCCGGCCAACCCAATCTGCGCTCGATGCCAAACAGGTCGAGAAGCGATCGCTTGTGAAAAACCCTCAAGGCCAGCCAGACGCCGATCCATAGCGAGGCAACCGACAGCAGCGTGACGATGAGGCCGATCTGATCGGTCATCAAAGCCTCGTAGTCGAAGGCATAGCGAACATCGTCGAAGCCGATCGTTGAATAACCGTCGCGAATCATCATGGCCGCCGTGCCGGCGCACAGGAGCGCGAAGGTCGCGGCGAGCCAGATGATGGTGATGAGCACAACGGCAAGGACGATGCGCCAGACGGCATTCTTGCCATTCCGAGCTGCGTCGACATAGGCATCGAACCGGTACCGTTGCATCATAAGCCCCCTGCTCGTGTTCACGCCGTCTTCATGCAGCTTCACACAGACCTCAATATTCGGAGGATCAATAAAGAAAAAGGGCGGCCCGAAGGCCGCCCCTTGATCTCTTGGCGCTGGCTGAGCCACTCAGGCTGCCTCGTCGTCCGCGACGAACTGCACCGGGCCCGAATCCAGGCCCTTGGCGTCGACATCGCGATCGACGAACTCGATCACCGCGAGCGGGGCGTTGTCGCCGAAGCGGAAGCCCGCCTTCATGATGCGCAGGTAGCCGCCATTGCGCTCCTTGTAGCGGGGCCCGAGCACCGCGAAGAGCTTGCCGACGAGGACGACGTCCTTGATCTGCGCGATCGCCTGGCGGCGGGCATGCAGGTCGCCGCGCTTGGCGAGCGTCACCAGCTTCTCGACGACCGGGCGCAGGTCCTTGGCCTTCGGCAGCGTGGTGGTGATCTGCTCGTGCTTGATCAGGGCCTGGGACATGTTGGCGAACATCGCCTTGCGATGCTCCACCGAGCGGTTGAAACGACGACCGCGGAAACCGTGACGCATTTGGCTCTCCTTTGATTACGGCCGCCGTGCCACGGTACGGCCGTTCATTATGCTCCGGCGCTCATGCGCCGTGCGGGATGCTGGCGCGGAGGGAAATCCGCGCCGGCGGGATCAGTAATGCTCCTCGAAGCGCTTCGCCAGCTCTTCGATGTTCTCCGGCGGCCAGCCGGTGACGTCCATGCCGAGATGCAGGCCCATGGTGGCGAGCACTTCCTTGATCTCGTTCAGCGACTTGCGGCCGAAATTCGGAGTGCGCAGCATCTCGCCTTCCGACTTCTGGATCAGGTCGCCGATATAGACGATGTTGTCGTTCTTCAGGCAGTTCGCCGAACGCACCGAAAGCTCGAGCTCGTCGACCTTCTTGAGCAGCGCCGGGTTGAAGGGCAGTTGCGGCGCGGTCGAGACGGCCTCTTCCTTGCGCGGCTCCTCGAAGGTGATGAAGACGGCGAGCTGGTCCTGCAGGATGCGGGCAGCGAGCGCCAGCGCGTCCTCGGGGCTGACCGAGCCGTTGGTCTCGATCTGCAGGGTCAGCATGTCGCGGTCGAGATTCTGGCCCTCGCGGGTGTTCTCGACGCGGTAGGAGACCTTCTTGACCGGCGAATACAGGCTGTCGACCGGGATCAGGCCGATCGGCGCATCCTCGGGGCGGTTCTGCTCGGAGGGCACATAGCCCTTGCCGGTATTGACCGTGAACTCCATGCGGATCTCGGCGCCCTCGTCGAGCGTGCAGAGCACGAGCTCGGGGTTGAGGATCGAGACGTCGCCGATGGTGTTGATGTCGCCGGCGGTGACGGTGCCCGGGCCCGCCTTGCGCAGGGTCATGCGCTTGGGGCCCTCGCCCTGCATCTTGACCGCGATCGCCTTGATGTTGAGGACGATGTCGGTGACGTCCTCGCGCACGCCGGGGATCGAGGAGAACTCATGCAGCACGCCGTCGATCTGGACGGCGGTGACGGCCGCGCCCTGGAGCGAGGAGAGCAGCACGCGCCGCAGCGCGTTGCCGAGCGTCATGCCGAAGCCGCGCTCGAGCGGGCGGGCGATGACGGTGGCATGGCGCTTGGGGTCGTCTCCGACCTTGATTTCGAGCTTGTTCGGCTTGGACAAATCCTGCCAGTTCTTGCTGATCACGACCGCACTCCTGGTGCTTCATCTCTCGGCGGCGACGGGCCGCCCCGTACCGGCGCTCGCCATTGCGAGCGCCGCAATCCAATCCGCGTCAGACGCGACGGCGCTTGCGCGGCCGGCAGCCGTTATGCGGGATCGGCGTCACGTCACGGATCGAGGTCACGGTGAAGCCGGCGGCCTGCAGCGCGCGCAGCGCGGACTCGCGACCAGAACCCGGACCGGTCACCTCGACCTCGAGGGTGCGCATGCCGTGCTCGGCAGCCTTGCGGGCCGCGTCCTCGGCCGCGACCTGGGCGGCATAGGGGGTCGACTTGCGCGAACCCTTGAACCCCATCGTGCCGGCGGACGACCACGAGATCGTGTTGCCCTGCGCATCGGTGATGGTGATCATGGTATTGTTGAACGACGCGTTCACATGCGCGACGCCAGAGACGATGTTCTTGCGTTCGCGGCGCCGTACGCGCTGGGCTTCCTTGGCCATGGTCTTTCTTTCATCCTTCAGGCGCGCCCGTCATGCCAGGCGCTGGGGAGAGTTCTGCTCGTCATGGCCGGGCTTGACCCGACCATCTCTTGCAGGAGAAGGCGCCGGCAGGCGCCCTCGTCACGAGATCCTCGGGTCAAGCCCGAGGATGAGGATTGCCTGCGGCAATCCTCACTTCTTCTTGCCGGCGATCGGCTTGGACTTGCCCTTGCGGGTGCGCGCATTGGTATGCGTGCGCTGGCCGCGGACCGGCAGCGAGCGGCGATGGCGCAGGCCGCGATAGCAGCCCAGGTCCATCAGGCGCTTGATGTTCATCGAGACTTCGCGGCGCAGGTCGCCCTCGACCAGGTAGTCGCGGTCGATCGTCTCGCGGATCTGGAGCACCTCGGCGTCGGTCAGCTGGTTCACCCGCCGGTCGTCGGCGATGTTGACCTTGGCGCAGATTTCCTTGGCCTTCTGCGCGCCGATGCCGTGAATATACTGCAAGCCGATAACGACGCGCTTGCCGGTCGGAATGTTGACGCCCGCGATACGAGCCATAGTCTCTTCTCCATGTCGGCCGGAGCGCCCGATGGCTGCCCGGCAGTGAAAACAAACCCGCGTCCGGTGGAGGCCGGCCCCTGCGGGCGTTGAATCAAGTCCACGCAAGAACGCGACGTCGTCCCCTCTCGCGAAGGCAACGGCATCGCCACATGAAACCGGATGGCCGCTCCTTAATCGGTTCGTGCCCAGCCGTCAACCCGGCGGGCACAATCCTCAGCCGGCCAATGCCTGATCGATCGCGGCGCTGACCTCGTCGATCGGCTTCATGCCGTCGATGGCGGTGAGCTGGCCGCGCTTCTCGTAATAGGGCGCCACCACCGCGGTATCGCGGTTATAGGCCTCGAGCCGGGTCTTGAAGACCTCCGGATCGTCGTCCTTGCGCACCGGCTGGCCGGCCGCCCTCGCCTCTTCGGCGCGGCGCACGATCCGGTCGACGAGCTTGCTCTGGTCGACCCTGAGCTCCAGCACGCCATCGAGCGGCAGGCCCTTCGATTCGAGCATGGCGTCGAGCGCCTCGGCCTGCGCCAGCGTGCGCGGAAAGCCGTCGAGGATGAAGCCCTTCCTGGCGTCCTGCTCCTCGATGCGGTCGGCGACGATGCCGATCACGATCTCGTCCGAGACGAGGCCGCCCGAATCCATCACTGCCTTGGCCTTGACGCCGACCGGCGTTCCGGCCGCGACCGCGGCGCGCAGCATGTCGCCGGTCGAGAGTTGAGGAATGCCATGCTTCGCGACGATGCGCGCCGCCTGAGTGCCTTTACCCGCCCCCGGCGGCCCCAGGAAAATCAATCGCATCAGCGCCTCGCCCCTCGCAGCTTCGCCTTCTTGACCAGGCCCTCATACTGATGGGCCAGCAAATGTCCATGGACCTGCGCCACGGTATCCATCGTCGTCGTCACCACGATGAGCAGCGAGGTGCCGCCCAGCAGGATGATCGGGATCTGAGCATAGGTGATCATGAATTCCGGGATAAGGCAGACGATCGTCAGATAGCCCGCGCCCAGAACAGTGATCCGGGTCAGCACGCGGTCGATATGCTCGGCGGTGCGCTCGCCCGGCCGGATGCCGGGCATGAAGCCGCCATGCTTCTTGAGGTTGTCCGCCGTCTCGACCGGATTGAACACGATCGCGGTGTAGAAGAAGCAGAAGAAGATGATCAGCGCCGCGTAGAGGATCATGAACGCCGGCCGGCCATGCGCCAGATAGGTCGCAATGGTCGAGAGCATGCCGGTGCCGCCCGAAGCCTGCGAGAAGCTGGCGATCGTCGTCGGCAGCAGCAGCAGCGACGAGGCGAAGATCGGCGGGATCACGCCCGAGGTGTTGAGCTTGAGCGGCAGGAACGAGGTCTGCCCCTCATACATCCGGTTGCCGACCTGGCGCTTGGGATAGTTGATCAGCAGCCGCCGCTGGGCGCGCTCCATGAACACACAGAAGGCGATGACGCAGATCGCCATCACCAGGATCAGCAGCAGCAGGCCGGTCGAGATCGCGCCCTGGCGGCCGAGCTCGAGCGTCTGGGCGAGCTGGGCCGGGAATTCGGCGATGATGCCCGAGAAGATGATCATCGACGTGCCGTTGCCGATGCCGCGGCTGGTGATCTGCTCGCCGAGCCAGAGCAGGAACATGGTGCCGCCGACCAGCGTGACAGTCGTCGAGAGCAGGAAGAACGGGCCGGGTTCGAGCACGAGGTTGCCCGAGCCCTGCAGGCCGACGCCGATGCCATAGGCCTGGAACACGGCGAGCACGAGCGTCAGGTAGCGGGTGTACTGGTTCAGGACCTTGCGACCCTGCTCGCCTTCCTTCTTCAGCGCCTCGAAGGTCGGCACCACGCTCGACAGGAGCTGGATGATGATCGAGGCCGAGATATACGGCATGATCGCCAGCGCGAAGATCGCGAGGCGCCCGACCGCGCCGCCGGAGAACATGTTGAACAGGCCGAGCACGCCCGACTGCGACTGCTTGAACAGGTCGGCGACCGCGTCCGGATTCATCCCCGGCAGCGGGATATAGGTGCCGAGCCGGTAGATGATCAGCGCGCCCAGGGTGAACCAGATGCGCTTCTTGAGCTCATCCGCCTTGGCGAGCGCGCCGAAATTCAGATTTGCCGCAAGCTGTTCAGCCGCCGATGCCATGCGTCCGGTCCTTGATCGGAATAAACGTCAAACAGTCGAACGGCGGCCAAGGCTTCTGGCCCGGCCGCCGTTCGCTATCGCTCATGTAGGCGTCGCTGTCACGCCTGTGAAGCGGCCGCCAGAATCTTGACCGAACCGCCGGCCTTTTCGATGGCCTCGACCGCCGACTTCGACGCGCCGTAAACCTCGAAGGCGAGCTTCGCCTTCAGCTCGCCGACGCCGAGAATCTTGACGCCGTCCTTGGCCTGCCGCGTGATGACGCCGGCCGAGACCAGCGCATCGATGGTGACCACGGCCTTGCCGTCGAGCTTGCCGGCCTCGACCGCCTGCTGGATCCGACCGAGATTGACCTCGTTCAGTTCCTTGGCGAAGAGGTTGTGGAAGCCGCGCTTCGGCAGGCGACGATAGAGCGGCATCTGGCCGCCTTCGAAGCCCTTGACCGCCACGCCGGCGCGGGCCTTCTGACCCTTGACGCCACGCCCGCCAGTCTTGCCCTTGCCGGAGCCGATGCCACGGCCGACGCGGATGCGCGACTTGTGGGCGCCTTCATTGTCACGAATGTCTGTGAGTTTCATCGGACAATCCCCCTCACTTCGCGTCGACGACGCGGACGAGGTGCTTGACCTTCTCGATCATGCCACGGACGGAAGCGGTGTCCTGCAGGGTCGATTGGCGGCGGATCTTGTTCAGGCCGAGACCGATCAGGGTCTGGCGCTGCGAGGCGTCGCGGCGGATCGGGCTACCGACCTGCTCGACGACCACGGTCTTTTCAGCTTTTGCCATGGTTCAGCCCTCACGCTTCGGCCGCGGCGTCGGTGCCGGCATCGCGACGACGCGTCTGCAGGGCCGAGACCTTGAGCGAACGGCGCGCGGCGACGCCACGCGGGCTGTCCTCGTTCTTGAGCGCCGAGAAGGTGGCGCGCACGAGGTTGTACGGGTTCGAGGAGCCGAGCGACTTCGACACCACGTCCTGCATGCCGACCGCCTCGAAGACGGCGCGCATCGGGCCGCCGGCGATGATGCCGGTACCGGCCGGAGCCGCGCGCAGCACGACCTTGCCGGCGCCGTGACGGCCCTGGACGTCGTGATGGAGCGTACGGCCTTCGCGCAGCGGGATGCGGACGAGCCCGCGCTTGGCGGCCTCGGTCGCCTTGCGGATGGCCTCAGGCACTTCGCGGGCCTTGCCGTGGCCGAAGCCGACGCGGCCCTTCTGGTCGCCGACGACGACGAGCGCGGCGAAGCCGAAGCGACGCCCGCCCTTCACCACCTTGGCGACGCGGTTGATATGAACCAGCCGGTCCACGAATTCCGAATCGCGCTCTTCGCGATCGCGGTCACGAGGTTCTCTCGCCATGTCATCCTCTTACTTGCGCGGACACTGCCTGCTGCAGCGCCGCTCGCTCGAGCGCTCCGGATGGAGCGACGTCTTCAGAAATTCAGCCCGGCTTCGCGGGCTGCATCGGCCAGGGCCTTGACCCGGCCGTGATACATATAGGAGCCGCGGTCGAAGACCACGTCCTTGATGCCGGCCTTGACGGCGCGCTCGGCAATCAGCTTGCCGATCGTGGCCGCGGCCTCGACATTCGCGCCCGACTTGATGTCGGCGCGGATGTCCTTGTCCATGCTCGAGGCCGACGCGATGGTGAGACCCTTCGCGTCGTCGATCACCTGGGCATAGATCTGCTTGCCGGTGCGGTGCACCGACAGGCGGGCGCGGCCATTGGCGACCGCCTTGATGGCGCGACGGACGCGGGCCTTGCGGCGCGCAGTCGCAATTGTCTGCTTGCTCATGGCTCGCGTCCTTACTTCTTCTTGCCTTCCTTGCGGAAGATGAACTCGCCGGCATACTTGACGCCCTTGCCCTTGTAGGGCTCGGGACCGCGATAGTCGCGGATCTCGGCGGCGGTCTGGCCGACCACCTGCTTGTCGATGCCGGTGATGACGATTTCGGTCGGCTTCGGCGTGACGATCGCGACCCCGGCCGGGATCGCGTAGTCGATGTCGTGGCTGTAGCCGAGCGACAGTTTCAGCACCTTGCCGGTGACGGCGGCCTTGTAGCCGACGCCGTTGATCTCGAGCTTCTTCTCGAAACCGTTGGTCACGCCGATCACCAGATTGGCGACGCGGGCGCGCGACGTGCCCCAGAGCGCGCGGGCGCGCTTGGTTTCCGAGCGCGGCTGGACGGCGATGGCGCCGTTCTCCATCGCGACCGAGACGTCGTCGGGCACCTCGAAGGAGAGTTCCCCCTTCGAGCCCTTGATCTTGACGAGCTGGCCCTCGACCGCGGCGGTGACGCCGGACGGAACGGGGACGGGCCTTTTACCGATACGAGACATTGGATTTCTCCTGAACGAGCGGCGCGAAGGTCAGAAGACCTTGCAGAGCACTTCGCCGCCCACGTTCTGCTCGCGGGCAAGATGATCGGGCATCACGCCCTTCGGCGTGGAGACGATGGTCACGCCGAGGCCGTCGGCCACGCGCGGCATCGTGTCCACCGAAGAGTAGACGCGGCGGCCGGGCTTCGACACCCGAGAGATCGTCCGGATGACCGGCTGTCCCTCATGGTATTTCAGCTCGATGTCGAACTCCGTCCGGCCATTGCCGAACTCGGTCGTGGAATAGCCGCGGATGTAACCCTCGGCCTGCAGCACGTCGAGCACGCGGGCGCGCAGCTTCGAGCCCGGCGTCGTGACGCGCGACTTGCGCCGCATCTGCGCATTGCGGATGCGGGTCAGCATATCTCCAAGCGGATCAATGATCGCCATGATGCGTCCTCCTCACCAGCTCGACTTGACGAGGCCGGGAACCAGCCCCTTGTTGCCGAGCTCGCGCAGAGCAACGCGCGACATCTTCAGCTTGCGATACACGGCGCGCGGGCGGCCGGTCACTTCGCAGCGATTGCGCACGCGGTTAGCGGCCGAGTTGCGCGGCAGTTCGGCCAGCTTGAGGCGAGCGAGGAACCGCTCGTCCATGGACTGGCTTTCGTCATTGGCGATCGCGAGAAGACGGGTCCGCTTGCCCAGGAATTTCTTCACGAGCTTCTTGCGGTGGTTGTTCTTCTCGACGGAGCTTTTCTTAGCCATCGATCTCTCCTGGTTTCCGCGTATGAGCGGTAAGGCTCACTGCCGGAACGGGAAGTTGAAGTGCTTGAGCAAGGCGCGCGCCTCGTCGTCCGACTTCGCAGTCGTGCAGACGATCACGTCCATGCCCCAGACCTGGTCGACCTTGTCGTAGTTGATCTCGGGGAACACGATGTGCTCCTTGATCCCGAGCGCGAAATTGCCGCGCCCGTCGAACGACTTCGGGTTGAGACCACGGAAGTCGCGCACGCGCGGCAAGGCAACGGTGACGAGCCGGTCGACGAACTCGAACATCTTGGTCTTGCGCAGCGTGACCTTGCAGCCCACGGCCATGTTCTCGCGCAGCTTGAAGCCGGCGATGGCGAGGCGGGACTTGGTGATCACCGGCTTCTGGCCGGCGATGAGCGCGAGATCCCCGGCGGCGTTGTCGACCTTCTTGCGGTCGGCCGTCGCTTCGCCCACGCCCATGTTGATGACGATCTTCTCGATCGTCGGGACTTCCATCACATTCTTGTAGCCGAACTCGGCGATCATCGCCGGACGAACGACGTCCTCGTAATGCTTCTTCATGCGCGGCGTCAGCGCCGCCTGCTGATTCTCAGCCATCGATCAGATCCCCCGAACGCTTGGCGAAACGCACCTTGCGGCCGTCATCGAGCACCTTGAAACCGACGCGGGTCGGCTTGCCGTCCTTCGGATCGGCAACGGCCAGGTTCGACAGGTCGATCGTGGCTTCCTTGCTGATGATGCCGCCTTCGGACTGGGCCGAGGCCTTGGTGTGCTTCTTCACCAGGTTGACGCCACGCACCACGGCGCGGGCATCCTTCGGCAGCACCTGGAGAACCTCGCCGGCCTTGCCCTTGTCACGGCCGGCCAGCACGACGACCTTGTCGCCCTTCTTGATCTTCGCAGCCATCACAGCACCTCAGGCGCAAGCGAGATGATCTTCATGTGGTTCTTGGCGCGCAGCTCGCGCGGAACCGGTCCGAAGATACGGGTGCCGACAGGCTCCTTCTGGTTGTTGATCAGCACGGCCGCATTGCGGTCGAAGCGGATCACCGAACCATCGGCGCGCTTGACGTCCTTGGCGGTGCGAACGACGACCGCCTTCATGACGTCGCCCTTCTTCACGCGGCCGCGGGGAATGGCTTCCTTGATCGAAACGACGATGATGTCACCGACACCAGCGTATTTCCGCTTCGACCCGCCGAGAACCTTGATGCACATCACGCGACGGGCGCCGGAATTGTCCGCGACCTCGAGATTCGTCTGCACCTGGATCATGGCCTTGATCCTTCCAGTTACGTATCAGCTCGGTTTCCGGACACGGCGTCAGCGCCGGCCCGGACTACGACTGACGGGGGTCGATCGCCCCCTGGCCTCAATCAAAACACGGACCGCAAAAGTGGGACGCACTTTTGCGGCAAGACCATGTTTCACTCTTCCCTACGCGCTCCCTGATCGTTCGACCGGTCTGGCCGAACGGAAAGCACGTTGACTTACGCCTTGGGAGCGTCGTCGAGCACAACCCAGCTTTTCAGCTTGGAAATGGGCTTGGATTCCTCGATCCAGACCATGTCCCCAACCTTGAACGTCTGCGCCTCATCGTGGGCGTGGTAGTTCTTGGTCCGGCGAACGGTCTTCTTGAGGAGCGGGTGCGTATAGCGCCGCTCGACCTTCACTACAACCGTTTTGTTCTGCTTGTCGCTCACGACGACGCCCTGCAGTACGCGCTTCGGCATTGTCCTACTCCTCAGGCGCTCGCCGAAACGGTCTTCGACCGTTGCAGCGTCTTGATGCGGGCGATGTCCTTGCGCACCTCGGTGACCCGAGCGGTATTCTCGAGCTGGCCGGTGGCGCGCTGGAAACGCAGGTTGAACTGCTCCTTCTTCAACTTCAGGAGCTCGTCCTGGAGCTGGTCGACACTCATCACCTTGAGGTCGGACAGGCGTTGCGTAGCTTTCATGTCGCCCTCCTTACTCGGCGATGCGCTGGATGAAGCGGGTCTTGATCGGCAGCTTGGCGGCGCCGAGACGCAGCGCTTCGCGCGCGATCTCCTCGCCCACCCCGTCGATCTCGAACATGACCCGGCCGGGCTTGACCTTGGCTGCCCAGAATTCAGGCGCGCCCTTGCCCTTGCCCATGCGGACTTCGGTCGGCTTCTTCGAAACCGGCACGTCCGGGAAGATCCGGATCCAGACGCGGCCGGCGCGCTTCATGGCGCGCGTGATCGCGCGGCGCGCGGCTTCGATCTGACGGGCGGTGACGCGCTCGGGCATCAACGCCTTCAGGCCGAACTGGCCGAAATTGAGGTCCGTGCCGCCCTTGGCGACGCCGGAAATGCGCCCCTTGAACTGCTTGCGGAACTTGGTTCGCTTTGGTTGCAACATGGCTCTTCTCGATCAGCCTTACGCAGCCTGCTCGCGACGCTCGCGACCGCCGGAGCGGCCACCTTCGTCGGAGAGACGCTTGTCCTGGGCCATCGGGTCGTGTTCGAGGATCTCGCCCTTGAAGATCCAGACCTTGATGCCGCACGTCCCGTAGGTCGTGAAGGCGGTGGCGACACCGTAATCCACGTCGGCGCGCAGCGTGTGCAGCGGCACGCGGCCCTCGCGATACCACTCGAGGCGCGCGATCTCGGCGCCGCCGAGACGGCCCGAGCAGTTGATGCGGATGCCCTCGGCGCCCAGACGCATGGCCGACTGGACGGCCCGCTTCATGGCGCGGCGGAAGGCGACCCGGCGCTCGAGCTGCTGCGCGATCGAATCGGCGACCAGGGTCGCGTCGATCTCGGGCTTGCGGACCTCGACGATATTGATCGTCACGTCGGCCTTGGTCAGCTTCGAGACTTCCTTGCGCAGCTTCTCGATATCGGCGCCCTTCTTGCCGATCACCACGCCCGGACGCGCCGAGTGGATGGTGACGCGGCACTTCTTGTGCGGGCGCTCGATGATGATCTTGGAGACCGCGGCCTGCTTCAGCAGCTTCATCAGCGCGGCGCGGATCTTCATGTCCTCGTGCAGCAGCTGGCCGTACTCACCCTTCTGCGCGAACCAGCGCGAGTCCCAGGTGCGGTTGATGCCGAGGCGAAGCCCGATCGGATTGATTTTCTGACCCATCGTTCTCTCCTCAGGCCTTGGCCGCTGCGACTTCGCGCACCACGATCGTGATGTTCGCGAACGGCTTCAGGATGCGGGCGCCACGGCCGCGGGCGCGGGCATGGAAGCGCTTCATCACCAACGCCTTGCCGACGAAGGCCTGCGCGACGACGAGATCGTCGACGTCGAGATCATGGTTGTTCTCGGCGTTGGCGATGGCGCTCTGCAGGCACTTGCGCACGTCGAGCGAGATCCGTTTGCGCGAGAACTCGAGATCGGCGAGCGCGGTGGCGACCTTCTTGCCCCGGATGAGCTGGGCGACGAGGTTCAGCTTCTGCGGGCTGACGCGAAGGTTGCGGGCGACCGCAACGGCCTCGTTGTCAGGCAGCGCACGGGGGGCGGATGGCTTACCCATGGCTTACTTCCTCTTCGCCTTCTTGTCGGCTGCGTGGCCGTGGAAGGTGCGCGTCGGCGAAAACTCGCCGAACTTGTGGCCCACCATCTCCTCGGACACGTTCACCGGCACATGCTTGTGGCCGTTGTAGACGCCGAACGTCAGACCGACGAACTGCGGCAGGATCGTGGAGCGACGGCTCCAGATCTTGATGACTTCCGACCGGCTCGCCGAACGGGCGACCTCGGCCTTTTTCAGAAGGTATCCGTCGACAAACGGACCTTTCCAAAGCGAACGCGCCATGACGGACCTCAGTTCTTCTTCTTGCGGGCGTGACGGCTCGACACGATGAACGTGTCGGTCCGCTTGTTCGAGCGGGTCTTCTTGCCCTTGGTCGGAAGGCCCCACGGAGTGACCGGGTGCCGGCCGCCCGAGGTACGGCCCTCGCCGCCACCATGCGGGTGGTCGACCGGGTTCATCGAGACGCCGCGGTTATGCGGACGACGGCCGAGCCAGCGCGAGCGACCGGCCTTGCCCAGGTTGATGTTCATGTGGTCGGGGTTCGAGACCGCGCCCACGGTAGCATAGCACTGGCCGCTGATCAGGCGCTGCTCGCCCGAGTTCAGGCGGACGATGACATAGCCCTGATCGCGGCCGACGATCTGGGCGTAGTTGCCCGCAGACCGCGCCAGCGCCCCGCCCTTGCCGATCTTGAGCTCGACATTGTGGACGATCGTGCCGATCGGCAGCGAGCCCATCGGGGCAGCGTTGCCGGGCTTGACGTCGACAGTGTCGCCCGAGACGACGGAGTCGCCGACGGCCAGACGCTGCGGCGCCAGGATATAGGCCTGCTCGCCATCGCTGTACTTGATCAGCGCGATGAAGGCGGTGCGGTTGGGATCATACTCGATCCGCTCCACGGTCGCCGGCACGCCCGCCTTGCCGCGACGCTTGAAGTCGACGACGCGGTAGGTCTGCTTGTGTCCGCCGCCACGGAAACGCACCGTGACGCGGCCGAGATTGTTGCGGCCGCCCTTCGAGGACTTGCCCTCGGTCAGCGACTTGACCGGCTTGCCCTTGTAGAGCTCGCTACGGTCGACGATCACGAGCTGGCGAAGGCTCGGCGTGATCGGCTTGAAGCTTTTCAAAGCCATGATGACGATCCTTCCTCAGAGGCCCGTGGTCACGTCGATCGAGTGACCTTCTTCGAGGGTCACAACGGCCTTCTTGACGTCCGAGCGCTGGCCGAGCCGCCCCCGGAAGACCTTGACCTTGCCTTCGGTGACGAGCGTGTTGACGCTCTTCACCTTGACATCGAACAACTTCTCGATCGCCGCCTTGATCTGCGGCTTGGTCGCGGTCTTCGCGACCTTGAAGACGACCTTGTTGTGCTCCGAGAGCATGGTCGCCTTTTCGGTGATCACCGGGCCACGAATGACGTCGTAGTGGCGCGGATCCAGATTCTTTGCAGACTGGCTCATTTGAAGCGCGCCTCCAGCGCATCGACAGCCGAGCGCGTCAGCACGAGCTTGTCGCGACGCAGGATGTCGTAGACGTTGATGCCCTGAACCGGCAGGACGTCGACATTCGGGATCGAACGCGCGGCCAGGCCGAAATTCTCGTCGATCTCGGCGCCGCCGATCACCAGCGCGCTGGACAGGTCCAGCTTGCCGAAATGCCCGAGCAGCAGCTTGGTCTTGGGCTCGGCGAGCTTCACATCATCGATGATGATGATCTCGGAGCCCTTGGCCTTGGCCGAGAGCGCATGGCGCAGCGCCAGCGCACGGACCTTCTTCGGCAGATCATGCGCATGGTCGCGCACGATCGGACCGAAGGCCTTGCCGCCGCCGCGGAACTGCGGAGCCGAAGCCGCGCCGTGGCGAGCGCCGCCGGTGCCCTTCTGCTTGTAGATCTTCTTGCGGGTGCGGTCGACTTCCGAGCGGCCCTTGGACTTGTGCGTGCCGGCGCGGCGCTTGGCGAGCTGGTAGCGCACCATGCGGGCGAGCAGGTCGGCGCGCGGCTCGAGGCCGAAGATCGCATCCGAAAGCTCGACCGAGCCGGCCTTACCGCCCTCGAGGGTGGTGATATCGAGTTTCATCACACGTTCTCCTCAGCCTGGGCCGCAGGAGCCTCTTGAGCATCTGCTTCTTGAGCGTCTGCCTTGCTTTCGCCGGAGACCTTGAACTTGCCGGGAAGCGGCGCATCCTTGGGCAGGGCGCGCTTGACGGCGTCGCGGACATGGATCCAGCCGCCGGCGACGCCGGGGACGGCGCCCTCGACCAGGATCAGGCCGCGCTCGGCGTCCGTCTGGACGACGCGCAGGTTCTGCGTGGTGACGCGCTCGGCACCGAGATGGCCCGGCATCTTCTTGTTCTTGAAGGTCTTGCCCGGGTCCTGACGGCCACCGGTCGAACCGATCGAGCGATGCGAGACCGAGACGCCGTGGGTGGCGCGCAGGCCGCCGAAGTTCCAGCGCTTCATACCGCCGGCAAAACCCTTACCGGTGGTGGTGCCGCTGACATCGACGAACTGGCCGACGACGAAGTGATCCGCCGTCAGCTCGGCGCCGACCGGGATCAACGCGTCGTCGCTGACGCGGAACTCCACGATCTTGCGCTTGGGCTCGACCTTGGCCACGGCGAAATGCCCGCGCGCGGCCTTCGAGACGTTCTTGACCTTGGCCAAGCCCGACCCGAGCTGCACGGCGACATAGCCGTTCTTCTCGATCGTGCGATGCGCGACAACCTGACAGCTGTCGAGCTTCAGCACGGTGACCGGGATATGCTCGCCGGCATCCGTGAAGATGCGGGTCATCCCGACTTTCTGTGCAATCACACCGGAACGCATCGGTGCACACCTTCTCTTGGGGTCATGTCCATCCGGAAAACCCGGAAACAGAGGACCCGACGATGGATCAGAGCTTGATTTCGACGTCGACGCCGGCGGCGAGATCAAGCTTCATGAGGGCGTCGACCGTCTGCGGGGTCGGGTCGACGATATCGAGAACCCGCTTGTGGGTCCGCATTTCGAACTGCTCGCGCGACTTCTTGTCGATGTGCGGCGAGCGGTTGACCGTGAACTTCTCGATAAGCGTCGGCAGCGGGATGGGCCCGCGCACCTGGGCGCCTGTCCGCTTCGCGGTCGACACGATCTCGCGCGTCGAAGCGTCGAGAATGCGGTGGTCGAACGCCTTGAGGCGGATCCGGATGTTCTGACCGTTCATGGTCTTGTGTTCTCCGTGACGTGAAAAGGCAAAGGCCCCGAGGGACCTTCGCCCTCACGAAAACGCGTTACGCGATGATGCTTGCGACGACGCCGGCACCGACGGTGCGTCCGCCTTCGCGGATGGCGAAGCGCAGCTTCTCCTCCATCGCGATCGGCACGATCAGGTGCACTTCCATGGCGATGTTGTCGCCCGGCATCACCATCTCCGTGCCCTCG
>NZ_JBHYEM010000007.1:42068-251916 GCF_051860145.1 Allobosea sp. | reverse complement strand
CCCTGCAGGACGAGGAGGGCATGTCCGTCCTCTTCATCACCCACGACATGGGCGTCGTCGCCGAGATCGCCGACCGCACGGTCGTGATGTATAACGGCCAGGCGGTGGAGACGGGCGCGACCGAGGACATCTTCGCCCGCGCCAAGCACCCCTATACGCGCTCGCTGCTCTCGGCCGTGCCGAAGCTCGGCTCGATGGGCGGGCACAAGCGGCCGATGCGCTTCCCGGTCGTCGACCGCGCGACGGGCCTTTCGGACGTGCCGACCGAGACCTCAGACACGGTGGCGCCGGCCAGCGAGCGGCCGGTGCTCGAGGTCAGCGGGTTGACGACGCGCTTCGAGATCCGGGCCGGGCTGCTCGGCGGCGTCAAGGGCCGCGTGCATGCGGTCGAGAACGTCGCCTTCAGCCTGCAGGCCGGCGAGACGCTGGCGCTGGTCGGCGAGTCCGGCTGCGGCAAGTCGACGACGGGGCGTTCGGTGATGCGGCTGATCGAACCGCTCGCCGGCTCGGTGCTGCTCGATGGCGAGGACGTGCTGAAGCTCGACCAGCGCACCCTGCGCGACCGGCGCAAGCGCATGCAGATGATCTTCCAGGATCCCTTCGCCAGCCTCGACCCGCGCATGAATGTCGGCGCGGCGATCGCCGAGCCGCTGCTGATTAACAAGCTCGCGAACCGCACCCAGGCACGCGAGAAGGTCGCCGAGCTGCTGCGCCGGGTCGGGCTCCAGCCCGACATGGCGAGCCGCTTCCCGCATGAGTTCTCCGGCGGCCAGCGCCAGCGCATCTGCATCGCCCGCGCGCTCGCGGTCGAGCCACGGCTGATCGTGGCGGACGAGTCCGTCTCGGCGCTCGACGTCTCGGTCAAGGCGCAGGTGATCAACCTGATGCTCGAGCTGCAGGAGCGGATGAAGCTCGCCTATCTCTTCATCTCGCACGACATGGCCGTGGTCGAGCGCGTGAGCCACCGGGTCGCCGTGATGTATCTCGGCGAGATCGTCGAGATCGGCCCGCGCGAGGCGATCTTCGGCAATCCGCAGCACCCCTATACCAAGCGCCTGCTGGCGGCGGTGCCGGTGCCGGATCCGGCGCGCCGGCTCGAGAAGCGTCCGGTCTCCAATGACGAGATCAAGAGCCCGGTGCGTGCGCCCGACTATGTCCCGCCGGTGCGGCAGTACCGCGAGGTCTCGCCCGGCCATGCCGTGATGATCTGGGGCGAGGAATGGGAGAAGCCGGCGCCCGTGGCCAAGGTGGCCTGAGCGACGGGGGCGACCCGCCCCGCAACAAGTTCGCATTCCTGTCGGCATCGTCCTTCATTTGAAGGACGAATGTGGGCGCGTCTCCGCGTTAACCTCCGTCCGAAGCAGACGATCGGACGGAGGAAACGTCTTGGGTTGTCGTCCATCCACGCGCATCTGTTCGGTTGCCGACGGGCGCTGGCCTCAGGCTGGCTCCCGGGAGCGGCTCAGCTCAGCCGTCCTCGCTGTCGCGCACCGGCAGCTCGGCTCCTCGCAGAAGCGCGGCGACCTGGCTCTGCTGCCGCGTGCCGGTCTTCTGGAAGATGCGAGCGAGATGGGTGCGCGCCGTCGACATGCGGACGCGCTGATGATCGGCTGCCTCGGCCAGCGACTGGCCCGAGGCGAGCGCGGAGGCAAATCTCGCTTCCGTCTCGGTCAAGGCGAAGAGCTGTTGCGCGGCCTTGGCCAGATCGGCCGCCGGTTTGAGCGGGCTGACGGCGATCATCGCGCAAGGAGGGCCGTCCGGCATGCCATAATAGCCGGGCACGGGCAGCGGCGACACGCAGAGCGAGAGATTGGGGCCACCTGCCTCCGGGGAGCGGGCCAGGAGACGGCCGCGACCGGAAGCCGGCTCGCAGGAGGGGGCGAACGCCTCCGCGACCAGGCGCTTGAGGACGGTCTGGTCCAGCTGCCTGCGCGCGAAGATGCGGCCGGACTGCAGGCTGAGCGCGCCTTCGGGATCGGCAAGGAGCAGATCGGCGGCCTCGTTGGCATAGGCCAGCTGCATGTTCTGGTCGGTGAGAATGATGCCGACGGACAGGGCGTCGAGCGCGCTGCGCGCCATGTCCCTTTGCAGGGTCAACAGGCCGATCTGACGGCGCATCGCAGCGACGCGCGCCAGGATGGGCCTGAGGCGTGCCAGCAGCGCGGCGTCCTCCGCATCGAAGGTTTCCTGGCGGCGGCCGCGCTGGATGTCGAAGATCCAGTAGGAGGTGTCGGCCTCGAGCAAACGGCAGCCCAGGCCGCCATACATGTCCTGCGGCGCCATCCATTCCTGCCAGAGACGGCTGGCGCGCAGATGCTCGCTGCCGAAGACGGCGTGGTCGCTATAGACCTGGCCCATCGGAACCTGGGAGAGCTGCGCGGCGAAGGTCACGAAGTCATCCGCGAGCTCGCCGGCGCAGAGCTGCTGGAGCGCCGCGTCGGGGTTCGTGGTGATGGCGTCGCTCGGATCGGGATCGGGGCCGATACGAGCGAGGCAGGCCTTCGAGCCGTCGAAAAGCTGCCTCATCTGTTCCACGGCCACGCTCATGCGCTCGGTGTCGTAGGCGCCTGCCAGCAGGCTATCGATCGTCGAGACAACCGCATCGAGATTCGCGCGCGCCATAGCCATCTCCAGGGCCGTGGGATGCCCGGCGGCGTGTCGAAAACGCTCGTTGCACGAGGTTTGACGGTAACCGCCGGCATCACGATCAAGACCGGGCCAGACGCTATCGTTACCGTATTGGAGCTTTTATGGAAAGTCCAAAAACGATCCAATAAATGCCGGCGGCGTCAACCTGCCGCTGCGAGGAAATCATGCAGCTCCGCTGCCGTCGGAAGCACGTCGAAAACGCCCGTGCGCCGCGCCACCATCGCCCCGCAGGCGCTGGCACGCCGCAGCGCCTCCGGGAAGCTCCGTCCTTCGACGAGGCTCGCGGCCAGGCCTGCCGCAAAGGCGTCCCCGGCTCCCAGGCTGTCGACTGCGTCGACGGCAAAGGCGCTCTGCCGGAGAGGGGGTTCGCCGGCGCGAAAGGCGACGGCGCCGGCAGAACCGAGCGTCACGACCAGCGTGTCGGGGCCGCAGGCGAAAAGGGCTCGCGCGAGATCTTCCAGCTTCGCCATGGCGTCGAGCTCCGGATCGGGCCCGGGCCCGGGCATGCCGCTCGACTGCAATGCCAGCGCAAGCGCCTGCGCTTCGTTGGCGTTGACGATCACCGTCGAACTGTTGGCCAGGATGCCGGGAGGCACCGGCCGGAAAGGCGACGGGTTGAGAAGCGTCCTGACGCCGGCTTGCCGCGCCCGCGCGAAGGCCTCGGCGATGGGCGCGTCGCCGATCTCGAACTGCGCCACGACGAGATCGGCCCTGCGGATCGCCTCGGACATCTCGCGGACATCCTCCACGCCGAGCGACAGGTTGGCGCCGGGATTGACCGCGAGACAGTTCTCGCCGCTGGCATCGGTGAAACCGATTCCGCCGCCGGTGGCGCCGGAAAAGCGTTTCAGCATCGTTTCGGGCAGTTCGGCCCGGCACAGGGCCGGAGCGGCGAAGGCGGACAGGAGGTCGTCGCCAATGGCCATCAGGCCGTCGACGGCAATGCCCAGCCGGCGTACGCCCAAAGCGAGATTGAGTCCCTTGCCGCCGGGCTCCACAGTCAGGGCCTCGGCGCGCAGCGATTCTCCTGCGATCGGAAAGCGCGCCACCTTCGCCGAGCAGGCGACGACGAAACTGCCTAGAACGAAGATCATGCCCGCCATGCCGCTCCAGCTCCTGCCTTCCACTCCATGACGTCAACGCCGCGCACCCGCTCGCGCACCCGGTCTGCGCATCCCGCAGTGTCCGAGACGCCGCCTCCGGCCAGGCCCGCCTTGCAGAACCTGCTCGAACTGCGTGACGACACGGCAAAGCCGCTCTACCAGCAGTTGGAAGATCAGTTGGCTCAGCTGATCGGCGACGGCACGCTTCCAGCCGGAACCACCTTGCCGGCCGAACGCCAGCTTGCCGACAGACTCCATATCAGCCGCGCGACTGTCCAGCGATGCTATAACAGCCTGCGCCAGCGCAAGCTCTTGAGTGCGCATGGCCGTCTCGGCTCGATCGTCCAGGGGCCGGGGTCGCGCATGCATTCGGGGATGGACCGCCTGAAGGGCTTCACCGAGGAGATGCGCGAGCTCGGGCGGGTGCCGTCTTCGCGCATTCTGGAAAGCGCCGTGGTCGCGGACAGGTCGATCGCGTCGATCTTCGGCCTCTCGTCCAACGCGCAATTCCTGAAACTGGTCAGGATTCGCAGTGGCGACGGCGTGCCGATGTCGCGCGAGGTCGCCTGGTACAATCTGCAGGTGGCGCCGAGCCTGCCGGATTCCGATCTGTCACAGTCGGTCTACGCGCTCCTTGGCGAGCTGGGGGCACCGCTCGTCCTGTGCGAGCAGATCATCGAAGCGGCGGCGCCGACCGAGGAGGAATGCGCGGTGTTCGGTTTCGCGCAGCCCGTCCCCTGCCTGCTGATCAAGCGCCGCAGCTATGGCCAGGATGGCGAGATGATCGAATATGTCGAAGGCCTCTTCCGGGGCGATGCCTATTCCTACAAGCTCTCGCTCCGGGCCTGAAGCGTCCAGGACGCTCTTCGCAGGTTGCGTCGAAGCGCCGCGTTGCTGTGACTGAAGCGCAATCCGCCCTTGACCTTTGCCGGGCTGATGGTCGAGTCTCGCGGAGTCGCAAAGACAATCGAGGCCGGCGTCGCGGCGGCCCAGTGCTGGTTCGGCACGGCGGCTCGCAACTCCGGCCGGTGCAGACGGACTGCCTCCTTTCGACGAGGCCCGTTGCGCCCGGATCGGCGCATCCATGACGGAATGCCCCGGCGCGGCAAGCGCGCCGAAGGACCGATGAAACGCTGAAGCAGGAGGGCGCACCGTGAAGCGGATCATTGCCATCGCGCTTCTGTTCGCGGCCGGAGCCGCTGCGGACGCGGCGGAAGGACTGCCCGGAGTTCCGCGGTTGCAGGACTACGAGAAGGCGCGCAAGAGCCTGCTGGCGCAGGGCTGGCGGCCGATCACCCTGCCGGAAGCGGACGAGTGCCAGCCGGGCGACCGGCGTTGCGCCGGGCGACCCGAGACCTTCGCCTGCGTCGGTTTCGCCGGCTGCATCTTCACCTGGCGCCGCGGCGGAACGGTGATCGACGTCGTGACGCAGGGCGAGGGGAGCACCGCGGTCAGCGGCCTTCGCTGCCGCGGTGGCTGCCAGTGAGCCGAGCAGGGCGCGCCTGCCTGAACGACTGGCGTCACACCCGCTTGTAGTCGTCCTGCGAGCGGACGATGTCGTCCTCGCCGAGATAGCTGCCCGACTGGACCTCGATCAGCTCGAGATCGATCCTGCCTTCGTTGCCGAGGCGGTGCCAGGCGCCGAGCGGGATATAGACGCTCTCGTTCTCGCGCACGATCTTCGTTGTGCCGTCGATCTCCACCGTGGCCGTGCCGGTCACCACGATCCAGTGCTCGGAGCGGTGGAAATGCTTCTGCAGCGAGAGGCGGGCGCCGGGCTTCACCACGATCCGCTTGACCTGGAAGCGGCTGCCGCGATCGACGCTCTCATAGGAGCCCCAGGGGCGCATGACGCGCGCATGCTCGTCAGCGAACTTGCGGGTGGCTTCCTTGGCGCGCAGCCCTCCGACGAGGGCCTTGAGCTCATGGGCGACGTCGCGGCGGGCCACCAGAACCGCATCCTTGGAGGCGATCACGGCGACGTTCTCCAGACCGACCACGGCGGTATGGATCTCGTCGCTCGCGACATAGGAGTTGCGGGTGCCCGAGAGCGTCACGCCGCCGCGCACGGCGTTGCCTTCGGCGTCCTTCTCCGACATTTCCCAAAGCGCGTCCCAGGAGCCGAGATCGGACCAGCGGTAGTTGGCTTCGACCACCATGGCCTGGGCCGTCTTCTCCATGACGGCATAGTCGACCGATTTGGCCGGAGAGGCGGCGAAGATCGCGCGATCGATCCGCTCGAAGGTGATGTCGCCGGCGGCGTCCACCGCGATCGCCTTGGCGGCCTGCTCGGCAACCGCGGCGATCTCGGGCTCGAAGGTCCGCAGCTCGTTCAGGAAAGCGTCGGCACGGAACAGGAAATTGCCGGAATTCCACAAATAGCCGTCGGCGACGAATGTCTCGGCGGTCGCCCGGTCGGGCTTCTCGACGAAGGCCGTCACCTTGCGCACCCGGCCATCCGCCACCGCGCCCGGATTGATATAGCCATATCCTGTCGCCGGCTGCGTCGGCGTGATGCCGAAGGTGACGAGCCCGCCCGCCGCCGCCGCGGCAAGGCCTGCCTGTGCGGTCGCGGCGAAGGCGGCCTTGTCGGTGACGAGGTGGTCGGCCGCGAGCACGAGCATCACCGCATTCGGGTCGCTCGCCCGCAGGAGCTCGGCCGCGACCGCGATGCAGGGGGCGGTATCGCGCCTCATCGGCTCCAGCACGATGCGGCCGCTCACGCCGGCCCGCGCCAGCTGATCGGCAACGAGGAAGCGGAAATCCTCACCGGTCACGATCATCGGATCGGCGAAGACAGACCGGTCGGAGACCCGCGCCAGGGTATCCTCGAATGTGGAGCGATCGCCGAGCAGCGGCAGGAATTGCTTCGGATAAGCCTCGCGCGAGGAAGGCCAGAGCCTCGTTCCTGCGCCGCCCGAAAGGATGACCGGCACAATCCGAACCGAACTCGACATGGATGGCAACTCCGCGCTTTCCCTTGATCACTGACTTGACCGCAATAGCGGGAGGATCGCCACAAAGCCAGAATGTTCGCTCGTGACATCGGGCATGGCGCGATCGCTCAGACAATTCCGGTCATCTCGCGTTCATGCGGGAACGACCACAAAAAAGCGCCTGTTCCGATGCAGGAGAGCGCCGAAATGCGATCCCACTCGCTCGAGGCGTGCTTGACAAAGCGCCGCGGATGTTGCCGAAACGGGCCAACTGGCCAGGTCAATTACCGGAGATTTTCTTGTCGGATTCTTTGAGATTTTCCGAGGCCGAGATTCGCCTTTTCGAACAGCTGAAGTCTTTCGGCTATGCACCTGAAGTCATTTATGACATCGGCGCGTCAAACGGCATGTGGTCGGCGGTCATCAACCCCGTCTTCCCGAATGCCAGCTATCATCTGTTCGAGCCGCTCGCCGACGCGATGAGCACCTATAGCGAGTCGCTGGCCAAGGTGCTGCCCGCGCACCCGAATTTCCACCTCCACCGGATCGGACTGGGCGCCGAGAACGAAACCAAGGAGATGGCGATCTTCTCCGGCGGCTTCGGCAGCACCTTCCTCGAGATCGACCGCATCAAGTCGATACAGGACAGCCTCAAGGCGTCGAGCCGCCTCGACGAGATCGCCTCGTTTCCGGTGCGCCGGCTCGATGATTTCGTCGCCGAGAAGCAGATCCCCCATCCCCAGATCGTCAAGATCGACACGCAGGGCTTCGAGGTCGCCATCATCGAGGGCGGTCGCGAGACCATGCGCCGCGCCGATATCCTGCTGCTCGAGACCTGGCTCTATCGCGGCTATGGCGTAACGACCCCGCTCCTGCATGAGCTGATGGAGCCGGTAACCGAGCTCGGCTTCGTCCTGGTCGATTTCGGCGACGTCTACTGGGCCGCCAAGCACAAGCTGACCTCGATCGACGCGATCTTCATGCGCGAGGATTTCCTCGACAAGATCGAAACCTCGACCGACGGCTGGAAGTGGCGGATCTGGAAATAGGAGCGGGCGCTGCGCCGCTGCCAGGGCATCCGGCGGCGGGTCAGGTTTCCGAAATCCCCAGCAGCTCCTCCAGCTCGGCATGTGACAGCCGGGGCTGGCCTCGCCGCCACCATTGCCGGAGATGCAGGCCCGCGCGCGGCTTGCCGAGGAGCGAGCGCAGCATCAGCGCCGTCGCCTGGGCCGGATTTCCGCCGCGATAGGCCGAGGCGGCCCGCTCCATGTCGAGATAGGCCCTGAGGTTGCGAAGCACTGGGGTCGTGACCCGAGCGTCGGTGGCGAACCGCTCGGAGATCCGCCGTGCCGCGGCATCGACGAGCGGCTGATTGTTCTTGGCGCCGTGCCGTATGGCTGCCCCGATCACATCGGCGACCACCAGCTTCCCTCCCGCCAGGCCAAAGCGCAGGAACCAGTCGAGGTCCTCGAGGCGGCGAAGACCGGCATCGAGGGGCCCGACACGGTTCCACGCCTCGCGGCCGATCACGACTGTCGAGCCCGGACAGAACCAGCAGCCGCTGGCGAAGTCCCTTGGCTCGGTAGCGCCGACCGGCATCCGGCAGGCCAGGTTTCGGCTGCCGGGGTGATAATCCTGCCAGCCGGTCGCGACCGCGAGCATGGCGTCGCCGGACGAGAAGAACGGCAATTGCGCCGCAAGCTTGCCGGGCAGCCAGGCGTCGTCCGAATCGAGAAAGGCGATCAGGTCGCCCGTTGCGTGATCCACGGCGGCCTGGCGCGCGCCCGAGGCTCCGACATTCTGCGGCAGCCGCACGAGGCGAACGCGCTTCTTCAGCACCGGGGGCGGGGCGATCTCGACGGGCTCGGGCGAGCCGTCATCGACGACGACCACCTCGTCGATCAGCTCCGCTTCCGGCGCGAGCGAGGCCAGCGCATGGCCGAGCTCCCTCTGCCTGCGATAGGTGGGGATGACGACCGAAAGACGTAGCCTGCCGGTCACGCGACCAGCCGCCCCAGCCGGGCGGCGCGCTCGTTGATATGGCGGGCGAGCATCGGGGGGAGGCGGAAGGGCCAGAGCGGGTCGCGCCCCGTTGCTGCAGCGACCGTGCCGAGCGATTGTCCGGCCTGGCCGCTGCGAGCCTCGAGACCGGCCAAGTAGAACGAGGCCCAGGCGTGCCAGCGGCGATAGGCGGCGCGGAGGGCGGGGTCTTCCGCCTCAGCCATGCCGTCCCTTGCCGCCGCCAGGCATTGCCGCGCATGGGCAAGCGAGGGCGCCTGGTCGTTGAGCGTCAGCGACTGGTCATGGATGTGGTAGCGATAGAGCGGCTTGTCGGTCGTGACATGGCTCCGGCGCGCGAGCTGCGCCCGCAGGAAGAACTGGCGGTCGGAGATGGCGGAGTAGCGTTCGTCGAAGGGGCCGACGCGGTCGAGCAGCTGGCGCGACAGGAAGCGGCCGTTGGTGAGCGGCACGCCCGGCCCGATATCCTGCTCGCGCAAGGCGATCATCGCCGGATGGTCGAGGACGCGAATGGTCCCGGCCGGCGGCCCGCCATTGCGCATGATCTCGACGGCTCCGGAGACCATGTCGACGGCAGGGGCTCCGCGCAGAAGCCCGCGCACGATGTCGAATGCGCCGTCGGGCAGCTCGTCGTCCGAGTTCAGGATGCAGATCAGCGTCCCGGTCGCGCGGCGGATCCCCTTGTTCCAACCCTCATAGAGGTTCCGGTCCGGCTCGCTGACGACCCGCAGATGCGGGAACCCCGCGAGCAGCTCCAGCGTGCCGTCGGTCGAGGCGCCGTCGATGACGATGTGCTCGACACCGTCGAGACCCTGCGCCATGGCGCTGGCGATCGCGCGCGAGAGCATCTCCCGGCGATTGAGCGTCGCTGTGACGATGGAGATCTCGACGCTCACCTCGCCGGCCCTGGCTCAGGCCGCTTCCTTCCAGTTCTCCAGGAACCAGCGATAGGTGTCGGCGATGCCGTCCTCGAGGCCGATCCGGGGCGCCCAGCCCAGGCCGCGCAGGCGGGTATTGTCCGTGCATTTGCGCGGCGTGCCGTCCGGCTTGGTCGAATCGTAGTCGAAGCCGCCCTGATAGCCGACGACCTTGGCCGCGGTCTCGGCCAATTCGCGGATGGTGACGTCCTCGCCGATGCCGACATTCAGATGACCGTGGTCCGAATAGTTCTCGATGATGAAGACGAGCGCGCTGGCGAGGTCGTCGACATGCATGAACTCGCGCCGCGGCGTGCCGGAGCCCCAGATCGTCACCTTGCCGCCGGAGAGCTTGGCGTCATGGACCTTGCGGATCAGCGCCGGCAGGACATGGCTCGACTTGAGGTCGAAATTGTCATGCGGGCCATAGAGATTGGTCGGCATCGCCGAGATGAAGTCGCGCCCATACTGCTTGCGATAGGCCTGGCACAGCTTGATGCCGGCGATCTTGGCAATGGCGTACCATTCGTTGGTCGGCTCGAGCTCGCCGGTCAGGAGAGCGTCCTCGTTGATCGGCTGGGCTGCGAATTTCGGATAGATGCAGGTTGAGCCGAGGAAGAGCAGCTTGCCGACATCCTCGCGATGGGCTGCCTCGATGACATTCGCCTCGATCATCAGGTTGTCATAGAGATAGTCGGCCGGATAGGTGGCGTTCGCGAGGATGCCGCCGACCTTGGCTGCGGCGAGGATGACGGCGTCCGGCTTCTCGCGCTTCATCCAGGAGCGCACGGCGGCCTGATCCTTGAGATCGACCACGTCGCGCCCGGCCTTGATGATGGTGGCATCGCCACGCGCCTCGAGCGCACGCACGACGGCCGCTCCCACCATCCCGCGATGGCCGGCAACCCAGATGCGCTTACCCGTGAGAGAATAGATCGCCATGGTCCTGGTCCTTCGGTGAGAGAAGTGCCGATCAGATGCTGTCGGCGAAGCTGGGTCGCAATGTCGCGAAGAGCAAGGCCCCTGCTGCGCAGAGCAACGCGGCAACAAGAAGGCTGATGCCGGTCGTCGTCGCGTCGAAGGGGAATGTCGAGCCGGTGAGCGCCGTCTTGTAGCCCTCGACGACCACAGCCATCGGATTCAGGCCGACGACCGAGCGCCAGGCCTGCGGCAATTGCGCCGGCGACCAGACGATCGGCGTCAGCCAGAACCAGACGGTGGTGATGAAGGGCGCGGCGGCCTGCGTGTCGCGGACGGAAATATTGAGCGACGAAACGGTTAGAGCAATGCCGGATGAAACCGCGATCGACAGGGCCATGCAGAGCGGCAGGACCCAGATGAAGCGGAGGTCGAGCTGGCCGAGCAGGGCGAGAACCAGCGCCAGGATGGCCAGGATGGCGAGATGGACGATGTAGGCGGCCGCGACCGAGGCGAGAGGCATCAGCTCGATCGGAAACACCATCTTCTTCACGAGATGCGGGTTGCGCAGCACGGAGCTCGTCGAGTCCGAGACGCTGTCGGCAAAGGCCAGCCAGCCGACCATGCCCACGATCAGGGCCGTCCCGAAGCCGGGCCCGGCCGCGGCCCGCATGCCGAGCCCGATATCGAGCGCGAACCACATCGCCCCGATCAGGGCCATCGGCGCGATCACGGTCCATGCCACGCCGCCCATGCTGCCGGCATGGCGTCGCTGCAGTTCCGATCGTGCAAGATAGGCCAATAGCTGCAAGCGGCCGAGCGCCATGCCTGTTCGCGTCGTCCGAAGACGCCCCATAATCAATTGAAAAACCCGGGAGGGTGTATAGATAGGCGGGCGACCAACCGCAAGGCCGGGGCACCGGCGTGGTGGTCGCCCCCCGATATGGAGACTATAACGAGCGATGCAGACCGTCGCGTCAAACGACAGTTCCAGCATGATCCTCGTCGAAGACGTTCGGAAAGTGTATCGCCTCGGACAGACGCCGCTGGACCCGCTGCGGGTTGCGCTGGGCCTGCGCCCGCATCGCGCCCATAGCGAGCATCGGGCCGTCGATGGCATCTCGCTCGATATCAAGAAGGGTGAGACGGTCGGCATTCTCGGCGTCAACGGCGCCGGCAAGTCGACCTTGCTGCAGATGATCACCGGTACGCTGCGCCCTACGTCTGGAAAGGTTCAGACGTTCGGCCGGATCGCGGCGCTGCTCGAGCTCGGTGCGGGCTTCAACCCGCAATGGACCGGCCGCAAGAACGCGGAATTCCAATGCGTGCTGCAGGGCGTCCCGGCGGCGGAGCTCGCCGAGCGCATCGCCGCCATCGAGGCCTTCGCCGATATCGGCGACTATTTCGACGAGCCGACGCGGACCTATTCCAGCGGCATGTATGTGCGGGTGGCCTTCGCCTGCTCGGTCGCCAGCGAACCGGATATCCTCATCGTCGATGAGGCGTTGGCGGTCGGGGATCTCAAGTTCCAGAACAAGTGCTTCAGGCGCTTTGAGGAGATGCAGAAGAGGGGTTGTACCGTCCTGTTCGTGACCCACAGCCCCGATCTCGTCACGCGCTTCTGCACGCGCGGGCTGATCCTCCATCTGGGACAGCTGCTCTTCGACGGCTCGACGGCTGATGCCGTGCGCATCTACATGAACCTGACGACGGGAGCCAATCTCCAGACCGAGCCGGCTCCGGCGGACGAAATTCGGGAGACAGCCGTCGCGCAAGCCGCGGACGTGAAGGCAATGGCGTCCCCTGATGTCGGGGGTCCAATCGCGGCAGACTGGGCGGGGCTCCCCGATCGGCGTGCGCAGTATAACCCGCAAGAGCTGCGTTCGGGGAGCGGAGGGGCAAAATTCACCGATGCGGTCCTGCACCGCGGCGACCGACGCGACCTCGCAAGTCCAGCTAAACCTGGGGAGACCCTGTTCCTGACCACTCGGGTGCAGATTTTCGACAGAGTTGCTGCGCCCGAACTCGGCCTGATCCTGCGCAGCAAGACCAATCAGATTCTCAGCGGAGCCAGCAATCTGATGGTGGGTTCGCCGTTGCCCGTTCTCGAGCCGGGCTCAGCGCTGGATGTGACTTGGTCCTTCAGGGCGCATTTTCTGTCCGGCGACTATTTCATCGATCTCGGCATTGCCGATCTGAGTGAGGGCGACAGGCTGGTCCTCGATCTGCGCCAGTCGATGCTGCATTTTACCATCAGTTCGCCAAAGACGGTGTTTGGACTCGTCGAGGCGGAGATCGATCTTACGGATTTTCAGTGGATCGATCGTCAAAGGCCGCCCGATCTTGAGAGGTCTCGCCTGCAATTCGTCGATCAGGACATCAAAGGGCAGGTGCGGCAGTAATCCACGTCTTTGCGGTTCGTGATGTGGCCGCGGAGATGTTTCCGATAGGGGTGATTATAGATCTCCAGCAGATGCTGGGTGCGAATGTCGCCGTGTCGAAATTTTCCGTCGGCGTCCATGACGCAGAAGGGGTCGGTGCCGTCAGCGTAAAACCCTACCGTGAACCACTGATAGCATCCGACGTCGGGCACGATGCTCGGCGTGGTATTCACCGAACCTGACCATGTTGCGCGTCGATAGACCGAGACGTCGAATTTCGGCCACCGCTCCTTGACGAACGAGATGAATTCCGCGTCATCGCCGTTGTTGTCGGCAACCTTGGTCACGCGAGTCCAGAATGGAAGTCGACCTTCCGCCTTCCTGCGGTGGATGGCATCGAAGCGCTGGATCGCGCGCTCGTAGGAAATCTGCATGATCTCCTCATAGCGGGCTTTCCGATGATCGTTCAGCGAGAGCGAGAGACAGAAGGAGTTAGGCAGTTCTTCAAAGCGGTCCATCGCCGCTTCGTTAAGTGGCGAGCCGTTCGAAAAATAGATAAACTGCACATGCGGAGCGACGTGATTTATCGACTTCGTGATGTCATATATTCTCTTATCAAGAAAAGGCTCGTTGATGCGCGCAATTGTCACAAAAAGCGGAACACTCTGATCGAGATCGCCAATATTGGATACAATTTTTGCAATCAGTTCATCGGACATCTTTTTGCCCTGACGTTCGATCGAAACGTATGGGCAGAAGTTGCATGCAGCATCGCATTTTGCATAAGTTTCAAAAGATACTGTATGCGGAGTCGTCAGATAGCGATCCCGAAGGCCTAAAAAGCCAGCTTGATATGTTTCAATCGCTTCCTGAGAATTGAAATCTTCGGCGATATACTTTTTTTTCATCTGAAATTATCGCCAATTCAAGAAGCGCTTGGGTGCTTCGTCTTTGGTTGAAACCTTCAATTGCAGCCTTGACGTGTTTTTCGGCGTTCAAGGCTGGAGGCGCTTCCGTTCAATATCATCCCCAAGTCTGCGTGTCAGGTAGGCTGTCCAGCAGGTTCGGATTGTCCAAAGCCACATGGGAGCCGACGAAGACGGCGCGCGTGAGCCCGCTCCTGTTGGGCCAGGGCCTGGTCCAGTCGAGCGGGAATTCGTCATGCGCCGGCTGGGTCCGGGTGACATAGGCGTGGGCGAAGTGGCGGGTCAGCGACTCCATCACCCAGGCGCGGGTCGGCCGGCAGCCCTTGCCGTCGAAGGCCTGGGCGGGGTTGGCGGTCGGCTCGTCGATGACATTGATGGCGCTGCCGGCGTCCATCGAGACGCAGGTCTCGAGCACCATGAAGCCCGCGGTGCGGCGCGCGAGCAGTGCGATGGCGGCCTCGGGATCGCCGACATGGTAGAGGAAGCCATAGCAATGGACGAGATCGAAGCGCTCGCCCAGGCCGTCGATGGCCTCGAAAGGCGCCTCGACCAGGGTGACGTTCTCGGCCGTCGGGGACCACGAAGCCTCGATCTGGGCGCGATAGGCTTCGCAGTTCTCCGCGCGCGGCTCGAAAGCCGTCACGCGGCAGCCGCGGTCGAGATAGAAGAGCGAGTGGTAGCCGACGCCGGCTCCCGGCTCGAGAACGCTCTTGCCCGCCAGGTCGAGGCCGAGCGAGGCAAGATGCTCCAGCCGGCGCTGGTTATGGCGAAGGTAGAAGTCGGCGGAGAAAAGCGTCGAGCTGGTCAGATCGATCATGGAGGTCATACGTTTCTTCGCGTGAAAGCCGCGGCTGCACGGCAGCGCAGCGGCATATGGTCCCGCGCGGATCGGGTGGCCGGTTCACGAACCCGCTGGTCATGCAACCGGCGTCTGCCGCCTGCGCCGAGCCGCGACCGGTGCTCAGAACATCGCGGGTTCATGCGCTTTTGCGCGGTTGATGAACCAGACGTCGATCGCAACGGCCTCGGCCTTGTCATTGCGGAAGACATCGCCGAATTCATAGGGCACGAAACCGAGCGGCGAGAGAAAGCTCATCAGCTCGTGGAGCAGGGGGGTGTTGTCGCCGTAGCCCCGCTGAATCCAGGTCTCAAGCATCAGGAACTTCACGCCCGGGAGCGTCTGCCGCGCCCCTTTCAGCGCGGCCAGCTCGCCGCCCTGGATGTCGATCTTGATCAGGTCCGGCGCCGCGCACATCCGCGAGGCGACGATCGAGTCGATCGAGCGGAGCGGGACCTTCGCGGGCTTGATGTGGTCGGCTCCCGCGATCGCCAAGGTCGTGCTGGCGGAGGGGTCGTCATAGACGTTGATCGTGATCGAGCCGTCCTTCTCGCCGATGGCGATGGGATGGATGTAGGATTCCTGGTGCATCCCCTTGAGATAGCCCAGGATCTCGCGATAGCCGGGGTGGAGTTCGGCGAGAGGCTCGAACACCTCGAAGCGCGACTCGGGCAGCACTTTCGACATGATGTTGACCCAGGCTCCGTTGGAGCCGCCAACATCGTAGACGACCGGAAACGTGTAACCCAAAGCCTTGATGGCGCGCCCGACCTGAGCGTCCATATCCCCGTAATTCATGCAAATGATCCCATACAGCGCTTCGGCGCGGCACTCTTGCCTTTAAACGAACGGACTGACAAGTCTGAGGGGTCGCTTGTCGCTAGTCGGGCCGGCCCGCTCGCTCGGCGGGGGCGGATCATAGCGTTGCGCAAGATTCTCAGGCGGCCTGCAGGTATTCCAGCGCCGCATCGGCCTCGGCTACTCCACGCCTCTTCGCCAGCGTGAGGAGTTTCCTGGCCTCCTCGACCTGAGTGGGATCCGTCTTCAGAATGCAGCCCAGGAGATAGTAGCCCATCGGGTCACCGAGCTCGGCGCCCTTTCGGAACAGCTCCTTCGCCTCAGTCACCTTATGGCCCATGCCTTTTCCCTCGATGAGAATGCGTCCGGCCAGGATATAGGCTTGGGCATAGCCGCTTTCTCCCGCCTGTTTCGCGCGTGAAAAGGCAAAGCCGTTGACCAGCCGGCTATTCCACTCGAACAGTGAAAGGGCAAGGCGATAGGAGGCGAGTTCCGAGCGTTTGCGTGAGGCGCGGTAGAGCCAGAGATAGGCGAGGGCGCTGTCCTTGACGAAGCGCATCGTCAGCCGCGACGGGCGTTGGCCGGCCTTTTCCAGAAGACTGTGCCCAAGTGTCCAGAGCGCATCGCGCTGGCCGAGTTTTGCCAGCGCTTCGGTATGTGGCAGGACCACGCCCTCGGGCACCTTGCGATAGACCACCTGCGAAGCCGTCTCCTCGTCCGGCGCCATCCGGGAGCGAATGAAGGAACAGCCGGCTCCCGCGCAGACCGGATGGATGCGGTTCTCGACGATATACTGCCTGAGCTCCTGCATCTCCTTGCCGTTCCAGATTTCCTCCGGCTTGTCGCCGTCCATCACGTTGCCGACGGGCGAGGTCGCATAGCAGCACGGCTTGATGTCGCCATTGGCGTGCAGATAGAGCCGGTTCCATGGCCATCTGCAGTCACGGACTTCATGTGCCATTGCGGACTGTTCCCTAGAGCCGGATGATTTCAGATGGAATCACGAAGTGATCCCATCTGAAATCTGAATCCGTCTCTCATCAAAGAGTTAGAGCAGGATCAATGCGAAAAACCGGTTCCCACTTTTTCGCATCCTGCTCTAGATCGAGCTCGGCGCGAAGGCGCCGGTGCGGCAGCGCCTTTGCTGGTGGCTGACGTTCTCCGGCGACAGCAGCACCTCGTAGCCCTCGATGACGACGCCGAGGCGGTCGGCCTCGTCCATCGCGAGAATGATGTGCTTGTCGGCATAGTCCGGTTCGTCGTGCAGGTCCTGCTCGGCATAGTTGAAGTTGAAATTGCCCCGGCTGACCTTCCAGGTCTCGCGTGCCACATGCGGCTCGGTCAGATGCTCGAAATAGACATGGCGCACGCCCAGTTCAGCCGCCATGCGCACGAATTGCGGCGCTTCCTCGATATTCTCCCGCATCAGGACCATCGAAATGCAAACCGGCGGGGTCTCGCCGGCGAAGCTCGACGCCTGGACCAGGCGTCGAATGCCATCGAGCGTCTTGCGCATCTCCGCACCACGGATGCGCCGATAGGTCATGGGATCGGCGGCATCGACCGAGATATTGACGCGCGCGATCGGCGCCGCGTTCAGCCTCTCGACATTGCGCTCGGTGAGCAGCATCCCGTTGGTGTGAAAGACCAGCTTCGGCGATTCACGCCCGTTCAGGGTGTCGACGATGCGCCAGAAGCCGTCGGCAAGCAGCGGCTCGCCGACCCCCGTCGGATGGATCTCGTCCAGATCGTCCAGCGAGCGCAGCACGGCCTCGATCATCACGTCCGGCGCATCGCGCTTGACCAGCATCCCGTCGGTCAAGCCGTGAGGACACATCACGCAGGTCAGGTTGCAGCGTGTCGTGATCTCGAGCGTCATGGCACGCGGGCCATGCGCCAATGCGTCCGCGGGGCCGCGCTCCATCCATTGCTGCTGCGTGCCCGGCGCATTCGAGGTGGCCAGCTCGAGTTCTGCCAGGGCCTCAGCCGCGCCCTCGACACCAGCATCGATCGCGACGCGCAGATGATGGGCTGCCTGGGGCGGATCGGCGGGCAGGCCGATGCCCCAGCGCAGGCAGTTGGCGAGGAGATAATGCGCCATCGGCTCGTCGGCGCCGGCGGCCGTTCTCAGCCGCGCGACGGCTTCGGTCAAAGCTGCTTCGTCATCCTCGCGCTTCAGCAGCTCCGCTGCGAGCCGTGTCGCGGCCGGGGCATGGCCGGCATCCGCCGCTCGCGCCAGCGCCGCCTCTCCGCCGGAGAGCCCCTGCTCGGCGCAACCATGGTCCAGCGTCAGGAACCCGAGCCAATAATCGGCCTGCGGCGAACCGAGGCGCGCCGCGCGCGTAAAATATGCGACCGAATCCGGAAACCGTTTCTCGAGGAAGGCCTCATAGCCATCCCGAATGAGGGCACCCTCATCCTCCTGCGAGTGGCTGTTCAATCTGGCTTCGCTGCGATCGGATTGTGTCGATAGCATTCGGCAAGCGGTTCCTTTTCAGGCCTGGTCCGAGATTATCCGTGGTTCTCTCATAGCGAGCGCGCATCAGCGCAGACGTGGCGTGGCAATTGAGCCAATCCGCCGTCGAGGAGAACACTATAGACAAACTGGCACCCGAAAGCAGCGACTTTATGGCCCGAGCCTCGGCTCGCCGTCGCGCGCTTCGAAAAGGCGACCGCAGATCGCCCGCGGTCGCTCATGCGCTGGTGGTGTTTTGGCATGGCTCAGGGGACGGCAAAGGGCCCTTGGAAGGCCGTTTGGCGGCACGATCCTGCGGAGGCCTTGAAAACCGCCTCCGCAGGATCGAGGGTTCTGTCCGCTCAGGACTTGGCGTCTACCGACTGTATGGTGCCGCCAAGGCCCTTGCGGACGAAGGCAAGGTCGAGCTGTTCCAGCTCGCCCGAGGACGGAACCCGCCAGCCGCCGACCTGGTCGAAGACGCGGAAGCCGAGTTCGTCCATGCGGTTGCACATCTCGAGCAGCGTCTTGGCCTCCGGATGCACGCGGGTCAGAGTGAGCTCGAGGATGACGACATCGACATTCCGGTCGAGCGTCTTCAGCGCACCCTCGATGGCGAGATGTTCGGCGAACTGCACGTCGATCTTCAGCAGCCCGCGCCCGGCGAGCTTCTTTTCCTTGGCGACGGCGTCAATGGTCTTGATCTGGACTTCGACCTTGTCGACGACCGAGACCACGTCCGAAACGGAGAGCAGGGACGAGCCGTAGAGGTCGCTCGACACCGAGAAGGTCGCCCGCCCGGGCTTGTCGCCGATCGCCACCTCGACGAGTTCGAAACCGGGCTTCGCCCAGACGTTCGGATAACGCTGGAACATCGGATCGCACAGGATGTAGCGCGCCTTGTCGAAGACGCTCGCCACCGCGTTCGACCAGATCGCCGTGGACGCGCCGATGTCGAGGACGAAGTCCGGCAAGAACCCCATCGCCTTCAGGCGGTCGCAAAGCGAGACGACTTCGCCGAAATGGGCCGCGTATTGGGGGGCGACCGGCTTGTCGAAGAAATAGGCGAAGGATTTCGGATCGGTCGGAAAGAGGTTCTCGAAGCGATCATCCGGCCAGCGGCCGCCGGCGAGGATGGTGTCGAAGACGAAATTGTCGACGCCCTCGAAGGAGAATTGCGGGGCAAGCTCCGCCGCGCGCTTCCGGATGGCGTTCTGCGTTTCGGGCTTCGACAGCGCTTCGACGGCCGTTTTGAGCGATTGCGCGTCATAGGGGATGACGGAGCCGATATCGAGCCGCTTCACGAAACCGCCGGCCGCCGTGCCTTCGCGGCCGAGAACGATCATCGGAGTGCCCGCGGTCGCCAGCACGAACGGCATGCGGGTCGGCAGGCTCATGGTGCCGAGCGCCTTCTCGTGCTCGCCGGAGTCGCCGGGATCGCTCGGCACGACCACCGCGGTGGCGGACAGCACGGCCTTGCGAACGACGTCCGGATCATCGCCCTCGATCACGTTCACGCCACGCTTGGTCAGGTCGGAAAGCGGGTGCTGGTTCGTCCAGAGGCCGGGATTGGAAGAGTACCAGTCGACCTTCAGGCCCGCCGCCTCGACGACCTGGCTCAGTCGATCGAGCAGGTCGGCGCTCCAGACATTGCCGATCATCACCAGCCGCTGCTCCGCCGGCGCGGGGCTGGCCTTGGTCCGCACCATGCTCGGCGCGACCAGCGGCGGCAGGACGGCCATGGGCTTGCGGAACTCGACCTGGTAGCGCCGCTTGAGCTCGTTCGAGATGCCGAACAGGGCCGATGCGCGCTCGATGCCCTCGGCCATCACCGCGCGGCGGATGCCGCCGGCCTCCAGGCAGTTGTCGTCCATGATCCAGAGCCCGAGCGGGGCGCCGGTGATGGCCTGGGCGACGATCGCGAGCGTCACGTCGGTCTCGAAATAGGGCACGCAGAGGATCGAGCGGACGTCATAGTCGGCAAGCCATTCGGACACCTGGGCCATGATCTCGCGCCGGTCGGTCATCCCGACCGGCAGCGCGAACATCTCGCGGGCCGAAAGACGCTGGTTTCCGCCATAATTCGTGCGCGAGCGGATCGCGACGATGTCCTTCCGATTCTCCAGAAGCCGCGACAGCAGCACGCCGGTGCCATGCGCGAAGCTGATCTCGTTCGGCGAGATCACGACATCCACGAGGCTGCGCTTGGCGAGCCGAGGGGGGCGTGCAGGGGCCGCTGCGGGGCTCTCCGGCACGACATCCATCGACGGGGCGAATTTTCCGGCCTCGGGCGCGACAGGAGAGGCCGCAGCCGCGGCGACGCGCGCCCTGGACTGCTTGTTCTGCATCTGCAGGTAGGTGCGCAGAAGAAATGCCTTCACCGGTCTGGGAAGACGCCGCGCAATTGGTCGCAGAGCTTCCACGATCGTTGATTTCATAGTCTCGTCTCTCCGCGACATTTCACCAAGGCGCTGCTTCTAGGCGGTCTTTTCGACAATCTTGACACGGCTGGCGCCGTAAGTCTGCCGTGCCCAGGCCAGGACTGCGTCAGTCAAGGTCGGGTTCGACAAGAACAGAATATTCCCCCAGCTGCCCGGTGGCGTTTCTTCGATGCCTGCGGCTACTCCAAAGTTGTCGCGCGCAATACCGCGCCACATCACGATCCAGAAGGGATACTTCTTCCGGTCAATTTCGGCGAGATAGTCCTGCAGGCTGTTGCCCACTGTGCCGACATTGAACACGTAATCCTTGTCCCAGAACTCCACCATCAAGACCGCCGCATTGATCGTGGACGCGCCCTTCAATACCGAAATATCGTTGCCTTCGGTATCCGTCTTGAGAAGTCCGATGGACATGGGCGCCGCATCGCCGAAAACCGTGTCGAGCCGGCGAACCGGCACGGTGATGGAATTCGAGAAGGCGAAGCCATTGAAGCCGGGATGTTCGTTGAGCGTGGAGAACAGGGAGGCATCGATCGTATTGTCGTCAACAGTCGCAAGATGCAGTTCCGCCGAGCCGTCGCTGTCCGAACAGGCCACGGCATGAATCCGCACCTTATCGGCATCGGCCGCGAAGCGCTCCGTCAAATGAGTGTTTAGCGCGGGCAGCGGCTCGAAGGCGTGAACCGCGAAGCCGGCATGACGGAGCGCGGCCGTGAACTCGCCCCGATTGGCTCCGACGTCGAAAGCCACTTTTGGCTCGACGAATTCAGCGATGGTGGGCAATACGGCGACCTCGGGGTTGAACGAGCTCGCCGTATAGAAATGCGGCGGGAAATGCCCGGTCTGGACAGCTTCGATGACGCCGCTCCTGACGGTGTCGGCGTCCCTCTCCATGAGCCGCAGCCGTTCATTCGCGGCCGATAGCTGCGAGGTCAGATTTCGGACCGTATTCTGTTCACGGCCCGCGACGGCTTCGGCGGCGGCGACAGCGGCGGCCGTGAGATTGTCGGTCAGTTCCGCCGGGTCGAGCGGCGGGATGTCCTTGTTGGCGGACGTGATCATCTGCAAGGTCGCCTCGACGCCCGACAGGCGCTTCGAGGAGGTGTTCAGCCGCTTCGCCATTGCCGCCGCCAAGCGGTTGGTCTGCTCGAGGAGAGAGTCGATATCGGCAAAGCGGGTGGCAACGCTCTGCATCGACTCATCCGATGCGCCAGAGGCCTGAGTCAGGCGTTGCTCGATGTCGAGGTGCAAAGCAGCGAGAGCCTTCTCCTGCCGTGCGATGCTCGCCTGCAGGCGCCGATACAGGCGGACGACGAGGACGGATAGCGCGGCCAGGCCGGCCAGGGCGAGCGCGGCGCCAAATCCGACCGAAATCCAGGAAGCGAGGGTGAACACGGCGATACCGCAGATCACACCTATTCCCGCAATATTTATGTTCGTATCCCTGAAATATGACATTCTGCGACGCTAGGTCCGGGCCAACAGATCGGTTCTGACGAATAGGCCATCGACCTGAAGCATGCGCGGTGCCTGCGTGTCGGAAAAGCCCTGCTCGATCCAGATCGGCGTGAAGCCGAGATCGCCGACGGCGGACCAGATCGTCGGCAGCAGTTCCTGACCCTCGTAGAGCGGCACGAGCGACAGCTCCAACTCCAGGAACGCGACGCGATCGAGCCAGCCCGAAGCACCACGCAGCACCGGCAATTCGAAGCCCTGCGCGTCGATCTTGAGGAAGGTCCGCGAGGGCGCGATCGCCAGTTTCGCGAGTTCTTCGTCAAGCCGCGAAATCCGGATGCGCTCGGTCGAGACGATGGCGGATTCGGGCAATGCGGCAACATGGGAATCGAGCATCGGCAGGATCGAGCTCGAGACCGAGTTCCCGGCGATCTGCAGGTCGATCTCGCCCGCGGCTTCGCCGAGCGCCGAGCGGATGCCGGTCCACTGCCCATCTTTGCCCCAGCGCTGCGAGCACGCGCCAAAGGCCGTGGCCTGCGGCTCGAAGGAGACGATGCGCCCGGCATAGCCCCGATCGCGCATCCATCCGACGAACTGCCCTTCATTGGCGCCGACATCGACGACCAGATCGATGTCGAGCGCCCGCAGCCAATGCATGCGGACGTCATGCTGCGTCGCCCCGGTATAAGGGACTACGTCAAATCCGAACCGGCGCAGGAGCCGCCGCACGGGCCGGGCGACGGGCCGAAGCATGGAACGGGCAACAGACACGTCATGCTGCCGGCTTGAGATGCGCATTGGCGACATACCAAGGCGCGATGTCCTCGATCCCCTGAGCGATCGTGATCTTCGGTGCGTAGCCCAGCGCCTCGAGCTTCGTCGTGTCGGGGCAGCGGCGCATCGTCCCGCCCGCCGGCAGCGGGGTGGAGACGAGCTCCGCCTCGCGGCCGAACCAGGCGAAGATCTGCTCGACCAGGGTGCGGATCGTGATCTCTTCCCGGGTGCCGATATGGTAGACGTTGCGGTGCTCGCCCTTCTCGACCATGGCCAGGAGCCCGTCGATGAAATCGTCGATATGGACGAAGGAGCGCGTCTGCGAGCCGTCGCCCTGGATCTCGAAGGGCACCTTCCCGTCAGGGTGCTTGGCGATCTGTTCCTTGGCGCGCAGGATCAACTGCGGCAGCACATGCTCCCAGCCCATGTCGGGGCCGTAGACATTGTGCGGGCGGAAGATGATCGCCTTCTTGAACAGGTCCCGGTTGTAGTTCGCCAGCATGATCTCGGAGATCAGCTTCGACCCGCCATAGGAATAGCGCGGGTTCCAAGGATCCGGAATCGTCAGCGGCACGTCCTCGGGCGTCGGGACGACCGGCGGCGTCTGGTAGGCTTCCGAGGAGGAAGCCAGGACGAATTCGGTGATGCCGTTGCGCTTGGCCGCTTCGAGCGCGCCATACATGCCCCTGACGCCGACATCGAGCACGAGATCGGGACGATTGTAGAAATTCTCGGTGCCGTTGAGCGCGGCAAGATGAAGGATGCTCTCGCAGCCTTTCGCGGCCTCCGTCATGGCGTCGGCATCGCGGACATCGCAAGGGATCAGCGTGATCGACGGCAGGACGTCGGCCAGACGGGCGCTCGAGCCGCGCAGATCGTTGTCGACGACGCGGACGTCATGGCCATCCTTCACCAGGCGCCGAACCAGGGCGGAGCCGATGAAACCCGTACCGCCGGTCACAAGATACTTACGAATGGCCAAATCTCTATCTCCTCAGAGCCGCTCACTGCCGAGCGCGAGCGCCACGACACCGTCGGGCATGGATTCCATGATGTCATCGTGCATGTTCCAGAGATCGTAGACGATCCCCGGCCGGTGCATCGATGCCGCAAGCGCCGCCAGATCCATCTGCTGGAAGGCGGAATGGTTGTTCAGGAGGAGCACGATGTCGGCGCCCTCGAAAGCCGCGGCCAACGTCTTGACCATCGGAAAGCCGAAAAAGGCCGTGGCGGCGGCGGGCTCCACCGCGGCGTCATAGCCGCGGAACGTCGCGTCCGGGAAAGCAGCCTCGAGCTCGCGGAAGATCGGATAGGCCATGGTGCCGCGCAGATCGTCGGTCGGCGGCATTCCCTTGAAGGCCAGCCCGAGCAGGCTGATCACCGGCTTGGCCGGGAAGCCATTCAGGCGGCCGGCCCAGATCCTGGCGATGTCGGCCACGTCGGCGGGCTGCTCCTCGTTGGTGCGGCGGCCGGCGAGCGTGATCGGCATGTCGACGCCCCACTGCTTGGCGGATTCCACCAGGATATGCGGATCCTTCTCGAGGCAGGGTCCGCCGACCGGGCCGGGCAGGGCGACATTCGTGCGCGGATAGCCGAGCTTGCCAGCGCGGATGACCTCGCGGGCGGAGATGCCCATGCGCCCGCAGAGCTTGGCGATCTCGTTGGCGAAGCCGAAGGAGAGGTCGCGATAGGTGTTGTCGACCAGCTTGGTCAGCTCGGCCGCTTCCAGCGAGCCGACGACGACGGTGGTCGGGGTCATCTGGCCGAAGAACTGCTGGCAGCGCCAGCGGACGTCGGGGTCGTCGGCGCCAATGACCTGGGGCAGTTCATGGAGCTCGATCAGGGCGCGCCCCTCGAGCGTGCGTTCGGGGCAGAACGCGATCTGGAAGGATTTGCCGCTGGCTTCCAGGATCGGCTTGACCAGGTTGCGGGTCGTCCCGAGCTTGACCGTCGAACGCAGGATGATCAGGGCGCCGTCCTGCATATGCTCGACGACCTGCCGGGTCGCGTCCTGGGCCATGCCGAGGCGCGCATTGCCGTCCTTGTCGAGCGGCGTGCCGACCGTGATGATGTAGACCGAAGCCTTGACGCTGTCGTCGAGGGTTTTCGAGAAGGTCAGCTTGCCGCGCGCCACGACGCGTTCGAGCTTCTCCTTGAGGCGCGGCTCCCAGAAATGCGGCTCGCCCTTGGCAAGGCCCTCCAGCACCTCGTCACGCACCTCGGTGCCGTGAACCTGGAAGCCGGCATCGGCCATGGCGACCGCAAGGGTCAGGCCGACATAGCCCAGGCCAATCACGCAGACATGTTGGTCGGAAAAGGCTTTGGGGAGCGACACGGCGTTCTCGTCTTCTGGACTCGGGATGCTGACGGGGGAGCGTAAAAGCATTGCCGAGCGGATTTCGCAAGTGCGGTACCATGAAAGGCGGGGGTTGGGAACGAGGGCCGGCCGGCGGAAATCTCCTTGCTGTCCTCCTGCCCGCGCGGGCTCTCCTTGCTCCTTGCCTTGTCGGGTCGCTCGGCGGAGCGGCCCGGCTTCGAGATGTCGATCAGGCCTTGAAAACGTGATCCGCCGAGACTTTGCGGCGGGCACAGACATTGCGGGTATCGACGACCAGCCTGGAATGGCGAACGACGAGGTCGTAGTCGACATCGTCGTGATCGGTCGCGATCAGGACGGCGTCGAAACCTGACAGCGCCTCCTGCGTCAGGGGCACGCTTTCGCGGCCGGTCAATTCCGGGTGCTCGCGCGTCGGCCGAATCACCGGGACATGCGGGTCGTGATACTCGACCTCAGCGCCCCGCTTCTGGATGAGCTCGATCAGCTTGAGGGCCGGGCTCTCGCGGGTGTCCTCGATGTTCTTCTTGTAGGCGACGCCGAGCAGCAGGATCCGGGCGCCGCTGAAATTCTTGCGCAGCCGGATGTCGACCAGCTCGGCCAGCCGGTCGACGACGAGATAGGGCATGCCGGTGTTGATCTGCCCGGCCAATTCGATGAAGCGCGGGGTGATGTCGTATTCCCGCGCCTTCCAGGTCAGGTAGAAGGGGTCGATCGGGATGCAGTGTCCGCCCAGGCCGGGGCCCGGATAGAAGGGCATGAAGCCGAAGGGCTTGGTCTTGGCCGCCTCGATGACCTCCCAGACGTCGATGCCCATCGCCGCGTAGACCTGCTTGAGCTCGTTGGCGAGTGCGATATTGACCGCCCGGAAGATGTTCTCGCTGAGCTTCACGGCCTCGGCGGTGGCGGTGGAGGAGACCGGCACGGTCCTGGTCACGAAGGCGCCGTAGAGAGCATCGGCCATGGCGAGCGCGTCTGCGCCGTCACCGCCGATGACCTTGGGAATGGTCGCGGTGTTGAAGTCGAGATTGCCGGGGTCCTCGCGCTCCGGCGAGAAGGCGAGGAAGAAGTCCTCGCCGCTTTTCAGGCCGCTGGCCTTCTCCAGGAGTGGGCGCAGGACATCGTCGGTCGTGCCGGGATAGGTGGTCGATTCGAGGACGATGAGCTGGTCCTTGCGCAGGCACTTGCCGATCGCCTCCGTCGTCCTGACGACGAAGGACAGGTCGGGCTCGCGATGCCTGGTCAGCGGGGTGGGCACGGCGATCAGCAGCGCGTCGGGCTCCGACAGGCGGTCGAAATCGCTGGTCGCCTGGAACTGCCCGCTGCGCACGCCCTCGACGATCGGGGCGGTCGGGATATGCTTGATCACGCACTGTCCGGCATTCAGCTCGTCGACGCGCTTTTCGTCGATGTCGAAGCCGATGACGCGGATGCCCTGGCGCAGGATCATCAGGGCGAGCGGGATGCCGACATAGCCGAGCCCGACGATGCCGACCACGATCGAACGATCGCGGACGCGATCCGTAAATCGTTGCGCGGCCGGCGAATTCATGGGCAATCCTAACCTTGCGATCCGCCGCAGAATTGTCGGGGCCGTTGGCGCGCCAGCTTGTTCCAGAGTTCCCAAAGAGCGTCAACATGCGCGGACCGCGCCCGCCGTGGCGGTGACCGGAGGGTGGCGGCCGAGGTCAGTGGATCTCCGGCTCGGCGATGCGCTCCGTGCCTTCGAGATAGTCGAAATCGCAGCCCTTGTCGGCTTGGCGGATATGGGCCGCCGACATCTTGCCGTAGCCGCGGGCATAGTCGCGGTTCGGCGGCGACCATCCGGCGAGGCGCTCGGCGATCTCGGCATCCGTGAGCTCGACCGAGATGCTGCGCGCCTCGACATCGACGGCGATGATGTCACCGGTCCGGATCGCGGCGAGCGGCCCCTTGATATAGGCCTCGGGCGAGACATGCAGCACGCAGGCGCCGTAGCTCGTGCCGGACATGCGGGCGTCGGAAATGCGCAGCATGTCGCGCACCCCCTGCTTGAGCAGCTTCTTGGGGATCGGCAGCATGCCCCATTCGGGCATGCCGGGCCCGCCGACCGGGCCGCAATTCTTCAGCACCATGACATGGTCGGGCGTGACGTCGAGGTCCTCGTCGTTCACGGCGCGCATCATCGCGTCGTAATCCTCGAAGACCAGCGCCGGGCCGCGATGCTTCAGCAGCCGCGGCTCAGCGGCCGAGGGCTTGATGACGCAGCCATCCGGCGCGAGGTTGCCCTTGAGCACCGCGAGCCCGTTCGCCGTCGAGACCGCCTTGTCGAGTGGGCGGATGACGTTGTCGTCATAGACCGTGGCGAGCGCGATCGTCTCGGCGAGCGGCTTGCCGGTCACGGTCATGGCGTCGGTGTGGAGCTTGCTTTCGAGCTGCTTCAGCAGCGCTGGCAGGCCGCCGGCATAAAAGAAGTCCTCCATCAGGAATTCGCCCGAGGGGCGCAGGTTGGCGATCACCGGCACCTTGCGCGAGAAGGCGTCGAAATCATCCGGCGTCAGCGGCACGCCGGCGCGCCCGGCCATGGCGATCAGGTGGATGATCGCGTTGGTCGAGCCCGCGACCGCCATGTGGACGGTGAGGGCGTTCTCGAAACTCTTGCGGGTCAGGATCCGGTCGGGCGTCAGGTCTTCCCAGACCATCTCGACGATGCGCTTGCCGGCGGCCGCGGCCATGCGCGGATGGCCGGCGTCGGCGGCCGGGATGGCGGAGGCGCCGGGCAAGGTGAGGCCGAGCACCTCGGCATGGCTCATCATCGTCGCGGCGGTGCCCATCACCATGCAGGTGCCATGCGAGCGGGCGATGCCGCTCTCCATCTCGCGCCACTGCCCGTCGGTGATGTTGCCGGCCTCCTTCTCGGCCCAGTATTTCCAGACGTCGGCGCCGGAGCCCAGCACCTTGCCGGCCCAGTTGCCGCGCAGCATCGGGCCGGCCGGCACGAAGATGAAGGGCAGGCCGGCGCTGGTCGCGCCCATCACGAGCGCGGGCGTGGACTTGTCGCAGCCGCCGAGCAGCACCGCGCCGTCGAGCGGGTGGGAGCGGATCGATTCCTCCGCCTCCATCGCCAGGAAGTTGCGATAGAGCATCGTCGTCGGCTTCTGGTACTGTTCCGAGGCCGACATCACCGGGATCTCGACCGGAAAGCCGCCGGCCGCCCAGACCGCGCGCTTCACCGCCTCGGCGCGGTCGCGCAGATGGGTGTGGCAGGGGTTGATCTCGGACCAGGTGTTGAGGATGCCGATCACCGGCTTGCCCATGAACTCGTCATGGTTGAGCCCCATCTGCAGCGCCCGCGAGCGATGACCGAAGGAGCGCAGGTCGCTCGCCCCGAACCAGCGCCGGCTGCGCAGCGTCTCGGGCGTCTTGCGGGGAGGGGTGGTCATTGGGTGTTTCCTCGAATTCTTGGTGTTCTAACTTGGCAGATGGGCGGGGGCAGCGTCATGGTCGGGCTTGACCCGACCATCTCGGAAACCAGTGCCTTCTTGTCCTAAGATTCTCGGGTCTTCGCTATGCTCCGCCCGAGAATGACGCTCGCCTACTCCGCCGCTGCCCGCTGCGAGCCCCAGCTCCCGACGATCTTGCGTAGTTCGGCGCGCTCGCTCTCGTTCAGTTCGGGCAGGCCAGGCAGGCGCACCGGCCCGACATCCGTCCCGAGCAGGCCGAGCGCCTCCTTGACCACCGTGACATTGGCGCCGTTGCCGTATTTGGTCCGCATCGTCTCGAAACCGGCGATCTCGCTGACCAGGGCGCGGGCGCGGTCATAGTCGTTGGCTTCCAGCGCCTGCCAGATCGCGAGCGAACGCTCGGGCGCGACATTGACGAGGCCGGAGGTGAAGCCGCGGGCGCCGAGCGCGTGGAAAGGCGCGGCCCAGCCCTCGGCGAGGCCGCAGATCCAGTTCGCGCTGGTGCCTTCGGTGGCCCGCACGCATTCGGCCAGCAGCATCACGTTGGTCGAGGCGAACTTGACGCCGGCGACATTGGCGTGAGTGGCGACGCGGGCGAGGTCCTTCACGCCGATGGCGTCGGAGCGGATATAGGCGACAACCGGCACGCTCAGCGTATCGGCGATGGCGATGATGTAGTCCGCCTGCGATTGCGGCGCGGCGAAGGGGTCGAGCGGGTGATGCACCATCGCCGCGTCGCAGCCGGCCTTGGCGGCGAGCCTGCCGGTCGCGATCGCCTCGCGCAGCGAGCGGCCGATGCCGGCGGTGACCAGCGCCTTGCCGGCCGCGGCCTCTGCCGCGACGGCGTGGCTGCGCACCACTTCGTCGGTCGTCATCGGGTAGAACTCGCCGGTATTCCCGGCCGAGACGATGTTGTGGATGCCGGCATCAGTGATGCGGCGCACGATCGCGCCGGTGGTCTTCCAGTCAGCCTCGCCGTCGCCGGCCCAGGCGGTGACATGCACCCCGGAAATGCCGCGCAGGGCTTTGCGCACCGCATCCTGGCGCAAGCGGTCATTCGTCATAGGCCAGTCCCTCCGCATCCGAGCCGAACACCTGGCGCACATGGCTCTTGGCCGAGCGCACGATGTGGCTCCTCATCCTCTGTTCCGCGAGCTTGGGCTTGCGTTCGGCAAGCGCCTCGAAAATTCCCTGATGCTCGACGAAGCCCTGCCGTCGCTCGGCCGGTTCGCCCAGGAGCGCGATGCGCTGGGCGTGATCGTACATGCGCTGCCCGTCGAGCCGGCGCTCGAGATAGGCGCAGCCCGAAATCCGGTGGATCGCGCCGTGATAGGCCTCGTTGAGATTGACCAGGTCCTCGAGTTCGCTGTGCTCGGTGGCATGCGCCATGTCCTCGATCAGGCGCGACATCTCGGCGATCTCGGCATCGCTGATCCGGTTGGCGGCGATATGGGCCATGACGCTCTCGATCGCGGCCCGGCCCAGCGCCATTTCCAGCGCCTGCCGCGCCGAGAACAGCACGAAGACGCCGCGTCGCGCCTCGGTCCGGACGAGACCTTCGCTTTCCAGCTTGCGGATCGCATCCTTGACCGGCGTCGTGCTGACGCCGAGCGTCTCGGCCAGGTTGCGCTCGTTCAGCCTTTCGCCGTTCTGGAAGCGGCCGGCGACGATGGCGCGGCGCAGGCGCTCATGCACATGCTCGCGCAGGCTGCGGAGCAGATGGGGGGCGACAGGCTCGATCGTTGTGGTTTCAGTCATCACGGTCCCGGCATGCGCTGGTGCGAAAGGCCCGACTACCGTTCCTTCCGCGTTCGCGCTGCATCGCCGCACCAATCATCACAAACATCAAGCCCGGGCAAGTCTGAAATTTCAGATTTCAAATCTGGAATCCTGTGCTATGTCCTCTGCCACGAGCCCGGAACGGGCCGAGCCGGCCGCTGAGCCGGTCTGCAGCTTGGGAGGATGAACCTGATGAGAATGACGCGCCGCGCGGTGCTGGCCGCCGCAAGCCTGATGATTGCCCCGGCTGCCCTGGCGCAGTCGGATTATCCGTCGAAGGTGGTCACCATCGTGGTGCCCTTCGCCGCCGGCGGCACGACCGACCTGCTCGGGCGCATCCTGGCCGAGCGGCTCGGTGCACGCATGAACGGTCGCTTCATCGTCGAGAACCGGCCGGGAGCGGGCGGCAATACCGGCGTCGCCGCCGTCGCCCGCGCGCCTGCCGATGGCTACATGCTGACCATGGGCACGGTCTCGACCCATGCGATCAACCCCGGCGTCTACGCCAAGATGCCCTACGACCACATCAAGGATTTCGCGCCGATCTCGCAGGTCGCGAGCGTGCCCAACCTGCTGATGGTGAATGTCGACCTGCCGGCCAAGACGGTGCCGGAGCTGATCGAATTGCTGAAGAAGAACCCGGGCAAATATTCGTTCGGCTCGTCGGGCGCCGGCACCTCGACCCATATGGCGGCGGAGCTGTTCAAGGTCTCGACCGGGACCGACATGGCGCATGTGCCCTACCGCTCGAGCGGGCAGGTGACGCAGGACCTGCTCTCGGGCCAGATCCAGCTCACCTTCGACAACATCACCATCGCCTGGCCGCATGTCGAGGCGGGCAAGATCCGGGCGCTCGCCACGGCGACGCCGCAGCGGCTCGCCATCGCCAAGGACATGCCGGCGCTCTCGGAATTCATCCCCGGCTACGACGCCAGCTCCTGGCACGGCTTCTTCGCGCCCTCGGGCGTGCCGCAGGAGATCGTCGCGCGGCTCTCGAAGGAGACCCAGGAGATCCTGCGCGAGCCGGCGGTGATCGAGCAGCTCAGGAAGCTCGGGGTCGATCCGGTCGGTTCGACGAGCGAGCAGTTCAAGGCCCATATCGCGGCCGAGACCAAGCGCTGGGGCGAGGTCGCACAGAAGGCCGGCGTCAAGATCGAGTGAGGGCTAGCTCGACCGCCGCTTCGCGAGCCCTCATCCTGAGGAGCCGCGAAGCGGCGTCTCGAAGGATGCTCCAGAAGGCTCCGATGACGACTGGAGCATCCTTCGAGACGCGGCCTTACGGCCACTCCTCAGGATGAGGGCTGAGCTTCTTTTCCTCCGACAGCCAGGATTTTCAGAGCCATGACATCGACCGCACTGACGCCCGAGAACCGCAAGAAGCTGGCGCGCGTGTCCAGCGCCACCTTGACCACCGCGCTGTTCAAGCGTGGCTTTCGGAACGTCTTCATCCAGGATGTCAGGCCGCTGAACCCGGCGGCTCCGCGCATGGTCGGCGAGGCCTATACGCTGCGCTACATCCCGGCGCGCGAGGATCTCGACCATCTCGGCGTCTTCGGCGATGTCGAGCACCCGCAGCGCAAGGCGATCGAGGCCTGCCCGCCCGGCCATGTCATGGTGATCGACAGCCGCAAGGATGCCCGCGCCGCCTCGGCCGGCGGCATCCTGATCTCGCGGCTGATGCAGCGCGGCGTCGCCGGCGTCGTCAGCGATGGCGGCTTCAGGGATTCGCCCGAGATCGCGGCGATGCCGTTCCCGGCCTATCACAACCGCCCGAGCGCGCCGACCAACCTGATCCGGCACCACGCCGCCGAAATCAACGTGCCGATCGGCTGCGGCGACGTGCCGGTCTTCCCGGGCGACATCGTCGTCGGCGATGGCGAAGGGGTCTGCGTCATCCCGGCCCATCTCGCCAACGAGGTGGCCGAGGAGGCCTACGAGCAGACCGCCTATGAGGACTATGTCGAGGAGCGCGTGCGCGCCGGCGACGGCATTTTCGGGCTCTATCCGGCGAACGAGGCGACCAAGGCGGCCTTCGCCAAATGGCGGCCGGGCTGGTCCTGAACAAGGCTTCCGGCGCCGCGGGAGATGGTGCCGGCAGCGATCACCGCAACGACAAGATCCTGGGGAGGAAACAAGAATGGACACGTCTCGTCGTCATCTGCTCGGAGGCGGCCTGGCCGCGGCAGCATCCGCGCTGGCCGGGTCGGCTCTCGCGCAGGCTTTCCCGTTCAAGCCGAACCAGCGCTATCCCGATCCCGCGGTCGAGATCCTCGATCCGGGCTTTGCGAAATACCGGATCTATTCGAGCAGCGTCGAGCAGCTCGCGACCGGCATGCGCTGGGCCGAGGGACCGGTGTATTTTCCCGACGGCCGCTATGTGCTGCTGAGCGACATCCCGAACAACCGCATCATGAAATATGACGAGGTGAAGAACAGCTTCACCGTCTTCCGCGAGAACGCGAACTTCGCCAACGGCAACACGCGCGACCGGCAGGGCCGCCTGATCACCTGCGAGCATTCGGTCATGCGCCGCGTCACGCGGACGGAGAAGAGCGGTAAGATCACGGTGCTGGCTGACAAATATGACGGCAAGCGCCTGAACGCGCCCAACGATGTCGTGGTCAGGTCCGATGACACGATCTGGTTCACCGACCCGCTCTTCGGCATCAGCGGCGAATGGGAAGGCTCGCGCGCCAAGCCGGAGCAGGCGACTACCAATGTCTATCGCATCGGCAAGGACGGAAAGCTCACCGCGGTCGTCACCGACCTGGTGAACCCGAACGGGCTGGCTTTCTCGCCCGACGAAAAGAAGCTCTATGTCGTCGAATGGCGCGGCACGCCCAATCGCAGCATCTGGAGCTTCGACATCGATGCGCAGGGCGCGGCGTCGAACAAGACCAAGGTGGTCGATGCCGCCGATTTCGGCGCGCTCGACGGCTTCAAGGTCGATCGCGACGGCAATCTCTGGTGCGGCTATGGCAGCAACGGCGCGCTCAACGCCGAGGCCACCGAGGCGGGCGGGCGCAAGGTCTTCGGCCTGAGGGGCAAGCCCGAGGATCTCGACGGCGTGATGGTGTTCAGTCCGGCCGGCAAGCCGCTCGCCTTCATCCGCCTGCCCGAACGCTGCGCCAATCTCTGCTTCGGCGGACCGAAGGGCAACCGACTCTACATGGCGAGCTCGCACTCGCTCTATGCGCTCTATGTCGAGGCGCACGGGGCGGTGTGAGGGAACAGGCGGGGGTGAGCGCGCACGAGCGCCCGTGCTGCAGGCTCATCTTCCGCGCCTACCCCGCAAGCATGGAGGCAAGCAGGCGTCTGCGGCATGGCGGCCAAACCGGTCCTGAGCCTATCATCCATGCGATGGGGCGAATCGGCTGGAGATCGCCATGCAATCTGCGCTCAAGCTGGTGCTGGCGCCCGTCCTGGCGATCGTCCTGTCGGCAAATGCTCAGGCCGAGCCGGGCAAATCCTGGCAAAGCGCATCGCCCGCCACAGCCGGCTGGGGCTCGGCTGCGCTGACGCTCGGCGAGGATTACTTCAAGGCTCAAAACCCCACCGCGCTGATGATCGTCCAGGACGGGCGCATCGTTGCCGCTCACGGGGATGTCGGCCGCAAGGTCAATCTCGCCTCGGTCCGCAAAAGCCTGCTCGGCGCGCTCTTCGGGATCGCCGTCGCCGAGAAGCAGATCGCCCTCGGCAGCACGCTCGCCGCGTTGGGGATAGACGACAAGCCGCCCGGTCTCTCAGCTGTCGAAAAGCAGGCGACGGTGCGCGACCTTCTGATGGCGCGCTCCGGCGTCTATCACCCGTCGGCTTACGAGACCGGCGCCATGCGCTGGAGCAGGCCCGAGCGCGCCAGCCACGCGCCTGGAAGCTTCTGGTTCTACAACAACTGGGACTTCAACGCGCTCGGCACGATCTACCGGCGGGCGACCGGCAAAGACATCTTCGAAAGCTTCGCGCGCCGGATCGGCGAACCCGTCGGCATGGAGGATTTTTCGGCTCGCGACGGGCGCTATGTCAGCGAGCCGAGCTCGATGCATCCGGCCTATCCGTTCAGCCTGAGCGCGCGTGATGCGGCCCGGTTCGGCCTGCTGATGGCCAATGGCGGACGCTGGCAAGGCAGGCAGATCGTGCCCGAGGGCTGGGTCGCGGATTCGATGACGCCCTATTCGGCGACCGATCGCTCGGACCGTGGCTATGGCTATCTCTGGTGGACGCTTCGGGCAGATCAGTTCGGCCCGCGGGCTGCGATGGCCTCCGGATATGGTGGGCAGGCCATTGCCGTGATGCCCTCGAAGCGGCTCGTCGTCGTCCAGACCGTCGACCTGAAGAGCGGCAAAAAGGCTGTCCGGACGAGCCGCTTCGTGGATTTCCTGGGCAAGCTGGTTGCCGCTGCCCCGTAGAGCAGCGGCATGAGAGGGGTCAGACGGCGGCCTTCTTGATCGCGTCGAGCGTCTCGCTGCCATGCTTGCCGACAAAATCCTTCTCGACCTCGGCGGTGACGAGCTTGGCGAAGGAGTCGCGATCGGGCGCCTCGACGGCCTGCATGCCGGACTTCTTCAGCTCGGCCAGGCTCGAGCCCTCGGTGTCCTCGTTCATCTGGCGCTGGGTCGCGGCGAGCTCGACCGCGATGGTCGCAAGCAGCTTCTGGATCTCGGCCGGATAGGCGTCGAATTTCTGCTTGTTCATCACCACCGGGCCGGTGGTGAAGGCGTGGCGTGTCAGCGAGAGATGCTTCTGCACCTCGAAGAACTTGGCGTTGAGGATCAGCGTCACCGGGTTCTCCTGGCCGTCGACCGTGCCGGTCTCGAGCGCGGTGAAAAGCTCGGTGAAGGCCATCGGCGTCGGTACGGCGCCGAGCAGCTGGAAGGCGCGGATATGGGCCGGGTTCGGGGTGGTGCGGATCTTCAGCCCCTTGATGTCGGCGGCGGTCGCCACCGGGCGGCGGTTGTTGGTGAGGTTGCGCCAGCCGATCTCCCAGGTCGCGAGCGCCTTCAGGTTGGAGCCCTCGAGCTCGCGGCGCAGGCCGTCGCCGATCGGCCCGTCCATCACGACCGCCGCATGCTTGCGGCTCTGGATCAGGAAGGGCAGGTCGAGCACGTTGAGCTTCGGCGCGAGCCCCGTGAAGAAGGGGTTGCCGGTCAGGCAGAGATCGAGCGAGCCGCCGCGCACCGCGCTGATCGTCTGCGCATCGGAGCCGAGCGAGCCGTTCGGGAAGACCTGGACCTCGAAGCGGCCCTCGCTCTCCTTCTTGACGCGTTCGGCGAAGAGCAGCGCCGCCTTGTGCCAGCTGTCGGATTCAGGGTGCGGGTGGGCGAAGCGCAGGCGCGTCGCCTGGGCGAAGGCGGAATTGCCGATCGAGAACAGCGCGATACCGGCGCCGGCGCCCTTCAGGGCGGTTCTGCGAGTGAGCGTCATGATCAAGTCCTCCTCTTGCTTTCGGTTTCTTGCTTGGCTGGCGCCGATCAGCGCCCGTAGAAAAACTTTGCGGGGATGGTGACGATCTCCGGCACGAAGATCAGCAGCGCCAGCACGGCGAGCTGGGCGAACAGGAACGGCATCACGCCGCGAATGACCTTGTCCATCGAGACGTTGCCGACCGCGCAGACGACGTTCAGCACGGTGCCGACCGGCGGCGTCAGCAGGCCGATGGCGTTGTTGATGATGAACATCACGCCGAAATAGACCGGGTCGATACCGGCCTGCTTGACGATCGGCATCAGCACCGGCGTCAGGATCAGCACCGTCGGGATGAAGTCGAGCGCGGTGCCGACGACGACGACCAGCAGCATCATCGCGAGCATCAGCATGGTCTTGTTGTCGATCAGCGGGCCGAGCAGGCGCGAGACCTCGCCCGGGATGTCGGCGATGGTGATCAGCCAAGCCGAGACCAGCGCGGCCGCGACCAGGAACATCACCGCAGCCGAAGTCTTGAGCGCGGCGAGCATGGCCGGGCGCAAATGCTCGAGCTTCAGCTCGCGATAGATGAAGCCGCCGACCAGCGCGGCATAGACGGCAGCGACGACCGCCGCTTCGGTCGGCGTGAAGGCGCCGGCCTTCATGCCGCCGATGATGATGAAGGGCAGGCCGAGCGCCCAGATGCCGTCGAGCGCGGTCTTGCCGATCTCGCGCAGGCTGGCGCGCTGCGTGCGGGCGACCGGTTCCTCCTTGGCCAGGAAATACCAGGTCGCGACCAGGGCAAGGCCCATCAGCAGGCCGGGCACGATGCCGGCGAGGAACAGGCGCGTGATCGAGACGCCGGCGGCGACGCCGAAGACGACGAAGCCGATCGAGGGCGGGATCACGGGGGCGATGATGCCGCCGCCGGCGATCAGCCCGCAGCAGCGGTCGAGCCGGTAGCCGGCTTGGCGCATCATCGGGAGCAGGATCGCAGCCAGCGCCGCAGTGTCGGCGACGGCCGAGCCGGAGATGCTCGCCATGACCAGCGCCGCGATGACCGCGACATAGCCGAGCCCGCCGCGGACATGGCCGACCAGCGTCATGGCGAGCCCGATGATGCGCTTCGACAGGCCGCCGGTATTCATCAGCTCGCCGGCGAGCATGAAGAAGGGCACCGCCATCAGCGGGAAGCTGTCGGCGCCGTTGACGAGGTTCTGGGCGAGGATCTGGGCGTCGAAGGTGTCGAGCTCGATCATCAGCGCGACGCCGCAGACGAGCAGAGCGATCGCGATCGGGACGCCCAGCGCCATCGCGCCGAGCAGCGAGCCGAGGAAGACGAGAACGGTCACGAGCGGCGCTCCTCTGCCTGCTTCGCCTCGAAAGCGGCAAGCTCCTCCGATTCCGTGCCGATGATCAGCTCGTTGTCGGGAATCCGGCCGGTCAGGAGCTTGGCGAGCGAGATCAGGTTCAGGGCGGCGATGCCGGTGCCGCAGACCAGCCCGGCGATATAGGTGATCGCCATCGGGATGCCGGTGACCGGTGCGATATTGTCGATGTTGATGACGCTCTGCTTCCAGCAGCCGATCACCACCAGCACCATGCAGAGCAAGGACAGCCCCTCGGCCGCGAGGCGGCACCACCAGCGGCCGTTGCGGCCGAGCATGGTGACGACCGTCGTCATGCCGAGATGGCCGCCATCCTTGGCGACCAGGAAGGCGCCGCCGAAGGTGAGCCAGACGAAGATCATGCGCGAGGCTTCCTCCGAGACCGTGATCCCGGAATTGAAGCCGTAGCGCAGCACGACATTGCCGAAGACCATGGCGATCATCACGACGAAGCCGGCGATCAGGAGGTTTTCGACGGCACGGAGCAGCCAGGCCTGCACGGTCATGGGCGATGTCCTTTCGAGGCCGGCGGGCTTCGCCGCCGGTGCCTTTGGAAGATCCGGCTCAGTTGCCGGAATTGGCCTTGGCGATCGCGCCGTAGAAGGACGAGACGAGCTCGTCGCCGAACTGCGCGGCGTACTTGTTGATCACCGGCTTGAGCTTCTCGCGCATCAGGCCGCGCTGTTCGGGCGTGACCTCGGTGATCTGCATGCCTTCCTTGGCGAGCGCGGCCTTGAGGTCGCCGTTGAGCCGGCGGCTGGTCTCGCGCTGGAACAGCGTCGCTTCCTTCGCCGCGGCCTCGATGGCGCCGCGGTCGGCCTCGCTCAGCTTGTCCCAGAACGGCTTGCCGGCGAGCAGCACGAGCGCGTCATAGGCATGGCCGGTGGTCGACAGGTATTTCTGCACGTCGAAGAATTTCTGGGCGTGGATCACCGTGAACGGGTTTTCCTGCGCATCGACGGCGCGGGTCTCGAGCGCGGTGAAGAGCTCGTTGACCGCCATCGGCACTGCGTTCGAGCCGAGCCCGTTGAACATGTCGATATAGAGGTTGTTCTGCATCGTGCGGATCTTGATGCCGGAGAAGTCGTCGACCTTCTCGATCGACCGCCGGCTATTGGTCACGTTGCGGAAGCCGTTCTCCCAGAAGGCGAGGCCGATCAGCTTCTTCTCCGGCAGCTTGGCGAGCAGGGCCTGGCCGAAGGGCCCGTCGAGCACCGCGTCGGCCTGCTTCTCGCTGGTGAAGGAGAAGGGCAGGCCGATCACGCCGAAATCCTTGACGAGATTGGCCAGTGTCGCGGTCGAGGGCACGGTGAAGTCGAGCGTGCCGCCCTGCAGCGCCGAGGTCATCTGCACGTCGGAGCCCAGGGTCGCGTTGGAATAGACCGTGACGGTGACGCGGCCTTCGGTCCGGGTGCCGACGAGCTCGGCGAACTTGCGCGCGCCGATGGTCTGCGGATGGGTGTCGGGCAGGCTGGTGCCGAGCTTGGCCTTGACCTGGGCCGAGGCAGGCGACGTCGTCAGTGCGCCGAGCAGCAACGCGCTCGCGAGCGCGCCCCAAAAGCGATTCAGCTTCACGCGGTCTCTCCATTCTGGACTGTCTGAGCGGATGCAGGCCCGTACCAGCGGGCCGCATTGTCGTGGAAAAGGGCGAGCCGCTCCTGCGGCGAGCGCGTGCGTGTCGCCGCCTTGAAGACGCTGAAGATCGTGTCGAAGGAGCCGGTCAGGCTGTCGACCGGGAAATTGCTGGCGAAGGCGCAGCGCTCGACGCCGAACGCGGCGATGACTCCGTCGATCACCGGCTGCTGCAGTTCGCGCGTCCAGGGCTGGCCGGGCACGCCGATGCCCGAGATCTTGGCGGCCGCATTCGGCAGGGCGGCGAAGCGGTCAAGCGCGGCGCGCCAGGCCGTCAGCGCCTCCGGGCTGCGGTCGGACGGCAGGCCGGCATGGTTGAGGATGATCGTCGTGGCCGGGAAGTCGCGGGCGAGCTCGGCCGCCTCACCCAGATGCCACCAGGGCGTCTGCAGGTCGAAATGCAGCCCTGCCGGCCCGAGGCGCGCGAAGCCGTCGCGCCAGCGCGGGTCGCGCATCGAGCCCGGCGCCGCGAAGCGGGAATCGTGATCCTGACGCGAGGTCGCCACCGGCTTGTGGCGGACGCTGCGCACGAGCGGCATCGCGCGATAGGCCGAGACGACATCCGCCACATCCTCGCGATCGAGCCAGATCTGGCCGATCAGCGCATCTGGGAGGCCGGACGCGGCTGCGACCTCGCCGGCCCAGGCCATCTCGCCGACCGGGTCGGCCGGGTCCCACTCGCCCTCCATCAGGACGCTGCCCACGACGTTGTGGCCAGCCGCAACCCGGCGATAATCCGCCGGCATGAAATCACGGCGGATCGCCGAATAATCGCCGTAGCGGAAGCCATCGACCGGGCGGTCGCTCAGCCACGGGTGATAGTTGCGGGCGAGGTCGAAGAAATGATGGTGGGCGTCGATGATCGGCAGATCGTCATCGGCGCCGGATGCGAGGAAGCGGGCGCGCTGTTCGGGGGACGCGATGGCCATGCGTCCTCAACCTCACAGGCCGCGGACCCGGCGGCGCCGGGCATGCGGGGTGGTAGTGGGCAAAGGCATGCGCCATAGCCGTGCGGCGGGGCACGTCATCGCGATCTCCTGGCGGTTTCCTCTGAGGCTTTTCGCAGCGCCGGTGACGTAACGATGCCTGCTTTTTTGTATGCTGCATACTGCACATCAAATGCAGCGAGTCAAAGCAAATGGCGCGCGCTCAGCGGATTTGCTGCGCGCCCGGCCGCCGGGGTCGGGCTACGGCCCGATCGCCGGGCTCAGCCGTAGAAGGCGCGGTACCAGGCGACGAAACGCGCGATACCATCCTCGATCGAGGTGCTGGGGCTGAAGCCGACCCGGGCGGCCAAGGCGCTGACATCGGCATAGGTCGCGACCACATCGCCGGGCTGCATCGGCAAATGGCGCTTGATCGCGGGCCTGCCGCAGGCCTCCTCGATCACCGAGATGAAGCGGTCGAGCCTGACCGGGGTGTGGTTGCCGATATTGTAGATCCGGCAGGGAGCGGCGGCCGTGGCGGGATCGGGCTTCGACGGATCGAAATCGGGAGACGGGGCAGGCGGGCAGGCGACGAGCCGGACGATCGCCTCGCTGACATCGTCGATATAGGTGAAGTCCCGGCTCATCTCGCTCTCGGCATAGACGTCGATCGGCCGGCCTTCGAGGATGGCCTTGGTGAACTTGAAATAGGCCATGTCCGGCCGGCCCCAGGGACCATAGACCGTGAAGAAGCGCAGGCCCGTCGCCGGAATGCCGTAGAGATGGGCATAGGAATGCGCCATCAGCTCGTTGGCCCGCTTGGTCGCGGCATAGAGCGAGACCGGGTGGTCGGCATTGTCATGCTCGCTGAACGGCACCTTGGCATTGGCGCCGTAGACCGAACTCGACGAGGCATAGATCAGGTGCCGGACCGGATGATGCCGGCAGGCCTCCAGCACGGACAGGAAGCCGTCGAGATTGGCGGTGGAATAGGCGCGGGGCTGCTCGATCGAGTACCGCACGCCGGCCTGGGCCGCGAGATGGATCACCGCGTCGGGACGAAACCGGGCAAAGGCAGCTTGCAGGGCGTCATAATCGGCGATGTCGAGCTGTTCGAAGGAGAAGCCGTTGCGCGGTGTCAGCCGGTCGAGCCGCGCCTGTTTCAGGGCGGGGTCGTAATAGGCGTTGAGGCTGTCGATCCCCAGCACCGCGGTCCCCTGCGCGAGAAGCGCCTCAGTGACATGGAACCCGACAAAGCCGGCGGCCCCGGTCAGCAGGACCCGTTGCGGTGAGGCATTCGTCATTCTCGGGCCGCCGGATCGCTGCAATGGTTTGGGGAGAGGAATTCATACCGAGCCCCCCGGGAGCGGACAAGGCGGTTGCCGCGCAGGTGGTGCGGTCAATAACGGGTTAATCCCTATCGCCTCGGCCGGCGCCGGGATCGCAATCTCTCGGCAGGGGCGATCGCGGCGGCCCTGGCGGAGGCTTCCGCGATCATGCCCGATATGTGGAGCGGCATGGCCGGCAACGCTCATACCATGGCAGCGGCTATCGGCGTGGACGCCGATAGCCGAAAGCTTGCGAGGCCTCTACCTCGCTCCGTGATCAGGTCACGGCAACAGCGACATCCCGTTCGCCTTGCCGGCGACACTGGCATTGATCGGCCGCGAGACTGGCTCGAGGCGGTTGATGGCCCAGATCGCGGCCTGGGTCCGGTTCTGGACCTGGATCTTGCGCAGGATCGCCTTGATATGGACCTTCACGGTCGCTTCGACGATATCCAGGCTGCGGGCGATCATCTTGTTGGACTGCCCGCGGACGAGGCATTGCAGAATCTGCATCTCGCGAGCGGACAGGGTGCGTGACGAATGGGATATCGGCGGAATTTCCGCAGCGATTTCGTCGGCGATCTCGATGTCCAGACCGTGATCGTTGACGATGCGTGTCAGGATGGCCGAAGGGAATATACTTTCCCCTAGCATGACCAGTTCGAGCGACTTGATCAAAGTCGAGCTGCTGATGGTCTTCATCAGATATCCACGCGCCGACAATCTGAAGGCGGTATGGACCTGATCGGGATTATATCGATCGGCGAGGACAACGATCTGCGTGTCGGGAAAACGGGTCCGTAGCGCTCGGATGTTCTTTTCAAGCCAGGTATCGTCGTCCTTGGCGCCGACGATGATGAGTTCCGCTTCGACGTCTGGCAAAGTTGCGGCGTCGAGTTCATCGACGCTGGAGGCCATCGCTATCACGAGGAAACCTCTCTTCGCCAGCAGCTTGCACAATCCTTCGCGAAATAGTGTGCTTTGCTCCACTAATACTGTAGGGATGCCACGCATCGATGCCCCTCCTCAACAGAACTATGGGCCAACCGCATCTTTTCGTCGCTATATGTTCTTGGATGGACCAAGGGGAAATAATACATAATTCAAAAGGGAATTCTAGATACATTCTATTAGGAAATCGTGCACCCTAATGTTGTATGGTTTTGATTCTGTCTTTGGTCAATATATTTGTGTTTGTTTTCAGAATTTGGTGCACTTAAAGCTTATTGTATCAATATCGTACTGGTTCTGATGGCTCGTCGTTGCCATTCAACATTAAACAAGATTAATCGATTGCTGTGTCATGAACGCATGACATAATAAAACCTGCATCGATCGGGATTGTACTTTAGAGGGCCTCCAGACTCTGGTGCCGTTCTTGGTAAAATTTTCCATCTGATAGTATACAACAACCGCTGCGAGTAATCGCATGGGTTCGGTTTTTCGTGGGAGTACCTCCAAAGGTGAAGGTCCGAATCCCAGCAAGAATCGGTTCAGGCTAACTCATCACGGGGATGTGAACTCGCCAAGAATCCTTCGGGCCGTGACTGGCCGGACCACAAGCAATTCCTTAACTCAAGGTAGCATTCCCCATGGGAATATCTTGTTTTCCGGCAGCTGGAAGCGCGAGTACGAAGCGCGCCAACAGTGGAGGAAATGGTGGTAGCGGGAGAGGGACTCGAACCCCCGACACGCGGATTATGATTCCGCTGCTCTAACCAGCTGAGCTACCCCGCCCCAAGGACCGGCGCGCCGAACACGGCGTCCCGTCACGGACGGCGCGGTATAGGGGGCCGGCGCCGCTGCCGTCAAGCCTTGCTCCGTCGATTGCGTGCTCCTCCTCGCACCGTGACATGCAGATGACGACGGACTTGCTGTCCGTGGTGGGTTTGCCATGCGCTGGCTGCATTCCTGCGGACTTGAAGCCGGAATGCGGCTCCATAGCTTCGTAGTGCGTCGAGGACGGGGCTGGAACTGACGCGAATGACGATAGGCGTCGTCGCGGATCAGATTCCACTCGGTGCGTTCCGGAGATTGCTCCCATGACGACGTCGATCATATATACTGCCGGCGGCTCCAGCCGCCCGGCTTTTCTCGCAACGCTCGCCGCGACGGCGTTCGCTGCCGTGCTGCTTGGCGGAGGAGCGCCAGCCCGCGCTGCCGAGGCCGCGCAGGAATGCGCCTATCGCTACCCATCCGGCATCATGGGGCAGGGACAGGCGACCGTCGCCGAATACTGCGGCAGGCTGCGTTTCTGCCAGACGATGGCCGACCGGAACGACGGCAGCAATCTGGCGCAGATGGGCTGCTTCGGGTTCGCGTCGGACGGGACCACTGCGGGCAGGCGTCGCTGATCGGTTCGCGCCCGGCCGGTGTCAAGCCGCGTCCGGGCGTTTCCGCAGTCTCACGACCTTGAAATAGCCCTTGCCGACATGGACCGTGTCGTAGCGGTTCGTGCTCGCGGCCCAGTCCGTCAGGCGGCGGACCTTGAAATCCGTGCTCCACCCGACTGCCTTGGCGAGCGGGGCCAGCATGGCCCAGAGCGGAGCCGTGATGGCATCATCATCGACGAGCCGGCTCGAGATGATGATCTCGCCGCCGGGTTTCAGCACGCGGTCCATCTCGGCGAGCGCCTGCTCCGGGTCCGGCACCAGGGTGATGACGAACTGCGCCGTCACCGCATCGAAACGCTCGTCGGCAAAGCCGAGCCGGCAGGCATCCATCACCATCAGGCCGCGGACATGGCCGAGCTTCTGGGCCGCGACCTTGCGGCTTGCGACCTTGAGCATGTCGAGAGAGAGATCCGCGCCGAGCACGCGGCTGCCGGGCGTGAAATAGGGCAGGGTCAGGCCGGTCCCGACGCCGATCTCGAGGATGTCGGGGCCGCAGGCGCAGGCCGCCGCCACCGCCTCGCGCTGCGCGCGGGCGAGCAGGCGCACGTAGATCCGGTCATAGAACTTGGCCCAGGTGGCATAGACCCGCTTCTGGCCTTCCAGGTCATAGGTGACGGGCATCGGGCAGCTCTGTCGTGTCAGGATTGGCTGGGAAGGGCAGGCGGCTGTCGGCGGTGGCGTCAGGAGGTCGCGAGCGCCAGATCCGGGCCGGGTGCCATCATTCGCGTCGCGGGCGAGATGATGGTGCCGCCGCCGAGGACGCGGGCGCCGGGCTCGGCCCGGTCGTAGATCACGCAGGCCTGTCCGGGCGAGACGCCTTCCTCTTCGCCGGCGAGCACCACCTTGAGGCCGGCCTCGTCGCGCAGCAGCCGGGCCTCGCGTGGCGCACGCGTCGAGCGCACGCGCACGGCGATGTCCAGCCCCTCCGCCGGCAAGGCGTCGAGCGCGGTATCGCCGAGCCAGTTCAGGTCGCGCAGCCGGACCTCGCGCACGCCGAGCGCCTCGCGCGGGCCGACGATCACGCGCGCCGCGTCGGCATCGAGCCGGAGCACATAGAGCGGCTCGGCGGTGCTGATCCCCAGCCCTTTGCGCTGTCCGACGGTGTAGCGCAGCACGCCCTCGTGGCGGCCGAGCACGCGCCCGTCGAGATGAACGATGTCGCCGGGGCGGGAGGCGCCGGGCTTCAGCCGCTCGATCACATCGGCATAGCGGCCGTTCGGCACGAAGCAGATATCCTGGCTGTCCGGCTTGTCGGCGATGGCGAGGCCGAGTTCGGCCGCGAGCGCGCGGGTTTTTGCCTTGTCGATCTCGCCAAGTGGAAAGCGCAGCAGGTCGAGCTGCTCCTGGGTCGTCGCATAGAGGAAATAGCTCTGGTCGCGCGCTTCGTCGGCAGCGCGGAAGAGGCCGCGATGGCCATTCTCCAGCGGGCGGCTCGCAACATAGTGGCCGGTGGCGAGCGCATCGGCGCCGAGCTCGCGCGCGAGGCCGAGCAGGTCGCGGAACTTGACGGTGCGGTTGCACTCGACGCAGGGGATGGGCGTCTCGCCAGCGAGATAGCTCTCGGCGAAACGCTCGATCACCGCGTCGCGGAAGCGGCTTTCATAATCCAGCACGTAATGCGGGATCCCGATCGTCTCGGCGACGCGCCTGGCGTCGTGGATGTCCTGGCCCGCGCAGCAGGCGCCGGCCCGGTGCACCGCGGCGCCGTGGTCATAGAGCTGCAAGGTCACGCCGACGACGTCGTAGCCCTCGCGCTTGAGCATGGCTGCGACCACCGAGGAATCGACACCACCCGACATCGCCGCGACGACGCGCGTCGCCGCGGGCGGCTTGGCGAGGTCGAGGGAGTTGCGGGCGGCAGTCATGGCGGTTGCGGTCTTGTCCTGGGCGGAGCGCTCTATGTGGCGGCTCTATATCGGTTTTGACAGGTTGCGACCAGAGAGCGATCGGCAAATCATGCCGACCTGCCGTCGGCACGAGGGTTCTTCTTGCCGATGGCGAACGCCGCTCGGCAAGCTAAGCCATTGAAATGATGATGGCGTCGGTCTGGCGCGGGACTTGCTGGCCGCGTAGCCGGGCGTGCCTTGCGCCTCACCATGGATCGCCTGATGTCAGCCGTATCGTCCTCGACCTCGACGCCCAGTCCGGAGCCGGCGTCGCGCCGCCGTGCCGCGGAGCGGGAGGCGGGCGGCGAGGCCGCGCCGTTCAGCCTGCCGGGGGATGCCGGAGAGGACAAGGGGGCAGCCGCCGGCACCGCAAAGACCGAGGCTGGCGGGCAGCCGGCCGAGCCCGGCAAGGCGCAAGCATCGAAGAATGCGCCTGCCGTGCCGGTCGTTGTGACGCAAGCTACTCCGGCTCCCGGAATCGGCACCGTTGCTTCGCCTCCGGCCGAGGCGAAGCCCGAGCAGACAACCCCGAAGCAAGATGCCGCCACGCTCTTCGCCATCGCCGTGGCGGCGCAGGGGCCGGCCAAGGATGCCGAGGCCAAGGACAAGCCGGAGTCCGCGGAGGCGAAGGAGCCGGTCCCGAACGGCGAGGCCGCGGCGACCGTCGACGCCACCACCCCCGGCACTGCGCCCGCACCCGCGGCGGTTCCGGCTGCGCCTCCGCCAATCGTTGTCGCTGCGACGATCGTCACCGAGGCCGTCGATCCTGTGCCCGCCGCGAAGGCCGCGATCGGCATGGCGGTGGCGGCCCCGGTCAAGAGCGTGCCGGCGGGCGGCGAAAAATCTGCGGTCGCTGCCACCGCGCTGCCGCTGCCGGCAGATGCCAGCGCTATTGCCGTGCCCGAAACCGATAAAAACGCCAAGCCGGGCGCGAAGCCCGATCCCGCTGTCGCGGGCATGGCCAAGGACGCTGCCGTGGCGGCGACCCCCTCGGCTACGGGAGCGGCCGCACCCGACGATTTCAAGCCGCTCGAAGCCCTGCAGCAGGTCCTGGCGCCGATCGACCTTTCGGCGCTGGCCCAGCCGCGTGGCGGCAGGCCGGAGGCGCTGCCTGGCCAGCCGGACCTGGAGCAGGCAGCCGCCGGGGCGCAATCGCCGGCCACGGCGCATCAGCGCGGCATGGCCGACGGCCAGCCGACCCCGCTTCACGTCGTGCCGATCGAGATCGGCCTGCGCGCGCTCGCCGGCAGCAAGCGCTTCGACATCCGGCTCGACCCGGCCGAGCTCGGGCGCGTCGACGTCAATCTCGAGATTTCCGAGAAGGGCGAGGTCAGCGCCCGGCTGGTGGTCGACCGCGTCGAGACCTTGCACCTGCTCCAGCGCGATGCGCGCACGCTGGAGCGGGCCTTCGAGCAGGCCGGCCTCAAGGCGGCCGATGGCGGCGTCGACATCACGCTGCGCGATCCGGCCGATCAATCGGGCTTCCGGCAGAACCGGCACGAGGACGAGGCGTCACGCCGCGCCCTGCCGACGACCGCGTCCGACAGCGGCGAGGACACAGCCATTCCGGCGCAGCCTGCGCCCGTACGCCGCCTGGTCAGGCTCGGCGGCGTCGATCTCAGCATCTGAAGAGGGCCACGGATCATGACCGTCTCGAACACCTCGTCGAGCACCGCCACCAATGGCACGAACTCGACCGTCACCGGCCAGTCGAGCTCGATCGCCAATAATTTCGACCAGTTCCTGACGCTGCTGACGACGCAGCTCAAGAACCAGAGCCCGCTCGACCCGCTCGACACCAACCAGTTCACCGCCCAGCTCGTGCAATTCGCCGGCGTCGAGCAGCAGCTCAAGACCAACGAGACGCTGAGCACGCTGCTCAGCCTGAACTCGGCGCAGATGGCGACCAGCGCGGTCGGCTTCATCGGCTCGACCATCACGGCCGACGGCGCGACCACGAAGCTGACCGAGGGCGCGGCCGAATGGAAGATCAACGTCCCGCGCGGCGGCGCCGCGACGATCACCATCAAGGATGCCAATGGCAGCATCGTGCGGACGGCGACGACGAGCCTCGTCGCCGGCGACCAGAGCTATAAATGGGACGGCAAGACCTCGACGGGCGCTGCGGCGCCGGAGGGCGCCTACACCATCACCGTCGATGCGGTGGACAGCACCGGGCAGGCGATGACGGCCAAGACGCTGATCAGCGGCGTGGTCGACGGCGTCGATTTCTCGGGTTCCGTGCCGGGGCTGAAGATCGGCGGAATCACCGTGCCGATCAGCAATATCAAGTCGGTGGTGCGCACCTGATGCGTGAGGCGCGCGAAGTGGAGACCGGGGCCTGGAAGACATCCTCCGGCTTTGGCCCTTTCGCTTTAGGCAATTCTTAAAGCGCCGGGCTTATGGTCAACTCAACTAGGTCTGTTGAGTTGTGTGAGTGTACCATGACCGAGCCTTTGCGACCGCGGGTGAAGTACGTGATCGGACCGGACGGAAGTCCGCTGACGATCGCCGATCTGCCGCCGATGAATACGCGCCGCTGGGTCATCCGGCGCAAGGCCGAGGTGGTTGCCGCGGTGCGCGGCGGGCTGCTCAGCCTCGAGGAAGCCTGCCAGCGCTACACGCTGACGGTCGATGAATTCCTGAGCTGGCAGATGTCGATCGACCAGCACGGCCTCGCGGGGCTGCGCACCACCCGCATCCAGCATTATCGCCAGTAGCCGCGCCGACGCGGCAATCGCTGCTTTCAACGAAAGGCGCGCCGCAGGGCGCGCCTTTCGCGTTTCAGTCGAGCTCGAAAGCTTCCTTGTAGTCGCGCTTCAGGCTCTGGTCCTGCTCTTCCTTGCGCAGGATGCAGTTGCCGGCCACGAGCAGCTCGATCTCGGAGCCCATGAAGCAGCGGAAGGCGTCGGTCGCGTTGCAGACGATCGGCTCGCCGCGCACGTTGAAGCTGGTATTGACCAGGACCGGACAGCCCGTCAGCGCCTTGAAGCGGCTGATCAGCGCGTGGTAGCGCGGATTGGTGTCCTGATGCACCGTCTGGATCCGCGCCGAATAGTCGACATGGGTGACGGCCGGAATTTGCGAGCGCGGCACATTCAGCTTGTCGATGCCGAACAGGGCCTTCTCGGCCTCGGTCATCTCGCGGCGGAGTTCCTTCCGGACGTCCGCGACCAGCAGCATATAAGGCGAATCCGCGTCGATCTCGAACCAGTAGGCGACGTCCTCGCGCAGCACCGAGGGCGCGAAGGGCCGGAAGCTCTCGCGGTACTTGACCTTGAGATTGAGCATCTTCTGCATCTGTGGCGAGCGCGGATCGCCGAGGATCGAGCGTCCGCCGAGCGCGCGCGGGCCGAACTCCATGCGGCCCTGCATCCAGCCCACGGCCTTGCCCTCCGCCAGGCCGGCTGCGGTGGCCTCGATCAGGGCCTCGTCGTCGAGGACCTCGAAACGGGCGCCCGCTGCGGTGAGTTCGGCCTCGATCTCGGCCTGGGTGAAGCAGGGGCCGAGATAGGCGCCTTGCATGGCGTCGCCGCCTGTGCTCCGGGCGGGGCGCGGCCGGCCGGCGAAGAGGTGGTAGCCGGCGAGCGCCGCGCCGAGCGCGCCGCCGGCATCGCCGGCCGCCGGCTGGATCCAGAGCCCGTCGAAGACATTTTCGCGCAGCAGCTTGCCGTTGGCGACGCAGTTCAGCGCGACGCCGCCGGCGAGGCAGAGGTTCTTTTGCCCGGTCTCCACCCGCACGGCGCGGGCGAGGCGCAGCACGATCTCCTCGGTGACGGCCTGGATCGAGGCCGCCATGTCCATGTGGAACTGGGTCAGCAGTTGCTCGGGCGCACGCACCGGCTGGCCGAACAGCGCGGCGAAGCGCTCGTTCGTCATGGTCAGTCCGGTAGCGTAGTTGAAATAGCTCTGGTCGAGATGGAAGCTGCCATCCGGCTTCAGGTCGACGAGCTTGTCGAGCATCAGGGCGGCGTAGCGCGGCTCGCCATAGGGGGCCAGCCCCATGACCTTGTACTCGCCGGAATTGACCTTGAAGCCGATATAATAGGTCACCGCCGAATAGAGCAGCCCGAGCGAATGCGGGAAATGCAGCTCCTTGTGGATCTTGAGGTCGCTGCCCTTGCCGACCGCCAGCGTCATCGTCGCCCATTCGCCGACGCCGTCCATGGTCAGGACCGCGGCCTCATCGAAAGGCGAGGGATAGAAGGCGGAGGCCGCATGCGAGAGATGGTGCTCGGTGAAGAGCAGCTTCTCCGTGTCGAAGCCGGGCGCGATCTTGCGCAGGTCCTTGGCGATCAGATGCTTCTGGAACAGCTTTTCGCGCAGCCAGAGCGGCATCGCCATGCGGAACGAGGTGAAGCCGCGCGGCGCGAAGGAGAGATAGGTCTCGAGCAGGCGCTCGAACTTGATGAAGGGCTTGTCGTAGAAGACGACTGAATCGAGCTCTTCGAGGCCGCAGCCGGCGACCGAGAGGCAGTACTCGACCGCCTTGTGCGGAAAGTCGGCGTCGTGCTTCTTCCGCGTGAAGCGCTCCTCCTGCGCCGCGGCCGCGATCACGCCGTCGACGACGAGCGCGGCGGCGCTGTCATGATAAAGGCCCGAGATTCCCAGGACGCGCATGCGGGACCGGCTAGAACAGCGTGTAGACGAAGGGCGCCACGGCGCTGCCATGGGTCAGCACCAAGAGGCCGCCGAACAGCAGGCTGATCAGCAGGATCGGGGTCAGCCAGAACTTCCTCCGGGCCTTCATGAATCGGAAGAACTCCTTCAGGAACGACATCAGAACTGGTCCTTCATCGAGGCGGGCTCCGGTCCGGGCGGGGTCCGGGCAATCCAATAGCTTTGCGCCTGCGGCTTGCGGCGCAGCGCCAGGAAATCCTTGCCCAGCAGCCGCGCGAGCAGGCCGATCGGCGTGAAGACGACGAAGAACAGCAGGCCCAGCACGATCGGGTTGACGATGCTGGCGAGCAGCAGTCCGAAGCGGGTCCAGAGCTTGTTCAGCGGCGCGAGCAGTGCGGCGCGCACCAGAGCGACGAGCAGGAACGCCAATGCGAGCCCGGCGAGCCAGGGCCAGGCCCGCCCGTGATGCCAGGCGTTATAGAGCCCGAGCAGAGCGAACAGGCCGGCGAAGACCAGTCCGAAGGACCGGTCGCTCGAGCCCTCGACCGGACCATGTCCGGCGCGGAACTCGTGATGCTCGCCTTTGCCCGCCACCCGGTTCTCCTCCGTCGTCGTGTGCTGTCTAGACGATAACCGGGGCGGGAGGAAACCGGGCTTGCGTGCGCCGAAGCTACAAAGCCGGCGGCGGAGCGGGGTCGGCACCGAGGCCACGCCCCAGTATTCTTTACCGCGCCGCACCGGAAATTAACCGCTTGCTAACCATGCACCGGGAAAAACTTGCCTAGTGAGCCGCGTTGCGCGCGTGGCCGCTGAAGCTTTGTGGAACGGATGGCGGCGTGAACGGACTCGTCGAGCAATTCACCAGATTCGGGGCGGCGCGGCTGGCGGCGATGCTGGCCGTCACGCTGGCGCTCGTCGGCTTCTTCGGCTTCGTGATGCTGCGGATGTCCCAGCCGGCGATGAGCGTGCTGTTCTCCGATCTCTCCAGCCAGGACGTCAACGCGATCCTGAAGGATCTCGACACGCGCGGCATCAAGTACGAGCTGCGCAGCGACGGGCAGACCGTGCTGGTCGCCAAGACCGACGTGCCGCGCCTGCGGCTCGACCTGGCGGGCAAGGGCATCCCGTCGGGCGGTGGTGTCGGCTACGAGATCTTCGACAAGGGCGATGCCTTCTCGTCGACCAGCTTCGTCCAGAACATCAACCATTTGCGGGCGCTCGAGGGCGAGCTGTCCCGGACGATCCGCTCGATCAGCCGGGTCCAGGCGGCCCGCGTCCATCTCGTCATCCCCGAGAAGCGGCTGTTCGAGCGCGACCGCGAAGCGCCGCGGGCCTCGATCGCGCTGAAGCTCGCCGGCGAGCTCGACCCGGCCCAGGTCCGGGCGGTGCGTCATCTCGTGGCCTCGGCCGTGGACGGCCTCAAGCCGGAGCGCGTCTCGATCGTCGACGAGCGCGGCCGTCTGCTCGCCGACGGCGCCCAGGGCGAGCAGGGGCTGGTCGGAATCGGGCTCGACGAGCGCCAGATCGCGATCGAGAAGCGGATCAAGACCCAGATCGAGGACATCGTCGCCAGCATCGTCGGGCATGGCCGCGCACGCGTGCAGGTCTCGGCCTTGCTCGACAGCAACCGCATCGAGAGCCGCTCCGAGACCTTCGATCCTGAGAGCAAGGTCATCCGCTCGAGCCAGAACCGGACGGAGAGCGCCACCACCAACGAGGCGCAGAACGGCGCCGTCACCGTCGGCAACGAATTGCCCGGCGCGCAGCAGAATCCGGCCAATCCGGCGCAGCGCGACAGCTCGGCCAAGAACGAGGAGGTCGTGAACTACGAGATCTCGCGCACGACCCGCACCGAGGTCCTGGAAGGCGGCCGCGTCAAGAAGCTCTCGGTCGCGGTGCTGGTCGACGGAACCTATAACCGCCCGCAGGGCGGCCAGGCCGGCGAGGTCGGCTATCAGCCACGCAGCCAGGAGGAGCTGGAGCGGATCACGCAGCTCGTGCGCACCGCGGTCGGCTTCGATCAGGCGCGCGGCGACAAGGTCGAGGTCGTCAACCTGCGCTTCGCCGATGCGCCTGCGCCGGTCGAGGAGCTGAACGAGCAGACGCTGATGCAGCGGCTGACCTCCTTCACCAGGGAAGACATGGTGCGGTTCGCCGAAATGGCGGTGATCTCGCTGCTGACGCTGATCGTGCTGATGGTGGTCGTGCGTCCGCTGCTCAAGCAGGTGCTGGCGAGCGACCGTGCGGTGCGGCCGATGCCGTCCTTCATGCGCAATGGCGTGGCGGTGATCCAGGACGAGGGCACCGGCGATCCCGCCAGCCCGCGCGCGATCGCGGCCGGCAGCAGCGAGCCGCCGATGGTGGAAGTGGAGGCGCCCTCGGAGCGGATGCTGGCGATCGCGCAGATCAAGGGCCAGCTCAAGGCGCAGTCGGTCGAGAAGATCGGCGCCATGGTCACGCAGAACCCGGCCGATTCGGTCGCCGTGCTGCGCGGCTGGATCCACGAGAAAGCACCGGCATGACGGGTCTCTGAGCCATGGCCGCGACCCGTTCCATCGCGACGCGCAACTCCGGGCAGGAGGGACGCGACTACGACACCGATCAGGTGCCGATGACCTATGCCGGCCTCACCGGGCCGCAGCGCGCCGCCGTGATCCTGCTCGTGCTCGGCGAGGACCATGGCCGCTCCATCTGGCAGGAGTTCGACGACGAGGAGATCCGGATCATCACCCGCGCGATGGCCGAGCTCGGCACGGTCGATTCGGACATGGTCGAGCGGCTGATGCTGGATTTCGTCAGCAAGCTGTCGAGCGCCGGCGCGATCACGGGATCGTTCGACCGCACCATCTCGCTGCTCGAGAAGATCCTGCCGTCGGACCAGGTCGCGCTGATCATGGAGGAGATCCGCGGGCCGGCCGGGCGCAACATGTGGCAGAAGCTCGGCAATATCGATGCGGTGGTGCTCGCGAACTTTCTCAAGAACGAATATCCGCAGACCATCGCCGTGATCCTCTCCCGGATCCGGCCGGAGCATTCGGCGAACGTGCTGCGCAACCTGCCCAACGAGCTGTCGATCGAGGTGGTCGGCCGGATGCTCCGCATGGAATCGGTGCAGAAGGAGGCGCTCGACCATATCGAGAACACCTTGCGCTCCGAATTCGTCGCGACCCTGACCCAGACCCGCCGGCGCGACCCGCACGAGATGATGGCCGAGATCTTCAACGGCTTCGACCGGCAGACCGAGATCCGCTTCCTGTCGGCGCTCGACGAATCCAACCAGGATTCGGCCACCCGCATCCGCGCGCTGATGTTCACCTTCGAGGATCTCGCCAAGCTCGACCCGGCCGGGCTGCAGACCCTGATGCGGCAGGTCGACAAGGACGTGCTGACCCGGGCGCTCAAGGGCGCCGGCGAGGACATGCGGGCCTTCTTCTTCGGCGCCATGTCGCAGCGCGCCGCCAAGAACATGCAGGACGACATGCAGAGCCTCGGCCCGTTGCGGCTGAAGGAAGTCGATGAGGCCCAGATGAAGATGGTCACCCTGACCAAGGATCTGGCGGACAAGGGCGAGATCGTCCTGTCCAAGGGCAATGCCGAGGACGAGCTGGTCTATTGACGATGAGCACCGCCAAGAAATTCATGTTCGGCACCGATTTCCGCGAAGGCGGCCGACGCGCCGTCGGCGACGCGGACCTTGCGGCTGCGCGCGCCGAGGGCTTCAAGGCCGGGCAGGATCAGGGCCGGCGCGAAGCCGAGACGCAGCTGAACGGCCTTCTCGGCCATCTCGTGCAGGCGACCGAACGCCTGCTCGCCGAGGAGGACAGGCGCGCCGCCGCGATCGAGGAACAGGCGGCTCGTGTCGCCATCGTCACCGCACAGGGGCTGGCGCGCGCCGCGGTGGCCGAGCGGCCGCTCGCCCAGATCGAGCGCGCGGTGCGCGAATGCCTCGGCCATGCGCGGCTGGCTCCGCATCTGGTCGTGCGGGTCAATGAAAGCGCCGTCGAGGCGGTGGAGCAGATGCTGGCGGGGCCGGCGCGGGAGGTCGGCTTCGCCGGCCGGCTCGTCGTGCTCGGCCAGCCGGATATCGCGCCGGGCGACGGCCGCGTCGAGTGGGCCGATGGCGGCATGGTCATCGACAGCACCCGGATCGAGCAGCTCGTCGAACAGGCCGTCCGCAGCGTCTTCGGCCATTCCAATCAATTCAACCCCAGCGAGGGAGGCCCGGCATGAGCCAGGAAAACGACCTCAACCTGCCACCGCTGAACCCAGCCGACCTCTCTTTCGACCATAACTCGGCCTCGGTGGCCCGTTCGGGGCCGGTGCCGGTGAAGACGGCGGAGGACCTCGAACAGGTCTTCGACGTGCCCGTCACGGTCTCGGCGGTGCTCGGCTCGTCGCGGATCGCGGTCGGCGACCTGCTCCAGATCGCGCCGGGCACGGTGCTCGAACTCGACCGGCGCGTCGGCGAGGCGATCGACATCTTCGTCAACGAGCGGCTGGTCGCGCGCGGGGAGGTCGTCGTCGTCGAGGATCGCCTCGGCGTGACCATGACCGAAATCATCAAGGCCGACCGGTGAGCCGCGTCCAGCCCGTCACGCATTCATTCGGAAAGGCCTGAGCCATGCGCCTCATCATCGTCGGCGGTCTCAAGGGACAGATCATCGCGGCGGCCAGGATCGCCATGTCGCATGGCGCGGCCGTGACCCATACCGAAGGCCTCGACCAGACGCTTGCCGTGCTGCGCGCCAAGGGCGCCGATCTCCTGATGATCGACGTCGCCCAGCCGATCGCGCAATTCGTCGCGGCGCTGGAGGCCGAGCGCATCCGCACGCCGATCGTCGCCTGCGGTACCTCCACGGATGCACGCGCGGCGGTAGCCGCGATCCAGGCCGGGGCCCGCGAATATGTGCCGCTGCCGCCCGATCCGGAGCTGATCGCAGCGGTGCTGGAGGCCGTGGCAGCCGACCAGACCAGCCTGATCTGGCGCGATCCGGCGATGGAGCGCGTGGTCCAGCTCGCCGGGCAGATCGCGCGTTCCGAGGCGCCGGTCCTGGTGACGGGCGAGAGCGGCACCGGCAAGGAGGTGATCGCGCGGCACCTGCACCAGAAATCCCTGCGCAAGGACAAGCCCTTCGTCGCGGTGAACTGCGCCGCCATCCCCGACAACCTGCTCGAATCGGAGCTGTTCGGCCACGAGAAGGGCGCCTTCACCGGCGCGATCGCCCGGCGCATCGGCAAGTTCGAGGAGGCGCATGGCGGCACGCTCCTGCTCGACGAGATTTCCGAGATGGATGTGCGCCTGCAGGCCAAGCTGCTGCGCGCTTTGCAGGAACGGATGATCGACCGCGTCGGCGGCACCCAGCCGGTGAAGGTCGACCTGCGCATCATCGCGACCTCGAACCGCAATCTCGGCGAGGCGGTGCGCGAGGGTTCGTTCCGCGAGGATCTGTTCTACCGCCTGAACGTCGTGCATCTGCGCTTGCCGGCGCTGCGCGAGCGGCCGGGCGACATCCTGGCGCTGGCCGATCATTTCGCCAAGAAATACGCCGAGCTCAACGGCTTGCCGTTGCGGCCGATCGCGGCCGAGGCGCGCAAGGCCCTGCTCGGCAATGCGTGGCGCGGCAATGTGCGCGAGCTCGAGAACACGGTGCACCGCGCGGTCCTGCTGGCGCAGGGGTCCGATATCGGCGTCGATGCGATGGTGACGCCCGAGGGCGAGACGCTGGGGCCGGCGGCAGGGCGGGACATGGCCGCGCGCGTGGCGCAGACGGCCGAGGCGGTGACGCGCGGGCTCGTCGGCCGGACCGTGGCCGATGTCGAGCGCGACCTGATCCTGGACACGCTCGACCATTGCCTGGGCAACCGCACCCATGCGGCCAAGATCCTGGGGATCTCGATCCGCACCTTGCGCAACAAGCTTGGGGAATACAGCTCCGCCGGCATCGCCGTGGCGGAGCCGGGTCAGGCCCGCGTCAGCGCAGCCTGACCCGGCGTCGGGATATTACCAATAGCGCCGGCGATACGGGCGGTAATAGTAGGGCCGCGGCCGGTAGTAGTAGCGCGGCCGATAATAGCGCGGCCGGTAGTAGCGCGGGCCGTAGAAATAGCGCGGCCGACGGCGATAATAATAGTACTGGCTGAATTCGGCGTCGGCCTTGTCCAGCGCCTCGGCCTTATCGGCCGCGAGGGCTTCATTGCCCTTGGCGGGCTCTGGTGTCGGTGCAGGCTTGGGCTGGGCAGCCTCTGCGACGGCGACGCCGCCTAGGCTGGCAGCGGCCATGCCACCGATCAGGGTCATGATGAATGAACGTCTATCCACGGCGTCCTCCGGACATGGTTTCGACCACGTTCTCGCGCCGTCGGGACGGAGCGCTAAACGGCCTGTGACAATAACGCATTTTACGGCGATTTTGTTTCAATCCATCGGAATTCTCGGCTTATGGCTAAAACGGATAGCAAGAGCTTCAATCGGCCGCGTTGAGCGGTCGCGCCACCTCCTCCAGCGCGCGCCGTTCCGCCCTCACGGCGTAGAGCGCCGCGACGATCGCGGCGATCAGCATCAGCGCGGCGCCAAGCAGATAGCCGCCGAAGACGCTGCCGCGCGAGCCGGTGTCGATCAGCGCGCCGAACAGCCAGGGGCCGGCGATTCCGCCCGCGCCGGTGCCGATCGCGTAGAACACGGCGATGGCGAGCGCGCGCATCTCGACCGGGAAGGTTTCGCTCACCGTGAGATAGGCCGAGCTCGCGGCGGCGGAGGCGAAGAAGAAGACCACGCTCCAGCACATGGTGAGCTGGGTTGCGGTGACGGCGTCCTGCGCGAAGAGATAGCCGGTGCCGGCGAGCAGGAGCGCGGATATCGCATAGGTCGCGGCAATCATGACGCGCCGGCCCAGCGTGTCGAAGAGGCGGCCGAGGATGAGGGGGCCAAGGAAATTTCCGGCGGCGAAGGGCAGGATGAACCAGCCGATCATCTGCGACGGCACCTGGTAGAAATCGGTGAGGATCAGGGCGTAGGTGAAGAAGATCGCGTTGTAGAAGAAGGCCTGCGAGACCATCAGCGTCAGGCCGACGAGCGCGCGCGGGCGATGCGTCACGAACAGCGAGTGGAAGACCTCGCCGAGCGGGGTCGCCGCGCGCGGCCGCAGCCGCATCTGCGGGAGGCCCTCGTCGACGTGATAGGTGACGCCGGCCTGCGCCTCGATGCGGGCGACGATCTTCGCGGCCTCGTCGGCCCGGCCATGGCTGATCAGCCAGCGCGGGCTCTCGGGAATCCAGCGCCGCAGCACGAGGATGATCAGGCCTAGCGCCGAGCCGGTGAAGAAGGCGAGCCGCCAGCCGAGCTCTGGGTCGATGATCGCAGGGTCGAGCAGGATGATCGCGCCGATGGCGCCGAGCGCCGCGCCGACCCAGAAGGAGCCGTTGATGACGAGATCGACCCAGCCGCGGACGCGCGCCGGCACCAGTTCCTGGATGGTCGAATTGATCGCGGTGTATTCACCGCCAATGCCCATGCCGGTGAAGAAGCGGAAGATCAGGAAGCTCGTGACATTCCACGAGAAGGCGGTCGCGGCGGTGGCGCTGAGATAGACCAGAACGGTGATCGTGAAGAGCTTCTTGCGGCCGAGCCGGTCGGTCAGCCAGCCGAAGAACAGGGCTCCGAGCACGGCGCCGGCGATATAGGCCGCGCCGGCCAGCCCGATCTCGGTGTTGGTGAAGCGCAGCGTCGGGCTTTCCTTGAGGGCGCCCGATATCGAGCCGGCGAGGGTCACTTCCAGGCCGTCGAGAATCCAGGTGACGCCGAGCGCGACGACGACGAGCGTATGAAACCCGGACCACGGCAAACGGTCGAGCCGGACGGGGATATCGGTGATGATGACCTCGGGTGGGGCCGCTTGGGGCGGCGTCATGGCGCTCCCTCTTCAAGGCTCTGGGTGGCCGCAAGGGGAACGGCCCGAAAAAAGGAAAGGCGGCGTTCGCAAACGCCGCCTTTCCGGAACGGTTCGTGCCTCAGCGCACGATCACGCGGCGGCGGACCACCACGCGGCGGCGGGGCAACGGACGCGGACGGCGGACGACGACGCGCTCACGGACCACGACCGGACGGCGGTGGACCACAGGGCGGGGCCGGCGCACGACGGTGCGCTCACGAATCACGACCTGGTTGAAATCGGCATCGGCCTGATCGAGCGCGGCCTTGGTGGCCGCATCGAGCTCGCCGGAGGCCGGCATCGCCGGAGCCAGGCCCGGCTTGCGCGTGGCGGCCTGGGCGATCGCCGTGCCGCCCAACCCGGCCGCGGCAAGGCCGCCGAAAAGGCTCATCATAAAAGAACGTCTATCCACGAAATTCCTCCAAATAATCCTGGCTAAAGAACCAGTCTTGTCGACCCGCGCCAAGTTGGGCGACTGAATAAGGCCACAACACGGCAGATCGATAACCATCTGTTCATCGAAAGGTTCCGGGCGCAATTTTTCTGCCCGGTTTAACCACTCGTTCACCATGAGCCCGGCAAGAATTGCCGGGTACCGTCGCGTCAGCGGGGTGGCGCGGAATGCGCCCCAAGCGCCGGTCGGCGAGGGATGGGCGGGTCGATGACGGATGTGACGGCAGGCGCGGGCGGCGGCTTCAGGATGCCCAATAGCGGCGTCATGGGAAAGCTGTTCAACAGGCCCGACCTGTTCCTGGCCATCGGCGTGATGGGCATCCTCGTGGTGCTGATCTTTCCGCTGCCGGCGATCCTGCTCGATCTCTTGCTGGCGCTCTCGATCATCCTGTCGGTTCTGGTGCTGATGACGGCGCTGTTCATCGAGGAGCCGCTGGAGTTCTCGGCCTTCCCGACGGTGCTGCTGATCGTCACCATGTTCAGGCTGGCGCTCAACCTCGCCTCGACCCGCCTCATCCTGTCGCACGGGCATGAGGGCGGGGCGGCGGCCGGGCACGTCATCGAGGCCTTCGCCAATTTCGTGATGAGCGGCAATTTCGTGATCGGGGTGATCGTCTTCACCATCCTGATCATCGTCAATTTCGTCGTGATCACCAAGGGTTCGGGCCGTATCGCCGAGGTCGCCGCACGCTTCGCGCTCGACGCGATGCCGGGCAAGCAAATGGCGATCGACGCCGATCTCTCGGCCGGGCTGATCGACCAGGAGGTCGCCAAGGTGCGGCGCAAGGCGCTCGAGGACGAGGCCAATTTCTTCGGCTCGATGGACGGCGCCTCGAAATTCGTGCGCGGCGACGCGATCGCCGGCCTGCTGATCACCTTCATCAACGTGCTGGGCGGCATCATCATCGGCGTGGCCCAGCAGGGCATGAGCTTCGGCAACGCGGCGCATGCCTATACGCAGCTCACCGTCGGCGACGGGCTCGTCAGCCAGATCCCGGCGCTGATCGTCTCGACCGCGGCCGGCCTGCTCGTCTCGAAATCGGGCGTGCGCGGCGCCGCCGACAAGGCGCTCGGCAAGCAGCTCTCGGGCTATCCGAAGGCGCTTGGCATGTCGGCGGCGGTGATGCTGCTGATCGCGATCCTGCCCGGCATCCCGATGCTGCCCTTCCTCGTCCTCGCCGGCGGCTCCGCCTGGCTGGCGCATCATTTCGGGCGGCTCGCCAAGGCCCGCGAGGTCGAGGCGGCAGCGGTCGCGCAGGCCGCCTCGCCGCTGGAGGCCGACGGCACGCCGAAGGAGGAGACGCTCAACGACCTGCTCAAGCTCGACGAGCTCAAGATCGAGATCGGCTACGGCCTGCTGCCGCTGGTCAATGCGGCGGGCGGGGCGGACCGGCTGACCGACCAGGTCCGGGCGCTGCGCCGCCAGCTCGCGGCCGAGCTCGGCTTCGTCATGCCGGCGGTGCGGATCGTCGACAACGTCCAGCTCGAGGCGAACCACTACTACATCAAGATCAAGGAGATCGATGCCGGTCACGGCATCGTCTATGCCGGCCAGTACATGGCGATGGATCCGATGGGCGGCAGCGTCAACCTGCCCGGCCACAACGTGCTGGAGCCGACCTTCGGCCTGCCCGCCACCTGGATCGACGCCTCGCTCCAGGACGAGGCGCAGCTGCGCGGCTTCACCGTGGTCGACGCCGCCACCGTGATCTCGACGCATCTGACCGAAGTGCTCAAGTCGCACATGCCGGAGCTGCTCTCGCATGGCGAGGTCCAGAAGCTCCTGCGCGAATTGCCCAAGGACCATGCCGATCTGGTCAAGGAGATCGTGCCGAGCCAGATCTCGACGACCGGCATCCAGCGCGTGCTGCAATTGCTACTCGCCGAGCGCATCTCGATCCGCGACCTCGCCACCGTCGTCGAGGGCATCGCGGAGGTTGCGGGCGGGCTCAAGAACCCGCGCGAGATCGCCGAGCATGTGCGGGTGCGGCTGGCGCGCCAGATCTGCGCCCAGTTCTCCAATCAGCAGGGCCATCTGCCGATCATCACGCTCTCGCCGGCCTGGGAGAGCATCTTCGCCGAATCGATCGTCGGCCAGGGCGAGGACCGACACCTGGCGATGCAGCCGTCACGCCTGCAGGATTTCGTGCATCAGGTGCGCGACAAGTTCGAGGAGGCGGCGCGCCTCGGCGAGATGCCGGCGCTGGTCACCTCGGCCATGGCCCGGCCCTTCGTGCGCCAGATCATCGAGCGCTTCCGGCGGGAGACGCCGGTGCTCTCGCAGGCCGAGATCCACCCGCGCGTCAGGCTGAAGACGGTCGGCAGCATTTGATGCAGTGATCAGGGGCGGGGCCAGTTCGCGTCATTGCGAGCGAAGCGAAGCAATCCAGGGGCCTCACCCAGTCCCTCTGGATTGCTTCGTCGCTTTCGCTCCTCGCAATGACGATGGAGCCGCAGCGGGTTCTGCCTAGCGCCGCACCACGACCACCAGATAGCGCACCGGCTCGGTTCCGGGATTCGTGAAGCTGCAATCGCTGGGCGGCCCGAGCTCGAGGCAGTCGCCGGCCTCGAGGCGGCTGGTCGCCTCGCCCTCGCGGAAGTCCAGCGTGCCGGACTGCACCCAGATCTGCTGGCGGATGAAGCTGTAGGAACTGGCCGGATAGGAGATGCAGGCGCCGGGCGGCAATTCGGCCGCGACCAGCTCCAGCCCGGCCTCGCCCGCCGGAGAGACGGCGCGGCGCGTGAAGCCGGTCTCCGGATCGCGCCAGAGCGGCTGGTCGGCGGCGCGCCTGAGATATTCGCCGGGCGCCTCCGCCCGCGCAAGCAGGCTCGACAGGGTCAGCCCGAAGGCACCCGAAAGGCGCCCGAGCAGGATCGCAGTCGGGCTCGCCTCGCCGCGCTCGATCTTGCTGATCATCGCCCGGGAGACGCCGGACTTGTCGGCGAGATCGCTCAGGCTCCAGGCGCGGCTCTCGCGCTCGATCCGCACCCGCTCGGCCAGCCTTGACGTCAGATCGTCCATTATCATAGCGTCATATCTTCTATAGTAGATGAGCGAGATCGCAAGCCCGCGATGCCGCCGAATACCTCCCTCCCTGCGCTGCGCCCATGATGACATCGCCAATCGCGCATTGGCCGTGCCGCATGCGCGAGGCTAAGGCCTGACCATGTCGCGCAACGCTTTCTACTTCATCATGATGTGCCTGGTCTGGGGCCTGACCTTCCTGCCGGTGAAAATCGGCTCGACGCATGTCCCGCCGGTCTTCTTCGCCGCGGCGCGCTTCGTGATCGCGGGCGCGATCATGCTGATCTGGGCGGGGCGGGACGTTTTTGCGGTGCCGCGCGCGGCCCGTGCCCGGCTGCTGGTCACGGCGCTTCTGGTCAATACCGGCAACTACGCCTTCCTGTTCTGGGGGCTGGCGCATGCGCCCTCGGGGCTCGCGGCGATCGTCAACATGGCGACGATCCCGATCTACACGCTGATCGCGAGCCGGCTGATCGAGGGGCAGCCGATCACCGGCCGGCGTGTCGCGGCGATCGCGCTCGGCATGGCAGGGCTGTGCTTCCTGTTCGCGACGCGCCTGAGCGCCGGTCTCGGGGCTTTCGGCAACCCGCTCGAGCTCTGGGGCCTTGCCGCGGTCGCCTTCGGGACGCTGCTCTATTGCTTCGGCGCGGTGCTGTCGCGGCGGATCGCCGGCACGATGCCGACATTGACGCTGGCGGGCTGGCAGACGGCGATCGGCGGCGCTGGCCTCGCCGCGATCTCGCTGGCCTGGGAGCCGGTCGGCCTGCCGCAAGTGCAGGCGCTGGCGCAGTGGCCGGTCTGGCCGGCACTGGCATTTCTCGTCATCGGCGGCTCGCTGACCGGCTTCACGATCTATATGCGGCTGCTGCGCGACTGGGGCGCATTCCATGCCGGGCTCTACGCCTTCGTCAGCCCGGCTATCGCGGTCGCCGCCGGCGTCGTCGTGCTGGGTGAGCCGTTCGGCTGGCCCGAAGCCGTCGGCGCCGTGATGATGTTCGCCGCCGCCGCGATCGCGCTCAGGCGATAGAGCATTTTCGAGCGAAGTGGCCGCCGGTTCGCGTGAAGAAAATGCGTCCACCAAAAGACGGAGCAAAGTTCGATCCGGCCGGATCGAACTTTGCTCCGGCCCGTCAGGGCGGCGGCGCGATGCGGGTGTGCTTCTTGAGCTGGCCGCGCTCGAAGGCGAGCACGATCGGCAGCGAGATCACCAGCGGCAGGATCAGGTAGAACAGGCGCCAGATCAGCAGCGCGGCGAAGACAGCAGGCGCCGGCACGCCGGGCATCACCGCCAGGAACACCGCTTCCATGACGCCGACCCCGCCCGGCACCTGGCTCAGCAAGCCGGCGGAAAAGGACAGCAGGAAGGCGCCGAGCACGATGAAGAAGCCTGGATTGCCCTGTTCCGGCAAGGCGAAATAGATGATGCCGGCCGCGCCCATCAGTTCGAGCGGCGCGGCGAGATACTGCCGGAAGACGATCGGCAGGCGCGGATAGATGACCTCGAACTTGCCGAGCTTGAGCGGCCGGAACTTGAGCCAGGCGCCGATCGTGTAGAGGGCGACGAAGGCCAGCATGGCGAAGCCGATCAGGCGCGCGGTCCTGTCGCCGATGGCGAACCAGTGCGAGAGCCGCCCGAGCGGGCGCAGGATCTGCGGCTCGCCGACGAGGACGAGGCCGAGCAGCAGGATCGTGCCGAAGGCGAAGGTGAAGGAGCAGAGCGCCACAAGCACCGCGACCTCGCCCGCGGTCAGTCCCTTCGCCGTATAGGCCCGGAAGCGGACCATGCCGCCGGAAAACACCGAGGCGCCGATGTTGTGCGAGAGCGCATAGGTCACGAAGGAGCAGAGCGAGATATAGGGCCAGGAGATGCCCTTCTCCTTGCCGAGATGGATCAGGGCGATGCGATCGTACCAGGCGAGCGCGGCATAGGCGACGAGGGTCGCGAGGCCGGCATGGAGGAAGGCGTCGGGCGAGATCAGCGCGATCTTCTCGCCGATCCCGGAGGCGACGATCTTGATCGATTCCCACAGCCCGGCCTGCTCGAGCCTGGCGCTGACGGCCTCGTTTGTCAGCGCCTCGGCCTTGAGTTTGTCCCAGAGCAGCTCGACCGACCAGATGACCGCGACGAGGCCGATGACCGGCCAGAGATAGTCGAGATAGCGTTTCATGTAACCCGCAGGCGGCGAGAAGGCATCAGGGACTGCATCGCGGCGCGCAGGGAAAGCCAAAATGCCGGCCGAAGCGAACCTTCATCTGTGTGCCAGCAGGGGAAGGCAAGGGCAAGCGGCGTTGCCGCCGCTTACCGGGGGGAAAAGTGTTACTTCCCGTTCTTCTTGAGCCAGTCCCGCATGAAGGCGATCTCCTTCTCCTGATCGGCGATGATGCCGGTCGCGAGCTTCTTCAGCTCCGGATCCTTGCCATGGGCGAGCATGACCTTGGCCATGTCGATCGCGCCCTGGTGATGCGGGATCATGCCGCGCACGAAATCGGCGTCGGCATCGCCGGTGAAAGCGATGCCCATGTCCTTGTGCATCTTGTCGTTGGCCGCCTTGTAGGCGGTCGTCGCCGGGGTGTCGCCCGCAGTGGCGGGCGCTGCGCCATGAGCGCCGTGGCCCTGATGCTGCTGCGCCAGGGCCACGCCCGCGAGCGCCACAAGGCCAAGCAGGCCGGCGGCGAGTTTCAGGCTTGTTTGTCTGATCATCGAGATAATCCTTGGATAGAGACAGGCCTCGGCGGCGCAGCGCCGTCACGGAGGGCGTCCCGTTCGTTGCGAATCGTCCGTCAGCCGAGACGGGGCGGGCGCCCCGCAGGCCGCGGCGGCCCGCATGGCGAATGACGGTGATGAATCATCGGCGGTGATCTTGCGGCCGCGATCATGTCATGATCGCGGCGAGGCGGACAACCGCCGCTGAAAACGCGCCCCCGCCGCCGAAGCCGCGGCCGGGTCGAAGCAGAAACGGATCATGAGCGAGAGCCTTTCCATCAGCCTCACAGGCATCACCGATCTGCCGCCCGGCAAGATCGCGGCCATCGTCACCTCGCTGGAGATGTTCGCGCCGCCGCCCGAGAGACCCGATCCGCCCGGCCTGTCCGGCTTCTCGCTGGAGCCGATCGGCCGGACCGACGCGGTGCGCTATCTCGCGATCTACCGCGTCCTCGGCGAACGCTGGATGTGGTTCAGCCGGCTGGTCAAGCCGCTCCCCGAGATCGAAGCGATCCTGGCCGATCCCGCCGTCGAATTCTTCGCGGTGCGCAGCGAGGGCCGGGATGTGGGTCTGCTGGAGCTCGATTTCCGCATCGCCGGCGATGGCGAGCTCGCCTTTTTCGGCCTGACGGAACCGGTCCTCGGCAAGGGCGCCGGCCGCTGGCTGATGAACCGGGCGCTAAAGCTGGCGTGGTCGAAGCCGATCTCGCGCTTCTGGGTGCATACCTGCACGCTCGACCACCAGGGCGCTCCGGAATTCTACCAGCGCTCGGGCTTCCGGGTGTTCAAGCGCAGCGTCGAGGTCGATGAAGACCCGCGCCTGAACGGGCACATGCCACGCGACAGCGTGGCGCATCATCCGGTGATCGAACGGGAAAGGGCGGAAGGTCCGTGACCTCCCGCCCCTGATGTCGCATCGCCAAGTTAGGTCTCAGGCGCGGGAGCGCAGCCCGATCGAATCCATCATCGCCTGATCGCGGGCGGCTTCCGCCGCGCGTTCCGAGGCGCGCTCGCGGTCGTCGAGGATCTCGACCTTCTTCATTTCCTCGAAGGCTTCCTGAAGCTCGGCCTTGGCCTCGTCGAGCTGGCCGTTCAGGTTGTCGGCCGACTGGCGCAGGTTGTCGCGCCGCCCCAGCGCCGCCTTGGCGTAGGTGGGATAGGCGAAATGAGCGGGGTCGGTGATGCCGGCCCGTGTCTCCTCGCTCTGGATCTCGCGATCCAGATCCGTCGCCATGCGATGGAATTCCGCAATCATCATCTCAATCTGGCTTACCCGGCGGCGTTTTTCGTCCACCTGGAAGCGCTTGAGACGCAAAAGGGTCTCTCGCGACTTCATGTCGTGTCCAACTCCTGGTTACGCATGGCGACGAGCCGACCCCTCGGTTCGCCGCCGGAACTCGATCCGCGAGACAAGCGCACAATGGACCAAGGAGGTTGATCGTTTCTTACCGAAATCGCCCGCTTTCGACGCATATTGAGCCCGCGTTGCGGCTGCTGACGCCGCTTGACGGCCCCATGTAGAAGCTCTGCTGTCTAGGGGCGCCCGCCCGTCAAAGCCTGCCCGGACCGCTCCCCTTGCCCGTTTCCTCGCGCCTTCCCGAGCATTGGCCGCTCTTGAGCGGCCTCGTGCTCACACGCATCATCGGCTGGGGCTCGACCTATTACGCACCCTCGGTGCTCGCCGCCTATCTCGACCGGGAGCTGGGGCTCGGCGGCGAAGTGATCTTTGGCGGGATCACCATCCTGCTGGTGACCGGAGCCGTGCTGGCGCCCGCGATCGGGCGCCATCTCGACAGCCATGGCACGCGCCGCTCGATGTGCATCGGCGCCGTGATCTGCGCGCTCGGCCTCGCCTTGCTCGCCGCCGCACAGGGGCCGATCAGCTATCTCGCGACCTGGTTCGTGATCGGCATCGGGCACGCGATGACGCTCGCCAATGTCGGCAATGTCACGGTGGCGCAGCTCATGGGCGAGCGGACGCGCCGCGTCATCGGCGTGATGATGCTCGCGACCGGGTTCGCCTCGAGCGTGTTCTGGCCGCTTGCGGCGACGCTGTCGGCGGCCTTCGGCTGGCGCGTGGCCTGGCTGGTCTTTGCCGCCATGCAGATCGTGATCGTCCTGCCGATCCATCTCGCCATTCCGGCCGCCGCGACGCGCCTGCCGGCCGCCGACCGCCCGGCTCCCGCGACGGTCGACGAGGAGGGGAGGGTGCCACCGGGACAGCGCCGGTCGGTGTTCTGGCTGCTGGCCTTCGCCTTCTCCGCGAGCGGACTGGTGTCCTGGGGCGTGCCGCTCCACCTCATCGGCCTGCTCCAGAGCGCGGGGCTGAGCAGTGCCACGGCGGTCACGATCGCCTCGCTCGGCGGGCCGGCGACGCTGCTCGCGCGCCTGGTCGATGTCGTCGCGGGCGAAAAGCTCGCCGTCGAACGGGTGGCGCTGGTCGGGCTGATGCTGGGGCCGCTCGCCTGCCTGTTCATGGCGCTCGTGCCCGGCTCGACGCCCGCGGCGCTCGGTTTCGTCGTCGCCTTCAGCGCGGCGATGGGCGTGATCTCGGTCGCGCGCGCCACCTTGCCGCTCGCCCTGTTCGGACGCCGCGGCTTCGCCACCATGCTCGGCCGGCTGACGGTGCCGCAGAACCTGACCTTCGCCGCCGCCCCGTTGCTTTTCGCCATGCTGATCGAGCGCTTCGGCAGCAGCGGGACACTGATGATCTCGGCCGGCATCCAGGTCGCGGCGCTGCTGGCGCTGCTGGTGCTGGTGCGCCGTCTCGGCCGCCCGGAAGGGCAGGGTCGCTAGCTCTCGCGATCGACGGCCGGCTTCAATCGGCCAGCGACGAGGCGGGTGAGCACGTCGTAGCCCTGCTGCGAAAAGTGAATATGGTCGGGATGGTAATTCGGGCTGCGCGGGTTGAACCCCCCGGTCATCTCCTGATCGATGTTGAGCGTGTCGTGGGACGCGCGCAGCAGCCGGTTCGCGAGGAAGCGCGTGTGCGCGTTGAAGCGGAACTCCGGTCCGCAGGGCGGTATCTCGATCGTCAGGACCTGAGCAGACGGCCAGATATCGCCCAGCCGGCGGACGATGGCGGTGATGCCGGCAGCGATCGCGGCCGGATCGTCGCCGCTGGCAAGATTGTTGGTTCCGACCATCACGACGACATGGGCCGGGGCGAGCCGGGCAAGATTGGCGGTCCCCAGCCGCCAGAGCACATGCTGGGTGCGGTCCGCTGCGACGCCGAGATTGAGCTGCCGCTGCGGGAAACTGGTCGCCGGCCAGTACTCGACCAGCGAATCGCCGATCAGCACCAGCTCGGCGGAGCTGCCGGCGGTTTCCTTGCGATGGGCGAGATGCCGCTTCCAGCCGGCGACGAATTGCGGCCGCGCCGGTGTGGTCGTCAGCCGCTTGCGGATGGTGGCTGGATCTCGCCCTGCAAGCGGCGATTTGCCACGCAGGAGCGCGCCGGCGCGGAAGATCGAGTGCGACAGGCCGCCTGCGAGGCCGAACAAGCCCGAACGCGCGTTCCGCTGCGGTGCGACGCGCAGCGTGGCGTCGAGCTCGGCATGTTTCTGTCGCTTCTGGCGGATCGTCGCCAGCTGGGCTGCAAAACCGGCAATCCCGGGCGCGTCGGCGACCAGTCGGGCGGCGATGGCCTCCGCCTCGTCGAGGCGCTCGGTTATGGTGAGATACCAGGAGTAGCGATGCAGGATGATCGGAGTGGGCGCCCCGTGGGACATGATGCGCTCGTGGAGCGCGCCGGCCTCTTCAAAGCGCTGGGCGTTCAGCAACAGATCGGCCAGCTGGCTCGCATATTCCAGATTGCCCGGAGCCAGGGCGACTGCGCGGTGGGCGAGGTCGATCTTCAGCTTCGACCGCTGCCGCGACGTCTTGTGCGCGAGCGTCATCCAGTAGGTTGGCGTGTCGCGTCGACGTTCCCGGGCCCGCCGCTCGAAGACGGCAGGATCGAACGCGTCGTCGACGATCTGCAGCACTGCATCCTGCAATTGGCCGAGCTCGGCGAGATATCCCCCTGTCGGGTGGCCGGCATAGGGCAGTCGAACGCCGATGACCCGGCAGGTGTTCGCCATCAGCGAGAAGTGACGGCGATCATCGTCGTGCGGATCGTAAAAGACGTAGCCGACGCAAGCCGGGGCCGGGGCATGCCCATCCCAGATGAAGGAGAGCCGCTGCGCTGCTTCGTGCCAGCGTTGCTCGAAAGGCACGACTGCTGGATCGAGCGTGAATTGTGGCGAGAGGGCGATGAAGCTGTCCGCCTCCAGCAGGCCGGCAAAACGGAAGGCGGCATAGCCGCCCATGCTCGACCCATAGGCGACGACGCGGTCATATCGCGTCGTGAGCTGGCGGATCGTCGCGATGACGTCCGGCATCTCGGCATATTGATACCAGTCATTGTCGCGGCTCAGCACATGGATGGCATCGATGCGGCGATCCCTCAGGAAGGCCTCGCCGAAGCCCGGTCTTTCGAGGGTGCGGTGATCGGTGAAGGAATCAAAGGTGACGACGCATGTCTTCGAACCATGCCCGGTCACGTCGCGGACAAGAATATCGCGCGAGCGGTACAGCTCCCGGCAGGCATCATCTGTTTCGATCAAGGTCAGAATCTTCAAGAATGCACTATTGCCATGGAGAGGCTTCTAACGTGGACTGAGGCAGGGCGAAAGGGAGCGGCCCCGTACCAGGTTCAACCCGCCATGATGGCGGCGAGCCTTGCATAACTCTCCGGCATCGAGGTCGCCTCGTCCTTGGCCTGTTTCAGGAAGGCCTCCAGGTCGGGATTGAGGCGGATCGCCTCATCGACCTCGACTGATGCGCCCTGGCGATAGGCGCCGAGCCGGATCAGCTCCTCCATGTCGGCATAGGTGGCCAGCGTCGCACGCGCCTTCTGGACGACCGGGTAATAGGCCGGGTCGCAGGAGCGCGGCATGGTGCGCGACACCGACTTGAGGACGTTGATCGCGGGATAGCGGCCGCGTTCGGCGATCGAGCGCTCCATCACGATATGGCCGTCCAGGATGCCGCGCACGGCGTCGGCGACCGGCTCGTCATGGTCGCCGCCATCGACCAGCACGGTGAACAGGCCGGTGATCGCGCCTTCGGCCACGCCGGGGCCGGCGCGCTCAAGCAGGCGCGGCAGCTCGGCGAAGACCGTCGGCGTATAGCCCTTGGTGGTGGGCGGCTCGCCGGCAGCCAGCCCGATCTCGCGCATCGCCATGGCGAAGCGGGTGACCGAATCCATCAGGCACATCACCTGCGCGCCCTGGTCGCGGAAATATTCGGCGAGGGTCAACGTGGTCAGCGCCGCCTGCTTGCGCATCAGGGCCGGCTCGTCGGAGGTCGCGACCACCACGACCGAGCGCGCCAGGCCCTCCTCGCCGAGATCGTCCTGCAGGAACTCCTGGACCTCCCGCCCGCGTTCACCCACGAGCCCGATGACGTTGACGTCGGCACGCGCATAGCGGGCCAGCATCGAGAGCAGGACCGACTTGCCGACGCCCGAGCCGGCGAAGATGCCCATGCGCTGGCCGAGACAGCAGGTCAGGAAGGCGTTGAGCGCGCGCACGCCGAGATCGAGGGGTGCGCCGACGCGCTGCCTGGCATGGGCGGGCGGCGGATCGCCGCGGAAGGGGCAGAGATGCTCGCCCTGCGGCAAGGGCGGGCCACCGTCGACAGGCCGGCCGAGCGCATCGACGACGCGTCCCAGCCAGGCCGTCGTCGGCCGGATGCCGGGCGCCGCCTTGTCGACATGGGCCGGGCAGCCGCGGCGGACGCCGTCGAGGCCGCCATAGGGCATCACCAGCGCCTTCTCGCCCGAAAAGCCGACGACTTCGCACGGTACGCGTGTGCCGGGCGCGATCTCGATCTCGATGCGCCCGCCCAGACTCATCGCGCCGATCGGGCCCGCGACCTCGACCATCAGGCCGCGGACGCCGGTGACGCGGCCGTAAACGGTCACCGCGTCGAGATCGCCGATCGTGGCGGCGAGATCCGAAAGCCTTCGCGAGCCGTGCCTTGCGCCTGTCATGAGGGCGTCCGTCAACCTTTCATTTACCTCTGTGATTAACACTGTGTTTCGAGGCTGCGTCGCGTTGCGGGGGCATTTTGTCCCTGTTTCCCGAAACTGTCCTCCGCGAAAGGTGTATTCGCGGGAGAAGGTCTACCGATCCGTGTCAATTTAGACTCACATGGACAAGGATCGTTCACTCTCTCCCATGAAGCGCTTGCGCTCGGGAATCACGGTTTGTTAACCATTTCCTCGTAGCGTGTCGCGTGGCGTTTCATCGGGCAAGCGCCTCGGCGTCCAGGGCCATGCGGGTTCGGACGGATAGTGTGGTCGAGCTTGCCTCGGGGCGAAATTGGGGACGTGACATGCGGGTTCTGCTGATCGAGGACGATAGCGCAACCGCCCAGAGCATTGAGCTGATGCTCAAATCCGAGAGCTTCAACGTCTATACGACCGATCTGGGCGAAGAGGGTGTCGATCTCGGCAAGCTCTACGATTACGACATCATCCTCCTCGACCTCAATCTGCCGGACATGTCCGGCTACGAGGTGCTTCGCTCGCTGCGCGTCGCGAAGGTCAAGACGCCGATCCTGATCCTGTCGGGTCTGGCGGGCATCGAGGACAAGGTGAAGGGGCTGGGCTTCGGCGCCGACGATTATCTCACCAAGCCGTTCCACAAGGACGAGCTGGTCGCGCGCATCCACGCCATCGTGCGTCGCTCGAAGGGCCATGCCCAGTCGGTGATCACCACCGGCGACCTCGTCGTCAATCTCGACACCAAGACCGTGGAAGTGGACGCCGCGCGCGTGCATCTCACCGGCAAGGAATACCAGATGCTGGAGCTGCTCTCGCTCCGCAAGGGCACGACCCTGACCAAGGAGATGTTCCTCAATCATCTCTATGGCGGCATGGACGAGCCCGAACTCAAGATCATCGACGTCTTCATCTGCAAGCTCCGCAAGAAGCTCGCCAATGCGTCGGACGGGAAGAATTACATCGAGACCGTCTGGGGCCGCGGCTATGTGCTGCGTGAGCCGAACGAGGTCGAGGAGCGCATTCCGGCCTGATGCTGTCATCCGCCCGTCATGGCGCGATGAGATACGGAACTTGGCCTGATCGTCGGATGTACACGACAGGTTGACGGGGACCCCGCCGAGAGGCGGGGTTTTTGTTTGTGGTGGGTTGAAGTCAGAGGCGCGGGCCTGACTCAACCGGCAGGCGCGGCCGGTCGAAGGCGAAGCCGAGCCCGGGCTGGGCCTTGCTGGAGCGGCCGTCGCGATAGAGCCCGCGATGCTGCTTGTCGGGCACGATCGTGGTGGTGATGCCGATCACGGTCTCGGCCGCGCCGAGCACGAAGGCGCCGTCGGGAACGAGGCGCTGCGCCAGGGCGCCCATGACCTTCGCCTTGGTCGGCACGTCGAAATAGATCAGCACGTTGCGGCAGAAGATCACGTCGAACTGGCCGAGATGGCCGTTCGGCTCGAGCAGATTATGCGGCCTGAGCTCGACCATGTCGCGGATACGCTCCGACAGGCGCCATTTGTCGCCTTCCTGGCGAAAATATTTCAGCAGGAGCTGGATCGGCAGGCCGCGCTGGATCTCGAACTGGGTGTAGAGTCCGGCCCGCGCCCGCGCGAGGACCTCGGGCGAGATGTCGGTGCCGATGATCTCGATCTTCCAGCCGGCGAGCCGCCCGGCCATCTCGTCGAGGATCATGGCCAGCGAATAGGCCTCCTGACCGGTCGACACCGCCGCGCACAGGATACGCAGCGTGCGCTGGCCCGCGTTGGCGGCAAGCCGCTCGGGCAGGATCACGTCGCGAAACAGGTCGAACGGCGTCCGGTCGCGGAAGAACAGCGTCTCATTGGTGGTCATCGCCTCGACCACCGCGCCCTCGAGCTCGGCATCGCCATCGAGCCTGAGGCGCTGCACCAGCGCGCTGAGGTCGGCAAGACCGCGCTTGCGGCACAGGATGCCGAGCCGGCTCTCGACGAGATAGCGCTTCTCCAGGCTCAGCGAGAGGCCTGAGCGCAAATGCAGCAGCGTGCGCAGGAAGTCGAAATCGGCCTGCGTCATGAGGTCCGGCCCCCATGCACGAGCGAGCGGATGGCGGGGCCGATATCCTCGAGCGCGACCACCGCGCTGGCATGCCGGGCGCGCACGACCGAGCCGGGCATGCCCCAGATCGTGCTCGATGCCTCGTCCTGGGCGATCACGGCCGCCCCGGTGCGGCGAAGGGCGCCGGCACCCTCGGTTCCGTCGCTGCCCATGCCGGTCATCACTAGGCCGAGCGCGGCCGGGCCGAGATGGTGCGCCGCCTCGCTGAACAGCACGTCGACGGCCGGGCGGCAGAAGCGCACCGGCGGCCCGTCGCTGATGCGTGCGACGATATGGCCGAGCCGGCGGTCGATGCCGAGATGACGCCCGCCTGGCGCGATATAGACGGTGCCGCGGCTGAGCCTTTCACCATCATAGGGCTCGCGCGCGGCGACCCCGACCTGGGCTGCGACCTGCTCGGCGAAGGAGGCCGTGAACAGCGGCGGCATGTGCTGGACGACGAGCGTGGTCAGGTCCTGCAGCCCGTCGCCGATATCGGCCAGGACTTTTGCGACGGCGCGCGGGCCGCCGGTCGAGGCGCCGACGACGAGATAGCGCGGCATCACGGAGATCAGCGGCCTGAGATCGACGCCGTCCGGCAGGGCGGGAACCGGCTCGTCATCTGTGGCCGCGGCCAGCGTGCTGTGCGCGGATTGGGCGATGCTGGCGAGCTTGAGGAGGAATTCGCTGCGGAAATCGAGCGACAGCGTCATGCCGCCGCGGCTTTCCGGCTTGGGCAGCACGTCCATCGCGCCCATGGTCATGCATTGCAGCGCCAGTCTCGCGTTGCGCTCGGTCAACGTGGTCGCGAGCAGCACCGCCGTTCTCGGGCTTTCCCGAACGATCTGCGGCAGCGCGGCGAGCCCGTCGACGCCCGGCATGTCGAGGTCGAGCACCATGATGTCGGGCCGGTAGCGCATGGCGTGCTCCACGGCCATCTCGCCGTCGCCCGCCACCGCGACGACATGGAACCGGCCGCTCTCCCCCAGCCAGCGCGCGAAAAGCCCGCGCACGACGACGGAATCGTCGGCGATGACCACGGTTTTCGGGCGTGCGGCGCTGGCGCCGGGGCCGGAGGAGCGCAGGCCCATCATGCGGAAGCTCCCCCGCATGCCAAAACGACGGCTCGGCGGGCGGGCGGCTGCCCGTCCGTCAGCACCTGCGCGACAGCCTGGGCCGTCGCGGCGTCTCTCACAACAGGCCGACCTGGTGGAACTTGGAGGCGACGATCTCCTTGTCGAAAGGCTTCATGATGTATTCGTCGGCGCCGGCATGCATGGCGCGGGCGATATGGGCGATGTCGTTCTCGGTCGTGCAGAAGACGACCTTGGGCCGCTTGCCGCCCGGCATCTGCCGCAAGGTGCGCAGGAAGTCGTAGCCGTCCATGATCGGCATGTTCCAGTCGAGCAGCACCGCGTCCGGCATCTCGCCCTTGCAGGCATCGATCGCGCGCGCGCCATCCTCTGCTTCCGAGATCCGGAACTGCAGCCCTTCGAGAATGCGGCGGGCGACCTTGCGGATCACCGCTGAGTCATCGACGACGAGGCAGTATTTCATGATCGTTCTCCAGAGCGGGCAGGGCGCCTGTCAGGCGGCCAAAGGCAGGTTGATTCTGAGGACGGCATCGACGTCGAGCACGACGAGAAGACGGTCATCGAGGCGATGGACGCCGGCGGCCAGCGCGGCCCAGCCGCGGTCGAGATGCACCGGCACCGCTTCCAGCGTGGAATGGTCGAGCCGCATCACCTCGCCGACGGAATCGACGATCAGCGCATAGGCCTCGCCGCCATGGTCGATGCCGACGGCCACGAGCTCGCTGTCGCTCTTCTGCAGGGTCGGCTGACCGAGGCGCTTGCGCAGGCAAATGGCGGTCACGACGCGGCCACGCAGGTTGATGAGGCCGATGATCTCCTTCGGCGCCAGCGGCACCGGCGTGATGCGGTTGGTGATGAAGACGTCGTGAACGCGGCCGATCGGCAGGCCGAGCAGCTGCTCGCCGATCAGGACGGTGACGTAGTCCAGCGATTCGGCGAAGCTCGCCTTTTCCGCCACGGGGCTCGTGTTGCCGGGTTCCATGGTCATGCCGCCTGCCTGAGACCGGGCTTATGCTCCGTCAGCTCGGAGAGCAGCGTGCGGCGGTCGAATTTCGCGACGATCTCGTCCATCCGGGCCTGTGCTGCGCGGGCGTAGAGCTCGGGCGTGACGAAGGTGGTCATGCCGAGGCTGCGGAGGTTTTCGCCGCCCTCGCCGGCGCGCAGTTCCGCTGCAAAGGCGAAAGCGCCCTCGATGTCGCGGTCGAGGTCGATGAGGACTGCGCTGATCCCGCCCGCCGCGAGATGATGCCGGGCGCCCGCGAAATCCGCCGCCAGCGTGACCTTGAGGCCAGACGCCTTGAGCACCGGAGCCAGCATGTCGCGCAGGAAATCGGAAGGCTCGATCATCAGCACATGCGCGGGGGAGGCCGCGTGGTCGCGACGGCTGGCGCGAAGCCAGTTGGGGTCGCCCTTGGGCAGGTAATGGGCCAGGTCGAGGATCTCGGTGGCGCGGCCGCGGATGATGGCCGATCCGACGACGCCCTGGTCGAGCATGGCCAGCAATTCGACGTCCAGGACCTCGTCGACGATATCGACGATGGCGTCGACCGCGAGCCCCATGGTCAGATCGCCTTCGGCGATGATGACGAGCGGCTGCAGGCCGCTCGTCCTGATCTGGACGTCGTCGACCGGGACGATCGGCATGAGGCGGCCGCGATAGTTCATCAGGACGCGGCCGCCGCTGCGCTCGAGCTGCTCGGCCTCGACCTCCTCGAGGCGGGTCACCAGCGAGAGCGGCACGGCCTTGAGGCCGGCGGCGCCGGTGCGGAAGACCAGCATGGTGGTGCGCTCGCCGGCCGGGGAGGGACCGGCTTCCGCACTCGGCTCGGCCGCGTCCGCCGATGTCGCGGCCCCGACCAGGGTGGCGACGCCATTGGGGTCGACGATCAGCACGACCGCGCCGTCGCCAAGGATCGTGTTGCCGGAGAAGATCGGAATCTGCCGAAGCTTGGTCGACATCGGCTTGACCACGATCTCCTCGGTATGGAGGACGCTGTCGACCAGGATGCCGAATTGACGCTCGCCGATCTGGGTGACGACGATGAAGCCGTCATCGGCCGCGGCCGCTTCCGTCCCCATCAGGCCGGCGAGCGCGATGATCGGCAGCAACCGGCCGCGCAGGCGCAGCACGGGCGCGCCGTTGATCTGCTCGACGCGGTGGTCGGCGCCGGCCTTTACCCGCACGAGCTCGCGCACGACGATCTGCGGGATCGCGAAACGCTGCTCGCCCGAGGCGACGATCAGCGCCGAGACGATCGCGAGCGTGAGCGGGATCTTGATGGTGATCGTGGTGCCCTGGCCGGCCGTGCTGGCGATGTCGATCAGGCCGCCGATCGTGTCGACATTGGCCTTGACCACGTCCATGCCGACGCCGCGGCCGGAGACGGCGGTGACGCTCTCGGCGGTGGAGAAGCCGGGATGGAAGATGAAGCGGCCGATCTGCGCGTCGCTCATGCGCGCGATCTCGGCCTCCTGGCCCAGCCCCTGCTGGATGGCCTTGCGCCGGATGCGCTCGATATCGAGGCCGCGGCCATCGTCCGAGACGACGATGGTGACCGAGCCGCCCTCGTGATAGGCGGCCAAGCGGATCGTGCCATGCGCGGGTTTTCCCGCGGCCCTGCGCTCGGATGGCGGCTCGATCGCATGGTCGGCGCAGTTCCGGACCATATGGGTGAGCGGATCCTTGATCAGGTCGAGGATCTGCCGGTCGAGCTCGGTATCCGCGCCTTCGACCACGAGCTCGATGCGCTTGCCGAGCTCGCCGCTGAGATCGCGCACGATGCGCGGCAGCTTCGACCAGGCATTGCCGATCGGCTGCATCCGGGTCTTCATCACCCCGTCCTGCAGCTCGGCGGTGATCAGCGAGAGCCGCTGGAGCGGCGCCTTGAGCGCTGCGTCCTCCTGCCGACGCGAGATCTCGAGCAACTGGTTTCGCGTCAGCACGAGCTCCGAGACCATGGTCATCAGATGCTCGATGGTGCCGACATTGACGCGCAGGGTGGCCGGGCCGACCGGACGGTTCTCGCGCGGGCCTGCGTCGTCGCTCGCGGCTTCGGGGGCGGCCGCGGCGACGCGTCCGTCCGGGCCGCGCTCCGGTCCGGGCGCGCTCTGGAAGACCAGATCGAGGGCATCCTCGCTCGGCGGCGCGGCATGGCGGGCGAGATAGGCCGCGACGGGATCGGCCTCGGCGCCGGGAGCGGACTGCGCCAGCTCATGCTTGGCCTGGTCGGCCAGCGCCTGCAATTCGCCGATCAGCACCTCGTCATTGCCGGGCGGCTCCTGGCCCTTGTCGGCCAGCTCCGCCAGGATCTCCTTGACGCGATCGATGGTTTCCAGGATCGCGGTCACCGCGATCGCGTTGACGGTGGCGCCGTCGCGGAACTGGCCCATGACCGATTCCGCCGCATGTGTCAGCGCTTCCAGGCGAGGCAGGCCGATGAAGCCGCAGGTGCCCTTCACCGTGTGCACGAGCCGGAAGATGTTGCGCAGAATGTCGCGGTTATTCGGTTCCCGCTCGAAGCGCACGAGTTCCCGATCGACGGTGTCGAGATGCTCGCTGGTCTCGCCGAGGAACTCTTGCAGCAGTTCGTCCATGCCGACGACCATTACCCACGCAACAACGCTGCGCTCATCTATGCAGCGGAAGGGTTTATGATCGGTTGAGATCGGCCGGAAAGCGCGACGATTCAGCGCTTTGCGCGAAAGACTTTCATTCCGCCTTTTCTGCGGTGATCGTCACTGTCTCGCCGTCGATGGCGAAGGCGATCTTCATGTTCGCGGCGCGCGCGACCATGCCGGCATAGAGCGGCTGGACGGCATGCGCGTCGATGGTGCCGGTCTCGGAGCGGCCGGCGAGCAGTTCCTCGACATGGGCCGGAATGCGGGCATGCGAGCCGGTGGCGTTGATTTCGAAGCGCCCCTGCTCGCCCTCGACCGTCGCGCGAGAGACCAGGCGCCCGCCGCGCGGCACGGCCTGGGCCGCCAGGATCAGCAGGTTGAGCAGCAGCTTGACCTGGTTCTTGGGCAGCAGCGCGCGCGGCGCCTCCCAGTCGAGCGAGAGCTTGTCGTCGTTGAGGAAACCGTTCGCGACCGTGCCGGCGTCGCCGAGATCGATCATCGCGCCGGCCGAGCCGGCGGCGCCGAAGGCGAGGCGCGCGAATTGCAGGCGGGCCGAGGCGCTGCGCGCGCTCTTCTTGATGAGCTCGAGCGCGAAGTCGCGCATCGACGGGTCGTCTTCCTCCAGCACTTCCAATGCGTTGACAATGGCGCCAACCGGGCTGATCACGTCATGGCAGACACGGCTGCAGAGTAGCGCGGCCAGGTCGAGCGGCTCGAGCGAGATGGCGGTCATGGCTTATGTCCTGGAATCAGCGTTTCGGGGCGCTCATGGCAAATGAAGGCCGGTGGAACTAGATATGGTGCTATCTTGGTTTGCATGTGGTTAACCGTATATTCACCGGCAAGACAGCCGGCCGGCACGAGACGATCATGATTGCCCCCGACGATCCGCGCCTGCGCGATCGCAATGCACTGGCCCGGAAACTGGCCGAGGCGGCCCGGCTCAGCGGGGCCGTGCTCCTGGCCATGCGCTCTGCGACGGATGTGCGCGTGAAGGCCGATGGATCGCCGGTCTGCTCGGCCGATCTTGCCGCCGACCGTGCGGCCAAGGCCGCGCTGGCGCGGCTTCTGCCCGACTTCCCCGTGATCAGCGAGGAGAGCGCCGAGGCGGCCGTGACCGCGCCGGTCTTCATCCTGCTCGACCCGCTCGACGGCACGCGCGAGTTCCTGGCGGCCGGCGGCAGCTATTGCGTCGCCATCGCCATCGTGAGCGGCGACAGGCCGATCGCCGGGGCGATCGCCGCGCCTGAGATCGGGCGGCTCTGGTTCTCCGGGGAAGATGCGTTCACGCAAGCCGTCACGGCGGAAGGGGAGGCGATCGGCGAGGCCGTCCGCATCGGCGTGAGGGCCGCACCGAAGGACGGGCTCGTTGTCCTCGTCAGCCGCTTCCACGGCGATGCGCTCAGCACCGGTGTCCTCGCTGCGATGTGCAGCTCCGAACAGATGCCGATGTCCTCGGCCGTGAAGTTTGGATTGATCGCGAGTGGCGAGGCCGACCTGCATGTTCGCGGCGGGCCGACGATGGAATGGGACATCGCGGCCGGCGACGCCATCCTGACCGCAGCCGGCGGTGTCGTCAGGATGCTTGACGGGAGCCTGCCGCGCTATGGCTGCGCCGAGCGGAATTTCCGCAATCCGCCTTTCGTCGCGGCGAGCAGCGAGGCGTTGGCCGAGCGGGCGATCGCCCTGGCGAACGAGATGGCGCCGGGCTGACCCTTAGCGCGCGATCAGGCGGCTGACCGCGGGCCAGTTCGCCTCGGCGAGATGGTGCAGCGAGCCTTCCTTGACGAAGCGCTGCCTGTTCTCGTCCGTCCGGAACAGGAACAGCCGCGAATCAACGATCGCGAAGCGATGCGGGTCGCTCTCGACGGCGCGGCCCTCGGCCACGGCCGACGGGTCGAACCCGGCAAAGGCCGGCTCATAGACCTCCGGCGCATCGCGAAAGGCGGCGAGGTTGCCCGCCGTGCTGAAGCGCCAGATGACGCCGTCATGCAGCAATTCGTATTCGGAGCGGCCGGGAATCGCCCGGCCCTCGGCCTGATAGGCCACGGGATCATAGCCGCGCAGCGCCAGGCCCGAGCGGGCGTCACGCAGCATCGTCTCGCCGAGGACGGGAAGCTCAGGCAGGCCGGCGGGGAGGGCCGCCGGCTGCGCCAGCACGGGCTGGATCGCGAGCATCAGGGCGACGCCGCCGACCGCGATCGAAATCCAGCGCTGCCATTTTACGGCCTTCATCGCAGCAAATCCTTTGCCGATGGCGAGGAGACGGATTCAGCTTTCGGCCGGAGGCGCGGAGCGACCTCCACTGAACGCATCCGGCTCCAGGCGCAATCTTCACGGGTTGGATACTCTTGCGGCGTATCAAACTGGTTACCGAATTGTCGCGCATTTGCGCGATGCCGCGCCCCGCCGCGCATGTGGCCGTCTGGTCGCGATGCGACGCCTAGCCCGGAGTTTCCATGATGAACCTCACTCGCCGTACCCTCCTGACAGGCACGGCCGCCTCGGCTGTCATCAGCGCGAGCGGACTGCCGGCCCTCGCGCAGCGGGCCCCGCAATCCTTCTCGCAGACCGAACTCGTCTCCTCCGGTCACCAGTTCTTCGGCAATGTCTCGCGCGGCCTCGCGCTGACCATCGAGGAAGCCGTTCGCCGCTGGGGCGAGCCGAACGGCTATGTGCTGGGCCAGGAGGCGTCGGGCGCCTTCGTCGGAGGCCTTCGCTATGGCGAGGGCACGCTGTTCACCCGCAATGCCGGCGACCGCAAGGTGTTCTGGCAGGGGCCGTCGGTCGGCTTCGATTTCGGCGGGGAGGGCGCCCGCACCATGATGCTGGTCTACAACCTGCCGGCGGTCGAAGCGCTGTACCAGCGCTTCGTCGGGGTCGATGGCTCGGTCTATTTCGTCGGGGGCTTCGGCTTCACGGCGATGGCGGCCGAGGGCGTGACCCTGGTGCCGATCCGCACCGGCGTCGGCTGGCGGCTCGGCGTCAATCTCGGCTATCTCAAGTTCACGCCGAGCGCGACCTGGAACCCCTTCTGATCGGGGCAGGACCGCTTCTACTGGCCATTCGGGGCCTGCCATGGCAGGCTTCCGCTTGGGGGGCGTTTCCTGACTGGAGCGTCGTGACGTGATCGAAGCCGCCATGCTCATTGCGCTCGGCTTCCTGGCTGCCACCCTGCTGGCGCTGGCGGCCTTGCCTGCGCTCGCCCGCCGCGCCGACCGGCTGGCGCGAAAGCGCGCGGAGGCGGCCTTTCCCCTGTCCCTGGCGGAAATCGCGGCGGATCGCGACCACCTGCGGGCCGAGCTCGCCTTGCGCGAGCGCGCGCTGGAGAAGCGCGCGGAAAGCGGTTTCGCGGCCCGGGCCGACGCCATGGAGGAACTCGGCCGCCGCGACATGACGATCGGCCGGCTGGAGCGGGAGCGCGACGCGCGCGTCGCCGAGCTCGAAGGCGGCCTGACCGCCGCCTGCGCCGATCTGGCCAAGATGCGCGATGCGCACGCGGCAGAAAACGCCGCCCTTGCGCAGGCCAATCTCGCGATCGAGCAGCGCGTCAAGGACGTCACAGCGCTCGAGCATAGCCTGGACGAGGCACGGGCGGCTCTGGCCCAGGGCGCCGCGGAACTGGCGCAGTCCCGGAGCGAGACCGATGCGCAACGCATAGCGCAGGTCGAAAGCCAGACGCAGCTTCTCGTGCTTCAGGGCAAGCAGGACGATCTCGATGACGCGCTCGCCGCCAGCAAGCACGCCCTCGACCAGGTTTCGGCAGGTCTCAGGGCGATGACGGCCGATCGCGACAGCGAAAGATTGCGGGCGGATGGCTTGGCGGCGCGGGCTGCACAGGCGGAAGCCGGCCTCGCTGCCGCCGATTCGCGCAATACCGAGATGACGGCCGAGATCGCGCGCCGCGAGGGCGACGAGAAACCCGCGAGGCCTGCCCGCAAGCGCGCCGAGAATGGTCCAGGGCGAGCCGGCCCCTTCGCCCGACGCGAGGCGGCGGAATAGGTCGCGCGCTTTCGGCGGAAAACCGTTTCCTCCTTTCCCCTCTGATGCTTTAGGAAGGCGCGCCGGCCTAGATCGCCGCGCGTCCGATTGGACGCGATAACGGTGATCTATGCATTTGTTATCGCATCGGATTTTTCCGAAAAGTGGATTCCACTTTTCGGTCCGATGCGGTAGGCCGCGCATATAGGGCTCTCGCGCGGGACGGTGCCGTGACTGACAAAGCGATTGATATCCTCTGCATTGGCGAGCCGCTGGGCGAATTCAACGCGACTCGCGGCGAAGCGGGCGCCTTTCGCTTCGGCCTCGGCGGCGACACCTCGAATTGCGCCATCGCGGCGGCGCGGCAGGGCGCCTCGGTGGCCTATGCCGGTGCTCTTGGCGACGACAGTGCCGGTCGCACGTTCCGGGAAGCCTGGGCCAGGGAAGGGGTCGATGACAGCCGGGTCGCGACCCATCCGAGCGCGCCGACCGGGCTCTATTTCGTCGACCATGGCCCGAGCGGCCATGTCTTCTCCTATTTGCGCGCTGGCTCGGCCGCGAGCCTCTACGGACCGCGCGACCTGCCGCTCGACCTGATCGGCTCGGCCAAGGTGGTGCAGGCGTCGGGGATCAGCCAGGCGATCTCGGCGAGCGCCTGCGATGCGGTCTTCGAGGCCTTCGCGGTCGCCCGCGCGAACGGCGTGACGACGGCCTATGACACCAATCTCAGGCTCAAGCTCTGGCCGCTGGCCCGGGCGCGCGCGATCATCAACGCCGCCTGCGCGATGGCCGACATCGTGCTGCCGGGCTTCGACGACGCGACCCAGCTCACCGGCCTGAGCGAGCCCGACGCGATCGCCGATTTCTATCTCGGGCTCGGCGCGAAGATCGTCGCGCTGACGCTCGGCCATGAGGGCTCGCTGGTCGCGACGCCGCAGCGGCGCGAGCGCTTCGTGCCGATCAAGGTCGATGCGATCGACGCCACGGGAGCCGGCGACTGCTATGACGGCGCCTTCCTCGCCGAATATGTGCGGACCGGCGATCCTTTCGCCGCGGCGGCCTATGCCAATGTCGCGGCTGCGCTTTCGACGCAAGGCTACGGCGCCGTCGCGCCCCTGCCGCGGCGGGCCGAGGTCGAGGCGCGAATGGCCGTTGAGGCGAGGGCATAAGCAGACATGAACGTTCCGATTCTCGACGAGGCGGGCGATCTGCTCGCGGACTACGACGTGCTGATCAGCGACGTCTGGGGCGTGGTGCATGACGGCGTGCTGGCGCTCACGCCGGCCTGCGAGGCCCTGATGCGGTTCCGCAAGGCCGGCGGCGCCGTGGTGCTGCTGTCGAATGCGCCGGGCCCTTCGGAGCAGATCGCTGGCGTGCTCGACGACAAGCGCGTGCCGCGCGAGGCCTGGGACAGGCTGGTGACCTCGGGCGACGTCACCAAGGCGCTGATCGCGGCCAATCCGGCGCGCCGGATCTATCATATCGGCTGGAAAGCCGATTGCGCGGTGTTCGACGGGCTCGATGTCGAGCTTGTTGGGGAAGACCGGGCCGAGCTCGTCGTCGCCACCGAGCTGAACGATTACCGCCGCGAGACGCCGGAGGATTATCGCCCGCTGCTGACGCGGCTGGCGGCGCGCGGCCTGCCCTTCATTTGCGGCAATCCCGATCTCGTCGTGCATGTCGGGCATGACCTGCTGCCCTGCGCCGGCGCGCTCGCGACGATCTACGAGGAGCTCGGCGGCAAGGTCGCCTGGGCCGGCAAACCGCATCGCCCCGCCTATGACCTGGCGCTCGCTGCCGCGCGCGAGGCGCGTGGCGGCCGCGAGATCGATCCGGCGAAGGTGCTGGTGATCGGCGACGCGGTGCGCACCGATCTCGCCGGCGCGCGGATGATGGGTTTCGACAGCCTGTTCGTCGCCGGCGGCATCCATCGCGACGAGACGATCCTCGCCGGCGTGGTCGATCCGGTCGGCGTCGCGCGGGTGCTGGCCGGGCAGCCGGCCGTGCCCGTCGCGGCGATGGCGGCGCTCGCCTGAGCGGCTCAGACCGGAGGCGCCCGGCGCGCCTTCAGCCAGTGGCCGATATCGGCATAGAGCCCTTCCAAGGGCCGAAAGACGAAGCGGATGGTCGAGCGCCCGGGCGGGACGGCCACGGCCCTGAACAGGACATTGGCACGCAGCATCGGCGCCGGCTTGCCGTCGACCTCGACCTGCCACCAGTGATGCCAGACATCGTTGAGCACGACGAAGCCGCCGCGCGGCGCCTCGGCTGCGAGCGCGATCTCGGTCGTGCCGTAATCGACGATCCGCACCGAGCCCGGTTGTGCCGGGCCGGTGGGCAGCGGCGGCGGGTCCTGCTCGAGCAGGACCGTGCTCTTCGGGTCGAAGCCCGCCGGCCATTGGCCGGTTTTCAGAATCGCGTCGAAATCGACCTTCTGCGCCTGGGTCACCAGGAGCACGCGCGGCAATGCGCGCGGGTTCTCGTAGACATAGGCGTCACGGGTACGGGCGATCTGGACGAGGTCGCCGGGCTTCAGGTTCTTGTCGATCTGCTCGACCGGGACGCCGGTCGCGATGAAGCGCAGGCCGAGCATGTCGGCGAGCAGCGAGCGATAGCCCGGCATCAGCGCCGAGAAGGTCCGCTGATCCGGCAGCGCGACATGGTCGCCGGCGCCGGTCGCCTTGCTGTAGAGCCCGAGCCGGAGCGGATTGTAGCCGAGCGTGTTGTCGAGCTCATGGACCAGGCTGGCATTGGGCCAGTGGAAATCGATGCCGGCGAGCTCGATACGGTCGCGCCTGTCCGGCGCTGCGGTGCGCGCCGTCTCGCGCTTCAGCAGGGCGATGGTCTCGTTGCTGCTGTCGGCGCGCAGGACCTCGTAGGTCTCCGAGGGCAGGGCGGTCGATTCGCTCGGGCCGTTATTGACCGAGAGGTCGATCGTCAGGGTCGCCGCCAGCACGATGGCGGCCGCGATGCGCGAGCCACGCAAGGCGAGCCCGCGCGCGGCGACCAGCGCGCCGGCGCTGAGCAGGCCGCAGAGCAGCGCCGTCAGCACGGGAATGACGGCAAGCGGAAGGCGCCCGACCGTCCAGGCGAGCCAAAGGGCGAGACCGAGCGCTCCAACCAGCAGGGCGGTCTCGACGAGCCTGTGCCATAGGCGGGCGCGGGGCGCGGCATCGGTCATGACGAGATGGGTCAGGTAGCCGCCGAGAAGCGCGAGCAGCGCGCCCAGAATGAAGAGCGCGTCGGCGGGACGGCGATAGAGGTTCACGCCCGGCAGCGCCTCGAAGATCAGCCGGAAGCCCGGCGTATAGCGGCCCAGCGCATAGACCAGCACGACCGCGGCAGCGACGGCGAGCGCGACGATCTCGCGCCGGAACAGCGCGCCGCGCACCAGCCCGACCGTCAGGATCAGCAGCATCGGCAGCAGGCCGAGATAGAGATCGCTCATGTTGCGGGCGAGGTAGAGGTCGAGCGGCCCGAAGCGCTGTTCCCAGGCCGGGCTCGGCGGTCCCCAGAAATTATCGAGCGGCCCGGCCGTGCCGTAGAGATTGGCGATCAGGCCGGTGAGGAGCGAGGCCGGATGCAGCGAGCCCTTGCCGGCGCCGAGGAGATCGATCTCGGGCCGGTTGGATTCCTGGGCCAGGAAGGCGGTGAGCAGGATCGGCACGGTCGCGATCAGGACGGCGCCGAGCGTCCCGGCGAGCAGCGGGCCGATGCTGGTGCGAAGTGCGCGGAGCGGATTGCGGGCCATGGCGATCGCGGCGATCACCAGCCCGGCCAGCACATAGACGCCGATCAGCGCGACCTGGTCGCGGCCGAGCACCATGAAGCCCGCGACGATGCCGGCGGCAAAGCCGTAGAGCAGCGAGCTTCGTTCCAGGGTGCGGGCGAGCAGCAGCAGCGTGATCGCGAAATAGCCGAGGCTGAGCACCTGCCCGACATGCTGGATGCGCCAGGCGGCCGACGCGCCGAAGGCGAAGGCGAGCGCGGCGACGACCGCGCCGGCCGGATGCCAGTCGCGATCGCGGAAGATCAGGACGATGGCGAAGGCCCCGGCGAGAAGCGTGCCGAGGACGGCGCCGTCGCTCCAGCGGAAGCTCGGCGCCGGGTTCAGGGCGGCGATCAGGGCGAAGGGCGGCGAGAAGATCAGCGATTGCGGATCGGCGACCTGCGGCGAGCCGGCGAAGACGAAGGGCGTCCAGAAGGGCGAAAGCGCGCGATGCCAGGCTGTCGCCAGGAACTGGAGCTGCGGATGGAAATGCGCCTTGGCGTCCCAGGGGATGGTGACGATGCCGGAGAGCCAGGGCCAGGACAACGCCAGCCAGGCGCAGAACACGATGGCAAACACGCTGGCGAGAGGCCAGCGTGCGGGAAGCGTCTTGGGAGGGCTGGTCTCGGACCCGGACATTCCTACCGTCTGCCCGAAGGGGCTATGACGATCAATCCTTCGGCGCGGCGCGTGCCATCAGCGCGTCCATGTCGATGATGTGGCCGGCCCGGTCGCGCTTGGAGGCGAGGTAGCGCACATTGTGCACGTTCGGCCGGCCGAGCACGCGCTGGGTCGCGGCGACCTCGAGCCCGGCCGCCTTGATGGCGCCGACCTTGAGCGGGTTGTTGGTCAGGGCCGTCACCTGGGTCACGCCGAGCTGCTTCAGCATCGCGGCGGCGAAGTCGAAATGGCGCTGGTCGAGGTCGAAGCCGAGGATCTCGTCGGCGTCGTAGGTGTCCCAGCCCTGGCTCTGCAGGCGATAGGCGCGCATCTTATTGGAGATGCCGTTGCCGCGGCCTTCCTGATCCAGATAGAGCAGGATGCCGCCGTCATTCTCGGCCATCCATTGCACGGTTTCGCGCAGCTGGTCGCCGCAATCGCATTTCAGCGAGCCGAACAGGTCGCCGGTCAGGCAGGCCGAGTGCAGGCGCACGGGCACGGCCGCATCCAGCTTCGGCTTGCCGACGATGATGGCCACCTGGTCACGCAGGCCCTCGCCGCCGCGGAAGACGACGAATTCGGTCTCGGGAGCGCCTTCGAGCGGCACGGGGGCGCGCCCGACAATGGTCAGCGAGGCTGCCTGGGCGGCGCGATAGGCGCCGATCGCGGCGACGGCCACCTCGACCAGCGGCTCGCCCGCGACCGCCTCAGTGGAGACCGGGACCAGGATGGCGGCCGGCAGCACCAGCGAGAGGCGGGCGAGTTCGAGCGCGGCATTGTCGATGTCGCGGGCGGGAGCGACAGGCGCATCGACCCTGGCCTCGGTCTTCAAAGCCAGCGTCTCGATGCGGGCGAGGTCGAGGGTCGGCATGGCGAAGATGCCGGTTTCGCTGCGGCCCTTGGAGCCGAGTCGGCGCAGCCGCGCCGCGGTGAGGACGAGATGGGCCTGTCCCTGGGCGAGATCGTCGAGCCGCTGGGCCAGATCGGCCGCCAGCAGCTCGGCGGAGAGCGCCAGCGCCAGGCTGGCGCCGTCGCGCAGCAGCACGGGCCGGCCGGCCCTGAACTCGGAGATCGCGCGATCGACGGTCACCAGGCTGGTTTCGTTCGGGGGGCCGAAGAGCGTACGCGACCCAGACATCGGCGACTTAGGCATCGAACTGTCCGTCAGATTGCGCCGGGAACCGGCGGAGGAGTATCTGTTCTACGATCGGGACATCGCAGCGGATGCACGACCGGCCCCCGGCTTCCAAACGTACCGGAGGACGGACGGTTCCCGTTGCCAAACCCTTCTCGTCGGCTGAACCTGTCAGCCATCCAATCTGTTGCCGCCCGCTGTATAGGAACGTGACATTGAACACGAGATGAATGGGCGAGGCCAGCGGCCCATCGCGACGAAACCCATGCGCTCAGGAGGGGACCATGCAGGACCACGAACGCATCCGCGAACCCGTCTCCGCAGCCGATGCCCGGCCGGTCTACAGCCCGGCTGCGCGGCGGTTCCACTGGCTGACGGTCGCCTTCGTGCTGGCGCAGATCCCGCTCGGCCTGGCGATGACCTATCGCGGCAACACGCTCGATATCTGGGATGCGCTGACCGACAACCTCTATAGCGCCCACAAGCTGATCGGCTTCCTGCTGCTCTGGCTGATGGCGGGGCGCCTGATCTATCGCCTGCTGCACGGCGCGCCGCCGGACGAGCCCAGCTTGCGCTGGTGGCACAAGGCTGGCTCGCATCTGGTGCATTGGCTGCTCTACGGCCTTCTGCTGGTCGTGCCCCTGCTCGGCTGGATCGGGGTCTCGCTGTTCCCGGCCGTGACGATCTTCGGGCTGTTCGACCTGCCCTCGCTCGCCGCGCCGAACGAGGATATGGCGAAGCGCGTGCTCGATATCCATGGCCGGCTCGCGATCGTCATGGCGCTGCTGATCGCAGTGCATATCGCGGCCGCGCTTTATCATTATCTGATCCGGAAGGACGGCGTGCTGCGCCGGATGCTGCCGGGGTTGAAATAGGGTGTGCCGTGATCTGAGGGAACCAGAACTCCGTCATCCCAGGCAAGCGGCTTTGGCCGCGTAGACCCGGGATCCATGCCGGAGCGCTATTCGTAAAGGTTCCGGCATGGATCCCGGCTCTTCGCTTCGCTCGGCCGGGATGACACCGGTTCCAGCTGAAATCAGCAGGCGGCCTCAGACCGGCCGGGCCCAAAGATCCTGATGGCCGATCAGGCCGGAGGCCTGGCGCTTCGCCTCGAGCCAGGCGGCGATGGCCTCGCTCTCGACATGGCCGGTCTCGCGGACGGCGTCGGCGATGCCCCCGGTGAGCGCCTGCACGAGTTCGGCCTGATCCTCGGCGATCAGCCAGGGGCTCTCGCCGGTCGAGACGGCATAGCCCGACTTGCGGAAGGCCTCGGCCATGGCGTCCGTCGCCTCCGGCCCGGCCGCGGGGCCGAAACCCTTGTCGCCATGCTGGTGGTGGTGGAAGGCGGCCAGCATCTGCGCGTCAGTGGGGTGCTTCGGCTTCCAGCGCTCGCGGCCGTCATAGGTCAGCACCGTGTAGAGCGGCAGGCGCTGGCTGACGAGGGAGGCGACGAAGCGTTCGAGCCAGCGTTTCGAGGTCAGGTCGAACAGGGCGGCGGCCGTCACCAGGTCGGGTTGCCAGCCCAGGATCCATTCGAGATCCTTGGTGAGGTCGGCCTGGCGGACATCGACGCTGATGAGCTTGCCGTCCTTGCGCAGGACGAGCTCCTCGCCCTGCTCGCGGGCCTCGTCGGCCCAGTCGGCGAGGCGATGGCGCGCCGTCTCCAGAAGGCGAGGGTCGGAATCGACGAGGGTCCAGTGCTGCCGGTCAGGCAGGGCGGAGAAGCAGCCGCGCAGGTTGGAGCCGGCGCCGCAGCCGAGATCGACGACCGTCAGCGACGCCTTGTCGGCGAAATGCGCGCCTGCCGCGGCGAGGAGCTGCGGGTTGCGAGCCGCGTGGTCGGCGGGCTCGCGCAAGGCGAGCCAATCCGGGGAGAAGCCGCTCATCAAATCACCTTCCGGCATGTCTCGGCGACGATCGTCGCGGTATCGCGCCAACGCGGCAAGCCGGTCGCGGTAGCCCAGGCGGCGTCGGCCATGCGCGCGCGCAGCTCCGGCGCATCGATCAGATGTTTCAGGCCTTTGGCAAGTGCCGCCGCGTCGCCCGGCGCAACCTTGAGCGCGGCTGCATCCGGCGCGGTCTCGGCCGCCGCGCCACCCGTCGTGCACAGGACGGGCAAACCGCGCGCCAGGGCTTCGGTCAGCACCATGCCGTAGCCTTCGAACAGCGAGGGCATGACGAAGAGGTCGCTGCCGGCATAGGCGCGAGCCAGCTCCGCGTCGGAGACCGCGCCGGCCAGCGTGATCCTGTCCTGCAGCCCGGCCGATGCGATCTGCGCTTCGAGGGCGCGGGCCGTCGCAGGCGCACGGTCGGCGGCGCCGATGATGGTCAGCTGCCAGGGCCGCTCGGCCAGCGAACGCAGGGCCTCGACCAGGAATTCATAGCCCTTGCGCGGCACCAGCGAGCCGACGGCGAGCAGCTGCAGCGGCGCATCCGGGGCGCCGCCCTTGGCGCGCGGGGCGGGATCGACACCCGGCACCGCGACGGTGATCCGCTCCACCGGGACGGCGAAATCCGCGACCAGCAGGTCCCTTGTGGTCGGGCTCGTGACAATGACGGAGCTGGCATAGCGCAGCGCCGCGGTTTCGCGCACGATGGAGGCCCGGGCTTGCTCCTGGCTGAGCCCGGTCTCGAGGCCGAGCGGATGGTGCACCAGCGCGACGACACGGCCCGCCAGTCCGGCCGCGATGCTTTCGGGGAAGGCGCCATAGGCGAGGCCGTCGATCAGCAGCACGTCGTCATAAGGCTGCGACAGGATCAGCCGGCCGGTCTCGGCGAGGTCGGCATCGCTCGGATTTGGAAAAGAGGCCGGCAAAGCGAGGTGGCGGGCGGCGACGCCTATCTCGCGCCATTCGCGCAACAGCCGGCGATCATAGGAATAGCCGCCGGTCGGCAGATCGATGTCGCCGGGAATGGCGAAGGCGATGCCGCTCACGCGAGCGCGCCCTCATAGCTCGCCCGCGCCAGGTCGGTCTCGTGCAAGGTGACGCGAATGCGCGAGAGCCCGGCGCCGTCCTCGCCCAACGCGCCGGATTTCGCAGCGGCTGCCATGGCGTCGAAGATATGCCTGCAGAGGAATTCCGTGGTGGTGAGCACGCCCTTGAATTGCGGGAGCGCATCGAGATTCTGGTAGTTCAGCGGCTTCAGCGTCCGGTTGAGCACCTCGAGCGCCGCGCCGATATCGACGACGACGTTCTGGCGGGTCAGCGTCTCGCGGAAGAAGGCGACATCGACCACGAAGGTCGCACCGTGCATGTTCTGCGCCGGGCCGAAAAAGGGATCGGGCAAGGAATGGCCGATCATGATGCGGTCGCGGACTTCGACGGAAAACATGGCCCAACTCCGGTTCGCCGGGGATTGCCGGCCGCCCTGTCTTGGCCAAAGCCCCAGCGTCAGGTCAATAGCGCAGAGCCGCCGTCAGCCCGGGCCAGCCGGCGGAGAGGATGCCGGGGAGCCTGGCGGGTGCGTCGGAAAAGGCGATCTCCTCGGTGATCAACGCATCGAGCTCCTCATTGGCCAGCAGCGCCATCGCGGCGCGGGCGCGCCTGGCATAGTCCCAGCGCGGACGGCGCGACGGCGCGACCTGGCCGACCTGCGAGGAGACGAGCTGAAGCCGCTTCGCATGGAAGGCGCCGCCGAGCGGGGCCGGCACCATGCCCTCGCCATACCAGCTCAGCTCGACGATGCGGGCCTCGAACCCGGCTGCGCCGATCGCGGTGGCGAGGCCCTGCGCCGAGGCGCTGGCATGGAAGACGAGGTCGGCATCGCCGGGCGCGTCCGCCGGCTGGGCGAAGCCGCAGCCGAGCCGGGCGGCAAGGGTGGCGCGGCCGGGATCGATGTCGACCAGCGTCACCTCGGCGCCCGGCAGCCTGGCGGCGAGCCAGGCGACGAGCAGGCCGAGCACGCCACCGCCGACCACGACGATCCGGTCGCCCGGGCCGGAGCCGGCGTCCCAATGCGCGTTGAGCGCGGTTTCCATATTGGCGGCGAGCACGGCGCGGCGGGCCGGCACGGTGCCCGGCACGATCGTCAGGCTGGCAGGCGGCACGACGAAGCGGTCCTGATGCGGATGCAGGCAGAACACGGTCTCGCCGACCAGTCCGGCCGGCCCGGCTTCGACCCGTCCGACGGCGCAATAGCCGTATTTCACCGGGAAGGGGAAATCGCCGTCCTGGAAGGGCGCGCGCATGCGCAGATGCTCCGAGGGCGGCACGCGGCCCTCGAAGACGAGACGCTCGGTGCCGCGGCTCACGCCGCTCCAGAGCGTTCGGACGAGGCAGTCACCCGGCGTCCGTTCGGGCAATGCGACCTCGTTCAGGGCGCATTCACGCGGGGCCACATACCAGAGTGCCCTCGCCGTCGAACTTGCGCCGGTCGTCAATGCCGGCTTTAGCTCCTGCGCCATCCTGTGCGGACCCTCGCCTAGCCTGATCGCATGACAGAAACTGCCATGAACCAGCGTCCCGCTCCGACCACGTTCCTGCCGGCGACGCAAGGGGCAGCCGATCCGCTGCCGGGGCTGACGCCCGCCGGGCTGCAGACCATCGGCGTGCTGCGGGCACGGCGCCTGCTGGTCCTGACGCTCAATCTCGTCACGCTGGGCGGCCTGCTCTACGGCCTCTCCTGGGTTCTGGGCGCCGGCGGCTGGACGTTGGCCGACGGCGTGATCTTCGTCGCCTTCCTGTTCGGCGCGCCCTGGACGGTGCTCGGCTTCTGGAACGCGGCGATCGGCCTCTGGCTGCTGCATGGCGTCGAGGACGGGCGCCAGCAGGTCGCGCCCTTCGCGGCCGATGGCGACGCCGCCGCGCCGATCGCGATCCGCACGGCGATCCTGATGACCTTGCGCAACGAAGACCCGGCCCGGGCCTTCGCGCGGCTGCGCATCGTCAAGGAGAGCCTCAATGCCACCGGCGAAGGCGGCTGGTTCGACTATTTCGTGCTTTCGGACACGAATGACCCAGCGGTCGCGGCACAGGAGGAGGCGCTTGCGGCCGAACTCGTGCGCGACGCCGGCGAGGATTGCAGCATCATCTACCGCCGGCGCGACGAGAATGCCGGGTTCAAGGCCGGCAATGTCCGCGATTTCTGCGAGCGCTGGGGCGAGCGCTACGAGGCCATGCTGCCGCTCGACGCCGACAGCGTGATGTCGGGCGAGGCGATCGTGAAGCTGACCCGGATGATGCAGGCGCATCCGCGGCTCGGCATCCTGCAGAGCCTGGTCGTCGGCATGCCGAGCCGCTCCGCCTTCGCCCGCATCTTCCAGTTCGGCATGCGCCACGGCATGCGGCCCTACACGATGGGCTCGGCCTGGTGGATCGGCGAATGCGGCCCGTTCTGGGGCCATAACGCCATGGTCCGGATCGCGCCGTTCCGCGATCAGTGCCACCTTCCGGTGCTGCCCGGCGGGCCGCCGCTGGGTGGCGCCGTGATGAGCCATGACCAGGTCGAGGCGACGCTGATGCGCCGCGCCGGCTACGAGGTGCGCGTGCTGCCGGAGGAGATGGGGAGCTGGGAGGAAAACCCGCCGACCATGCTCGACTTCGCCAAGCGCGACCTGCGCTGGTGCCTCGGCAACCTGCAATATCTCAAGCTGATGGACCTGCCCGGCCTGAAGCCGATGAGCCGCTTCCAGCTCGTCTGGGCGATCCTGATGTTCCTCGGCCTGCCGGCCTGGACACTGATGATCGCGCTGCTGCCGGTGAAGGTGATGCAGGATGCCGGCATTCCTGACTATCCGGCCGGGCTGGCCGCCTTCCTCTATGTGCTGTTCTTCGCGATGTATCTCTCGCCGAAGCTTGCCGGCTTTGCCGATATCCTGCTGACGCGCGGCGGCACGAAGCGCTATGGCGGCACCGGCCGCTTCATCGCCTCCTCGCTGATCGAGATCGTCTTCGCCTTCCTGCAGGGGGCGGTCTCGAGCTTCCGCACGACGCTGTTCGTGATCGGCCTGGTTTTCGGGCGGGCGAAGATCGGCTGGAACGGCCAGTCGCGCGATGCCCATGCGCTCTCCTTCGCCACGGCCTTCGCGGGGCTGTGGCCGCATCTGCTGTTCGGGATCTACATCTTCGGCACGCTCCTCGCGCTCTCGCCCACCGTGCTGCTCTGGTCGCTGCCGCTGACCGCCGGTTATGTGCTGGCGATCCCCTTCGCGATGCTGAGCGCTTCGCCGGCGCTCGGCGAGTGGTTTGCGCGCCGCGGGCTCTGCGGCATCCCGGAGGATTTCGACCCGCCGGCGGAGCTCGTCGCCATCCAGGCCGGGCCGCGCGCGTGAACGGCGTCGCCTATCCGAAAGGGACGGCCAAGGCGCTGGCGCGCTCGCTGCGCGTCTATCATGGCGACGCGGCGCGCAACGCGGCGATGGACGCGCTCTACGCGCGCTTCCTCAAGCCGGGCGATCTGGCCTTCGATATCGGTGCGCATGTCGGCGACCGGGTCTCGTCCTTCCGCCGGCTCGGCGCGAGGGTCGTGGCGCTCGAACCGCAGCCAGGTCCGGCGCGGGCCATCAAACTGATCCATGGTCGTGATCCGCAGGTGACGCTGGTCGAGGCGGCCTGCGGCGACCATCGCGGGATGGCCACGCTCAGGATCAACAGCGCCAATCCGACGGTCTCGACCATCTCGGGTGACTTCGTCGGCGCTGCCCGGGATGCGGAGGGCTGGCGCGAGCAGGTCTGGGATCGCGAGCTCACCGTGCCCTGCACCACGCTCGACAGCCTGATCTCGCGCTACGGCATGCCGGACTTCGTCAAGATCGATGTCGAGGGTTTCGAGGCCAATGTGCTGGCCGGGCTTTCGCGGCTGGTGCCGGCGATCTCCTTCGAGTTCACCACGATCCAGCGCGATGTCGCCGAGGCCTGCCTTGTCCTGCTCGAGACATTGGGGCCCTATCGCTTCAATGTCGCGCTCGGCGAATCCCAGACGCTCGAGCTCGACGAGGAGGCAGGCGCCGAGGCGATGGGCGGTTTCCTGCGCGACCTGCCGCACGAGGCGAACTCCGGCGACGTCTACGCGGTGATGCAAGCCTGATTCACGCCCACACGTTGGCTAGGTCAGATATGGGTTCAGAAGCCGCTCGGGAATCGTGAGCTGATCGCGTCGGCGCGCTCATGTCCCGGACGACGGCGGATTTCCCCGTCGAATTGCTCGCGCGATAGACCTACATCCTTGAGCTGCTCGTCAGTCAGTTCAAGCACTGCGAGCCGGCCGCTTGCTCTTTCCGCCGGCAGGCCGAACCAGCCGATTATCGTGAGCAGTTGCCCGAGCGGCGATTGCAGCAGAGCGATCCCGTCCGACGCTCCGGATTTGCGCCTGCCGTGTTCGCTGTCGGGCATGTCGAATGGTCCCATGGCACCAGCTGCATCGCCCTCGTCGAGCATGCGCCAGCAGCCCGCTTGCAACGTCGGTAAGCTGTGAGTGCGAAAGGGATGGCGCGGTCAGAGAACCTCAAAGACCTCGTATTCAACGCCACCCGGACACCGACCCCCTTTCGCGACGGCGACAATGCCGTTGAGCCATGCATGCGCGGGTGCGGCGGTTTCGAAATATGGCGTCGTGCGCAGATAGTACTCGGAGGGGTCGACCGTTTCACCGCGCGCCAAACGCTCGGCCACGACCTGCGACGCACGCCTGATCCCGCGATAGGTCATGAGGATCAGGCCTCCGTCCCCGGCGACCAGAAGCAGCCTGACATCCTGCTGAAATGTCCCATCGGCGCGAGCGAGCAGGAGATCGGAGCCGGCGAGCGGCGATACCTCCCCCTTCAGCCGCTCGCCTTCGAAACGCCCTCCCGAGACCGAGAAGATGCGCCGGCCGCCGGCCGGGGTCTGCCCAAGCTCCAACGTCGGATGAAGCGAGATGAAGAGCGTAAAAAGGTGCTGCGATTGCAGGGCCACGGCAAATCTCCTAATCTTCGGCCCAACACTGCATCCGAGCGCTCCGTCTCCAAAACGCGCTTTGCTTGTCGTCATCACAAGAGAAACTGATCATGCGGCCCTCCCTGGAGTCTCTGCGGGTCCTGGAAACGTGCGTCTCGGCTGGCAGCTTCGCGCGCGCGGCCGAACGCCTCTTTCTGACGCCGGCAGCGGTCAGCCTGCGCATCCGCACGCTGGAGCTCGAACTCGCTCAGCCACTCTTCGTGCGCGTCGGCCGGCGGGTCGTCCCGACAGAAGCTGCTTCCGAGCTGGCAGACCGGGTTCGAGAGGCGTTGGCCAGTATCAGCGCGGCGCTCGACGACTTTCGGGCTGCTCTGCCGCCACTCAGGGTCACGGCGCCGCCGACATTCGCCTCACGCTGGCTTGCACAGCGGCTGGCGCGCTACCCTGCGCCGGGAGTTCTCGGCATCGAGCTCGACGTCTCGACGGATATACGTGACCCGAATGCATTCGATGTCGCCATAAGAACGGGCCGCGGCGGATGGGCCGGGCATGAAGAGTATCCGCTCTCTCCCGTGGAAGTGACGCCGATGCTGGCACCTTCCCTGCTCGGGACGCGGGCCCTTTCCGCGCCCGGGGCGCTGGCCGACTTCGAGCTCTTGCCGCACCGCGACTGGGAGCGATGGTTTGCGGCGGCCCAGGGCGACGTGCCGAGCGGCCTGCGTTTTGCCGCGATCGATTATCCGACGCACGAGCTGAACGCCAACGCTGCGCTGACCGGCGCGGGCGTGGCGCTGCTGTCGCCCACGTTGTTTCAGCCGCTTTTGCGCGCGGGCCTGTTGATCGCGCCGTTCGGCTGTGTGCTAAGCGGGCCGGCTTGGCATTTTGCGCTGATGCGCGCGAACGACTCCCGCCCGGCCCCGCGGCATTTCTGTACATGGCTCTGCGAGCAGGCGCGCGAAGTCGCATGATCCGGGCCGGCGATTGCATTGACCACGCCTACCGGTCCGGCAAAGTGCGCGACTGGCGGCACTCCCGCGATGCCTGTGCCGCGCTGCAGGGCTGAAGCACTGCGGCGACCCACCTTTAGCAAGCTCCTCCGTTGCCGCAGTACCCGATCATGTGTGCTGCGCCACGCTTGCCACGCGCTTTCATCGGCGCGTGGCCCGTTCTATTGAGGTGGCCAGCTTGCGTTCATCTGGCCTTCGCCACCATGGCCAGGACAACCGCTTCTCGAAGGATGGACATGCTCAGCCTCGCCCGCCCGTTCGCCGTTTGGTTCGCCTTGCTCATCTCCGCTGCTACCGGCCACGCCGCCAGCGACGTCGCGGTCGAGATCAAGAACGAATCCGAACCCGTGCTCTGCGCCGAAAAGGACAACGTCACCATCAAGGCGATCTCGCCCGAGGTGCGCCGCTTCCAGATCGAGGCGGCCCATCCGGCCTATATCTCCGGGCTGGTGAAGGACAATTGGGAGGCGGACTGGACCGCCTGCGACATGACGGGCGATCCCGTCTTCAAGGCGCCGGTGCCGCCGCGGCGCGTGACCTTCTACGAGAGCATCGAATACTGGCTGGTCGGCTACACCTTCGAGAGCTTCTGGCGCCCGACTGAGACCACCTTCAAGGTCGGCGACCGGGTCGAGAAGGGCCTCCACCTCGTCCAGCTCTGGAAGCTCGGCAGGGACAAGTCCTACGAGGTGCTGGTGGTCTATCCGCAGGATGGCTACTGGCGCGCGCGGCCGATGCCGCCCCAGCATCTCGGCTTCTCCTCCTATGGCTCGTCCTTCCTGTTCGGGCCGATCGAGCAGGACGGGGCTCGCCCGGTGGTCAACATCAAGGAGATCGAGTTCGATCCGAAGACGCTGTCGTTCAAGATGAACTTCAAGGACGGCTCGGCCGGAACGCTCAAGCTCGACAGCGTCGACGAGAACCACATGGTGCTCGACGCCGTGCTCGACAGGCCGGTGACCGGCGGCAAGGGCTTCCTCGCCCTGCGCTCGATGTATGTCACCGAGTTCAACAACGACGTCGCCCGCATCGCGATACGCGAGCCGGGCGCGAAGGGCTGGCGCGAGGAGCCGCTGATGCCGTTCGACGGCGGCAAGGCGACCGACGTCTGGATGGGCCGCACCACCCATTCGCGCCACAACACCTCCTCGCCCGACATGGTCTTCCGGAATTTCTCGAAGGACCCGAACCCGCCGCCGAAGCCGGAGAAGAAGTGAGCACCGCTATCTGTGCTCGTCCGGCGACCAGGCGCTGAGCCCGCCGATTGGCGGGCTGATGACCGTGCCCTATCGGGCGATCCGGTTCGGCCGCAACGTCGGGATTGAGCTCAACCCCGGCTATTTCATGGACGGCGCGCTGCACTGCGCCGCCGCGGAAGAGAAGATCGCTGCCGAGCCTGTTCGATCTGCTCGACGCGGCCAGCGAGACGGCGCTTCAGGCGGCGGAATGAGGGAATGCTTGTGCATTCAAGACAGGGCAAGCTCGGTCGCGAGGCCGATTTGCGCAGAGAGTTTGCTCCTCCGGTCTTCGCCGGCCTGGCAGGCTTCGCGAAGCGCCGCGATCAGAGCTTGGTGTTGAGCAGCAAAGCGACCAGAAACTTCGGAGATGTCTCGATCGAATTGTGCCTCGGAGATGGCTTCAACCCTGCGCGCATCCCCGATAGTTCGAAGGTCGTTGACGGTAGTGATGATAAGTCTGGAGAGGGTAACGACCTGCTTCCGTTGCTCGTCAGCAATCAGTCCGCGTGGGTTGGCCGTGATGTGTTTCGAGTAATGATCGATATTACCTACAAAATTAAGTGTGATACTGGAGATTGACATGGCCATATTAAAATACTGTAGGGCGCCCTGATCGTTCAAGGCGAAGAAATCTTTAATAGTTTCTAGATTTCTTTCTATGAGTTTTCTTTTTTCTTCCTCAGTTTCTTCGGCGGTGATCATTTCTCGCAACAGCGGCAGGGCGAGCAATGCGGTTTGACGCTCGCTTACGCGCAATTGTTGAACGACAGGGGCGGCGGCAATCATGGCGGCCGCGAGGGCCATCCCCCCTGCGATGACGCCGCCCAGGAGAGCAAGCAGGCCGCCAATTCCGGATTGATATCGATTGGTCCAGAATTCGACGCAGCCCGCGGCTTCTCTAATCCTCAGCGCCTCGCGGTGGCGCGGGATATGGCATGCCGCGTCGCCGAAATACCAGGCCACGCCCCCCACGATCGCCAGCAACAACATCACGGCGCCTGTGTATCGGAGCAGTCTTCGCTTCAAAGTCCCCTGCATCACTCGAGGCTGACGCTACGTCGCGTTCGGTGCAAGGCCGGGGGATCGCATGTCCACAGTATTGCGAGAGTAGCCTGAACCGGCGCGCCCAGGCTCTGGCGCGTGTCGTCGCCGGCCATCCAGTTTCCCCTGCAAAGCGACAACGGACAAGACGGCCGCCTCTAAGGCTCCGCATCTGCCCCCGGGGGATCTCAGCCCGGCGCGCGTGATGGCGGGCCACGGCGGGAACGCATCGTCCCCCTGCCACGTTGGGCCATGACGCGGCCGCCTCTTCGCGCTAGCCTGCCGCGCTCCGGACCAGCCTTGAGGACGACATGCCGCGTTTTGCCGCCAATCTCTCCATGATGTTCACCGAATGGGACTTCCTCGACCGCTTCAAGGCGGCGGCGGAGGCGGGATTCGAGGCGGTGGAGTTCCTGTTCCCCTATGAGCACAACTCCGAGAAGATCAGCCTGGCTCTGGCCGGCGCGGAGCTGGAACAGGCACTGTTCAACCTGCCGCCCGGCGACTGGGCGAAGGGCGAGCGCGGCATGGCCTCCCTGCTGGGCCGCGAGGAGGAGTTCCGCGCCTCGGTCGAGACCGCGCTGGCCTATGCGCACGCGACGGGCGTCAAGCGCCTGCACATGATGGCGGGCCATGCCGATCCGCAGGACCCGGCCGCGCAGAAGGCTTATCGCGCCTCGATCGCCTATGCCGCCGACAAGCTCGCCGAGCACGAGATCGACCTCCTGCTCGAGCCGATCAACGGCAAGGACATGCCGGGCTATTTCCTCAATGATTTCGACGCGGCTGCCGCCTATGTCCGCGAGGCGAACCGGCCCAACGTCAAGCTCCAGTTCGACATGTATCATTGCGAGCTGATCCATGGCGATGTGTCCGGGAAGCTGAAGGCGCTCTATCCGCTGGTCGGCCATGTCCAGATCGCCAGCGCCAATGGCCGGCACGAGCCGGACGCCTTGGGCCCGGACTATCCGCGCCTCTTCGCCGAGCTCGACGCGCTCGGCTATGACGGCTTCGTCGGCTGCGAATACCGGCCCAAGGCCGGCACGCTCGAAGGGCTCGGCTGGTTCTCCGAGTGGAAGAAGCATGACTAGCGCCATGCCCGCCGGGGCATTTCCCCACCCGGTCCTCGTCGCCGATATCGGCGGGACGAATTCGCGCCTGTCGCTGGTGCCCAATCCGGGCGCGCCGCCCGAGCCGCTGGCGCGGATCCATACCGGCAGCCATCCCTCGCCGGAGGAGGCGCTCGGCTCGGTCCTGGCGACGCTCGCCACGAAGCCCCGCTCGGCGGTCCTCGCGGTCGCCGGGCCGCTGGACGGCCGCAAGGCGCAACTGACCAATGCCAACTGGCAGTTCGAGGGGGGGCGGATCGCCAGGGCGCTCGGCTTCGAGCAGGGGCTGCTGGTCAATGACTACGAGGCGCTCGCCGCCTCGCTCGCCGTGCTGGGCGAGAAGGACGTGGTCACGCTCGTCGCCGGGAAGCCGGAGCCGGATGGCTTGCGCCTGGTGCTCGGGCCGGGCACCGGCTTTGGCGCGGCGGCGCTGGTCAGGCGTGAGGGCAGGGGCGTGCTGGTGCCGACCGAGGCCGGGCATATCGGCATCGGGCCCGAGGATGCCGCGGAGGAGAAGATCTGGCCGGCGCTGGCCTCCGGCCTGCCGCGCGTCACCGTCGAGGCGCTGCTCAGCGGCGACGGGCTGGTGCGGCTGCATCGCGCCGTCGCCAACGAATCCGGCATGCTCGAGGCTAGGGTCAGCGCCGCCGACGTGACGACGCTCGCGCTCGACGGCAATCCGGGAGCGCTGATGGCGGTGGTCTGCTTCTGGCGCCTGCTGGCGCGCGTCGCAGGCGATCTCGCGCTGGCCTTCAAGGCGACGGGCGGGGTCTATATCGCCGGCGGCATCGTGCCGCGCCTGCTGCCGCTGGCGGATAGGGCGCGGCTCAAGGTGGTTTTCGCCGGCAAGCCGCCAATGGAGGAGCTCGCCGCGCGCTTCGCCCTCCACGTCATCACGACGAAGGATGCCGCCGAGCAGGGACTGGCCGCGATCGCGGCCGCGCCGGCGCGTTTCGGCCTCGACGATCGGTCCCGGTTGTGGTTTGCGTGACGGAACCGACCCTGCTCGCCTGAGCGCCTGCCGACACTGCGAGCCCTCATCCTGAGGAGCCGCGCAGCGGCGTCTCTTAGGATGCTCCCGTACGCGCTGGAGCATCCTTCGAGACGCCGTTCCTGTCGGACCGGCTCCTCAGGATGAGGGCTGGGTTTTCTTTGATCTGACCTCGAGGCGTCGCCCGCTTGTCCCAACTCTACGGCATCCAGGTCCTGCGCGCCTTCGCGGCTTTCATGGTCGCGGTGCATCATGTCCAGCCGGATGCCGTCGTGCTGGCGCAGCGCTCCGGCGCGAGCTTCGCGCCCTCCAACCTCCTGCCCTGGATGGCCGGCGTCGACATCTTCTTCGTCGTCTCCGGCTTCATCATGGTGCACTCGTCGGAAGCGCTCTTCGACAGCAAGGACGGGCCACGGCTGTTCCTGCTGCGCCGGCTGGCGCGCATCGTGCCGCTCTACTGGGCCGCGACGACGCTGTTCCTGCTGGCCGCGCTGGTGCTTCCGGGCGCGCTCAATTCCGGCCCGCCCGATGCCGGGCAGGTGCTCGGCTCCTATCTGTTCTGGCCGGTGCTCTCGACCTCCGGGCTGGTCCAGCCGATCTATTCGCTCGGCTGGACGCTCAATTACGAGATCCTGTTCTACGCCCTGTTCGGCGCAGCTTTGTTCCTGCCGCGGCCTGCCGTCGTTCCGGCGGTCACGCTGGCGCTTGCCGCGCTTGTCGCCGCGGAACTCCTGGCCGGGCCGCTGCCGCTGCCCTTCGGCTTCTGGGGGCAGCCGATCGTGCTCGAATTTGCCGCGGGCATGGCGATCGCCCTGCTCAGGCGGCGCGGCTTCCGCCTCGATGGCGGTGCGCGCTGGCTGGTCGCCGGGGTCGGCGTCGTGATCCTGGTGCTGGCCGCGCATCTGCCCGGCACTGAGACGCCGTGGACGTCCTTCGCGCTGCGCGGCTCGGCTGCCGCGCTCCTGGTCATGGCGGCCGCCTCTGGCAGCGGGCGCTCGGCGCCCTCGGCGCTGGTGCGCGGGCTCGCACATGTCGGCGATGCCTCCTACGCGCTCTACCTCGTCCATCCCTTCGCGATCAGGGGCCTGCGCGAGGTTTTCGCGCGCCTTGCGCCGGGCTGGCCGGGACTGTTCGTGCTGGCGGCGCTGGCGGCAGCGGTCCTGGCCGCGATCCTGGTCTATCGCTGGTTCGAGCGCCCGACGACGCGCTGGCTCAGGCGCCGGCTGGGGGCTTGAGCCGGCAAGCCGACCTCGTCAGCGCTTCAGCCGCTTGCCCTTCAGCGACTGGCCGACAATGCCGCCGGCTTTCCGCCGCTCCCCGCGCTTCGCGACGATCGCCTCGACATGCTCCGCTTGCGGAAAATAGCCGCGCTCCAGCACTTCGAGCGAGTATTCCTCATAGGTCAGGCCGAGCTCCTCGGCGCGCTCCTGCCGGCGGAGCGCAATCGGGGCCGGCTTCTTCCAGGCCTTTCGCGAGGCGGTGCGCCAATCGAAATAGCGGTCGATCCGGCCCTTGCCCCATTCCGGCTCGCGCCGTGGCTCTTTCAGCGGCGGACCGCCATTGTCACCGATGCGGGCTTTGCGAGGGGTAGGGCGGCTCATCGGATAATCCATTAAGCGATACAATTCGTATCCTATAGTGGACGATGGCCTATGCAAGAGGCTTTGAGGCAAGGGCGGCGTGACAGGCCGTCGCCGCCGGTCTATCCCGGCCCCTCGATAATCAACGGATGTTTCATGGCCCCCTTGCTCCACCTGCGCGACGTCGCCCTGACCTTTGGCGGCCAGCCCTTGCTCGAAAGCGCGGAGATCGCGGTTTCGCCGGGCGAGCGGGTCTGCCTGGTCGGGCGCAACGGCTCGGGCAAGTCGACGCTGCTCAAGATCGCGGCCGGGCTGGTCGAGCCCGACAGCGCCGAGCGCTTCCTGCAGCCGGGCGTGACCGTGCGCTATTTGCCGCAGGAGCCGGACTTCACCGGCTTCAGGACGTCGCTGGCCTATGTCGAGGCGGGCCTCGGGCCGGGGGACGACGCCTATCGCGCGCGTTATCTCGTCGAGGAGCTGGGCCTGACCGGCGAGGAGGACCCGGCGACCATGTCGGGCGGGGAATCGCGCCGGGCGGCGCTGGCGCGCGTGCTCGCGCCCGAGCCGGACATCCTGCTGCTCGACGAGCCGACCAACCATCTCGACCTGCCGGTGATCGAATGGCTCGAGGGCGAGCTGAAATCGCTGCGCTCCGCCATGGTGCTGATCAGCCATGACCGGCGCTTCCTGACCTCGCTGTCGCGCGCGACGATCTGGCTCGATCGCGGCCAGACGCGGCGCATGGATCGCGGCTTCGGCGAGTTCGAGGCCTGGCGTGACGAGGTGCTGGCGCAGGAGGAGCTCGACCGCCACAAGCTCGACCGCAAGATCGCGCGCGAGGAGGACTGGCTGCGCTACGGCGTCAGCGCCCGGCGCACCCGCAACCAGCGCCGGCTCGGCGAGCTCCATGCCCTGCGCGACCAGCGCCGCACCGCCAAGCAGGCCGTGGGCTCGGTCCGGCTTGAGGCGAGCGAGGCCCAGACCTCCGGCAAGCTGGTGATCGAGGCGGTCGATATCGCCAAGGCCTATGGCGACACCACCGTGGTCAGGAACCTCTCGCTGCGCGTGGCGCGCGGCGACCGGATCGGCATCGTCGGCCCCAATGGCGCCGGCAAGACGACCCTGATCAACCTGCTGACCGGTGCGCTGAAGCCCGATTCCGGCAAGGTGAAGCTCGGCGTCGCGCTCGAGATGGTGACGCTCGACCAGCGCCGCGAGAGCCTCGACCCGGCGACGCCGCTCGGCGATGCGCTGACCGGCGGCGGCTCGGATCAGGTCATGGTCGGCGGCCAGCCGCGCCATGTCGTCAGCTACATGAAGGACTTCCTGTTCCAGCCGATCCAGCGCGGCACGCCGGTCGGTGCGCTCTCGGGCGGCGAGCGCGGCCGGCTGATGCTGGCGCGGGCGCTGGCGAAGCCGTCGAACCTGCTGGTGCTGGACGAGCCGACCAACGATCTCGACCTCGAGACGCTCGACCTGCTGCAGGAGCTGCTGGCCGATTACCAGGGCACGGTCCTGCTGGTCAGCCATGATCGCGATTTCCTCGACCGCGTCGTCTCGGCGACGCTGATCTCGGATGGCGACGGGGTCTGGACCGAGTTCGCGGGAGGCTATTCCGACATGCTGGCGCAGCGTGGCCGCGGCGTCGGCGCCAAGGCGCGGGCGGCAGTCGAGAAACCTGCCGCGCCAGCGCTCAGGCCGGCGACGAGCGCGGCTGCTCCGGCGGCCAGGCGCAAGCTTTCCTTCAACGAGAAGCATGCGCTGGAGACGCTGCCGAAGCGCATCGAGACCCTGCAGGGCGAAGCGGACAAGCTCAATGCCGCCGTCGCCGGCGATCTCTACACCCGCGATCCGAAGCTCTTTGCGAGAGCGACAGCACGGCTCGAGGAGGTGACGCGCGAGATCCATGAGGCCGAAGAGCGCTGGCTCGCGCTCGAGATGCTGCGCGAGGAGATCGAGGCCTGAACCAGCCGTCATGCTCGGGCTCGACCCGAGCATCTCAGGCCGGAAGAGGCTCAGTCGGCGTCTTCTCGTCCTGAGATTCCCGGGTCTTCGCGGAGTTTATCCTTGGGCCGGCCAAAGGCCGGACCCGAGGGCTCCGCCCGGGAATGACGCTTCGCTCATACAATTCCGCTATCCGGCCAATCGCGAAAGCGTATTTATCCCGCCCGCCAAATCGGCCCAATGTCACCGCCTCAGAGAAGACCACGAGGAAACATCATGAGATTGAAGGGCAAGACGGCGCTGGTCACCGGCGCGGCGCAGGGCTTCGGCCTCGGCATCGCCGAGACCTTCGTGCGCGAGGGTGCGCGGGTGGCGGTTCTCGACATCAACCGCGAGAAGGCCCAGGAAGCGGCCAAGGCGATCGGCCGCAAGGCCTTCGCCGTCGCCTGCGACGTCGGCAAGGCGAAAAGCGTCGATGCCGCAGTGGCGCGGGTGATCGCGCGCCTCGGCCGGCTCGACATCGTCGTCAACAATGCCGGCATCAGCCACCGCAACCAGCCGATGCTGGAGGTTTCGGAAGCCGAGTTCGACCGCGTCTTCGACGTCAACGTGAAGTCGATCTACCTGATGGCCAAGGCGGTGGTGCCGCATTTTCGCGAGCATGGCGGTGGTGTCATCCTGAATATCGGCTCGACGGCGGGCTTACGCCCGCGCCCCGGCCTGACCTGGTACAACGGCTCGAAGGGCGCGGCGAACCTGCTCTCGAAATCGATGGCGGTCGAATTGGCGCCGGACCGCATCCGCGTCAACGCGATCGCGCCCGTCGCCGGCGAGACGCCGCTGCTCGCCACCTTCATGGGCGAGGATACGCCGGAGAAGCGCAAGGCCTTCACGAGCACGATTCCCTGGGGCCGGTTCTCGACGCCGCAGGACATCGCCAATGCGGCGCTGTTCCTGTGCTCGGATGAGTCCGAGATGGTGACGGGCAGCGTGCTCGCCGTCGACGGTGGCCGCTGCATCTGACATTTCCGTCATTGCGAGCGGAGCGAAGCAATCCAGTAGGAGTGCGTGAGGCCCTGGATTGCTTCGTCGCTTCGCTTCTCGCAATGACGGCGAGGAGGGCTACACCGGTTTGGCGTGCAGCGTGATCTCCTGACGCAGCCTCACGGTGCCGTCCGGCTCGAAGCCGCGCTGCTCGACGCTGATCGTCGGCGCGGCCGCGTCGCCCGCGATCTTGAACAGGTGCCAGGTCGCCATCTCGCCATGGCCGAGCGGGCCGATCGAGGCGGAGGGCACTCCGACGATCGGGATGTCCCGCTCCGGGCCCGGACGCCAGGCGAGCGAGAATTTGTGGTTGTGGCCGTGCAGCACGAGATCGGCGCCGGCGCGCTTCAGCATGGCCTCGAAGGCCTCAGCGTCGACCAGCTCGCGGGTGCGCCTTGCGCCGCCGAGATAGGGCGGATGGTGGATCAGCACGACGCGGATCAGGCCTTCGGCCTTTGCGCGTTTGAGCAGAGCTTCGGTCCTGGCGATCTGCTCGCGGCCGACGCGTCCGGTCGCCATCAGCGGCAGGGTCGGGATGCCGGTATTGAGCCCGATCAGCGCGACCGGGCCGCGCTTGCGATACCAGGGATAGCCGACCGAGCCGTCGTCGCTGGCGCACCACGGCCCGAGCAAGCTCGCAAGCGGCTTCAGCGAGGAGGGCGCATAGGCATCGTGATTGCCCGGCACGAAGCTGACCGCTTCGCGCGGCCCGAGCGCGTCGAGGAAGGTGACGGCCGTCTTGAACTCGTTCGGCAGCCCGATATGGGCGACATCTCCGGTGCAGGCGATGTGGTCCGGCGCCTGCGCGCGGATATCCGCGACGATCTGCGCCAGGACCTCCATGTCATGGGCATGGCGGCGCTTGCGGCGCCAGTTCACATAGCCTGTCGCGCGTTTGCCGAGCAGCTGATGCAACGGGAACCCGGCGAGCAGGCCGAGATGCGGGTCGGACAGATGCGCGAGCTTGAACACAACCCAGCGCTTGCCCTCAGAGCATGGTAGCCGTCAAGCGCGGAGGCACGCGGCGTGTCGTCTCAATCCTCTCCCAGGTCGGGAAGGACTCAGTTGAACGAGTCGGTGAGTTCCGAAACGATGCGCGGGTCGGTCAGGGTCAGGGCGGGCTTCCAGACGAAAGCGCGCTTGGCCCGGAGGCGAGCAGTGATGAAAGCGAGAAGCATTGTGGTAACCCCAGCAGTGATGGTGCTTATCTCGTCTTACTTTGCGGCGCGTTTGTGACGTAACGGCAGCGCAAATAGCGGTCTGATATGCGTTATTTGCATAGACAAATCGGCTGCCCCGGAAAGGAGCACGCGGCGTGGCGCATGGCCTTGACCCCAAAGACGGTGGAGAAGCGCCGTCCGTTCGCGAGGCTGCCGCGATGCCCAAGCCGCTGCGCCGGCTGCTGCATTGGTATTTCTGGCTGAAGCGCGGCATGACGCTCGGCGTGCGCGGCGCCGTGCTCAGGGACGAGCGCGAGGTTTTGCTCGTCCGCCACACCTATACGCCGGGCTGGCACCTGCCCGGCGGCGGGGTCGAGACCGGAGAGACCCTGCTCGAGGCTCTGGCCAAGGAGCTGCGCGAGGAGGCGCTGGTCAGGCCGACCGCGGTGCCGCTTCTGCATGGCGTCTTCTTCAACCGCGCGGTGTCGCGGCGCGACCATGTCGCGGTCTTCGTCGTGCGCGACTTCGTGCTGGACGGCGCCAAGCAGCCCGATCGCGAGATCGCCGAGGCACGCTTCTTTGCGCTCGACGCGCTGCCGGAGACGATCACCGCCGGCACGCGCCGGCGGCTCGAGGAGATCACCAGCGGGCGGGCGCCGCCGACGGATTGGTAAAGCGGGGGCTCAGGCCGAACGGGGCGAGCGCGTCCTGCAGGGCGCGCCGGCCGTCCCAGTGAAGCGCGTGCCAGCCCGCCGTCCTGGCGGCATCGACATTGCCCTGCATGTCGTCGATCAGGAGAATTTCGCCGGGCGCAAGGCCGGTTTGCGAGACGATGCTCGTGAAGAAGGCGAGGTCGGGCTTTTTGCAGCCCATCGCGGCCGAATAGAACATGCCGTCGACATGGGTGGCGAGGCCGATCTCATCCATGAGATATCCGGCTCGCAAATGCTCCTGATTGGTCGCCAGGCAGACGCGCAAGCCGGCGGCACGGCAATCGGCGAGGGCGTCCAGCAGCGCGAGGTCGAGCCGCGAATCATTCTCGAACCAGTAGGCGATCAGCTCGTCGCAGCGCAGATGCGGCGCGATCGTCTTCAGGGCCGGCGCCAGCGCCTCCGACAGCCCGATGCGGCCGATGATGACATCGTGCCAGTGCGGAGCGAAAAAGGCCCGGTTCAGGTCTGAGACGCTGAGACCGAGATCGCTCTCCAGCCGTGAGGACCAGATGCTGCCGTCAGAGGGGCGGCCACGAACCAGCACGCCATCGACATCGACCATCAAGGCCCTGATCAAGACGTCCCCCTGGATGCCGCGTAAAGCCAGCGCAGTCTGCGTCGGCACAGCCGGCTTCGCAACGGCCGCCCTCGGGCCGATGCCGTGTGGACGCCCGCGAACGGCTCTGCTACAGGCGCATCATGACCGACCGGCACGTTTCCATCCTGCGACGACCGACGCGCTGAACGCGCTGTCCCCTCGGCTGCCCGAAGAGGCGGCCCGAGCTTCTTGCCTCGTTGTCCTTCGCAGGTTTGCCGCCGTCATGACGTCCCTTCCGCTGACCATTCGCCATGAGCTCCCCGCCGATGCCGCCGCGATCGAGCGCCTGCATGAGCGCGCCTTCGGCCCCGGCCGCTTCGCACGCACGGCCTTCCGCCTGCGCGAGGGCGTGCCGCAGGATCCGGCCCTGTCCTATGCCGCCCATGTCGGGACGTTCCTGGTCGGCTCGGTGCGGGTCACCCAGGTCTCGGCCGGCGGCGAGCCGGCGTTGATGCTCGGCCCGCTCACCGTCGACCCGGCCTTCGAGGGGCGCGGCATCGGGGCGGCGCTGATGACGAGCGCGATCGAGGCCTCGCGCGCCGCCGGCCACGACCTGATCATGCTGATCGGCGATGCGCCCTATTATGCACGCTTCGGCTTCACGCCGATTCCGCCGGAACAGCTCATCCTGCCTGGTCCGGCCGATCCCAGGCGCTTCCTGGCGCTCGAACTCGTCGAAGGTGTGCTGGCCGCGCGCAGCGGCGCGGTCATGCCTTTGCGTCCGGGTCCCGCCTGAAGCGGCGCCCGGTCTCGCCGAGCCAACCTGCGACCAGGGCGCCGAACAGCAGCGCAAGGCCGACCAGCCCGATGAAGAGCGGCGAGATCGAGACGCCGCGGACGATGCCGGAATCGCTGATGCGCAGGCCGATCCAGTCGGCGCCGGCGAACTGGCTGCCGGAGCGGACCGGCACGATGCGCGGCACGGTGACGCCTGAGCCGCTCTCCTGGCCGATCCGGCGCGAGGAGCCGCCGGTCGCCTCGGCCAGCGGCTGGAGCTGTGCGGGGTCGCTGACCACTTCCATCAGCTCGCGCGGGTTCTCGGGGCCGACGCTGGCGAAGGCGGTGAGATTGTCGGCCGAGATCCGGTGCAACCCGAACTCGCTCGCCGGGACGCGGGCGCTGAACAGGCCCGGCCGTCCGGGCTCGAGCGGCACCGTGCGCGAGGCGCCGTTCGGGTCGGTGATGGTGATGGGCCCGGGATTGTCGCCGAGCGTCTGGCGCTCGATCTCGATGGTGCGGCCCCGGGCGCTGGCGCGCAGCGCCTCCTCCTCGAGGTCCGGCTCCTTCATCAGCCAGTGGCCGAGGCGGCGCAGCAGGTCGAGATGCGGGCCGCCGTCGCGGAAGCCCCGGGCCCAGAGCCAGGCATGGTCGGAGAGGAAGAGCGCGACGCGGCCCTTCTGCTCTCGGCCGAGCATCAGCAGGGGGCGGTCGCCGGGGCCGGTCATCACGGTCGCGCCGGAGCGGGCGCGGGCGCCGACCATGCGCAGCCATTCGCCCCAGCGCGGCGGCTCGACCTCGGAGCCCGGCAGGTCGCGCGTGACCGGGTGGCGGCGGCCGGGATCGCTGACGCGGGCGCGATAGGCCTCGTCGATGACGCTGCCATCCGGCTGGGCCGGCAGGATCTGGCCGAGCGGCGTGCGCGCCAGCGATTGCGAGCCGGAATATTCGGGCCCGGCGGCGACGAGCAGTGCGCCGCCCTCGCGCACATAGCGGACGATGTTCTCGAAATAGAGCAGCGGCAGGATCGACTGGTTGGCGTAGCGGTCGAAGATGATCAGGTCGAATTCCTTGATCTTGACCTGGAACAGCTCGCGCGTCGGGAAGGCGATCAGCGAGAGCTCGTTGATCGGCGTGCCGTCCTGCTTCTCCGGCGGGCGCAGGATGGTGAAATGCACGAGGTCGACATTGGCGTCGGCCTTGAGCAGGTTGCGCCAGGTGCGCTCGCCCGGATGCGGCTCGCCCGAGACCAGCAGCACGCGCAGCTTGTCGCGCACGCCGTCGATGGTGATGACGGCGCGGTTATTGGCGAGCGTCAGCTCGTTGTCGATCGGGGCGGCCTCGATCTCGACGACATTGGGGCCGCCGCGGTCGATCCGGACCGGCACCTGTACGATCTGGCCGGTGGTGACCTCGCGGCGCGCGATGATCTCGCCGTCGCGCCTGATCGTCAGCCCCGCCCGGCCGGGGCCGCCCTTCTCGAGCACGCGCAGGCGAATGACCTGGTCCTTGCCGACAATGCCGAAGCGCGGCGAATCGACCAGCACGATGCGCCGGTCGATCTCGGCATTGCGCCCGGTGGTCAGCACATGCAGCGGGGCGCGCAGGCCGAGCGCCTCGGCATTGGGCGGCGCGTCATGGGCGAGGCCGTCGGTGACGACGATGGCGCCGGCGACGCGCTCGGACGGCACGTCGGCGATGCTGGCGGCCAGGGCCTCGAACAGGCGCGTGCCGTCGCCGGAGCCCTGGGCGTCGGTGACGTCGACGATGCGCGGCTCGACGCCGGCGAAGCCGCGCAGCTGGCGCTCGATCTCGGCCTGGGCGGCCTCGGTCTGCGCGGCGCGGTCACTGAGGCGGTTCGAGCCGGAGCGGTCGATGACGACGGAGACGACATCCTTGACCGGCTCACGGTCCTCGAAGACCAGGGAGGGGTCGGCGAGGGCCACCGTCAGCACGACGAGGGCGAGCGCGCGCAGGATGGCGCTGCGCCCGGCCAGCACGAGCGCAAAGCCGGCGGCGGCGGCCGCGAGCAACGCGAGCCCGATCAGCAGCGGCAGCGGCACCAGAGGGGCGAAGGAAAGGCTCCACATCGGCTATTGTCCCAGACGCTCGAGCAGCGCCGGCACATGGACCTGATCGGCCTTGTAGTTGCCGGTCAGCGCATACATCACGAGGTTGACGCCGGCGCGCAGCGCCATCTCGCGCTGGCGCGGGTCGGAGCCGGAAATCGGCACGAGGCCCTCGCCGCGGCGATTGACGGCCCAGGCCGAGGCGAGGTCATTCGAGGTGATAACGATCGGCGAGACGCTGTCGCCGGCGCGCGCCGGCCGGTTTCCGTCCTCGCCGGCCGGAGGCAGGATCTCGACCCAGGTCGTGCCGGTGTCGTAGCGGCCGACGAAACCGTCGAGGATGTAGAAGGTCTTGGTCAGGACGTGGTCGCGCGGGATCGGCTCCAGCTCCGGGATGTCGAGCGTCTGCAGCATCCGGCGCAGCTGGTCGCCCTCGGGCGTGGTGCCGCCGCCGGGCCGCGCGCTCATCGCGTCGCGGGTGTCGAAGATCACGAGGCCGCCGCCCTTCATATAGGCCTCGAGCTTGCGCAGGGTCTCGGGCGCGGGGATCGGCCGGCCGGCAACCACGGGCCAGTACAGGATCGGGAAGAAGGCGAGCTCGTCGCGGGCCGCATCGACGCCGACGGCCTCGCCCGGTTCGAGCGCAGTGCGGGCGCCGAGCACGATGTTCAGGCCGGCGAGACCCGCCTTCGACATGTCGTCGACCGCCTTGTCGCCGGTGACGACATAGGCGAGGCGCGTCACGGCGCCGGCGGCGAAGAGCTCGCGCGGGATCGGCGGGCGGGTATCGGGCGGCGCGGCGGGTACAGGCTGTGCCAGCGCCGGGGCGGCCGACAAGGCGATCGCGAAGACAAGACCGAGCAGGAATGCCGCCGGGGTCGCCCGGCCGAGACGGGCGACGCGCAGCCGCCCGCCGAGCCAGAGCGTGGCGAGGGTGTCGGCCACCAGCAGCAGCAAAGCGAGCACCAGAAGCTGGGGCCGGATGTCCTGCGCCACGGGCTTGTCGATCGCCAGGAGTGGCGCGCCGAGCGCGGCGAGATCGAGCGCGCGCAAGCTGTCGGCCGGCGCCAGGGCGTTGACCGCGAGCGAGCCGTCGGTCGGGCCGTAGATGCCCGGCGGATGGGCGAGGGTGGCGCGGCCGACGAAATTCCTGGCGACGGGCTGGGCGGTCGCCGGCGGGGCACGGAACATGCCCTTGCCGTCGAGCACGCGGGTGGGCGACAGGGTTTCGACGCGCGCATCCTCGGCCTGCGCCTCCGCCGGCCCGGTGCCGGCGAGCGCCACGACCTTGCGCAGCATCTCGACGAAGAGCCCGGAGAGCGGCAGGTTCGACCAGGTCGTGTCGGCCGTCACATGCACCATCGCGATCACGCCGTCGCCGCGGCGCTCGCCGGTGACGACAGGGGTGCCGTCCTCGAGCGCCGCCCAGGTCTTACGCGCGAGATCGGCCTCGGGTTCCGCCAGGATTTGGCGGCTGACACGAATGTCGTCGCTGATCTGCGTGCCGAAGAAGGGGCTCTCCCGGCCGAACGGCGCGAGCTTGCGTGGCGTTTCCCAGGACAGGCCGCCGCCGAGCGTGCGTCCGCCGCGACGCAAGCGGACCGGCGTCAGGTCGTCCGAGGCGGTGGCGAGCCGCGCGCCGGCGAAGCGCAGCAGCACGCCGCCGCGCTCGATGAAGGTCGCGATCTTGGCCGAGGTGTCGCGATCGAGCGCGCCGATATCGGCGAGCACGAGGACCGAGAGGTTCTGCGCCAGCAATTCGCCGACCGGGTCGGTCGAGCCCGGGCGCGGCTCGCGAATCTCGGCGAAGGGCGAGAGCGCGCGCGAGACGTAATAGGTCGGCGAGAGCAGTGGCTGGGCGGTGTCGCTCGTCGCGCCCGAGACGATGCCGACGCGGCGGCGCTTGGCGCGGTCGTCGAGCAGGGCGACGGCGCCGGCGCTCGGCTCACCGACGATCTCGAGCCGCGAGACGGCGTTGCGGACCTCGATCGGCAATGTCAGCCGCGCCGTGGTCTGCAGGTCGGTGCCGCCAAAGACGAAGGGCGCGTCGCCGAGCGGCAGGCCCTTGAGGTCGAGCGCGCGAACCTGGCCGCTCGCGGCGGCGCTGGTCGTCGGGCGCAGGACCTTGACGGTCAGGGCGCCGGCGAGGTTCTCCGCGGCCGTCAGGGCCCGCTGGCCGGCCGGCGCGGCATGGATCGAGAGCCTCGACGCGTCGGCCTCCTGCTTCAGCCGGTTGAGGAAGGCGGCCTCATCGGCGATGCCCAGCCCGTCCGAGACCCAGACGGTCTCGGTATCGGGCGTCGCGCGCAGGAAAGCCTCGATGCGGGGCAGATGGGCGACGCGGTCCGGCGCATGCGGCTGCAGCGCGACCGCCCGCAACTTGTCGAGCGCGGCGCGCGGCTCGGACAGGGCGATCTCGCCCGGGAGCTCGGCGAGGCCGACGATCGCGACCGGGCGGCCCTCGCGGGCCGCGGCCGCGACGCGCGATTCCGCCAGCGCCATGCGCTCGGGCCAGTCGGTCGCGGCGCCGAAGCCGTTATCGATCAGGAGCAGGACCGGCCCGCGTGCGGCGGCTGTCTCGGTCGGCGGATTCCAGACCGGGCCGGCGACGGCGAGGATCGCGAGCGCCGCCACTGCCATGCGCAGGGCCAGCAGCCACCACGGCGTATGGGCCGGCATCTCGCGCTTGGCGACGAGGTCGGCCATGATCTTGAGCGGCGGAAAATCGATGCGGCGCGGGCGCGGCGGCGTCACCCGCAGGATCAGCCAGAGCGCCGGCAGCAGGGCGAGCGCCGTCAGCGCGAGCGGGGCGGAGAAGGCGAAGGGCAGCTGGGCCAGCATCGTCGCCTCCTAGCGCCCGGAACCGCGCGAGGCGGCGATCAGGCTCGCGACCCGCAGCACGCCTTCGCTGGCGGGTCGGTCGGTCCGGTGCAGGGTCAGGGTCCAGCCGACCTTGCGGCAGGCTTCCCTGATGGCGTCGCGATGCGCCGCGAGGCGCTGGCGGTATTCCTCGCCCCAGGCGCCGGCATCGCCGACGCGGAGCGCGAGCCCGTCCTCGAGGTCGAAGAGCTCGGCCTGCCCGCTGAACGGAAAGGTCTCCTCGATCGGGTCGGCGATCAGCAGGACATGGCCGCGCGCGCCGCTGCTCGCCATGGTCGAGATGCGTTTGGCGAGCGACTGCGCCGGGGTGAGCCCGTCGGTGACGATGATGGCGTCGGCGAGCCGCGGCAGGGGCACCTCGGGGGGCAGGTCGGCGGTCTCGCCCTTGTGGTCGACCAGGATGGCCTGCGCCAGCAATTCGACGATGCGGCGCGAGGCGATCGCCCGGGTCAGGCCGAGATGGCCGACGCGCTCGCCGCCTCCGACGAGGGTTTCGGCCAGAGCGAAGCCGGCGACGAGCGCGCGGTCGATCTTGGAGGCCATGGCGAGGGACGAGGCGAAGCCCATCGAGGCCGAGCGGTCGATCCAGAGCCAGATCGCGTGCGAGGCCTCCCATTCGCGCTCGCGGACGAACAGGTGACCGTCGCGCGCCGAGCGGCGCCAGTCGATGCGCGAGGCGGCCTCGCCCATCACCAGCGGCCGGTACTGCCAGAAGGTCTCGCCCGGCCCGGCGCGCCTGCGGCCGTGGATGCCGTGCACGCTGGCCGAAACCCGCCGGGCCTCGAGGATCAGGCGGGGCAGGCGCGCGGCGAGATCGAGCGAGGCCGTGAGGACCGGCCGGGCGGGCTGGCGTTCGGACGGGCCGAGAACGCGCGTGCGCAGCATCAAAGCGTCCCTATCCCAACCGTTCCACGAGCCTGGCGATGACGCTCTCGACGGTCTCGCCATCGGCGCGGGCGGCGAAGGTCAGGGCGATACGATGCTTGAGGACCGGCAGCGCCAGCGCCGCGACATCGTCCACCGAGGGGGCGAGCCGGCCCTCGACCAGCGCCCGGGCACGGGCCGCGAGCGTCAGCGACTGGCTGGCGCGCGGGCCGGGACCCCAGGAGAGCTTGTCGGTGACGGCCGGGTCGCCTTCGCCCGGCCGGGCCGAGCGCACCAGATCGAGGATCGCGTCGACGACGTTCTCGCCGACCGGCAGGCGACGCACGAGGCGCTGGGTCGACATCAGCGTCTCGGCGGTCATCGCCTGGACCGGCTTGTGCTCGGAGGCGCCGGTCGTCTCCAGCAGGATGCGGCGCTCGGCCTCGCGGTCGGGATAGCCGACATCGATCTCGAGCAGGAAACGGTCGAGCTGGGCCTCGGGCAGGGGATAGGTGCCCTCCTGCTCGATCGGGTTCTGGGTCGCCAGCACATGGAAGGGGGCGGGCAGGTCGTAGCGCTCGCCCGCAACGGTGACATGATGCTCCTGCATCGCCTGGAGCAGGGCCGACTGGGTGCGCGGGCTAGCGCGGTTGATCTCGTCCGCCATCAGCAGCTGCGCGAAGACGGGGCCCTTGATGAAGCGGAAATGGCGCTTGCCCTCGACGCTCTCGTCGAGCACCTCGGAACCGAGAATGTCCGACGGCATCAGGTCGGGCGTGAACTGGACGCGCCGGGCGCTCAGGCCGAGCACGGTGCCCATCGCCTCGACCAGCTTGGTCTTGGCGAGGCCGGGCACGCCGACGAGCAGGCCGTGGCCGCCGGCGAGCAGCGTGATCAGCGAGAGGTCGACCACCTTCTGCTGGCCGAAAATGACCTGTCCGATCTCGCGGCGGGCCGCACCGATGGCGCCGAGCGCGGCCTCGGCCGCCTCGACGATGCCGGTATCGAGATTGACGGGCGGGTTGGCCTCGCCCCTCGCATCCGCAGCCCGGACTTGCGCCACCATGTCGATCTCCTTCACCCTCGTCATCGCACCCTGCGCCGCCGCCGGCCCGACAAGGTCTCCGAACGAGAGAGTGTGGACGGGCGATCCGGGCGGCTCAAGGGGCAGCAGGTCTTGGTGCACAGAACTCGGCTTCACGATTATGTGGAGTTCAAGGCAGAATTGGCGATGCAACCAATATGCCGCACGCGATGGAGACGGGTCTTTCGATGAGCCACGCGATGGAACGGCTGCTCGGCGCGCTGCAGGACGGTAAGGCGCGCGGCCTGCCGCCGGTCGAGCGCTGGAACCCGCCTTTCTGCGGCGATCTCGACATGCGGATCGCGGCCGACGGCACCTGGTTCTACCTCGGAACGCCGATCGGCCGGCCGGCGCTGGTGAAACTGTTCTCCTCGGTGCTGAAGCGGGAGGGCGACGCCTATTTCCTCGTGACCCCGGTCGAGAAGGTCGGGATCATTGTCGAGGACGCGCCGTTCCAGGCGGTCGAGATGGTGGTGGAAGGCGAGGGCGAGGGCCGCTCGATCGCGTTCCGCACGCAAGTTGACGATGTCGTGAGCGTTGGCCCGGAGCATGCGCTGCGCTTCGAGCGCGAGGCGAAGGACGGGCTCAAGCCCTATATCCATATCCGCCGCGATCTCTGGGCCAGGGTGACGCGGGCCCTGACCTATGACCTGCTGGCGCTCGGCGAGGTTCGGGCTGTCGACGGCGTGTCGATGTTCGGGGTCGCGGCAGGCGGCGCCTTCTATCCGGCGGCGCCGGCCAGCGAGATCGAAGGACTTTGATGCAGGCCCTGAATCTGACGGCGGCGGAGATCGCCGCGCTGGCGCGCACGAGGCTACGCCACGAACCGCCCGACTATGGCGACCTGATCAGCCGGCCGCGCGGCGACCACGACCTCCAGCCGGAGCCGATCGCGCCACCCGACGAAAAGGCCGCGATTCCTGCGGCCGTGCTCATTCCGATCGTCCTGCGCGAGGAGGGGCCGACGGTGCTCCTGACCCAGCGGGCGGCGGCGCTGCGCAGCCATTCGGCGCAGGTCGCCTTTCCCGGCGGGCGCGTCGATGCGGTGGACGGCTCGCCGGCGGTCACGGCGCTGCGCGAGACCGAGGAGGAGATCGGCCTCTCGCGCGAGAACGTCCGCATCGTCGGCTTCCTCGATGCGTACCTGACCGGGACCGGCTATCGCGTCGTGCCGGTGGTCGGGCTGATCGAGCCGCCCTTCGAGCTGACGATCAACCCGCATGAGGTGGATGAGGCCTTCGAGACGCCGCTCGCCTTCCTGATGGACCCGGCCAATCACCACCGCGAGGGGCGCGAGTGGAAAGGTCGCTACCGGACCTACTATGCGATGCCCTTCGGCGACCGCTATATCTGGGGCGCAACCGCCGGCATGATCCGCAATCTCTATGAGCGGTTCTCCGGCTGATCGGATTGGATGGCTGGCCCATGCTGCGCTCGGTGATCGAAGAGGTCCTGCTCTTCGTCCTGCCCTTCTGTATCTTCGCGAGCTATCTGATCGTCAGGCGGCGCAACCCCTTCGACGTCGAGCACTGGAGCGGGCATCTGTTCTGGCTGTCGGTCGTCGGCCTCGCGTTCTCGATCGGCCTGGTCGCCTATACCGGCTGGATCGCCCCCCGCAATCAGGGGGTATACGAGCCGCCGCATATGGAGAACGGGCGTCTGGTGCCCGGCCGCTTCAAGTGAACGAGGCGCAGCGGACGCGTATCGAGGGCTTTCTGCGACGCCCGGCGGTCGCGTCCGTGCTTGCGGCGCTCGACGGGGAGGGCGAGGAGACGCGCGTCGTCGGCGGCGCGGTGCGCGATCTGCTGCTCGGCCAGCCGGTCGGCGATGTCGATCTCGCGACCACCGCGCTGCCGGACGAGACCGCCAGGCGCGCCAAGGCCGCCGGCTTCAAGGCGGTGCCGACCGGGATCGAGCACGGCACGGTGACGCTCGTCGCCCAGGGCGTCGCCTTCGAGGTCACGACCTTGCGCCGCGATGTCGAGACCGACGGGCGCCGGGCAAAGGTCGCGTTCGGCCGGGACTTCACCGAGGACGCGATGCGTCGCGACTTCACCGTCAACGCGCTCGGCCTCGGGCGCGACGGCGCGATCCACGACTATTGCGGTGGGCTCGCCGATCTCGCGGCGCGGCGCATCCGCTTCATCGGCGACCCGGCCGCGCGCATCCACGAGGACTACCTGCGCATCCTGCGCTTCTTCCGGTTCCATGCCCGCTACGGCGCGGGGCCGCTCGATGCGGCCGGCCTCGCGGCCTGCATCGCCGGCCGCGCCGGACTGGAGGGGCTTTCGCGAGAGCGGGTGCGGGCGGAGATGCTGAAGCTGCTCGTCGCGCCGCGCGCCGTCGATGCGGTTTCAGCCATGATGGGAGCCGGATTGCTGATGCCGGTGATCGGCGGCGTGCCCCATCTCTCGCGCTTCGCCTCGGTCGCGGGGGGAGAGGATGGGGCGGCGGTCTATCCCGCCTTCCGGCTGGCTGCGCTTGCCGTCGCGGTTCGCGAGGATGCGCTGCGGCTGCGCGAGCGGCTCAGGCTCTCGAATGAGGAATTCGACAGGATCGAGCGGATCGCGCTTGCGCTCGAGGGGCTTTCGGGCCGAGCGGAGCGTCCAGGGATCGCCGCGCTGCGCCATCTTGCGCATCAGGTCGGCGCGGACGCCGTCGCGGCCGGCCTGGTGCTTCTCGCGGCGGGAGTCGATGGCGCGCAGACGCAACAGGCGATCGCGGAGCTCGGGCGCACGCCCGCCTTCCTGCCGAGCGGGCGCGACGTGATGAAGCGGGGCATCGGAGCCGGGCCCGAGATCGGGCGGGTGCTGGACAAGGCCCGCTATGACTGGATCGAGGCCGGCTGCCCGGCCGGGGAGGCAGAGCAGGTGGCGTTCTTGGACCGCGCTATCTCGGCCCGTTGAGTGTCATGGCCAGCGCACCGTCGGCGGCAGCGAGGACAGGATCGAGGCGACATTGCCGCCAGTCTTCAGGCCGAAGATCGTGCCGCGGTCATAGAGCAGGTTGAACTCGACATAACGGCCGCGCCGGACCTGCTGCTCGTGGCGATCGGCCTCGCTCCAGGGCGTCGCCATGTTGGCGCGCATGATCTTCGGATAGATCTCGAGGAAGGCTTCGCCGACGGCTCGCGTGAAGGCGAGGTCGGTCTCCGGCTCGCCGGACCAGACATAGTCGTAGAAGATGCCGCCGATGCCGCGCGGCTCGTTGCGGTGCTTCAGGAAGAAATACTCGTCGCACCATTGCTTGAAGCGGGCGTGGTCGGCGACCGGCGCGAAGCGCTCGCAAGGCTCGCGCATGGCGGCGTGGAAGGCGAGGGCGTCAGCATCCTCCTGATTGCGGCGGCGCTCCAGCACCGGCGTCAGGTCGGCCCCGCCGCCGAACCACGGCTTCGTCGTCACGACGAAGCGGGTGTTCATGTGCACGGTCGGCGCATGCGGGTTCCAGGGATGGGCGATCAGCGAGATGCCGGTCGCATGGAAGCGCGGGTCCTCGGCGGCGCCGGGTATCTGCCCGGCGAATTCGGGCTGGAAGGTGCCGTGGACGGTCGAGACATGGACGCCGACCTTCTCGAAGACACGGCCCTGCATCATCGCCATGACGCCGCCGCCGCCCTCGGCGCCGTCATGGTTGCGGCGTTGCCAGGGCGTGCGGAGGAAGCGGCCGGGCGTCGCGCTCTCCGGCGGAAACGGCCCCGTCGCCTCGTCCTCCAGGGCCTCGAGCGCGGCGCAAATGCGGTCGCGCAGGCTCGCGAACCAGGCGCTGGCGTGCGGCTTCATCGCTTCGGCGAGGGCGAGGGGCGATACCGGAGTCTGTTGGTTCTGCATCATCTCGTCCGCACAATTTTGTTCCATCAAGCGCGGGAACCCCTCTCCTTTCAGGAGAGGGGTTCCCGCGGCTCCTTCGGATATCCCCCGACCTGTCGCAAGGCCTCGCCGATAACGATGTCGGCCGCGAGCGCGACATTCAACGAGCGCAGGCCGTGGCGCATCGGCACATGCACGCTGGCCTCGGCCGCCGCATAGACCTCCGGCAGGACACCGGCCGATTCGCGGCCGACGAGAACGATGTCGCCCGGCCTGAAGGCGAAAGACGTGTGCGGGGTCGCCCCGTCTGTCTCGGCCAGCACCAGGCGGTGGCCGGCGCTGCGGCGCCAGGCGTCGAAGGCCTTGAACGAATCGTGGCGCGCAATCGCGGCGCGCTCGAGATAATCCATCCCGGACCTGCGGAAATGCCTGTCGGAGACGTCGAAGGCGGCGGGCTCGACGATGTCGACGGCGACGCCGAGACAGGCCGCCATGCGGATCATCGTGCCGGCGTTCTGCGGGATATCGGGCTGGTAGAGGGCGAGGCGCAGCATGCGCTGCTGTCATGCGGTGACGGGCGCATATGCGTCAAGGCTCTGGCCGCAGCCGGCCGGACGCCCCATATCTCGCCAAGATTTCGTCGCCATGCCGGTCCAAGGAGGGCGGTACGCCATGTTCGCCGCCCTGTTCCGTTTCCTCGAAAGCCGCATCGACGTCTTCGCGCCCTTTGACGAGAGCCAGACGCCGCCCAAGGGCGTGTGGCCGTTCATGTGGCACCACATCAAGGGCGTGAAGGGCTGGATGGCCCTGATCATGCTCACCGGGCTGGGCTTCAGCGGCATCGAGGCGGCGATGTACCTGATGGTCGGCTGGTTCGTCGACCTCCTGACGACGCAATCGCCCGAGACGATCTGGCGCGACCACGGCACTTTGCTGCTCGGCGCGGCCTTCCTGCTCGTCGTGGTCCGGCCGCTGATCTATTTCGCCAATCACGCCATCGTCGACCAGGTCGTGGTGCCGCAGATCACCAACCAGATCCGCTGGCGCAACCATGTCTACACGCTCGGCCACGCGCTCTCCTATTTCCAGAACGATTTCGCCGGGCGGCTGTCGGCGCGCGTGATCCAGGCCGGACAGTCGATCCGCGGCGCGACGATCGAGGTCATCGACGATCTCTGGTACGCGCTGATCTTCGCCTCGGTCGCGATCGGCTTCTTCGGCTCGACGAGCCTGTGGCTCGCCATGCCCGTGCTGGTCTGGCTCGCGGCCTATGTGGTGCTGCTGATCTATTTCGTGCCGCGCGCCAAGACGCGCTCGGAGGCCAATTCGCTCGGCCGCTCCTCGACCACCGGCCGCATCGTCGATTCCTACACCAATATCCTGACGGTGAAGCTCTTCGCCCGCGCCGATGCCGAACGCTCGGCGGTGCGCGATTCGCTGTCGCGCTGGAACGCCTCCTTCCTGCACCTGTCGCGGTTGATCACCGGCGTCAGCGTCATCCTGCAGACGATGAACAGCATGCTCGTCGTGGCGACGGCCTGGCTCTCGCTGCATCTGTGGAGCCAGGGCGAGATGACGCCGGGCGCGGTCGCGGCGGCGATCGGGCTCGTGCTGCGCCTCGTGCAGATGTCGAGCTGGCTGATCCATCTCGTGCGCGGCGTCTTCGAGAATATCGGCTCCGTGCAGGAGAGCATGGAGACGATCGCCAAGCCGCATGACCTGACCGATGTGCCGGGAGCGGTGCCGCTCACGATCGGCGACGGCGCGATCCGTTTCGAGGATGTCCGCTTCAACTACGGGCGCAAGACCGGCTTGTTCGAGGGGCTCGACCTCGACATCCGGCCGGGCGAGAAGATCGGCCTCGTCGGGCCCTCGGGCGCCGGCAAGTCGACGCTGGTCAACCTGCTGCTGCGGCTCTATCCGCTCGAGGCCGGCCGGATCCTGATCGACGGACAGGACATCGCTCGCGTGACGCAGGATTCGCTGCGGGCCCAGATCGGCATGGTCACCCAGGACAATTCGCTGCTGCATCGCTCGATCGGCGACAATATCGCCTATGGCCGGATGGGCGCGAGCGAGGAGGAGATCGTCGAGGCGGCGCGGCGTGCCTCGGCGCATGAATTCGTCACGGGGCTGAGCGACCAGGACGGGCGCCAGGGCTTCGAATCGCGGGTCGGCGAGCGCGGCGTCAAGCTCTCGGGCGGCCAGCGCCAGCGTATCGCGATCGCCCGCGTGCTGCTCAAGGATGCGCCGATCTTGATTCTCGACGAGGCGACCTCGGCGCTCGATTCCGAGGTCGAGGCGACGATCCAGGAGCAGCTCACCGCCCTGATGGAGGGCAAGACCGTGATCGCGATCGCGCATCGGCTCTCGACCATCGCGGCGCTCGACCGGCTGATCGTGCTCGATAACGGCCGGATCGTCGATCAGGGCAGCCATGCGGAATTGGTGGAGCGCGGCGGGCTCTATGCCAGGCTGTGGTCGCGCCAGTCCGGTGGCTTCCTGGCCGTGGCCGATCCGGAGAAAGTCCCGGCCTGAGCAGGTCCGCGGCACCTCGCCGCGATACACATGCGCAGGACGCGGAACAGTAGACTTCGTCAAAACTGCATGCCAAAGAGCGCGGCGGCGACGCGCCGCCGCATTGCGGCTGCGAAGGGGCGCACCTAAGAGGGGCGTCCGACGATAATCTACAGCCGTTCCAGGCTGGCGAAGAGCAGAGGAATCGATCGTGGCTCACGCGACCGAGACGACAGGAACCACCCGCCGTGACTTTCTGATGCTGGCGACGGGCGCTGCAGGCGCCGTCGGCATCGGCGCCGTCGTCATTCCGCTGATCAGCCAGCTTGCCCCGGACGCGCGCACCGTCGCCGCCGGCGCGCCGATCGATGTCGATCTCGCTCCCATCGCCGAAGGCCAGGCGATCAAGCTGTTCTGGCGCGGCAAGCTGATCTTCGTCCGGCACCGCACCAAGAAGGAGATCGACGAGGCGCGTGCGGTCAATGTCGCGTCCTTGCCCGATCCGCAGCCCGACCAGGCCCGCGTCAAGGAAGGCCACGAGCAGTTCCTCATCGTCTATGGCAATTGCACCCATCTCGGCTGCGTGCCGCTCGGCAATGCGCCCGGCGACCCGAAGGGCGATTTCGATGGCTGGTTCTGCCCCTGCCACGGCTCGCATTACGATTCGTCGGGACGCATCCGCAAGGGGCCGGCGCCGCTCAACCTGCCGATCCCGCCCTATGCATTCAGCGCAGATACCAAGATCAAGATCGGCTGAGCGATGCGCTTTCCCGTGATTGTCAGCGATATTGAGAAAGCCTCGAGGCATTCGTCATGAGTGGTCATAGCTCCTACGTCCCGAAGACCGGCTTCGAGCGCTGGCTCGATGCGCGCCTGCCGATCGTGCGTCTGGTGCATGATTCGGCGGTGTCCTACCCGGTTCCGCGCAACCTGAACTACCTGTGGACCTTCGGCGGCATCCTGGTGTTCATGCTGGTCGCGCAGATCGTGACCGGCATCGTCCTGGCGATGCACTACACGCCCGAGGCGACGATGGCCTTCAACTCCGTCGAGCACATCATGCGCGACGTGAACTATGGCTGGCTGCTGCGCTACCTGCATTCCAACGGCGCCTCGATGTTCTTCGTCGCCGTCTATGTCCATATCTTCCGCGGGCTCTATTACGGCTCCTACAAGGCGCCGCGCGAGGTGCTCTGGATCCTCGGCGTCGTCATCTTCCTGCTGATGATGGCCACCGCCTTCATGGGCTACGTGCTGCCCTGGGGCCAGATGTCCTTCTGGGGCGCCACCGTCATCACCAACCTGTTCTCGGCCCTGCCGGTGATCGGCGAGACGATCGTGACCTTCCTGTGGGGCGGCTATTCGGTCGACAACCCGACGCTGAACCGCTTCTTCTCGCTGCACTTCCTGCTGCCCTTCATGATCTTCGGCGTGGTGATCCTGCACATCTGGGCGCTGCACGAGGTCGGGCAGAACAACCCGACCGGCGTCGAGGTGAAGAACGTCCAGAAGGACACGGTGCCGTTCACGCCCTATGCGACCATCAAAGACATCTTCGGGATGGTCTGCTTCATCTTCGTCTTCGCCTATTTCGTGTTCTACCAGCCGAACTTCATGGGCCATGCCGACAACTACATCCCGGCCAACCCGGCGGTGACGCCCTCGCATATCGTGCCGGAATGGTACTTCCTGCCGTTCTACGCGATCCTGCGCGCCATTCCCGACAAGCTCGGCGGCGTGCTCGCCATGTTCGCGGCGATCGCGGTGCTGGCCTTCCTGCCCTGGCTCGACACCTCGAAGATCAAGTCGATGAGCTACCGCCCGATCGCGCGCCAGTTCTTCTGGGCCTTCGTCGTGGTCTGCATCGGCCTCGGCTATCTCGGCGCGATGCCGGCCGAAGGCGGATACGTCATCGCCTCGCGCATCTTCACGGCGCTGTATTTCGGCTATTTCCTCGCCCTGGTGCTGATCGGTATCTTCGAGAAGCCGGCGACGCTGCCGAGTTCGATCGCCGATTCCGTGCTGGGCACTCTCAAGGGCGGCTCGGGCGCGAGGCTCGCGCCCGCCGCCGCCGCCGAACCGAACGCCAAGGGCTGACGAGACATGAGCACCACCCCGTTTCGCCTGGCCCTGGCGGGGCTCGTCACCGGCCTCGCCTTCACCGCCTCCACGCTGACGGCAGACGCCGCCGGCGAGCGCGTCATCCCGCCGCCGCAGAGCTGGTCCTTCTCCGGCCCGTTCGGCAAGTTCGACCGGGCCCAGCTCCAGCGCGGCTTCAAGGTCGCCAAGGAGGTCTGCGCGAGCTGCCACGCGATGAGCATCCCGATCCGCACGCTGGCGCAGCCGGGCGGTCCGGAATTCTCGACCGGCCAGATCGCGGCGCTCGCCGCCACCTACCAGGTCAAGGACGGCCCGAACGACACGGGCGAGATGTTCGACCGGCCGGGCCGGGCTGCCGACAAGTTCCCGGCGCCGTTCCCGAACGAGCAGGCGGCGCGCGCGGCCAATGGCGGCGCCTATCCGCCGGATCTCTGGGTCCTGGCCAAGGCGCGCACCTATGAGCGCGGCTTCCCGAAGTTCATCTTCGATATCTTCACCCAGTACCAGGAGCAGGGGCCGGACTACATCCACGCCCTGATGGTCGGCTACAAGGACCCGCCGGAAGGCTTCCCGGCACTGCTGCCCGGCCAGAACTACAACGAGTACATGCCCGGCCACCTGATCGCGATGCCCAAGCCGCTGAACGACGGCCAGATCGAGTATCCGAAGGGGCCGGACGGCAAGGCGCCGGTGCCGGAGACTGTCGATCAGTATGCCAAGGACGTCGCCGCCTTCATGGTCTGGATGGCCGAGCCGCATCTCGAGGCCCGCAAGCGCCTCGGCCTGCAGGTGATGCTGTTCCTGATCGTGTTCGGCAGCCTGCTCTACTACACCAAGAAGAAGATCTGGTCGCGCCTGCCGGACGGCTCCGCGGCGCACTGATCACTGCGAAAAGTGGGAAGAGGCCCCGGTGACGGGGCCTTTTTCGTTAGAGCCGGATCCGATCAGGTTGGGTCAACCTGATCGGTGAATCCGTCTCTAAACTTGAGATAGAGAACGCGTGATCCGATCCGATTGCTGCGCAATCTGATCGGCGCGTGCTCTAGGGCTGCCCGTCGCCCGCGATGTCGCAGCCTTTGCATGACCGTCACAGTGGCCTGTTCCTGTCCGGTCGAACTGAAAGGAATCGATCATGAGCGAAGCCGTGCTCGGAATCATCGGCGGGTCGGGAATCTACGACCTGCCCGGCCTGACCGACCTGCGCGAGGAGCGCGTCACCAGTCCCTGGGGCGAGCCGTCCGACAAGCTGCGCATCGGGCGGATCGGTTCGACGAAGATCGTCTTCCTGCCGCGCCATGGCCGCGGCCATGTGCTGGCGCCCTCGGACATCAACTATCGCGCCAATATCGACGTCCTGAAGCGGGCCGGCGTGACCGACCTCGTCTCGCTCTCGGCCTGCGGCTCCTACAAGTCGGAGCTCTATCCGGGGCTGTTCGTGCTGGTCGACCAGTTCGTCGACCGCACCTCGAAGCGCGCCAGCTCCTTCTTCGGCAAGGGCTGCGTCGCCCATGTCTCGCTGGCGCGGCCGGTGGGTCCGGCCCTGCAGGGGCGCATTGCCGATGCGGCGACCGCCGAGGACCTGCCTTTCGTGCGTGGTGGCACGCTGGTGACGATGGAAGGCCCGCAATTCTCGACCTACGCCGAATCGCTGACCTATAAGGGCCTCGGCTACGATCTGATCGGCATGACGGCGATGCCGGAGGCCAAGCTCGCCCGCGAGGCCGAGATCACCTATGCGACCGTCGGCATGGTCACCGATTTCGACTGCTGGCATCCGGAGCAGTCCTCGGTCGACGTCGCCTCGGTGATCGCCGTGCTGCATGACAATGCCGAGAAGGCGCGCCGGCTCGTGGCGCGGCTGGCGGCGGATTTCCCGGCCGAGCGCGAGCCTTGCCCGGCGGGCTCCCACAACGCCCTCGACAACGCCATCATCACCGCACCGGAATTCCGGGACCCCGCCGTGATGGCGCGGCTCGATGCCGTGGCAGGCAGAGTGCTGAAGCCGGCCGCCTGATCAGACGGGAACAGCTGCGGTCAGCCGCCGTTCAGGAGGGGAGGCGCCATCTGCGCCATCCCGACCGATCTGCAGGAGACCGTTCCATGAAGATCGCGACCGTATCGATCCTGTTCGCAACCCTCGCCATGGGGCCCGCGCTGGCGGGGAACACCTCGTCGAATTCGAGCTCCAACTCGTCGAACGGCGTCCATACCCGCGTCGACACGATCATGACCGACGACGGCAGGGGGCGTCGCCACGTGTTCGAGCGCCGGATCTATCGCGACGATCGTCGTGGCCGCGAGCATCGCCGCTACCGGCAATGGTAGCCGACGCGCCGCACGGATCGTCGCGGCGGTTCCCATTCGGGGGCGGCATGCGCTAAGAGAGCGCGTCGCCGCAGCGAGTCTCCCCGCATGGACCGTCATACCCTCCTCGACCTGAAGGCCTCGATCCGCGCCATACCGGATCACCCGAAGCCGGGCATCATCTTCCGTGACATCACCACCTTGCTCGGCGATGCGCGGGCCTTCCGGCGCGCGGTGGACGAGCTGGTCCAGCCCTTCGCCGGGCTGAAGATCGCCAAGATCGCCGGCATCGAGGCGCGCGGCTTCATCCTTGGCGGGGCGGTGGCCCATCAGCTTTCGGCCGGCTTCGTGCCGGTGCGCAAGAAGGGCAAGCTGCCGCATGAGACGGTCAGCGTCACCTATTCGCTCGAATACGGCACCGACGAGATCGAGATCCACAAGGACGCGGTGGCGCGCGGCGAGCGCGTGCTCCTGGTCGACGACCTGATCGCCACCGGCGGCACGGCTGAGGGGGCGGTGAACCTGCTCTCCTCGCTCGGCGCCGAGGTCGTCGCAGCCTGTTTCATCGTCGACCTGCCCGATCTCGGCGGAGCCGACAAGATCCGCCGGCTCGGCGTCCCGGTCAGGACGCTGGTCTCCTTCAGCGGACATTGAGGGCCAATGAAGATCAACGGTCAGGCCTATCGCACGATCTGGCTGGCGCAGGATGGCTGGCGCGTCGCCGTCATCGACCAGACCAAGCTGCCCTTCCGCTTCGAGACGGTGACGCTCGGCAGCGCCGAGCAGGCGGCCGAGGCGATCCGCAGCATGATCGTGCGCGGCGCTCCGCTGATCGGGGCGACCGCCGCCTATGGCGTGGCGCTGGCGATGCGGGCCGAGGCCACTGACGCGGCGCTCGAGGCGGCGCTCGCCGCGCTGGGTGCGACGCGCCCGACCGCGGTCAACCTGCACTGGGCGCTGGCGCGGATGCAGGCGCGGCTGGCGGCTCTCGCACCCGATGCCCGCACGGCCGCGGCCTATGAGGAGGCTGCCGTGATCTGCGACGAGGATGTCGCGCTCTGCCGGTCGATCGGCGAGCATGGGCTTGGCGTGATCCGGACGATCGCGGGCGGAAAGCAGCTCGGCGAGCGCATCAATATCCTGACCCATTGCAATGCCGGCTGGCTCGCGACGGTGGACTGGGGCACGGCGCTGGCGCCGATCTATCTGGCGCATGACGCCGGACTGCCGGTCCATGTCTGGGTCGACGAGACGCGGCCGCGCAACCAGGGCGCGGCGCTGACTGCCTATGAGCTCGGCGCGCATGGCGTGCCGCATACGGTGATCTCCGACAATGCCGGCGGCCACCTGATGCAGCGCGGCGAGGTCGACATGGTGATCGTCGGCACCGACCGGACCACGGCGACGGGCGACGTCGCCAACAAGATCGGCACCTATCTCAAGGCGCTGGCGGCGCATGACAATGGCGTGCCCTTCTATGTCGCGCTGCCCTCGCCGACGATCGACTGGCGGCTCAGCGACGGGCTGGCGCAGATCCCGATCGAGGAGCGTTCGGCGCGCGAGGTCACGCATCTCGCCGGCCTGGGTGAGGATGGCGAGGTCGGCAATTTCCGCGTCGTCGCGCCCGGGAGCGCCGCCGCCAATCCGGCTTTCGACGTGACGCCGGCGCGGCTGGTCACCGGCCTGATCACCGAGCGCGGCGTCGCGCCTGCCAGCGCTGAGGGCCTGGCGCGCCTCTTTCCGGATCTGGCGCGCGGAGCGGCGGCATGAGCGAGTTGAAGCTGCGCGAGGAGATCGTCGCCGTCGCCCAGGCGATCGACAAGGCCGGGTTCTGCCCGTCCAAGTCCGGCAATGTCTCGGCGCGTTTCGAGGGCGGGCTGCTGATCACGCCGTCGGGCCTGCCTTACGCTCAGACCAGGCCCGAGGACCTGATCCATCTGGCGGAGGACGGCACCATCCTGAACGGCGCGCGCAAGCCCTCCTCGGAATGGCCCTTCCATGTCGAGATCTATAAGGCACGGCCCGACGCGCAGGCGATCGTGCACACGCATTCGCCGCGCGCCACGGCCTTGTCGGCGGCACGCAAGGGTATTCCGGCCTTCCACTACATGATCGCGCTCTGCGGCGGCGCTGACGTTCGCTGCGCCGACTACGCGACCTTCGGCACGCCCGAGCTCGCGGCCAACGCGGTCAAGGCGCTCGAACGGCGCAAGGCGGTGCTGCTCGCCAATCACGGCGTCATCGCGCTTGGCCAGTCGCTTGCCGGCGCGCACACCATCGTCGCCGAGGTCGAGAATCTCGCGGGGCAATATCTCGACCTGCTGGCCTCGGGGCTGGAGCCCGTCATCCTCGACGAGGCCGAGATGGCGCGGGTCGGCGCGAAGTTCGCAGGTTACGGCAAGGTCGGATGATCTTAAGGGCGCATCTTACTGCTTGTTAATGCCTCTCGTCTAATCACGGAGGATGAAGCTCTCGCGCTATCTGCACGATTCGCTCGACGCCCTCGGTATTGGGGCCTGCGAATACGATGCCGATATGCGGGCCCTGGGTTGGAACGGCACCTTCCTGCAGTTCTTCCCCGAGGACGACGGCCTGATCTACGTCGGCGAGCCTTACGGGGACAATCTGCTGCGCTTCTATCAAGGCCGCCTGTCGCCCGAAGAGCTGCCCGACATCGCGCGACATGTCGCGGAGGGCGTCGCCCGCCACGAGAACCAGACGCAACCCTTCGAGTTCATCCATAATGGCCGCAAGCTGCGCGCCTCCTCGCTGCGCGCGCCCGATGGCGGTCGCGTGCGCCTGTGGCAGCGGCTCGATGTCGAGAGCCATGCGGAGCGCGCGCCCGAGCTCGTGCTGCCGATCATCGACGCGCTGCCCTTCATTCCGGACGGCGCCTCGATCCTGGATGCGCAGGACCGCGTGATCGCGGCGAACGATGCCTTCCGGCGGCTATACGACCTGCCACGCGGCACTCCCGTCGTCGGCCGCACGCTGGACGAGATCATCGCCTGGTGCTGGCGCGACGCCTCGCCCGTCGGGGCCTGGCGCGCGGCGATCAGCAACGGCTTGCGCTATGACGGCGTTCCCTTCGAGATCGAGCTGCCGGGCCAGCGCTGGCTCAGGCTGATCGCGCGGCACAGCACTGGGGGCCTCAGCTTCTTCACTCATGCCGACATCACCGTCGCCAAGCGCCAGCAGATGGAGCTTCTGGAAGCCCAGGAGGCGCTGCGTCGCGCCAATGCGGCTCTGGCCGAGCTCGCCGAAACGGACGGGCTGACCGGCCTCGCCAACCGCCGCCGCTTCGTCGCCCGGCTGGCCGAGGCCGCCGCCCTGTCTCAGCCGGTCGCGCTGATGATGATCGATGTCGATCATTTCAAGACGATCAACGACCGCTTCGGCCATCTCGTGGGCGATGCCTGCCTCAAGGCCATCGCCGAGGTCGTCGCGAACGAGGTCGCGCCGACTTCGGCGCTCGTGGCGCGGATCGGGGGCGAGGAGTTCGGAATCCTGCTCGGCGGCATGCGGATCGAGGCCGCCCACGACATGGCGACCGCGATCCGCCGCGCGCTGACGCTGGTGCCGTGGCAGATGCACCATGCGGATCTGGCGGGAGTGACCGTGTCGATCGGGCTCTGCGTCGGGGAAGGGCCGCTGGACGGCACGAGCCTCCATGCCCGCGCCGATGATGCGCTCTATGCCGCCAAGCGCAATGGCCGCGACCGCATCGAAACCTCGAGCCAGCCGCCGGCTCCGCTGCGCGTCGCCGGCTGATCAGTTCCGCCGCTCGACGAAGACGCTGCCCTCGAAGCTGAAGACCTCCTCGCCATGCTGATTCACGCCGGCATTGCGGTGGGAGAACAAGCCCCATTGCGGGCGCGAGGCGCTGGCGCGGGTGTCGATCACGGTCGAGCTGAAGGTGATCCTGTCGCCGACATAGACCGGCTTCGACCAGCGCAGGTTCTTGAAGCCGGGGGAGGGGCCGAGCCGTGCCGCCTTGCCGGGCGCAGCGGCCGCGACCTGGCGCTTGCGGTGCGAGACCATCGCCGCCATCCAGACCGAGCCCGTGTGCCAGCCGGAAGCCGCGAGACGGCCGAAGGAGCTGTTGCGAGCCGCCGCTTCATCCAGATGGAAGGGCTGCGGGTCGAAGGCGCGGGCGAAGGCGACGATCTCCTCGGCGGTGAAGACGAAGCTGCCGAGCTCGTGGCTTTCGCCGATCTCGATTTCCTCGAAGAACCGCGTCGGTCCCGTCTCTCCGGCCGGCGCTTCGAGCGGGCTGAGCGTCGCGGGCGGCACATAGCGCGGCGGATGCGCCAGCCAGTCGCCCTTGGGCTGGGCCATGTCCGAGCCCCTGCGGCCGAACATGATCCAGTTCACCTGCTCCAGCACCGGCTCGTCGCGCTGGTTGAGCAGCTCGAAGCGGAACCTGACCAGGCCCATTTCCGGCCGCGAGCGCGATTCCCGGATTTCGATCACGGTGCGGCGAGCCTGCAGCGTGTCGTCCGGCTTCACCGGCCGCAGCCACTTCACCTCCTCGATGCCGGGCGCGCCCATCCCAGCGGAATCGAGGATGAAGCTCTCGGCCAGCAGCCGCATCAGCAGCGAGCAGCTATGCCAGCCGGATGCGATCAGCGTGCCGAGGAAGCTGTGTTTCGCAGCCTCCGGATCGGTGTGGAAGTCCTGCGCGTCGTAGCGCGAGGCATAGGCGATGATGTCGTCCTGCGAGACGGAGACCTTGCCCGCCTGCACGACTTCGCCGACCACGAAATCCTCGAAATAATGCATGGCGGGCTCGATGTCCGGCTCAGTTGGCGAAGCGGAAATGCAGCACGTCGCCATCGGCGACGACATAGTCCTTGCCTTCGAGCCGGAACTTGCCGGCATCGCGCGCGCCGCTCTCGCCCTTGTGGGCGATGTAGTCGGGATAGGCGATGGTCTCGGCCCGGATATAGCCCTTCTCGAAATCGCTGTGGATCACGCCGGCCGCCGCGGGACCCTTGGTGCCCTTCTCGATCGTCCAGGCGCGGGCCTCCTTGGGGCCGACGGTGAAATAGGTGACGAGCTTGAGCAGCGCGTAGCCGGCGCGGATGACCCGGTTGAGGCCCGGCTCGGCGAGCCCGACCGCGTCGAGATAGTCCGTCTGCTCCTCGGCCGGCAGCACGGCGATCTCGCTCTCGATCTTGGCCGAGACCACGACGGCGATGGCGCCTTCCTCGGCGGCGCGCGTCTTCACCTCCTCGGAGAAGGCGTTGCCCTTGTCGGCGCTCGCCTCCTCGACATTGCAGACATAGAGCACGGGCTTGGAGGAGAGCAGGCCGAGCATCTCGAAGGCCTTGCGCTCCTCGGCCGCCACCTGCACCAGGCGCGCCGGCTTGCCCTCGCGCAGCAGGACGAGGCAGCGGTTCATCAGCTCGGCCGCCTCCTTGGCCTCCTTGTCGCCGGACTTCGCCTTCTTCTCCAGCGGCTGGACGCGCTTCTCGAGGCTTTCGAGATCGGCGAGCATCAGCTCGGTCTCGATGATCTCGATATCGTCGACCGGCGAAACCTTGCCCTCGACATGGGTGATGTCGCCGTCCTCGAAGCAGCGCACGACATGGGCGATGGCGTCGCATTCGCGGATATTGGCGAGGAACTGGTTGCCGAGGCCTTCGCCCTTCGAGGCGCCGCGCACGAGGCCTGCAATATCGACGAAGGTCAGCCGCGTGGGGATGATCTCCTTAGAGCCCGCGATCACCGCGAGCTTCTCGAGCCGGTCGTCAGGCACCGCGACGTCGCCGACATTCGGCTCGATCGTGCAGAACGGGTAATTCGCCGCCTGCGCGGCCGCCGTCTGCGTCAGCGCGTTGAAGAGGGTCGACTTGCCGACATTCGGCAGGCCGACGATACCGCATTTGAAACCCATGATGGTCTTTCGCAGAATCAGGTGGTGAGGACGGTTTCGATCGCCGTCGTGAATGGGTTGAGAATGGTCAGATCGCCAATCCGCTGGCCGCGTGCAAGGTCCTCCGAAAGAAAGACATCGCAGCCATAGGCGAGCGCGGCCGCGATCAGGGTCGAATCGAAGAAGGAGAAGCGGTAACGCGCGTGGAGAGACAGGCCGTCGAGGCAGGTTGTCGCGGTGAGCGGCGCCTTGCACCAGGGTTGCATCGCAAAGAGGAAGTTCGCCAACTCGTCCCTGGTCACGTGTGGAAACTTGCGCAGGATATTGTAGGCGAACTCGTTCATGACCTGCGGGCTGATGACCAGCAGGTCACGCGCCGCGAGTGCGGCGATCCAGTTCTGCGCGATCATCTGCTTCTGAGGATCCTGCGGATCCTTCAGATACAGCATCACGTTCGTGTCGACGAAACAGGCGTTCGTCATAAAGCTCCCCGCGTCCTTGCCAGGAGGCCGCCAGGCCAGGCAAATCCGGCCCCGCCAGAAATACGTCCAGCGCCTCGCGCTGCGTCATTGTCCGGCCGACGCGCTGCTCGATCAGCTCGGCAGTGAACTTCGACATGCTCTTGCCTTCCTTGGCGGCCTCGACCCGCAGGCGCGAGAGCGTGGCTTCGGGAAGGGTTATCGTCACGTGTTTCATCGTGGCCTCGTCCGTGCAGACTGGCCATGATATCGTGTTTCCGTGTTTTCGTGTCAATCACCCGCCTTCTCGCCCAACCGCTTCACGGCGCCATGGCCGCGGGCGTCCATGAAGAGATGGACCTTGTTCTGGAAGCCGGCATCGTCGCCGGCGGCGAGCAGGGCGGCGAAGTCGGCGCAGGCCGTGCAGAGGTCCTCGACCCAGGGCTGCTCGGCCTTGCCGAAATCATTGAGCACATAGGGGTGGACCAGCGCCTTGTCGCCCGGATGGCCGATGCCCATCCGCACGCGACGATAGTCGTTGCCGAGCGCGGCGGTCAGCGAGCGCAGGCCGTTATGGCCGGCATTGCCACCGCCGAGCTTGACCCTGAGCTTGGCCGGAGCGAGGTCGAGCTCGTCATGGAAGGCGACGATATCGGCCGGCGCGATCTTGAAGAAGCGCGCTGCCTCGCCGACGGCGCGGCCGGATTCGTTCATATAGGTCTGCGGCTTCAGCAGGATGACCCGCTCGCCGGCGATCGTCGCCTCGGCGACGTCGCCCTGGAAGCGCGAGCGCCAGGGCGAAGCGCGGTGCGCGCGGGCGATCGTGTCCAGCGCCATGAAGCCGATATTGTGGCGGTTGCGGGCGTAGCGCTGGCCGGGATTTCCAAGACCGGCAAAGAGCAGCATGGGATGTCACTCCGGCAGGCGTGCGCCTCAAAGCAAGACGGCCGGGGAAACCCGGCCGTCGCTGGCGTTTGGCAAGGCGGCCAGGTAGGGCCGGCTCACTCCTTCGGCTTGGCCTCGGCGGCCGGCTCGGCCTCTTCAGTGGCTTCGGCGGTCTCGTCGACCTCCGCGGCCATCGGCGGCACGATGGTGACGAGCGTGGCGTCGGTGCCGATCGTCAGCGTGGCGCCTTCCGGCAGCTTGATCGCATCGGCATGCACCGAGGCGCCGATATCGAGGCCGGCGACCGAGATGTCGAGCGCTTCCGGGATGTTCTCGGGAGCGACGTCGATCTCGACGGCGTGCTCGATGATCTGGAGCGTGCCGCCATTCTTCAGGCCGGGGCAGGCGTCCTGGCCGACGACGTGCACCGGCACCATGACCTTGATGGTCTGGCCGGCGGCGACGCGCAGGAAGTCGACGTGAATCGGGAAATCCTTGACCGGGTCGAGCTGGTAGTCGCGCGGAATGACGCGCTCCTTCTTGCCGTCGACACTGATCTCGAAGAGCGTGGTCAGGAAATGGCCGCCATAGATCATCAGGCGGGTCTGATTGGCGTTGAGCGCGATCGCCTGGGGGGCTTCGCCCGCACCATAGATCACGGCAGGAGTCTGGCCTTGACGACGTACTGCCCGGGCGGCCCCCTTGCCGACCTGGGTGCGCGCCGAAGCCTCGATTTGCTTCACGGCGGTCATGATGAAAGTCCTCGTTTCTCGAAAAGACACGGCCGCCCGATGGCGGCCGTCTTGGTCTCGCGCCCTTGCCTCCAAGGGTGTCAGTCGGGCGCGAGGAGGCTCATAGGCGAAAACGCGCCAAAGCTCAACCCGAGACGCAACTCTCGAGCTTACGCCGGGAGCAGGCCCAGCCGCTCGTCGCGTCGGCGCAGCAGATGCATCAGCGGCAGCGCCAGCAGCACCATCCAGGCCTTGCCGATGACCTGGCCGGCGAGGAAGTCGAGGCTGCCGAAGGCGAGCCAGAGGAAGACGATGCTGTCGATGACGAGGCCGACCAGGCTGGAGGCGATCACCGCGGTGACGAAGCGGCGGCGCTGCAGCGGTGTATAGACCGCGAAATCCGCGAGCTCGGAGAGCAGGAAGGCCGCAACCGAGGCGACGACGATCGCCGGCGGCGCAAGGAAGCCGGAGATCGCGGCGCCGACGAGGATCGCGCCGAGCCCGACCAGCGGGCCGAGCCGGCGCTGGACGATGTCGCGCAGCACCAGGGCGAGGCCGATCATCAGGACGCCGCTCGGCGCCTTGATGCCCGGCCAGACCGGCACGAGGCAGGGGCCGTTCGGCACGCAGACGGTGCCGGCATTGCCGATCAGCCAGTTGGCGGCGGGGATGGTGAGCGCGAAGAGGACGAGGGCGATCAGCCCTTCGGTCCGGCGCTGCTGGTCACGAGTCATGGGATGGTCCGCTGTCGTCCGGTGAGTAGAGATAGGCCGCGTAGCCCCTGGCGCGCAGCTCGCAGGCCGGGCAGGTTCCGCAACCATAGCCCCAGTCATGGCGTTTGGTTCGGTCGCCGAGATAGCAGCTATGGCTGTCCTCGACCACCAGATCGAGCAGCGGCTGGCCACCGAGCGCGCGGGCGAGCGCGAAGGTCTGCGCCTTGTCGCGCCACATCAGCGGCGTGTGCAGCACGAGCCGCCGGTCGAGCCCGAGCCCGAGCGCGACCTGCATCGCCTTGATCGTGTCGTCGCGGCAGTCGGGATAGCCGGAATAGTCGGTCTCGCAGACGCCGAGCACGATGTGCCTGGCATGGCGGCGATAGGCCAGCGCGGCGGCGAAGGTCAGGAAGATCAGGTTGCGGCCGGGCACGAAGGTCGTCGGCAGGCCGGCATCGGTGAATGCGATCTCGCTGTCGCGGGTCAGCGCGGTGTCGGAGATCGCGCCGAGCGCGGCGAGATCGAGCATGTGGTCGGGGCCGAGGCGCTTGGAAAGCTCCGGAGCGACAGCCGGTAGGCGGTCGCGGATCGTGTCGCGACAGGCGAGCTCGACGCGGTGGCGCTGGCCGTAATCGAAGCCGACGGTCTCGACGCTGTCGAAGCGCGCGAGCGCCCAGGCGAGGGCGACGGTGGAATCCTGGCCGCCTGAGAACAGGACGAGGGCGCGAGAGGTCATGGCTGGCCCATTCTCAGCCCTCATCCTGAGGAGCGGCCGCAAGGCCGCGTCTCGAAGGATGGTCCAGATGGTTCCGCAATCTCCTGGAGCATCCTTCGCGACGCCGCGTTCCGCGGCTCCTCAGGATGAGGGCTGTGGAAAGAAGCACCAGGCGCTCAATCGAACAGGCTGGAGACGCTCGATTCGCTCGCGGTGCGCTCGATCGCCTCGCCCATCAGATTGGCGATGGAGATGACGCGGATGTTGCGCGCCACCTTCACCGCCTCGGTCGGCATGATCGAATCGGTGATCACCAGCTCCTTGAGCTTGGAGGAGGCGATGCGCGCCACCGCGCCGCCCGAGAGCACGCCATGGGTGATATAGGCGTAGACCTCCTTGGCACCCTGATCGAGCAGGGCCTCGGCGGCGTTCACCAGCGTGCCGCCGGAATCGACGATGTCGTCGAGCAGGATGCAGGAGCGGCCCTCGACCGAGCCGATGATGTTCATCACCTCCGACTCGCCCGGCCGGTCGCGGCGCTTGTCGACGATGGCGAGCTGGGCATCGATGCGCTTGGCGAGCGCGCGGGCCCGGACGACGCCGCCGACATCGGGCGAGACGACCATGGCGTTGCGCCAGTCGAGCCTGTCCTTGATGTCGCGCGCCATCAGCGGCGCGCCGAACAGGTTATCGGTGGGAATGTCGAAGAAGCCCTGGATCTGGCCGGCATGGAGATCGAGCGTCAGCACGCGGTCGACGCCGGCATGGGTGATCAGGTTGGCGACGAGCTTGGCCGAGATCGGCGTGCGGCCCGAGGCGCGCCTGTCCTGCCTGGCATAGCCGAAATAGGGGATCACCGCCGTGATGCGCCGGGCCGAGGAGCGGCGCAGCGCATCGGTGATGATCAGGAGCTCCATCAGATGGTCGTTGGTCGGGAAGGAGGTCGACTGGATGACGAAGACATCCTGGCCGCGGACATTCTCCTGGATCTCGACGAAGACCTCCATGTCGGCGAAGCGCCTGACGGAGGCCTTGGCGAGCGGGATGTCCAGGGAGGCGCAGATCGCTTCGGCGAGCGGCCGGTTGGAGTTGCCGGCGACGACTTTGAAAGAGGGCATGCCGGGGCGCACCGTGAGCATTGGCTGGGCTCGAGCCAGGAGAAGCTGGCTCAATTCGCAGGGCTCATAACAGCGACATGACAATGAGTCGACTGTTGCACTGCGAAAACGACCCGCAATGCCCGTCTATCCGCACCGCGCTCAGCGGGACGCGGCGCTCACGATGGCTTGTCGGTCTCCGCCGAGGCCGTCTTCGTCCTGGTTTTGGTCTTGGTCTTCTTGGAATCGGCTGCCGGCGTATCTGACTCGGGGGCGCTGACGAGGAAGGTCGCGATCGCGTCCATCGAATCGGAGGCTGCCCTGGCGACGATCGTCTGGTCGATGCCGGCCCAGGGATCGCCGCCGCCGCCGCGCTTGCCGAGGCTCTCGCCCTGGACGCGCTGGGCGCGCTTCTTGCTGGCGTCATAGACGTCCCAGACGAAGGCGAGCGCCGTCTGGCCGTCTTCCGTCGGCTGGGCGGTGAGATAGCCGCGCACCCGGAAGCGGGCCGGCTTGTCGCCCGGGACGATCTCCATCTTGCGCTCGGCCGCGGCCTCGCCCAGCAGGCTGGCGAAATTGGTGGTGACCTGGTCGGGCGCGCCCGAAATGCTCTGGACCGAGACCGGCACGCCCGGCGCGTCGACGCGCGGCCGCGAAGCGGTCGAGGTGGTTTCCTGGCAGCCTGCGAGCGCAAGCGCGAAAGCTGACCCCAGAACGAGGCCATTCAAACGACCGGACATGACGCCTCCCGCCTTTTTTGCGTACGGGTTGGGTTTGCTTCGAGATTCCCTGCGTGCCCCTTGTAGGGTCAACGGATCGCGAGGTCCAGATCGGGCAGGTTGACGGCCTCGGCGCTGCTGTCTCCGACCAGATAGGTGCGGCCCAGGCACATCGCGGTCTCGGTCGCGGAATCCATCAGGATCATGTGGGCGAACATCACCATGCCCGGCTCGATCGGCCAGTCATTGCCTTCGTAGAACATCGGCCAGTCCATCCAGCTCGGCGTGAACTTGGCGCCCAACGAATAGCCGCAGGCGTTGAGGCGGTGCTGCGACAGGCCATGCTCGTCGAAGACCCGCGCATGGGCGGCGAAGACGTCGCCGGCGCTGCGGCCGGGCTTCAGCTCGGCCTCGCAGGCGAGCAGTGCTGCCTTGGCCGCCGCGTGATAGCTCAGATGCAGTGGGCGCGGCTCGCCGATCACGACGGTGCGCATGATCGCCGCGTGGTAATGCCGGTCGACGCCGGCGAATTCGAGCGTGATCTGGTCCTGCGCGTCGAGCGTCCTGCGGCCGGCCTTGTAGCGGCAGAGCAGGGCGTCGCGGCCGGAGCCGATGATGAACTCGTTGGCGGGGTAATCGCCGCCGCCCGCGAAGATCGCCTCGTGCTGCGCCGCCAGGATCTCGCCCTCGTCGGCGCCCGCCCGGATCAGGTCGAGCGCCGCCCTGTCGGCCGCATCGGAAAGCACGGCGGCGCGGCGGACATAGGCGATCTCCTCCTGCGATTTCACCGAACGCAGGCGCGTCACGATGGCCGAGGCGTCGAGAAGGGGGCTGATCCCGGAGAAGGCGGCGTCGAGCTTGCGGCCATTGGCGGCGACGAGCCCGTAGGATTCGAACTCGACACCGATGCGCTTGCCGGCGAGGCCAAGGTCGCGCGCCAGCGCGAGCAGATCATTCGCCGGATTGGCGTCCCTGCCGTCCTTCCAGACGCGGATATCGCTCAGGTTCGAGGTGTGCTGGGCCTGGCGCAAATCGGCGGAGCGGGTCAGCAGCGCCATCGTGCCGTCCGCCTTCACCACCAGGCACTGGAAGAAGCAGAAGCCGAAGGTGTCGTAGCCGGTCAGCCAGAACATCGATTCCTGCTGGAACAGGAAGAGCGCGTCGAGCCTCTCCCTGCCCATGGCGGCGAGCAGCGCAGCGCGGCGGCGGGCGAATTCGGCGGGCGTGAAATGCAAGGCCATGCGCAGCGACTCCAGGCGTTGGGCAGGACCACGGCATAGCGCGCGCTCGCCGTCATTGCGAGGAGCGTAAGCGACGAAGCAATCCAGGAGGGTTCGCTCCGCGGCTCTGGATTGCTTCGCTTCGCTCGCAATGACGGCAAACGGGCTCGCCCCGATTGCGGGCGGGCGCTTCGCCGCCCATATCCGACGTGCTACTGAGCGCCGACATCCGGCCCTGGAGAACGATGATGGTCACGACCACGAACCGCATTCTCGACGACCTCGCCCGTCTGGTGACCGACGCTGCCGGCGCCGCGCAAGGCGTGCGCCGCGAGGTCGAGACCGTGGCGCGCACGCAGATCGACCGGCTGCTGCGCGAGATGGACGTCGTGACGCGCGAGGAATTCGAGGCCGTGCGCGAGATGGCGCTGCTGGCGCGCGAGGAGAACGACAAGCTGGCGGCGCGGCTCGCCGTGCTCGAGGCGGCCCAGGGCAAGGGCAAGGGCTGAAGCATCGGAACTTCCGGCTGTGGACAGCGGCCGGCGGGGATTGAGCCCGCCCCCCGAATCCGCAGAGCCTGCATCCCGTGTTGGGAGCGTCATCGCGCCTGCGCTATCGTCGAAGGAGAGGTGATTCGTCGGTTGGTCCCGTCCCGCGGGGCTGCCGCCGATCCGGGGGCTGCATCAGCGGTCTTCGCAGTCGTGTTGCGTCCCGCGCTTCCCCGTCGCCGTGTTCCCGTTCTCGAACGAGCCGGACCTGCATTCCGCGGGCATCGGCAGTTGGACCCTGGGCATGATGGACCTTGATCTGGACGCCGAAATCGACCGGCCCTCCAATCCTCTCGATCTGATCGAACGACTCGCAGCTCTCAACAACTGGACCTTCGATCGCGACAGCGACGATGAACTCTCCGTCTCCGTCACCGGCGGCTGGTCGGAATACCATGTCGCGATCACCTGGCTCTCCGAGGTCGAGGCGATCCATATCGCCTGCGCCTTCGACCTGAAGGTGCCGGACCGCCGGCGCGATGAGGTGCTGCGGCTGGTCAGCCTCGTCAACGAGCAGCTCTGGCTCGGCCATTTCGACCTGTGGAGCTCGGAAAACGTGGTGATGTACCGCCATGCGCTCCTGCTGTCGGGCGGGGCGGAGCCGACCGACGAACAGGCGGCGGCGCTGATCAAGGCGGCGATCGATTCCTGCGAGCGCTATTTCCAGGCGTTCCAGTTCGTCGTCTGGGCCGGCAAGAGCGCCCGCGAGGGGCTCGAGGGCGCGATGCTGGAGACGGTCGGCGAGGCGTGAGCGGCCGCCTCCGTCATGCCCGGGCTTGACCCGGGCATCTCTTGCCGGTTTCTGGTCCAGAGATGCTCGGCTTGCCGCCGGGCATGATGTTCCGGAGAGAGGCCCGCCATGTCCAGTCCGCTGCCGCAAACGCTCGTCCTCATCGGTGCGGGCAAGATGGGCGGCGCCATGCTGGAAGGCTGGCTGCGCATCGGCATGGATCCGGCCGGCATCACCCTGATCGACCCGAAGCCGTCGGACGAGATGGCGACGCTCGCCGCTGAGAAGGGCATGGCGCTCAACCCGGAGGCCCGGAGCGTGCCGCCGACGGAGGTCCTGGTCCTCGCCACCAAGCCGCAGATGCTCGATACGGCAGCGCCTTCGGTCCAGGCCTTCATCCAGCCGAAGACGCTGCTGATCTCGATCCTGGCCGGCAAGACGCTCGGTGATCTCTCGGCCCGGCTGCCCAATGCGACGGCGATCATCCGGGCCATGCCGAACCTGCCGGCATCCGTGCAGCGCGGCGTCACTGCTGCCGCGGCCGGGCCGGGCGTCAGCGCGGCGCAGCGGGCGATGGCGGATGCGCTGCTCGGCAGCATCGGCAAGGTCGAATGGCTCGGCGACGAGGGGCTGATCGACGCGGTGACGGCCGTTTCGGGCTCGGGGCCGGCCTATGTCTTCCATCTCGTCGAATGCCTGGCGGCCGCGGGCGTCGCGGCCGGGCTTCCGGCCGAGACCGCCGAGCGGCTGGCGCGGGCGACGATCGAGGGCGCGGGCGAGATGCTCTACCAGTCGCCGCTGCCGCCTGCGACGCTGCGCCAGAACGTGACCTCGCCGGGCGGGACGACGGCGGCCGCGCTCGAAGTGCTGATGGCCGATAACGGCATGGCGCCGCTGATGCGCCGCGCCGTGGCTGCTGCCAAGCGTCGCGCCGAGGAGCTTTCCGGCTGATCGGCCTTTCATAGGCCGCGTTCCGGGCCTACCTTTCCCTCATCGCTTTGCGAAAGGAGAGGTCCGATGGCCCGTAAACCCGCTTCCCCCAAAGCAGCTCCGCCCAAAGCAGCTCCACCGCCTGCGAGCGCGCCTGCTGATCCGCGCAAGGGCGTGGTCGATGCCCTGTTCAGGCTGGCGGCCTCGCGCCCCTGGGGCGAGATCGAGCTCGGCGAGATCGCGACCGAAGCCGGGATCTCGCTTGTGACTTTGCGCGGTCTTTTCCCGTCAAAGCTCGCCATCCTCGGCGGCCTGACGCGCATCGTCGACGATGCCGTGCTCGCCGGCCAGTCCGACGACCTCGTCGGGGAGCCGGCGCGCGAGCGGATGTTCGATCTCGTCATGCGCCGGCTCGATGCGCTGGCGCCCTACAAGGCCGGCCTGCGCCGCATCATGCCGGCGGTCCGGCGCGATCCGATGACGCTTGCCGCGCTCAATCGCGGCGCGATCAATTCCTGGCGCTACATGCTGGCCTCGGCCGGGATCGCGACGGAGGATGCGCTCGGCGGCGTGCGCGTGCAGGGCGCGGTCCTGCTCATGGCCCGCGTCGCCGAGGTCTGGCTCGACGATGACGAGCCGGAGCTGTCACGCACCATGGCGCGGCTGGACCGCGAGCTGAAGACGGCAGGCTGGGTCCTGTCCCGGGCCGAGGACATCCACCGGCTCACCGCTCCGTTGCGGGGCCTGGCCCGGGCGTTCTGCGGCGCCCGCCCGCGCGTGCGCCGCAGGGAGCGCGGCGAGAGCCGTCACGGCGGCGAGGACAACGAGGATTTCGCGCCGGCGATCTAGAGAAGGCCGTGATCTAACGGAACCGGAGCCCCGTCATCCCGGACAAGCCGCTTCAGCGGCGCCGCTCCGGGATCCATCGTAAGGCTCAGTGCTTTACGATGGATCCCGGCGCTCCGCTTCGCTGCTGCCGGGATGACGCCGCTTCAATCAGAAAACAGTGCGGCCCCCTACTCGATGTTGCCGCGCTTGGGGCCGAAGCCGTCGATATAGCAGCGGCACGGCGCGCCGCGCGGTGAGGCCGGCGCCTCGCAGGAGCCTCGCGAGGTGATGCACATGTCGCCGAAGCGACGCTCGCGATAAGGGCGATCGTAGCCCCGGTCATAGCCATAGCGCGGCGGCGGACGATCATAACCCCCGCCACGATCGTAATCGTAGCGCGGCGGGCGGTTATAGGGGTCGTAATACTGAGCGTTCGCGGCCGCTGCGGGAAGCAGCGCCGAGGCGACCACCGCTGTGAGGAACAGGTTTTTGAGCAGCATCGGTGCGCCCTCCTTTCCGGGGGGATTGGTACGTCACTGCGGATGAACGAACGCTGACGGAGACTGTTCCGGCCGATTGAACGCGCCGGCTGGGCGGGCATGGCGAAATATGGCGAAATCGCGGCGTCGTTAACAGGGCCTTAGCCATTCTTCACGAATGTGCGGAATCTTTCTCCGCGGGGCTCCTCTCCATGCCGTTCCTGAAGTCACTTTCTGCGCTCTCGATCGGCCGTTCATTCGGCCTCATCGCCGCGCTCGCCGCACTCGTCGCCGTCGGCAGCGTCGGCTTCACGCTGTACGAAGCCCGCAACGAGATGATCTCGCTCAAGCGGGACGAGATCAAGAATGCGGTCGAGGCGGCAGCGACGACGGTCGCTGCTTACGTCGCGCGGGTCGAAAAGGGCGAAATCAGCGATGCCGACGGCCGCAAGCTCGCCATCGACGCGGTCACCAATGCGCGCTTCGACGGTGGCAACTACTATTTCGTCATCCGCTATGACGGCGTGAACATAGCCCATGCCAGCAAGGCCCTGATCAACACCGACATGTCGGCGTTCAAGGACACGAACGACAAGCTCTTCGTCAAGGATCTGGTCGATGTCGCCAAGGGCCAGGGCAGCGGCTTTGTCGACTATTTCTGGCTGAAGACGGGCGACAAGGACCCCTCGCTCAAGATCTCCTATGTGGTCGGCGTGCCGAAATGGCAGTGGGCGATCGGCGCCGGGCTGCATGTGCAGGATGTCGATACCGCGTTCCAGGGCATGATGGCGGATGTGGCCAAGGTTCTCGTGCCGCTCGGCCTGCTGATCCTCGGGCTGGTGATCGTCCTGAGCCGGCGCGCCTCTGCCATGCTGTCCTCGCTGGCGGCGACGATGAACGGCCTTGCCGAGGGCGAGCTCAAGACCGAGATCGCGCATCAGGGGCGCCGCGACGAGATCGGCAGCATGGCCCGCGCGCTCGTGGTCTTCCGCGACGCCGCGTTGGCGAAGGAGGAGATGGCTGCCGACAAGCTGCGCGCCGAAGAGCAGGCGAGCTCGCATCGCGAGGCGGCCGATCATGAGCGCCGCCGCAACGAGAGCGAGCGCGCCGAGACCTCGGCCCAGCAGGAGACCGTGGTGCGGGCGCTGGGCGCCGGGCTCGAGCGCCTGGCCGAGGGCGATCTGACCTACCGGATCGACGACGCCTTCACGGCCGACTACGTCAAGCTCAAGGACGATTTCAACGGCGCGATCCTCAAGCTCCAGGAGACGATGCGCCAGATCGCGACCAATACCGAGAGCATGAAGGCCGGTTCCGGCGAGATCAGCCAGGCGGCCGACGATCTTGCCGGCCGGACCGAGCAGCAGGCCTCCTCGGTCGAGGAGACGGCGACCGCGCTCGACGAGCTGACCGCGACCGTGCGCCAGACCGCCGAGAGCGCGCGCCTCGCCAGCCAGGCGACGGTGCAGGTCAAGTCGGAGGCCGAGCAGTCGACCCAGATCGTGCAAGACGCCGTCACCGCGATGGGCGGCATCGAGAAATCGGCCGACGAAATCTCGCAGATCGTCGGCGTCATCGACGAGATCGCCTTCCAGACCAACCTGCTGGCGCTGAATGCCAGCGTCGAGGCGGCGCGCGCCGGTGACGCCGGCAAGGGTTTTGCCGTCGTCGCCTCCGAGGTGCGTGCGCTGGCGCAGCGCTCGGCGGAAGCCGCCAAGGAGATCAAGGGCCTGATCGCGGCCTCGACCGTCGAGGTCGACAAGGGCGTCGCCCTGGTCGGCCAGACTGGCAGCGCGCTCCAGCGCATGGCCGAGGAGATCACGCGCGTGACGGCGCTGGTCGCCGAGATCGCCGGTGCCGCGCAGGAACAGGCGGCCGGGCTGCAGGAGGTCAACACCGCAGTCAACGAGATGGACCAGGCGACGCAGCAGAACGCCGCGATGGCCGAGGAATCGACCGCGGCTGCGCATGCCCTCTCGCAGGAGGCCGACCGGCTGGCGGGCCTGGTGGCGCGCTTCAAGCTCGGCGGCGACGTCGCCGGCCTGCAGGCGATGGCGCGCAAGATGGCGGCGGTGGCGCCCGCTCCGCGCGGGGTTGCGCCGGCGCGCAAGGCCATGCCAGTGAGCGGCGCGGCGACCGCCCGCAAACTCGAGCCGAGCGCGCATGACCGCGCCTGGGAGGAATTTTGAGCGCATCCGACGAACCGGCCGCGACGATCGCCTTCGACGATTTCCTCAAGGTCGACATCCGCGTCGGCACGATCGTCGAGGCGCAGCCCTATCCCGAGGCCCGCAAGCCCGCCTACAAGCTGGTGATAGATTTCGGCGGCACGATCGGCCTGAAGAAATCCTCGGCGCAGATCACGAAGCATTATCGCTGCGAGGACCTGCCCGGCCGGCAGGTCCTCGCGGTGGTGAATTTCCCGCCGCGCCAGATCGGCAAGTTCATGTCTGAGGTGCTGACGCTCGGCATGCCCGACGGCGACGGCGAGGTGGTCCTGATCGGACCCAGCCTCGGCGTGCCGAACGGCGGACGGCTGTTCTGATGACGCCATCCTAGGCGGCGGGTCGCTCCCGCCGCCATGTCCCGGTCTCCAGCGTCGTCGGGGCCGGTTCGACCGCCGACCAGGCGAAGGGCAGCGCGGCCCCGTGCCGCCAGGCGCGCCTCACGCGAAAGCGCCAGAGCCGCTCGGCCCTGTCGAGACCACCAAGCTCCGGCCCCTCCCAGACGATCTCGGTCTCGCCCTGAAGCTGGACGAGGTCGCCACGCTCGAAATCGATGAAGAGCAGCGCCGCGCGCGGCTCGATCAGCAGATTGCCGAGCGTGTTGAAATAGCTGTTGCCGGCGAAATCGGGGATCGTCAGGACATCGCCGTCGATCCGTACGAAACCGGGCCGGCCGCCGCGATGCGAGATGTCGACGCCCGCGCCCGAGGCGCTGGCGACGAAGAGCGTGTCCGCGTTGCCGATCAGCAAACGCGCGGCCTGATCCAGACCCGGAAGCTGTTCCACCTGCGCCGGCGCCCGGACGATCGGCGTCGGGCTGCGCGTCTGGATGTATTTGGCGCAATTGCCGAAGCTCTGCGTGACGGTGATCGAGAGGCCCGCCGCGTCGCGCCGGGCGACGATGCCATTGGCGCGGTTGCGCCGCCGCGTCGTCAGATCGATGCCGAGCAGGCCGATGCCGGCGCCCTGTTGCAAGGCGGTCGATGCAGGGTCGCCGGCGGCGGGCAAGGCGTCGATGCGAAGGCTGATTGGCGAAGGGCTGTGCGCGAAGCCGGGCACGCCGGTCAGCGCGGTTCCGATCGGCCAGCCGTCCCGGTCGAGGCCGGCCGCGAAGAGATAGGGCAGCAGCGTGAAGAAGTCGCGGTGCTGGGCCGGCATGAACTCGCGGATGCCGGCGCCGCGCGCGAAAAGGCCGGCGCGCTCCTGCGCCTTCAGCTCGCCGGGATGGAACGGGGTCTCGTCCATGGCGATTTCATCCCCGGTTTGGCAGCGGCGAGGGCGGGATCGGCTTGAAGAAGGGCAGGGCTTCGACGCGCGCGAGCCAAGCCCGGATCGCCGGATAGGGCGCGAGCGAAATGCCGCCCTCCGGCGCGTGGGCCACATAGGAATAGCAGGCCAGGTCGGCGAGCGTCGGATGATCGGCGGTGAGGAAGGCGCGGTCCGCGAGGTGCCCGTCCATGAAGGGAAGCAGCCGGGCGGCGATCCTCTCGGCGCGGGCCGGATCGTCCTTGATGCCGAACTGCGCGATCAGCCGCGCCATCGAGGGGCCGTGCATGACCTCGCCGGCGGCGATCGAGAGCCAGCGCTGGACCTGCGCCGCCGCGACCGGCTCGGTCGGCAGCCAGCGGCTCTCCGGCGCGTAGCGCTTCACCAGATAGACCATGATCGCATTGCTGTCGGCCAGCGTCAGCGGCCCGTCCTGCAGCACCGGGATCTGGCCGAGCGGGTTGAGCGCCCGGAAGGCCGCGCTCTGCCGGATTTCGGCCGGGGCGGGCAGGAGGCGATAATCGAGCCCGAGCGCCAGAAGCAGCAGTTCGACGCGGTGGCCGTGGCCGGATAACGGGGTGCTGTGAAGGATGATTTCTGGCTGCGGCATCGAGCGGGCCCTCGCGAATGAGCCGGCATCATGATTGTTCCGCTTTGCGGACGAAACCTGTTATTCCTTCAACTCAGAATTCCAGAAGCAGGAACAGCCTTTGGACCGGCTCGATGAATTGGCGATCTTCGTCGCGATCCTCGATACGGGCAGCCTGGCGGGAGCCGGGCGGCTATTGCGGCGCTCGCGCCCGGCGGTGACGCGGGCGCTCGCGGGGCTCGAGGAGCGGGTCGGCGCGCGGCTGATCGCCCGCACCACGCGCCAGCTGACGCCGACCGATGCCGGGCGCGCGCTCGCCGGCGCGGCGCGGCGCATGCTGGCTGATTATCAGGGGGCGCTGCAGGGCGCGGCGGCCGAACCGGTTCGCGGCCTGCTGCGGGTCACCGCGCCGCTGGTCTTCGGACGCAGGCATGTCACGCCGCTGGTCACCGCCTTCCTCGACCGTCATCCCGACGTCCAGGTCGAACTGGTGCTGGCCGACCGGAATCTCGACATGATCGAGGAGGGGCTCGACGCCGCGATCCGGATCGGCCCCTTGCCGGATTCACGCCTGATCGTGCGGCGCGTCGGGGAGGTTCGCCGGATCCTGGTGGCGGCGCCCGCCTATCTGGAACGGCGCGGCGCGCCGTCACGGCCGGCGGATCTCGTCGGCCACGACACCATCGCCAGCGTCGCGGCGGGGCAGACGTTGACATGGCGCTTCGGCGGGGCCGGGCGTGGCGCGCGCGTCGCGATCACGCCGCGCCTGATCGTCAACGAGGTCGAGGCGGTGCTGATCGCCGCCCGCGCCGGGCGCGGCGTGGCGCGGCCGCTCTCCTATCAGGCGGCCGACGATCTCGCTGCGGGGACGCTGGTCAGGCTGCTGCGCGAGTTCGAGCCGCCGCCGCTGCCGGTGCAACTCGTGGTGCCCAGCGGCCAGCATCTGGCGCCGAAGGTGCGGGCTTTCCTCGACCATGCGGCCGATCATCTGCATGGTCTGGCGGTGATCAGGCCGGAGGCTTGACCTCACACCGGCAGCCGCACCGTGGCGCGCAAGCCGCCCAGCGGCGAGTCGCCGAGCATGATGTCGCCGCCATGGGCACGCGCGATGTCGCGGGCGATGGCGAGGCCCAGCCCCGTGCCGCCGCTATCGACATTGCGGGCCTCGTCGAGCCGGAAGAAGGGCCGGAAGACGTCCTCGCGCAGGGCCGGCGGGATGCCGGGGCCGTCATCATCGACCATCACGATCAGGTAGCGCGCGTCATGGGTCGCGCTGATGGCGATGCGGTCGCCATAGCGCGCGGCGTTCGAGACGAGGTTGGTGAGCAGGCGGCGGATGGCGTCGGGCCGGATCACCACGAGCGGGTCGCCATGGACCTCGAGCTCGGTCTGGTGGCCCTGACGCTCGGCATCGCCCTTCAGCTCCTCGAGCAGGGCGCGGATATCGGTCTCGGTCGCCGCCTCGCCGGCATCGCCGCGGGCGAAGGCGAGATAATCCTCGAGCATCCGGCTCATCTCGTCGACATCCTTCTCCAGCGCCTCGATCTCGGTCGAGCGCTCGAGCAAGGCGAGCGAGAGCTTGAAGCGCGTCAGGATGGTGCGCAGGTCGTGGCTGACGCCGTTGAGCATGGTGGTGCGCTCGCCGACCGAGCGCTCGACGCGGCGCTTCATCTCGATGAAGGCATTGCCGGCGCGCCGGACCTCGCGCGCGCCGCGCGGCCGGAAATCGGTGTCGCGGCCCTTGCCGAAGGCCTCGGCGGCGTCGGCCAGCCGTAGGATCGGCCTGATCTGATTGCGCAGGAAGAGCACGGCGATGGTGAGCAGGATCAGCGATGTGCCGATCATCCAGAGCAGGAAGATATGGCTGTTCGAGGCATAGGCCTGGCTGCGCCTGGTCAGCACGCGCATGACGTTGGGCCCGAGCTTGACCCGGATCTCGATCAGGCTGGAGCGGCCGACGGTGTCGAGCCAGAACGGCCGCGCCACCTGCTGGCTGAGCTCCGTCGAGAGCGCGCTGTCGAGCAGGGAGAAGAAGGGGCGGGGGCCGGGAGCCGGCAGGTCGGCGTCGGGAATGATGTCGACATCGAGCCCGAGGCGGTCCTGCGCGATACGGGTCAGGACCGAGGCCTGCGCATCCTGCGGATAGCTCTCATAGACGTCGATCAACGCGGCGATATCGGCCGAGACGGCGGCGGAGAGGCGTTGCGTCACCGTCTGCCAGTGCCGCTCCATGAAGACATAGGCGACGACCGATTGCAGCAGCACGACGGGCGCGATGACGATGACCAGCGCCCGCGGATAGAGCCCCTTCGGCATGTAGCGGCCGACGGCCCGGAACGGCCGGTCACCGGCCTTGAGGGCGGGCTTGAGGGCGCGCGCCAGGGCGGCGTTCCACTGACTGAGCGTGGTCCAGGCGCGTCCCAGGCCGAGGCCGACGGCCTGGGCCCAACGCAGATAGGGGGCGCCGCCCTGCATGAAGTCAGGCCCGATCCGTGACCAGCCGGTAACCGACGCCGCGAACGGTCTGGAGATAGAGCGGATCGGCCGGGTCGCGCTCGATCTTGCGGCGTAGCCGGTTGATCTGGACGTCGATGGTGCGGTCATTGGCGGCCGAGCCCTGGGCCGCGAGCTGCTCGCGCGGGACATGCTCGCCGGTGCGCTCGGCCAGCGCGGTCAGGATCTCGCGCTCGCGCTCGGTCAGGCGGATCGTCTCCTCGCCCTGGCGCAGCTCGCCGCGGGCGAGCCCGTAGATGAAGGGCCCGAAGCGCACGAAATCCGGCCGGCTGCCCGATTGCCCGCCCTCGGCCACGACGGTCCGCTTCAGGATGTTGCCGAGCCGCAGGATCAGCTCGCGCGGCTCGAACGGCTTTGAGAGATAGTCGTCGACGCCGAGCTCGAGGCCGTTGATGCGGTCGGCGCTGTCGGCGCGCGCGGTCAGCATCAGGATCGGGACGCCGGACAGGCCGCGGAAGCGGCGGGCGAAGTCGAAACCGTTCTCGCCCGGCATCATGATGTCGAGCACGATCGCGTCGAAGACGAGATGCGCCAGCCGCGAATCGGCCTCCGCCGCGCTGGCGGCGGTGGTGACGCGATAGCCATGGTCGCCGAGGAAACGTGCGAGCAGGTCGCGAAGACGGCGGTCATCGTCGACGACGAGGATATGCGGCGCCTCGTCGGGCACAGGCTTGAGCGCGCTGCTTGCGGCCATCTGGGCTCCTTCGCCGTGGGCGCAGATTGAAGGTCGGGGCAGGATAGCACGGCCTGCGCCGCGAAAGCTCGGGCTAATCAGGAGCGATGAATGAGGCGATCTGGCGTTCGCGGCGCAACCGGCTGCCTCAGTCCGACCCGGCGAGCGAGCCGAGCACCTTCTTGCGCTCCGAAGGGTTGATCAGCCCCGCCAGATAGCGCGCGACGATTTCGCCTCCTTCCGGCCCGAGCGCGGCGAGGGCGGCGTTGATCCGCTTCGCCTGCAATTGCGCCAGCCTGACCGCGAGCTCCTTGCCGGCCGCGGTCGAATGGAGCTTGCGCTGGCGCTTGTCCTGGACGCCCATGCGCGACTCGACGAAGCCGGTCTCGACCAGCTCCTTGAGCACGCGGTTGAGGCTCTGCTTGGTGATCTGCAGCAGGTCGAGCAGCTCGGCGATGGTCAGGCCAGGGCGGCGCTGCACGAAATGCAGAACCCGGTGATGGGCCCGGCCGAAGCCATAGTCGGCGAGGATCCGGTCCGGGTCGCTGACGAAGTCGCGATAGGCGAAGAACAGCAGCTCGATCAGGTCATAGGGAACGTCGTCGCCCGGCGTGGGGCGGGGCGCGTCGGTCGGACGGACTTGCATGTCGGCCATGCGGCGTTCTCATTTTACGTCAGTGATGTTGACATATCTCAGACGGAAGATTACCGGTCAAGCATGCGCGGCGACGGATTATGTCGCATCCGGCCGTATCCGCGCAGTATTCGTTCCGTGCTTGCGTGTCCATCGCCCTTGTGGCGGAGTCTCGGCACAAGAAGACTCTCAAGGAGGAGTTGTCCCATGTCAGTCATTCCTTTCGACCAGCGCGACGGCGTGATCTGGTTCGACGGCAAGCTCGTGCCGTGGAAGGACGCCACGGTGCACGTACTCACCCACGGGCTGCATTACGGCTCCTGCGTCTTCGAGGGCGAGCGCGCCTATGACGGCGTCATCTACAAGTGCACCGAGCACTCGAAGCGCTTCCACAAATCGGCCGAGATCATGGATTTCGACATCCCCTATTCGGTCGCCGAGATCGACGAGGCGAAATATCTCTGCCTCAAGGAGAATGGCCTGAAGGACGCCTATATCCGCCCGGTCGCCTGGCGCGGCTCGGAGATGATGGCGGTGTCCGGCATGAACAATTCGATTCATACCGCGATCGCGGTGTGGGAATGGCCGAGCATGTTCGACATGGCCCAGAAGCTGAAGGGCGTGCGCCTCGACATCGCCGATTATCGCCGGCCCGACCCGGCCTGCGCGCCGGTCCATGCCAAGGCTGCGGGCCTCTACATGATCTGCTCGCTCTCCAAGCACAAGGCCGAGCGCGGCGGCTATGCCGACGCGATGATGCTCGACTGGGAAGGCAATGTCGCCGAATGCACCGGCGCCAACATCTTCTTCATCAAGGACGGCGTCATCCACACGCCGCTGGCGGACCGTTTCCTCAACGGCCTGACGCGCCAGTCGGTGATCGAGCTCTGCAAGCAGCGCGGCTTCGAGGTGGTCGAGCGCCGCATCCGCCCCGAAGAGCTCGACGGTTTCGCCGAATGCTTCATCACCGGCTCTGCCGCCGAGGTGACGCTGGTCTCCGAGATCGGCCCCTACAAGTTCATCACCGGCAATATGGGCAAGGTGATCATGGAGGATTACTCCGCCGCGGTGAGGCCGAAGCAACAGGCGGCGTGACGGAGCGCGTCATGCTCGGGCTCGACCCGAGCATCTCCTGAAAGAGATTCCCGGGTCTGCGCTTCGCTACGCCCGGGAATGACGGCGCGCCGCTATTTCACGAACTTCGTCTCGCTGTGGAACAGTGAAATCCACTCGTCCGGCGGCAGGCCGCGGCAGACGCTCATCTCGTTCCAGCTCGTCAGGACGAAGGCCGAGCCGGTCCAGGCATAGATGCCGGACGAGCCGCAATCGGCGGGGCCGCGACCCTTGCTGAAGAAGTCGAGCAGGCCGGATTTGGGGTCGTAGGCGCTGTTGACCAGCTCGTCCTGCGGCTTGCCGGAGGGCGTCGGAAAGGCGACGCGGCGCGCGGCCGCGACCTTGCCCTGCTCGATGATCCAGTAGGCGCTGCCCATGTTGTAGGCGCCCTGGTAGCAGAGCAGCCCGACCAGATGGCTGCGCGGGCCGAGCGCCCAGACATTGTCCATGTTGGACCCGGCTTCGGGCCTGTCGTCGCAGGTATCGGGCTCGACCCGCTTGAGATGCGCGCGGAGGTTCGCGGGCAGCGTCTTCGCGAGCGTCTCGTCCGGCGCCGGAACGCCCGAGGTTGCACGCGCGGTGATGACGGGCAGGGCCGGTGCCGCGGGAACGGCCGTGGCCGGCTTGTCGCCCTTGCGGATCAGCGCCGTCACCGTCCCGAGCCGCCCCTGCTGCTCGTCGATCCAGAGCAGCGCCGCAATCGCGCCGGAGAGCGAGAGGGTGAAGCTCTTGCCGTCGAAGCCGATGCCGAGTTTCGTCGCCTTGCGGGAGGCGGCGATCAGCGCATCGGAATCCTGTGCCGGAAGGTCGATCGTGCCGACCTCGCCATCGGGCGACGAGCCGGGAAAGCTCCGGCCAGCCGCCGGGAACGGCGCGCCGTCGAGGGTCAGCCGCGCCTCGAAAGCCTTCTTCAGCTTGATGTCCCGGATCTGCAGCGACAGGCTCGGCAGGTCGGTTGGGCCACCGCCGCGCTGGAGCCTGACATAGGCGAGCCGGTCGTCGAGCTCGCCCGGCAGGGAGAGCGCGGTGCATTGCCGGAGATTGTCGCAGCCCGCGACCCAGTCGCGGAAGACCTTGGTGGTGGGCTCGGCCGAGGCTGCGGTGGGGAGGCCGATGACGAGAAGCGCGCCGAGCAGGGGCCAGGACAAGCCGCGCAGATGCCGCACCATCACCCTCTACCCCCAGCGTTCGGCCGCCTCGTCATCGCCCGTCTTGGCCTCGACCCAGCCGCCGATCGTGCCGTCGGCCAGATGCTCCCGTTTCCAGAATGGCGCACGGGTCTTGAGATAGTCCATCATGAATTCGGCGGCTTCGAAAGCGGCGCGGCGATGGGCCGAGGTCGCGACGACCAGCACGATCTGCTCGCCCGGCCGGACCAGCCCGTAGCGATGGATGGCGACGAGCCCGGTCAGCGGCCAGCGCGCGGCGGCTTCCTGCGCGACGCGGGCGATCTCGGCCTCGGCCATACCTGGATAATGCTCGAGTTCGAGCGCGGCGAGCGCGCCCCCTTCGCTGCGGCAGAGCCCGGCGAAGCTGACCACGGCGCCGATATCGCTGCGGCCGGCGGTCAGGGCCGCGATCTCGGCATTGAGGTCGAAATCCTCGCGCTGGATGCGGATGACGGGTGTCATGGCTCGGCCCGGTTGATCGCCATTTGAACCCTCATCCTGAGGAGCGATCCGCAGGATCGCGTCTCGAAGGATGCTCCAGCATGCTCTGGAGTATTCGAGACGCCGCTTCGCGGCTCCTCAGGATGAGGGCTGTATCAAAATCTTGCTGATCAATATCACCCGCCGGTCATCGGCGGGAAGAAGGCGATCTCGCGGGCGCCGGACAGGGATGCGTCCGGCTTGACATGGGCGTGGTCGATCGCGGCGCGCACCACCGCCTCGTTCTCGAAGGCGATCTCGTAGCCCTCGCCGCGGGCCTTCAGCCAATGCACCAGGTCGGCGACGGTCCGGGCCCCGCCCGGTACCTCCACCGTCTCCTCGGGCAGGCCGATGCGCTCGCGCACCCAGGCGAAATAGACGAGCTTCAGGCTGCGGGTCTCGGTCAGGCTGTCGGTCATGATGCGCGCTCGTCCTCGTCCACCAGATGGCGGATGCCGGCGTTGAAATAATCCCAACCCGTATAGATGGTCAGGATCGCTGCGAACCACAGCATGACGATGCCGATCTGGGTATTGTAGGGCAGAACCTTGTCGCCCGCGGGGCCGGCGACGAGGAAGCCGAGCGCCAGCAATTGCGCCGTCGTCTTCCATTTCGCGACCTTGCTGACCGGAACGCTGACCTTGAGTTCGGCCAGGAATTCGCGCAGGCCCGAGACCAGGATCTCGCGGCAGAGGATGACGATGGCGGCCCAGAGCGACCAGCCATAGATCGTGCCATCGGCGACCAGCATCAGCAGCAGCGCGCAGACCAGGAGCTTGTCGGCGATCGGATCGAGCATGCGGCCGATCGCCGAATGCTGGCTCCAGGCGCGCGCGATCCAGCCGTCGAGATAGTCGGTCACCGCCGCCGCGACATAGATCGCGAGCGCGATCCAGCGCATCCAGTCGTCGCGCGGCCAGAACAGCAGCGCCACCAGGGCCGGAATCGCGACGATCCGGCCGTAGGTCAGCAGGTTCGGCAGCGACCAGGGGCCACGCCGCCTCATGGCGTCTGGGAGAATCGTCACGGGAAATACCAAAGCAGCGCGCTTGTGACAGCGTCAACACGCAATCCCGCGAGGTGCGCACGAACCTCACGCATCGTGAAAGAACTCATGCACCGCCTTGGCCGTCGCGGCGTTGACGCCGGGCGTGCGCATCAGGTCGTCGAGCTTGGCGCGCTGGATCGCCTTGACCGTGCCGAAATGCAGCAGCAGGGCGCGCTTGCGCGAGGGGCCGATGCCCGGGATCTCGTCGAGCGGATTCTTGGTGATGTCGCGCTTGCGCCTGGCGCGATGCGTGCCGATGGCGAAGCGGTGCGCCTCGTCGCGCAGGCGCTGGATGAAGAACAGGGCGGGGTCGCGCGGCGGCAGCTTGAAGGGCTCGCGGCCGACCATGAAGAAGGTCTCGCGCATGGCGTTGCGATCCTCGCCCTTGGCGATCGCGACGAGCCCGATATCGGCGGCGCCGCATTCGGCCATGATCTTCCGCGCCGCCTCGAACTGGCCCTTGCCGCCGTCGACGATGACGAGGTCGGGCCGGGAGGGGAATGCGGTGTCGTCTTCGGGCAGTTCAATCGCAGCCGCTGCTGCAGACGCTTCGGTGATGGTAGCGGGAGAGGGACTCGAACCCCCGACAAGCGCCGCACTCGCTTCAGCGAGTCCGGGCGCGGCAATTCCCGGCGCTTCGTCCGTCGCTGACGGTTGCTGCACACTCTCCTTCGCCAGCCGCGAAAACCGCCGCTTCAGCACCTCGCGCATCATGCCGAAATCGTCGCCGGCGATGGTGTCCGAGGAGATGTTGAAGGTGCGGTAATGGCTCTTCATGAAGCCGTCGCGCCCGGCGACGACCATGCCGCCGACCGCGTTCGTGCCCATGATGTGGGAGTTGTCGTAGACCTCGATGCGGCGCGGGGGCCTTTGCAGGCCAAAAGCCTCGCCCAGCGCCGCGAGCAGACTTTGCTGGCCGGCATTCTCGGCGAGCTTGCGCGAGAGCGCCTCCTTGGCGTTCTTCTGGGCATGGGCGACGAGGTCACGCCGCTCGCCGCGCCTGGGCGCCGCGACCTCGACCTTGCGGCCGGCGCGGGCCGAGAGCGCCTGGCCGATCAGCGCGATCTCCTCGACCTCATGCGAGAGCAGGACGAGGCGCGGCGGCGGCTTGTCGTCGTAGAACTGGGTCACGACCGAGGCGAGCACCTCGGCCGGCGTCAGGCTCTTGTCGGCGCGCGGGAACAGCGCCCGGTTGCCCCAGTTCTGGTGGTTGCGGAAGAAGAAGATCTCGACGCAGAAATGGCCGCCCTGCTCGTCGATGGCGAAGACGTCGGCCTCCTCGACATTCTGGGTGTTGATGTCCTGGCCGGCCTGCACGGCCGAGAGCGCCGCGAGCCGGTCGCGATAGCGCGCGGCCTTCTCGAATTCGAGCGCCTCCGCGGCCTCCTGCATGCGGGCCGAGAGCGTCTGCTTGACCGACGAGGAGCGGCCGGAGAGGAAGTCGCGCGCCTGGCTGGCGAGCGCCTGGTAGTCGGTATGCGAGATCTCGCCGGTGCAGGGGCCGGCGCAGCGCTTGATCTGGAAGAGCAGGCAGGGCCGGGTGCGGTTCTCGTAGAAGGAATCGCTGCAGGTGCGGATCAGGAAGGCCTTCTGCAGCGCGTCGATGGTGCGCTTCACCGCCCATACGGAGGCGAAGGGGCCGAAATAATCGCCCTTGCGCTGGCGCGAGCCGCGATGCTTGGCGATCTGCGGGGCGGGATGGTCGCCGGTCAGCAGGATATAGGGGAAGCTCTTGTCGTCGCGGAGCAGGACGTTGTAGCGCGGCCTGAGCTGCTTGATCAGGTTGGATTCGAGCAGCAGCGCCTCGGTTTCCGTCCCCGTGGTGACGAATTCCATGTTCGCCGTCTCGGCGATCATCCGCGCGACAGCGTTGGTATGGGCCATGCCGCGGGCATAGGCCGTCACCCGGTTCTTCAGGCTCTTGGCCTTGCCGACATAGAGCACCTCGCCGGCGCGATCGAACATCCGGTAGACGCCGGGCCTGTTCGGCAAATGCCTGGCGAATTGCTGGATGACCTCGATGCCGTGCTTCAGCTCCGAGGGCGAGGCCGCGGCCGCATCAGTGCTCGATGCGGGGAGGGGAAGAGTGTCCTCCTCGTCCTCGATCTCGTCGTCCGGCAGATCTGGGCGTTCGCGATTCATGGCCCTGATGTAGGACGCCCGAGGCGTTTCGTCATGTCAGGAGCGTGATCCGGCAGGTCTCAAAATGCACAGGCGAGCTGGTGCTGATGGACCGGCGCTCCCCATATCGCGATGATCAATCGAGAAACATGCTTCAGCGAGGATCACATCCGATGGCCCAATTGGACAATCTCCGAATCGTACTCGCCTCGCGCCCTGCCGGCCGGCCGCGCCCGGGCGATTTCAGGCTCGAGCATGCCGCGGTTCCGACTGCCGCCGAGGGCCAGGTTCTGCTGCGGATCCTCTACCTCTCGCTCGACCCCTATATGCGCGGCCGGATGAGCGAGGCGAAATCCTATGCCGCGCCGGTCGCGATCGGCCAGGTGATGGAGGGCGGCACCGTCGCGGAGGTCCTGGAAAGCCGTCACCCCAGCTTCAAGCCGGGCGACATCGTGCTCTCGCATTCCGGCTGGCAGTCCCATGCGGTGGCCGACGGGGCTCATCTGCGCAAGCTCGATCCGGCCGCCGCGCCCATCACGACGGCGCTGGGCGTGCTCGGCATGCCGGGCTTCACCGCCTATGCCGGCCTGCTGACGATCGGCCAGCCCAAGGCGGGGGAGACCGTCGTCGTGGCCGCGGCCAGCGGGCCCGTCGGATCGGCCGTCGGGCAGATCGCGCGGATCAAGGGCGCGCGCGCCGTCGGCATCGCGGGCGGCGAGACGAAATGCGCCTTCGTCCGGGAGACCTTCGGCTTCGATGCCGTCATCGATCATCGCGCGCCCGATTTCGCGGAAAAGCTGGCGGCGGCCTGTCCCCAGGGTATCGACGTCTATTTCGAGAATGTCGGCGGCAAGGTCTGGGACGCAGTCTTTCCGCTGCTGAACACGTTTGCCCGGATTCCGGTCTGCGGCCTCGTCGCGCAATATAACAGCACGGGCGATTTCGCGGGTCCCGACCAGCTCCCCGTCGTCATGCGGCAGGTCCTGACCAAGAGCCTGACGATCCGCGGGTTCATCCAGCGCGAATTCGTCGCGCAGCGTCCGGCCTTCGAGCAGGAGATGGCACGCTGGATCACTGACGGCGCGCTGAAATACAAGGAAGACATCGTCGCGGGTCTCGACCGGGCGCCGGAGGCGTTCATCGGCCTGCTGGAGGGCAAGAATTTCGGGAAGCTGATCGTCAAGGTCTGAGCGGGGCTCAGATCGCCGCGACGCAACGCTGCGACCATCGCCAAGGGAAAACCGGGAGCCAGCCATGCTGATCGAACATGAAGGCCTGCGGCCACGCATCCATCCCTCCAGCCGCATCGCGCCCAACGCGACGATCTGCGGCGACGTCACCATCGGCGAGAACTGCTCCGTCGGCTTCGGCGCGGTGATCAGTGCGGAGAGCGGCCCGGTCCGCATCGGCCGCAACTGCGTGATCATGGATACGGCGGTCATCCGGGGCGTCCGCGGCGCCGAGATGAGCATCGGCGACAATGTGCTCGTCGGCCCGCGCTCCTATCTGACCGGCTGCGTCGTCTCCAACGAGGCCTTTCTCGCCACCGGCGTCACGGTCTTCAACGGCGCCCGAATCGGCGCCGGGGCCGAGGTGCGGATCAACGGGATCGTGCATTTGCGGACGGTGCTGCCGGAAGGCGCCATCGTGCCGATCGGTTGGGTCGCGGTCGGCGACCCGGCCCGCATCCTGCCGCCCGAGAAGCATGACGAGATCTGGGCCATCCAGAAGGCCCTCGATTTCCCGCGCTTCGTCTTCGGCATGGATCGCCCCGCCGAAGGCGAAAGCATCATGCCGCAAGTCATGCCGCGCTATGCGGGCGCGCTGGTGCGCCGCCACGGCGGCGACATCGAGCTCTGATCCGAGCCGGTGAAGCGGCTTTTCGCTTGACCGTGCCGCGCGGGCGCGGCCATGTCGCGGCAGGTTTTGCCTCGCGCCGTCATCCCGGGCGACCGAAGGGAGACCCGGGATCCATGCTAGGGCGCTGATCGGAGGCGCTCTGGCATGGATCCCGGATCGGCGCCGCTTCGCGGCTTGTCCGGGATGACGGCGGCCATTCAATGAATTCTGCCGGACCCTTGCCCATGCCCGTCTTCGCCATTCCCTTTCCGGTGATCGATCCGGTCGCGCTGCAGCTCGGCCCGCTCTCGGTGAAATGGTACGGGCTCGCCTATGTCGCCGGGCTGATCGGCGGCTGGTGGTATGCGCGGCGGCTGGTCTCGTCGCCCGGGCTGTGGGGCACGTCGAAGCATCCCGCGGCCGACGAGCTCGACGACATGCTGCTCTGGGTCGCGCTCGGCGTCGTGCTCGGCGGGCGGCTCGGCTTCGTGCTGTTCTACGATCTGGAGCGCTATCTCGCCCGCCCGCAGGACATCGTCGCGATCTGGCAGGGCGGCATGTCCTTCCATGGCGGGCTGTTGGGCGCGGCGACCGCGCTCTTCCTGTTCGCGCGCAAGCGGGGCTATCCGGCGCTGAGCGTCTTCGATCTCGCGGCCGCGGTGGTGCCGATCGGGCTCTTTCTCGGGCGCATCGCCAATTTCATCAATGCCGAGCTTTGGGGCCGGCCGGCGCCGGACCTGCCCTTCGCCATGGTCTTCCCCAATGCCGGGCCGCTGCCGCGCCATCCGAGCCAGCTCTACGAGGCGCTGGGGGAGGGCATCCTGCTCTTCATCCTGCTGGCATTCGTCGTGCGGGCCGGCGGCTTCAAGCGTCCGGGTTTCGTCGCCGGCGTCTTCGGCATGGGCTATGCTGTGGCGCGCATCGTCTGCGAGTTCTTCCGCGAGCCGGACCCGCAACTCGGCTTCCTGTTCGGCGCCAGCGTCGATGCGCTGAGCGGCGGCATCACCATGGGCATGCTGCTCTCGCTGCCGCTGTTCCTGGCCGGGCTGTTTCTGGTGCTGCGCGCCAGGCGGGCTGCATGAGCCTGCTGAAGGCGGAGCTCATCCGCCTGATCCGCGAGGAGGGGCCGCTCAACGTCTCGCGCTACATGGCGCTCTGCCTCGGCCATCCGCGCCATGGCTACTACATGACGCGCGACCCCTTCGGCGCGCAGGGCGACTTCACCACCGCGCCCGAGATCAGCCAGATGTTCGGCGAGCTTCTCGGGCTCTGGGCCGGCGCCGTCTGGCAAATGATGGGCGAGCCGGCTTCGGTACGCCTCGTCGAGCTCGGGCCTGGACGCGGCACGCTGATGGCCGACATGCTGCGGGCGGCCAGGATCGTGCCGGGCTTTCGCGAGGCGCTCGACGTCCATCTCGTCGAGATCAGCCCCGTGCTGCGCCAGGCCCAGCACCAGAGCCTGGCAGGGGCGGCCGCGCCATCCTGGCATGACGGGATCGAGACCGCCCTCGACGGACCCGTGATCGTCGTCGCCAACGAGTTTCTCGACGCGCTGCCGCTCGACCAGTTCGTCAAGACCGGGGATGGCTGGCGCGAGAGGCTGGTCGGGCTCGACGCTGGAGGCGAACTGGCCTTCGGCCTCGCCGGCGCGCCTGAGACCTCGCTGACCATGGCCGCCCCCAACGGCAGCGTCATTGAGCAGCCGGCAGCCGCGCTCGCTATCGTGGCGACGGTCTCGCGACATCTCGCCTTCCATGGCGGTGCGGCGCTGTTCATCGACTATGGCTCGGTGCGGTCCGGTTTCGGTGACACGCTCCAGGCGGTCCGCCGGCAGCGTCATGTCGACGTGCTGGCGGAGCCGGGCGAAGCCGACCTGACCGTGCATGTCGATTTCGAACGCATGGCGCAGGCCGCGCGCCGGTCCGGCGCGGCGACGCACGGCCCGGCGACGCAGCGCGAGGTCCTGCTGGCGCTCGGGCTCGCCGAGCGGGCACAGGCGCTCGCCGCCAGGGCGAAGCCCGAGCAGGCCGAGGCGATCCGGGGCGCCTTCGAGCGCCTGACCGCGACGGGCGCGACCGGGATGGGTGAATTGTTCAAGGTTCTGGCGCTATCGCATCCCGGATTACCGCCTCTGCCCGGATTTGACCTTCATCAGATGCCAGAGCAGGCCTGACCACCAGCCGGAAACAGCCATGTTCATCACATCTCCCGAACTTGCCGCCGAGCCCGGCATCGCGCATGCCTTCTTCACCCGCGAGGGCGGCGTTTCGACCGGGATCTACGCCTCGCTCAATGGTGGCCTCGGCTCGAACGACAATCCCGCTGCGATTGCCGAGAACCGGGCCAGGATGGCGGCCCATATGAAGGTGGCGCCAACGCATCTGGTTAGCGTGCATCAGGTGCATTCGGCCGATGCCGTGGTCGTCACCGGTCCGTGGGACGGTGACAAGCCGAGGGCCGATGCCATGGTGACCACCGCTCATGACGTGGCGCTCGGCACCTCGACTGCCGATTGCGGGCCGATCCTGTTCGCCGACAGCGAGGCCGGCGTGATCGGCGCGGCACATTCCGGCTGGAAGGGGGCGTTCACCGGTATCGTCGGGGCGACGGTGACGGCGATGGAGAAGCTCGGCGCCCGGCGCGAGCGCATCCTCGCGGTGCTCGGCCCCACCATCAGTGCGAAGGCCTACGAGGTCGGGCCGGAATTCGTCGAGCGCTTCAAATCCGAGAATGCTACCTATGCGCGCTTTTTCCATGGCTCGGAGCGGCCGGCGCATGCGATGTTCGACCTGCCGGCCTTCATCGCCCTGAGGGCGCAGGAGGCGGGAATCGGGCGCTTCATCGACCTCGGACTCTGCACTTATGGCGACGAGAATCGCTTCTTCAGCTATCGCCGCACGACTCACCGCAACGAGAGCGATTACGGCCGGCTGATCTCGGCGATCGCGCTCCGGCGCTAGAGCCGGATGATTTCAGATGGAATCTTGAAGTGATTCCAGTTGAGAGCTGAATCCGTCTCTCATCAAAGAGTTAGAGCAGGATCAATCCGAAAAACCGGTTCCCGCTTTTTCGCATTCTGCTCTCACACACAGGTGATTAACCGGTCTTTTCAATCTGCAGTTGCTTCGCCAAACCAGCGGAGTCATCTTCCCTGCTGCCATGCACCATGGCTTTGGGGGTATCATGGAACAGATACTGATCAACCTCGTAGCAGGAGCGCTGGGTGGCAATGCGGCTGGCAAAGCCTCCCCTAGCTTCGATCTGGGAACACTTGGCAATACGATTGCCGGGCTCGTCGGCGGCGGCGTGCTCGGACAACTTGTCCCTCTCGTGCTGCCGGCGGTGACGGCCGCGGCGACGAGCGGCAATTTCAGTATCGGTAGCATCATTACGAACCTGATCGCCGGCGGTGCCGGTGGCGCCGTCCTGACCGCCATCATCGGCGCAGTGAAGAACAAGGCCGCGTAGCGTAGTCATTCCGACGTCGTGCGACTCGCGCGACGTCGGCCTTCTGTCAGTCCGGGACCGGCCTGCCGACCCGCTTCACGTCACGATGTCCGGGGTGCGCCACGCCAGGTGCTGGCCGGAATCGACGGCGATCATTTGCCCGGTGACCGAGCGGGCGCCGGCGAGGTAGAGCACCGCATCGGCGATCTCGGCCGCCTCCACCGTCCTCTGCAGCAACGAACCGGCCGCCTCGCGCGCGAGCAGCGCCTCGCCGTCCTGCGGGTTCGGGAAGGTCGGGCCGGGGCCGACGGCATTGACCCGGATGCGGGGTGCGAGCGCCTGCGCCATGGTCGTCGTCGCGGTCAGCAGCGCTGATTTGCTCAATGTATAGGAATAGTATTCCGGCGTCGGCTTCCAGACCCGCTGGTCGATGATGTTGACGATGCAGCCTTCGAGATCCTCGGGGAGGCGGTTCGCCATGGCGCCCGCCAGCACCGAAGGTGCGCGCAGGTTGATCGAGAACTGCCGGTTCCAAGTCGCCACGTCGAGCGCGCGGACGTCGTCCACCAGGAAGCTCGAGGCGCTGTTGACCAGGAGCGTCACCGGGCCGAGCGCGGCCTCGGCGGCGGGCAGGATGCCGTCGACGGCAGCGGGATCGGCGAGGTCGGCTGCGATCACGCTGGCTTTGCCGCCGCGCTCGCGCAGGCCGGCGGCGAGCGCCTGCGCCTCGGCGCGCGAATTGCCGCAATGGATCGCGACCGCATAGCCAGCGTCAGCCAGGCGCTCGACGATGGCGCGCCCGATCCGGCGGGCGCCGCCGGTCACGAGCGCGACCTCAGACATTGTCCTGCTCCGCGCCGGAACGCCGGCTGAGGCGGCGCTCCCAATGTTTGGCGACGCGCAGATAGCGATAGAATGCGTAGTTCATCGCGGTCATGAAACCATAGACGCCCCGCAAGGCATGCCGCCGGCCAATATAGGCCTTGATGAAGTTGGCGGGGAATTCGGCGACGAGCCGGAACACCGAGAGCGTCTCGCCGCGCTTGTCGAGATCGTCGGCCTGGGCATCGCTATAGGCGTTCAGCTTGTCGATCTGTTCGCCCAGCGAGCGCACCGAATAGTGATGCACGGTGCCGCTCAGCCGCCCGACTCGGGCGTGAGGCGAGAGCTCGACGCGATCATGCACGGGCGAGGGCGAATAGCGCCCCTTGTCGCTGCGATAGAGCCGCACGGGCGAGAGCGCATAGGCGAAGCGGTGCGGAGCCTGCTCTCCCGGGAAGATCTCGGCGATTCGCAGCTTGTAGGCATCCGCCGCCGGCTCGCCCCGGGCGAACAGCCCGGCGATCTCGGCCGCCAGATCGGCCGGGACGACCTCGTCGGCGTCGAGGTTCAGCAGCCAGGGATGCCGGCATTGCTCCTCGGCGAAGCGCTTCTGCTGGCCGTAGCCCGGCCAGGGATTGAAGATCACGCGGGCGCCATGCTGCTCCGCGATCGCCTGCGTGCCGTCGGTCGAGCCCGAGTCGATCACGACGATGTCGTCGCTCAGCACGCGCACGGCCGCGATCGTGCGGCCGATCCGATCGGCCTCATCGCGCGTAATGATGAATATCGAAAGCGGTGGCACCCGTCCTGTCTCGTCTTCTCCGTTCATTCACGGCTAAAGCACGGGCCGCGCGGAGCGGCAAGCCGGCCGCCATTTTGTCGGCACAATTCGCGGAACCTTGGGGCAATCCGCGCGTTGGGGCTTCGGTGCGATGCGTATGACTCTGAAACATTAGTATTCGATTTACCATTTAGAGTGCTTTAACACTAATTAACCTGGGTTGAACAATTGGTTATAGTCATCCTCATTCGTGCCGCATTTTTGCCGTGGTCTGGAGTGGACATGTGCTTTAGCCGCAACAGACATCGGCAGCATCTGGGGTTATAAGGGTTCCATCGACATCACCGCCGGGTTCTGCCGGCGACAGCGACGACTACCAAGGAGTTAGACATGAAGAAGTACCTGCTTTCGAGCGTCGCGGCCATCGGCCTCGTCGCTGCCGGCGCTGCCGCTGCCGCTGACCTGCCGTCCCGCAAGGGCCCGGTCGCCGCTCCGGTCTATTACCCGCCGGTGTTCACCTGGACCGGTTTCTACGTCGGCGTGAACGCCGGCTACGGTTTCGGCCAGATCGACTCGACCAATCTCGGCATCATCGGCGGTTACGATGATCCGGACGGCTTCATCGGTGGTGGTCAGATCGGCTACAACTACCAGATCGGCCAGTGGGTCGTCGGCCTCGAGGCTGACTTCCAGGGCGCCGACCTGAAGGCCAGCGCTACTGATCCGGTCCTGGGTGTTCGCGCCTCGAACGAGATGCAGTGGTTCGGTACGGTTCGTGGCCGCGTCGGCTACGCCTTCGACCGGTTCCTGCCCTACGTCACCGGTGGTTTCGCCTATGGCAGCGTGAAGAACAAGATCTCCACGCCGTTCGGCTCGGCCAGCAACGACAACACCCAGTATGGCTGGACGCTCGGTGGCGGTCTCGAATACGCCTTCACCAACAACCTGACGGCCAAGATCGAGTACCTCTACGTCGACCTCGACAAGGAGTCGTTCAACGTCCCGGGCGGCACCTTCAACGCCAACGTCGAGACCAAGTTCTCGGTCGTCCGCGCCGGCCTGAACTACAAGTTCTAGTCCGATCCCCTCGCGGGGCTCACGAACCCGGTGGCTTCGGCCACCGGGTTTTTTGTTGTGCGTAGTGATGCTTTCAAGGTGAAACGCGGCGTCTTTCCGGGCGCTGCGCAGCAGCGAGCCCGAACCCAGAGCCTCCGTCATTGCGAGCGAAGCGAAGCAATCCAGGGCTCGCTCGACGGCCCCTGGATTGCTTCGGAGCTCACGCTCCTCGCAATGACGAGCCAGCAGCGTCAGCGTTTCCGGGTTCCGGGCTCAGGCCTGCGGCCTGCCCCGGAATGACGGATGGCGTCGTCTAGAACAGCTTGCTTCAACCCTTGAAGCGGGTGGTCTCGAAAGACGGGACCTTGGCGGCGAAGTCGTCGAGCCAGGCGACGAGTTTCGGATGGTCGGCCCGCCATTTCCCCTCATGGCGCAGGTCGAGATAACCGAGCGCGCAGGCGAGCGCGATCTCGCCGATGCGCGGCCGCTCCGGCCAGGCTGGCGGGGCGGGCTCGAGCGCCGCGAGCGCGCGGTTGACCTTGCCGGCCTGATTCTCGATCCACGCCGCATTGCGCATCTCGGGTGCGCGGAACCGGCCTTCATAGACCTGGAGCAGCGCGGCGTCGCAGATGCCGTCGGCCAGTGCCTGCAGTCGCAACTGGGCGAAGCGCTCCTTGCTGCCGGCCGGAATCAGGCGCCCGCCGCCGGCGAGATGGTCGAGATAATCGACGACGACGCGCGAATCGAACAGCGTCTCGCCATCCTCGAGCACCAGGGTCGGGATCTTGCCGAGCGGGTTCTGGGTCCGCAGCACGTCCTTGGGGTCGGTGGTATCGGCCGGGACGATCTCGATGCGCTCCATCAAGCCGAGCTCATAGGCGGCGATCTTGACCTTGCGGCCGAAGGGGGAGGCGGGCGAGGTGCGCAAAACGAGCATCGGAAAATCCTTGGGCATTGCTAGGCATCAGCCGTCCGGTCGGATCGGCTCGCAAAGGTAGCGCGGTCGCGGCCCCTGCGCGAGGCGTTCGCTCAAAGCGGGCAGCAGGATGCGGGCCTCGTCCGCCAGGCGCCAGGGCGGGTTGACGACGAGCAGGCCGGTGGCGCCGAGGCCGCCCGCCGCTTCCGGCCGGTCGACGTCGATCTCGAGCCTGAGCAGGCGACCGATTCCGGCATCCTCGATCGCGCCGAGGAGGTCGGCGGCGGCGCGGCGGTCCTTCACCGGGTACCAGAGCGCGTAGATGCCGGTCGGCCATTTGCGATGGGCGGCGATGGTTTCGGCGGCCAGCGTCGCGAACTCGTCCTTCTCCTCGAAGGGCGGGTCGATCAGGATCAGCCCGCGCCGCTCCTTGGGCGGGACATTGCCGCGCAGCGCATTCCAGCCGTCGATCGCCAGCGCCTTGCAGCGCGAATCGCGGCCGAGCGCGGCAGTGAGCTTCTTGTAGGTCTGCGGGTGCAATTCGGCGGCGATCAGCCGGTCCTCGGCCCGCATCGCATGGCGACAGAGCCAGGGCGAGCCGGGATAGGCGTCGCTGCCATGGCGCTCGCGGGCAGCGGCGACGGCTTCGCGCCAGGGCTTGAGCAGTTCCTCGACGGCCGGCGCAAGCGGCGACTGGTCGAGCCGGGCGACGCCGTCCCTCCATTCATGCGTGCGCAGCGCCTCTTCGGAACCGAGATCGTAGCGCCCCGCGCCGGCATGGGTGTCGACGATGCGATAGGGCGTGTCCTTGACGCCGAGATGGGCGAGGATGCGCATCAGCACGACGTGCTTGAGGATGTCGGCGAAATTTCCAGCGTGGAAGCCGTGACGGTAGTTCATGATGCGGTCTTAGCCGCGCCGGCCACGCTTGTCAGCGCACCGCCTTCACGGTGATCTCGCGCGTGCGGCAGCCGGAGCGGTCGACCTCCTGGCAGGTGCGGAAATTGCGCAGGTCCTTGCTGAAGCAGATGCGGACCTCCTGCAGCACGCCGCGGGAGCAGGCGACGGACATCATGTCGGTGCGCAGGCCGGGATTGGCGGCGACGAAGGCGCGTTCGAGATCGATCGCCGTCCAGGTCTGGTCGCGCTCGCTCTTCTGCAAAGGCGGCGGGATCGCGACCTTCTCGCGGGCGCGGCGGACATCGGAGAAATAGTCGCTCGGGCTGGAGCCGGAGCAGGTGCCGTGCTTGCGCCACTGGTAGCGGGCGAGGCCTTCGGAGGGGAACAGGCCCTCCGCCTGCTGCATGGCGATTCGCGACGGCGTGCGGCCGGAGGGGCCGCAATCGCTGGGATAGCCGCGCTCGTTCTGCGGCCAGAGGCCGTGCACGACGAAGCCGAGATCGGCGCCGCTCTCGCATTGCTCGCGGGCCCGCCCGCGCCCGCCATCCAGCTCGCAGAAGCCGGGCGACCAGGACAGGGCGAGCACGTAGAAATCGAAATCGCCCGGGGCGCTGCCGCCACGCTGGCTGCGCCACTGCGCCTCGGCGGTGGGGGCGGCAAGCGTCAGGGCCGCCACCAGAGCCAGCCCGATTCGGGTCAGCGACATGATGGGCTCAGGGGCGCGCCATCTTGCAGTCCGGCGCGTAGCTGCGATGCCGGTCGAGGCCGTTGACGCACCAGTTGACGTTCCAGCCCCGGCCGAACAGGCCGAGATTCTCGCGCACCGAATAATCGACACGGTGCAGGCTGCCGTCGTTCAGGGCGATGCGCCCGGTGCAGAAGCGGCGCGGGATGAAGTCGTCGCCCCAGGGCCGATAGGCGAGCGGGCGGATGCGATCATAGGTGACGACCTGGAGCGGGCCCCAGAACTTGGCCTCGCGGGAATTGAACCAGCTCGTCAATTCGCCAAGCACGGAGGGGTCGTCGCAGGCGGGCAGGGCGCCATACATCGGGATGATGCGTTCCTCAGCCCGGTCGGGCGGCGCGACATAGCGGCGGCCCGAGGCCTCGGCCCCGAGCGTCGCCGCCAGGCAGGCGGCCGAGACCAGGGTGGTTGTCAGCAGAGCGCGGCGCATGGGTGCAGGCCTCGTGCACTGGGTTGGATCCGGTGCGGCACGATGGCCGGCGCAGGGGGGAGGGTCAAGCGCTGGATACGAGCGGGGTTAAGCTCGCAGGGGGACTGTGGCTTTTCGATCCGGCCCCTACTCGAAGGACGCCTCCAGCATCGCGGCATAATCCGCGGCGCTGGCAGTGCGGGGATTGCTGGCGCTGGAATGGTCCTTGACCGCCGCCTCGGCGATGGCGGGAATGACGTTCCGCGGCAGGCCCATTTGCGACAGGCTCGCGGGCATGCCGAGCCGCACGGTCAGCCCGGCGAGCCAGGCCGCGAGGTCGGTGTCGGGCGCTAGGCCGAGCGTGCGGCGGATCTCGGCATATTTGGCGCCGCATTCCGGCTCGTTGAAGCGCAGCACGGCCGGCAGCAGCACAGCGTTCAGCGTGCCGTGATGCAGCGAGACCTCCTTCAGGCCGCCGAGCGGGTGCGAGAGCGCATGCACCGCGCCGAGGCCCTTCTGGAAGGTGAGGCCGCCCTGCAGCGCCGCCATCATCATCTCCTTGCGGGCCTCGCGATCGGAGCCGTCCTTCACCGCGCGCTCGATATGGGCGACGGCGCGCTTCAGTCCGTCGAGCGCGATCGCCTCGGCCGGCGGGTTCTCGCGCGGGCTGAGATAGGTCTCGATGCAGTGGGTGATCGCGTCCATGCCGGTCGCGGCGGTCAACCAGGCCGGCAGGCCGAGCGTCAGCTCGGGGTCGCAGATCGCGAGCCGGGGAATCAGGTGCGGCGAGATGAAGCCGAGCTTGCGGCCGTCATTCAGGGTGATCAGCGCGGCGCGGCCGACCTCGCTGCCGGTGCCGGCCGTGGTCGGGATCGCGATCACCGGCGCCACGGCGGCCGTCACCTTGGGGATGCCGGCGAGGATCGCGGCATAGGTCTCCAGCGGGCCGTCATGGCCGGCGAGCAGGGCGACGCCCTTGGCGAGGTCGATCGGCGAGCCGCCGCCAATGGCGACGAGCCCGTCGCAGCCGTTCTCGCGATAGAGGGCGAGCGCGGTGAGCACGGCCTCCTCGGTCGGGTTGGTCGGGGTCGCGTCGAAGATGGGCGCCGCCTGCAAGGCCGGCGCATGCGCCTGGACCGTGCCGACGACGCCGGCGGCGACCACGCCCTTGTCGGCGATGATCAGCGGCTTGCGGATGCCAAGTCCGCCCAGGTCGCCCTCGATACCTGCCACTTCGCCGAAGCCGAAACGGGTCGTGGTGAGATAGGTGATCAGGGCCATGCTGCGTCCTCTCCGGGGCGGCCTCGTCTCGCCGGTCGGCGGCTCGGCCTTGTCGGGGCGGGAGATTAGCCGTGGGCACGGGCCAAGGTCGACCGCTGCCGCCGCGCGGGCAGGGCGAGGCGAACGCATGGGCGGGCGCCGGCATCACGGGGGATCGTGCATCTCCACGGGTTTGCCGGCCCGCCTTTCGAGGACCAGCAGCGCCAGCCCCGCCGCGATGATCAGCCCGGCGCCGATCAGCATGGAGAGCGTCGGCCAGTCGCCGAAGACGAGCCAGCCGAAGAGCAGGGCCCAGACGATCAGCGTGTATTGATAGGGCACGACGACGGAGGCCTCGGCGAGCTTCAGCGAGCGCGTGACGCAAAGATGCGCCACCATCGCGACGATGCCGAGCAGGCCGAGCAGGGCGGCATCAGTGAGGCTCGGCGTCACCCAGCCGAAGGGCAGCAGCAGGAGGCCGACCACCAGCGCGCCAAAGGTCTGCCAGGCGACCAGCGTCACGTCGGGCGTGCCGCGCAATTGCCGGCCGGTGATCATCATCGCCGCGAAGGAGAAGCTGCCGAGAAGCGCGATGATCGCCGGAAGGGACAGGCTCTGGCCGGAGGGGTTCAGCGCCACCGCGACGCCGACGAAGCCGGCGACGACCGCGAGCCAGCGCACGGGCTCGATCCGCTCGCCGAGCAGCAGCGCCGCCAGGACCACGGCCCAGACCGGCGCTGCGAGCCAGAGCGTCATCGTGTCGGCGAGCGGCAGGTAGGTCACCGCCCAATAGAACATGGCGACCTCGCAGGAGCCGAGCGTGACGCGCAGGAGCTGCAGCCCGGGCCGCTCCGGCCGCAAGGTGCGGCCGACGCCCTGCTTCACCACGAAAGGCGCGATCACCGCGATCGCCACGACGCTGCGCAGCAGCACGACCTGGCCGACCGTGTAGGTCGCGACCAGCCATTTTCCCATCACGTCGTTCAGCGCGAATAGCAGCATGCCGAGCAGCATCATGGCGATGCCGGTCAAGGTGGCGTGGCGGGTGGGCATGGCGGCCTGGAACGATCTGCCTGTCGAACGGGCATTTCCTCTCGCCCGTCACGCGGCGTCTAGCAAGTCGCCATGCGCAACCGCGCAGCGCGCCGGCCGCAGGCGCACAATATTTTATGTTTTACTTAATTAAGTGACACGCTAAATAAAGCCATGGATCGCTTCGTCGCCCTCGCAGACCCGACACGCCGCCGCATCATCGAGATGCTGGGCGAGGGCGCCCTGGCGGCCGGCGAGATCACGGCGCGGTTCAGTGTCAGCGCACCGGCGATCTCGCAGCATCTCAAGGTGCTGAGGGAGGCCGGGCTGGTCAGGGTCGAGATCGACGGCCAGCGCCGAATCTACCGGCTCGATCCCGGGGGGCTCGATGAATTCGATCTCTGGGTGAAGAAGGTCCGGGGCTTCTGGGGTGCGCGACTCGACGAGCTGGGGCAGGAACTGGCGCAAGCCGCCAAGGATGAAGGAGACGAGTGATGAGTGAGTACGGCACTGTTCTCGAAAGCGGCGCGGTCAGGTTCGAGCGGCTCCTGCCGGGGCCGGTCGAGCGCGTCTGGGCCTATCTGACCGAGTCCGACAAGCGCGGCACCTGGCTGGCTTCGGGCAAGCTGGAGCCGCGCGTCGGCGGCACGGTCGACCTCCTGTTCAAGCACTCCCAGATCACCAGCGAACGGCCGCCGGAGCGCTATCGCGAGATGAACGACAATGGCTGGCCCTCGCGCGGGACGGTGACCCGCTACGAGCCGATGCGGGCGCTGGCGATGACATGGCCGGGGGAGGGCGACGCCAGTTCGGAAGTGACCTTCGAGCTCACGCCGGAAGGCGACCGGGTCAGGCTCGTGCTGACGCATCGCAAGCTTGCCGACAAGGCGGAGATGGCGAATGTCTCGGGTGGCTGGCACCTGCATCTCGGCATTCTGGAAGACCGGCTCGCAGGCGATCCGCCGCGCGGCTTCTGGTCGAGGCACGCGGCGATCGAGGCGGATTACGCCGCGCGCTACGCGAAGCTGCCGGGCTAGGCACGCCTGTGTCCAGTGAATGCCGCCGGGCGTGCGTGTTCGGGCGCCTGGCGAATGGGGGCAGCGGGTGGGAAGCGAAGCGGTCTAATTTGGGATCGGAATCCGATATATTGTCCCATCACCCCATGCGGCGGTCAGTAAGGACGTTCCGTCAGGCGCTGCCACCAACCCGACCGGGCTTCGCAATCCGTCCGCAACGGCGCGGGACTGTCCATCGGGCAGGATTTCCCGCACGGCGGTGCCGCCATAATCGACCACGAAAACGCGGCCGGCTGTCGTCATCGCCACGCCGGGGCCGGGCGTGGCGAATGCCTCGCCAGCCTCGATGCGCGAGCCATCGGGGCGCAGGATCGTGATCCCGCCGCCGATATTGGAAACGACATAGCCGTTGTCTGGCGTCTGGACTGCCCCGACCGGCGTTCGCAAGCCGTCGATGACAGGCTTTAGGCTGCCATTCGCGGCCACAGCGAGAATCTGGTTGGTGCGCCGATTGGCGATCAGGAGCCGGCCAGACCTGTCGAAGCTAAGCCCGGCAGGTGTCGCGAGGCCGGTCACATGCAGATTACGTTCTCCCGCTGGCGTGAAGCGATAGACCTCATCGCGCGAATAAGACGCGACGTAGATCATGCCATCAGGGTCGATCGTCAGCCCGGAGGGACCGGAAAGCCCGTCCGCGAAGATGGTGCGATTTCCGGCAGGATCGATGCGCGAGACGCGACCCGCACCCCATTCCGCCACGAACAGATTTCCCGCAGCGTCGAAGGCCATGCCGACCGGCGAGCTGAAACCCTCCCATAGTTTCTCGGGCGCAGCCGGATTCGCATAGGCGGCGGTCGGTGCCATGATCGCAGAAGCAGAGGCCACGGCGAGGGCGAAAGCGCCAGCGGTCGCCAAGGATCGAACTAAGTTCATCATGCCACCTGCTCCCTCTGGACGGGGAACCGTGCGGCAAAGACTTCCTTGGCCGCGAACAATCCATTGAGCGCCGCAGGAAAGCCGGCATAGACCGCCATTTGCATGATGGTCTCGGTGATTTCGTCCCTGGTCAGCCCGACATTTAGACCAGCCTCAATATGGACCTTCAATTGCGGGGCCGCGTTTCCCATCGCCGTCAGCGCTGCGATGGTGGCGATTTCACGGGCGCGCAGTTCGAGCCCGGGGCGGCTATAGATGTCCCCAAACGGAAACTCGAACAGATAGCGTGCGAAATCGGGGGCAATATCGGCCAAGGCAGCAACGACATTGTTGCCGGCCTGGCCGTCGATTTCAGCGAGCGCTCGCTTGCCGCGTTCCAGCCGGCTTTCGTCGGCGTTCTGGTAATACTGGGTCATGATCCTTCATCCTCTGTTCGGTGCCGGAATATCCGGCAATCTTGGTGTCGAGGACGAGAAGGCAGGCTTGCAGGTCAACCACATGGGCGCGAACACGTTCACGGTGCTGTTCGAGCAACGCGCAACGCTCCGCTTCCGTGCCGACGCCGCGCTCCCGTAGGGCTGCATAATGCAGCATTTCCCGGATAGGCATCCCGGTCGTTTTCAGGCGACCAAGAAACTTTATCCAGATCAGGATTGATGCGTCGTAGTCACGTTGGCTCGATTGGTCCCTGTCCGCATAGGGAAGCAGTCCAATCCGCTCATAGTAACGGATGGTGTGGGCCGACAGTCCCGAACGCTTCGCCAGTTCACCAATCTTCATGAGCACCTTCTTTCGCCACAACGCATCAGAGGCTAGGGGTTAGAGTGCGCTCTAAGTCAACCCGTCAAATGCGGGTTCGCAAAATTTCCCCTAACCTAGGGCACCTCTTGCGATAAGCTGATGTTATGTAACGGGTTTTGGGGGGGTCGACAGACTGCGCTGACGTTCACATAGTCCCCATGAAGGCCGCACCTGCCAGCAGCACTCCGGTCCGAATGTTAGCTAAGAACAGACCAAATTCACGTCCGGGCGAGCAAGGTCCATCCGCCGAGCCTGCCAAGCCAGGTGCGGCGATCACCAACATTCCGATGGCGTAAGGCGGCGGCACCCAGCAACTCAGGCCTGCGGCCTGCCCCGGAATGACGGAGAGGCCCGTCCCGCGCCCTTACAGGCTCGCCGCCGCCCGGGCCGCCTGGTCGTATTGGCCCGAGAGCGAGCGCATCACCGCGGCGATCTCGGAGAGGCGGGTCGGGTCCATGCCGATCGCCAGCACCGATTTTACCAGCAATTGCTCGCGGATCTGGGCATAGCGCCGGCAGGCATCCTCGCCGGCGGGCGTGATCGCGACGGTCTTCTCCTTGCCCTTGCGGCCGCTCTTGATCAGCTTCAGCCGCTCGAGCTTCTTCAGCGCGTAGTTCACGACATGGGTGTCCTCGATATTGAGGACGAGGCAGATATCGGCGAGGCGCTTGGCCTTGCCGCGATGGTTGACGTTGTGGAGGACGAGCACGTCCATCGGCGACAGGTCCGGCACCCCGGCCGCCGTCATGCAGCGCAGCATCCAGCGCTGGAAGGCATGGACCGACATGTTCAACGCGAACTCGAACTCCGAGAGCGCCGGCATCGCGCCGGAGGCGAGATGGCCGGAGGAGACGATCGGGCCGAGACTGTCAGGTGCTGCAGAGGACATCGCGCACTGTGGTCCTGAATGTGAATGCGCAGTCATCCCGGGTCGACCTGCGGCCGCCCGGAATGACCACGTTCTGATTGAAGCATGGCAAGCGATGGCCGGCTCGGACCGGCCAGAGGCCAGCTTCACATCTTCTTGTAGGCGTCGACGATCGCCTGGCCGTCGGCGCCGGCCTTCTTCAGCCAGTCGGCGGTCAGCGTCTCGCCGGCCTTCTTGAAGCCGTCCTTGAGCGCCGTCGAAGGGGCATTGACCTTCATGCCCTTGGCCTTGAGCTGGTCGAGATACCAGCTCGTCTTGGCCTCCCAGGCCTTCCAGCCGCGCTCTTCAGCGGTGGCCGCGGCCTTGAGGATGGCGTCCTGCGTCGCCTTGTCGAGCGCGTTGAAGGCGGCCTTGTTGACGAAGGTCGCGTCCTTCGGGATCCAGGCCTGGACGTCGTAGAAATGGGTCAGCGATTCCCAGGCCTTGGAATCATAGCCGGTGCCGCCCGACGACATGAAGGAGTTGACCACGCCGGTGGCCAGCGCCTGCGGCAGCTCGGCCGCCTGGATCGTCACCGACTGCATGCCGAGCAACTCGCCGAGCCGTGCCGTGCCGACATTGTAGGAGCGCCATTTCAGCCCCTTCATGTCGTCGATCGTGTTGATCTCCTTCTTGGCGTAGACGCCCTGCGGCGCCCAGGGGACCATGAAGAGCAGCTTGAGGCCCTGCGCATCGAGCTTCTTCTCGATTGCCGCCTTCGAGGCTTTGTAGAGCTTCATCGAGTCGGCGAAGCTGGTCGCCAGGAAGGGCACCACGTCGATGCCGAAGAGCGGGTCCTCGTTCTCGTGGATCGAGAGCAGGACCTCGCCCATCTGGGCCTGGCCGGTCTGCACGGCCCGCTTGATCTCGGGCGCCTTGAACAGGGCCGCGCCGGGATGGACCGTGATCAGGAGCTTGCCGCCGGTCCCGGTCTCGACATCCTTGGCGAAGGCGACGAGGTTCTCGCTATGCGGGTTATCGGACGGATAGGCGGCCGGCAGGTTCCACTTGGTCTGGGCGGAGGCCGGGGCGGCCATGGCGAGCGCGCTGACGCCGAAGGCGAAAGCGGTGGCTGCGAACATTCTGCGGTTGATCATGATGCTGGTCCCTCTCTGTTGCCTGTCTTCTTGGTTCAGTCCGGAAAGGCGAGCTTCGGCAGGTAAAGCACGATTTGCGGAAAGGTCGTGATGATCAGAACGGCGACGTTGAGCAGAATGAAGAACGGAAACGCCGCCTTCGCAACCGTCCAGATATCCTTGCCGCTCATGTTCTGCAGGACGAAGAGATTGAAGCCGACCGGCGGGGTGATCTGCGCCATCTCGACATGGATGACGAGATAGACGCCGAACCAGATGAGGTCGAAGCCGGCCTCCCTGACCATCGGCAGCACGATCACCGCGGTCAGCACGATCATCGAGATGCCGTCGATCAGGCAGCCGAGGATGATGTACATGCAGGTCAGGGCCAGGACGAGCATATGCGGCGAGAGCTGCTGGCCCTTGACCCATTCCGCCAGGGCGGCGGGGATGCCGGTGAAGCCCATGGCGGCGGTGCAGAAGGCTGCGCTGGCCAGGATCAGCATGATCATGCAGGTCAGGCGGGTCGTGCTCATGATGCTTTCGCGCACCGTCGCCCAGCTCAGCGTGCCGCTCCACCAGGCGAGGAAGAGCGCACCCGTGACGCCCCAGGCGGCGCATTCGGTCGCGGTGGCGAAGCCGAGCACGAGCGACAGGAAGACGGCTGCGATCAGCAGCAGGCAGGGTGCGAGCTTGGCGGACTGACGCAGCTTGGCGCGAAAGGGCAGGGCCGGATCGCGCGGCGGCGTCTTGTCGGGGTTGAGCAGCGACCAGACGATGACATAGCCCATATAGAGGGCCATCACGAGCAGCCCTGGCAGGAAGCCGCCGAGGAAGACCTGCAGCACGGAGACATTGGCGGTGACCGCGTAGACCACCATCGGAATCGAGGGCGGGATCAGCAGGCCGAGCGTGCCAGAACCAGCCAGTGTGCCGAGGCTCAGGCGCTCGTTATAGCCGCGCTTCTTCAGCTCCGGCAGCGAGATCTTGCCGATGGTCGCGACCGTGGCGGCCGAGGAGCCGGAGACCGCGGCGAAGATGCCGCAGCCGACGATATTGGTATGGATCAGCCGGCCCGGCAGCCATTGCAGCCAGGGCGAGAGGCCCTGGAACATCTGCTCGGAGAGCCGAGTCCGGAACAGGATCTCGCCCATCCAGATGAAGAGCGGCAGCGCGGCCAGCGTCCAGGACGAGGAGGCGCTCCAGACCGTGGTGGCCAGCACCTGGCCGATCGGGACATCGGTGACGAGCGTCATGGCGAGCAGGCCGACGAGCCCGAGGCCAACGGCGATCCAGACGCCGCTCGCCAGGATGACGACGAGGAAGAGCAGCAGGACGATCGAGAGGAGCGGCAGGCTCATCAGACGCCTCCGCCCTGGGCGACGCGTTCGATCAGCTCTTCGGTCGATTGCGGCGGGTCCGGTTCGTAGGTCGGCCGTCCGCCGCGCGCGACGGTGACCCATTCCTCGATGATCGCGACGAGCAGGATGGCGAGCCCTGCGACCATGCCGAGCTGCGGGATCCAGAGCGGCACCGAGACGACGCCTGTCGACATGTCGAAGAAGCGCCAGGAATCATAGGCGAGCTGGCCGGTCTGATAGGTGAAATAGCCGATGAACGCGGCGGCGATGGTCAGCGAGGCCAGCTCGGCCACCCGCCGCGCGGGCCCGTGCAGGCGCTCGATCATCAGCCCGACCCTGATCATCTCGCCGCGCTTGAAGGTGTGGGCGAGGCCGAGGAAGGCCATGGCGACGAGGGACCAGCCGGCGAAGTCGTCGCCGGACGGGACGTTGAAATTGATCTCGCGGCCGACCGAAAGCAGCATCATCAGGGCGAAGATGGCGACCAGGAAGGCGCCGGCCAGATAGCCGGCAAGCAGGTAGAGCCCGTCAAGAATCTTGCGAATCACGCTCTCGTCCCCCGTATCCATCGCGGCGGGCACGGGCTGGCGCATATGCGCCCGATTGCCAGGACTGGTCCCGTCATCGCATCCTCCCTCGATCGGCCCGGCCCCTCAGCCATGTCCCGATCATCTTTGCAACCGTAATCGCAGAATCCGCCTTGTCAACGTTTCATCGACGATTTATCGATGAATTGTCAATGTAGCCAGCGCATGCTGGGGAGGGTGCCATGACCGCGAGCCGTTGGGACTTCTGGATCGACCGTGGCGGCACCTTCACCGACGTGATCGGCCGCGATCCGGCAGGCAAGCTTCACGCCAGGAAGCTGCTCTCCGAGAATCCCGGCGCCTATCGCGACGCCGCCGTGCAGGGCATCCGCGACCATCTCGGGCTCAAGGCCGGCGAGCCGATCCCGGCAGGGCTGATCGACGAAGTGCGCATGGGCACGACGGTCGCCACCAACGCGCTACTCGAGCGCAAGGGCGACCGCACGCTGCTGGTCGCCACCCGCGGCTTCCGCGACGCGCTGCGCATCGGCTACCAGGCCCGGCCCGACATCTTCGCCAAGGAGATCATCAAGCCCGAGCAGCTCTACGAGGCGGTGGTCGAGGTCGACGAGCGCGTGCTGGCCGACGGCGCCGTGGAACGGGCGCCGAATGAGCCTGCGATCCGGACCGCGCTGCAGGCGCAATATGCCGCCGGCTTCCGCGCCGTCGCCATCGTCTTCATGCATGGCTATCGCTATCCGGAGCACGAGCAGGTCGCGGCGCGCATCGCCCGCGAGATCGGCTTCCCGCAGGTCTCGGTCAGCCACGAGGTCTCGCCGCTGATCAAGCTGGTCGGGCGCGGCGACACCGCGGTGGTCGACGCCTATCTCTCGCCGATCCTCGCCCGCTATGTCGCGCAGGTCTCGGAAGAGCTCGACATCGCGCGCACCGGCGCGCGGCTGATGTTCATGATGTCCTCGGGCGGCCTCACTGCCGCCGAGCTGTTCCAGGGTAAGGATGCGATCCTGTCCGGCCCGGCCGGCGGTGTCGTCGGCCTCGCCGAGACCGGCCGCTCGGCCGGGTTCGACAAGGTCATCGGCTTCGACATGGGCGGCACCTCGACCGATGTCGCGCATTTCGACGGCGAGTACGAGCGCGCCTTCGAGACCGAGGTCGCCGGCGTGCGCATGCGCGCGCCGATGATGCTGATCCACACGGTCGCGGCCGGCGGCGGCTCGATCCTGCATTTCGACGGCGCGCGCTTCCGCGTCGGCCCGGATTCGGCCGGCGCCAATCCGGGGCCCGCAGCCTATCGGCGCGGCGGCCCGCTCGCGGTCACCGACGCCAATGTCATGGTCGGCAAGCTGATCCCGTCCTATTTCCCGGCGATCTTCGGCGAAGGCCATGACCAGCCGCTCGATGTCGAGGCGGTGCGCGCCAAGTTCGCCACGCTCGCGGCGGAAGTCGGCGACGGGCGCAGCGCGGAAGAGGTCGCCGACGGCTTCATCCAGATCGCGGTCGCCAACATGGCCGAGGCGATCAAGAAGATCTCGGTGCAGCGCGGCTACGACATCACCCGCTATGCGCTGAACTCGTTTGGCGGCGCCGGCGGGCAGCATGCCTGCCTGGTCGCCGATGCGCTCGGCATCAAGACGGTGCTGCTGCACCCGTTCTCCGGCCTGCTCTCGGCCTATGGCATGGGCCTTGCCGAAATCCGCTCGACACGGACGGCGGCGCTCGACGTCCCGCTCGATGCGGAGGTGAAGGCCGCGATCGGCGCCGTCGCCGAAAAGCTCGGCGCCGAGACGCGCGCCGAGCTCATCGGGCAGGGCGTGCCGGATGACGAGATCGCCATCCATGTCCGCGCCCATATCCGCTATGCCGGCACCGATACAGCGATCGCGATCGCCGCCGGCACGCGCGCCGAGATGCAGGAGGCCTTCCAGGTCGCGCACAAGGCGCGCTTCGGCTTCATGGACGAGACCAAGGCGCTGGTCGTCGAGGCTGTCGAGGTCGAGGCGGTCGGCGGCGGCGCGAAATTCGAGGAGGGCGCCGTCGGCGAAGAGGCCGGCGAGCCCGAGGTGGCGGAACGGACGCGCGTCTTCTCCAAGGGGCAATGGCACGAGGCGGCCATCGTGCGGCGCGAGGCGCTGGCTCCGGGACAGAGCGTGGCGGGACCAGCGATCATCATCGAGCCGAACCAGACCGTCGTCGTCGAGGATGGCTGGAGCGCGAAGCTGACGGCCAAGGACCACCTCGTGCTCAGCCGAACCAAGGCGCTGGTCCAGAACGCGGCGATCGGCACCAAGGCCGATCCGGTGATGCTGGAGATCTTCAACAACCTGTTCATGTCAATCGCCGAGCAGATGGGCGTGACGCTGCAGAACACCGCCTATTCGGTGAACATCAAGGAGCGGCTCGACTTCTCCTGCGCCGTCTTCGACCAGACCGGCGCGCTCGTCGCCAACGCCCCGCATATGCCGGTGCATCTCGGCTCGATGGACAAGTCGGTCGAGACCGTCATCAAGAACAATCCGGTGATCCGCCCAGGCGACGTCTATTGCCTGAACGCGCCCTATAATGGCGGCACGCACTTGCCCGACATCACGATCTGCACGCCGGTCTTCGATTCCGAGGACAAGGAGATCCTGTTCTGGGTGGCGAGCCGCGGCCACCATGCCGATGTCGGCGGAACGGCGCCGGGCTCGATGTCGCCGCTGGCGACCAATATCGAGGAGGAAGGCGTCTATATCGACAATTTCAAGATCGTCGATCAGGGCCGCTTCTGCGAGGAGGAACTGGTCAAGCTCCTGACGGGCGCGCGCTATCCGGTCCGCAACGTCGTGCAGAACGTCAACGACCTCAAGGCGCAGATCGCCGCCAACGAGAAGGGGCTGGCGGAGCTGAGGAAGATGATCCGCTCCTTCGGCCTCGACGTCGTTCAGGCCTATATGGGCCATGTCCAGGACAATGCCGCCGAAAGCGTCGCGCGGCTGCTCGCCAAGCTCCACGATTGCGAATTCACCTATCCGATGGATCAGGGCTGCGCGATCAAGGTGAAGATCACCATCGATCGCGAGAAGCGCGAGGCGACGGTCGATTTCACCGGCACCTCGCCGCAGCGCGAGGACAATTTCAACGCGCCGGCGCCGGTGACGCGCGCTGCCGTGCTCTATGTCTTCCGCGTCATGGTCGACGACGCGATCCCGATGAATGCCGGCTGCCTCAGGCCGATCAAGATCGTCGTGCCGGAAGGCTCGATGCTGGCGCCGCATTACCCGGCCGCCGTCGTCGCCGGCAATGTCGAGGTCAGCCAGGCAGTCACCAACACGCTGTTCGGGGCGCTGGAGGCGATGTCGTCCTCGCAAGGGACGATGAACAACCTGACCTTCGGCAACGACCAGTACCAGTATTACGAGACGATCTGTTCGGGCTCGCCGGCGGGGCCGGGCTTCAACGGCACGTCTGGCGTGCATGTCCACATGACCAATTCGCGCCTGACCGATCCCGAGATCCTGGAGACCCGCTTTCCCGTCGTGCTTGAGGATTTCCACATCCGTCCCGGCTCCGGCGGCAAGGGCGAGTGGAGCGCCGGCGACGGCACCAGCCGCACCATCCGTTTCCTGAAGACGATGGACTGCGCCATCCTCGCCTCGCACCGGCGCGTGCGGCCCTTCGGCGTCAAGGGCGGCGAGCCGGGCGAGCTCGGGCGCACGCTGGTCCGGCGGCTGTCGGGCAAGATCGAGGAGCTGAAACCCTCGGACCAGACGCTGCTGGAGGCAGGCGAGGCCGTGACCGTGATCACGCCGACCGCCGGCGGTTATGGAAAAGCGAAGGGCTGAGGTTCAGGATTACGCGCCGGAGCGTGGAGTGGCGTTGAGTGATCCGAATGCACTGCCGCCGGATCGCTTCTTCGTTTCGGGCCGCGCGGTAAACCTGTGTTCAAGCGGCCTGCGCGCGCGGTCGAACCGAAATCGAAACCTCGACATCCTGCCCGAGCTTGCCGAGGATCATGATCATCCGGTCGATGGTGAAACGGTCGAGTTTGACGTTGCGGATACGTGAGAATTCGGAGGCGGCGACGCCGGTCCGCTCTGCGGCGGCTTGAACGCCGAGCCGGTTCTCGTCGAGCACGGCGATGATCTTGGCGGCGAGAAGCGCGCGTGCCTGCTCCAGATCGGCGTTGGGCAGGCCAAGGTCTCGGAAGCCATTGCCGCTGCCACGGACGAGTTCGATGTCGCTGCTCATTTTACCAGCTCCTTCAGGCGTTTGATCCGATCCTTGATGAGGTCGATATCGTGCTTCGATGTTTTGATGCCGGAGGTCGACTTCTTCTGGAACGCGTGGACGACCCAAAGATCGTCGCCAATCTGTACCGCGTAGACCACGCGAAAGGCATCGCCTCTAAGCCGCAATACGATTTCGAAGACACCGCTGCCGAGGCCATGCATCGGCTTGGCGCTGTCGGCCATTCCGCCTTCGGCTGCGATCGTGAGCGCCCGCAGCGCTTCGCGTTGGGCTGCTTCGGGAAAGACCAGGAAATCTTTCTTCGCAGCCTTGATCCATGATATCGGCCGCGTGTTCCGCATTTTGATTTTTGACATATTTGTCAAATCTTCGCAAGGCCGGGCGGTGTCATGCTGACAAAGCCGGTGGGCGGGACTGGAAAGCCCGAGTAGCGAGGCTTAGGTCGGGTCTCTCCCCGTCATTGCGAGGAGCGTGGCAACGAAGCGAGCCAGGGCCTCCCTGGCGAGCCGCCGGGTTGCTTCGCTTACGCTCGCAATGACGAAGATCCTGCCCACGGAGACCGACATGCCCCAGACCTGGATGATCACCGGCGCCAATCGCGGCATCGGACTGGCGATCGCGACCGCGCTCGCCGAGCGCGGCGACCATGTGATCGCCGCCGCACGCGACCCCGATGCCGCGGCGCTCAAGGCGCTGGCCGCGAAGCATCCGGATCGGATCACGCGGCTCGCGCTCGACGTGACCTCGCAGAAGAGCGTCGATGCCGCCAAGGCAGCGCTCGCCGGCCGGCCGATCGACGTCCTGCTCAACAATGCCGGCATCTACGGCCCGCGCGACAAGCAATCGGCGCTCGACATGGATTTCGATGCCTGGCGCGAGGTGTTCGAGGTCAATGTCTATGCGCCGCTGCGGGTGGCGCAGGCCTTCCTGCCCAATGTCGAGGCCTCGCAGGGCCGCAAGATCGCGACGATCTCGAGCCGGATGGGCTCGATCGGCAGCAACCCCTCCGGGGCGGTGACCTATCGCTCGTCGAAGGCCGCGGTGAACATGACGATGGTCGCCTTCGGCAACGCCGTGCGCGAGCGCGGGGTCGCCATCCTGCTCTTCCATCCGGGCTGGGTGCAGACCGACATGGGCGGCAGCGGCGCCGACATCACGCCGGAGCAAAGCGCCGCCGGCCTGATCGCGACGATCGACGGCTCCGGAATCGCCGAAACCAACAGCTTCCGGAGCTGGGACGGCTCGCCGATCCCCTGGTGATCAGCTCGCCCGCGAGGAGGCGAGCCAGAGGCCGCCGCCGATCAGGAAGCCGCCGCTGACCTTCGACAGCAGCCGGACGCGATGCTGCGACAGCAGGCGCCCGGCGCGGCCGGAGAGGATCGCATAGGCGCTGTCGCTGATGGCGGCGACGACCAGCGTGGTCGCGCCCATGATGGCGATCTGGGTCATGTGATCGCGGCCCGGGTCGAGGAATTGCGGGAAGAAGGCGCCGAAGAAGAGCAGGGTCTTCGGGTTGCTCAGCGCGACCAGCGCGCCCTGGAGCAGGAAGCCGCCGCGTGGCGGTCTTGCCACGACGGCCTCTCCCGCGCCGCCCGCCGAGCGAAACATCTTCCAGCCGAGCCAGATCAGATAGGCGGCGCCCGCCAGCCGGACCCAGTCGAACCAGTGGCCCATCGCCGCGATGACCGAGCTCAGGCCGATCCCGACGATGGCGATCATCACGGCGAGGCCGACCTGCGTTCCTGCCACATTGAGGAGGCCGGCTCTGGTTCCATGCTTCAGGCTGTTGGCGATGATCAGCGTCGCGGTCGGGCCCGGCACGATGACGATGACGATGCAGGCGAGGAGATAGGCGGCGAAAATCTCGACAGACATGGGAGCGGTCTCCATCTTGAACGACAAGTCATCTGCCGTCGCCGCCTGCATGTCGAGCCCCCGAGGACGGCGTTATGCGAATGGACTATTGGAGATGACCGTGATCGCTTTCCGCGTGCAGCCGTTGACGCCGGAGCGCTGGCCCGATCTCGAGGACCTCTTCGGGCCGAAAGGCCCGTGCTATGGCTGCTGGTGCAACCATTTCCGCATGCCGCAGAAGCAGCGCATGCCGCTGCTCGGCGAGGGCGCGCGCCGCCTGTTCGAGGAGCGCGTGCGCAAGGGGCCGCCGCCGGGCGTCCTGGCCTATGACGGAGAGACCTGCGTCGGCTGGCTCCAGGCCGGGCCGCGCGCCCATGTCCCCGAGTGGAACAATCCGCGCCGGGCCTCGACGCCGCTGCCCGACGCGCCAGCGGAGGACGAGCGCAACTGGGCGGCGTCCTGCTTCTTCGTCCGCAAGGGGTGGAGAGGTAAGGGCGTGACCGCTGCGCTCCTGGACGGCGCGATCGCCTTCGCCCGCGAAAGCGGCGCCCGCCTGCTCGAGGCCGCGCCGATGGACCATGAATTCAAGCGCAGCAGCGAGGGACTTTACGTCGGCCCCGAACGCGTCTTCCTGCGCGCCGGCTTCATCGAGGTCGCGCGGCAGAAGCCGGGCCGTCCGCTGATGCGCCTGGCGATCTGACGCGTTTCAGGCGCCCGCGAGAATGAAATCGCGGATCGTCGCGTAATAGCGCTCGGGATCGTCCTCGACGATGCCATGGCCGCAATCGGCGAAACGCTCGAACTGGACGAGGCCGGCGGGAAGATGGCGCGCGATCTCCTCGTTGAAGGCGAACGGCGTGATTGGGTCGAGCTCGCCGGCCATGAGCAGCACCGGGCATGCGACGGTGCCGAGCGCCTCACGGAAATCCATGCGGCCATGCTCGTTGGCTGGACCGTTGAACCACTGGCCGGTCTCGTTGCGCAGAATGGCGCGCTGGGCCCATTCGGGCGGGCCGCGCCGCTTCGCCCGGTAGAGCGGGATGCAGCGTTCGATATAGGGCGCGCGTGTCTCGGGCGACGGGCTCGACCAGTAGGCCTCGGCGATGCGGCCGGCTTCCGCCCCGCCGAAACGCGCAAACGCGTCGTAGATCGTCGAGAAGTCGATCCTTGCCGCCGTGCTGATCAGGATCAGCTTGCCCGCATGACCCGGATGGCGCGCCGCATAGGCCTGCGCGACAAAGCCACCGAAGGAGCTTCCCAGCACGATCGGCCTGTCGATGCCGAGCCTGTCGCAGAGCGCCTTGAGGTCATCGGCCCATTGGGCGAGCGTCCAGCTCTGGCGCGGGCCGTCCTCGCTGCGGCCGCAGCCGCGATGATCGTAATAGACGATCTGGGCGACATCGCTGAGCCTGGAGAAGCCGGGCTTGTAGATGCTGTGATCGGCGCCCGGGCCGCCATGCAGCAGGATGAGCACCGGCTTTTCGCGCATGACCGGCCCGTCCGCCACGAGCCCGGCTCCCTCGATATCGACATAGAGCTGGACGCCATTGACCGCGACGCGCATCAGTTCGACTCGCTTGTGAGGATCGTTCGCTTCAATCTAGCGGCCTGGTTGTCCGGCTCAAATGCCGGTCTCTCATTGGAGCTCCCTCATGATCCGCATCACGCTCGCCGGCTGCACCGGCTGGGTCGGCAAGGCGCTCGTCGCCGCGATTTCAGCCGCGCCCGATCTCGAACTGGTCGCCGGCGTCTCGCGCAAGGCGGCGGGGGGCGATCTCGGCGAGGCGGCCGGCCAGCCGGCGAACGGCAAACCCGTCTTCGCCACGGTGGCTGAGGCCTTGTCGGTGCCTTCCGACGTGCTGATCGACTACACCAAGCCCGACAGCGTGAAGGGCAATGTGCTCGCGGCCGTCGCGGCCGGGCGCCATGTCGTGGTCGGGGCCTCCGGCATGACCGCGGAGGACTATGCCGAGATCGAGGCCGCCGCCCGCAAGGCCAATGTCGGCGTGCTCGCCGCCGGCAATTTCTCGATCACCGCCACCCTGCTGCGTCGCTTCGCCCGCGAGGCGGTGAAGTATGTGCCGGATGTCGAGATCATCGACTACGCCTCGGCCTCGAAGCCGGATACGCCCTCGGGCACCGGGCGCGAACTGGCGGAGACGCTCGGCGCCGAGCGGATGGCGGGCACCGCCAAGCCGGTCTCCGAACTCGGCGGAGCTCGCGAGACGCGCGGCGCCGCGCTCGGCGCCCCGCATCCGGTTCAGGTGCATTCGCTGCGCATGCCGGGCTTCGTGCTCTCCTGCGAGGCGGTGTTCGGCCTGCCCGACGAGCGGCTGGTGATCCGCCACGATGCGGGGAGCTCGGCGGCGCCTTATGTCGGCGGCACCTTGCTGGCGGCGCGCCGCGTCGCGGACGAAATCGGCCTCAGGCGCGGTCTCGACAGCCTGATGGGTTGAAAGCGGCCCTTTTCGGCTGGGAAAGCCAAGAAACGCGTCGGTCACGCGGGATTCTGTAACCGGCTAATTTGTTGATTTTCATTGGTTTTCTTCGACCGCGTTAACCTCGTGTTCGTTCGCGCCTGCGAGATGACAGGCGCGTTTCGACGAGGGCTGGATGCGATGCGGAAACTGGGGCTGACGGCGAAGATCACCCTGCTGTTCGCCTTGATGGGGATCGCCGCCGGCCTCGGATTGTTCAGCGCCGTCAAAGGCCTCGATTCGGTCCATGCGATCGATCGCGAGGCTCTCGCCAGCCTGTCGCTGGCCAATCGCGCCGCGCTTCTCACCAACCGCGTCGCCCAGGCGTCGCTGCTCAGCCGTTTCGACGATTCGGCGACGCCGCGCGCGGTCGAGGCGGCGCTCGATGCGCTCGACGGGGCGATCGAGCTGGTCGACGCGGCCCGCGCCAGCCTGCTCTCGTCGCTGCCCGGCGAGTTGCGCGAGGCCAATCCGACGCTCGACCCGAGCATCCGGACCTTCATCGCCTTCCAGCGCGACATCGTCACCATGGGCCGCGAGGTGTCGCCCAAGGCGGCCCTGCTCGAAGCCTCCGCCGAGGCGGCGCGCGAGAACGTGCGCCAGATCATGCTGGTCACCTCGCAGCTCGCCGACGGCCTCGACCGGCGCGCGCAGCTTGCCGCGGCGCAGGGCGGCGAGCTCGCGCAGACCTTACGCCTCCGCACGATCGCGATTGCGCTTGGCTTGCCGCTCGGCGGCGCGCTGCTTGCGATCTACCTGCTGCGGACGCAGCTCACCCGGCCGCTGCGCGACCTGATGGCGGCGATCGCCGCCGCGACCACGACGCCGAAGCTGATCGAGGTGCCCCATGTCAGGCGCCGTGACGAGATCGGCCAGCTCGCCCGCACGGTGCGCACACTGAGCGAGGTCCGCGCCACATTGGTCAATCGCGAGGCCGAGGCCGACCTCGCGCAGAGCCATCAGATCCGGCGCACGGAGGAGCTCGGCCGCATCGCCGACGAGTTCGAGCGGCGCATCGGCGCGCTGCTTGCCGATATCGCCGGGCTGAGCCAGGCCCTGCGCGCCGCGCAGCAGGATTCCGCGGTTCGCGCGCAGCAGGTGTCGCAAAGCACCGGCACTGCGGCCTCCGCCGTCACCGGGGCGGGCGAGGAGGCGCAGCACATCACGGAAGCCGCGCTGCGGCTGGAGCATGTGATCGCGCAGATCAATGCCGAGGTCCGGCGCGTCTCGGAAACGGCGACAGCGGCGACGCAGGACGCCGCCGGCACGTCGGGCCTGGTGCTGCGCCTGACCGAGAACGCAGGGCAGATTCGCGGCGTCGTCGAGATCATCGAGGCGATCGCGCGGCAGACCAACCTGCTGGCGCTCAATGCGACGATCGAGGCGGCGCGCGCCGGCGTGCATGGCCGCGGCTTCGCCGTCGTCGCCAGCGAGGTCAAGGCGCTGGCGGGACAGACCGCCGACGCGACGGCCCGCATCGTGCAGCGGATCAGCACGGTCAACGAGGCGCTCTCGCAGGCGGCCGAGGCCGTTTCGGGGATCGTCGCCAGGGTCGGGGCCGTCGAGCAGGCCAGCACCGAGATCTCGACCATGGTGTCCTCGCATTCCGAGCTGCTCGGCTCGCTCGGCGACACGGTCGCGCGCATCTCGCATGTGACGGGGACCGCCGCCGGTGCGATGATGGAGATCTCGAAGGCCAACGCCCAGACCGTCGACCAGGCCGGCAAGGGAGCCATCGGCGCACGCGAGCTCAATGAGCGGATCGCCGCATTGCAGGCCGAGGCGGAGGAATTCACCAGGCGCCTGCGCGCCGCCTGATCCCGTTCTGTTCTGCGCTTGCATTGCAGGCCCGACTCGCGCCCTTGTGCGGCATGGCCGCTTTCCGCTTCCGTCCCCGATGAACTGGTCGCCGCAACAGGATGGCGCGTTGAGCGCCGTCGCAGACTGGCTGCGCGCCGGCGAGCCTCAGATTTTCCGGCTGTTCGGCTATGCCGGCACCGGCAAGACCACGCTCGCGCGCCATATCGCCGAAGGGGTCGACGGTTCCGTCGTCTTCGCCGCCTTCACCGGCAAGGCGGCGCTGGTGCTGCGCAACAAGGGTTGCGAGGGCGCGCAGACCATCCACTCGCTGATCTACCGCTCGCGCGGCGTCGACGAGGAAAGCCCGACCTTCGTGCTCAATCGCGAGAGCAGCGCCGCCAAGGCCGGCCTGATCATCATCGACGAATGCTCGATGGTCGACGAGGACCTGGGCAAGGACCTGCTCTCCTTCGGCACGAAGGTGCTGGTGCTCGGCGACCCGGCGCAGCTCCCGCCGGTCAAGGGCGGCGGCTATTTCACCGAGGCTGAGCCCGACGTGATGCTGACCGAGGTGCACCGGCAGGCGGCCGACAACCCGATCGTGCGGATGTCGATGATCATCCGCGAAGGCGGCCGGCTTGCCGTCGGCGACTATGGCGAAAGCCGCGTCATCCGGCGCGATGCGATCAGTCCCGAGATCGTGCTCGGCGCCGATCAGGTGCTGGTCGGCATGAACAAGACGCGACGGCTCTACAATGCCCGCATGCGCGAGCTGATGGGCCGGACCTCGACCGTGCCCGTCGCCGGCGAGAAGCTGGTCTGCCTGCGCAACGACAAGAGCAAGGGCCTGCTCAATGGCGGCTCCTGGATCGTGCAGGAGCTCAAGACCTCCAAGAAGGGGCTGATCACCATGCGGGTGACGCCGGAGGACGATACCGGCGGCAAGCCGGTCAAGGTCTCCGTGCTGCCGAATTTCTTCGACGGCACCGAGGAGGAGGTGCCCTGGGAGCTGCGCAAGCACACCGACGAATTCACCTTCGGCTACGCGCTCACCGTCCATAAGGCGCAGGGCTCGCAATGGGACGACATCGTGCTGTTCGACGAGGCCTTCGCCTTCCGCGAGCACCGGGCGCGCTGGCTCTATACCGGGCTGACCCGGGCGGCCGAGACGATCACGGTGGTGATGTAGGACGCGCCGAGCGCGGGGCTCAGGCATGACGCTGCCGTGAAACGGCATGCGCGCCGAAGGCTAGCGCCCGGCCCTGCATCGCGGCATGTCCTTGTCATGGGCGCGCGCTCTATCAATAGCTTAGAGCTGGATCCGACCAGTTTGATTCAACCTGATCGGATCCAGCTCCAGAATCGGGTTTTCATCGAGGGCCATGATGAACTTCGCTCCGAATTTCGACGCCTTGATCGACCGCCGCGGCACCAACTGCGCGAAATGGGACATGATGGAGGCCACCTATAAGGTGCCGGCCTCCGACGGCATCGCGATGTGGGTGGCCGACATGGACTTCCGGCCGCCTCCTTGCGTGCAGGGCGCGGTCGAGGCGATGGCGGCGCACGGCGTCTACGGCTATTTCGGCGATGCCACGGCCAGCAACGACGCCATTCGCTGGTGGATGAAGAACCGCCATGGCTGGGAGCTGGAGCCGGAGGCGATCTTCACCACGCACGGCCTGGTGAACGGCACGGCGCTCTGCGTCGACGCCTACACCAAGCCCGGCGACGGCGTCGTGCTGATGACGCCGGTCTACCATGCCTTCGCCCGCGTCATCCGGGCCGCGGGCCGGAACGTCGTGGAATGCCCGCTTGCGATCGAGGACGGTCGCTACGTCCTCGACATCGCCGGCTGGGATGCGCTGATGACCGGCAGCGAGCGGATGCTGATCCTGTGCTCGCCGCATAATCCCGGTGGGCGGGTCTGGTCACGCGACGAGCTCAGGGAGATCGCGCAGTTCTGCGTGCGGCACGACCTGATCCTCGTCTCGGACGAGATCCACCACGACCTGGTCATGCCGGGGCACAAGCACCTGATGATGCCGGTTGCCACGCCCGAGATCATGGACCGCCTGGTGATGATGACGGCGACGACCAAGACCTTCAACATCGCCGGCGCCCATGTCGGCAATGTCATCGTTCCCGATGAGGCGCTGCGCGCGCCCTTCCGCGCCCGGATGAACGCGCTCGGCATCTCGCCGAACTCCTTCGGCATGGTCATGGCGACCGCGGCCTACAGCCCGGAGGGCGCGGCCTGGGTCGATGCGCTGGTGACCTATCTCGACGGCAACCGCCGGGTTTTCGACGAGGTCGTCGGCAGCATTCCTGGCCTGCGCTCGATGGCGCTGGAGGCGACCTATCTCGGCTGGGTCGATTTCGCCGGGACCGGGATGGAGCCGGCGGAGTTCATCGCGCGGGTCGAGAAGCAGGCGAAGATCGCCGCCAACCATGGCGCGAGCTTCGGCTCCGGCGGCGGCAGCTTCCTGCGCTTCAACCTCGCGACCCCGCGCTCCGTCGTGGCCGAAGCCGGCGAGCGCCTGAAGGCCGCCTTCGCCGACATGCAGTAGCCGCCCCTACAGCCTCTGCGACGTCGTGCCCTTGGCGATGATCGGCCCGGTCGGCCGCCCAGTCGGCGAGCCGGTGGCGGGTTCGAGCGTGATCTCGAAGAGCTGATCCTTGCCGAGCGGCAGGTTGTCGAGGCGCAGCGGCGTCGAGCGGGCCTGGTCGATCAGCCCGACCGAGCGCGGGCCGACAGCCCGGTCCCAGAGCGTCCAGATCTCCAGCGCCTTGCCTTCGGGAACATCGATCGCCTGAAGCGGCAGCATCTCGACCCGGCCATCGGCGAAGGTGTGGACGACGGCGGCGGCGACGCTCGCCTCGGTCATCAGCACCGCGACCATGACCGGCTGCCGCCTGGCGCGGTCGAGCGCGCCGACGAGGCCGACGGCCAGCACGATCGCAGCCAAGGCGCCGGCCAGGGCCGCGCCGCGCCAGACGAAGAGGCTGTTCCACCAATCCTGCAGCCGGCTTGCCGGGGAGGTGGTGCCACGCGGCGAAGGACGCACGGCCTCGGCCGCGGCCCGCACTGGGGCTTGCGCGACCCCTGCGAGATCTGCCTCGATCCGGCTCCACAGGCCGGGCGGCGGGGCGATCGGCGTCACTGTTGCGTCGATCGCGGCGAAATGCGCGCGCCAGCGCTCGACCGCGGCTGCAAGATCGGAATCGCTTTCGAGCCGCCGGTCGAAGGCGGCGAGATCGGCGCCCTCGATCAGGCCGAGGACATATTCGCCGGCCAGCGCATCGCGCTCGTTCGGCGTCAGGGGCATGTCGGGGGAGGGGCTCATCCGAGGCACTCCTTGAGTGCGATCAGCGAACGCCGGATCCAGGATTTCACGGTGCCGATCGGCATGCGCAGGCGGCCGGCGATCTCGCCATGGGTCAGGCCCTGGACGAAGGCGAGCAGCACGATGCCGCGGCGCTGCGGCGGCAGCGTCTCGAGGCAGGCATGCAGCGCCTTGGCGCCTGACAGTTTCGACATGACCGTCTCGGGATCGTCCTCTTCGCTCGCCGTCTCCTCGGCGACAGGTCTGTCACTCGTTTCCGTCCGCTTCTCGTCCCGCAGGATCGAGAGCGAGCGATTGCGCAGGATCGCGTAGATCCAGGTCAGGCCGGCGCCGCGCTCAGGATCGAACCGCGCGGCGTGCCGCCAGATCAGGATGAATGCGTCCTGCACCGCCTCCTCAGCCAATGCGCGACGCTTGAGCAGCCGCTGCGCAACGCCAAGCATACGCGCGGACTCGGCATCATAGATGCGCTTGAGTGCAAGTTTATCGCCGGAGGCGCAGGCGCGCAGAGCGTCTTCGATATCCGTCGCCCTGTGCGGCAACGCGGCGCTCGTCGCCATTCCTGTCTCCCTTGCTGGTCTACGCCTTCGCGGGCGCGCCAGAGCGATGAGTACACGGCCAAGCCTACTTCGGATGCGGCCGGATGCCTTTATTTTTTTCTGCGCATCCGCCGCTTCGCCACGGGGCTATCCACCCTGGGCGGTGCGCCGGGAGGCGTCGAATTGCCCGCAGGACATTGCGACACCAACCGGAGGATAACCCCATGCAGACCGCACGCGCCACACGCCTTGCGCTGATCGCCTCGACGATTCTCGGTGCTTCCTTCGCCGCCACCTTCGCGGCGCCCGCCGGGACGCTGGCTGCGCTCACCGGCGACAACACGTTGACCATGGTCGACACGGCGACGCAGAAGGCCGGCAAGTCGATGAAGGTCACCGGCATCAACGGCAAGATCGCCGGCATCGATGTCCGCCCCGCCGACGGCATGCTCTACGCGCTCGCCACCGACGGCACGATCTACACGATCGACGCCGCCAGCGGGAAGGCGACGATGAAGTCGAAGATGGACACCGTGCTCGCCGCGAGCGCGATGGCGACCGTCGATTTCAACCCGGCCGCCGACCGCCTGCGCGTCATCGGCTCGGACGGCACGAACCTGCGCGTTAATGTCGATGACGGCAAGACGACGGTCGACGGCAAGCTCAAGTTCGCCGAGACCGACATGCACAAGGGCGAGGCGCCGATGATCGTCGCCGGCGCCTACACCAATTCCGTCAAGGGAACGAAGGAGACCGCGCTCTACGACATCGACGCCAAGATCGGCGGTCTGCTGAAGCAGGCGCCGCCGAATGACGGCGTGCTCGGCGCGGTCGGCAAGCTCGGCGTGATGCCGAAGGCGATCGCCTTCGACATCGAGACCGACGCCTCGGGCGGCAATACCGGCTGGCTCCTGGCCGACGGCGCCCTGCACAAGGTCGATCTCGCGACGGGCAAGGCTTCGATGATGGGCAAGGTGACCGGCCTGAACGCGCCGGTGCGCGATGTCGCGGCGCTGCCGGCAATGTAAGGGCCTGATCCGACCCGCCTAGAAGGGCCGCCACGCCTCCCGGCGTGGCGGCTTTTTTGTGCTGGAGTGGGGCTTCAGGCCCAGCTGCGATTGGCGATCTTGGCCTCATAGGCGTCGATCTTCGGCGCCTTCTCCATGGTCAGGCCGATATCGTCGAGGCCGTTCAGCAGGCAGTGCTTGCGGAAGGGGTCGATGTCGAATGTCACGGTGCCGCCGTCGGGACCCTTGATCTCCTGCTTCTCGAGGTCGACCGTCAGGGTCGCGTTCGAGCCGCGTTCGGCATCGTCGAAGAGCTTCTCCAGATCTTCCGGCTTCACCACGATCGGCAGGATGCCGTTCTTGAAGCAGTTATTGTAGAAGATATCGGCGAAAGACGTTGAAATCACGCAGCGAATTCCAAAGTCGAGCAGGGCCCAGGGCGCATGCTCGCGCGAGGAGCCGCAGCCGAAATTGTCGCCGGCGACGAGGATCTCGGACTTGCGGTAGGCCGGCTGGTTCAGGACGAAATCGGCATTCTCCGAACCGTCCTCCTTGTAGCGCATCTCGGCGAAGAGCGCGGTGCCGAGCCCGGTGCGCTTGATCGTCTTCAGGTACTGCTTGGGGATGATCATGTCGGTGTCGACATTGATCACCTTCAGCGGGGCGGGCGTCGAGGTCAGGGTGGTGAAGGGCTGCATGGCGAGGACTCCAACAGGTCTTTCTGGTCAGGATATCGGTGCGTGATCGACGGCGTGCTTCAGAGCTGCGCCGTCAGGAGCTTGAAACTGGCAAAGGCGAAGAAGGCCGAAAGGCAGGCCTCGGCCCGGCGGCGGATCCTGCGATAGCCGGCGATCATGGATGGGGTCGAGAACAGCAGGGCATAGCCCTGGTTGATCAGCAGCGAGATCATCAGGCAGCCGATGATGATGGCATAGACGATCACCGCCGGCGCCCCGGGCCGCAGGCCGAGCGCGATGATCGCCGTCCAGCTCAGGATCGCCTTGGGATTGGTGAGATGCATCAGGTAGCCGCGCAGATAGGTGCGATGCCCTGAGACGGCGGCCTTCGGCGGCGGCATCTCGGCCTGCATCGCCGAACGCGCCGAGCGCCAGGCGAGATAGAGCAGATAGAGGCCGCCGATGATCTTGATCGTGTAGAGCGCGCCGGGATGGGCCACGATCAGGGCCGAGACGCCGATGGCCGCCAGAATGCCCCAGGTCAGCGAGCCGGTGGTGACGCCGAGCGCCAGCGTCAGCCCGGCCCGCCGGCCGCGTTCCATCGACGTCGCCATGACGGCGAGGTTGCTCGGGCCGGGACTGGCGACCGCGAGGAAGAACGCCGAATAGACCAAAGCCAGGTCCGGCAGATGGCGGATCAGATCGTCCAGCATTATCCGTTGCTCCGCTGCATCGCCTATCGCTCCGCCCCGGCTTCGATCGCTTCCATGTCTTCATCCGAGAAGCCGAAATGGTGGCCGATCTCGTGGACGAGGACATGGGTGACGATGGCGCCCAGGCTCTCGTCATGCTCGGCCCAGTAGTCGAGGATCGGCCGCCGGTAGAGATGGATCAGGTTCGGCATCTGCCCGGTCTGCGGGCCGGAGCCCTGCTGCGGCAGGCCGATGCCGCTGAAGAGGCCGAGAATGTCGAAGGGGCTCTCGACCTCGAGCTCCTTCAGCACGTCGTCCTCGGGAAATTCCGTGACGTTGATGACGAGATCGGCGCAGAGCGCGCGGAACTCGTCCGGCAGCCGGTCATAGGCCTTCTGGGCGAGGGCTTCGAAATCGCCGGTGGACGGCGCCTTGACGTCGTCCCAGGCGAATTCGGACGACGCCTCGGCGGAAGCCGAGGCGCTGGCTGAAGCCTTGATCGACGGCACGGTTCCCATCACCAGATCTTGAGCTGATGCCCCAGCCACCAGGCGAGCAGCACGACGAGGACCAGCGAGATCGAGCGGCCGATGCGCCGCCCCCAGAGCTCGATCCTGTCATCCTCGGGCGCGTCCTTGGCCGAGAAATGGTCGGCGGCGCGGGCCATGGAGGAGCCGAGCAGCCCCTCCTGGTCGCGCTTGACGCGTTCGAGCGCTTCCTTCGCCTCGGCGGCGCGAGCAGCCTCGCGGGGATCGCCGGTCATGACCGTGCTCCCCGCGCCGCCATCAGCCCAGCTGCCTGACGTCGACGAAATGGCCGACGAGCGCAGCGGCCGCCGCCATTTGCGGCGAGACCAGATGCGTGCGGCCCTTGAAGCCCTGCCGGCCCTCGAAATTGCGGTTCGAGGTCGAGGCAGCGCGCTGGCCGGGCTTGAGCTGGTCGGGGTTCATGCCGAGGCACATCGAGCAGCCGGGCTCGCGCCATTCGAAACCGGCGGCGAGGAAGATCTTGTCGAGACCCTCTTCCTCGGCCTGCTGCTTCACCAGGCCGGAGCCGGGGACGATCATGGCGTAATCGAGCGAGCCCGCGATCTTCTTGCCCTCGACGATCCTGGCGACGGCGCGCAGATCCTCGATGCGGCCATTGGTGCAGGAGCCGATCCAGATCACGTCGAGCGGGATATCGACCATCCTGGTGCCCGGCTTCAGGCCCATATAGTCGAGCGCGCGCCATTTCGACGAGCGCTTGGTCTCTTCCGGAATCTGGTCGGGATCCGGCACCACGCCCGCGACCGAGATCACGTCCTCCGGGCTCGTGCCCCAGGAGACGATCGGCGGCAGGTTGGCGGCGTCGAGCTTGACGATGCGGTCGAAATGCGCGCCCTCGTCGCTGCGCAGCGTCTCCCAGTAGCGCACCGCCTCGTCCCAGGCGGCACCCTTGGGCGCCTTCGGGCGGCCGTTGAGATAGGCGAAGGCCTTCTCGTCGGGCGCGACCATGCCAGCCCGCGCGCCGCCTTCGATGGCCATGTTGCAGACCGTCATGCGGCCTTCCATCGACAGGGCGCGGATGGCGTCGCCGGCATATTCGATGACCGAGCCGGTGCCGCCGGCGGTGCCGATCTCGCCGATGATGGCGAGCGTGATGTCCTTGGCGGTGACGCCCTTGACCAGAGCGCCGTCCACCTGGACGAGCATGTTCTTGGCCTTCTTCTGGATCAGCGTCTGGGTGGCGAGCACATGCTCGACCTCGGAGGTGCCGATGCCGTGCGCCAGCGCGCCGAAGGCGCCATGGGTCGAGGTGTGGCTGTCGCCGCAGACGATCGTGGTGCCGGGCAGGGTGAAGCCCTGCTCGGGGCCGACGATATGGACGATGCCCTGGCGGATATCGAGCTCGTTGAAATACTCGACGCCGAAATCCCTGGCGTTCTTGGCGAGCGCCTCGACCTGGATGCGGCTCTCCTCCTCGGCGATGCCGGCCTTGCGGTCGGTCGTCGGGATGTTGTGGTCGACGACGGCCAGCGTCTTCTCGGGCGCGCGGACCTTGCGGCCGGTCATGCGCAGGCCCTCGAAGGCCTGTGGGCTCGTGACCTCATGGACGAGGTGGCGATCGATATAGAGCAGGCAGGTGCCGTCTTCCTGGCGGTCGACGATATGGTCGTCGAAGATCTTGTCGTAAAGCGTACGGGGGGCGGTGGGCGACGTCATGTCGGTAAGCCTCGGTCTGGAAATTTTTAGTGCCGGCGTCGAGCCGGCTGGCGCATCGCAACGGCCTGTCGCCGGCCGAGGGGCCGGTCTCAGGCGCGCGTAAGGCCTGCGGCAATCGACGCCGTGAAGCGGCCGAAGAAGCGCCAGGGCAGGCGTGCATGGTCGTGCAGCGCCGCGAAGCCTTGCGTCGTCGGGATGCGGCGCAGGTTCGCCTCGCGGCGCACTGCGCAACGGCTGCCATCCTCGATCTGTCGGGCTCGCGTCATGACGAGGTTCTAACAGTTCCAGAGTGTGGCGGCAATCGAGCGAAAGGCCGCGCCGACGGCGCCTGACGCGCTCCCGTCACGCTGCCCGCTCATGGGAGCGGGGCCTGTGCCAAGCGCGCCTGTTGCTGGTAAGGATGGCCAGGGTTGTGACGCTTTGCGAACGGGACGGGCTCCGAGATGCTGCGCTTCTTTCCATTCATGGTAGTGGCGGTCATCGCCTATGCCGTCACCGTCGCGGTCACGGGCGTGCCGCTCGCCAATGAGGTGCTCGGTTTCGGGCTGCCCTCCGGCACGCGCTTCGTCCTGACCGTGAGCGAGCTCCTGCTCGCCGTGGCGACGATCGTGCTGTTCTTCGAGATCATGAACGCGACCAGCGCCAAATCGAGCTCGATCCTCAATCACGGCCTGTCGATGCTGGTCTTCATCGCCTGCGCCGGCTGCTTCCTGCTGGTTCCGGGCTTCGGCACCGGCACCTTCCTGATCATCACGCTGATGGCGCTGGTCGATGTCGTCGCCGGCTACTCGATCAGTATCCTGACCGCGCGGCGGGACATGACCTTCGGCCAATCGGAATAGCGCTGCGCTGGTTCTTCAAACGCAGAACGCGGCCCCGAGGGACCGCGTTCGAACGACGTAACCGAATAAGGCCGGCGCTTACTTCGCGGCCGACTTGTCGCCCTTGGCGGGACGCGCCTCGACGCGCTCGGCGATGCGGGCCGACTTGCCGCGGCGATCGCGCAGGTAATAGAGCTTGGCGCGGCGGACCTTGCCCTTGCGCACCACCTTGATGGAATCGATGTTCGGCGAGTAGAGCGGGAAGACGCGCTCGACGCCCTCGCCATAGGAAATCTTGCGGACGGTGAAGGCCTCGTTCAGGCCGCCGCCATTGCGCGCGATCACGACGCCTTCATAGGCCTGGACGCGGCTGCGCTCGCCTTCCTTGACCTTGACGTTGACCTGCACGGTGTCGCCCGGCTGGAAATGGGGGATTTCCTTGCCTTCGCGGAGCTTGGCGATCTGCTCCTGGTCGAGCTGCTCGATGATGTTCATGGGTCTCTCCATGGCCGTGTTCGCGCCGGGGCGCGGGCTTTCGGCTCGCTGTTTTCAGTTGAGTGCCGGGCCTTACAGGAGGGCGAGGCGTTTGTCGAGCCGGATCAGCTCTGTTCGGCGACCCAGGGATGCCGGTATTCGCCATAGACAGCCTGGCTCGGCGCCGGGAAGCTGGGATCGGCGAAGGAGCCGACGCCGACAGCGATGAGCTCGGGCCGGCGCAGCGGCTCCCAGAACACCGTCGAGCCGCAATCGGGGCAGAAATAGTGCCGCACCGCAAAGCCGCTGTCGCCCTGGCGGGTGTAGCATTTGCTCGGGCCATCGACCTGGACGTCCTCCCGCCCGAAGAAGGCGGCTATGCCATAGGTCGAGCCGGTGCGGCGCTGGCAGGCGAGGCAATGGCACAGCGAGACCTTTCTCGGCTCGCCGGTGCAGGTCGCGCGCAGGTTTCCGCAGGCGCAGCTCGCTATTCTCGCCATCTCGGCTCTCTCCCGCTGTCCCGCCATCCTGCCGTCGCGGCCGCCCGCAGGCAACGCTGCATCTCGCATGCGGCTGCGGCTTTGCGTCGATGGGGCCGAGGGTGCATATCCTCGCCGGAACCCGATCCGCCCTCGCTGCCCAGGACCGCCCTCATGCCGCAAGACACTCCCCTGGTCGCCCTCGTCACCGGCGCCGCGCGCGGCATCGGCCTGGCGACGACGAAGCGTTTCCTCGCTGAGGGCTGGCGCGTCGCGCTGCTCGATATCGACGCGGTGACGCTGGCCCAGGCCATGGCCGAGCTCGACGCGCCGACGGCGACCCTGGCGCTGACCTGCGATGTCGCCGATCCGGTCGCCGTCGCGGCCGCCTTCGAGCAATGCGCCGAGCATTTCGGGCGGCTCGACATCCTCGTCAACAATGCCGGCACGGCCGTGTTCAAGCCGATGCTGGAGACGAGCTACGAGGAATGGCAGCGCGTGCTCGCGGTCAACCTGACCGGCCCGTTCCTGTGCAGCCAGGCGGCGGCGCCGCTGATGGCCGGCAATGGCGGCGGGGCGATCGTCAACATCACCTCGATCTCGGGCCTGCGCGCCTCGACGCTGCGCGTCGCCTACGGCACCAGCAAGGCGGGCCTCGCCCATCTCACCAAGCAGCAGGCGGCCGAGTTCGCCAGCCTCGGCATCCGCGTCAATGCCGTCGCGCCCGGCCCGGTCGACACCGCCATGGCCAAGGCCGTGCACAGCAAGGAGATCCGCGCCGACTACCACGACGCGATCCCGCTCAACCGCTACGGGCTGGAGGAGGAGCTGGCCGAGGCGATCTTCTTCCTGTGCAGCGCCAAGGCGAGCTATGTCACCGGCCAGGTCCTCGCCGTCGATGGCGGTTTCGATGCGGTCGGCATCGGGCTCTCGACGCTGCGCGGCGAGCGGCGCAATCGCTGAACCTCGGAGCAGGGCGCGAGCAAGTCGGACCGGCCCTTCGCGTCGATCCAACTCGCGCTTCCGATGAGAGATCGATTCAGCTTTCAGATGGATCGCTTTGCGATTCCAGCTGAACGCATCCGGTCCTAGCGGGCGAAAGGCTCCATCAGGATGAAGGTTCCCTTCTGCCTTTGATGCGCGTTGATCAGCGGGACGAGCCGCGTGAAATGCTCCGTCCGGCAATGCGCGTCCAGGGCGGCGCGGTCGGGCCATTCCTCGATGAAGACGAAATGGCCCGGATCCTTCTGGTCGACGAAGAGATCATAGGATCGGCAGAGCACTTCGCGCCGCGTCTTTTCGACGAGCTCGGCATAGAGCGGCGTGACGAGGGCGACGGCCTCGACCTTGATGAAGTCCTGAGCGATGACTTTGAGCATGGCTGTCCTCCGGAGTGGGGTCCATGCCCGGCCGAGGTCGGCTCGCCGAGCGTAGTGGCTCGCTTCCTGCCATGAGGAACGACCTTGTCTTGGCAGGGGCGACAACTTGCCTGCCGGCCGCGGAATATTCCGCTTGCGCCTGGCTCCGGTAAGCGCGAACCTCAATTTCGACATCCCTCTTCGACGGCCGCCCGACCCTGTCGGGCCTGAGCGACCGCCGCCTTCCCGGCGTGGGCGTTGTGCCATCGTTCCCGCCGGTCTTTCGCCGCGTCGGACGGACATCTGTCCCGCATTCCTGCGCGGCCTCACCCGAAGGAGGACGCTATGGCTGCGACGTCAGGCAATGGAGGTTCCGCCACCGGTAATAGAGCTTCGGGGCCGCGATGCATCGCCATCGTCGGTCCCTTCCAGAGCGGCAAGACGACCCTGCTCGAAGGCATCCTGGAGCGATGCGGGGCGCTGTCGCGTGCCGGTTCGGTCAAGACCGGCAACAGCATCGGCGACGCCAGCGCCGAGGCGCGCGCGCACCAGATGAGCACCGAACCGAACGTGGCCACCGTCGATTTCCTGGGGGAGCGCTACAGTTTCATCGATTGCCCCGGTTCGGTCGAGTTCCTGCACGAGATGCGGCACGTGCTGCCTGCCGTGGATGCCGCGGTCGTGGTCTGCGAGGCCGACGACCGCAAGGCGCCGGCGCTCGAGCTCGTGCTCCGCGAGCTCGAGGAGGCGGACATCCCGCGCTTCCTCTTCCTCAACAAGATCGACACCGCGACGCGCCGGGTGCGCGAGACGCTGGCGATCCTGCAGCGCGCCTCGCGCACGCCGCTGCTGCTGCGCCAGATTCCGATCTGGCAGAAGGGCATCGCGGTCGGCTTCATCGACCTCGCTCTCGAACGCGCCTTCATCTATCGCGAGCATGCGCCGAGCGAGATCGTGCCGCGGGGCTCCGACGATGTCGGGCGCGAGAAGGATGCGCGCTTCTCGATGCTCGAAAAGCTCGCGGATTACGATGACGGGCTGATGGAGGATCTGCTCGGCGACATCGAGCCGCCGCGCGACCTGGTCTTCGACGACCTCGCCCGCGAATTGAAGGAGCGCCATGTCGTGCCGGTGCTGATCGGCTCGGCCGAGCGCGGCAACGGCGTGACGCGGCTGCTCAAGGCGTTGCGCCATGAGGCTCCGGGCCTGGCCGAGACGCGTGGGCGCATCGGCGTCGTCGCGGATGGCGCGCCTTTGGCGCAGGTGATGAAGACCTGGCATTCGGGGCAGGGCGGCAAGGTCTCGCTCGCGCGGGTGCTGCGCGGGCGACTGGCGGAAGGCGACGTCGTGACCACCTCCGGTGGTGTCGAGACGCGGATCGGCGGCGTCATCGCGCTGAAGGGCTCCGAGCAGACCCGCAAGCCCGCAGCCGAGGAGGGCGAGGTCGCGGCCTTCGCCCGGCTGGAGGGCGTCAAGACCGGCGAGGCGCTGGCCGCCGGCAAGGCGCGGCCCGGCCTGGTGAGCTCGGTCGCGCCGCCCGAGTCCGTGCATGCGCTCGGCATCAGCGTCAGGGATCGCAAGGACGATGTCAGGTTGACCGCCGCGCTCGGGCGCGTCGCCGAGGAGGACCCGGCGCTCTTGGTCGAACATCTGCCGGAATTCGGCGAGATGCGCCTGTCGGGCCAGGGCGAGATGCATCTGCGCGTGACGATGGAGCGGCTCTCGGGGCGCTACGGCGTCGCGGTCGAGAGCCATGCGCCGGCGATCGGCTATCGCGAGACCATCCGCGGCAAGGCGAGCGCGCGGGGCCGGCATCGCAAGCAGAGCGGCGGCCATGGCCAATATGGCGACGTCGTGCTGGAGGTCGCCCCGCTGGAGCGCGGCCAGGGCATCCGCTTCGTCGACAAGATCACCGGCGGGGTGGTGCCGCGGCAATACATCTCCTCGGTCGAGGCCGGGGTGCGGGATTTCTGCCAGCACGGTCCGCTCGGCTTCCCACTCGTCGATATCGAGGTCACGCTGACGGACGGGTCGTATCATACGGTCGATTCCTCCGACATGGCGTTCCGCCAGGCGGCGCGGCTGGCGATGTCGGAGGCGGTGCCGCAAGCGAAACCGGTCCTGCTCGAGCCGATCCTCGCCGTCGAGGTCGTGATCCCGTCCGATGCGATGTCGCGCGCTTCGGCCATCGTCTCGGCTCGCCGCGGCCAGATCCTCGGCTATGACGCGCGGCCCGGCTGGCGCGGCTGGGACCAGATCAACGCGCTGCTGCCTGAGGCCGAAATGGGCGGGCTGATCGTCGAGCTGCGCTCGGCCACGTCGGGTGTCGGCTCCTTCAGCCTGCGCTTCGACCATCTCGCCGAACTCGCCGGTAAATCGGCCGATGCGGTAGTGTCCGCACATGCCCTGGCCCAGGGCCGCTGACCATGTCGGTGTGACCAAAAAGGTTCATATATGAACCTTTTGCGAATGAAAGAACGGCGGGTGCTTGCGCCCGCCGTTCTGGTTTCGCACTGTAGGGTCATAACTAGGCAGAAACGCCAGCGACAAAAGGCGAATGCCGCGACCTGGGAGGAGCGACGATGAACGCGACGAGCGCCGCGCAGGCGAAGCCCGATCCACGGCCCTGGTTGGCGCATTATCCGACGGCCGTGCCGCCGCAGATCGACGAAGCCAGGGTGGGGACCCTGGCGGACCTGATCCGGAATGCCTGCGAGACCTATGCCGAGCGGCCGGCCTTCGAGAGTTTCGGCAAGTCCCTGAGCTTCGCCGAGATCGGGCGGGCGGCGCAGAGCTTCGCCGCCTGGCTGCAGGGGCGCGGCTTCCAGAAGGGCGACCGGATCGCGCTGATGATGCCTAATATCCTGGCCTATCCGGCGACGATCTTCGGGGCGCTGCTCGGCGGCTTCACCGTGGTCAATGTCAACCCGCTCTACACCGCGCGCGAGCTCACTCACCAGCTCAACGATTCCGGCGCCCGCGCGCTGGTGGTGATCGAGAACTTTGCCCATGTCGTCGAGGAGGCGCGGCCCAACCTGAAGCTCGACGCCATCATCCTGGCGACCGCCGGCGACCTGATGGGCTTCAAGGGCACGATCGTCAATTTCGTCGCCCGCCGCATCAAGAAGGTGGTCAAGCCGTTCAACTTGCCGGGCGCACTGGCGCTGAAGGACATCCTGTCGCGGCCGGCGACGATGCAGCCGGTCGTGGTTTCGCCGGACGATATCGCGTTCCTGCAATATACCGGCGGCACCACCGGCGTCGCGAAGGGCGCGACGCTGAGCCACCGCAACGTCGCCTCCAATGTCGAGCAATGCGCGCTCTGGCTGGGCTGGGGGCTCGAGCCGCCGCTCGGCCGCAGCGACTACCAACACGTGATGGTGACGGCGCTGCCGCTCTATCACATCTTCGCGCTGACCTGCTGCTGCATGTTCATGCTGCGCATCGGCGCCAAGGGGCTGCTGATTGCCAACCCACGCGACATCGCCGGCTTCGTCAAGACGCTGAAGACCAGCCGCATCACGCTCTTCTCCGGCGTCAACACGCTCTACAACGCGCTCGCCACCCATCCCGAGATCAAGGGCGTCGATTTCTCGGAACTGCGCTTCGCGGTCGCCGGCGGCATGGCGACGCAGGCCGTCGTCGCCAAGCGCTGGAAGGACGTGACCGGCCGGCCGATCGTTGAGGGCTACGGCCTGTCCGAGACCTCGCCCGTGGCCTCCGCGAACCGGCCCGACATCGCCGAGTTCACCGGCACGATCGGCTTTCCGCTGCCGTCGACCGATTTCGCCATCCGCGATGCCGAGAACAACGAGATGCCGCTCGGCGAGCCCGGCGAGGTCTGCATTCGCGGGCCGCAGGTGATGGTCGGCTACTGGCAGCGGCCAGACGAGACCGCCAAGGTGATGACGCCGGACGGATTCTTCCGCTCGGGCGATGTCGGCATCATGCTGCCGGACGGCCAGATCAAGATCGTCGACCGGATGAAGGACATGGTCCTGGTCTCCGGCTTCAACGTCTATCCGAACGAGGTCGAGGATGTGCTCGCGACGCATCCCGGCGTGCTCGAGGCTGCCGTCATCGGCCTGCCGGACGAGCATTCCGGGGAGGCGGTGACCGCTTTCGTCGTCAAGAAGGATCAGGCGCTGACGTCGGAGGCGCTGCGCAGTTTCTGCAAGGAGAACCTGACCGGCTACAAGGTCCCGAAGCATATCGTCTTCCGCGAGAGCTTGCCCAAGACCAATGTCGGCAAGGTGCTGCGCCGTGCCTTGCGCGAGGAGGTCGCGCCGAAAACTTGAGCGCTTGGCCGCTTGATTAGCGGGCTGGGCTTGACTAGCGTCCGCTGCGAAACCGGCCGTTGCGGACGCGCGGCATCAAGTCCTTCCGCAAAAGGTGGCCGTTGCCTCGCCGTCTCGTTGAATTACCGCTGCTGCGGCGCCTCAAGCCCGGCCTCTACGTCCATGACGAGGAGGCGCTGAACGCCGAACCGGAGATCGGGCTGCTCGATCAGCCGATCACGCCGGTCGACGCCTTCTTCATCCGCAACAATGGCGCGCTGCCGGATATCGACGCGCCGGAAGCGTGGAGGCTGACGCTCGATGGCGAGGTCGAGCGGCCGGCGACATGGTCGCTCGACGATTTGCAACGGCGCTTCGAGGTGGTGACCGTCACCTCGGTGCTCGAATGCGCCGGCAATGGCCGCGTGCAGTTCTCGCCGCCGACCGACGGGCTGCCATGGCGGCTGGGCGCGGTCGGCTGTGCGCGCTGGACCGGGGTGCGTCTCAGGGATCTGCTCGTCGATGCCGGGCTGCGGCCGGGCGCGTTCTACACGGCGCATCACAGCCCGGACCGGCTGATCAAGGACGAGGCCCGGCCGGCGCTGTCGCGCGGCCTGCCCATCGCCAAGGCCCTGAGCCCGGAGACGCTGGTCGCGTTCGAGATGAACGGCGAGCCGCTGCCGCGCCTGCATGGCGGACCGTTGCGGATCGTCGCGCCCGGCTATCCCGGCTCGGCCTGGCAGAAATGGCTGGAGCGAATCACGATCCGCCCCTGCGAGCATGACGGCGAGAAGATGCGCGGCACCGATTACCGCCTGCCGGGCGCACCGGTGGCCCCCGGTGAGCCGATCGATGCGAGCAGCTTCGAAGTGATCACTGACATGCCGGTGAAGTCATTGATCACCGCACCGCTCGCGGGTTTCGCGGTCGCCGTCGGGGCTGCGTTTGGCGTGAGAGGCTTTGCCTGGAGCGGTGCGGTGCCCGTTGCCTCGGTCGCCGTTTCCAGCGATGGCGGCGAGACGTGGCATCAGGCGGAGCTCGGCGCCGGCGAGGGCGATTTCGCCTGGCGGCCCTTCAGCGCGACGATGATGGCGGGGCAAGCGGGCATCGTGACGGTCATGGCCCGCGCCACCGACGCTGAAGGCCGCGCGCAGCCGCTGGAGATGGTCTGGAACCCGCGCGGCTATTGCAACAACCAGGTCCAGCGGGTGCGGGGCAGCGCCCGCTGAAAAACGTCGGGCCGGCCGATCTCAGGCGGCCAGCAAGGCGTTCCGCTCGGCGCGAAATCCCTCGGCGGTGATGATCTCGCCGGCAGCGACATCGCGCTCGAAGCGCAGCAGCGTGAAATCCTCGGCCCGGCCGGTATTGCCGCGCTCGGTCAACACCTTGAGCGGCCGGCCGATCCGGGCCTGCAGGTGGCCGGCATGGGCGGTTGCCGCGGCGGCGCGCAGGCGCGCGGCGCGTTCGCTCACGATCTCGCCCGGCAGTTGCGGCATACGCGCCGCCGGCGTCCCTGGGCGGGCCGAATACGGGAAGACATGGACATAGGCCAGGCCGCATTCCCCGATCAGCGAGAGCGAGCGGGCGAACATCGCCTCGTCCTCGGTCGGGAAGCCGGCGATCAGGTCGGCGCCAAAGACGATGTCCGGTCTCAAGCCGCGCATCTCGGCGCAGAAGCGGATGGCGTCGTCGCGGCCGTGCCGGCGCTTCATCCGCTTCAGGATCAGGTCGTCGCCATGCTGGAGCGAGAGATGCAGATGCGGCATCAGCCGCGATTCCGTGGCGATCAGCTCGCGCAGCGCGTCATCGACCTCGACCGCGTCGATCGAGGAGAGCCGTAGGCGCTGCAGGTCCGGCAGGGCGCGCAGCAGGGCTCCGACGAGCGTGCCTAGGCCGGGCGCGTCCGGCAGGTCGCGGCCATAGCTCGTCAGGTCGACGCCGGTCAGCACGAGCTCGCGCGCGCCGTTCTCGACGAGGCTGCGGGCCTGGGCGATCACGGCCTCGACCGGAAGGGAGCGGGAATTGCCGCGGCCATAGGGGATGACGCAGAAGGTGCAGCGATGGTCGCAGCCGTTCTGGACCTGGACGAAGCCGCGCGTATGCGCTGCGAAGCCGCGCAGCGCGAGCGTGGTCAGCCGGGTCTCGGCCATGATGTCGGCGACGGTGGTCTTCTCCTCGGGGGAGGGAGCGTCGGCGGCGAGGCTGTTCGAGCGGGCGAGCGCCGCCCAGGTTTCGGCCCGCATCTTCTCGGCATTGCCGATGACGCGCGCGGTCTCCGGCATCGCGGCGAAGCCGGCGGCGTCGATCTGCGCGGCGCAGCCGGTGACCACGACCGGCCGGTCGGGTTGCTCGCGCTTGAGGCGGCGGATCGCCTGGCGGGCCTGCCGCGTCGCCTCATTGGTGACGGCGCAGGTGTTGACGATGGCAAGGTCGCGCAGGCCCGCGGCCTGCGCCTCGTTCCGGATCGCCTCGCTCTCGACGATGTTGAGCCGGCAGCCGAAGGTGATGACGTCGAGCGCCATCAGGCCGCGTTCTCGAAGAGGGCGGGGGCGAAGGTGCCGTCCCATTCGAATGCGACCGGCCCGGTCATCAGGACATGGCCGTCGCTCTCGCGCCATTCGATGGTGAGATCGCCGCCCGGCAGGCTGACCACCGCCTTGCGCTCCGACAATTCGCGGCGCACGGCGGCGACGAGGGCGGCGCAGGCGCCCGAGCCGCAAGCCTGGGTGATGCCGGCGCCGCGCTCCCAGACGCGCAGCACGATATGGTCGGGCGCCGTCACCGCGGCGAGCTCGATATTGGCCCTGTCGGGGAAGATCGGGTGGTTCTCCAGCAGCGGGCCGATCTGCTCCAGGTTGAAGGCGTAGGGGTCGTCGACGAAGAAGACCGCGTGCGGGTTGCCCATGTTGACGGCGCAGGGCGTGTGCAGGATCGGCGCGTCGATCGGGCCGATCTGAAGCTCGAAGCGGCTGGTGTCGTGGAAGGGGTCGGCGAGCGGGATCTCGTCCCAGGCCAGCCTCGGCGCGCCCATGTCGACGGTGAAGGTGAGGTCGTCGATCCGGGTTGCGGGCAGCAGCCCCGCTCTGGTCTCGAGCAGCAGCTCACGGCGGCCGGGCCTGCCCATTTCGGCATCGGCCAGCATCGCCCAGGCGACGCAGCGCGTGCCGTTGCCGCAGGCGCCGGCCTCGGAGCCGTCGCTGTTGTAGATCTTGACGAAGGCGTCGGTGCCGGGCGTGCGCGCATCGTGCAGGACCATAAGCTGGTCGAAGCGGGCGCGCGGCTCGGCGGCGATGGCGCGGGCTTCCGCGTCGCTCACCATGAGCTTCGTGCCGCGCAGGTCGAGCACCGTGATCTGGTTGCCGAGCCCGTTCATCTTGAGGAACCGGCGATGCGCCAATGCGTTCATTCGGTCACATGTCCAACAAAGAGCGGCTATATGAGGGAGGCGACGCGAAAAAGCCAGCATTGCGGCCGTTCCTGCGTGACGACGGACATCCTATGCTGCGCCGCAAAGGGCGCGAATCGCTCCTCTCTGTCAGGGCCACCACGATGCGGCATATCCGGGTTGTAATACTGGCTCTCGCTGGTGCGCTCAGCGCCCTTGTCCCGGCCTCGGCCCAGACCAGGGTGGCGCCGCCGACGCCGGTCGAGGCAGCGCCATTGGCGCCACCGCCCGGCGCCGTGCCTGCCCAGGCCACGCCATCGCCAGAGCCGGTCCAGCCGCCGCCGAGCCCGCAGGGGCCGGTCACGCCGCAACCGGTCCAGCCGGCGCCGAGCCCGCAAGGCCCGCTCGAGCCGCAGCCCGTGCAGCCGCCGCCGACCTTGCCCGCGCCGAGCCAATCGCCGGCTCCGCCGGTGACGACGCCGCAATCGACCGGCGTCCCCAACCCCAACGCGACCATGGCCGGCAAGCCGGGAGATCCGAGCGATGTCGACGAGGTTTTGCTCGTCGCCAAGCCGGTGCTGATGCTGTCGGGGCAGGCGAGCTGGGACCAGGGCTTCCAGCGCCTGTCCGAGAGCTTCAAGTCCCTGCGCGAGCAGGCCGCGAAAGCAGGGCTGGCGGTTGCCGGCCGGCCTCTGACGCTGTTCGTCGAGACCGACGACAACGGCTTCCGGTTCGAGGCGATGCTGCCGGTCGCGCGCGCGCCGGATGCAGGCGCGCCGCTCGGCGAGGGCATCCGCGCCGGCACGAGCCCGGCCGGTCCCTCGCTGCGCTTCGTGCACACGGCGCCCTATGACGACATCGATTCGACCTATGAGACGATCACGGCCTATCTCGAAGCGAAGAACATCAAGGTGAAGGACGCCTTCCTCGAGGAATATGTCAGCGATCTCAACGATCCGGCCGACCCCAATCTCGAGATCAACGTCTACGTGCAGCCGCAATAGGCGGGCTTGCCGTCATGGTCGGGTTTGTCCCGACCATCCACGCCTTCCGTCGTGCGGGGTACGTTCAAGATGTGGATGCTCGCCACGAGGGCGAGCATGACGCGCGGCGCTTCGGCGGGGCGTGTCACGCCTCCCAGCTCAGTCCCGGACGCATCGGCCTGAAGCGCTCCTCGGGCAGGCCTGCTGCGGCCAGCGTGAGCTTCAGCGCTTCCGGCGGCCGCTCGACGCCCTCGTCGGTGAGCTGGAAGGTGCCCCAGTGGTGGCCGAGCGCCTGCTCGGCCCTGAGCGCGAGCATGACCTTGACCGCCTCCTCGGGATTCATGTGGTTGTCGCCCATGAACCAGCGCGGCTCATAGGCGCCGATCGGCAGGGCCGCCAGCCGAAAGGGGCCGTATTCGGCGCCGATGCGCTCATAGAGCGAGCCGTCGTGGTAGCCGGTGTCGCCGATATGGAAGAGCCGCCCCGACGGCGTCTCGATCACGAAGGAGCACCAGAGCGCCATGCGCCGGTCGAAGGCGCCGCGCGCCGACCAGTGATAGGTCGGCGCGAGGATGATCGAGACGGCGTCGGAGAGCGCGAGCTTCGTGTTCCAGTCATGCGCCTCGGCGCGGATCTCGGGATTGCGCGCCTTCACGATGGTATCGTTGCCGAGCGGCATGATCATGCGCGGCTGGTCGCGCTGGTGGAGCGCCGCGAGCGTCCCAAGGTCGAGATGGTCGTAGTGGTTGTGGGTGACCAGCACGACGTCGATCTTCGGCAGGTCGGCGAAGGCGACGCCTGGCGCGTTGACGCGGCGCGGGCCGGCGAAGGAGAAAGGGCTGGCGCGCTCGGCATAGACCGGGTCGACCAGCAGGTTGAGCCCGGCCACCTGATAGAGGAACGAGGCATGGCCGAGATGGACGACGCGTAAGGACTCGACGCGGGCCGGAGGCTTGTCCTGCGGCGGGGCGGGATAGCGGGCCGGGAAGGCCTCGCGCTGGCGCTTCGAGGTCTGCCATTTCAGGACGTCGAGCAGGCCCTTGTTGACGGTGCGCCCGTCGCTGAAGCGCAACCCGTCGAAGTTCTCGGTGATCGGCCCCTGGTAATAGGGATTGCGCGAGCGGGTGATGGCGGCCCAGGCGAAGCCGGTCGAACCGAGCAAGGCGGTGATGCCGAGGAAGGAAAGAAGCTTGCGGCGGTTCATGGTGCGAGTCATGGCGGGAGAGGTGGGGCGCACTGGCGCAAGGTCAAGTCCCGCGATCCTGACGCAGGCTGGCCGTCCCGGCCACCGCGACCACGGAGCCGTCACGGCATCTTGATCGCCAGCACATGCAGCCAGTCGGTCGGCTCGCGATCGTAGCCGCTCCCCGCCTCCTGGCTGATCTCGATTTCGCGCCAGCCGACCGGCCCATAGGCGGCCGGGAGCCATTCCTTCGAGGGATAGTTGTAGTAGCGGCCAAACCGGTCCCGCCCCTCCGCGCCGCCAGCCTTGAAGCTGGCATAGAACACTCCCCCGGGCTTCAGGGCAGCCTGCACCCGGCCGATGATGGCGGGCAGGGCCTCGCGCGGAACATGCAGCAGGCAGGCATTGGCCCAGATGCCGTCAAATGCCTGCTTCGCTACGAGATCCTCGAAGAGCAATGTGGGTACCGGCCTCCCCAGGCGTTGCGCTGCCCGTGCAGCGAGTTCCGGCGAGCCATCGGTCGGCGTCACGTCGAAGCCGCGGAACAGCAGGGCCTCGCTATCCTGGCCTGCGCCGCAGCCCAGTTCGAGGACATGCCCGCCGGGCGGAAGCGCGGAACCGAACCGGTCGAGCCATGAGCGGTTGGCCTCTTGCCCGCGGGCAGCATAAGCGTCGGCCTCATTCGCATAGAAATCGAGCGTGGCCGGATCCTTGGCGGCAGGCATGGAGCGCGCTCCTGCGGGTCAATTACTTCCCGAGCGCATCGCGACGGTCGCGATGCCGGCGCCGACGAGCAGGGTCCCGCCCGCCTTGTTGAACAGGCCGATCGCACGAGGATTGCTGACCACCGAGCGGGCCCGCGAGGCGATCAGCGCATAGCCGAGCGCGTTGGCGAAGGCGAGCGTGATGAAGGTCGCCTCGAAGATCAGCATCTGCGTCCAGAAATCGGCCTTGGCGTCGAGGACCTGCGGCAGGAAGGCGACGAAGAAGGTGATGCCCTTCGGGTTGAGCGCCGTCACCAGCCAGGCATGGCCGAGCATCTTGAGCGCCGAGGTGGCGTCCTTGCGCGGCTCGGCGTTCAGGCTACCGCCGGCGCGGAAGAGTTTTACGCCGAGATAGACCAGATAGGCCGCGCCGACCCATTTCAGGGCCGTGAACACGGTGGCGGAGGTGGCGAGCAGGGCCCCGACGCCGAGCATCGAGAGCGTCATCGCGGTGAAATCGCCGAGCGCGACGCCGACCGCCATCGGGAAGGCGGTGCGCCAGCCCTGGCCGAGCGCATAGGAAATCACCAGCAGGATGGTCGGGCCCGGGATGACCAGCAGGACGGCGGTGGCGGCGGCGAAGGCGGCCCAGGTTTCGATGGTCATGGCGCGAGGCTCCGGTAGCGGGAGGCGGAGCAATCCCCAGTCACGGGGCTTTGTAAAGAGGCCGCCGCGGGGGTTCAGCCGCGGCGGCTGGTGTCAGATGGCGCCGTCGCTCAGCGGCGGGCGCTCGCGATGATCTTGCACATGGCCGAGCGGGTGCCGTTCTCCTCGGCGATCTGGCCGGCCTGTACGGTGAAGACGATGTCGACGCGGGTGGCCGGGCCGCTGGCCTTCGCGGTGACGCGCAGGAATTGCGGCCGTCCCGAGCCGGTCACCTCCTGCATGGCGGTGATCACCCCGCCGGCCTTGTCGGTCTGGACATTGTCGAAGCCGTCGGCTGCCACAGCGCGGGCGAGCGGGCCCAGCACGGCGGCGGGCTTGCGGTTGGGGATCAGGTCCCAGGTCCGGTAGGTGATGGTCGAGATCATCGGCACGCCCGCCGATTTGAAATTGGTGGCGCAGGGCTGGGCCTGGGCCTCGGAGAGACCGGCAGGCAGGGCGATGGCGGCCAGGGTAAGCGACTTCAAGGCAATGTGGCGCATGGTGCGATCCGGTTCGGACAAGGGAGCGCGATCCCTAGCCTCCGCTCAAACGCCTGTCACCTTGAGCGCGCGGTCTGCGCAAGGTTTCCACCGGAACGAGTGGTCCTGCATCCAGCGTCCGCCTCTGCTCGGGCTCGCCCGCGATCACCAGCGCCCAATAGGCGCGATAGGTCGTGCCCGGATCCTTGGCCAGGGCGATGCCGAAGCGCGTCGCCTGCGGCATCCTGAGATTGGCGTCATGCCCCGCGGATTTCCGCCAGCCGGCGAAAGCCTCCTCGGTCGAGTAATAGCCGCCGCCGAGATTCTCGGCGGTGCGGGCGGCGTCGATGCCGGCGGCGTGGACGCGCGAGGAGAAGCTGCCGCCGACATCATGCGAGAGTGCGTTGCCGGCCGCCATCGCATCGGCCTGGTGCTGGGCCATCGCGGTGAGTGCCGGGTCGAGCCGGATCGGGCTCAGGCCGTTCTGGGCCCGATAGGCGTTCAGGATCCTGCTCGCGGCGCCCGGATCGACCCGGACGGCGGCCAGACGCTCGACTGCTTTCCCGTCGAGCGGACGGGTCGGGCGTGGCTGCGTCGCGCAGCCGGCGGCGAGAGCAGTGACGGCGAGGAGGGGGACGGCAAGAGCTTTCATCGGCGGCTTCGACTCGAGAGGTGTCATCGGGCAGGGCGGGCTAGCTGCCAATCGCGGCGAGAATGCCGCCGATCGCGCGCCGACCTTGACTTTCGCCACATTCTGACGCTTTAACCCGGCCATCCGTTTCGCCGACATCGACGAGACCGCATCCGCCGACCGGGCCGCGCAGTGCGCTTCCACGAGCCCGGAGGTCAACGCCCGACAGCGCGTCCGCGCCCTCGGGCGCGAAACCGTTTGGGGATGATGTCCGTTTTGTTGGCTGACAGAACCGTATGCAACCGACAAGGGGCCGCATGTTCGGCACGTTGAGCGACAGACTTTCCGGCATCCTCTCGGGCCTGACCCGCAGGGGCTCGCTGACCGAGGACGACGTCAACGCCGCTTTGCGCGAGGTGCGCCGGGCGCTGCTGGAGGCCGACGTCGCGCTCGAGGTGGTGCGCAGCTTCACCGAGAAGGTGCGCGAGCGGGCCGTCGGCGCCGAGGTCCTGAAATCGGTCACGCCCGGCCAGCAGGTCATCAAGATCGTCAATGACGTCCTGATCGACACGCTTGGCGGCGAGGGCGAGGGCATCACGCTCGACTCCGTGCCGCCGGTGCCGATTCTGATGGTCGGCCTGCAGGGCTCGGGCAAGACGACCTCGACCGCCAAGATCGCCAAGCGCCTGACCGACCGCAACAAGAAGCGGGTGCTGATGGCCTCGCTCGACACGCGCCGTCCAGCCGCGATGGAGCAGCTCGCCATCCTCGGTCAGCAGGTCGGCGTCGACACCCTGCCGATCGTCGCCGGCCAGAGCGCCGTGCAGATCGCGCGGCGCGCGATCGAGGCCGGCAAGCTCGGCGGCTTCGACGGCGTGATGCTCGACACGGCCGGCCGCGTCACGCTCGACGACACGCTGATGGCGGAAGTCGCCGAGGTGAAGGCGGCCACCAGCCCGCACGAGGTGCTGCTCGTCGCCGACGCGCTGACCGGCCAGGACGCGGTCAACACGGCGCGCGCCTTCGACGCCCGCGTCGGGCTGACCGGCATCGTGCTGACCCGCATGGAC
>NZ_JBHYEM010000007.1:0-42058 GCF_051860145.1 Allobosea sp. | reverse complement strand
CGATCAAGCTCGTCGGCACCGGCGAGAAGACCGACGCGCTCGAGGATTTCCATCCCTCGCGCGTCGCCAACCGCATCCTCGGCATGGGCGACATCGTCTCGCTGGTCGAGAAGGCGGCGCAGACGGTCGATGCCGACAAGGCGCAGGAGCTGGCCCAGCGCCTGGCCAAGGGCAATTTCGACCTTTCCGACCTGCGCACCCAGCTCCAGCAAATGGAGAAGATGGGCGGGTTAGGCGGCGTCATGGGCATGCTGCCCGGCATGGCGCAGATGAAGAACCAGCTCGCCAACGCCAAGATGGACGACAACGTCATCAAGCGTCAGGTCGCGATCATCAACTCGATGACGGCCGCCGAGCGCAGGAATCCCGACCTGCTCAAGAACAGCCGCAAGAAGCGCATCGCGGCCGGCTCCGGCACCACGCCGGAGGCGATCAACAAGCTGCTCAAGATGCACCGCCAGATGGCGGACATGATGAAGGCGATGGCGCGCCAGAAGGGCGGCATGCTCGGCAAGCTCGGCCAGATGTTCGGCATCGGCGGCGCAGGCGGACTGCCGGCCGGCATGCCCGACCCCTCGAAGATGGATCCGGCGCAGCTCGAGGCCTTGCAGAAGCAGTTTGGCGCGGGCGGTGGCATGCCCTCGCTGCCGCCCGGCGGCTTTCCCGGCCTGCCCAAGGGCGTCACCCCGCCTGCCGGCATGATGCCGAAGCTGCCGGGATTGGGCGGCCTGCCCGGCCTCGGCGGCAACCCGTTCGGGGGGAAGAAGAAGTGAGAGATCGTTCGGCCGTGACGCTCGCCGTCATGGTCGGGCCTGTCCCGGCCATCCACGTCTTCGCGACGTGGCGGCGGGGTGAAGACGTGAATGCTCGCCACAAGGGCGGGCATGACGGTGAAACGCCGGCTGCCGTTTGCGCAGCCCGGCAGAGCAACGACTGAGCAAGGAAGAACACAATGTCCCTGAAGATCCGCCTGACCCGCGGCGGCGCCAAGAAGCGCCCCTATTACCGTATCGTCGTCGCCGACGCCCGCTCGCCGCGCGATGGCCGCTTCATCGAGAAGATCGGCGCCTATGACCCGATGAAGGCGAAGGATTCGCCGGAGCGCGTCGTGCTCGACCTCGAGAAGGCCAAGTCCTGGATCGCCAAGGGCGCCCAGCCGACCGACCGCGTGCTGCGCTTCCTCGACGCCGCCGGCGTGCTGAAGCGTCCGGCCCGCAGCAACCCGGAGAAGGCCGTTCCCGGCGAGAAGGCCAAGGAGCGCGCCGAGAAGCGGGCCGAGAAATCGGCTGCCCCGGCCGCCGCCGCCCCGGCTGAAGCCGCCGCCCCGGCCGAAGAAGCCGCCGAGGCGTGAGCTGCTTCTCGTCATTCTCGGGCGAAGCGCAGCGCAGACCCGAGAATCTCGTGTCCGGAGATGCTCGGGTCAAGCCCGAGCATGACGTGCCGGCTCGGTTCACGCCCGGAATGACGGCTGATGGCTGACAACGACCTCGTCCTGCTCGGCATCGTCGGCGCGCCGCATGGCGTGCGCGGCGAGGTCAGGATCAAGGCCTTCACGGCCGATCCGCTGGCGATCGCGGAATACGGCCCCCTGCGCGACGAGCAGGGGCGCAGTTTCGAGATCGCCGATATCCGGCCGGCCAAGGAGGTGGTGGTCGCCCGGCTCAAGGGCGTCACCAGCCGCGAGGCCGCCGAACTGCTGAACGGCGTCAAGCTCCACGTCACGCGCGACAAGCTGCCCACGGTCGAGGATGAGGACGAGTTCCTGCAGGCCGACCTCGTCGGCTGCGCGGTTATCGCGCCGGACGGCACGGTGCTCGGCAGCGTGAGCGCCGTCGTCAACTATGGCGCCGGCGACCTGCTCGACATCGCGCTTCCCGATGGCCGCTCGGTGCTGATGCCCTTCACCAGGGCCTTCGCGCCGGTGATCGACATCGCCGCGCAGCGCATCGAGGCCGTCCCTCCGGAGGGGTTGTTCGAGGCCGACGATGGCAAGTGAGAGCCCCGTCCGCGCGCTGATCTTCGACATGGACGGCACCATCGTCGACAACATGCGCTATCACGAGGACGCCTGGGAGCATCTTCACAAGGCCCATGGCCTGCCCTTCGACCGCGAGAGCTTCTTCCTTCATACCGCCGGGATGGCGGTGAGGGAGATCGTCGGGCCGCTCTTTCCCGATGCGAGCGAGGACGAGATCGCTGCGTTGGGCAAGGAGAAGGAGCTCTTCTACCAGCAGATCTACCGACCCCATGTCGCCGCCATGCCCGGCCTGCTCGAGCTGATGGCGCGGGCCGATGCAGCGGGCGTCGCCATGGCGGTCGCGAGTGCGGCGCCGCCCGGCAACATCGCCCTGGTGCTCGATACGCTCGGCCTGCGCTCGCGCTTCACCACAGTGATCGCGCCGAGCCAGGGCTTTCGCGGCAAGCCGCATCCCGATCTGTTTCTTGGCGCGGCCGAGCGCATGGGTGTGCCGCCCGAGAGCTGCCTCGTCTTCGAGGATGCGCCCAACGGCGTCGAGGCGGCGCAGCGCGCCGGCATGCGCGCCATCGCGATCCTGACGATGCTGGACGCGCAGGCGTTTGCCGGCTTCGGCAATGTCATCGCCAGCGCGCCCGATTTCGCAGCGCTGGACGGGCTTGCCGCGCTGCGCTTTGCTTGACCGATGCCCTTTCGCGCCTCGATCCTGACGCTCTATCCCGAGATGTTTCCCGGCCCGCTCGGCGCGTCGCTGGCCGGCGAGGGCCTGCGCAAGGGCCTCTGGTCGCTGGAGACGCACCAGATCCGCGACCATGGTATCGGCCGCCATCGCAATGTCGACGACAATCCGGCCGGCGGCGGCGCCGGCATGGTGCTGCGCTGCGACGTGCTGGCGGCGGCGATCGACGCGGCGGTGCCGGCCGACGATCCGCGGCCGCGGCTCCTGATGTCGCCGCGCGGGCGAAGGCTAGACCAGGGGCTGGTGCGCGAGCTGGTCGCGGGCGAGGGCGCGCTCATCGTCTGCGGCCGCTTCGAGGGTGTCGACGAGCGCGTGATCGAGGGGCGCAATCTCACCGAGATCTCGATCGGCGACTACATCCTCTCCGGCGGCGAGATGGCGGCGATGGTGCTGCTCGATGCCTGCGTCAGGCTGATCCCCGGTGTGATGGGCAAGGAGGCTTCCGGCAGCGAGGAAAGCTTCGAGAACGGCCTGCTCGAATATCCGCATTACACCCGCCCGCGCGACTGGGAGGGCAGGGGCCTGCCCGAGGCGCTGCTCTCCGGCGACCATGCCCGCATCGCGAAATGGCGGCGCGACGAGGCCGAGCGGATCACGCGGGAGAGAAGGCCGGATTTGCTGGCTTCCCCTTCTCCCCTCGGGGGAGAAGGTGGCCCGGCGAAGCCGGGTCGGATGAGGGAAGAGTAGCCTCCCGATCCATCCTTCCCTCATCCGTCAGCGCTTCGCGCTGCCACCTTCTCCCCCGAGGGGAGAAGGGATTACGGCGTCACCGGCAGCTTCTCCGCCAGCCAGCCCTTATCCTTCGGCGTTCCGAGCATCCCGCCGCGCACGTCGATAAGATCGCGCCAGCCGCGGCCGGCGAGCTTGCGCTGCAATGTGCTGGTGCGGCTGCCGGTGCGGCAGATCAGGGCGATCGGCTTGCCGGGGTTCTCCAGCCGCAGCGCCGCGAGCCGGACCTCGAAGGCACTGCCGGTCATGTCGAGCCTGATCGCACCCTGCGGCACGCCGGTATCGGCCCATTCCTCGGGCGTGCGGATATCGACGAGGACGATCTTGTCCGCCCTGGCCGCGTCATGGGCCTCGCGGACCGAGAACGAGGGCAAGGCCGTCTGGGCCTCAGTGCGACCCGTGAGCGAGCAGAAGGCGGCGAGCAGCAGGAACACGCGGCGGTTCATACTGGAGCGTTATCCAAAGGCAGGGATGAGAGCAATTCACGAAGCCCGAATGCGGCGAGCGGCGACTGCTCATGGACGGGAGGAGAAAAACCCCGTCTTATCCGCCTCGGTGATCTCGCGGAGCACCTTGCAGGGTACGCCAGCCGCGATGACACCGGGCGGCACATCGCGCGTCACGACGCTGCCGGCTCCGATGATGGCGTCGTTGCCGATCGTGACGCCCTGGTTGATCTGGACGCCGCCGCCGACCCAGACCCGGTTGCCGATCGTCACGGGCTTGGCATAGCAGCCGCCCGCCACCCGCTCGGCCGGATCGATAGCGTGGTTGGAGGTGTAGATGCCGACGCGCGGCCCGAGCAGGACGTAGTCGCCGATCGTGATCTCACCGCCATCCAGCATGACGCAATCGAAATTGGCGTAGAAGTTCCGACCGATGCTGATGTTGAAGCCGAACTCGCAACGGAAATTCGGCTCGAAATGCGCGCCGGGGCCGACATCGCGCAGGAAGGCGCGCAGCAGCGCCTCCCGCTCGGCCTGCGGCTGGCCGAAACTGCGATTATAGGCGTCGGTCAGGCCGACGGCCCGCGCTCGCGCTGCGATCAGCTCGGGCGTCAGGTCGTCATACATGCGCCCCGACAGCATCAAGGCACGCTGATCTTCGAGTGTCATCGCGTATCAGGACGAGGCCGGCAGTCGAGCTGCCGGCCTTGCCAATGTCTCAGCGCAGCTCGGCGCAGAAGCGCTGGATGCGGCGGCAGGCCTCTTCCAGCTTCTCGTCCGAGGTGGCGTAGGAGATGCGGAAGTTCGGGCCGAGGCCGAAGGAGGAGCCGTGCACGGCGGCGACCGCCTCGTCTTCCAGCAGGCCCATGACCAGGTCCTCGTCGGTCTCGATCGTCTTGCCGTTCGGCAGCTTCTTGCCGATCAGCGCCGAGCAGTCGGGATAGACGTAGAAGGCGCCTTCCGGCGTCGGGCATTTCAGGCCGCGCGCCTGGTTCAGCATCGAGACGACGAGGTCGCGCCGGCGCTCAAAAGCCTTCCGGAACACCGGGATATGGTCCTGCGTGCCGTCGAGGGCCTCGACCGCCGCCCATTGCGAGATCGCCGAGGTGCCCGAGGTCTGCTGGCCCTGGACCAGGTCCATGGCGTTCATCAGGTGCTGCGGGCCCGCCGCGTAGCCGATGCGCCAGCCGGTCATGGCATAGGATTTCGAGACGCCGTTCATGGTCAGCGTGCGCTCGTAGAGGCCGGGCTCGACCTGGGCCGGCGTGACGAACTTGAAGTCGCCATAGACCAGATGCTCGTACATGTCGTCGGTCAGCACCCAGACATGGGGGTGGCGCATCAGCACGTCGGTGAGCTTCTTCATCTCGGCGTGGCTATAGGCGGCGCCGGACGGGTTCGACGGCGAGTTCAGGATCACCCACTTGGTCTTGGGGGTGATCGCCTTCTCGAGATCCTCCGGCTGGAGCTTGAACTCGTTCTCGATGCGGGTCTCGGCGAAGGTCGGGGTGCCGCCGCACAGCGCCACCATCTCGGGATAGCTGACCCAGTAGGGCGAGACGCAGATCACCTCGTCGCCGGGGTTCAGCGTGGCGAGGAGCGCGTTGTAGATGACATGCTTGCCGCCGGTCGAGACGATGGTCTGGCTCGGCTTGTAGTCGAGGCCGTTCTCGCGCTTGAGCTTGCGGGCGATCGCCTCGCGCAGCTGCGGGATGCCGGAGACCGGGGTGTACTTCGTCTCGCCGCGCTTGATGGCGGCGATGGCGGCGTCCTTGATATTGTCCGGCGTGTCGAAATCGGGCTCGCCGACCGAAAGCGAGATCACGTCCTTGCCCTGGGCTTTCAGGTCGCGCGCCTTCTGCGTGATGGTGATGGTCGCTGACGGCTTCACGCGCTTCAGGGCATCGGCAAGAAAGGCCATGATCGATCTCCAGGGGGAGCGGACGGGGACGCGCCTTCCGGCGCGCGCGTGGTTTAGGACCCGCAGGCCGGGACCGCAAGCCAGAGTGATTCATGGCTGACAACAGCAAAGTGAATGATGCGGCCCGCTCGGGACGGAATGGGGCGGCCACCCGTGCCATCCCGGCTCGAAAAGTGCATGGTGCCGCATGGCTGAGGGGCCACGCATCACCGGCGCATAGCGACGCGCAGAAGGCAGCTCGTGAAACTCAGGATCGGCTACCAGCTCGACTACGACTTTCCACAGCCGACCCCCGTCATCCTGCTGCTGCATGTGCATTTCAGCCGGGTCTCCGATCTGGCGGAGCCGGATCACATGCGGATCAGCCCGGCCGTCCATGTCAGCGCCTATCGCGACGGCTTCGGCAACTGGTGCAGCCGGCTGCTGGCGCCGCAAGGCCGGATGCGGATTGCGGCCGATGCGGAGATCAACGATAGCGGCCTGCCGGAAACGATCCGGCTCGAGGCCGGGCAGATCCCAGTCGAGCAATTGCCGGAGGAATGCATCGTCTTCCTGCTCGCCAGCCGCTTCTGCGACAGCGACCGCCTGCTCGACCTGGCCTGGCAGCTCTTCGGCCACACCCAGCCCGGCGCCCGGCGCGTGCAGGCGATCTGCGATTTCGTGCACCAGCGCATCGCCTTCGACTACAACGACGCGAGCGTGACGCGGACCGCTTCGGAGGCCTATCGCGAGGGTCGCGGCGTCTGCCGCGACTACGCCCATCTCGCGATCGCCTTCTGCCGCGCGATGAACATCCCGGCGCGCTATTGCACCTGCTATCTCGGCGATGTCGGCACGGCGCCGCCGTTTCCGCCGGGCGATTTCGCGGCGTCCTTCGAGGCCTATCTCGAAGGCGGCTGGCAGATGTTCGATCCGCGCAACAACGTGCCGCGGATCGGCCGGGTGCTGATCGCGCAGGGCCGCGATGCGGCGGACGTCGCCATCGCCACCACCTTCGGGCCGAACACGCTGATCGGCTTCAAGGTCTGGACGGACGAGGTCGCGGAGGCCGCGTGAGCGGCCGACACCCGGACAGGATTCGCGTAGGCGCCGTCCAAGGTGCAGGCGGTCCTGCATCTTGGAATCAGGGCTCCCAGGCTCGCCGGCCTATTTGTCGAAGAGCGGAGCCGCCTCGGTCTTCTTCGCCCGCAACGGCGTCTTGCGGGTCAGGCCCTTGGGCTTGGCTCGCGGCGCGGAATCATCGGCTGCGACGACCCCGACGCTCGCTTCGGCTGCCGATGGCGCAAGCGTGGCGGGTCGGGGCGCCGGCGTCTCGGCCTCGCCCGGGGCGATCGTGCGGAAGCGGATCATTTCTTCTTCGGTCCGGCAGCGGCCGCCTTCGCGACCACGGCAGCAAGGCTCGACGGCGCGGCAGCCGTCACCTTCGGCTTGTCCTTCTTCGGTTTCTTGGCTTCGCGGTTTCCGCGCTGTTCGCCTTTTGCCATCGTCCTGTTCCTTGTTGTCAGGGTCGCGGGCTGCGACCCTTCTGGGTCACGCGGGCAGTCGCCCCTGGCGAGGCGGGATGCCCGATAAGGCGTGGTGCGGCGCCAGGTCCGGCAGCACGAAGGCGCTGCGCTGGTCTGCGAGATCGGTGCTGTCTTTGCTCATGGGCGGCCGCTTTCGGCTGCCGCGTACGGCCCGGCGGAAGCCGGATCACGTCATATCGAAGCAGGAGGCGAGCCTAGGCCGGAATCGGGGAGGGCGCACGCGGATTCTTCCGGGGTTTCGACACTATCCGACCTGGTCTGCCCTGCGCTCCCAGCGGCGTCTCACCCGGGCGACCGCGCCGGCGCTCCAGCGTGGCCGGCCATAGCAGGGAAAGCCGCGGCGGTTGAGACGGCGCGCGATGTCGGCAGGATCGGAGATCCCCACCGCGACGAGCTGCTCGATCAGGGCGCCGGCCGCCTCGATGAAAATGAGAAAGAGGTCCCTGTCGAGGCGACGCTCATCGCCATGACGGGCTCGGCCGGGCTTGCGCCCGGCCGAGCTGGAGGAGATCTCGTCGTTGCGGGCGAGAATTCAGTGTACTCCCATGCCATAGCTGGGCTCGACCGCGCTGGGCGAGAGCATCACGGCATTCGCGTGCCCGCCCTCGAACAGGGCGAAGCGGAGCGCATCCTTCTTCTCGCGAAAAATGCCTTCGGAGCGGCCTTCGAGGTCGCGCGCGACCCAGAAGCCGTGTCTCGACTGGCCGACGAGGAAGAGATGGCTCGTTCCGTCGAGCGGCCGGATCGGCGTGGATTGTCCCATCGCGTGGCGCTCAGTTCGGCAGGTAGAGCCAGGCGCGCAGGCCGATGAAGCCGGCCGTGGCGAGTGCGAAACAGGCCAGCGCGGCGAGCTCGGCTGCGAGCAGGCCGACCGGCGGTCGCGTCTTCGCGATCGTCCGATAGACGATGCGGGCGCGGCGCTGCTGCGAGGTGTGGGCATAGGCGGTATCAGTCGTCATATCGACCTCCATCGATGGCCCTGATGTAGGTCTGCGCCCGCTAAGCTTGCGATGTGGAAGATCGGCCGCCGCATAAGGCCGGCATAAAGCCAGAGCTTGCGCGCAGTGATGTTCCCTGCGATGCGCTCTCAGCCATGGAACCCGGCCGCAACACCATCGCGATCTATGTCGATGCCGACGCCTGTCCGGTGAAGCCGGAGATCTACCGGGTGGCCGAGCGCTACCGGCTCAAGGTCTTCGTCGTCGCCAACAGCTTCATGGCCGTGCCGCGCGAAAGCTGGATCGAGCGGGTCGTCGTCTCCGACGGTTTTGACGCGGCCGACAACTGGATCGCGGAGCGGGTCTCGCGCGGCGCGATCGTGGTGACGTCCGACATCCCGCTTGCTGATCGCTGCATCAAGGCCGGCGCAGACGTGATCGGGCCGACCGGCAAGCCGTTCACCGAGGCCTCGATCGGCATGGCGCTGGCGACGCGCGACATGATGGAGGACCTGCGCGCGGCGGGCGCGGTGACCGGCGGGCCGAAGCCGTTCTCGCAAAAGGATCGTTCGGCCTTCCTGCAGGCGCTCGACCTCGCGATCCAGCGCCTGAAGCGGGCGGGGTTTTCAGGATAGCGGCGTCATTGCGAGGAGCGTAGCGACGAAGCAATCCAGGGGGGAGCATGAGGCCCTGGATTGCTTCGCTTTGCTCGCAATGACGCCCCGCTCAAATATCCCCGAAATCGCCGCCCCGACCCTTGCCCCCGGCAAAGCGGCCGGCGCCGGCTGCGCCCTCACTCGCGATGGTTCCGACGCCGCCGGCCCATTCCTGTACCAGCGCCTCGCGGACGCTCAGCCCGTGACCTGCGATCGCGCTCCTGCGGTCGGCCAGCATCGCGCCTTGCGGGAAGCGCACGATCTCCTGGGCCATGGCCTCGGCGGCGAGCCGCGCCTGCCCGCGCGGAACGAGCTTCTCGCAGAGCCCGATCAGCAGCGCCTCCTGCGCCTCGACCTTGCGCCCGGTCATGATGATCTCGAGCGCACGGCCCTGGCCGACGAGACGGGGCAGGCGCACGGTGCCGCCATCGATCAGCGGGATGCCCCAGCGCCGGCAATAGACGCCGAAATAGGCGCCTTCGGCCATCACCCGCACATCGCACCAGAGCGCAAGCTCCATCCCTCCGGCGACCGCCGGTCCCTCGACGGCGGCGATCACGGGCTTGCCCATTTCCAGCCGAGAGGGCCCCATCGGCCCACGCGGGGGCGGGCCGTCGCCGTCAGGGAAGGCGAGGCCCTGCACGATCTCGCTCTCGAAACGCTCGGGATCGGTGAAGGCCTGCGCGTATTTCAGGTCCCAGCCGGCGCAGAAGGCGCCGCCTTCGCCCCAGAAGACGATGGCATGGGTGGCTGTGTCGCGATCGAGCTCGATGAAGGCCTCGGTCAGCGCCGCGGCGCTGTCCGGATCCATCGCGTTGCGCGCCTCCGGTCGCCTCATGATCACGGTCGCGACCTTGCCGTCGCGTTCGATGCGAATTGCCATCGTGCTCCCTCTCCCCTTGTTGTCGAACGCAGGCTAAAGGCTCCCGCGGCCCCGATATCCGGCGCTGGACGCATGGCGCCTTTGCCCGTAATCCTCGCGCCAAGCCCAATCCTTCAAATCGGGCGCATTCCGGAGGAGTTTCATGTCGTTTACCCGCCGCACCACGCTCGGCCTGATGGCCGGCGCCGTCTTCGCTCCGGCCATCGTCCGGGCGCAGAGCTATCCGTCGAAGCCGATCACCCTCGTCGTGCCCTATCCGGCCGGCGGGCCGACGGATGCGATCGCGCGTTTCGTGGCGCAGGACCTCTCGACCTCGATCGGCCAGAACGTGCTGGTCGACAACCGCGCCGGCGCCTCCGGGGCGGTCGGCACGCGCGCGGTCGCCCATGCCGAGCCGGACGGCCACACCTTCATCTTCGGCAACAACCAGACGCATGGGAACAACATGTTCCTGCTGAAGGACCCGGGCTATGACGCGGTCAAGGATTTCGCACCGGTCTGCGGCGTCGGCGCCTTCGAGCACGCCTTCGTCGTGCGCAACGACCTGCCGGCGAAGAGCATCGCCGAGCTGGTCGCGCTCGCCAAGGCCGATCCGGGCAAGCTGAACTATGGCTCGACGGGCGTCGGCTCCGGCTCGCATCTGGCGATGGAGCTGTTCATGCAGCGCACCGGCATCAAGATGACGCATGTGCCGTTCCGCGGCGCGGCGCCGCTGGTGCAGGAGATCGTCGCCGGGCGCATCGACATCGCCAACTCGACCCTGCCGAGCGTGCTCGAGCAGATCAATGCCGGCAGCATGCGCGCGCTCGCTTTGGCCAGCCCGGAGCGCAATCCGCGCGCCAAGGACATCCCGACGCTGCGCGAGCAGGGCGTCAGCAATGCCGACGCCGATTCCTGGGCGGCCTTCTTCGCGCCGGCGGCGGTTCCGGCGCCGATCCTCGAGACGTTGTCCAAGGCGGTGATGGCCTCGATCGCCAAGCCGGCGATCACGGAGTCGATCCTCAAGCTCGGCTTCACCCTGAAGGTGCGCGATCCGGCCGCGTTCCGGCCCTATCATCTCCAGGAGATCGCGACCTGGAAGCAGATCATCACCGAGGCCGGCGTCAAGCCGGAGTAGGCTCAGGCGCGGTTCGGCCTGCCCTGTCATTCCGGACAAGCCAGTTTTCCCGTCATGGTCGGCCTTGTGCCGACCATCCACGTCTTCGCTCATCGCGGACGGCGTTCAAGACGTGGATGCTCGCCACAAGGGCGAGCATGACGATGAGCGCAGAGCCTTATATGGATACCGGCGTTGCGGCCGGGCCGACGCGTAGCCGATCGTTTCACTTCGGCGTGAGGTCGCGGCAACGGAGTGGTGACCGGCGGCGTTATGCTTCACTGACGTTCATGGGGAACGACAGGGAGACACCGATGCGCCGCACTGCCCTCGTCATCTCGATCATCGTCGGCCTTTCAGCCCTCGCCACCGCTCCGGCGGGCGCGCAGCAGCGCTACCCGTCGAGCGCGGGCGAGCTTGCGGTCGAGACGGTGGCGGGCGGGCTGGAGCATCCCTGGGGCCTCGCCTTCCTGCCGGACGGGCGGATGCTGGTGACCGAGCGGCCGGGCCGGCTGCGGCTGGTCGGCGCAGACGGCAAGCTCTCGGCACCGCTGTCCGGCGTGCCGAACGTCACCGGCCGCGGCCAGGGTGGGCTGCTCGACGTCGTGCTCGATCCGCAATTCGCGCAGAACCGGACGATCTACCTGTCCTTCTCCGAGCCGCGCGCCAATGGCAACGGCACCAGCGTGGCGCGCGCCAGGCTGAACGCCGCCGGCACCGGGCTGGAGGGCACGAGCGTGATCTTCCGGCAGATGCCGACGATCAACAGCAACATGCATTTCGGCTCGCGGCTGGTCTTCGACCGGACGGGCGCGCTCTTCGTCACCGTCGGCGACCGCTACAGCCAGCGCGACCAGGCGCAGAACCCGGCCAACCATATCGGCAAGGTGCTGCGCATCAGCCCGCAGGGCGGGGCGGCGCCGGGCAATCCCCAGAAGCAGGGTTGGCAGCCCGAGATCTGGTCGATCGGCCATCGCAACGTGCAGGGCGCGGCGCTGCATCCCGAGACCGGCCAGCTCTGGACGGCTGAGCATGGCGCGCGCGGCGGCGACGAGGTCAACACGCCCAAGGCCGGCCTGAACTATGGCTGGCCGGTCATCACCTATGGCATCGACTATTCCGGCGCGAAGATCGGCGAGGGCACGAGCAAGCCCGGCATGGAGCAGCCGCTGTTCTACTGGGACCCGTCGATCGCGCCGTCGGGCGCGGCCTTCTATACGGGGCCGGCCTGGCCAACGTGGAAGAACTCGCTCTTCGTCGGCGCGCTTGCGGGTCAGATGCTGATCCGGCTCTCGACGCAGGGCGAGAAGGTCACCGGCGAGGAGCGTCTGCTGACCAATCTCGGCGAGCGCATCCGCGACGTGCGGCAGGGGCCGGACGGCTTCCTCTACCTGCTCGCCGACGCCGCCAGCGGCAAGATCCTGCGGGTCAGGCCGGCGCGCTGAGCGCCGTCCTTACGGCCCGCAATCCCATTCGTTCTCGATGACGAAGACGTTGCGGTTCGCGAGCTGGCCGCGCGTGTCGTAGAGGTCGCCGACATAATAGGATGTCCCGGCGGCGTCGCGCGCCTCCCGCTCGACCTGGAGCGACCAGCCCATGCCGATCTGGTTCGCGCCGCGCCAGTCGCGATGGATCGCGTTCGGCGAGGCGGAGGAGAGGATGCGCGCGCGGTCCTCGCTCGGGCTGCAGGTCGGGCCGGCGGCGGCTTGGGTCGAGGCAGCCGCAAGGGTGCAGGCGATCAGGGCCAGTCGTCTCAAGGCAAGTTCCTTCGGGAATCAGTCAGGTGATCTCGGCGAGGCGCGTATCACGCGACAGCACCAGGCACCAATGCGGCTCGAAATCGGCGCCGAGCGGCCAGATCTGCTCCTTGAAGATGTCGAGCAGCCGGGTCTGGTAGCGCTCGAACCAGCTGCGCTGGCAGAGCACGAACTTGGTCGCGCCGACGATGGTCTCGCGGTCGATGATGCAGAGCGGCACGATCTCGGGGTTTGCCTCGAGATAGGCTTGCACCGCGACCATCAGCGTCGGGTAGCCGGGGTGCAGCATGTCGTCGAGGACGATCAGCCCACCCTCGGCCAGGCAGGCCGTGGCGAGCGCCAGGTCCCGGGTCAGCGCCGCGCGCGAGTGCTCGCCGTCGATATGGATGAAGCGCAGCGTCCGGCCGCCGGCATGCTGCAGAAGGGCGTCCGGCGCCATCGCCCCGGCATCGCCCTTGATCGTGACGCGCCGCTGCGGCCCGACGCCGTGCCTCAGGCAATTGGCCTCGAAACGCTCCTTCACGCCGGCATCCGGCCATTCGAAGATGTCGATGCCGAGCGCCAGCTCGCCCGGTTCGAGCGCAAGCGCGAGCGCGATGAAGAAGCGGCCCTCGAAGGCGCCGATCTCGGCGATCGGGCCATGCAGGCCTTCCTCGCTTTGCAGGCGCAGGAGGCGGGCACAGATCGCAGCGGCGAAACGCGACGACATGCCGACGACGCCGTCATAGCCGTCGGCGAGATAGGCGGCGACGGCGGGATGCCCGGGCGAGGGAAGGTCGGCGATCTCGTTCATGCCCAAGCCTCTCATGCCTTGCCCTGGAAGATGAAGAAGGCCCCGGCCGCGATCAGGCAAAAGCCGATGGCGTGGTTCCAGCCCAGCGGCTCCTTCAGCCAGAGCACCGAGAAGCCGGCGAAGACCGTCAGGGTGATGATCTCCTGCATCGTCTTCAGCTCGGCGGTCGAATAGACCGCGCTGCCGAAGCGATTGGCCGGCACGGCGAGCATGTATTCCGGCAGCGCGATCATCCAGCTCGCGAGGATGACGAGCCAGATCGCTGCGCCCTTGTGGCCGAGATGCCCGTACCAGGCGAAGGTCATGAAGACGTTCGAGCCGACCAGCATGACGATCGGCAGGAGATGGGCTGTGGTGAGGGCGGGCATGAAGAGGGAATCCGGGACGGGGTCGCGGCAGCCTAGCCAAGCCGTGCGGCGAATGGTAGCGCGCCGGCCTTGCCGGTGGCCACCCTATGGTTAACCTCCTTTAACCAATCAGCCCTAGTTTCGCGTCATTCCTCGGATTCGGTGGGTTCATGCGCGCTCTCAAACTGGCTCTTCCGCTCATCCTCTTCGCCTCGGCCGCCCAGGCCGATTTCCAGTCCTGCCTGTCGGGCCTGCGCTCGGCCGCGGCGGCGAAGGGGGTGTCCGGCGCGACCTTCGACCGGGCCATGGCGGGCGTCACGCCCGACATGAAGGTGATCGAGGCGATGAACAACCAGCCCGAGTTCAAGACGCCGATCTGGGACTATCTCGGCACGCTGGTCGACGAGGAGAAGGTCGCGGAAGGCCGCGCCATGCTGCGCCAGCACGCCTCCACGCTGGCCGCCGCCGAGCGCCGTTTCGGCGTCGACCGCCACACCATCGTCGCGGTCTGGGGCGTCGAGAGCGATTTTGGCAAGGCGCGCGGCAAGATGCCTCTCGTGCAGGCGCTCTCGACCGGCGTCTGCCTGGCGCCGCGCCGCAACGCCTTCTTCCGCGGCGAGCTGATCGCCACCTTGCAGATCATCCAGCGCGGCGACGTCGCGGCCGACCGGCTCTTCGGCTCCTGGGCCGGCGCCTTCGGCCATACCCAGTTCATTCCCTCGACCTATTTGCGCCTCGCGGTCGACGGTGATGGCGATGGCAGGCGCGACCTGGTCGATTCGATCCCCGATGCGCTGCATTCCACCGCGAATTTCATGGACAAGGCCGGCTGGGTCACGGGCGCGACCTGGGGCTACGAGGTGCGCGTGCCCAACGGCTATTCTGGCGCGAGCGGGCGCAACCCGAAGCGGCCGCTGTCGCATTGGCAGGCGCAGGGCATCGTCAAATATGACGGCTCCTCGCTCTCGGGCTCCGGCAATGCCGGCCTGCTGATGCCGGCCGGCCGCAACGGCCCGGCCTTCCTGGTCTTCAAGAACTACGACGCCGCCTACAGCTATAACGGCGCCGATTCCTACGCGCTCGCCATCTCGCTGCTCTCCGACCGCATCCGCGGCCGGCCGGGCATCCAGGCCGACTGGCCGACCGACGATCCGCCGCTGTCGCGTGAGGAGCGCCGCGAATTGCAGCGACTGCTGATCGCGCGCGGCTTCAATGTCGGCGAGCCGGACGGGGCCGTCGGCTCGCTGACGCGCGGGGCGATCAAGCAGATCGAGGCGCAGATCGGCATGCAGCAGACGGGGCGCCCGGGCGCCAAGGTGCTGCGGGCGCTGCGGGGGCGTTAGGCCGTCACAGGAATCGGGTGGCGGGCGCCCAATGGGCGCCGGCAAAGATCGCGGCCCATGCTAGCAGGAGTCTTCATCCGATGACACGCCGCCTGATCTCCACCGGCTCGCCCTTCGAACAGGCCTTCGGCTATTCGCGCGCCGTGATCGACGGCGACCTGGTCTTCGTCTCGGGCACGACCGGCTACGACTATGCCACCATGGCGCTGCCGGAGGATGCGGCCGAGCAGGCCCGCAACATCTTCCGCACGCTCGATGCGGTGCTGACCGAGGCGGGCTCGGCGCTCAGCCAGGTGGTGCGGGCGCAATATTTCGTCACCGACCGCAGCTATTGCGAGCCGGTACTCGCCGTCTGCGGCGAGGTTTTCGGCGAGATCCGCCCTGCCGCCGCGATCTATGTCGTCGCCGGTCTGCTCAAGCCGGAGATGAAGGTCGAGATCGAGGTCACGGCCCGGCTGCTGGCACCCGAGCAGGACGAAGACCCGCTCCGCGCCTTCTGAGCTTGCGCCGCCCGCCTCACGCCCGTAATCAGCCGGCGAGGTTTTTCCCAGCGCGAGGCGACCATGGCCACCCACAAGCTCCTGCTCCTGCCCGGCGACGGCATCGGTCCCGAGGTGACCGGTCAGGTCGAGAAGATCGTGAGCTGGTTCGAGAAGCAGGGCCTCGCTTCCTTCGCGCTCGAGCGCGGTCTGGTCGGCGGCGCCGCCTATGACGCGCACAAGCAGGCGATCTCGGAAGGCGACATGAAGCTCGCCCAGGATGCCGACGCGGTGCTGTTTGGCGCAGTCGGCGGGCCGAAATGGGCCGATGTGCCTTACCAGCACCGCCCCGAGGCCGGCCTGCTGCGGCTGCGCAAGGACCTTGGCCTGTTCGCCAATCTGCGCCCTGCGATCTGCTACCCGGCGCTGGCTTCGGCCTCGTCGCTGAAGCCCGAGGTGGTCGAGGGGCTCGACATCCTGATCGTGCGCGAGCTTACCGGCGGCGTCTATTTCGGCGAGCCGAAGGAGATCGTCACGCTGGAGGACGGTAGCAAGCGCGGCGTCGACACGCAGCTCTACACGACGCCCGAGATCGAGCGCATCTGCGCCGTCGCCTTCGAGCTGGCGCGCAGCCGCCGCAACAAGGTCTCCTCGGCCGAGAAGCACAATGTCATGAAGACCGGCGTGCTCTGGAAGCAGACGGTCACCGCCCAGCACGCCAGGGACTACAAGGATGTCGAGCTCGAGCACGTGCTCGCCGACAATTGCGCGATGCAGCTCGTGCGCTGGCCGAAGCAGTATGACGTCATCGTCACCGACAACCTGTTCGGCGACATCCTCTCCGACGTCGCGGCGATGCTGACCGGCTCGCTCGGCATGCTGCCTTCCGCCTCGCTCGGCGCCGAGGACCCGGCGACCGGCAAGCGCAAGGCGCTCTACGAGCCGGTCCACGGCTCGGCGCCGGACATCGCCGGCAAGGGGCTGGCCAACCCGATCGCGATGATCGGCTCCTTCGCCATGGCGCTGCGCTATTCCTTCGGCGCCGGCGAGGCGGCCGACCGGCTTGAAGGCGCCATCGCCGACGTGCTCGGCTCCGGCACCCGCACCAAGGACATCGCAGCGCCCGGTGCCAACGCCGTCTCGACCACCGAGATGGGCGACGCCATCATCAAGGCGCTCGAAGCGCGCGGCTGAGGCCGTTTCGAGGCCTCCTCAACCCCGCCGTCATTGCGAGGAGCGTGAGCGACGAAGCAATCCAGGGGCCGCACGAGACCTCTGGATCGCTTCGCTTCGCTCGCGATGACGGCTCCGATCCGGCGGAAGCCGCTCAATCCGCGGCGACGATCTTGCCGTTCTCCCATTTGAACATCGAGAAGGCCGGCGAGCTGAGATCGCCGGTCTTGTCGTAGGAGAGCTTGCCGATCGCCGTGGTGATCGGGCCGCCCGATTTGATGGCGGCGGCGACGTCGGTCGCCTTGTCCGCCTTGCCCGCCTTCTCGATGCCGGCCTTCAGCACCTCGACGGCCGCATAGGCGTTGAGCGTGAAGGCCTCGGGCGGAATGCCCTTCTCCTTCAGCACCGCGATGGCCTCGGCCGAGTCGGGGTTCTTCTGCGCGTCGGTGGCGTTGGTGAACAGGGTGCCGGCGGCAGCGGCGTCGCCGATCGCCCAGTATTCGGTGTTGGAGAGGCCCTCGCCGCCGATGATGGTGGCCTTGACCCCGGCCTCCTGGAGTTGACGGGCGAGCAGGCCGCCCTCCGGATGGTAGCCGCCGAAATAGATCAGCTCGACATTGGCGGCCTTGAGGCGGGTGATGACGGCCGAGAGGTCCTTCTCGCCCGGGTTCAGCGACAGATACTGTACCTCCTTGATGCCACCGGCATTGATGCCCTTCTTGAAGGCGTCGGCGAGGCCCTTGCCGTATGTGCCCTTGTCGTGGACGATCGCGACCTTCTTGTCCTTCAGGTTCTTCAGCACATAGGCGGCGGCGACCTCCGCCTGCTGGTCGTCGCGGCCGCAGGTCCGCAGGATATTGGTCAGGCCGCGGCTGGTGAGGGCCGGGGTGGTCGCCGTCGGCGTCACCATCAGCACGCCATGCTCGGCGAAGACGTCGGAGGCCGCCATGGCGACGCCAGAGGTCACGGGGCCGACGACGAAGCGGACCTTCTCACCGACCAGGAGGTTCGCGGCCGAGACGCCCTGCTTGGGATCGCCGACGTCGTCGGCCGGCTTCAGCACGAGCTTCTCGCCAAGGATGCCGCCCTTCTTGTTGATGACGTCGATCGCCGCCTCGGCGCCGTTGCGCACCTGGTCGCCATAGGCGGCGACCGGGCCGGTCAGCGGCGCGATCAGGCCGATCACGATATCGGCCTGTGCCGCCGTCGTGGAGGCGAGCAGGCCGGTGGCGCAGGCTGCGCCAATGAGGAATCTCAACTTGCTCATCGCAATCGTCTCCTTAGATGTGTCGTGTGTCGTCGGCATCGCCGCGCTCTGATCGGGCTGTCGCGACGAGACGTCCCTCGGGGAGGTCTCGCCCGCGGCGAGGCGGACGTGGTCGCTCCGATCACTGCCCAAATTTCTAGCATGTGCCCGCGAGAGGAGCATCAAGCGACGTGAGCGGGGCGGCATGACTGCGATGCAGGCGGCAGGCGCTCCATCGCGCCGGCCGCGTGAGGCGAGCCCCTCGCACGAAGTCCTCTCCCCCTCGTGAATTGCGCGCGAGCGGCTTTGGTGGGCTAAGCTTCGAGCACCGAAACGGAGCATGTCCGTCCAATGTTGATCAAACGCCGCCTGGGCTGGGAGATGCCCGAAAGCCAAGCCACGCCCGAGCATGTCGCGCTCAACCGCCGCGCCTTCATCGGCGCGGGAGCAGGCCTCATCGCCGGCGCCGCGCTGCCGGGCCTCGCGGCCGCGCAGGGGGCCGACCCGAGCCTCGATCTCTACCCGGCCAAGCGCAACGAGAGTTTTACGCTCGACCGGCCGCTGACCGACGCGGAGCTGGCGGCGAACTACAACAATTTCTACGAGTTCGGCACGTCGAAGGATGTGGTCGCCGCCTCGCAGAAGCTCGTCACCCGGCCCTGGACGATCGCCATCGACGGCATGGTCGAAAAACCGTTCGAGATCGGCATCGACGACCTCGTCCGGAAGATCCCGCTGGAGGAGCGGCTCTACCGCTTCCGCTGCGTCGAGAGCTGGGCGATGGCGGTGCCGTGGACCGGTTTCCCGCTGAAATCGCTGGTCGCGCTGGCGAAGCCGCTCTCGGGCGCCAAATATGTCAAGCTCGAGACCTTCCTCAATCCGCGTGTCGCGACCGGCCAGCTCCAGCGCTGGTATCCCTGGCCCTATACCGAGGGCCTGACCATGGCGGAGGCGACGAACGACCTCGCCTTGATCGCGACCGGCATCTACGGCAAGCCGCTGCCGAAGCAGCATGGCGCGCCGATCCGCTTGGTGACGCCGTGGAAATACGGCTTCAAATCGGTGAAATCGATCACCAAGGTCAGCTTCGTCGCCGAACGGCCGAAAACGTTCTGGGAGGCGCTGCAGGCTTCGGAATACGGCTTCTGGGCCAATGTGAACCCCGAGGTGCCGCATCCGCGCTGGAGCCAGGCGAGCGAGCAGGTGCTGGGCACGCGCGAGCGCCGGCCGACGCTGCTGTTCAACGGTTATGCCGAGCAGGTCGCGGGGCTCTACAAGGGGCTGGAAGGCGAGCGGCTCTACGTCTGAGGCGGCACGGCCGAGGCAGAAATCGGGTGCCGCCCGGCCGCCGCATGCGCTAGCGTCAGGTCATGCAAAACTTCTGTCTCTTCGATACGGCCATCGGCGCTTGCGCGCTGGTCTGGCAGGATGAGCGCATCGTCGCCGCGCAACTGCCCGAGCATGACGAGGCTGCGGCACGCCACCGCCTGGCGCGGCGTTTCCCGCAAGGGACCGAGGCCGAGCCGCCGCTCTTCGTGCGTGACGCGATTGGCGAGATCGTGGCTCTGCTCGCTGGCGAGCGGCGCGATCTCGCGCATCTGCCGATCGATCTCAGTGCGACGCCGGACTTCAACCAGCGCGTCTACCGGGTCGCACTCGCCATTCCGCCGGGCGAGACGCTGACCTATGGCGAGGTCGCGGCGCGAATCGGCGAGCCCGGCGCGGCGCGCGCCGTCGGCGTCGCGCTCGGCCAGAACCCGATCCCGATCATCGTGCCATGCCACCGGGTGCTGGCGGCCGGCGGCAAGACCGGCGGCTTCTCGGCCGATGGCGGGGTGGAGACCAAGCTCAGGATCCTGACCATCGAAAAGGCGCGCACCAGCGCCGAGCCGTCGCTGTTCGATTCGCTGCCGCTCGAGGCGCGGCGGCGCTAGGACGCCGCTTGCGTCATTGCGAGGAGGCGAAGCCGCCGAAGCAATCCAGGAGGGCTCGCTCAACCGTCGCTGGATTGCTTCGCTTCGCTCGCAATGACGGGAAGGCCAGACAGTGCCGGGCCGAATCGCCACGAAAAAAAGGCCGGCTTCCCGAGGGAAGACCGGCCTTGAAAGTTTGAAACATCCGGCGCAAGCGCCAAACATCTCAGAGGGGAACGGCTGGAACGAACTCAACGCCGGGAGGAGAATGCGGAGCCCGTTCCGAACAACCGTGATTGCAATATTGAGCAGCAGCTGCCTTTTTGCAATGCAACATTGCTTGGGTCCGACATGCGTCGGTTGCATGACTTATGGTCATCTGCGACAAATTTTAGCCTAAATGCCTGAGAAGCATGCGTCTCCCGCAGCGTGATTCGCCTGCGTGGGGCGCATGACCTGCCGGTACGTTAGATTATCCCTGGTAAAGGGCGCGCCCGGCTCTCCAGAAACAGCAGCGATTGCCTATCACGTGGGCACTGCACCATGCGGTGTTCATCCCGCAATGAGGCGGTCATTCCGGGCGGCTGGGCTCTCTGGCAACCCATTCCGAGCTTTTGGGAGATGTTGCGGGATGAAGCCCGGCTCTGGGCCGCTGAGGCGGCCTGGCCGGGATAACGTCCGCCGCAGCCTGGCCTAATAGGTCCAGCGCTGCGCCTTCTGGATCAGGAAGTCGCGGAAGACCTGCACGCGGGCGACGGACTTCATCTCTTCTGGATAGACCAGATAGCTCTCGAGCTGCGGCATCTCGGTCTCGCGCATCAGCTGCACGAGGGGAGAGCCGGCCTCGATCAGGTAGTCCGGCAGGATCGCGATCCCGGCGCCCGAATCGACCGCCCGCTTCATCGCCGTGATGTTGTTGACGGTGAGATGGATCGGCCGCGGGTTGCGCTGCTCGCGGCCGAGCGACCCGAGCCAGTGCACCGCCGTCAGGTAGGACGGCGAGGTGCCGCCGAAGGAGAGCAGCCGGTGATTGTCGAGATCGTCGAAACTCTTCGGCTCACCGAACCGCTTGATATAGGCCGGCGAGCCATAGACGTGGAAATGCACGGTGAAGAGCTTGCGCTGGATCAGGTCCGGCTGCTGCGGCTGGCGCAGGCGGATCGCGATGTCGGCCTCGCGCATCGAGAGGTCGAGTTCCTCGTCGGTGAGGATGAGGTCGACCTTGATGTCGGGATAGAGATCGAGGAACTCGGCCAGCCGTGGCGTCAGCCAGTGGCCGCCGAGACCGCGCGTCGCGGTCACCTTGAGCTCGCCCGAGGGATGCTCGCGCGTCTCGGAGAGCTGGGCGCGGGTGCGTTCCAGCCGCTGCGTCATCTCCCGCGCCGCGCGCCAGAGCAGTTCGCCCTGTTCGGTGAGAATCAGCCCGCGGGTATGGCGATGGAACAGCGGCGCCCGCAGCTCGCGCTCGAGCGCGCCGATCTGCCGACTAACGGCTGATTGACTCAGGCCGAGGACGTCGCCAGCCTTGGTGAAGCTGCCGGACTCGGCGACGGTATAAAAGATCCTGATGCGGTCCCAATCCACCGCGTTTCCCCCGTTATGCGTTTCGTGCATGTTGGGGGGTAAAACGCAGGAACGTCAACGACTGCTTTGCCGGTGCAGCGTCTTTTCACACTGAATCTCGTGAGAGGATCCATCAACAATCGTGATGAATGGCCCAAAAAGGGCTATTCGGCCGCCTGGCGCTGCTCGCTGACATTGGCGGCGAGCCATCTCTCGGCGTCGAGCGCGGCCATGCAGCCAAGCCCGGCGGCGGTCACCGCCTGGCGATAATGCTCGTCGGTGACGTCGCCGGCCGCGAAGACGCCGGGGACATTGGTCTGGGTGGTGCCGGGCGTGACCTCGAGATAGCCCGAGTCGCGCATGGCGAGCTGGCCGGCGAAGAGCTCCGTCGCCGGCTTGTGGCCGATGGCGATGAAGACGCCATCGGTCCTGAGCTCGCTTTCGGCGCCGGTCTTGAGATTGCGCAGGCGCAGATGGGTGACGGAGGGAGGCTGCGTGCCGCCGCAGATCTCGGCGAGCTCGCTGTCCCAGATCACCTCGACCTTGGGATGCTTGAACAGCCGGTCCTGCATCACCTTCTCGGCGCGCAGCGAATCGCGGCGATGGACCAGCGTGACCTTCGAGGCCAGGTTGGCGAGATAGAGCGCCTCCTCGACGGCGGTGTTGCCGCCGCCGACGACCACGACCTCCTTGCCGCGGAAGAAGAAGCCGTCGCAAGTGGCGCAGGCCGAGACGCCGAAGCCCTGGAAGGCCTGCTCCGACGGCAAGCCAAGCCATTTCGCCTGGGCGCCGGTGGCGATGATCAGCGCATCGCAGGAATAGGTCTCGCCGCCATCGCCCCAAAGGCGAAAGGGGCGCTGCGAGAGATCGACTTTCGAGATGTGGTCGGAGACCATCCTGGTGCCCATGTGCTCGGCCTGGGCGCGCATCTGCTCCATCAGCCAGGGACCCTGGATGACGTCGGCGAAGCCGGGATAGTTCTCGACATCGGTGGTGATCATCAACTGGCCGCCGGGCTGGAAGCCGGAGACCATCACCGGCTCGAGCAAGGCGCGGGCGGCATAGATGGCGGCGGTATAGCCGGCGGGGCCGGAGCCGACGATCATCGCGCGGGCATGGGTATGGGCCATCGTCTTCCGTCCTCGTCGCGCGGCGTCCCGCCGCGTCTTGCTTCGCTCAGATACGGTCTCGCGCGCCGGGCGCAAGGGCGGCCCGGGTCAAGTTCAGGCGAGGCCGAGTTCGGCGCGATGCCGCAACCAGCCCTGGCGCACCGCTTCCGCGATGACGCCGGTTGAGTCTATCGGGACATAGCGGGCGCCATCAAGCCGCCCCTCGAAATGATGCACAGCGCCTTGGCGCTTGAGCGCTTCCAGGAATTTCGCCAGCTTGCCATGGCCGCCATGCGGCTCGAAGACGAGGATCGGCGCGCCGGTGGCGGCGGCCTCGCCGATCATGTTGGTCGAATCGGCCGTCGCCACCACGGCGTCGGCATTGGCGAGCAGCGGCACATAGGGGTTGGGGCCGGTCCCGTCCCACCACCAGCCGCCATGGCGCGCGAAGACCTCCGCCACGGCCTTGTCGAGCGCTGCCGGCGTGCGTCGCGAGCGCGAGCCCATCAGCGCCACCCCGGAGGCGGCGAGCCTGTCGAGCAGCCCGGCGAACCGAACGACGTCGTCGGGCCGGAAGCGGTGGTGGCGGCTGTCGCCGCCGACAAGGACCGCCGCGCGCGGACCGGGCAGAGCTGCGAGCGCGGGAGGGGGATGGCGTTTGGCGGCGCCCAATTGCCCCGGCGCAAGCCGGTGCGGCGAGGTCACGGTCACCAGGACATTGTCGCCGCGCAGGCGATCGTGCTCGGCGACCCAGATCAGGTCCGCCGCAGTGGTGCCGATGCGCGGGTCCTTGAGGAAGACGGTGAAGGCGCGGCCGTTCGAGGCCTTCTTGACGGCGCGAAGATAGGCGACGGCGCGCCGCCCCGAGGCGATGACGATATCGGGGAAGGGGGGGCGGATCGGGCTGCCCGGCCGGTCGGGGCCCTCGCGCGGGTCGATCGGCCCGCGCGGCATCAGCCAGGCCCAGGGCCTGCCGGGAGCGACGCGCCGTACCTCGGGCGTCGCGCCCAGCCGCTCGGCGACGCCAAGGCACTGGACCTCGTCGCCCGCCTTGCCGTCGGTGAGAACCCAGATGGTCGGGGATGGCTCGGCGGGCAAGGGCGCGGTTCCGGAGGCTGGCATGGCTGATGCCTTGTATCGCCCCAACGCTGCGTCTACACCAGCGCGACCTTGGGCTCGGGGAAATTCGTGCGTTCCAAACTCGACGATATCGACCTGCGCATCCTGCGCGAACTCCAGGCCGATGGGCGGATGACCAATGTCGAGCTGGCGAGCCGCGTCGGCATCTCGCCGCCGCCCTGCCTGAGGCGGGTGCGGGCGCTGGAGGAAGCGGGGCTGATCACCGGCTATCGCGCGCAGCTCGACGAGCGCAAGCTCGGCCTCGAGGTCGTCTGCTTCGCCTTCGTCCATCTCGCTAGCCAGGCCGAGGCCGATCTCGCGGCCTTTCAGGGCCGCATCCGCGAGTGGGACGCGGTGCGGGAATGCTGGACGCTGTCGGGGGATATCGACTTCATCCTCAAATGCGTCGCGCCCGACCTGAAGGCTTTTCAGGATTTCGTCGGCGATCTCACGGCGCTGCCCAATGTCCGCAATGTCCGCACGGCGCTCGCGCTCGATCGGGTCAAGGACGAGCCGATCGTGCCGCTGGGATGATGCCGGGAAGCCGATGCAGCCCATCATCCGCAAGGCCGTTGCCGCCGATCTGCCGGCGATCCTGGCGCTCTATGCCGAGCTGAGCGCCACGGACCGGCTGCCGCTGGCCGAAGATGCAACCGACACCTGGGCCAAAATTCTCGGCAGCGAGATGATGAGCCTGCATGTCGCCGAACTCGACGGCCGCGCGGTCTCGACCTGCGTGCTGGTGATCGTGCCCAATCTGACACGCAACCAGAGTCCCTTCGCCATCATCGAGAATGTCGTGACGCTGGCGGCGATGCGCGGCCGCGGCATCGGCAAGCGCGTCATCCAGGCCGCGTTCGACGAGGCCTGGGCCGCCGGTTGCTACAAGGTGATGCTGCTGACCGGGCGCAAGGACGAGGCCGTATTTCGGTTCTACGAGTCCTGCGGCTTCGCGCGCGGCAAGACCGCCTTCGAGATCAGGCGGCCGGCCGCTCAGCCGCCGACATAGCGCCTGATCCAGCCGGCATTGTTGCGGATCAGGCTGTCGAGCCGGCGCGCGTCGCTGCCGGAATCGTACCAGGCTCCTCCCGAGGAGGCTGGGGACGAGGACAGGATCGGATAGCTCGCGAGAACCCGGCCGTCGGCGCCGATCAGGCGGGCCTCGGTCTCCATGTTATCGTTGCCGCCGCCGCCGCCCACGCCGGCGCTGCCGCCGCCCGAATAGCTCGGCATGCTGATGCGCAGCACGGAGACGACGAGACGCGCGCCATTGCCGGCGCCGGCGAGTTCCCGCTCCAGCCCGGCCTTGACGATGCCGGCATTGGTTCCCCAGCCCTGTTCGACGAGGCGCGAGACATCGACCGTGACGCCGCCGGCTGCGGCCATGGCCGGGACGCCCGCCAGCACGAAGGCGCCGCCGCCAAGTGCGGCGGCGAGAAGGTTGCGGCGATCGAGCATGGTTCTCTCCTGTCGGTGAGGCCGGGCGGGCTCGGCCGCCGGGCCATGTCGCTCTGGAGAGCTAGTCACGAGCGCCGGCCGTTTCAGGCCCTGATCCCGATCTCGTGAACGCGCCTCAGCCGGCGACGTAGCGCTTGATCCAGCCGGCATTGTGCCGGATCAGGTTCTCGATCCGGCGCTTGTCGATATCGGGCAGGTACCAGGGACCGGCCGAGCTCGCCGGCACGGTCGAGAGCACTGGATAGGTCGCCAGCACCCGGTTGCCGCGCCCGACAAGCGAGGCCTGGCTCTCGAAGCTGTCGCTGCTGGCGCCGCCATCGCCGCCGCCCCAGCGCCCGCCGCCGCCACCATTGCCGGCATAGCTGTTGAGGAAGACCTGGCGCACCGAGACGACCAGGGTCGGTCCGCCGCGGCGGATGTCGCCGCCGAAGGCCGTGCGCAGCTCGCGCTCGAGCCCGGCGCCGATCGCACGGGCATGCTCGCCCCAGCCCTGCTCGACGAGGCGCGAGACATCGACCCTTATGCCGCCGATGGGGCCCGGCGCCTGCGCCAAGGCTGCGCCGACGGGCGCGAGCGCAAGCGCGGGCGCTGCGAGCGAAAGAGCGAGAAAGGCGCGACGCGTGGTCATGAGCATGTCTCCCGATGCATCATCCGAAGATAATGCATCGGCGCGCCATTTCCATGCCGCCGCGATCAGCGGAAGCTGACGCTGACGACCTCGTAGGACTTGCCGCCGCCGGGCGTGTTGACCTGCACCGAGTCGCCGACCTTCTTGCCGATCAGCGCGCGCGCGATCGGCGAGCCGATCGAGACCTTGCCGGAGCGGACATCCGCCTCCGGCTCTCCGACGATCTGGTAGCGCTTCTCTTCCTCGGTGTCGTCGTCGATGAGCTGGACGGTGGCGCCGAACTTGATCGTGTCGCCGTTGAGCTTGGTGACGTCGATGATGTCGGCCCGGCCGATCAGCGATTCGAGCTCCATGATGCGGCCTTCGTTGAGGGACTGCGCTTCCTTGGCGGCGTGATACTCGGCGTTCTCCGAGAGATCGCCGAGCGCGCGCGCTTCCGAGATCGCCTGGATGATGCGCTGGCGCTCGACCTGCTGGCGCTGCTTCAGCTCGACCTCCAGAGCGGCGAAGCCGCTCACCGTCATAGGAACCTTGTCCATCATCTCGTCCCAATTGCGAAAGCCGGGCGCCGCCGGCCGCGTCGCTCGCGGCCTGCGCACTCCACTTCCGATCGTTTTTTTAAACTGCTTCGGCGTCCGCCCGTTCAGGCGGCGCGCACGAAGTAGGATTGCAGCGATCGTACTTCGAGATCGCCGCTGCAATAGGCCTTGATGCCTTCCGCTGCGGCGATCGCTCCAGCCAAGGTGGTATAATAGGGGACCTTGTGCAAGAGGGCCGTGCGTCGGAGCGAGCGCGAGTCGGCGAGCGCCTGCGGCCCGTCGGTGGTGTTGAAGACGAGCTGGATCTCGCCGTTCTTGATCGCGTCGACGACATGCGGGCGGCCTTCCAGGACCTTGTTGATCTTGGCGGCGGGAATGCCTTCCTCCTGCAGCAGGCGCAGCGTGCCGCCGGTCGCCAGGATGCGGAAGCCGAGCTCGGACAGGATGCGCATGCTGGGCACGATGCGCGGCTTGTCCTCGTCGCGCACCGAGACGAAGACTGTGCCCTTGACCGGCACCTTGGAGCCGGCCCCGAGCTGGCTCTTGGCGAAGGCGATGTCGAAGGAGCGGTCGAGCCCGATGACCTCGCCGGTCGAGCGCATCTCGGGGCCGAGCAGCACGTCGACGCCCGGGAAGCGCGCGAAGGGGAAGACCGCCTCCTTGACGCCGACATGGGTCAGCGTCGCAGGCTTCAGGCCGAAGCTCGCCAGGCTCTCACCGGCCATGATCCGCGCCGCGATCTTGGCGATCGGCTCGCCGATGACCTTGGCGACGAAGGGCACGGTGCGCGAGGCGCGTGGATTGACCTCGAGCACGTAGATGACGCCGTTTTGGATGGCGTATTGCACGTTCATCAGCCCGCCGACATCGAGCGCCAGCGCCATGGCCTTGGTCTGGCGCTCCAGCTCGGCGATGGTCGCGAGCGAGAGCGAGCGCGGCGGCAGCGAGCAGGCCGAATCGCCGGAATGGATGCCGGCCTCCTCGATATGCTCCATGATGCCGGCGATGAAGGCGTCCTTGCCGTCGCTGAGGCAATCGACATCGACCTCGATCGCATCCGAGAGGTAGCGGTCGAAGAGCAGCGGGTTCTTGCCGAGGACGGTGTTGATCTGCCCGGTCTTGTCGTTCGGGTACTTGGCCTTGACCTCCGACGGGATCAGCGAGGGCAGGGTGCCGAGCAAATAGTCCTCGAACTGCTCCTCGTCGCGGATGATCGCCATGGCGCGGCCGCCGAGCACATAGGAGGGGCGCACGACGAAGGGCAGGCCGAGCTCGGCCACGATCATGCGGGCCTGCTCGACCGAATAGGCGATGCCGTTCTTGGGCTGCTTCAGGTGCAGCTTGTCGAGCAGGCGCTTGAAGCGGTCGCGGTCCTCGGCGAGATCGATCATGTCGGGCGAGGTGCCGAGGATCGGGATGCCGGCCTCTTCCAGCGCATGCGCCAGCTTCAGCGGCGTCTGGCCGCCGAACTGGACGATGACGCCGTGCAAGGTGCCCTTGCTCTTCTCGGTTTCGAGGATCTCGAGCACGTCCTCGGCGGTCAGCGGCTCGAAATAGAGCCGGTCGGAGGTGTCGTAGTCGGTCGAGACCGTCTCGGGATTGCAATTGACCATGATGGTCTCGTAGCCGGCGTCGCGCAGCGCGTAGCAGGCATGGCAGCAGCAATAGTCGAACTCGATGCCCTGGCCGATGCGATTGGGTCCGCCGCCGAGGATGACGACCTTCTTGCGCTCGGAGGGATTGGCCTCGTCCGCCGGTTTGCCGGCGAAGGGCATCGCATAGGTCGAGTACATATAGGCCGTCGGCGAGGCGAACTCGGCGGCGCAGGTGTCGATGCGCTTGTAGACCGGGCGCACGTCGAGCCCGCGCCGGCGTTGCTTGACCTCGGCCTCGGTCAGGTTGGTGAGCGCGGCGAGGCGCTTGTCGGAGAAGCCCATCGCCTTGATCCGGCGGAAGGCCGCCGGGGTCTGCGGCAGGCCGTGGGCGCGCACCTTCTCCTCGGTCTCGACGATGCCGCGCATCTGGGCGAGGAACCAGGGGTCGATCTTGCAGCTCTCGTGGATCTGCTCGTCGGTGAAGCCGAAGCGCATCGCCTGGGCGACATGGAGGATGCGGTCCGGCGTCGGGATCGAGAGCGCCGCCTTGATCGCGTTCCTGTCGTCGCCATGGCCGAGGCCCTCGACCTCGATCTCGTCGAGCCCGTCGAGGCCGGTCTCCAGCGAGCGCAGCGCCTTCTGCAGCGATTCCTGGAAGGTCCGGCCGATCGCCATCGCCTCGCCGACCGATTTCATCGCGGTGGTCAGCGTCGGCTCGGAGCCGGGGAACTTCTCGAAGGCGAAGCGCGGGATCTTGGTGACGACGTAGTCGATCGTCGGCTCGAACGAGGCCGGCGTCGCGCCGCCGGTGATGTCGTTCTCGATCTCGTCGAGCGTGTAGCCGACGGCGAGCCGGGCCGCGACCTTGGCGATCGGGAAGCCGGTCGCCTTCGAGGCGAGCGCCGAAGAACGCGAGACGCGCGGGTTCATCTCGATGACGATCATCCGGCCGGTGGCAGGATCGACGGCAAACTGAACATTGCTGCCGCCGGTCTCGACGCCGATCTCGCGCAGCACCGCCAGCGAGGCGTCGCGCATGATCTGGTATTCCTTGTCGGTCAGCGTCAGCGCCGGGGCGACGGTGATCGAATCGCCGGTATGGACGCCCATCGGGTCGATGTTCTCGATCGAGCAGACGATGATGCAGTTGTCGGCCTTATCCCGAACGACCTCCATCTCGTATTCCTTCCAGCCGAGCACGCTCTCCTCGATCAGCACCTCGCTGGTCGGGGAGGCGTCGATGCCGCGCTCGACGATGTCGATGAACTCGCCCTTGTTGTAGGCGATGCCGCCGCCGGTGCCGCCCATGGTGAAGGAGGGGCGGATGATCGCCGGCAGGCCGATATCCTCGAGCGCGTCGAGTGCCTGGCCGAGCGTCTTGATATGGTGCGAGCGCGGCGTGTCGAGGCCGATCTTGGTCATCGCCTCGCGGAACTGCTCGCGGTCCTCGGCCTTGTCGATGGCCTCGGCGGTGGCGCCGATCATCTCGACGTCGAATTTTTCCAGCACGCCCATCTTCTTGAGCGAGAGCGCGCAGTTCAGCGCGGTCTGGCCGCCCATGGTCGGCAGCAGGGCGAAGCCGCCGGGGGCGACATGGCGCTCCTTCTCGATGATCTTGGCGACGATCTCGGGCGTGATCGGCTCGACATAGGTCGAATCGGCGAGATCCGGATCGGTCATGATCGTCGCCGGGTTCGAGTTGACCAGGACGATGCGGTAGCCTTCGGCCTTCAGCGTCTTGCAGGCCTGGGTGCCGGAATAGTCGAACTCGCAGGCCTGGCCGATGATGATCGGGCCCGCGCCGATGATCAGGATCGTCTCGATGTCTGTGCGCTTGGGCATGGGTCCGGCCGGTGCTGTGCGGGCGCGCGCCGGACGGTCCCGTTCAAGCGAAAGGGAGGGCCAGCGAGCGCCTGAATGAATGCTAGGCGCTCGCTATAGAGGGGGATGGCGGCGGAAGGAAGGGAAAAGCGCGCCCCGCGCGCTCAACGCACAGGCGCGGGCGCCGGGACGCTGGCGATCTCGAGGTCGCGGCGCACCGCCTTGCGCTGCCGGATCGAGATCCAGAGCAGGGCCAGCGCGCCGAGCTCGCAGAGCGCGCCGACGAAGCCGAGCTGCCACGACTCTCCATGGCGCAGGGTGAGCTGGCCGAGCACCGAGCCGGCGGCGATGCCGACATAGAGCGCCGAGGCATTGAGCGAGAGCGCGACCACCGTCCCGTCGGGCGCCATCGCCGCGAGCCGCGACATCTGCGCGGGGTGGCCGGCCCAGCCGGCCATGCTCCAGACGAACAGGATCGCGGGCGCCACGAACAGCGCCGCGGCCGGCGTCAGCGTCAGCGCCATCAGCGAGAAACCCGCCAGCGACAGCGCCAGCACGGAGAGCACGACCGGCAGGCTGCGCTCCGGCCCGAATCGGTCGCTCGCCATGCCGCCGAGCTGGTTGCCGAGTGCCGAGCCGATGCCGGAGACGACCAGCGCGACGCTCAGCCAGATGCCGGTGATGCCGGCATGGGTGGTGAGGAAGGGCGCGACATAGGTGTAGAGCGCGAAGGCGCCGGTCGTCCAAAGCATGGTCGTGCCCAGGGCAAGCAGCACGTCGGGACGGCGGGCGATCTGCAGGCGCTCGGTCATGGTGTTGCTGCCGCGCGGCAGGCCGGCGGGCAGTTTCGCGATCAGCCCGATGACGGCGAGCGCGCCGACCAGCGCCACCAGCAGGAAGGCGAAATGCCAGCCGCCCCAGGAGGTGACGGCGGTGCCGAGCGGCACACCGAGAATGAGCGAGATCGTCATGCCGCCGGTGACGAGCGCGATCGCCCGGCCGCGCCGTTCCGGCGGCACCAGCGCGACTGCGACGGCGTTGGCGGCGGGCATGAAGGTGCCCGCAGCGAGCGCCATCAGGATGCGCGCGGCCATCAGCAAGCTGAAATCGGCGGCGAAGGCGGCCAGTAGGTTGGCGAGCGCGAAGACCGAAAGCGAGCCGGCCAGCACCGTGCGCCGGTCGACCTCGCCGAGCAAAGTCGAGAGGATGGGGGAGCCGATCGCATAGGCGATGGCGAAGAGCGAGAGCAGCAGGCCGGCGGTGTCGAGCGAGGCGCCGAAGGCCGTGGCGAGATCGGGCAGGATGCCGGTGATGATGAGGCTGCCGGTGCCGATGGCGAAAGCGCCGCCGGCGAGCCAAAGGAGACGGGTGTCCATCGGACAGTCCTTACAATTTCAATGATCGTTGAAATATAGCCGCCGCCGGCGACGCGTCAAGGCTAATTTCAAGAAATGTTGAATCTTGTCAGGAGCGGCGGCGTCGCCTATGTCAAATCGTCATGAAAGCGGTGGTTCATCCCGAGATCGACGACGTCGCCGTCGCCGATGTCTTCGCTGCGCTGGCCGATCCGATCCGGCTCGGCATCCTGCTCGCGCTCGCCGATGTCACGGAGATCGACAAGGCGCGCTGCGGCAATTTCACCGAGCTCGCCTCGCCCTCGCTGCTCTCCTACCATTTCGCCAAGCTGCGCGAGGCGGGGATCACCCGGATGCGGATCGAGGGCACGGTGCGCTATCTCAGCCTGAGGCGCGAGGAGTTCGGCGCCCGCTTCCCCGGCCTGCTCGAGAGCGCGATCGAGACCGCGCGCCGGGACGCTTCGATACCGCGCGTCTCCACGCTGGATTGATCGCAGGGCGTTGAGCCGGAAAGCGGCTTGCCAAGTTTCGGTGATGCGGTTTATGTAATGTTGTAACATTGCATAGATGGACGCCTCATGGATTCGCGCCTTCCCGTCACCGTGCTCTCCGGCTTCCTCGGGGCTGGCAAGACGACGCTGCTCAACCACGTCCTGAACAACCGCGAGGGCCGCAAGGTCGCGGTCATCGTCAACGACATGAGCGAGGTGAATATCGACGCCGACCTTGTACGCGAGGGCGGCGGCGGGCTCTCGCGCACCGACGAGACGCTGGTCGAGATGAGCAATGGCTGCATCTGCTGCACCTTGCGCGACGACCTGCTCGCCGAGGTGCGCCGGCTCGCGGAGGAGGGGCGCTACGACTACCTGCTGATCGAGGGCACCGGCATCGCCGAGCCGCTGCCGGTCGCGGCCACCTTCGAATTCCGCGACGAGGACGGCCGCAGCCTGTCCGATGTCGCCCGGCTCGACACGATGGTGACCGTGGTCGACGCCATCAACCTGATGAAGGATTACGGCTCGCGCGAGTTCCTGCGCGAGCGCGGCGAGACGGCAGGCGCGGGCGACGAGCGGACCCTGGTCGATCTCCTGGTCGAACAGATCGAATTCGCCGATGTCGTGGTCATCAACAAGGTCTCGGAGGTGCCGGCCGCGCAGCGCGAGCTCGTGCGCAAGATCGTGCGGGCGCTCAATCCGGACGCGCGGCAGGTCGAGACCGATTTCGGCCGCGCGCCGCTCGAGGCGATACTCGACACCGGCCTGTTCGATCATGAGAAGGCGCAAGCGCACCCGCTCTGGCACAAGGAGCTCTACGGTTTCGGCGAGCATGTGCCGGAGACCGAGGAATACGGCATCTCCTCCTTCGTCTACCGGGCGCGGCGGCCGTTCCATCCCGAGGCATTCAGCGAGGTCCTGGCCCGGACCTGGCCGGGCCTGATCCGCGCCAAGGGCCATTTCTGGCTGGCGACGCGGCCGGATTGGGTCGGCGAGATGTCGCTCGCCGGCAGCGTCTGCCGGACCGAGGCGATGGGCTTCTGGTGGGCGGCGGTGCCTCGCTCGCGCTGGCCGGACCATCCCGAATGGAAATCGATCCTGAACCGCAACTGGCATTCGGTCTGGGGCGACCGGCGCCAGGAGCTGGTCTTCATCGGCTCAGGCATGGACGAAGCCGCCATCCGCGCGGCGCTCGATGCCTGCCTCGTCGGCGAGACGCCGACGATTGCCTTCAGGCCCGAGCGCTACCGCAACCTGCCGGACCCGTTCCCGGTCTGGCGCCGGGCCGAAGCGGCCTGACCTTTCCGGCCTGCGCGGCAGGCCGGCCTCACAACCTTGCTCACAGGAGACGATGATGCGTTTTTATTTCGCGGCGGGTGCCGCGCTCGCCCTCATTTTCGGTTGCACGGGTGCTGTCGCCCATGACCACACCGTCCTGCGCGGGCGGCTGGTCTTCGCCGATCACGAGAAGCCGGTGGTGCGCGTGCTCGATCTCGATACCGGCGAGGTGACGCACAGCTTCGACATGCCGAAGCCCAATCCCGGTTTCGCCTCCACCGAGGGCGGCCGCTTCGTCGTGGTCAAGACCGGCGACGAGGCTGGAACGCTGCGCTTCCTCGATACCGGGCTGCGCTACGAATCCCATGGCGATCATGTCGATATCGACAAAGGCGAGGTGAAGCTGCTCGACTTCTCCGTGACGGGCGACCGCCCGGCCCATGTCATCTCGAAGCACGGGCAGGTCGCGCTGTTCTTCGACGGCGACCGGCCCTGGGAGCGCAAGAGCGAGCCCAGGGCGGTGTTCGTCGAGCTCAAGAGCCTCGACCGCAAGGCGCCGGCGAGCGAGACCTGGGCGAGCCCGGCGCCGCAGCACGGCATCGCCGTGCCGCTCGGGCGCGGGCAGGCGCTGATCTCGGTGCCCAACCCGGTCTATGCGAAGGGCGAGGATCGCAGCGCCTCGTCGCGGCCGGACGGTTTCGAGATCCTCCAGCGCGGCAAAGGCTGGAAGCGGCTGGCGAGCTTCAACGATCCGGTTCGGGCCGGGGCGTCCTGCAAGCTCTTCCATGGCTATGCCGAGAGCAAGGGCCGCCATGTCTTCGGCTGCACTGAGGGCACCGAGGGCGGGATGCTCGTGCTGTCGCAGGAGCGCGGCCGCGGCTGGGCCGGGCGCAAGCTCGCCTATCCCGACGAGCGCCGCGTCAGCGCCATCAAGGGCCGGGCAGGCGGGCGCCATCTCGTCGGCAATTACGGCGCGAAAGGCCCCTATACGGCGCTGTTGCGGATCGACCCGGCGGCAGCCTCGCTGGCGGAAGGCGACATCCTGGCGGTGCCAGGCGGCCAGCCGGCCTGCCAGTTCGATCTCGATGCCGGCGGCGGGCGGCTCGCCAACCTGACGCCGGACGGGAAGCTGCGCGTCTACGAGATCGCGAGCTGGAAGGAGCTCGCCACCTTCGACGCGGTCCCGGCCTTCGACTGCCAGTACGGGGCGAAGACGCCGACGCCGAGCCTCGGCATCGTCGGCAACAGCGCCTTCGTCAGCGACCCGACGAACGGCCGCATCCGGGAGTATCATCTCGACACGCTGAAGCAGGGGCTCGACATGCCGGTCGGCGGCATGCCGGCCAATCTCGCCGGTGGCGGCGACGCGGGGTGAGGCGGCCGACCGCGTAAGCAATCCTTCGGCATCCGGGCTATAGACTGCCCGGATGCCGCTCTCGCGATTCCCCCGCCATTCCCGCCAGATCCTTGCTTATGTCTTCTCGGGCGGCGTCACCGCGGTCGCGCATTACGCGCTGCTGATCGGGCTGGTCGAGCTCGGCGGCGTCGATCCCGTACCGGCGACGCTGGCCGGTTTCACGCTCGGCGCGGTCGTCTCCTACACGCTCAACCGCTGGCTGACTTTTGAGGCCACCCATAGCCATGCCCAGGCGACCTGGCGCTTCGCGCTGATCGCGGCCGGCGGCTTCGTGCTGACCGGCATCCTGATGCATCTCTTCGTGGCGCGCGCCGGGCTGCCCTATCTGCCGATGCAGGTCGTCACCACCCTGATCGTGATGGTGTTCTCCTTCCTCGGCCACAAGTTCTTCTCCTTCGCCGACCGCGCCGGCGCTTAGCGCGCAGCGTCATTGCGAGGTGGCGCAGCCGACGAAGCAATCCAGGGGCCGTAGAGCGCATCCTCCCGGATCGCTTCGCTGCGCTCGCGATGACGGCAGGCGTCTGGTAGCTCAGCCGGGGCTACGGGCCGAGAAGGTCATCCGGTGGGGGTTGTGGCCGAAATTCGGCTGGCGCTCGATATCCTGATAGCCGGCCTCGCGGATCAGCAGGGTGATCGCCGGCTCGCTATAGGTCGAGAGCCCGTATTCGGCGCGCAGCTTGCGGTAATCCGAGAAGGCGGTGCGCACGAGCCCACCGAGCGCCGCGGTCAGAAAGCCGCCGCGCCAGGCGAAGGCGAGAAGCTGGGTCGCGTCGGTCAGCGGGCTGATATCGGGCGGGATCACGTCGGCGAGGACGAGCTTGCCGCCGGGCTTCAGCTTGCGCCGCCAGAGCGCGAGGAGCTGGCCGAGCTCCTGCTGGCTGAGATATTGGATCAGCGAATTGGCGACGACGAGATCGAGCGTGCCCTCGGGCAGCGCCTCGACCTCCTCGGGCGAGACGACATGGATCGTGCCGACCGCGCCGAACATGGCGCGCAGCTTCTCGCGCACGCTCGCCGCCGCCTCGCAGAGATAGAGCCGGCCGCAGGCGGCGGCGACCCGGTCGGCCGCCAGCGCCTCGCCGCAGCCATGGTCGAGCACGACGGCGTCCGACGCCGGGATATGGCGGATCAGGTCGGTGGCGATCTGCCGGTAATGCAGCAGCTTGTGCCGGGGCGAGACATAGATCGCGTGCTCGCCGTTCCAGAAATCGCGCCAGGACATGGGTCTCGTCATTCGCCGATGGCGGGCCCCGCGCCCGCGTCCGGCCTCAGGACTACGCTTTCAGCCGAGGGCTCGGCAACTGCCCTTATGGTCGCCGTGCAACACTCGGCCACGTCATCGCGGCCCGGCGCCTCCCGGCATTCCCTTGGGTTGCCGGCTCGGCCTAAACTTGCTGGCTGAGGGGGGATTTGCATGCTGCTTCTGCCGCGCCTTCTGAAACGCTTCGTCCGCCAGGGACGCCTCACGGTGATCACGCCGGACGGCAAGCGCCATGTCTTCGGCCCGGGACCGGGGCCGATCCTGTTCGCCGGCCAGATGAAGACCGCGCCTGCTGTCACGGTGCGCTTCACCGACGACAGGATCGAGCGCGAGATCTTCCTCAATCCCGAGCTCGCCCTGGCCGAGGGCTATATGGACGGCCGGGTGAATTTCGAGGACGGCTCGACCATCCACGATCTGCTCAGCCTGTTCTGGCTGCAGCGCAAGGAGATGCGCAAGCATCCGCTGCAGAAGGCGATCCGGAACATCCGTTTCCGCATCCGGCGCTTGCGCATGCACAATCCGCTCGGCACTGCTGGCAAGAAGGTCGCGCATCACTACGACATCCCGACCGAGTTCTACCGGCTCTGGCTCGACGAGACGATGACCTATTCCTGCGGGTACTGGCATTCTCCGGATGTCGGGCTGGAGAACGCGCAGAAGGCGAAGCTCAGGCACATCGCGGCCAAGCTCGGGATCGAGCCCGGCATGAGCGTGCTCGACATCGGCTCGGGCTGGGGCGAGCTTGCGATCTATCTCGCCAAGGCCTGCGGGGCGACGGTCACGGGCCTCAACGTCTCGCCGGACCAGATGGCGGCCGCGCAGCAGCGCGCCGAGGCGGCGGGCGTCGCCGACAAGGTGACGTTCGTCAACAAGGACTATCGCGAGCTGACCGGCTCGTTCGACCGCGTCGTCTCGGTCGGCATGATGGAGCATGTCGGCGTCGCACATTACCTCGAATACTTCGAGAAAATCCGCGACCTGCTGACGCCCGAGGGGATCGCGCTGGTGCATTGCATCGGCCGCGTCGGGCCGCCGGGCTTCACCGGGCCGTTCTTCGAAAAGTACATCTTCCCGGGCGGCTATGCGCCGGCCATGTCGGAGGTGTTTGCCGCGGTCGAGCAGACCGGGCTGTGGTCGTCGGACTGCGAGTTCTGGCGGCGGCACTACCACTGGACGCTGGAAGCCTGGCGCGAGCGCTTCATGGCCAGGCGCGAGGAGGTGGTGGCGATGCTGGGCGAGCGCTTCGCGCGAATGTGGGAATTCTATCTCGGCGCCTGCTCGATCTCCTTCGATATCGGCGGCGACATGGTCTTCCAGCTCCTGCTCGGGCAGCACAAGAGCGCCGTGCCGGTGATCCGGGACTATGTCACCGAGGCCGAGCGGGAGCTGGCGGGGAGGGGGTTTTAGGGGGTGGGCGGCTGGAGAAAGCGGGCTCAGGAGCAGGCATTCATGGCAAAACACCGAGTCTATACGATCAGCTTCGCAAGCGTTTATCCCCTCTATGTCGCGAAGGCGGAAAAGAAGGGCCGCACGAAAGCGGAGGTCGATCAGATCATCTCCTGGCTGACGGGTTATGGCGAGAGGGACCTGCAAGCTCAGTTGGACAAGAAGACCGACTTTGAAACCTTCCTTGCAGAAGCCCCTCAGCTCAATCCTTCGAGAGCCTTGATCAAGGGCGTGGTTTGCGGTGTCCGGGTCGAGGATATCGCGGAGCCGACCATGCAGGACATTCGCTACCTGGATAAGCTGGTCGATGAGCTGGCGCGGGGAAAGGCGATGGATAAGATCCTGCGCAGGAATTGATCCCGGGTCAGCCAATCTCCGTCGATAACGTTTCGTCAGCCAGCGCCGCATTCCACAAGCGGAAATTAACCCATTCGCGCCAGCTTGGGCCTCGCACCGTGGGCGAGTGCGACGCGCTCGGCCACGCCTGAAATCGATAACGGGCGCCGCTGACGATACGATGGATCTTCCGACCCTCTGGTACCTGACCATCGGAACGCTGCTCGTCGCGGCCGCGATGACGCTGTGGGAGCGGAAGGCGCAGGTTCTGCGGTCGCGGGAGCTCGGCATCTGGGCTTTGGCCTATTGCGTGTTCGCCATCGGCTGCGTCCTTGCGATGAACCGGCACATGTTTCCAGGCGTGTCCGGCCCGGCTCTCACCAATGTCGTGATGGTGCTCGGCTACATGCTGGTGCTGCAGGGAGCTCTGGCGCTGGACGGCAAGGCGCTGCGCCCCGGTCTCGTCGCAGGTCTCCTCGCCGCCATCGCCGCGGCATGGTTCGTCGCCGGCACGGGCCTGGGCCGCATCTTCTGGAACCATGTCAGCTCGCTGCCGATCGCGATCATCTGCGCCTTCACCGCCCTTGCGCTGTTTCGCAGCGGCACGGCGAAAGGGCTGCGTTCCCGCCCGATCGCGGTCGCCGTCTTCGTCTGCCACTGCGCCTTCTACGGCGCTCGCACATTCGTCGTGCCGGTCGTCGCCGCGCTCCATGGCGACAGGGTCCTGCCCGTCGTCGCCGAGATCACGATGTACGAGGCCGTGCTGTTCACCGTCGCGATGCCGATGTCCCTCCTGCTGCTCGTGCGCGAGGAGGACAGGGCCCGGCTCCTCGCCGCCTCCCGCACCGATTTCCTCACCGGCCTCAGCAACCGCCAGGCCTTCTTCGAGCTCGGACCCGCGCTGCTCGGCCGGACCAGGACCGGCATTCCGTACGCCCTGCTCGCCATCGATCTCGACCACTTCAAGGCCGTCAACGACAAGTACGGGCACGATGCGGGCGACCGCGTCCTGAAGCTCTTCGCCGACATCGCCCGCGAGACCGCCGGGCCCGACGCCATGAGCGCCCGTCTCGGGGGCGAGGAATTCGCGATCCTGCTGCCGAATATCGGCGGGGAGGGTGCTGCCACGGTCGGACAAGGCATCGCCCGGCGCTTTGCCGAGCAGGCCGCGCGAAGCGATGGGCTCGGCATTCCGGCCACTGTCAGCATCGGTCTTGCGGAGGCCAGAGCCGGCGAGACCGATCTCGGCGAGCTCCTGGCTGCAGCGGACCGCGCCCTCTACAGGGCCAAGACACTGGGCCGCAATCGCATCGAGATCGCGAAGCCGACGAAGACCGCCAAGGCAGCCTGACCATGATCGACGACCCCGCCGGCTTGCGTCGCGAGGGTTTGCGCTGAACGCCATCCGAGGGAGGCGCGGGGTCGGGCGGCGTCGCAGTCGACGGCTGCGTGCCGATGTCGATGTCGATGTGTCGAAGCAGCGCCACTGGCCACTGCCCGAACCCCGCGCGCGATTCTCTATGAGACTTCGCCGTGTGTTGCGTCCGGCTGGACCGGGGTGCCTGCCCCGAACGACGAAACCCCTCCGCGCTACTTCGAGCTTGCGAAGCTCTTTCGCCACGGACACCGCTCTCCCGCCCGGCCTCTTGACGCCTCGCGAAGCCCCCTCGGTTCGGGCGGGACGGCGAGAACATAGAGCAGGTTCGGGAAGCGGGGATTGTTTAGCGGGTTATCCCCGTTGGCGTCCCTTCTCCCCTTGCGGGAGAAGGTGGCTCGGCGAAGCCGAGACGGATGAGGGGTCGCGCGGCGCTTTCCGGAATTTGACCAAGGCAGGGGCGGTCGCTTTTCAATGTCGCGCGACCCCTCACCCCAGCCCTCTCCCGCAGGGGGAGAGGGGGTAGGGCGCGGTTCGGGCGCCACCCGAAAGGAATTGCTGCGCGAAAAACCCTCTCCTGGAGGGAGAGGGCAGGGTGAGGGGTAGGCCGTTGGACCAGTAAGGCGGGCGCTTACCGCGCACCTTGGTTCAGGCCAGCGATTTCTGACCTACACCTCACCCCTACCCCTCTCCTTCCAGGAGAGGGGTTCTTGTTGGCGCCTCTCACTCTCCCGCCGGCATCGCCGCCATGTCGGCGAAGACGGCCTCGAAGGTGTGGCCGTCGGCGTCTTCGAAGGCGCGGTTGTAGAGCCAGCCCATGTCCATGGCCGGGCGCGGATCGGCCTTGCCGCCGGCGGCGGCCACGGCCTCGACCGTGGCGTCGACCTCGGCGCGGCTCTCCAGCGTCAGCGCCAGCAGGACCTGCGCGCCGGCATGGGCGTCGGCGATCGGCTTCGAGATGAAGGTCGCGAAATAATCGCGGGCCAGCAGCTGGAAGGTGATGGTCTCGGACCAGACCATGCTCGAGGCCTGGTGGTCGCTGAAGTCCGGGTTCTGCTTGCAGCCGATCGCCTCATAGATGCGGGTCGCCGCGGCGATGTCCTTGACGGGCAGGTTGATGAAAATGGTCCTGGGCATGGTCGTTCTCCTTTCGCGGTTTTTAGGGGCAGTCAGGTTCAGAGGTTCCGTTCAGAGATTCTCTTGCAGGATGCGCTCGCTGGGGTGGATGCAGACGAGCTCGAGCCGGCCTTCGCCGACATTGAGGAAGCGGTGCGGGATGTCAGCCGCGGCGACGACGATGTCGCCGGGATAGCCGCGGGCCGTCTGCCCGCCGACGGTGAACTCGGCCTCGCCCTTCCGGACGATCCAGGTCTCGGAATAGGGGTGGACATGCATGGCCGAGCCGCGGCCCGGCTCGGCGTCGACCAGGAAGAAGGAGACCGGGCCGCCAAGCTCCTGCCCCTCGAACCGGACCGTGCGGTTCTGGCCGACCTGCTGCTCGTCATGACGAAGGACCTTGAACATCTCCGCGCCTCCCTCCTAGGCCGCCGCAGCGGCTAAAACTATCTTCGCGAGAAGTTATATCGATGATGATATCTTCCTGTCAAGACAAAATCTCTTCGCGTCGAGCTATCTTGGCCGGGAGGCGAGGGCGGTGTATCTGTCGCTCTCGGGGCAGCGACGGCCGAGGCAGGGGCAAGGTACGGACATGACGGGCGAATCCGACAGGCCGGCGGGCGGCGCGCGCAGCGATCATGTCGACCGGCTACGCGCGCAATGGGCGCGGGAGCTGCCCGATCTCGACACCGAGCCGATGGCGATCCTCGGCCGGGCCTTCCGGCTCGGCAACATGGTGCGGCCGAGCATCGAGGCGACCTTCGCCGGCTTCGGGCTCGACCGCGGCGAGTTCGACGTGATCGCGACGCTGCGCCGCTCCGGAGCGCCCTACAGGCTGACGCCGACCGAGATGTATTCGCTGCTGATGATCTCCTCGGGCGGGCTCACCCACCGGCTCGACCGGCTGGAGAAGGCGGGCCTGATCCGGCGCGAGAAATCGCCCCATGACGGGCGCAGCGTGCAGGTCGTCCTGACGGAGGCCGGGGCGGCACTGGCCGAGACGGCGTTCCGCACCGACATGGCGAGCGAGGCGAGGTTCCTGCGCGGACTCGATGCGACGGAGCGGGAGGCGCTCGCCGGCCTGCTCAGCAAGCTGATCGCCGGGGTCGAGGCGGAGCTGGCGGGGCGTTGAGAGGCGGGCTCTCCGGAATGTGCTGATTTCGCGCGAAAGCGGGCCGTCGTTCCGGGACGGCTCGCAGGGCCGAGCCTGGAAACCCAGAACCGCTGGCTTTCAGGGATGAAGCCGTCTCCAAAATCGAGATGGAATACGCGTGATCCGATCGGATTACTTCGCACAATCTGATCGGCGCCTGGTCCGGAGGGCTCGCGAGCGGCGGTTCGTTGGACCTCCAGTGAACCTGGCGGTCAAGGCGGATGGCTGTAGCGGTCCCGGCCAGCGCGATCCCTCGGGCGAGCCGTGAATTGAGGGGTATCAAGTTTCCGCTGGGTCATTTGTCCATGCTCTGACGCACTAAGCGCGTACTCGAGCAATCGAGCAGTCAATGCGTTGGTATTATTGGTTAAGCGTTTATGCGCGGCAAGTTGTACCGAGTATGGACAGGCCCATGCAACGTTCGGCAGTCTTTACATCCACGCTCAAGTTCGACAGTTGGGGCGACCGCGTGCGCACCCTCGATCGCCCCTATCGGGGACCGGCGCGCCATCGACTGCGGGGCGAGGTCGTGAGGCTCTGGCGAGTCCTCAAGGCCGCGAGGACGGAGCGCATGCTCCTGCTCGACAGCGTGTCGGGCCGGCTGCACCCTGACCTCATCGCCTGCGCGCTTCTCGCGCTTCTTCCAAAGAGCCGTCGCCCGATCCTCGTCTTGCAAGGTGACATGTGGGCGCCGCGCCCGGGCGCGCGAGGCCTCTTTGAAAGAGCGCTCATCGATCTCGTCGACCGAGCGGTTGATCGCTACATCGTCTACTCGAGCGATGACCGCGACGTTTTCCCGGGTCTCTGGGGCATCAATCCGGACAAGGTCGGAGTGTGCCTCTGCTATCATCACGTCACCGACGAAGAACTGGCGGGCGAAGAGCCTGCAAATGAGGGGCATGTCTTTGCGGGCGGCGACAGCGGGCGCGACTACGCGCCGCTCGTCGAGGCCGCGCGGCAGTTCCCCGAGACGCAGTTCGTCATCGCGACGGCGTGGACCAGCCCGAAGCCCGTTCCTCCGAACGTCAAGCT
>NZ_JBHYEM010000006.1:190337-331772 GCF_051860145.1 Allobosea sp. | reverse complement strand
GTATTCGGCGAGATAGAGCAGGCGCTCGACCTTCTTCACCGTCGCAAGATCATGCCCGCGCGCGACGATGTCGGCGAGGCGCATCTCGTGCTCGATCAGGCAGGCCAGGATGTCGTCCAGCACGTCATAAGGCGGCAGCGAATCCTGGTCCTTCTGGTTCTCGCGCAGCTCGGCGGTCGGCGGCTTGACGATGATGTTCTGCGGGATGACCTCGCCGTCGGGCCCAAGCGCCCCGGCCGGCTTCCAGCGGTTGCGCAGGGCGCAGAGGCGAAAAACCTCGGTCTTGTAGAGGTCCTTGATCGGGTTGTAGCCGCCATTCATGTCGCCATAGAGCGTGGCGTAGCCGCAGGACATCTCCGACTTGTTGCCGGTCGTCACCACCATCGGCCCGAACTTGTTCGAGATCGACATCAGGAGCGTGCCGCGCACCCGGCTCTGCAGGTTCTCCTCGGTGACGCCGCGATTGGTGCCGGCGAAGAGCTCGGCCAGCGCCGCCTCGAAACCCTCGACCGGCTCGGCGATCGGCACGATCTCGTAGCGCACGCCGAGCGCGTCGGCGCATTTCTTGGCGTCGTCCAGGCTCTCCTGCGAGGTGAAGCGATAGGGCATCATCACGCAGCGGACCTTGTCCGCGCCCAGCGCATCGACCGCCATCGCGGCGCAGATGGCGGAATCGATGCCGCCCGAGAGGCCGAGCACCACGCCGGGAAAGCCGTTCTTCTCGACATAGTCGCGCAGGCCCAGCACGCAGGCGGTGTAATCGGCCTCGTCGCTGCTCTCGACCGTCGCGATCTCGCCCGGCACGCAATGCCAGGCGCCGTTCTCGCGCACCCATTCGGTGATGCGCAGCGCCTCGCGGAAGGCCGGCAGCTGATGGGCAAAGCTCCTGTCGGCGTTGAGCACGAAGGAGGCGCCCTCGAAGACCAGCTCGTCCTGGCCGCCGAGCTGGTTGAGATAGACCAGCGGCAGGCCGGCCTCGACGACGCGGGCGACCGCGACGTTCAGCCGTTCCTCGGTGACGCCGCGGCGATAGGGCGAGCCGTTGGGCACCAGCAGGATCTCGCCGCCGGTCTCGGTGATGCATTCCACCACCTCCTCGCCCCAGATGTCCTCGCAGATCGGAATGCCGAGGCGGATATGGTTGCGGAAGACGACCGGGCCGGGCAGCGGACCGGGCTCGAAGACGCGCTTCTCGTCGAAGACGCCGTAATTTGGGAGATCGACCTTGAAGCGCACCGACTGGATCAGGCCGCCATCGAGCAGGGCATAGGCGTTGTAGAGCTTGCCGTCCTCGCGCCAGGGCAGGCCGAGCAGCACGGCCGGGCCGCCATCGGCCGTCTCGCGCGCCAGCGCCTCGCAGGCCTTGCGGCAGGCATCCTGGAAGGCCGGCTTCAGCACCAGGTCTTCCGGCGGATAGGCCGAGAGGAAAAGCTCCGGGAACATGACGATGTCCGCCCCGGCAGCGGCAGCCTCGCGTCGCGCGACGCGCACCTTCTCGGCATTGCCGGCGACATCGCCGACGATCGGATTGAGCTGCGCGAGCGCAAGGCGGAAGGAGGTCGCGGTCATGGTCAGGCTTTAGCGCGCGGCGGGACGGCCAGCAACGGCGGTGCGCCCCGCCCTGCCCTGCGTTTTTTGGGTCGGAGGCGTTTCACTCCGCGTCATTGCGAGCGCAGCGAAGCAATCCAGGAGGGCTCGCGCGACGCCCCTGGATTGCTTCGTCGCTCCGCTTCTCGCAATGACGGGGAGGTTCGGCGCAGCGGCCTCAGCCCAGCGTCGAGCGGAAATCGGCCGATTGACGCAGTTCGCGCAAGGGCCGCACGCGGCGCGTCGTCTCGTCATAGATCGGATGCGCCTTGTAGGCGGCCAGCGCCGCCTCGTCGGCGAACTCGCCATAGACGATCACGTCGACCTCGTTGCCCATCGGATCGACCTTGGCGTTGGCGACGACCTCGAAGGCGAGCGAATGTGGAATCTCGGCGAGCCGGCCGAGCGAGACGCGGATGGTCTCGACATCCTCCGGCCGCTTGGCGGTGAAGAAGACGATATGGCGGATCATGTATCCCTCACACCGGCGGCTGGCGCCGCTGCCAGGCCTGCTTCGTTCAGGACACCCTCTTCCCAGACCGGAGCCAGAACTGCAATCGGCGGCCTCGTCGCAGAGGCGGCGGCACTCCGATACACACTTATACACAGCGACTCTTGATTTTCAGCTCGGCAATGTGTATCAATACACAAATCGCGGAGGCGCGGGCCATGAGCAGGAAGCGCGGGCCGATGACACCGCGGGAGATCGTCAGGCGGCTCCACGACGACGGATGGCAGGTGAAACGCAAAGGGCCGGGCGGCCACGTCCAGTTCGACCACCCGAAGCGCCCCGGCAAGGTCACGGTGGACATGGGAGCGAAGGAAATCCCAACCGGCACTCTCAGATCCATATTCAATCAGGCGGGCTGGACATGGTGAAGCCCCAGCCTGCAAGCCAAAGGAGGTTCGAATGCCTCTCGCTTACGCATTGATCCATGAAGAGAACCGCATATTCGGCATTTCATTTCCGGATTTCCCCGGCTGCATTTCCACCGGGTCGACCGCGGAAGATGCTATCCGGAAAGGAAGCGAGGCCTTGACCTTCCATGCCGGCGGCATGGTGGAGGACGGCGACCTCATGCCGGGATTGCGTGACCTGTCCGAACTTCAGGCCGACCCCGATTTCAACGCAGCAGCTGACGGAGCTGTCCTGGCGCTGGTTCCGTTCGATCTTCCGACGAAATCGGTGAGGATCAACATCTCGATCGACGAGAGCCTGCTCGGTGCCGTCGATGCTGCGGCAAAGGCCAAAGGCATGTCGCGCTCAGCCTTTTTAGCGGAAGCCGCCCGGACGCGGATACGGGCGGCCTGACGCGGTTCACTTGCGCAGCAATCCAGGCCGGGGATCGTCGTACCACTGCTTTCCGTCCTTGGAGTACGACCATGGATTCTCGGTCTGCCTGATCGAGGGCTCCGGCTCGTCGCCTCGCGCCAAGGCGGCGGCAGCGCTGCGCCGCGTCCTGCGATGAGCCTGTGTCTTGTCAGCCTTTTCGCTGGCAGCGGTGGTGATTCCGCCAGCAGGGCGCTTCTTCCGGGAACGAGCCATCGGTCAATTCCTGTCGATGTCGAGCAGCAAATATCTTACTTAACGTTAGACGAATATCCCCACGCTCTTTGCAACTGCAGACGTGTATGTCCGGCAGGACAGACCTGACAAAAATGGCGGCGTTAACCGCGCATTAGGGTTACCGGAGCATGAATTGACGCTGGGCAAGGCAACGCGGCCGCCTCCGGCCGCTGCTCGGGGAGATCACGATGCGTATCCGTTCCATTGCGCCGGTTCTGGGCGTCGCGGCGTTCGGGTTGTCCCTCGCTACCCTGCCGGCCCTCGCCGCCGATTACCCCGTCCTGCGCGGCTCGCAGATCGAGGACGCGCCGGCGCCGCCGCCGGATTACTTCTCGGGCTCCTCGAACTGGACCGGCTTCTATTTCGGCGGGCTCGCCGGCTACACCGACACGAATTTCGATCCAGGCCGCGGCGCGGCCAACCTGGTCGCGAACCATCTGCGCTCGACCACGGTGGAAGCCGAGATGCAGGCCTCGAGCCTGCTCAGGATGCCGGCCTTCAGCAAGCGCGCCGCCACCTTCGGCGGCTTCGCCGGCTACAACTATCAGGTTGGCGACGTCGTGATCGGCCTCGAGGCCGACTACACTCGTCATGATGCCAAGGGCGAATCGTCCGATTCGATCGGGCGCGGCCGCGTTCTCAGCGACGGCTACGACACCTCGGTCTTCCTGACCGGCCGAACCTCGGCCGAGCTCAAGGATGTCGGCACGCTGAGGGTGCGCGCCGGCTATGTCATCGGCTCCTTCATGCCGTTCATCACTGGCGGCCTCGCCATCGGCAACGGCTCGGTGACGAGCAGGGCCTCGGTCGAGACCTACGGCGTCGACGCCGATCCCGCCAACGATCCGGTGCTGCAATCCTATTCCTCGGCCTCGGGCCTGCTGGTCTCGAGCCGCAAGAACTCGACCATGCTCGGCGGCACGGTCGGCGGCGGCGTCGAGGCGCTGTTCGGCGGGCTGCTGCTGCGTGCCGAAGCGCAATATGTGCGGATGGAGGCGCAGGGCAATGTCGTGGTCGAGACGACCACCGCCCGCGTCGGCGCCGGCATCAAGTTCTGACCAGACACCACGCAATGAAAAAGGCCGGGGCTGACGCCCCGGCCTTTTCGTTTTAACGCGCGAGTGCGGCTTATTCGGCCGCCTCGACCTCCGGCCGCTCGCGGCCGGCGCGCTCGCGCTTGACCAGTTCGGCGACGAGGAAGGCCAGCTCCAGCGCCTGCTCGGCGTTGAGGCGCGGATCGCAGACCGTGTGGTAGCGGTCGTTGAGATCGGCGTCGGTCATCCCGCGCGCGCCGCCGGTGCACTCGGTGACGTTCTTGCCGGTCATCTCCAGATGCAGACCGCCGGCATGGGTACCCTCGGCCTGATGGACGGCGAAGAAGTTCTTCACCTCGGTCATGATCAGGTCGAAGGGCCGGGTCTTGTAGCCGCTGGCGGCCTTGACCGTGTTGCCGTGCATCGGATCGCAGGACCAGACGACGTTGCGCCCTTCCCGCTTGGTCGCGCGCACCAGGGCCGGCAAATGGTCGAAGACCTTGTCGGCGCCGAAGCGGGCGATCAGCGTCAGGCGGCCCGGCTGGTTCTGCGGATCGAGCGCGTCGATCAGCTTCAACAGGCCGTCGGCGGTCATCGAGGGCCCGCATTTCAGGCCGATCGGATTCCTGATGCCGCGGAAATACTCGACATGGGCATGGTCGAGCTGGCGCGTGCGGTCGCCGATCCAGACCATGTGGCCCGAGGTCGCGTACCAGTCGCCGCTGGTGGAATCGACGCGGGTCAGCGCCTGCTCGTAGCCGAGCAGCAGCGCCTCGTGGCTGGTGTAGAAATCGGTGGTCCGCATCTCGGGATGCGTTTCCGGGTCGATGCCGATGGCGCGCATGAAGTCGAGCGTCTCGGTGATGCGCTCGGCGACCTCGCGGTAGCGGCTCGACTGCGGCGAATCCTTGATGAAGCCGAGCATCCAGCGATGCGCATTGTCGAGATTGGCGTAGCCTCCGGTCGCGAAGGCGCGGATCAGGTTGAGCGTCGCCGCCGACTGGCGATAGGCCTCGAGCTGGCGGCGCGGGTCGGGAATGCGAGCCTGCGCCGTGAACTCGTTGTCGTTGACGATGTCGCCCTTGTAGCTCGGCAGCTCGACGCCATCGATCGTCTCGGTCGGAGCCGAGCGCGGCTTGGCGAACTGGCCGGCGATGCGCCCGACCTTCACCACCGGCGAGCCGCCGGCGAAAGTCAGCACCACCGCCATCTGCAGGAAGAGGCGGAAGAAATCGCGGATATTGTCGGCCGAATGCTCGCCGAAGCTCTCGGCGCAGTCGCCGCCCTGGAGGAGGAAGGCCTCACCGGCGGCGACCTTGCTCAACGCCCGTTTGAGCTTGCGCGCCTCGCCTGCAAAAACGAGCGGCGGAAAGCCGGCGAGCTGCTGCTCAACCGCCTTCAAGGCTGCCTGATCCGGATATTCCGGCATCTGCTGGACGGGCTTTGCCCTCCAGCTCTCGGGCGTCCACCGCTCGGACATCATATTGCTCCTGCTTTCACAAAATCGCGCCTGCGTTAACCTCTTCTCAGCGCGAAGGCCGGCCTATACACCCGCAAGTGGCCGCTGACCACCGTTGCGGCAAGGATGGCAGGCCGCGGCGCAAAAGGACGAATCCCGTCAAGCCGCTGGCGCGATCTGCTGCGATCTCGATTCAGGCGCCTGAGAGATCGATTCAACGCGTTCGGACGCCGATTCAACCGGCTCCGCGCGAGACAAGGACTGCTCGACCCATGCCGAAGCGCAGCGTTTCCTCGGACCGCGTCTACAAGAGCCGGCTGCCCTTCGCCCAGGCGACGATCGCCGGCGACTTCATGTTCGTCTGCTGCGTCGGCGCGGATCTGCAGGGCAAATACGCGATGGGCGACGCAAGGCGGCAGACGCAGCAATGCATCGATAACATCAAGGCGCTGCTCGAAGAGGCCGGAGCGAGCCTGAAGGATGTGGTCAAATGCACGGTCTACGTGACCGACCGCGCCTATTGGGAGGCGATGAACGAGGTCTATTTCGCCAATTTCGCGGAAGACCCGCCGCACCGGGTCTCCTGCATCGTCAACGGGCTCGGCTCGCCCGACTGCCTCGTCGAGATCGACGCGACAGCCTATCTCGGGAAAGCGGACTGAGCGATCAGCGACTTACGGATCAGCCTTTGCGCGCCGTGCGCATCGTCACCAGCTCCTCGGCCGCGCTTGGGTGCAGCGCCACCGTGCGGTCGAAATCGGCCTTGGTGGCGCCCATCGTCACCGCGATCGCCACCGCCTGGATGATCTCGCCGGCATCGTGGCCGAGGATGTGCACGCCCAGCATCCTGTCGGTCTTCGCGTCGACGACGAGCTTCATGTAGATGCGCTCGCGCCGCCCCGAGATCGTCGCCTTCATCGGCCGGAACTCCGATTCGAAGACGCGCAGCTCATAGCCCGCCGCGGCCGCCTGGTTCTCGGTCAATCCGACGGTGCCGATCTCCGGCGTCGTGAACACGGCCGAGGCGATCAGGCCGTGGTTCACGGCCCAGGGCTTGCCGCCGAAGGTCGAGTCGGAGAAGGCGTGGCCCTCGCGGATCGCGACGGGGGTGAGGTTGACGCGGTTGGTGACGTCGCCGACGGCGTGGATCGAGGGAACGCTGGAGGCCGAGGCCTCGTCGACCATGACCTGGCCGACCGGCCCGAGCTTGACGCCGACTTCCTCCAGGCCGAGCCCGACCGTGTTGGGCCTGCGGCCGGTCGCGACCAGGATGACCTCCGCGTCGATCGGATCGCCCTTGGCACAATGGGCGCGGCGGCAGCCATCCGGCAATTGCTCGATGCGATCGACCGTGCAGCCGAGGCGCAAGGTGATGCCGGCATGCTCCAGGGCGTCGCGCAGGCGGGTGCGGAGATCCTCGTCGAAGCCGCGCAGAATGTTGTCGCCGCGATGCAGCAGCGTGACCGCGACGCCGAGCCGGGCGAAGACGCTGGCGAATTCGAGCGCGATATAGCCGCCACCGACCACGAGCATGCGCTTGGGCAGGCTCGGCAAGTGGAAGACCTCGTTGGAGCTGATGCCGAGCTCGCCGCCGGGGATCGGCGGATCGAAAGCGGGATAGCCGCCGGTCGCGACCAGGATATGCCGGGCGCGGACGCTCTCGCCCGACTTCAGCAGGCGCACCGCATGCGGCCCCTCGATCACCGCCCGCTCCTCGCGGATCGCGACCTTGGCGCCCTCCAGGCCCTTGCGATAGAGGCCGGACAGGCGGGTGACCTCGGCGCCGACGGCCTCGCGCAGGGTCGGCCAGTCGAAGCTCGGCTCGGGAACCGTCCAGCCGAAGCCGGCGGCGTCCTCGAAATCCTCGGCGAAACGGCTGGCATAGACGAAGAGCTTCTTGGGCACGCAGCCACGGATGACGCAGGTGCCGCCGATGCGGTCCTCCTCCGCGATCATGACGCGGGCGCCGTGGCCGGCGGCGATGCGGGCGGCGCGCGTGCCGCCTGAGCCGGCCCCGATCACGAAGAGATCGACATCGAAATCAGCCATGGTCTTTCCCCTCGCCGGCCCGGCGGCCGGCTCCGAACCAGAGTGTGGCAGCCGCCAGGATCGCGATCCACCAGCCCTGCCAGGCGCCATGGCCGACCGATGCCATGGCGAAGGCCGCCGCGAAAAGGCCGAGGCGTGGCGCGAGTTCTCCCGCCGACAGCGGCGCGAGACGCGCCAGGAACATCAGGCCAGCTGCGAGAAGCAGACCGGCGCCCATGAGACCGGTCTCGACCCAGACCTGGATCGGGGCGCTATGCGGATGGCCGACGGCAAGCAGCAGCCGGCGCGGCGGCGAGACCTGCTCGGCGACCGGATGGGTCTGCAAAGCCGAAGCCGAGCCGAAGCCCGAGCCGAGCAGCGGGCGGGCGGCGATCGCCTCGCCGAAGCTGAGCCAGATGTCGACGCGCTCGCGCGAATGCGAGTCGGCCGTCTGCTCGTAGAGAGCCGGCGGCAGGATGCTGTCGGTGATCCGTCCGACGAAGGGGGCCAGCACCAGCGTCGCGACGAAGCCGAGCGCGATGGCGGCCAGGGTCAGGCGTGGCAGCAGCCGCGCCAGGAGCCAGACGAGGACCAGGACCATCAGTCCGAGCTTGGCGGCGCCGCTGTCCGAATAGAGCACGATGCCGGCGGCGACCAGCGCGGCGAGGCCGGCGAGCGGGCGGTCGAGAGCCTGTCTCGCGCCGCTGGTCCAGAGCAGATGGATCGCAGGCGCCGCCAGGACGAGGCAGGTGATGACCGGGCGGTTGAAGACGAAGCTCATCTGCTTGCCGATGCCCAGCGCGATGCGCTGGGCGAGCCCGGTCTCGATCTCGAAGGCCATCAACGCCGCCGCCGCGATCAGCAAGAGGGCCAAGGCGCGCCTCAGCGGAGGCGTGGCGACGAAGGCGCCGGTCATGGCGATGACGAAGCCGAAGCCGAGCGGCAGCGCCAGCTCGCCCCACATCGCAAAGCCGATCGCCGGCCGGTGGCTCCATGACAGCGAGAGCAGAGCCCAGGCCAGGAAACCCGCGAGGACCAGGGCGAGCGGGCTACGCGCCAGCGCCGCGAAATCGTCCGCAGCGCGCCTCGCGCCGCCGCTCGCCAGGACGGCGCCAAGAAAGGCGGCCGCAGCGAGGCCGAGCACCAGGGGCGCCGAACGGTTCGCGGCCCACATCGCAACCGGCATCGCCGCCATCAGTACGCAGCCCAGGGCGGCGAACCGGGCGGCGGCGCGCGAGGATGACAGGTCGATGGTGGCGGCGCGGTTTGCGCCCGAAGAAAGCGGGGGCAGGCTCATGGCGCATGCGCTTACGCGATCGCACGGAGGCCGCCTAGCCCGAATTCGGCTGGCATTGCATCACGGGCTCGCGAATTACCTTGACTTGAGATTATGCAATCAGGCGCAATTGACCGGTGGAGCGTCAAAGTGTCACTCGCCGGGCGCAAACAGAAAACGATGCGGATAACCGCAAGCGGAGGAACATCATGTTGAAATCCATCCTGACGCGCGGGGCCGTCACGGCCCTGGCGCTCGCCGGCCTGACCACGGCCGCTTTCGCCCAGCTCGAGCTCAAGATCATGGCCCCGGCCGCGCCCGGCGGCGGCTGGGACGGCACGGCCCGCTCGATGCAGCAGGCGCTGACCGCCGCCGGCATCGCCAAGAGCGCCCAGGTGACCAACGTCACCGGCGCGGGCGGCACGATCGGCCTTGCCCAGCTGATCGGCGCCAAGGGCGACGGCCATCAGCTGATGGTCAACGGCTTCGTCATGGTCGGCGCCATCCTGCTCAACAAGTCGCCGGTGACGCTGACGCAGACGACGCCGATCGCGCGGCTGACCGCCGAGGCGCTGGTCGTCGTGGTGCCGACCGAATCGCCGGTCAAGGACGCCAAGGACCTGGCCGCGCGCGTGAAGGCCGATCCCGCCAAGGTGACCTGGGCCGGCGGTTCGGCCGGCGGCGCCGACCATATCCTCGCGGCGCTCTTCGCCGGCGCGGCCGGCGGCGACACCACCAAGATCAACTACATCCCGTTCTCCGGCGGCGGCGAGGCGCTCGCGGCGATGCTCGGCGGGCGCGTCACCGCCGGCGTCTCGGGCTATGGCGAGTTCGAGGGCCAGATCAAGGCCGGCAAGCTGCGCGTCATCGGCGTCTCCTCGCCCGCACGCCTGGCGAACGCGCCGGACGCCCCGACCTTCAAGGAGCAGGGCGTCGATCTCGAACTGCTGAACTGGCGCTCGGTCGTCGCCCCTCCCGGCCTGAGCGCCGAGCAGGTCAAGACGCTCGCCGATGCCATGGACAAGATGGCCAAGTCCAAGGAGTGGACCGAGATTCTCAAGGCCCGCGGCTGGGACGACGCCTATCTGCCGGCGGCCGAGTTCGCGACCTTCCTCAAGGCCGAGGAGGCGCGCGTCGCCAAGGTCATGAAGGATGTCGGCCTCATCAAGTGAGGCATCGAGCGATACGGGTGTCCTGAAGGGTCGGGAAACCGGCCCTTCAGCCGCCTTCACGCAGAGTTCGACAGGTATCGGGCGGACAGGCCATGGCAAACCCAATCTCGGCAGGCAGGATCGACCGGCCGGCGCTCGTGGTGGCAGCATTGCTGCTCGGCTGCGCTGCGCTCGTCGCTTATGACGCCTCGCAGCAGACCATCGTCTCGACCTATGGCGTCGGCCCCACCGCAATGCCCTATGTGGTCAGCGCCGGCCTCGTCGTGCTCGGGCTCGCCCATCTCGTCGTCGCCTTCAAGGACGGCATTCCCAAGCCGGAATCGGCCGATAGCGGCGCCATTTTCTGGATCACCGCAGGGCTCGTCGGGCTCGTCGCCTGCATCGCGCTGGGCGGCGGCTTCATCATCGCGACGGCGATCGTCTTCGCCTGCACGGCGCGCGGCTTCGGCCGGCGCGCCTTCGCGATCGACTTCGCGATCGGCCTCGTGCTCGGGCTCGCCATCTTCCTGATGTTCTCGAAGCTGCTGACGCTGGTGCTGCCGTCGGGCCCGCTCGAGCATCTGTTGGTCTGAGGAGCGAAGACGATGGAAACGCTGCTCGCCCTCGGCCATGGCTTCTCGGTCGCCCTCGAGCCCTCGAAGCTGCTCTTCTGCCTGATCGGGGTCTTCCTCGGCACCGCGGTCGGCGTCCTGCCCGGCATCGGCCCGGCGCTGACGGTCGCGCTGCTGCTGCCGGTCACCTTCAAGCTCGATCCCGCCGGCTCGCTGATCATGTTCGCCGGCATCTATTACGGCGGCATGTATGGCGGTTCGACCACGGCGATCCTGCTGAACGCGCCGGGCGAGAGCGCCTCGCTCGCAACGGCGCTGGAAGGCTCGAAAATGGCCAAGGCCGGGCGCGGCGGCCCGGCGCTGGCGACCGCCGCGATCGGCTCCTTCGTCGCCGGCCTGCTGGCGACGATCGGGCTCGCCTTCCTGGCGCCCTGGCTCGTCCAGATCGCGGTCAAGTTCGGGCCCTGGGACTATTTCGCCCTAATGATCCTGGCCTTCGTCACGGTCTCGGCGACCTTCGGCGATTCGCCCCTGCGCGGCCTCACCAGCCTGTTCATCGGCATCACGCTCGGGCTGATCGGCATCGACAAGCTGACCGGCCAGGCGCGGCTGACCTTCGGCGTGCCCGAGCTGCTCAACGGCGTCGAGGTGACGACCTTGGCGGTCGGCCTCTTCGCGGTCGGCGAGGCGCTCTATGTCGCCTCCAAGCGTCACCGCGAGCCCGAGGAGATCGTGCCGATCAAGGGCTCGCTGTGGATGAACAAGCAGGACTGGAAGCGCTCCTGGGCGCCCTGGCTGCGCGGCACGGCCTTCGGCTTCCCGATCGGGGCACTGCCGGCCGGCGGCGCCGAGGTGCCGACGTTCCTGTCCTATTCGACCGAGAAGAAGCTCTGCAAATATCCGGGCGAGTTCGGCAAGGGCGCGATCGAAGGCGTCGCCGGGCCGGAGGCCGCCAACAACGCGGCCGCGGCCGGCGTGCTGGTGCCGCTCCTGACGCTCGGCCTGCCGACCTCGGCGACCGCGGCGATCATGCTCGCCGGCTTCCAGCAATACGGCCTCAACCCCGGACCCCTGCTCTTTGCCGAGAAGCCCGACCTGGTCTGGGGCCTGATCGCCTCGCTCTTCCTCGCCAACACCATGCTGGTGATCCTCAACCTGCCTTTGATCGGGCTCTGGGTGAGATTGCTGGCGATCCCGCAGCCCTGGCTCTATGCCGGCATCATCGTCTTCGCGACGATGGGCACGCTTGCCGTGAACCCCTCCCCCGTCGAGCTCGCGATGCTCTTCGCCTTCGGCTATCTCGGCTATCTGATGCGGCGCTACGACTACCCCGTCGCGCCCATGGTGGTCGGGCTGATCCTCGGGCCGATGGCGGAAGCGCAGTTGCGGCGCGCCCTGCAGATCAGCCTCGGCGATCCGATGATCCTGCTGGAGAACCCGATCTCGGCGACCCTGCTCGGCATCGCCTTCATCGGCCTGGTCGCGCCCTTCGTGATGAACGGGCTCAACAAGTTCAAGGCGGCGGAGGACTGAGGCGCGCCGCTGGCGTCGCCAGAGCGACCCGACGGGTCTAGTGTCTCATCAAGCTTACGCCGGGCGCTCCGGACTGTGCAGCCTGATGCGAAGCGGGAGGACGCCATGGCGCAATCCGCCGATCCGCTGGTGCTCGATCTGGTCGAATGGGTGGCGCGCGAACCGCGCCCCTATGCCGAGGTCATGGAGACCTGGCGGACGTCCTGTCCCCGCCTCTCGATCTGGGAGGATGCCGTCGATCGCGGCTATGTCGCGCGGATGCCGGCGGACGGGCGAACGATGATGGTTGCCGCCACCGAGTTCGGCCGCGCCTGGTTGCGTGACAATGGCCGGCTCGGGGAGGCCTCCTTCCGGCGTCCCCGCGGGGACGGCCATTCCCCTGCGACACTTTGACAGCCCGGGAAACGAGCATAATCCTTTCATCTGCAACCAATTCCGGTGCGGCTGAAAGGATATCCCGATGACCGATATCTCAGTGACGGGTGCTGCGAAGCCCGAGACCACGGTTGAGCCGAGTCTTCACAGGGTCATGGGCCCCTGGCTGCTGCTGCTCTTCATCGTCGGCGACATTCTCGGCACCGGCATCTATGCGCTGACCGGACAGGTCGCGAAACAGGTCGGCGGCGTCGTCTGGCTGCCCTTCCTCGTCGCCTTCGTCGTCGCGATGGTCACCGCCTTCAGCTACCTCGAACTGGTCACGAAATACCCGAAGGCCGCAGGCGCCGCGCTCTACACGCACAAGGCGTTCGGCATCCATTTCATCACCTTCATCGTCGCCTTCGCGGTGATGTGCTCGGGAATCACCTCGGCCTCGACGGCCTCGCGCGCCTTCGCGGCGAACATGTCGAACGCCTTCGATCTCGGCATGTCCGGCGGCGTCGGCATCACGGTGATCGGGCTCGCCTTCATGGCGATCGTCGCGGCCGTGAATTTCCGCGGCGTCGGCGAGAGCGTCAAGGCGAATGTGGTGCTGACCTGCGTCGAGCTCACCGGCCTCCTGATCATCATCTTCATCGGCCTATGGGCGATCGGAGCCGGCCAGGGCGACGTCTCGCGCGTCACGCAGTTCAAGACGGGCGATGGCGGCATGTTCTGGCCGGTCATCGCCGCAACGACGCTGGCCTTCTTCGCGATGGTCGGCTTCGAGGACTCGGTCAACATGGCCGAGGAGTGCCAGAACCCGAGCGGAATCTTTCCGAAGGTCCTGCTCGCCGGACTGGTGATCACGGGCGCGATCTATGTGCTGGTCTCGATCTCGGCGATCACGCTGGTGCCGGCGGAGCAGCTCGGCGAGGGCGAGACGCCGCTGCTCAAGGTGGTGCAGGCCGGCGCGCCCAATTTCCCGCTCTGGATCTTCGGCATCATCACGATGTTCGCCGTCGCCAACAGCGCGCTGATCAACATGCTGATGGCGAGCCGGCTGGTCTACGGCATGAGCCGCGAGCATGTCCTGCCGGCCGCGCTCGGAAAGGTCCATGCGGGCCGGCGCACGCCCTATATCGCGATCGGCTTCACCACGCTGTTGGCCTTCGCGCTGATCACCTTCGTCGGCGAGGTGCCGGCGCTGGGCGGGACCACGGCGCTGCTGCTGCTCTGCGTCTTCACCGTCGTCAACATCGCCGTGCTGGTGCTGCGCAAGGACCCGGTCGACCACGACCATTTCCGGACGCCGACCATCCTGCCGATCCTCGGCGCGATCGCCTGCGCCTTCTTTGCCGGCCCGTGGACCGGGCGTGATCCGGTCCAGTACACTATCGCCGGCGTGCTGATCGGCATCGGCGTCCTGCTCTGGTTCGTGACGGTGATGGTCAACCGCGCCACCGGCGTGCGCCCGAGCGACCCGAGCATGGAGACCGTCGGCGGCGGCGGCCCGGTCAACTAAACGCAACGCCCCTCGGAAACGAAAAGGCCGCCGGTTCGCGCCGGCGGCCTTTGCTTATGGGGTCGAAATACCGGCCGTTCGGCCCGCCGTCATTGCGAGGAGCGTGAGCTCCGAAGCAATCCAGGGGCCGTCGAGCGAGACCTCCTGGATTGCTTCGCTGCGCTCGCAATGACGTCGGAGGATAGTTTGCGGAAACCTCAGAGCTGGTGGCCGCGCTTGCGCATTTCCTGGCTGAAACGGTCGAACAGGAAGTTGCTGGTCTCCAGGCTCCAGGGCTGCAGCGCCGTGAAGATCTCGTCGATCGCCTGCGGGCGGAAGGCGTTGTAGCGCTGCCCGACCGGTGACTTGAAGAAGGCGGCGACCTCCTTGAGATCGGCCTCGGTCATCTTCCTGGCGAAGATCTCGGCGGCGACCGTGGTGATCTCGTCGCGCTTCGCGTCCGCCTCCGGCTTCAGCGAATCGAGCACCTCGTTGAGGTCCTTCTGGAGCTCTGGGCGGGTCGTGCCGACGATCTGGCGGACGCGTTCGCGGAACTCGCCATAAATCGATTCGAAGGACTGGCTGATGCCGGACGTGACGACGACGTCGCGCGCAGCCTGAAGATGCGCGGGCGTCATCGTAGAGGCCGGCGCAGGAGCCAGCGCGGGAGCCGGTGTCGCGGCCGGCGCCTGGGCCAATGCCGGCACGGCGAGCACGAGCGCCAGGCCGACGGCAGCGCCGGCGAGGTGGTGACGGATCATGATAGTGGGCCCCTTCATCTTCAGGCAGTCTCGCACAGCCCGGACCTCAGCCCGCTTGCATCGCAGTCATGCGCGCCGCCGGCCCGGTGGTTTCGCTAGAGCCGGATGACTTCAGTTGGAATCGCTTTGCGGTTCCAACTGAAGTCTGAATCCGTCTCTCATCAATAAGTTAGAGCAGGATGCGAAAAACCGGTTCCCGCTTTTTCGCATCCTGCTCTAGCGCCGTCACCGGCATCGTTTCGTGACCGTCCGGTCCTGGACCGCTTGGTGCGGGTCTCCCTTAGCGTGCTTTCCGCCAGAATGGAATCATTCGATCGTGCCGAGGACGACCAGCCCATTGCTGCTGGCCAGGATGGCGCAGGCGGCGATGCCGAGGAACAGCCCGTGCTCGACCACGCCGGGGATGAGGTTCAGCGCCGTGCCGAGCGCCTCGGGCTTCTCGATGCGGCCAAGATGCGCGTCGAGAATGTAATGGCCGCCATCGGTGACCAGCGTCGAGCCGTCGGGGCGCGTGCGCAGCGTCAGCTCGCCGGCTGCGCCCGAGGCCGCGATCGCCGCGGCCACGGCGCGGCGCGTCACCTCGAGCCCGAAGGGCACCACCTCGATCGGCAAAGGATAGCGCCCGAGCGTCTCGACCAGCTTGCTGTCATCGGCGATCACCACCATGCGCCTGGAGGCCGTGGCGACGATCTTCTCGCGCAGCAGGGCCGCGCCGCCGCCCTTGATCAGGCGCAGCTCGCGATCCAGTTCGTCGGCGCCATCGACGGTGAGATCGAGCTCCGGCGTCTCGTCGAGCGTCGACATCGGGATGGCGAGCGCCTCGGCCTGGGCCTGCGTCACCTCGGAGGTCGCCACGCACAGGACCTCGAGCCCCTGCGCGACGCGGGCGCCGAGCAGGTCGACGAAATGCTTCGCGGTCGAGCCGGTGCCGAGGCCGAGCCGCATGCCCGGCCGCACCAGCTCGAGCGCGCGGGCGGCCGCCTGCTTCTTGAGATCGTCGGCGCTCATCGTCATGGCCGGAGCGCTCACGCGCCGAGCCCGCCCATGAGCATGTATTTGATCTCGACGAACTCATCCATGCCGTGCAGCGAGCCCTCGCGGCCGAGGCCGGATTCCTTGACGCCGCCGAAGGGCGCGACCTCGGTGCCGAGAATGGCCGAGTTGACGCCGACCATGCCGTATTCGAGCTCCTCGGCGACGCGGAAGGCCCGGCCGAGATCCTTCGAGTAGAAATAGGCGGCCAGTCCGAACGGCGTGTCGTTCGCCATCCGGACGACCTCGTCCTCGGTCGAGAAGCGATAGACCGGCGCGACCGGACCAAAGGTCTCCTCGTTGGTGACCAGCATCTTCGTGGTCACGCCGGAAATCACGGTCGGCTCGTAGAAGGTGCGCCCCAGGGCATGGCGCTTGCCGCCGACCACGACCTTGGCGCCGTTGGCGACAGCGTCCGCGACATGGCGCTCGACCTTCTCGACGGCCTTCTCGTTGATCAGCGGGCCCTGCACGACGCCGACCTCGACGCCGTTTCCGACCTTCATCTTGGCGACCTCGCCGGCGAATTTCGCGACGAACTCGTCATGGATGCCGTCCTGGACGAAGAGCCGGTTGGTGCAGACGCAGGTCTGGCCCATGTTGCGGTACTTGGCTGCGATCGCGCCCTGCACGGCCGCATCGATATCGGCGTCGTCGAAGACGATGAAGGGCGCGTTGCCGCCGAGCTCGAGCCCGACCTTCTTCACCGTCGAGGCCGCCTGCTGCATCAGGAGCTTGCCGACCGGGGTCGAGCCGGTGAAGCCGATGAAGCGCACCGCAGGATGCGAGGTCATGACGCTGCCGATCGCGACCGCATCGCCCGTTACGATGTTGATCACGCCCTTGGGGAAGCCGGCGCGCTCGGCGAGTTCGACCAAGGCCAGGGCCGTCAGCGGGGTATCCGGCGCGGGCTTGACCACGAAGGTGCAGCCGGCGGCGAGGCCCGGCGCGCATTTGCGGGTGATCATCGCGGCCGGGAAATTCCAGGGCGTGATCGCGGCGCAAACGCCGACGGGCTGCTTCTGCACGATGATGCGCGAATTCGGGAAGGGTGAGGGAATCGTCTCGCCATAGATGCGCTTGGCCTCTTCCGCGTAGAACTCGACGAAGGAGGCGGCATAGGCGACCTCGCCGCGGGCCTCGCTGAGCGGCTTGCCCTGCTCGGCGGTCATGATCTGCGCGATGTCCTCCTGGTTCGCCATGATCAGGTCGAACCATTTGCGCAGGACGAGCGAGCGTTCCTTGGCGGTCTTCTTCGCCCAGGGCTTGAAGGCGCGCGAAGCCGCCTCGACGGCGGCCGTGGTCTCGTCCGCACCGAAGCGCGGCACCTTGGCCAGGACCTCGCCCGTCGCCGGGTTGTCGACCGGGTCAGTGCCCGCGCCGATCCAGGCGCCGTCGACATAGCATTGCGACTTCAGGAGGGTCGGATCATTCAGTTTCAGCATGGCGGGCCTCGGCGAAGTGTGACACCGGAGGCGTCTAGCACGTCCCGCCGGCCGATGCCGATGCCAAATGCCGCAGGCAACGGCATCCCCTACCGAAATATCGGGCGAAACCGTTCACCTGGCCTGCGGCGTGCAGACCACCTTGTCGTCGAAGACGTAGCAGACGCTCATCTCGCCGGTGCGGAGATTGACGCGGAAGATGCCGCCCTCGCGCTCATGCCGCGAGGGCACGAGCAGGTAGTCGCTCGGCGGCTGCGGGCCGGCCCCCTCGCCCGCCGGGAAGCAGATCGTCACGCCGACCCCGCCTTCCTTGAGCTGGAACTGGCAGGCGCCGACCTCGCCGGTGGCGCGGTCGACGCGGTAGAGCCGGTTGAGATCGTTCTGCGGCGCCGGCGCGAACTCGTAGGGCGCCGCCGCGGCGGACAGGGGCGAGGCCAGCACGGCACCAAGGGCCAGCAGCGCCGCAAAGGCCGGCCGGCGCAGGCCGGCGTTTTCAAGATCTTCAGACAAAGCCGCCATCCTTCACGAATCAGGGCAAAGATAGCACCGTTACTGTCGGCCCTGATGACCATCCGGCCTGGCGCCCTTGCCAAACCGAGCCCGACAGCCTTTACAGGCCCCGAACCATCCCCGGCACCGGACCCCGCCCATGAGCCTCTCCCCCATCGTCGTCTTCGACCTCGACGGCACCCTGGCCGAGACCGCGCCCGACATCATGCGCACGCTGAACGTGATCCTGGAGCGCGAAGGGCTGTCGCCCCTGCCGCTGGAGCGGGCGCGCGAGCTCGTCGGCGCCGGAGCGCGCGCCCTGATCGAGCGCGGCTTCCGCGTCTCCGGCCGGCCGCTCGACGAGGAGACGCTGGAGCGGCTGTTCGAGGATTTTCTGCTGATCTACGCCGAGGACGTCGCCTCCAACAGCCATCTCTATGACGGCGTGCTCGAGGCGATGGAAGCGCTGGCCGAGGACGGCTATGCGCTCGCCGTCTGCACCAACAAGCCGATCCTGCACACGCGGCTGATCCTCGACCATTTCGGCATCGCCTCGCGCTTCGCGGCAGTGGCCGGGCGCGACAGCTTCGCCTTCCACAAGCCTGACCCGCGCCACCTGACCTTGACCATCGAGGCGGCCGGAGGCGATCCCAAGCGCGCCGTGATGATCGGCGATTCCCGCACCGACATCACCACCGCCCGCGCCGCCGGCATCCCGTCAATCTGCGTGCCCTTCGGCTATACCGACGTGCCGATCGAGGAGCTTTCGCCCGATCTCGTCATCCAGCATTTCGATGCGCTGCCCGGAGCCGTGCGGCAGGTGCTGAACCAGGTTCCGGTCCATTCTTGACGCCATCCATGCCGGCGACTAGGAGAGGGGCCGGTCCGGGCGGCTAGCTCAGCGGTAGAGCACTCCCTTCACACGGGAGGGGTCACAGGTTCGATCCCTGTGCCGCCCACCATTTTTTCAGCGCTTTCCGATATCTCTCGTGCCGAGCACGGTGCCGTGCGTGAACTCGCGCCGCAGGCGCGAGGCCCGCGGCGCTTCCCGATCTTACTTGAAGCCGATCAGGACGCCGTCGGCGCCGAGCGAGAGCTGCAGGCCCTGGCGCCGGGCGTTGAGCTTCATGGTCACGCCCTTGTTGTTGCGCAGCCAGACGCTGCCCCTGCCCTGGTCGCCGAGGGCCCAGCCCTCGCGCAGCTGCACGTAAGCGCCGGCGAAATCCTGGACACGACGCAGGCCGTAGACCGTCCCGGTCGCGGTCATCCGCGAGGCGCCGATGGCGCCGATGCCGAGCCCGCCGACCGTGATCGGATAGGAGCGGCGGCCGAATCTCAGCGTGCCCTCGCCGGCTTCGCCGGAACCGATGAAGGCGACCTGCACCTGCTGGAGGCTGACCGAGCCGGTCGGCGGGCCAAGCCTTTCCTGAGCCGCCGCGGGCGCAGCAGCGAGGAAGAGCGCGGCAAGAGTTGGCAGAGCTGACCTGAGAAACATGTTTCATACTCCTTCAAAGGGTCGGACGCTGGTCCCGTGCAATCGGCACGGCTCTGCGTACCGCTCATCTACGCGCCGACAGCGAATTTGTTCGTTTCTGCCGGTGCAACGCCGACCCGCTCGATCCTCCCGATCGCCGTCATTGAACTTTAACGCGCTCGGAGCGTTGCTTCCTGCGCAGCCATCCGTGCGGCGACGCGCGGCCCGAGGCTGCGACCTGACGGAGGTTCTCCCTTGGATAGACGATCATTCATCACCGCTCTCATCGGCGGCCTCGCAGCCGCGAGCGTCGGCGGGATCGCCGCTGCCGAAGCCGCGCAGCCCGCCTTGCCACGCGACCCGGACGCGCTGTCTCCAGATACGGCGCAGGCGGTCGACGCCACGGAGGCGGATTTCAGCCAGTATTATTATGGCCGCCGGCGCCATTACCGCCGCCCGCGGCATTATTACCGCCGCCGCCATTATCGCCGGCACTACTACCGCGGACGCTATCGCCGTCCTGACCGCAGGGCCCGTCCGGGCACGCAGCGGTAGAATCCGCCCGACACGGGACGAGCGGGCAGCCCGCCCCCTCCTCCTGCCGATCGCCCGGCCTCGCTTTACGGCGGACCCGGCATCAGCCAGGCCGTTTCGATCCAGATCGGGCCGAAACGGCCTGGTCTTGTTGGTTTGACGTATTTTCTTCACAAGTTTTACGCGAAAATGCTCTATCCTTCGCGCCAATGAACCCTTCGCCGCTCCTCATCGCAGCCGTCCTTGTGCTCGGCCTCGCCGCGAGTGCGCCCTGCTCGGCCGAGGGCGCGCCGGCATCCTCCGGCATCGACCAGGCGCTGTGCGGGCTGATCGACGCGGCCGCCCGCGAGCATGGCGTGCCCGCCGCCTTCCTGACCCGCCTGATCTTCCAGGAATCGAGTTTCCGTGCCGGCGCCGTCAGCCCCGTGGGCGCGCAGGGCGTGGCCCAGTTCATGCCGGGCACGGCGCGCGAGCGCGGGCTCGCCGACCCTTTCGATCCCGAGCAGGCGGTACCGAAGGCCGCGCATTTCCTTGCCGAGCTGCGCCAGCGCCTCGGCAATTGGGGCCTTGCGGCGGCCGCCTATAACAGCGGCCCGAACCGGGTCGCGGGCTGGCTTTCGCGCGGCGGCACCGGCGCCCTGCCCCTCGAGACCGAGAATTATGTCATCGCCATCACCGGGGTCAGCGCCGCCACCTGGGCCGAGGACGCCAAAGCGTCGGCCAATGGCGACGGGCGCGACCGCCCCGCCCGGCCCGCGACACCCGACAAGACCGTGCTCTGCGGCACGACGGTTGCGGCGCTGCGCGCGAGCGGTTCATTCTCCGGGCGCAGCGAGGCGCGCTTCGCGCCATGGGGCGTGCAGCTCGCCGGCAACTTCTCGAAGGGCGCCGCGCTCGCGGCGTTCCAGCGCGCCAGCGCACGCCATCGCTCCGTCATCGCCAACCTGCAGCCGATGGTGATCGGCACGCGCCTGCGCAGCCGCGGCCCGCGCGCCTTCTACCGGGTGCGCCTGCCGGCGGCGAGCCGGGCGGTCGCGACCGCGCTGTGCCAGCGCATCCAGGCGCAGAGCGGGTCATGCGTCGTGCTCAAGAGCTGAGGCGGCTGAGCTTATGTTGCATGTGCGCAACGCAGGGCGCGAAAGCCCAGGCCCTCGCGCCGATGTGATGACCGCCCGATTGCGGGGGTTGCAGGATTCTGACAGGAAATTGAGGAGATGTTGACTTTTTCCGGTCAACTTCGTGTCCGCGATTCCCGTTTCTCGAGGTCCCTGATGAACCGCTTTTTCCGTATGGCCATGTTCGCAGGCTTGGGCCTGATGGCCACCGCCTCGGTCGCCAACGCCTATGAGATCGACCCGCTGACCCGCCAGCCGCTGGTCCAGAACCCGGATGCGGCCAAGGCCCAGGCCACCGCCATCCCGCGCGAGATCGTCAGCTATGACAGCCGGCATCGGCCGGGCACGATCGTCATCGACACCAGCGAACGCCGGCTCTATTACGTGCTGGGCGACGGCAAGGCGGTGCGCTACGGCGTCGGCGTCGGCCGCCCCGGCTTCGACTGGGCCGGCTCGCAGGCGATCACCCGCAAGGCGGAATGGCCGAGCTGGACGCCGCCGTCGCAGATGCTGAAGCGCCGCCCCGACCTGCCGCGCTTCATGCCCGGTGGCCCGGAGAACCCGCTCGGCGCGCGCGCCCTCTATCTCGGCTCGACGCTCTACCGCATCCATGGCTCGAACGAGCCGGAGACGATCGGCCAGGCCGTCTCCTCGGGCTGCATCCGCATGCTGAACGAGGACGTGATCGACCTCTACGACCGCGTCAGGGTCGGCACCCGCGTCGTCGTCGCGCGCTGAGCGCAACGATCGGCCGAATTCGGAAAAGGCCGGCTCGCGCCGGCCTTTTTCGTTGGGCTCAGCCCGGGCCCGCCGCGACAGACGGCGAAAATTCCACCGATTTCAGCGTGAACCGTTCCGCCGGCATTTCGCCGTGCTCGATCAGTCCTCTTCGCTTCAACCCGATCTTCTCCGCGACCTTCAGCGAGCCCAGATTTTCGGGAGCAATCTCCGCGATGACTTCGTCCAGGCCGAGGATCTCGAAGGCGTGAGCCAGGACCGGCCGGGCGGCCTCCGTCGCGAAGCCTTTGCCCCAGAAGCGCTGTCTCAGCCGCCAACCGATCTCGATCTCCGGACCGACCGCATCCACGGGGATCAGGAGGACCCAGCCGACGAAAGTCGCGGCGTCCTCGCGCAACAGGATCGTCCAGTAACCCATGCCCTGCGGCCAAGGGCCGGATGTGCGCTTTTCGACGAAGGCCCGGTGCGCGGCTGGATCGGACCATGGTCCGTTCACGAAGCGGGTCACATCCGGGTCGCGGTCCATCTCGATGCAGGCATCCGTATCGGCCAGCGTCCGCGGGCGGAGCAGAAGGCGTTCGGTCTCAAAGGCAAAGGAACCGGCGAGCGTTGTCATGGGGCGCCTATAACGTCGATGGCAGAAGCGTCGTTTGGTGCCTACCCTCGCCTGACCGGCTCCCGCGACAGGCCCTTTTCCGCCAGGGCGTCGAGATAGGCCTGCATCTTCGCCTCGCCCTGCTCGCCGAGCTCGCGCAAATAGTCCCAGCCATAGATGCCGGTGTCGTGCATGTCGTCGAAGCCGAGCTTCACGGCATAGTGCCCGACCGGCTCGATCGCGATGATCTGGACATTAGCCTTGCCCGGCACGGTCTTCTTCTGGGTCGGGCCATGGCCCTGGACCTCGGCCGAAGGGCTCTCGACCCGCAGAAGCTCGGCGGCGAGCGCGTAAGACGCGCCATCCTCGAAGGAGACATGCAGCGTCCGCCGGTCCTTCGACAGGCGGATCTCGGTCGGCCAGGATGACATGGTCGTGTTCTCTTCCAGCAGGCTGCGACGATCGCCGCGCTTGACCTTACGCGCCGCGATGCCAATCTCTGAAGCCTATAGCAACGAGGCAGCCGCCGCGCATCCGGGGCGAAGAGCCTGGGATCATTGCAGGACGAGATCAGAGTGCTGCTCGAAGACTTCAAACCGCTGACGCGCCCGCCCCTGGTCGATCCGTTCGGCCGGGAGATTTCCTATTTGCGCATCTCGGTGACGGATCGCTGCGATTTCCGCTGCGTCTACTGCATGTCCGAGGACATGACCTTCCTGCCCAAGCGCGACCTGCTGACGCTGGAAGAGGTCGACCGCGTCGCCACCGCCTTCGTCGCGCGCGGCACCCGCAAGCTGCGCATCACCGGCGGCGAGCCGCTGGTCCGGCGCGACATCATGAACCTGTTCCGCTCATTGTCGCGCCATCTCGCCTCCGGCGCGCTGGACGAGCTGACGCTGACCACCAACGGCTCGCAGCTCGAGCGCTATGCCAGCGAGCTCGCCGCCTGCGGGGTCCGACGCGTGAACGTCTCGCTCGACACGCTCGACCCCGACAAGTTCCGCAAGATCACGCGCTGGGGCGACCTCGACAAGGTGCTGCGCGGCATCGAGGCGGCGCGTGCCGCGGGCCTGCGGGTCAAGATCAACGCGGTGGCGCTGAAGGACGTCAACGAGGACGAGATCGAGGGGCTGATGAGCTGGGCGCACGGGCTCGGCATGGACCTGACCCTGATCGAGGTGATGCCGCTCGGCGAGATCGAGCCCGGCCGGATCGACCAGTTCCTGCCGCTCTCGATCGTGCGCGCCAGGCTGATGGACAAGTACACGCTCGACGACGACCCGTACCGCACCGGCGGGCCGGCGCGCTATGTCCGGGTGCGGGAAACCGGCGGGCTCGTCGGCTTCATCACGCCGATGACCCATAATTTCTGCGAGAGCTGCAACCGCGTGCGGCTGACCTGCACCGGCACGCTCTATATGTGCCTCGGCCAGGAGGACGCCGCCGATCTGCGAGCGCCGATCCGTGCCTCCGGCGACGACACCTTGCTCTACCGGGCCATGGACGAGGCGATCACGCGCAAGCCCAAGGGCCACGACTTCGTCATCGACCGCAGGCGCGCGCGCCCGGCGGTCGGCCGGCACATGAGCGTCACCGGCGGCTAGGTCCTGTTGGGGGTCGGAACCAGGGGCTGAGGATGGTCGCCAGCCAGGGCTTCGCCGAGTTCCTGCGCGAGCAGCTTGCCCCGCTCGGCCGCGTCACCATGCGGCGCATGTTCGGCAAGACCGGCGTTTTCTGCGACAAGCTGATGTTCGGGATGGTGACCGACGACACGCTCTACTTCCGGGTCGATGACCAAAACCGGGCGGCCTTCAAGGAAGCCGCGACCTCACCGCCCCTCAGCTACGAGAAGCATGGGCGCACCATAGATCTCTCGTTCTGGCGCGCGCCCGAGCGGCTGCTGGACGAACCCGACGAGCTTGTCATCTGGGCGCGAGCAGCGCTGGCGGCGGCGCGCCGGGTCGCGGCGAAGAGGGAACCGACGCACAGGACCGTGAGGCGTCTCGCCCCGCCTGCTCTTATCCGGCGTCTCTGACGTTCGCCGTCATCGCGCGCAGATAGTGCTCGGCGTGCTGGTAGTAGTTCTCGGCCCCGATCCGGTCGCCCGTCAGGGCGGTGTCGCGGGCGAGCACCAGATAGCGCTCGTAGCGCTTGCGTGCGTCCTGAGGCATCTGCCTCGTGTCGGCAGCGCCGGACTGCGGGCGCATTGCGGCAGGCGCCGAGCGGAACCTCCCCGCGCGTGCCTCCGGCCTGGTTCTATTCATGATGTGGTTCATGGCATTCTCCCCGGGGTTTCCCGCGCTTTCCGCGGGATCCCCCTTGTCGATCGGCGCCGGACGGCGCCGATCTGCGTCATCCGCGTCGTCTCAACCGAGAATCTCGGCGACGATCTTGCGGAGTTCTTCGCGGCTGAGGCCGCAGGGCTCCGGCTTCCAGGCCGGGTCGGCCTTTGGCGGCGCGACCTCGGCCGCGATCTTGTGAAACGGGCGCGGATGCGCCGAAGCAGTTTTCGATTGGGTATTGGTGTTCATCTTGATCCATGGCCGCTGCGACACAGGTCGTGCGGCTTTTTTCTTGTGAGAATCGTCGCGCGACATCGCGCGGCGGCTGCGCTGCAAAGGCAGCGATCAAACTTCGATGGTGCTGAAAAGCGGGCTCGGCGCTCGGTCGGAGCGACAGGAGCTAGCCGAACGAATCGGGCTCGATGGAAATGATATGGGCGCGCAATGAGGCGATTTCAAGTTGCCTGCGCCGGATGCTGCTGCGCTCCAGACCGCGTCTCACATCCTGTAGGCCATCCGCACGCCGCCCCAGTGGCGACCGTTCACCCTGAGCGGCGCGTCCACCTCGCGCATGACATGGGTAACGCCGCCGCCCATGTCGCGGTGGTAGGACTGGACCAGGAAGGGCCGGACCGAGCGCGCCGCCATGATGCCGGCGCGGTCGTCGAAGATGCGGCGATTGCGGCTATGGGCGGCACTCCAGACCGGATCGTCCTTGCGCTGGGGCCGCGAGAACTCGGGGTGATGCACCGCGATATAGCCGTTGCGGTCGATCGGCAGGGTGAAGACCAGGCGCGGGTCGCTGGCGAGCGTCTCGGCGAGGACAGGCGGCAGCAGCGCCTCGAGCGCCGGCAGCGAGCGGTTGGTATGCTGCGGCGGGTCGGTCTCGGGAACCGGCAGGTAGTGAATGTCGAAGAGCTCGGCCTCGCTGAGCAGGGACTCGCGCAGCGCCTGCTCGAACAGCGCGGCGATGCGGACGGAAAAGGCCTGGGCGCGCTCGATCAGCGGCCTGTAGGACCGCTCGATCTCGCCGACGAGCCGGCGCAGCGGCTCGTGATCGCGGACCGCGCCATCGTCGAAGGCGATATGCAGGCCGAGCTCGCTGGTCGCCATCAGGCGGCAGGTCAATGGCGGCAGGTCGGCAATGGTGATGGCGCCCGGCGAGCCCGACTTCACGCGCGGATCGGCCTGGGCCGAGAGCAAGGCGCCGCCGAGGCCGAGATCGATGCTCTGCGCCGAGAAGACCGTGTCCCCGAAACGCGCCTCGACGGTATATTCCGCCGGAAACCGGTCATGCTGGCGGCGGTCGGCGAAGACGGTATGGCGCAGCAGCGGCACGAAGCGGCCCATCAGCCCCTCCGACTGGCGGGCCCCGTCCGACATCGCGCCGCGCGCCTCGGCGCTACGCGCCGCCGCCCCCAGGGCCATCTCGTCGATCTCGCCGACCTGGCGCGAGACCGTGTCGATGAAGCGGGCGGTCTCGTCGGCGCTGCGCGAGAGCTCGGCCGCAGCCGCCGCCTGCTCATGCGAGGCGCTGCCGATCGCGGCGATCACCGGATTGACGTCGCGCACCATCTGCAACGCGTCGTTGACGATCGCGGCCGAGCCCTGCGCGGTCTGCGTCAGGCGATCAACGCGGCTGCGGATATGATCGACCGCATCGCGGACCTCGACCGAGAGCGCCTTGACCTCCTGCGCCACCACGCCGAAGCCGCGGCCCGCCTCGCCGGCGCGCGCCGCCTCGATGGTCGCGTTCAGGGCCAAAAGATTGGTCTGGCGCGCGATCTCCGCGATCGAATCGACGATGCTGCGGATCTCGACGGTCGCGATCGCGAGCCCGGTCATCATTTGCGTCGCCTCGCCGGCCCGCGTCGCCGCCGCCTCGAGCATGTCGCGCGCGCCGTTCATCGAGCTGCCGACCTGCTCGGCGGCGTCGGAGACCTGCTGGGTCGCGGTCGCGAGCGCGCTCGAATTCAGGCTGGCGGTTTCCGCCGCCTGCCTGAGATCGCCGGTACGCCGGTGGATGCCGATCGATCCGGCCTCGGCCTGGCTCGAGGTGTGCTCCGCCTGGTAGAGGCGCTCCGTCAGGCGGCGCAGCGCCGCCACGACGTCCTGCTCCAGCGCATTGACGGCTTCACGGACCGAAGCATCGTCGAGCGGATCGGGCGCCGCGACCGGAACGGGGAGCGGCACGGCTTCGGCCGGAGCGGGCAGCCCGGCAGCGACGGCACGGTTTCGAGTGCCCAACCAGCGCCGGACCCTTTCGCGAAGCATCAGCCAATCCTGGGAGAACGAAAAGTCGAGCTTTTATCGTTGCATATCGTTAACAAAGGCTCTCCTACGGGCAGCGGACAGCCGCCGCGCGACGTTCCGTCACGCAAGAACAGCGCAGCCGGCCGGCCCTGGCGAGCATGGACCCTGCCGGAGCCTGCCGCTAAAGCTCAAGCCGTGCCGTTTCCCCTCCCTTTGAGCTTCGGGCGATGACCAGCCATAGCTATGACGTGATCGTCGCCGGTGTCGGCGCCATGGGCTCCGCCGCCTGCTGGCACCTGGCACGCCGCGGGCTGAAAGTGCTCGGGCTCGAGCGCTACGATCTCGGCCATGCGATGGGCTCCTCCCACGGCATGACCCGGATCATCCGGCTCGCCTATTTCGAGGGCTCGCATTACGTGCCGATCGTCCGGCGCGCGCATCAGCTCTGGCAGGAGACCGGCACGGAAGCCGGCATGCAGCTCCTGCACGTCACCGGCTCGCTCGACCTCGCGCCGGAAGGGGCCGGACCGGTCGAATCCTCTCAGCAATCCTGCCTCGATCACGGGCTGGCGCATGAGCTGCTCGACGGCCCGGAGATCACCCGGCGCTTCCCGGGCTTCAGCCTGCCGGCCGGGCATGTCGGGCTCTGGCAGCCGGATGGCGGCTTCGTCGCCTCGGAAAAGGCGATCTATGCCCATGTCGGGCTCGCCCAATCGCGCGGCGCCGAGATCCGCACCAACGAGCCGCTGCTCGACTGGACGCCGACCGCGCAGGGCGGCGTCGTGGTGCGCACCGAGCGCGGAACCTATTCGGCCGGGCGGCTGGTGATCACCTCCGGCGGCTGGATCGCCGACGCGGTGCCGGCGCTCGCGACACAGGTCTCGACCGTGCGCCAGGCCATCGGCTGGTTCACGACGCGGCGGCCGGAACTCTACCGCCCCGACGCGTTTCCCGTCTTCATCCTCAGCGTCGAGGAAGGCACCTTTTACGGCTTCCCGCTCTACGAGCATCCCGGCTTCAAGCTCGGCGGGCCGCATTTCGGACGCGAGCCGATGGACCCGCGCGAGCCCGACCGGACGCCGAGCCCGCGCCAGGTCGCGCTGATCCGCGAATGCCTGGCACGCTACCTGCCCGACGCCGCCGGCGAGCCGCTCAGCCTGAAGGGCTGCGTCTACACGGTGACGCCCGACGAGGGTTTCGTGATCGACGCCGTTCCGGGCGCGCCGCAAGCGGTCTTCGCCTCGGCCTGCTCCGGCCATGGCTTCAAATTCGCCAGCGCCATCGGCGAGATCCTCGCCGACCTCTCCACCTCCGGCCAGTCGGCCTTCGACCTCGCCCCCTTCTCGCTCAGCCGCTTCGCGGCGACGTGAGCCGCCACAGGTCCGCGCAAGCCGCCGCAGGGACCCAGTGACGCCACCAGGATCATGCCTTGGCCAGCTCAGCCGATAATCGCCGCGGGATCATCGCCATGCTGCTGGCGATGCTGTTCTTCACCTGCAACGACGCCCTGATGAAGCTCGCCCGCGAGGCCTTCCCGGTCGGCCAGGCGCTGGCGATGCGCGCGATCTTCGCGGTCTCGATCACGCTGGCTCTGGTCTGGCTCTCCGGAGACGGGCGCAAGATCGGCGAGGCCCTGCAGCCGCTCGTGCTGCTGCGCGGCGCGCTCGAGGCCAGCGTGGCCCTGATCTTCATCTGGTCGCTGGCCATGCTGCCGCTCGGCAACATCACCGCGATCCTGATGGCCTCGCCGCTGATCATCCTCGTCATCGCCGTCGCATCCGGCATCGAGAAGGTGGGCTGGCGGCGCTCGCTCGCGGTGCTGGTCGGCTTCGCCGGCGTGCTGGTGGTGATCCGGCCGACGCCGGAGCACATGAACATCGCGGCGATGGCGGCGCTCGCCAGTTCGGTCCTGGCGGCGCTGCGCGATCTCGTCACCCGCGGCATCGGCAACCACATCCCCTCGACGGTGATCTCGCTCGCTGCGACGATGATCGTCGGCCTCTCGGCCGCCGGACTCGGCCTGTTCGAAAGCTGGGTCTCGATCCAGCGCCTGGAAACCGTCTATCTCGGCGGCGCGGCGCTGCTGGTCGCGCTCGGCAGCCTGTTCATCGTCAACGCCTTCCGGCGGACCGATGTCGGCGTGATCTCGGGCTACCGCTATTCCGGCGTCGCCTTCGCGGTGGCGATCGGATACCTGGTCTGGGGCGACATTCCCGATTTCTGGGCCATGACCGGCATCGCCCTGATCGCCGGCAGCGGGCTCTACACCTTGCATCGCCAGCGCGTCCGCCCGGATTCGAAGCTGAAGATCGAGGGCGCGCCGCCGCCATGACGCCGAAGCACATGACGCCCAAGCCTGTGGCCAAGCCCTCCCTGCTCGTCCTCGTCGCGATCTCGACGCTGCAGCCGATCGCGCTCAACCTGCTCGCCCCGGCGACGCCGGCGCTGGCGCGCCATCTCGGCGCCAGCTACGCCACGATCCAGCTGACGCTGACGCTGTTTCTCGTCGCGGTGGCGCTGACGCAGCTGATCATCGGCCCGCTCTCGGACAGGTTCGGGCGGCGGCCCTGCGTCAATGCCGCGATCGTGCTCTTCGTGCTCGGCTCGATCCTCGGCGCGCTGGCGCAATCGACCGGGACGCTGCTGCTCGCGCGCGTGCTCGAAGGCGCCGGCGCCGGCACTGTCTTCGCGCTGGCCCGCGCCATCATCCGCGATACCGCAAGCCGCGACCAGGCGGCGAGCCAGATCGCCAGCGTCACCATGGTGATGGTGGTGGCGCCGATGATCGCGCCCTATCTCGGCGGCCATATCGAGACCTGGTTCGGCTGGCGCATGATCTTCTGGGGCCTGACCGCGGTCGGCGTCATCGTGCTGCTGCTGACCGTGGCGCGCCTGCCGGAGACCGCGCCGAGCGTCGGCGTGAAGACCTCGCTGCTCGGCATCTTCCGCGCCTTTCCCGATCTCGTCGTCGACCGGGGCTTCGTCGTCAACGTCATCGCCCTCTCGATGACCTCGGCGGCGTTCTTCGCCTTCATCGCGGCGGCGCCCTTCATCGTCGTCGAAACCATGGGCCGGGGCGCGGATGTCTATGGCGCCTATTTCATGCTGAACGCGCTCGGCTACATGATCGGCAACTTCGCGATGTCGCGGCTGGCGGTGCGGCTGGGCGCCGCGCCGATGGTGAAGCTCGGGCTGGTCATCTCCTTCGTGGCGACGGGCGTCGGGCTGGCGCTGTCGTTCAGCCCGTACTGGACGCCGCTGGCCCTCTTCCTGCCGCTCGCGGTCAGCTCGGTCGGCAACGGGTTGACGATCCCCGGCTCGACCGCCGCGGCGCTTTCAGCCAAGCCGGAACTGGCCGGATCGGCGGCGGGCCTGATGGGTGCGATCCAGCTCGGCGCGGGGGCGCTCGCGACCGTGCTGATCAGCTGGCTGGTGACGGTCTGGCCGCAATCGCTGGTCGCGATGATGTGGCTGATGATGGTGGTCGGGCTGGTTTCGTTGCGTTTCCTGAAGTCAGCGCGCAACACCTGATCCACCGCTTAGACGTTTGCCTAATCTTGTGCTGGCCATGGCCATCGTATAACAGCGCGACATGACGCTCATGCAATGGGCGCATTCGTGGGTTCCAGGAGAGAGCGGGCGTGCAAGGGCTTCTGAAGATCAGCCGCATCATCGATGCCATCAACGGCCAGATCGGCAAGAAGGTCGCGTGGCTGATCCTGCTCGCCGTCATCGTCGCGACGGTCAATGCGATCATCCGCAAGGTCTTCAACGTCTCGTCGAATGCCTGGCTGGAGCTGCAATGGATGCTGTTCGGGGCGGTCTTCCTGCTCTGCGCGTCCTGGACGCTGCAGGTGAAGGAGCACATCCGCATCGATATCGTGAACAACCTGCTGCCGAGGCGTGTCAGGCAGTGGATCGAGCTGCTCGGCCACCTGTTCTTCCTGCTGCCGCTCTGCCTGCTGATGGTCTACCATTCCTGGCCGTTCTTCTGGCGCTCCTACGCGGTCAACGAGCAGTCGCTGTCGGCCGGCGGCCTGGCGCAATGGCCGGCCAAGGGCCTCGTCATCATCGGCTTCTTCCTGCTCCTGGTGCAGGGCATTTCCGAGGTGATCAAGCAGATCGCGATCATGCGCGGCATCATCGAGGATGACGACGCAGCGGGCGGTCACGCCGCTGCGGCAGAGGCGGAGGCGCTGCGCCTCCTCGAGCAGGCCAAGGCCCAGGGCCTGGCTTCGTGAGCACCCAAGACACGTTCCGGAAACCGTCGATGACCGCATTCCGCCTCCCGCGCACCGCCGGGCTCCTGCTCGCGCTCACGCTCGCGGCCTTCTTCAGCCTGCATACCGGCGACGCCCAAGCGGCCGGGCTCGGCGATTTCCTGCGCGTCAACATGGCGCCGGTGATGTTCGCCGCGCTCGTCGTCTTCCTGCTGCTCGGCTATCCGGTCGCCTTCGCGCTCGCCGCCAACGGCCTGCTCTTCGCGCTGGTCGGCATCGAGCTCGGGCTCTTCCAGGAAAACTTCCTGCAGGCGCTGCCGGAGCGCATCTACGGCACGATGAACAACGACGTGCTGCTCGCCATCCCGTTCTTCACCTTCATGGGGCTGGTGCTGGAGCGCTCGGGCATGGCCGAGGACCTGCTCGACACGATCGGCCAGCTCTTCGGGCCGATCCGCGGCGGCCTCGCCTATGCGGTGATCTTCGTCGGTGCCCTGCTCGCGGCCACGACCGGCGTGGTCGCGGCCTCGGTGATCTCGATGGGCCTGATCTCGCTGCCGATCATGCTGCGCTACGGCTATGACCGGCGCCTGGCCTCGGGCGTGATCGCGGCCTCCGGCACATTGGCGCAGATCATCCCGCCCTCGCTCGTCCTGATCGTGCTGGCCGACCAGCTCGGCCGCTCGGTCGGCGACATGTATGAGGGCGCCTTCATTCCCGGCCTGGTGCTGTCGGCGCTCTATGCCGGCTACGTCTTCCTCGTCACCATCGTCTACCCGAAGCGGGCGCCCGGCCTGCCGCCGGAGGCGCAGACGCTGCGCGACGCCGACGGCAAGACGCGGCGCTTCTCGCTGCTCGTGGTCGCGGTGATCTCGCTGGCGGTCGCCTATGGCTACATGAAGCTCTACACCAAGATGACGGCCGGTGCCGATTTCGTGGTGCTAACCATGTCGATCATGGTCGCCGTCTCGCTGGTGATCGCGCTCGTCAACCGGCTGCTGAAGCTCAACCTGCTGTCGCGCATGACCGAGCAGGTGATCTTCGTGATGGTGCCGCCGCTGGCGCTGATCTTCCTGGTGCTCGGCACGATCTTCATCGGCGTCGCGACGCCGACGGAGGGCGGCGCGATGGGCGCGGCCGGCGCGATCCTGCTCGCCTTCTCCAAGCGCCGCCTCACCTTCGAGCTCCTGAAGCAGGCGACGGAATCGACCGCCAAGCTCTCGGCCTTCGTGCTCTTCATCCTGGTCGGCGCGCGCGTGTTCTCGCTGACTTTCTACGGCGTCAACGGCCATGTCTGGGTCGAGCACCTGCTGGTCGGCCTGCCGGGCGGCGCGACGGGCTTCCTGATCGTCGTCAACGTGATGGTGTTCCTGCTCGCCTTCTTCCTCGACTTCTTCGAGCTCGCCTTCATCGTCGTGCCGCTGCTCGGGCCCGCGGCGGAGAAGCTCGGCATCGACCTGATCTGGTTCGGCGTCATCCTCGGCGTGAACATGCAGACGAGCTTCATGCACCCGCCCTTCGGCTTCGCGCTGTTCTTCCTGCGCTCGGTCGCGCCGAAGATCCGCTACAAGGACAAGGTCACGGGCAACATGATGGATCCCGTCACGACCGGCCAGATCTACTGGGGCGCCGTGCCTTTCGTGGTGATCCAGTGCATCATGGTCGCGCTGGTCGTGCTCTTCCCGCAAATGGTGATGCACTACAAGTCATCGGCCATCCAGCTCGACCAGAAGGCGATCGACAAGCAGTTCGACTCGATCCAGATCCCGGGCTTCGACAGCGGCGGGAGCGGTGGCGGCGGCTTGCCGGGGCTCGACCTCAACGCGCCGCCGAAGCTCAATCTGAACTGAGCTCACTTCGCCTCGGAGAAGGGGAACTCCGTCATCCCGGCCAAGCCGCGTCAGCGGCGCAGAGCCAGGATCCATGCCGGAACGCAGACCTCAAAAGGCTCAGGAATGGATCCCGGGTCTCCTTTCGGTCGCCCGGGATGACCGCCGCGTTTACGGTTTGCCGCCGTTTTCCGTTCCGCGTCCGCGCGGCCCGAAACCTTCAGCGATAGAAGCGGTCGCCAAAGCCCCTGTCGGTGACCACCCCGCCGCGCACCACGGAGCGGACCGGGCCGAGGCTGGTCTCACCACGCGCCTCGAGCTGCACGGCCGCGCCCACGGCCGAGCCGGAGCGGTTGTTGGAGCTCTTGCCGAACTCGGCGGCGACCGAGCCGCTGGCCCGCACACAGAGCGACGAGCCATCGAGCTTGACGAAGCCGGGCCCGTATTCGGGGCATGGCCGCGCCGCCGGCGCCGGGGCGGCGGGCATGCGCTTGGCGTTGACCGGCCCGCGCCCCGGAATCGGCTCGCCGATGGACTGCGCCATCGCGGGCGCGGCGAGCATGACGGCGGCGAGGCTCAGGAGCAGGCGCGACATGGCGGAGGTCCCTCGGGAATTCTGCAAAGACGTGCGGATCATGCACGCAAATCACGATCGACGCCAAACACGGCAAGGCGATGGCGCCGCAGCCGGCGCCGAAACGAAAAACCCCGGCCTTGCGGCCGGGGTTCGACAGGCATCGAGTTGGCCGGAAATCCGGCCGGTCGCTCTTTTCAGAGCTGATTGGCCGCGCGCGCGCGGATCAGGAAATTGTCGTAGCTGTATTCGGCGATCTGGAACCAGAGATACTGGTCGCCGCGGAAAGCCGACATCGCCTCGTAGATCTTCTTGAACTCGGGGTTCTTGGCCGAGGTCTCGGCATAGACCTCCTTGGACGATTTCAGGCAGGCTTCCATGATCTCCTGCGAGAACGGCCGCAATTGCGCGCCCGCGCCGACGAGACGCTTGAGTGCAGCCGGATTGCGAGCGTCGTATTTCGCCTGCATGTCGACATTGGCGAGCGCGGCGGCCGTCGTCAGGATCGACTTGTAGATCTTCGGCAGCCCGTCCCATTTCTCCGTGTTGATGAAGAAATGCAGCGCGGCGCCACCCTCCCACCAACCCGGGTAATAGTAGTAGGGCGCGACCTTGGCGAAGCCGAGCTTCTCGTCATCGGCCGGCCCGACCCATTCGGCGGCGTCGATCGTGCCCTTCTCGAGCGCCGGATAGATGTCGCCGCCCGCGATCTGCTGCGGCACGACGCCGAGCCTGCTCACCACCTGGCCAGCGAAACCGCCGATGCGCATCTTGACGCCCTGCATGTCGGCGACGGTCTTGATCTCCTTGCGGAACCAGCCGCCCATCTGGCAGCCGGTATTGCCGCCCGGCACCGCGTAGATGTTGTGCTTCTTGTAGAACTCGTTGAGCAGCTCGTTGCCGCCGCCATGGTAGAACCAGGCGTTCTGCTGGCGGGCGTTCAGCCCGAACGGCACCGCGGTGCCGAAGGCGAAGGTCGGGTCCTTGCCGACATAATAATAGGACGCCGTGTGGCACATCTCGACCGTGCCATTGGTGACCGCATCGGCCGCCTGCAGACCGGGAACGATCTCGCCGGCGGCGAAGGGCTGGATCTGGAACTTGCCGTCAGTCGCTTCCGACACCGCCTTGGCGAGAATCTCGGACGCGCCATAAATCGTATCGAGCGATTTCGGGAATGACGACGTGACCCGCCATTTCACCTCGGGCATCGATTGCGCGATCGCCGGACTGGCAATCGCTCCCGCGGCAGCCCCCGCCCCGGCCACCTTCAAGAACTGACGACGCTTCATATGGATGGATCCTCCCCTCAGAGAATGTTCGGCGCGCCGGTTGACCCGGCTTTGCGCGCTCACCCAACAAAAGCACGTCTCGCAAAGAGTGCAAGGGAAAAAGCATACCCCCCATGCGCTCACCGCAAGTTAGACAGTTTCCATTCTGCCGAACAGCGCTCTTTCGGGGTATCGGCGTCGATTTGCGCGCGCCACGCGAACGCTTGCGGCGCAAATAAAAAGCCCGGCTCGCGCCGGGCTTTCTGATCTCTCCGGCCGAAGTCTGGCCAGCTGGCGACGGGCGCTTCAGCGGGACCGCGAACGGACCTGGAAGACGTCGAAGGTGAGCTCCGCAACCTGCCACCAGAGATACTGGTCGCCACGGAAGGCGGCCATGGTCTCGATCGCCTTCTTGAAGTCCGGGTTCTTAGCCGAGATCTCGGTGTAGAGTTCGTTCGAGGCCTTGAGGCAGGCTTCGAGGATCTCCTGCGAGAACGGGCGCAGCTGGGTGCCGGCGCCGACGAGACGCTTCAGGGCCGGCGGGTTCACCACGTCGTATTTCGCGGCCATCTGCGTGTTGGCATAGGTGCAGGCGGCGGTCAGCGCGGCCTGATAGGCCTTGGGCAGCGCGTTCCACTTCTCGAGATTGATGAAGGCGTGGACCGTCGGGCCCCCTTCCCAGAAGCCGGGATAGTAGTAGAACGGCGCGACCTTGGCGAAGCCGAGCTTCTCGTCGTCATAGGGGCCGACCCATTCGGCACCGTCGATCGTGCCCTTTTCCAGCGCCGGATAGATGTCACCGCCGGCGAGCTGCTGCGGCACGACGCCGAGCTTGGCGAGCACCTGGCCGGCGATGCCGCCGATGCGCATCTTCAGGCCCTGGAGATCGGCGACCGTCTTGAATTCCTTGCGGAACCAGCCGCCCATCTGCGCGCCGGTATTGCCGCAGGGAATGCCGTAGATGTTGAACTTCTTGTAGAACTCGTTGAACAGCTCGTTGCCGCCGTTCTGGTAGAGCCAGGCGTTCTGCTGACGCGCGTTGAGGCCGAACGGCACCGAGGCGGCAATGGCGAAGGTCGGGTCCTTGCCGACATAGTAATACGAGACGGTGTGGCACATCTCGATCGTGCCGTTGGTCACCGCGTCGGCGGCCTGCAGACCGGGAACGATCTCGCCGGCGGCGAAGACCTGGATCTGGAACTTGCCGTCGGTCAGCTCGGAGACCATCTTGGACATGATCTCGGCGCCGGCATAGATCGTGTCGAGCGACTTCGGGAAGCTCGAGGCGAGACGCCACTTCACTTCAGGGTTCGACTGGGCCACCGCGGGGGCGGCGACGGCGGTAGCGGCGGCGCCTGCGGCAGCGGCCTGGATGAATTGACGACGCTTCATGGTGGACATCTCCTCGGATTTTCGACTTTGCGATGCGCAGGCGGGTTCGATCCCGTCACTGGGAACTTTCAAGGACAACACTGGCGTGATGCGCGGTTGATCTCGGCGGACACATTGGGTTGGCCCAATTTCCCGGCCCTGCCGCCAATCTATACTTGCTCGCCAACCGATCTTTGCACAAAATTTGCGCAGCTCTCCCCAAACGTTACATCACCGTCAACCAACACAGATGCCTCGACAATTGCGCCGGAGGCATGGCACGGCTGCGCAGGAAGCGCATGGTACTTTCGCGGGGCCCGGTCAACCTCCGATCGCGCAATGGCGACGAAATGATGAGAGGCGCGAGATGAACCAGGACAAGCTCGAGGCGCTGAGGGCGCGCTATGCCGGGGCGAGCGGCGCCGATATCCACGACCCGCGCTTCGCCAAGGTCGCCGCCGACCAGTTCAAGGGCGACAGGCGCAAATGGCCGTTCTCCGATGTCGCGACCTTCATCAGCGCGCCCTACCGGCCGGACGCCCTGGGCAAGCCCGATCTCGGCGGGCTCGACGTCGCGATCATCGGCCTGCCGATGGATCTCGGCGTCACCAACCGGGCCGGCACCCGGCTCGGGCCCCGGGCGGTGCGCGCCGTCGAGCGCATGGGCCCGATGGACCATGTGCTGGGCACGGCGCCATTCGGCATGCTCAAGGCCGCCGATATCGGCGACGTGCCGTTCCGCTCACGCTATTCGCTGGAAAGCTGCCACGAGGATATCGAGGCGACCTTCAAGGCGATCGTGAAGGCCGGCGTCTCGACGCTCGCCGTCGGCGGCGATCATTCGATCACCTATCCGATCCTCAAGGCCGTCGGCGAGAAGCGGCCCGTCGGCATGGTCCATATCGACGCGCATTGCGACACGTCGGGACCCTATGAGGGCTCGAAATTCCACCATGGCGGCCCGTTCCGGCAGGCCGTTCTCGACGGCGTGCTCGATCCCGAGCGCGTCATCCAGATCGGCATCCGCGGCGGCGCGGAGTATCTCTGGGAGTTCTCCTATGAATCCGGCATGACCGTGATCCATGCCGACGAGGTCGACCGGATGGGGCTGGACGCCGTCATCGCCAAGGCGCTCGACGTGATCGGCGACGGGCCGACCTATGTCTCCTTCGACGTCGACTCGCTCGATCCCGCCTTCGCGCCCGGCACCGGCACGCCCGAGGTCGGCGGGCTGACTCCGCGCGAGGCGCTCGCGATCCTGCGCGGACTGAAGGGCCGCGACATCGTCGCCGCCGACGTGGTCGAGATCGCGCCGCAATATGACGCCACCTCGAACACCGCCCAATGCGCGGCGCAGGTCCTGTTCACCGAGCTCTGCCTGATCGCGGAGGCGCGCGCCGCCGGCAAGGGCAGGCCGTGAAGCGCAAGCCGGTCAACCTCGACGCGATCGACCGCAGGATCGTCGCGATCCTGCTCGCTGAGGGCCGCATCACCAATCAGGCGCTCTCGGAACGGGTCGGGCTCTCGGCCCGGCCCTGCCTCGAGCGCGTCCGCAAGCTCGAGGCCTCGGGCCTGATCCAGGGCTATGGCGCGCGGCTCGCGCCGGAACTGGCCGGACACGCCATCGTCGCCTTCGCGCAGATCTCGCTGCGCGACCATTCGGTCGGGCGGCGCGAGCGGGTCGAGAAGGTGCTGAAGGCCTGTCCGGATGTGGCCGAGGTCCAGGTCGTCAGCGGCGAGGCCGATTACCTCGCGCGCATCGTGGCGGGGTCGCTCGCCGCCTATGAGGAGCTGACCGGAGCCTGGCTGGCCGATTCTCAGCTCGGCATCGCCAGGATCGCGACCACCTTCGCGCTCAAGGCGCTGAAGGAGTTCGAGGGCTATCCGCTGGCGGAGCCGTAGACCGGCAACTCGCCAAGCACCTTGTCATGAACTCACGTCATACCGCCTGCGCTCACGCAGCGTTGAGCGCCGAATCCCTTGCATAGAGCGCATGCGGGCGCCATTATGTTGCGATGCAGCGTAACCATCGCGCCGCAGCACAATCTCATCGTCGGACCGACATCATGACACTCTCCAAGCCGGGAGACGCAGCGACGCGCCCAGGCGCGCCCTTTCCCGGAACGACGCAACCGACAGGCCTCATCCTCTTCGCGCTCGCGATGGGCGGCTTCGCGATCGGCACGGCCGAGTTCGCGGTGATGAGCCTGCTGCCCTATTTCTCGGCCGGCCTCGGCATCGACGAGCCGTCGGCCGGCCATGTGATCAGCGCCTATGCGCTGGGCGTGGTCGTCGGCGCGCCTGTCATCGCGGTGCTAGCGGCTAAGGTCTCGCGGCGGACGCTGCTGATCGGGCTGATGACCGTCTTCGCCATCGCCAACAGCCTCTCCGCGCTGGCGCCGTCCTATGGCTGGATGATGGGTTTCCGCTTCCTGAGCGGCCTGCCGCACGGCGCTTATTTCGGCGTCGCGGCGCTGGTCGCCGCCTCGCTGGTACCGGCCAACCGCCGGGCCCAGGCCATCGCGCGGGTCATGCTCGGACTGACGATCGCGACCATCCTCGGCGTGCCCTTCGCCAACTGGATGGGCCAGGCGCTCGGCTGGCGCTGGGGGTTCGGCGTCGTCGCGGCGCTGGCGCTGCTCACCGTCGCGCTGGTGACCGCCTTCGCGCCGAAGGATCGCCCCCATCCCGGCGCGAGCCCGCTGCGCGAACTCGGCGCGCTCAAGCGCCGGCAGGTTTGGCTGACACTGGCGATCGGCGCCATCGGCTTCGGCGGCCTCTTCGCCGTCTATACCTATCTCGCCTCGACCCTGCTCGAGGTGACGCGGGTTGCGCCCGGAATGGTGCCGGTCGTGCTGGCGATCTTCGGCGCCGGCATGACGGTCGGCACGCTCGCCGCCGCCTGGGCGGCCGACCGGGCGCTGATGCCCTCGATCGCCGCCATCCTGCTGTGGAGCGCCGCGTCACTCGCCCTGTTCCCGCTCGCGGCCGGCAATATCTGGACGATCTCGCTGGTGGTCTTCATGATCGGCTGCGGCGGCGGCCTCGGCACGCCGCTGCAGACCCGCCTGATGGACGTGGCCGAGGATGCGCAGACGCTGGCCGCCGCGCTCAACCACAGCGCCTTCAACACCGCCAATGCGCTCGGGCCCCTGCTCGGCGGCATGGCGATCGCCGCCGGTTATGGCTGGACGTCGACCGGTTGGGTCGGCTGCGCGCTGGCGCTCGGCGGCCTGGCGATCTGGCTCGTGGCTCTGTGGGACATGCGTGCGGGCAAGACGGGCGGGGCCGCGCTCGTCGCCGGCGAATAGCTCAGGGGCGGGACGGCGCCGCAATCAGGCGCATGGCTGGCGCGATCGCCATACGCCCCTCCTCCAGCCGGTCGGTCAGGACATAGTACCAGTTGAAGCCGATATAGAGACCGAGCCGCATCGCGACCTCGGCCGGAGCGAACTCGCCGCGCCCGGCGGCCTTTTCGAACAGCATCAGCAGATGCTGCGTCCGCTCGGGCAGGAATTTCGCCCGCAGCGTCTCGAGCGCCCCCTCGTTCGACTGCGCCTCGGCGATCAGGGCGCGAAAGGTGCGGCCGGAAGGCGTGGAGCCCCAGAAATCCCAGAGCCGCCCGGTATAGACCGTGAGATCATGCGCGAGGTCGTCGGTGACAGGTGCCTGCAAGGCCGCCGCCTTCTCGGCCGCGTAGACATCCATCAGCAGATCGGCCCGCGTCTTCCACCAGCGATAGATCGTCGGCTTGCCGGCGCCGGCAAGCCGCGAGACGGCATCGATCGAGAAGCCGGCATAGCCGCCCTCGGCCAGGACCGCGCGCGCCGCGGCCAGGATCGCCGCCTGCGATGCCGGATTGCGGCGGGCGCCGATCGAGGCGCGGCGTGGCGCTGGGCTCGGGGCGCCGTCGGGCAGGATGTCGTCATTCATGGCCGGACACTCATCCCACTTGCACAACGAAGGCCTTGCATAACGAAACGGGTCGTTTATATCAACACAACGAAACGGAACGTTTCGTTTATGGAGACATCGATGCCTGCCTCTTCCCGCCGTTCCCGCCTTCCGCCGCTGGTTCTGCGGCTTCGTTTCCTGGTGACGCTGATGCTCGGCGCCTATGCGCTGATCAACCTCATCCTGCTCGCCCTGTCGCCGTTCACGCCCGGTTGGCCGATCTGGGCGGTCACGGCGCTCGCCGTCCCGCCGATGGTGCTCGGCATGGTCTATCTCGTGATCCCGTTCGCGCGTCGCGGAACGGCATGAGCGCCAGGCAAGCCCGGTAGAGGTGAGCACGAGACTGTCCGCTTCTGTCGCGCCCACAGCAGAATCGGCTGCATTCCGGCGCCACCGCAGCCTTTCCGGGCCGGTCCATCGGCCTAGGCTCGGGCAAAAGGGAGCCGATCATGGATGCCATCAGCCGCGAACGCGAGGTCTGCGCCGCCAATTACGCGCCGCTGCCGATCATGCTCTCGCATGGCGAGGGCGTCTGGCTGACCGACACCTCCGGGGTGAAACGCCTCGACATGATGAGCGGCTATTCGGCCGTCAGTCTCGGCCATGGCCATCCGCGCATCCTCAAGGTGCTGAACGAGCAGGCGCGCAAGCTCGCCGTCACTAGCCGGGCCTTTCACAGCGAGCCGCTCGGCCCCTTCCTCGCCAAGCTCTGCGCCATCGCCGGACAGGAGATGGCGCTGCCGATGAACACGGGCGCCGAGGCCGTCGAGACCGCGATCAAGGCGGCGCGGCGCTGGGGCTACCGGGTCAAGGGCATTGCGCCCGGCAAGGCCGAGATCATCGTCGCGGCCGGCAATTTCCACGGCCGCACCACGACGATCGTCGGCTTCTCCTCGGATGAGAGCTATCGCGACGGTTTTGGGCCCTTTACGCCCGGCTTCGTCAGCGTGCCCTTCGGCGACGCGGCCGCGCTCGAGGCGGCGATCACGCCGCATACGGCGGCGATCCTGATCGAGCCGATTCAGGGTGAGGCCGGCATCGTCATGCCGCCCGCCGGCTACCTGACGCGGCTGCGTGAGCTTTGCGACGAGAGGAACGTCCTTCTCATCCTCGACGAGATCCAGTCCGGCCTCGGCCGCACCGGGCGCTGGTTCGCCCATCAGCACGAGGGGGTGCGGCCCGACGGGCTGATCGTCGGCAAGGCGCTCGGCGGCGGCGTCTACCCGGTCTCGGCCTTTCTCGCCTCGCGCGCAGTCATGGGCCTGTTCGAGCCCGGCTCGCATGGCTCGACCTTCGGCGGCAATGCGCTGGCGGCCGCGATCGGGCTCGAAGCGCTCACCGTGATCGAGGAGGAGCGCCTCGTGCAGCGCTCGGCCGAGCACGGCGCTCACATGAAGCAGCGCCTGGCCGCGATGACGCAGGGGATCGCCCGTGACGTGCGCGGCGCCGGATTGTGGATCGGCGTCGATATCGACCCGGAAGCGGGTTCGGCCAAGACCATCGTCAAGGCGCTGGCCGGCGCCGGCGTCCTGACCAAGGAGACCCACGACACGGTGATCCGCTTCGCGCCGCCCCTGACGATCAGCCGCCAGGAGCTCGACTGGGGGCTCGACCGTTGCGAGGCGGTCTTCGGCAGCCTCGCCCGCCATACTGGGGCCGCCGCGGCGTGAGCACTGCGGCAGCCGGAAAGGCCCGCCCCTCGGGGCCGCGCTGGCAGGTCGAGAAAATACTCAACAATTTCATCGCCTTGCCGCGCCTGAACTTTAGTCCTACGCGCTCAGAAAAGCTGCATTGCCCCACTTGCGGGCAAGGCACAGGATCGCACAATCTGTCGGCACGAGCCGGGACGGAAACCAGAAACGCCCGACCGGCCGAATCCGTGGGAGGTATCATGAAAGCTTTCGTGCGTTTGCTCGCCGCCGCCGCTCTGACGGCTATTGGCGCCACCGGCGCCCTTGCCCAGGCGAAGGAGTGGAAGGAAGTCCGGATCGGCACCGAAGGCGCCTACCCGCCCTATAACAACCTCAATGCCAAGAAGGAGCTGGAAGGCTTCGAGATCGATTACGGCAACCTCGTCTGCGAGAAGATGAAGGTGAAATGCACCTGGATCGTCCAGGACTGGGACGGCATCATCCCGGCGCTGCAGGCCAATAAATACGACATCATCATCGCCGGCATGAACGCGACCGACGAACGCAAGAAGCAGGTCGACTTCACCACCGTCTACAGCAAGACGCCGATCTGGATGGTGGGGCCCAAGACCACGACCTCGACCGACATCTCGCCGGCGGCCCTCAAGGGCAAGGCGATCGGGACGCAGGGCTCGACCATCCACGCCAATTTCCTCGAGAAATTCTACAAGGATTCCAACCCGCGCCTCTATCCGACGCAGGAAGAGGTCAATCTCGACCTGATCAACGGCCGCCTCGACTATGTGGTCGCGGACGCGCTCGCGCTGTCGGATTTCCTGAACGGCCAGGGCAAGGAATGCTGCAAGCTGATCGCCGAGGTGAAGCGCGACGATGCCATCCACGGTCCGGGTGTCGCCGGCGCGGTGCGCAAGTCCGACACGGCCCTCAAGGCGATGTTCGACAAGGCGATCGCCGAAACGCTGGCCGACGGCTCGCAGAAGAAGCTCGAGGAGAAGTGGTTCAAGTTCGCCGCCAAGTAAGGCCACCGGCCTAACGACCCTCGCCGGCGACCGACGCCGGCGGGGCCCCTCCTCCCGGGCCGGCCCTCCATGCTCGACAAGTTCGCACTCCTTGGTTTCGGTCCGGGCGGCTGGGGGCTCGCCCTCCTGCAGGGCGCAGGCACCACCATCTCGGTCGCGCTCGCGACCCTGCCCTTCGGCCTGGCGCTCGGCCTCGTCATCGCGCTGTGGAAGCGCTCCGACAGCGCAATTCTGCGGTGGCTGGCGACGGTTTACACCACCGTCTTCCGCGGCGTGCCCGAGCTGCTCACGCTCTACATCATCTATTTCGGCATCCAGGTCCTGATGCAGAAGCTCTGGACCGGCTTCTCGATCCCGCCCTTCGGCGCCGGCATGGTCGCGCTCGGCCTGGTGCTCGGCGCCTTCTCCAGCGAGGTCTGGGTCGGCGCCCTGAACGCGATCCAGAAGGGCCAGCGCGAGGCTGCCTCGGCGCTCGGCCTGTCGAAACCGCAGGCCTTCCGGCTCGTCGTCTTCCCGCAGCTGATCCGCGTCGCGCTGCCGGGCCTCGGCAACAACTGGATGGTGCTGCTCAAGGAAACCTCGCTCGTCTCGGTGATCACGCTGCAGGACATCATGTTCATCACGACGCGCGCGAACGTCGTGACCAAGGAGCCGTTCCTGTTCTTCGGCGCGGCGATATTGCTCTATTTCTTCTTCTCGCTGATCTCCGCCTGGGGCATCGGCAAGCTCGAGCAGCGCACCAATCGCGGCTATGCCGCCTTCGGCGGGACGACGCGATGAACTGGTGCGAATATCCCGGCTACCTGATCGGCAGCGAGGTCCTGCAGAACTACGGCTGCCGCATGGCGAGCGGCCTGTGGATCACCTTCGAACTGGTGGCGATCTCGGTGACGCTGGGCTTCGTGCTGGCGCTCGGGCTCGCCATCACCCGGCTCTACGGGCCGCGCTGGGCGCAGCTCGCGATCAACGGCTACACCACCTTCTTCCGTGGCACGCCGCTGCTCTGCCAGCTCTTCCTGGTCTATTACGGACTCGGCCAGTTCCGGGTGTTCTGGCAGGATGTCGGCCTGTGGTGGTTCTTCCGCGAGCCGTTCTATTGCGCACTCTTCACCTTCACCATCAACACCGCCGCCTACCAGGCCGAGATCCTGCGCGGCGCGATCCAGTCGATCCCGCGCGGGCAGTTCGAGGGCGCCCTGGCGCTCGGCCTGCATCGCTGGGCGACGCTACGCCGGGTGATCCTGCCGCAAGCGATGATCCTGGCGCTGCGGCCGCTCGGCAACGAATTGATCGTGATGATCAAGTCGAGCGCGATCGTATCGCTGGTGACGCTGTTCGACCTGATGGGCGCGACGCGGCTCGCCTTCGCCCGATCCTTCGACCTGTCGATCTATCTCTATGCGGCGCTGATCTATCTCGTCCTGGTCGAGGTGATCCGGCGGGTCTGGGACAAGCTGGAACTCAGGCTGACAAGGCACATGGCGCTGCGCTGAGCGGCGTTCAGCCCGGCAAGGTCAGGATCAGCGGGCCGTTCGCGGTCGCGACGACGGTGTGCTCGTATTGGACGGTCGGCGCGCGCGGCTCGGAATAGAGGGTCCAGCGGTCGTCGCCTTCATGCTCGGCCCAGTCCGCTCCCAGCGACAGGAAGGGCTCGACGGTGAAGACCAGACCCTTTGGCATGGTGCGGCGCTCGGAGCGTTCGGGCCAGGTCGCGATCTCCTTCGGCTCCTCATGCAGCGAACGGCCGATGCCGTGGCTGGCGAGGTTGCGGACCAGCGTATAGCCATTCTTCTGCGCGAAGCGGCCGACCGCCTCGCCGATCCCGGCGAGCGGCTTGCCGGCCCCGACCTGGCCGAGCCCGGCCCAGAGCGCCCGCTTGCCGTCGCGGCACAGCCGCTCGACCCGGCGATCGACCGGCGGCACAGCGAACGACGCTCCGGTGTCGGAATAATAACCGCCCTTCTCGGCCGAGACGTCGATATTGACGAGATCGCCGGCCGCGATCCTGCGATCGCCCGGTACGCCGTGGGCGACCTCCTCGTTGATGCTGATGCAGGTGGCGCCGGGGAAGCCGTAGACGGTCTCCGGCGCGGAGCGCGCACCCTGCTTTTGGAGAATGTCGCGGCCGATCGCATCGAGCTCGGCCGTGGTCATGCCCGGCTCCAGCGCCTTGCCCATCGCCGCCAGCGTGCCAGCGACGATGCGGCCGATCTCGCGCAGGCCCTGCAACTCGTCGTCATTGGTGATCGTCATGCCGGGTTCCTGCCGGATTTCCGCAGGGCGGGCAAGGCGTCGGGATGCCGGGATGCCGGGTAGTGTCTCAGTTTGAAATTTGAGCCTGCGCTAAAAAGCAAAGGCCCCGCCAAAGCGGGCCGAGCGTGCAGCGATGGCGCGCCTATTGAGTGATATTGCCTCCATATTGAGAATCTAATACACTCTTACGCGGCGGATGGAGCAGAACATGCGAGCGATTCGAGAAACAGACTGGAAAGCGCTCAGGAGCGAAGTCTTAGAGACATTCACTCCTGGGCCGCCAATTAACGAGGTAGCCGAGTTCGCCGGGCGCAAGGCGATAATTCAGAGGCTACAGGACATAGCTATCGAGAGAGCCCGGCACGCCATCATCTTCGGCGAAAGGGGCGTTGGAAAGACGTCGCTTGCCAATATTTTCTATAAGGATTTGAACTCTTCAACGCGCGTAGTCCGAGAAATTGCCGTAGACGCCGACAGCCTAGACAGCTTCGATAGCCTTTGGCGTAAGGTTTTCAGGCGCATCCGTTGGCCGGGAGACGATTCGAATCTTGATACTTGCTATCCGGGCCCCATCGAGCCGGATCACGTCTTTCTTGAACTGGCTCGATTTGGCCAGAACGAAGCTCCTATCATCATCATTGATGAGTATGACCGGATTACCGATGAGAACTGCCGCATTTTGATGACAGACCTGATAAAGGCGATGACGCGATTGCCCAATAACCCGACGCTAATTCTTGTTGGCGTTGCCGACAACATTCTTCAGTTAGTACGAGATCATGGGTCAATCCATCGTAATCTTGTCCAAGTCCCGATGGACCGAATGAACGGCGACGAGATCAAGGACGTCATTTCGACCCGCGTGCGGCGCTTACGGATGAAGATCACGGACGACGCGCTCTGGCGAGTGGCTTACTTCTCCGCTGGCCTGCCATTCTATGCGCACTCAATCGGCAAATATGCGGCGCTGCGGGCGGTAGAAAAACAAAGCATCAATATAGATGAGAGCTTAGTACTTGCCTCACTGGCAGATTGCATTGCCGATGTCGATTACACTGTCGCCGAATCATACACTCGCGCGACTGAGAAAATCTATCGAAAGGGCAACATCTTTGCCCAAGTCCTTGCGGCTTGCGCGCTAACCGAGAACAATGACTTGGGACAGTTCACCGCCGCATCCGTGGAAGGGCCTCTCAGCAAAATCATGGGCGAGCAATTTGAAGTTCCGGCGTTCTCATTTCATCTTAACCAGATGACGAACCCGGAGCGTGGCAATGTCCTTAAAAAGACAGGGGCGCGCCGTACGTTTCAGTATCACTTTGCCGAGCCCGCAATGCAGCCCTATATCATCATGAAAAGCCTGCAAGATGGTGTTCTCAGTAGAGAGGTATTCGAACAGTTCTACGTCAAACGCCAGAAGGCGTTCGCCATCTAATTTTGGCAGTCTTACGGACGATTTCGGCACGCCGTTCCGACACCATGCTCTCGGCGCGTTTTTACCATCGTTAGCGCCGCCAAAGACCTTCGCTACTCTGCTATCTTCCTTGATGTCATCTCGACCTCGCCCGCCGCAATGCGCACGATGTGGACAGCGTTGCCGATCACATCGGCGGGACGCTTTTCGCCTTTGGGGCCTTTAGGTATGAGGCTTTTCCTCGAACATCGTACGCAACAGGCGGCTCAACTCAGCCCCGTTTTGCCCACCCTTTAGATATGCGTCTACGGGTAGCCGCTCAGTGCCCTCGTCGGTGCCTTTTGACACCCGATAGGCATTGGTATGTGACCATGAATGCTCGACGTAAAGCTCGTTGGCATCTGTGTCGAAAACGAGATGCCACCAGTCCTCCCGCTCGGCCAGCGCGCCTTTGGCGTGCGACTCCAACTGTCTTGTTAGTTTTGGCACTGCCTGCTCCATGCTTCCCGCTAAGCATATAGGAGCGGGGCCGGGCTGGCGACAGGCGCGTCAACTGCGCACGATTTCAAGCTGAGACACTACCGGATGCCTGCCACCGGTCCGTGAATGGACGAGGCGTGCGTTCACGGACAAGCTGCATTCGCGCCATGCCGGCTTCCCAGGCCCGCGCCCGCGCGCTACACGCGCTTTGAAACCTTGCGAACCGAAATGGAGCAGTCCCATGGCCAAAGTCGCCTTCATCGGTCTCGGCGTGATGGGCTATCCCATGGCCGGCCACCTCAAGGCCAAGGGCCACGACGTCACCATCTACAACCGCAACCCCGCCAAGGCGCAGGCCTGGGTGGCGCAGCATGGCGGCGTGTCCGCCCCGACGCCGGCCGACGCCGCGAAGGGTCAGGAGATCGTGTTCTGCTGCGTCGGCAACGATGACGACCTGCGCTCGGTGACGATCGCCGAGGGTGGCGCTTTCGCCGGCATGGACAAGGGCGCGGTCTTCGTCGATCACACCACGGCCTCCGCCAATGTTGCGCGCGAGCTGGAAGCGGCGGCGAAGGCGGGCGGATTCGGCTTCATCGACGCGCCCGTCTCGGGCGGCCAGGCCGGGGCCGAGAACGGCGTGCTGACCGTGATGTGCGGCGGCGAGGCGGCGACCTATGCCCGCGTCGAGCCGGTGATCGCCGCCTTCGCCCGGATGTGCAAGCTGATGGGCCCGGCCGGCTCCGGCCAGCTCACCAAGATGGTCAACCAGGTCTGCATCGCCGGCCTCGTGCAGGGGCTCTCCGAAGGCGTCCATTTCGCCAAGCGCGCCGGGCTCGATGTCGAGGCGATGCTCGAGGTGATCTCGAAGGGCGCCGCCGGCTCCTGGCAAATGGAGAACCGCGGCAAGACGATGAATGCCGGCAAGTTCGATTTCGGCTTCGCCGTCGACTGGATGCGCAAGGATCTCGGCATCGTGCTCGAGGAGGCGCGGAGCAACGGCGCGCGCCTGCCGGTCACGGCGCTGGTCGACCAGTTCTATGCCGACGTGCAGACCCTCGGCGGCGGGCGCTGGGATACCTCGAGTCTGCTGAAGCGGCTGGAACCGTAAAACCTCGCATCTCCGGCTCGTGTCATCCCGGACCAGCCGCGCAGCGGCGCCGATCCGGGATCCATTCCGGAACGGTTCAGGAATGGATCCCGGGTCTACGCTTCGCTTCGCCCGGGATGACAACGGAGGGTGGTGCAGTTACCCGACCAGCCGCGCTACCTCCGCCCGCAGCACCGGCACCAGCTCCGCCTCGAACCAGGGATGCTTTCTGAGCCAGCCATTGTTGCGCCAGGACGGGTGCGGCAGCGGCAGGATGCGGGGCCGGCGCGGCTCGGCCAGGATCGCCCGCCAGTCGGCGACGGTCGCGGTCAGATCGGCGGCCGCCTTCGGGCCGAGATGCCAGGCCTGCGCATAGCGGCCGATCACCAGGACGAGATCGAGCGCGGGCAGCCCGGCCAGCACCCTCGCCCGCCAGAGCGGCGCGCATTCGCGGCGCGGCGGCAGGTCGCCGCCCTTGGCGTCGAGGCCAGGGAAGCAATGGCCCATCGGCACGATCGCGACGCGCGAGGCGTCGTAGAAGCGATCATGGTCGAGGCCGAGCCAGGAGCGCAGCCGGTCGCCCGAGCGGTCGGTGAAGGGCCGGCCGCTGGCATGGACGCGCGTGCCCGGCGCCTGGCTCGCGATCAGCAGACGGGCGCTGGCTTGCGCCTGGATCACGGGGCGCGGCTCGTGCGGCAGCGGGCCTCCGTGCAGCGGCGCATCGCGGCAGACGCGGCAGGCGCGCAGCTCCCGCAGCACCGTCTCGAGCGCCTCGGGCTGGGCCGCCGCGGGGGTCATCGCGCCGCCAGGCGCGGCTGCGAGCCAAATCCTTGCGAGATCAGCCCGTCGCAGGTCCAGTGTCCGGCACTGGCGGCAAAGCCATGCGGATCGCCCGGCTCGATGGTGGCGACGCCGTTGATGCGGCCGGTGGCGCGGCTGCGCAGGACGTGGAGCTTGCCGCTGCGCTCGACCGAGAAGCAATAGGTCCGCCGCCTCTCGGGCGGGCCGTAATAGTAGCAGACCGAATCCGGCGTCGTCGTCCAGCAGGCGTCGCGGTTCGGCAGGTGCCGGTTATGCCCGCTCGCCCGCCCGTCGGCGTGATGATATTCGCTGAAGGGCTGGCCGCTATTGTAGCGGCCGCTGACGGTGTTGCCCTCGAAGGCCTGCCTGATCTCCTCGCCGGTCATGCGCTCGGCGGCGAAGGCGAGCGGGCCGCAGCCGAGGAGCACCGCCAGCGTGAGAACAAGCGCGCGCCTCATCGCGAGGCATAGCGCCGCCGCGACATCGGCGCTCCCTCATCAGGTGCCTTCGAGATCAGGCCGTCGCAATACCAGGGCTGCCCCCTGTCGGAATGCCCGCGCGGATTGCCGGGCTCGACGGTGGCGAGCGCGTTGATCTGCCCGTTGCCGGCATTGCGCAGGACATAGAGCCGGCCGTTCAGCTCGACCGTGAAGCAATGCACCGTGCGGTCGCTGGGCGGGCCGTAATAATAGCAGACCTGGTCCGCCTTGGTGATCCAGCAGGCGTCCCTGTTGGGCTGCCAGCCATTATGGCCGAGCGCGCGGCCGTCGCCGTCGTGATATTCGGTGAAGAAGCCGCCATTGGTGTAGCGCCCGCTGACGGTATTGCCCTCGAAGGCGCGCTTGATCGCCTCTCCGTTCATGCGCTCGACGGCGAGGGAAGGCTGCGCCAGCGCGAGCAGCGCGAGGAGGACCGGGGCAAGCCGCATCAGGCCTTCCAGCTCGGCCGCGCCGAAAGCTCACCGTGCCAGCGGCGGATATTGACCAGGTCCTCGGACAGGGGAACGCGCGACGGCTTCATGAAATCGATGGCGATGCCGGCGGTGATGTCGGCGACCGTCAGACGGTCGCCGCAGACGAAGCGGTTGCCGGCGAGCTGAAGATCGAGGATCAGCAGATAATCGTCGATCTGCTCGCGGCTGGCCTCGGCCCATTCCGGTACCTGGTCCTCCAGCTCGGCCATCGAGGGGTGGCTATGCCGGAACACGGCAGAGACGCTGGAGAACAGGCCGAGCTCGACGCGCCGGTTCCACATCTCGGTCAGCGCCTGTTCCATCGGGTCCCGGCCGAAGAGGCTGGGCTCGGGATGCAGGCCTTCGAGATAGCGGCAGATCGCGATGGTCTCGGCCAGCGCCGTGCCGTCGTCGAGCAAAAGCACGGGCAGGCGCTTCATCGGGTTGATGCGCGCGAATTCCGGCGTCAGGTGCTCCTTGCGCCCGATATCGACCGGGACGAGCTCGGGCAGCTCCAGGCCCTTCTCGGCGAAGAAGATGCGGACGCGCCGGGGGTTGGGCGCCCGTCCGCCATCATAGAGCTTCATCTTCGGCCTCACTAACGAAATGGCGCGCGAACCCGACCATGACGAGGGTCCGACGGTCAACCGTTTCGAGCCTGATCGTGATGGTTCTGTGACGCGCGCTGACCGGCTCTAGCGGGGATGGGCCCTGCGCCAGGTCTCGGGCCGCTCGAAGCGCAGGGCCCAGATCCCGCGCCCGGCCGCCCTCGCCTCCTCCTCCTCGGAATGGTAGTCGCCATAGGCCACCGCCTGGCCCTGGCGCACCATCGTGGCGTTGATGTCGGTCTCGCCCTGCCGGCAACGCGCCAGACCCCGGCCATAGCGGTCGAGGCGGCCGATCTCACAGCTGACGCCGCCGCGCGCGAGCAGCGAGGCGAGCGCGCGCCGCGCCGCACGGCCGCAATCGACCTCCCGGCCGGCCTGATCCGTGCAGCTCTGGCGATATTCCGGAGCGTCGATCCCCTCCAGCCGCAAATCCTCTTCGTTCAGCCGCAGCGAATCGCCGTCGATCGCCTGGGCGGCTCCGGCCAGCATCCGCGCCGGGCCGAGCTTGTATTGCAGCACCGCCCCCGCAATCGCCAGAAGCCCGATGATTCCGAGCGCGACGACGAGATCGACCCAGCGGCTGACGCGGCGCCAGCCGAGAGGTCCATATCGCGATCGTCCGAATCCGAAGCGTGCCATCAGGAAGAGCTTAACGATTTCGAGACCATGATGGCGAGCCGGGCGTGCAAACTCTGCCGCCGGAAGAGGAACGCGCGTCCCGACTATGGCGGAAGTGACGGCCGAACAGGTACAACGCGGGCGCGGGCCCGACCCCTCCGTGCTGGCACGGCGCAAGCTGGTGACGCGCGAGGTCAAGTCCGTGCGCGAACGGCTGACCTCGTCGACCGGGCTCGAGCGCGCCTTCGACTACGAATTGCTGCGGGTCTTCGCCCAGTACCGGATGCATGGCACCGCCGGCGCGCTGATCCTGGCGCTCTGCATCGGCGCCGCCGCCTGCCTCTGGGTGCCCGTCTACAAGGTCACGGCCTGGCTCAGCGTCGTCATCCTCGCCTCGGCCATCATGGTGGTGCTGTGCAGGCGCTTCCTGGCGCAGCCTGTGAGCGAGGTCCGCATCCGGCTCTGGCGCAAGGCGCTGCCCGCCGCCGAGGCCTTCCATGGCCTGGCCTGGACGCTGATCCTGGTGCTGTTCGCCCATGTCGACGCGCCGGGCGCCAAGGTCTTCGTGATGACGACGCTGCTGATCGTCAGCGCGCTCACCGTGATGCTGGCGGCGACGATCCCGCTCGCGGTCTATTCGGGCCTGATCCCGGTGACGATCGGCATCACCCTGTTCTTCTGGGGCCGCTCCGACATCGACAGCATCACCATGGCGCTGATGGCCGCCTCGGCGCAGCTCTTTTTCATCTTCCTCGCCAACCGGCTCTATACGAGCTCGGTCGCGACCATCGAGTTCCGCGCCGAGAAGGATGCGCTGATCGCCGAGCTCGAGACCGCCACCGCCAATTCCGACGAGGCGCGGCGCAAGGCGGAGGAAGCCAATCTCGCCAAGTCACGCTTCCTGGCGACAATGAGCCATGAGCTGCGCACCCCGCTCAACGCCATCCTCGGCTTCTCCGAGGTGATGAAGAACGAGATTTTTGGCGAGCACGCCAATGCCGCCTACAAGGAATATTCCTCCGACATCCACGGCTCGGGCCAGCACCTGCTCAACCTGATCAACGAGATCCTCGACCTCTCGCGCATCGAGGCGGGCAAATACGAGCTCAACGAGGAGGCGCTCAGCCTCGCCGGCATCGTCGACGATTGCCGGCACATGCTGAACCTGCGCGCCAAGGCCAAGGGCCAGTCGATCCGCGAGGCCGTCGAGCCGCAATTGCCGAAGATCTGGGCCGACGAGCGCGCGATCCGGCAGGTCGTGCTCAACGTCCTCTCCAACGCGATCAAATTCACGCCGCAGGGCGGCGAGATCTCGATCAAGGTCGGCTGGACGGCGAATGGCGGGCAATATGTCTCGGTCACGGATACCGGCCCCGGCATCCCCGAGGACGAGATCCCGATCGTGCTGCAGACCTTCGGGCGCGGCTCGCTGGCGATCAAGACGGCCGAGCAGGGTTCCGGCCTCGGCCTGCCGATCGTCAAGGGCCTGATCGACCTGCATGGCGGCGGCTTCCACCTGAAATCGAAGCCGCGCGCCGGCACCGAGGTGACGGTGACGCTGCCGGCCGAACGCGTGATGGACACGCTCGCGGCGCTGCCGGAGCCGGAAGCGCGGCCGGCGGCGGCCTGAGCGATCGGGTATCCCGGGCTCGCAGCCCCCAATCTACCGATGTCCTGCCCTCATCGTGGAGCTTCACCACCGGGTTTCACAGCATCGCTGGCCACCTGCCCGCCCCTATCGGTCCAATTCGGCGGTAGTCCGAACCGCCCCGCCACGACGCCGGCGATCCCGGGGGCACGGCCAAAGGTCTCGCAAGTTTCGTGCTTGGGCTTTGCGCCTAGCCAGTCGCCGATCCTGCGCGACGACGGTATGGATGGCAGGCTGCCCATCTTGCCGAAGGGGGTTTCGCCGGTGACGAGAAGCTGGCTGAAATCATCGCCGAAGCTGGAGCCGAGATCATAGGCATCCCCGACCTTCGAGACCTTGGGCGAGCTCACGAAGGAATTGGCGCCCCGCGCCCATACCATCGCCGCCTCCTGCTCGTTCGTTCGGCTCAAGGCTTCAGCCTCGATCGTCAGGCTTCCCAGCCCTATCGGAAGGCGCGGTTTGGGCCCCGGGACGTTCAGGGCCGTGGCTGCGATATTCGCGGCCACGGACACGCCCGCCGCCACCTCGTCGGTCGGCGTGATCTGGGTAACGGTCGCGCGCACGCTCAGGTCGGCCGGCTGCGTCGGCGCAACGACCTCGAAGCGCTCGCTGAGCGCGTGGCACAGTGAGCGATTGATCACATTGGCGACCAATGTCCGGTCCGGGTTCGGAAGGTCGGACCCGCTATGATCGGCGAAGCGGGTCGGCAGGATTTTCACCGTCTTGGCCGCGAGGACGTTCTGCTTGTTCACCCGGATGAGTGACTTAGTTTGAATGCCGTCCGACTGAGCAAGCCCCTGGTACGATTTCAGCGAGCCGCTCTGGGTGATCGGCGCGGTAGCGCAGGCCGGCAGCGACAATGCCGCGAGGAAAGGACCGATGAGCCTCATTTGCCATTTTCCTCAGATGTTTGAACATTGCCGGCAGCCGCCGGATTTGGTTACGACGGCATCCTGTCGGAGCGAAGATGGCGCCGATATGTTGCGCGCCTCACCTAATAAGATGCATCTTCGCATCTTATTAGGTGAGAGCAGCTACGACCGTCAATAAGATTCATCTCCGCATCTTATTCGGGGTGCGTAGGGAGGCATAAGTCATGGGTACGGGGCATCGATGACGACGGCAGGACGACGGCGAGGCGCCGCGCTCGAGCAGGCGATGCTCGATGCCACCTGGGCGGAACTCGTCGAATTCGGATATCCCGGCCTCACCCTGGAAGGGGTCGCCAAGCGGGCCGGCACGAGTCGCCCGGTATTGGCCCGTCGCTGGCCGAGCCGCACCGCATTGACCACCGCCGCGATCGCGCATTTTATCGCCAACAATCCGGTGAACCTGCCCGACCTGGGAAGCGTTCGGGACGAGCTCGCGGATCTGTTTCGGCAATGGTCGGCTCGTGGCGTACCGCTGATTCTGCGTATCTTTCTCGACATGAGCGCAGACTTGTCGAACAATAATTCCAGCTTTGCCGGTGTCATAAGCGAGCTTCGCCAGCGTCTCGGCAACCGGAACCTGGTCGCTCAAATCCTGGAGCGGGGTATCTCACGCGGCGAAATCGACGCGAAACGGCTAACGCCGCGCATCGCGTCCTTGCCCGCGGATTTGATGAGACACGAGGTCATCATGACGTCGAAGCCGATCTCGGAGCGAGCCATCGCCGAGATTCTGGACGAGATCTTCCTGCCGCTCGTGGTTGCGAAGACGCCGTAGGCGCCCTCTCACCCCTTCCCCGAAACCTGCGCCTGTTCGAAGGTCGCCATGCCGGAGTGAATGCCGGCCGCCGCCTTGACCAGCCCCGCAGCCAGCGCCGCGCCCGTGCCCTCGCCGAGGCGCATGTCGAGCGCCAGCAGCGGCTGCTTGCCGAGCTTGAGCAGCGCCTCGCGATGGGCGCCCTCGGCCGAGAGATGGCCGGCGAGGCAATGGTCGATCGCGGACGGCTCGATGGCATGCAGGATCGCGGCGGCGGCGGTGACGACATAGCCGTCGAGGATGACCGGGATGCGCTGCAGGCGCGCGGCGATGATCGCGCCGCAGATCGCCGCGATCTCGCGGCCGCCGAGCCGGCGCAGCACCTCGAGCGGGTCCTTCAGATGGTTGCCATGCAGCGCGAGGCCGGCTTCGACAGCCGCGATCTTGCGCTTCAGGCCGTCATCGTCGACGCCGGTGCCGCGGCCGCACCAGAACGCCGCGCCGCCGCCATAGAGCGCGGCATAGATCGCCGCGGCCGAGGTGGTGTTGCCGATGCCCATCTCGCCGAGGCAGAGCAGATCGGCCCCGCCGGCGAGCGCCTCCATGCCGAAGGCCATGGTGGCGACGCAGGCTTTTTCGTCGAGCGCGTCGCCTTGCGTGAAATCGCCGGTCGGCAGGTCGAGCGCCAGGTCGAAGACCTTGAAGCCGAGATCGAAGGCCGCGCAGATCTGGTTGATGGCCGCGCCGCCCGCCGCGAAATTCTCCAGCATCTGGCGCGTCACCGCCTGGGGATAGGCCGAGACGCCCTGCGCCACCACGCCATGGTTGCCGGCGAAGACGCAGACCAGCGGCCGGTCGACGCGGGGGCTCGCCTTGCCCTGCCAGGCAGCGAGCCATTCGGCGATCTCCTCCATGCGGCCGAGGCTGCCGGCCGGCTTGGTCAGCTCCTTGTCGCGGGCGCGCACGGCATTGGCGGCGGCCATGTCGGGACCGGGCATGCCGGCGATGAGCTCGCGGATGTCGTCGAAGGGCAGGCCGGTGGTGGACATGGGCAGAATTCCGAAATGCGTCGCTGGCTGGCGCGGTCGGGCTGCTGCTATAGGCTGGCGCCGTGGAAGACAATGCAAACAGACCCAGCGGCATGGCCGAAAGCGATCCGGCGCCGGCCGAGGCGACCGCGCCATCGCCCGCCTGGCCAGGCTGGATCGTGGCGACGGCGATCTGCCTGCGCTTCTATTCGCGCCTGCCGGTGCCGCCGCTTCCGGGCGAGCGCGGCCTGTACCAGGCGCCCGATTTTCGGCTGGTGCCGCGCGCCCTGCCCTTCGCGGCCCTGATCATCGCCCTGCCGGCAGCGCTGGTCCTCATCGTGACGGACGCGGCCGGGACCGCTCCCTTGCTCGCCGCCGGGCTCGCGCTGGCTGCGCTCGTGCTCACGACGGGAGCACTCCACGAAGACGGGTTCGCCGACAGCGCCGACGGCCTGTTCGGCGGGCGGGATGCGCAGCAGCGCCTCGCCATCATGAGAGATAGCCGGATCGGCTCCTATGGCACGCTGGCGATCGGGCTTTCGCTTTTGCTGCGGGTGAGCGCGCTCGCGGCCGTTCTCGACGCGGCCGGCGGGCTCGCCGCTGCCGCCGCCGTGACGATGGCAGCCGCCTGGTCGCGGCTGGAAGGCCTCTATCTGCTGGCCGAGGAACCGGCCGCGCGCAGCGACGGCGCTGCCGCCTCGGTCGGCCGCCCGTCTGGCGCCACGGCCTGGATCGCCTGCGGCTTCAGCCTGGCGATCGCCTTCGGCCTGGCTCTCGCGACCGCCCTGCCCGTTGCCGGGCTCACGCTCGGCCTGGCGCTGGCGCATGCCGGCACGCTGTTCCTCGCGCGGCTGTCGCGACGCCTGATCGGCGGGCAGACCGGCGACATCATCGGCGCGGCGCAGCAGCTCTCCGAGATCGCGCTCTATGTCGGCTTCGCCTTCGTGCTCGGAGCGGGCTGAGCGTGGCGTCCAGCCCCTGCATCCAGATCTGCGTGATCGATCCGGCGAGCGCGCTCTGCGAAGGCTGCGGCCGGACGCTTGCCGAGATCGCCGACTGGTCGCGGCTGAGCGAGACCGAGCGGCTGGCGATCATGGCGCTGCTGCCGGAGCGGATGCGGCGTGCCGATGCGGCCGAACTCAGCGCTCCGCCAGCGTCGCCAGCGCTTCGCCGGTGAGCCGGTAGAAGATCTTCTCGGGCTGCGGCATGGCACCGAGCGACTCGTAGAATTCCCGCAGCCGGAGATCGTCGCGCGCTGCCGTCCAGTCGATGCGCCTGAAGCCGCGCTCCAGCGCGAGCCGGGCGAGCGCGCTGATCAGGCCCTTGCCCGCGCCGCCGCCACGCGCTTGCGCCGAGACATAAATCTCCTTGAGGAAGAAGCCCGGGGCCAGGCCGGGGCCGGGATAGATGCCGGCGAAGGCGGCGAAGCCGACGATCCGGCCGCCATCCTCCGCGACGAGCAGCTCGGCGCCGTCGGGACGTCCGTCGAGACCGGTGAGGATGGCGTCCGGCGCCGGGCATGGCACGCGGTAATGCGCCTGCATCTCGGCGAACAAGGCCGCCAGCGCCGGATGATCGGCGGGGGTCGAAAGACGGATCGCCAGCATCGGATCAGGTCAGCAGCGACCAGATGAAGCGGCTGGCGACGACGAGCAGGAAGATGCCGAACACGACCTCCAGCTTGCGCTTGGAAAGCTGGTGCGCCAGGCGCGCGCCGATCGGCGCCGTCCAGATCGAGGTCGGGATGAAGAGCAGGAAGCCGATGAAGGAGACATAGCCGAGCGAGAGCGGCGGCAGCACATCCATCTTCGGCCAGCCGGCATAGATATAGCCGAGCGCTCCCGGGATCGAGATCAGCACGCCGAGCCCCGAGGAGGTCGCGACCGCCTGGTGGATCGGCCTGCCATAGAAGGTCATGAACAGGCTGGAGAGCTGGCCGCCGCCGATGCCCATCAGGGCCGAGAGCACGCCGATCAGGCCGCCATAGAAGGTCATCAGGGCCTTGCCCGGCATGTCGTCGCCGAGCTGCCAGCGATCCGAGGCGAAGAGCAGGCGCAGCGCGCTGACGACCGCGACCGCGACGAAGACGATCTTGAACAGATCCGGCGGCGCGTAGCGGGCGACGAAGCTGCCGGCGATGACGCCGAGCACGACGGGAATGGCCCAGATCTTGAGGATGTCGAGATCGACGAGCCCCTTGGCGCGGTGCGCATTGAAGGAACGGATCGAGGTCGGGATGATGATGGCGAGCGAGGTGCCGACGCAAAGCGGCATCCGCACCTCTTCCGGCACGCCGATGACGCGGAAGACCTCGTAGAGGATCGGCACGATGACCGCGCCGCCGCCGACGCCGAACAATCCCGCCAGCACGCCGGTGACGGCGCCGGCGAGAACCAGCGAGACCGCAAGGAAGGCGAGATCGCCCAGGGGAATTCCAGCTATCATGGGACCAGTCCGTGGCGGCGGGGCGAGCACCTCTGGGCGATTTTGCGCGTCAGGGCAAGGCGCCGCCGGCAAGGCCGCCATGCTCGGCGGAGGCCGGGCGGGAGCAAAGCGGCGGCCTCGCCCGGCATCAGGGGACTCGACCCGCGGCGCACAAACTGATGATCTCAGCGAGCGCCGGACAGGCGCGCGGCCAAAGAAGGGGCGAAAGCAAGCACGGAAAACAAGAGGCCGCAGGATCGGGAGGATCACGTCTCATCAGGAGCCACCCAGGGAGGTAACGATGATAGACCCGCATGCCGATATGCAGCACGACAAGGCGCTTTCGCGCCGGACCCTGATCAAGGCGACCGGGATCGGGGCGCTCGCCGTGGCCGCAAGCCCGGTCCTGGCGCAGGCGCCGGCCGGCCCGGTCGCGCCGCCGAGCACGATCACCAGCCCGCCGCGCGATTTCAGCCGCCACGGCGCGCCGACGACCTATTTCAGCGATCCCGACATGATCGCGGTCGACCCGGTCTTCAACAACTACATTCAGCCCAACAGCGCGATCCAGCGGCTCTGGACCGGGGCGCTCTGGGCCGAGGGGCCGGCCTGGAACGCGCAGGGGCGCTATCTGGTCTGGAGCGACATTCCCAACAACCGGCAATTGCGCTGGCTCGAGGATGACGGGCGCGTCAGCGTCTTCCGGGTGCCGTCGGGCAACAGCAACGGCAACAGCTTCGACTTCCAGGGAAGGCAGCTCTCCTGCGAGCATCTCAACCGCCGCGTCGTGCGCTACGAGCTCGACGGCTCGGCGACGGTGCTCGCCGACAATTTCGAGGGCAAGAAGCTGAACTCGCCCAACGACATCGTCGCCCATCCCGACGGCAGCTACTGGTTCACCGATCCACCCTATGGCGGGCAGCTCTATGAGGGCGCGCCGGACGCCGCCGGCGGGCCGAGCAACATGAGCGGCAAGCTCAATCCGCGCCTCGGGCAGCTGCCCGGCATCGGCGCCGCCAAGCGCGAATTGCCGACGAACTGCTACCGGATCGACCCTTCGGGCCGGATCGAGCGCGTCGTCACCGAGGAGCAGGTGCCGGACCCGAACGGGCTCTGCTTCTCGCCGGATTTCAAGAAGCTCTACATCGCCTCGACCGGCAAGGGACCGGGCGATACCGGGCCCGGCGGCAAGGGCGACATCCATGTCTTCGATGTCGGCACCGACAGCAAGCTCAGCAACCCGAAGCGCTTCTCCGATTGCGTGATCGACGGCGTCAATTGCGGGCCGGACGGGCTGCGCTGCGATGTCGACGGCAATCTCTGGGCGTCCAGCAATGCCGGGCGCTCGGTCGGCTATAACGGCGTCACCGTGTTCAACCCGGACGGCAAGCTGATCGGCCGCATCCGCCTGCCCGAGGTCTGCGGCAATGTCTGCTTCGGCGGACCGAAGCGGAACCGGCTGTTCATGGCCGCGAGCCAGTCGATCTACGCCGTCTATGTCAACACGCAGGGCGCCGGACCGGGCTGACCCGACCGTCATCGCGAGCGCAGCGAAGCGATCCAGTGGTTTCACGCCATCGCTGGATTGCTCCGTCGCTGACGCTCCTCGCAATGACGGTTTAAATCCGGCTCGAGTTCTACCGGACGGCCGGCTCGGGCACGCCACCGCCCGGGCCGCTATCGTCGGCATGATGGCTCCCGCCGCCGATGTCGCGCAGCATCGTGGCCGCGAGGATGCCGGCCGCCGCCGCGAGTGCGGCCGAAATCGCGGCCATGATCGCGAAGGAGCGTGTGAAGGCGGCGCGTGCCAGCGCGAGGAGCTCGGCCCCTGCCGTGCCCGCGACGCCGTTGGCGACGGCAAGCGCGGCGCCGAGCGTGTCGCGCGCCGCCAGAGCGCCCTCCGTGGAGACGCCCGCCGGCATGGCCTGGCCCATCTGGTGACGGTAGAGCGCCGTCACCACGCTGCCGAGGACCGCGATGCCGAGCGCGCCGCCGAATTCGGCGCTGGTCTCCGACAGGCCCGACGCCGTGCCGGCGCGCTCGGGCGGAACGCTGCTGACGACGAGATCGGTCGTCAGGGTGACGATCGGCGCCAGCCCGAGCGAGAGCAGAAGCGTCCCGGCCACGATGGTCAGCGGCCCGGGCAGGACGGCAATGGCGCCCAGCGTGGCGAAACCGAGCGCCGCCAGCGCGAAGCCACCGGCCATGACATGGGCCGGCCGGACGCTGCCGACGATGCGCGGCGCCAGCATCGAGCCGATGATGAAGCCGAAGGCGGATGGCAGCGACCAGAGCCCGGCCTCGAGCGGGCGCATGCCGAGCACGAGCTGCAGATATTGCCCGACGAAGAGGAAGCTGCTGAAGGCGATGAAGAAGCCGAGCACGTTGATCGTCAGCGAGGCGCTGAAGGCCCTGGAGGCAAACAGCGCCAGATCGACCAGCGGCTCCTTCAGCCGCGCCTGCCGACGCAGGAACAGCAGGGCGAGCGCCGCGCCCGCCAGAATGGTCAGGGTTGCCGGCCAACCGATCCCATCCTCGGCGATGCGCTTCAGCCCGTAGATCACGGCGAGGACCGCGACCAGCGACAGCCCGGCGCTGACGACGTCGAGCCTGCCGGCGTCGGGATCGCGGAACTCGGGCAGCAGGAACGGGCCGAGCGCGAGCAGCAGCACCATCACCGGCACATTGATCAGGAAGACCGAACCCCACCAGAAATGCTCGAGCATGACGCCGCCGACGAGCGGGCCGATGGCGCCGCCGGCCGAGAAGCTGGCGATCCAGATGCCGATGGCGGCGGTGCGCTGGCGCGGATCGAGGAACATGTTGCGGATCAGCGAGAGCGTCGAGGGGGCGAGCGTCGCGCCGGCCACCCCGAGGGCGGCGCGCGCCGCGATCAGCGTCGCGGCCGTGTCGGCGAAGGCCGCCAGGACCGAGGCGAGGCCGAAGGCGACCGCGCCGATCAGCAACAGGCGGCGCCGGCCGATCCGATCGCCGAGCGTGCCCATGGTGATCAGGCAGCCGGCGATCATGAAGCCGTAGATATCGACGATCCAGAGGAGCTGAGATGCGCTCGGCCGGAGCTCCGCGCTGAGCTGCGGCACGGCGAGGTTCAGAACCGTCAGGTCCATCGAATAGAGCAGGCAGGGCAGCGCGATGACGGCGAGGCCGATCCATTCGCGCCGGCCCGCCAGCGGGGGCGCCTGGTCAAGCGTGGTCATGGGTTACTCCATCGGCCGGTGACGGCCGTGTTGTGATCATGGTCGTCGTGATCTTGGGCCAGCGCGGCCCGCTCCCTGTCAGGAGAAGAGCTGCTCCAGCTTGGCCATCGAGCCCGACCAGCCATGTTCGTGGCGACCAACGGCGGCCTCGTCGAAGAACTGTTCGTGCAGCAGCGTCAGGATCGTGACGTCGCCATCCGGCTTGAAGGTCACGGTGACGCGCGAGACGCGCTCCGGCGTCGAGATCCAGGCCCAGCTGAAGACGAGGCGCTCGTTCTCGACGACCTCGTGATACTCGCCCGAGACCTGGTGCAGCTCGCCGTCGCTGCCGCGCATCACGATGCGGTAACGGCCGCCGGGGCGGGCATCGATCTCGGCCTTCTCAGCCTGGACGTTCTCAGGGCCGAACCAGCGGGCGAGCAGTTCCGGCTGCGTCCAGGCCTGATAGACCTCGGCCGGCGTGGCGTTGAGCCGGCGCTTCATCATCAGGCTGGGGGTGGTTTCCACCTTCTTGTCCATGCGCTCTCTCCGGTCGTGGCAAGGATCAGGACTTGTCGCTGTCCTTTGCGGCATCCTTGTCGGCGTGCTTGTCAGGCTCGCGCTCCTTGCGCGGGCGATTGAAATACGCTTCCAGAGCATCGAGCTTCTCGCGCCAGAAGCGCTCATAGCGGCGCAGCCAACCCATCGCTTCCTCCATCGGTGCGGCGTTCAGGCGGCACGAGACCGTGCGGCCTGCCTTCTCGCGGGTGATCAACCCGGCATCAGAGAGCACGTCGAGATGCTTCATGATCGCCGGCAGCGAGACCGGGAAAGGCCGCGCCAGCTCGCTGACCGAAACGGCCTCCTCCTGCTCGAGCCGGGCCAGCAGCGCCCGCCGCGTCGGATCGGACAGGGCGGCGAAGGTGGTGTCGAGCGAAGGCTCCTGATACTTAACCATCGGGTTAAGTTTAGAAGCTCGGCATCGCGAAGGCAAGGGTCAGCACGTCCGGGCGCTCATGATGCTTTCAGATCAAAACGCGCGTCATTCCGGACAAGCCGCGCAGCGGCGCAGCGCGGGATGACGGCGGCCCGATTCGGCCGGATCACAGCAGGGTCTAGTCGGCGACGCCCTCGCGGCCGGCGATCGTCATGCAGGTCGCGGTCATCATCGCGCAGAGCTTCGACGTGCCGCCGCTGATCGCGAAGACCTCCGCCGTGGCCAGCGTCAGGGTGCGCCCCGCCTTCACCACCCTGCCCTTCGCCAGCAGCCGCTCGCCGGCGGCCGGCGCGAGCAGGTTGATCTTGAACTCGGCGGTGAGGATGCCGGCGCCGGCCGGCATGGTCGTGAGCGCCGCATAGCCGCAGGCAGAATCGGCGATGGTCGCGACAGCGCCGGCATGGACGAAGCCGTGCTGCTGGGTGAGATGGGCCGAGACCGGTAATTCGATCTCGACCTCGCCCGGAGCGATGCGGACGAGCCGCGCGCCGAGCGTCGTCATGAAGGCCTGCTTGGCGAAGCTCGCCTCGATGCGCGCGGCCACCTCCGATTCCGAAAGCGAGGCGGCGGCGTTCATCGCGAGCTCCTAGGCAGCGGCGGCTGCCCCTTCGTAGCGCGAGACATGGGCAACCGCAGCACGCAAATCCGCAAGCCCCGCTCCCGCGCCGACGCAATGCTCGGCGAGATGACGGCGGAACAGCCGCGCTCCGGGGCGCCCCGGGAACAGGCCGACGAGATGGCGGGTGAAAGCATGGAGCCGGCCGCCCTGCTCCAGATGCGCGGCGATATGCGGTTCCAGCGCCTCGAGCATGGCGAAGGCGTCCGCGACCGGCGCGTCCTCGTCGAACAGCAGCGGATCGACCTGAAGCAGGATCTCGGGATTCTGATAGGCCTCGCGGCCGATCATGACGCCGTCGAGATGGGCGAGGTGGCTCTGCCATTCGCCTGGCGCGCGAATGCCGCCATTGATCGCGACGACGAAGTCGGGATTGGCCGCCTTCAGCCGATAGGCGCGCTCGTAGTCGAGCGGCGGGACCTCGCGGTTCTCCTTGGGCGACAGGCCCTGGAGCCAGGCCTTGCGGGCATGGACGACGAGCGCGTCGACGCCGGCGGCACGCACGGCGGCGGTCAGCGTATCGAGCGCTGCCTCCGGATCCTGGTCGTCGACGCCGATCCGGCATTTGACCGTGACCGGGATCGCGACCGCAGCCTTCATCGCCGCGACGCAATCGCCGACCAGCGCCGGCTCGCGCATCAGGCAGGCGCCGAAGGCGCCGCCCTGGACGCGATCGGACGGGCAGCCGCAATTGAGGTTGATCTCGGCATAGCCGAAATCGGCGCCGATCTTCGCAGCCTCTGCCAAAAGCGCCGAATCATTGCCGCCGAGCTGCAGGGCGACGGGGTGCTCATGCGTGTCGAAGCCGATCAGGCGCTGCCGGTCGCCGCGAATGACCGCCTGCGCCGTCACCATCTCGGTATAGAGCCGCGCGCGCCGCGACATCAGGCGATGGACGACCCGGCAATGCCGGTCAGTCCAGTCCATCATAGGCGCCACGGAGAATCTAAACGCTTGGTCTTTCATCGCTTTTTGCAGCATCAGCCATTGTGTCGCAGCCACGGAGGCCGGGGCATCAGGTCGATCGTCGCGAGGCTCGGAACCAGTCACGCATCGCGCGCCTGAAAGCATTCGAAACCTCATCGACCTTCATATCGACGACATGTGCGAGGTCGGCAAGGCTCCTTCGCGCTCCAAGGCCGCAACCCCCGAGATGCTGAAGCAGCAACTTGGCAAGTGCCATATGGTGTCTCCCGACCGCGAGCGCCTCATTGGCATGGCGTCTACCCGATGCCGATCGGCAGTAAGGGGGTCGCCATGGTCGATGGCAGAACCGGCTTGGGCCGGTCCGCAGCTGTCGCAAGTGGGCTTTGGTCATCGAAAGGTCCCGACGCGCTCGGCAATGAGGCGGCAGATGGCGTCCTGCGCAGTCTTTGCGGCCCCTCCCCCCAATTGCTCGGGAAACGCCATGTGAGGCGCCGTCTCACTCAGGCGCATAGCGAGCTCCGATATCGCCGCCTCGGCACGGGCAGCCGGCAGATCAATGGTTCGAGCGAGTGTCAAGAAATCCTGGCGTGTCAGACGATCATCCTTGCCATTGAGCTTCAGTGCCATCCGGTCGCTTGCAAGACCCGGGAATATGCGGGTCGTGACCGCATCGTACAGCGGCGCAAAACGAACGGCCGCGAATTGACGTGATCCAGGCTCGGCGCTCTTCAGGAGCGCCAGATTCTTCAAATGCATGTCGCCGTCGGCGATAAGCCAGGCGAACAGGGCGCGCCGGAACAGGGTCTCGAGATCGGCGACCGGATCGGTCGACAGCGGGCGCAGTCCCCGCGCCATGCGCTCGATCGTGCCGTCATATTTCGCCGAAGTCGGGAGCTCCAGGATCGAGCAGAAATCCTCCATCGCCAGCATGCGATGATCATCGGCGTTCCGCCGGATATCGAAACGTTCGACAAGGAGCGCCGGCGGCATGTCGTCGGGCATGTCGATCAATGCCGCGGCGGGAACCTCGAAGCCGGCAGCCCGGCCAAGCTCCAGGCAAAGCCACTCGACAAGCGGCAGCGTCTCAAAGCCAGCGGTGCCGGCCGGTTTGAAGATATGAGTAAATGGCTGCTCGATCGCCGGAACAAGGTCGCCGTCGGCGGTCAGGCACATCGGCGCCTTGATCTGGACACCGGACAGGCGTGGGGTCTGAGCTTGGGCATAGAGCCGCGCCAGATTCTGCTCAAAGGTCTGCTCGATCTCTCCACGTCCCGGCCCCCGATAGTACCCGGTGAAACGGCCGCTCCTCGAGAAGACGGCGAGTTCGCCCTGCAGAACGTCCGCAGGAAGCTTCGCAAGTTCCTCGCGGTTCCGGGTGATCGCGATGTTCGACATGTAGCGTTTGCCCGAGCGCAGCACGTCCCGCTCGTCGCGCTGGTGCAGGACCTGGGCGAGCCACCCCTCCGGCAGAAGGGACTCGATGAAGGGCGGCAGCCTGCCTGGAATCGTCTCGCGAATGAGCGGCGGGCCGCCGCCTCGCCCCGAAGCCTTCCATCGCCATTCGAAGCCGTCATGGGCCAGATGTCCGAGCGGCACTCCATGCCAGGCAACGAGAAATTCCAGAGCCGCCTTGTTGCCGGCGACCTTGTCGGCGCTCGGCCTGGCCAGCAGATAGCGCTCGGCCCCCTCGCCTTCCCGGTACCAGCTGTTCTCGCGCGCAAGCGCCCAGACCGCATCCGCAGCGGCCTGGGGTGTCCCATATTCTTCGACGAGGCGCGCCGCCATCTGCGCGCGCATCGGCTCGGTGATCGCGGTTGCGTGCTCGCTGCGCAGTCGGAAAGCCTCCAGAAAGCGCTGACGCGGAGACGACGCTTCGGTTCTCAGCTCACCCATGTCATCGCCCACGACGACGCTAACGATCGAGGGGTGCTCGGACGCCTCGTTCTGGACGATCTCGAGCGTTCGCAGACGCGTGCGCTGGTTGCGGCGCCCACTGATGAACAGTCGCCCATCCGGCGTCGGCCCGAGGAGGCTCGCGCTGGCCGACGACAGATAGGCGGCCGGGTAGAGATAGCGGGCGATCCGCACCGCATGGCCGAGGACCGTGGCCTCGATATCATCCGTCGCATCGACATAGACGCCGCGGACGAGCTGAACCAGCTCACCCGCCTGGGTCCGCGCATGGGCGCGCTTTGCGTCAATCGTCTCGCCGACAAGATGGAGCACGGAATTATCCCGCATTTCAGATGCGCGATAATTCTTAACCCGGACCCAAATGTCAAGGATTATCACGCATCTGAAATGCGGGATAATCGCGCCGGTGAGCCGTCCATCGCCATCCTGTTTCGGTAGGGTGCAGGAGCAGACGGCTCGGAGATCGGCGCGAGCGCGGAACGTGGCTATTCGGCCAGCCTCGTCAGCTTTGAGAGCACCGCACTAAAAGAGCCCGGCTTTGAACGGCGCCGCGATTGGGCGGAACGCCAGCGCGTGACATGGCGTGAGCCCAAATGCGCGCCGCAGTGAATAGACACGATTGGAGCCAGCCAAACCCTATCGCTGAAGCCAGGCGTTCCAGGCGTCGAGCATTTTGGCTTGGTTGGCGTTGATCCATTCGGGATCGTGCTTGACGATGGTCCTGAATACCTCGGGCGAGGTTGGAATGTTGGCACGCGCCGCATCGCTCATCTGGGCGATCGCATCCAGGCTGGGCGGTGTGACGTTCAGGCGCTCCGCAATGCGGGCCTGGATCGCTGGGTTGTCCAGAAAATATTTGAGCAAGGCTGTCGCGCCTTCGCTGTTGGGACCGTTACGCAAAAGCTGCATCGTGTCGGCGAGCATGAAGGCACCGTCATAAGAAATCTTCGCAGGCTGCCCCTCGGCCTTAAGCGCATTGGCGCGTGTACCCCAGATCATGCCAATGACGTATTCGCCATTGCGGAAGCCCTGCTGACTTTGGTCTCCGGTACGCCACCAGAGCTGAATCTGCGGCTTGATCTGGTCGAGCTTCTTCAGCGCCCGGTCGATATCGAGCGGGAAGAGCCCGTCGGGCGAGACGCCGTCGGCCAGCAGTGCGGCGGCCAGGACGCGCCAAGGGTCGTTCAGGTTCGGCAGCGCGCGTGGTCCGGGGAAGCGTGATACGTCCCAGAAATCAGCCCAGTTGCGGGGCTGGCTGTCCTTGAATGTTGCCGTGTTGAAGGCAAGCAGCGTGGCATTGAGGGAGATCCGAACACCGGCGGGATTGCAGGCCTTTTCGACCAGATCCTTGCGCGCTGCGAACTGCTCGCAGAACTGCGTCAGATCGCGGGTGAAGGCGCGATTCTGGCTCGACTCGGCGATGACGTCCACATTGTTGATGATGTCCCAGGATACCGTCCCGGTGCCGACCATAGCCTGCGCGCGCGTACGCTGCTCGGCATCCGTCGCCGTTACGGTGCTGACCTTGATACCGGTTGCTTTGGTGAAGGGCTCGAACCAGATCTCCTTCAGCGTGCGGTCATAGACGCCGCCTGTCGTGGCGACGACGACCTCTCCCGATTGTGCAGAGACCGCTACGCTCATCATCAGGCTCAGGCCGATCTGACAGGCCAGCCCTTGGATCGAGCGAGTAGGGAATGCGACCGGGAACCGTGTGGAGGGCTGTGCTCGACGCATGTCAGGAATCCTTGCTTTGTTCTGGAATGAAATTGGCCCGGTCGACAGGTGTCGGCCGGCAGTTCAGGCAATCCGGCGATCGAATACTGTCGCGGCGAAGTCCGGCTCTTGGACATCGTCTTCCGGGTAGACCGGCCGTCGCTTGGCGAAGGGCAGCAGCCCCGGGCGATAATTCGAAATCCCGGGCGTATCGACGACGATGCAGCGGCCAATGTCGGCGAAGGAAATCTTGAAGTGGTAGCCGGATTTGGCGACGATCACGTCCTGTTCGGCGAGGTCGACCCCTTGGCTGCGAAACGCCGCAGGATCCTGCGTGAAGCCCGGCAGACTGGTGACGAGCACCGTCAGGTTGTGGGATCGAAGCACGGCCGTGTCTCCGAGCTCGGCTGGCTCGCCTCGCAGGTAAGGGCCGGCATGGATGAAGTGCCCGTCGCCCAGACGAGAGACGCGCCAAGTGCCAAGGAAGGGCGTGATCCCTTTCGACAGCCCGCCGCCGAGCGGCCTGATCACGTCTTCTCCCAAGCCCGCCTGTTGAGCTGCCTTCACCATGGCCGGATCGGTGACGGGCACGACGGCCCGGAGCATCGGCCACCTGTTCGCCAGCTCCGCTATGATCGTCGTGCCGTCTCCAGCCGCGCCCGCCAGCACCCTGTCGCCCTGGTCGCCAAGGATGACCGGCTTCTCTGATCGGCCGGCGGCAACGTCAGCGAGCACCTCGGCGAGCGGGGCAAAGTCGGGAACGAATTCGGAGCGCCGAAGCCAGAAGTCACGAGCCAGCGTATCGACAGCGGCTCTTGCCGCTTCGGGATCTCCGTCGGCGATGGCCGTCACGCACTGCCAGCCCCGCTCGACGTCGACGAGCGTCGTGCAGTTGTAAATCGAGATGTCGAGGAGCTTGGGATCGGCGGCAAGCAGTTCACGCCGGCGTCGATGCAGCACCGCCAGAGGTCCCCGGCCCGTCTCCATCTGCGCTCCGAAGATCAAGGGTAGCCAGGTCGCCGCGGTGACCGGCGCAATGCGGCGGTTCAGGCTTTCGACCATCAGTTCCGCGGCCCGCTCGCCTGCCCGGTCGTAGTCGGTATGCGGGTTCTCCTTGCAAGCGATGACGACGTCTGCACCGTCAAGCATAGCGGGAGTGACATGGGCATGGAGATCGAGGCTGACGGCGATGACCGTGCCCGGTCCTGCCGCATTGCGGATCGCAATGATGAGATCGCCCTCGGGATCGTCGAGGGTCTGCGTGATCATCGCTCCGTGGAGATCGAGATAAACGCCATCCGGCTGCAACCGGCGAACCGCCTCGACAATCTCGTCACGGAGGCGCCGGAAGAGAGAATCTTCGACCGGGCCGCCGGGAGCCGAAACAGCCGACAGTCCCGGCAAGATCTCTGCACCCGATTGCGCCAGGATACGACAAGCGCCGCCAAGCGAAGAGCTTGAACCCTGAGCCTTCTTGAGCAGCTCATCGCCTCGAACGATCGAGAAGTTCTCGACGCCGGTCGTCAGTCGACTGAAGCTGTTCCCTTCGTGGAAGAGGCTCGAAACGAAAACACGCATATGACAAAGCCCTCGAAGAATGCGTCGGAGAGTCGCGTCCATACGGACGTGCAAAGGGCGCCAGGCGAGGCCGCCCTGACCGCAGCCTCGGCTCTGCCGGGACTGTCGGCATCCACTTGTCCGTTTCGATTCCGGCGAAACACCCGCCCTGCTTGGATCTGCTGCTACTGCTGGAGCCAGAGGTTCCAGCGGTCGAGCAGCCGGGCCTTGTTCGCGTTGATCCAGTCCGCATCGGGTACGATCAGGCCCTTGAAGACCTCCGGCGCAAGCGGCAGCGCTGCCTGGGCCTGCGGGCTCATCAACGGCAGCGCGGAGCGGCTCACCGGTGTGCATGTGGAAGTCTCGCAGCGCTTCGCCTGGCCCTCGATATGGTTCAGCGAGAACTCAAGGAACCGCAGCGCATTCTCGCGATTGGGCGCGCCCTTGATCAGCGCCCAGCGGTCGCCGACAAGCACAGCCTGGTTCAGGCTCCATTCGAGCGGCAGATTCTCGGCTCTCAACGCCGAGGCCCGCGTTTGCCATATCATCCCCATGGCATATTCGCCGCTGCGGAAGCCCTGGGTGCTCTGGTCCCCGGTTTTCCACCACAAACCGACATGCGGCTTGATCTCGTCCATCTTCTTGAAGGCGCGATCGAGATCGAGCGGGAACAGCTTGTCGACCGGAACGCCGTCGGCAAGCAGCGCCGCCGCGAGAACCCGCCACGGATCATTGAAGCTCGGTAGCGCCCTCTGACCGGGAAAATCCTTGACGTTCCAGAAATCTGCCCAGGTCCTCGGCTGTGCCTTGGGAAACTGATCACGGTTATAAACGAGCAAGGTCGTGCCATAGGCAGCGAGCACGCCGCTTGCCTTGCAGGCGCCAGGCAAAAGGTCGTCGCGCTGGGCGAAGCGCGTGCAGAACTCGCTCATGTCCTCGTTCAGAGCTCGGTGCTCCGCTGATGATGATTGGATTTCTCCAGCCTGATACAGATCCCAGGCTACCTGTTTCGCGCTCGCCATCGCTTTGACGCGCGCGACATTCTGCGAATCCGATCCCGAGACCGCGACGACCTTGATACCGGTGGCTTTCTCGAAGGGATCGTAGAAATGGCGGCGCAACTGCTCCTCCTGGAAGCCGCCCGTCGTTGCAATCACGAGTTCCTTGCGCTGCTGGGCAGACGCAGCGCTGGACAGAACAGCCGCGGCAACCAGACACAGTCCAAACACCTTCATCCGCGTAAGCATGCTCAACCCCCTCTTGTTTCACAGTGGCTAGGACGGTGAGAACTCGCCGCCGTTCACGTCGATGATCGCGCCATTGATGAAGTCGGCATCAGGGGCGCAGAGAAAAGCCACCGTTCGCGCGATGTCGTCGGGCTGCCCGAGACGGCCGATTGGAACCCGTGAGAGCGCTGCCTGGTTGGTCGGCGAAGATGGATCGCCGGTCATCTCAGTCATGACCCGCCCCGGACAGACGGTATTGGCCGTGATGCCGTGCGCCGAATATTCTGAGACGATCGAGCGGGCGAGCCCTGCCAGCGCGGCTTTTGACGCGACATAACTCGCACTCGCGATGCGCGGTATCGTGCGGCCAGCGATTGACCCGATCAGCACAATGCGGCCATGGCGGCGCGCAACCATGCCCGGCAGGACTGCTTGGCAGCACACCAGCGCGCCAGTCAGATTGACCGACAGGACGTCGTTCCACTCCCCGAGAGGAATCTCGGCGAGCGGCGTCCGCCCTGTCGGCTTCTTAGGTGAGAAGCCGGCATTGCAGATGAGGGCATCCACCTGGCCAAAGCGTTTGGTAGCCGATCCGATGAAGGATGCGACGGCGGCTGCGTCGCGGAGATCGACCGTCTCGGCCAACACGCAGTCGGGGCCGAAGCGACGGCTCAGTTCGGCGCCCGCCCGATCGACGTGTGCCGCCTGCTGGCTGAAGATCGCCACGCTCCAGCCCAAGGCCAGTAAATGCTCGGCAACGGCGAGGCCGATGCCTGAGCTTCCTCCGGAGACGACGGCGACGGGACGGAGCGCGGTCATCAGGCGAGCTCGCGCTCGGCGACAGTCTCGTGATCGAGCGTGCCGTCATAAAGCGAGATCGCGGGATGGGCTCCGGGATCTGTCATGACCTCGATCAGCACCGGCAATGGCCTGGCCAGCGCCTTTCGCAGCGCGGGTAAGATGTCGGAGGGGTCGTGGATCCGGATTCCCTCGCAGCCGCAGGCGCGTGCGATCGCGGCATGGTCGACGGGGGCGAAATGGCACGCGCTGGTATAGGTGCCGAACTTCACGGTCTCGGCATCCTTCTGGTAGCCCAGGATGCCGTTGTTGAGCACGATCGCCGTCAGCGGAATGCCCATCCGCACCATCGTCTCGAGCTCGGCCCAGGAGTGGGCGAAACCGCCATCGCCGACGAGCGCCACCACCGGCGATGACGGCCGCGCGACCTTGGCGCCCATGGCGAGCGGCACGCCCCAGCCGAGACCGGCGAGCCCCCTCGGCGTCAGGAATCGCATGCCCGGCGCGAGCGCGCGCAATTGGCCCACGATCCACATCGAGGAATAGCTCGCATCGGCGACGACGATGGTTTCAGGCGTCAGCAGGGTTTGCAGCTCGGCCATCACCCGCTCTGGGCGGATCGGGCTGGTATTGTGCATGGAGAGCGGAGCACGCGCGGTCTCGAAGCGCCGCCAGGCCTCAGCGATTCTGGCTTCCAGCGCGGGCCGATGCGAAAGGCGAGCCGTCAGGTCCATCCGCTTCAACGCTTCGACGAGCGCCTCGATCGTCTCGGCCGCGTCGCCGACAAGACGGCTCGCCTCGTAGTTGCGACCGATCTCCTGCGGATCGACGTCGATCTGGATCAGACCGGCGCCGGGCGGAACGAGACGCCAGCTGTCCGTGCCGTTCTGGTTGTTGCGCGTGCCTATCTGCAGGATGAGGTCGGCGTCTGCGAGCAGCTTACGACTGTGGCGTCCGAGCGATGTCGGCCCGACCAAAGCGCCGAGGACTCCGCATGACAGGGGATGGAGTTCGTCGACAGCGCCCTTGCCCATATTGGTCGTGAAAACCGGCAGCGCCGCGAGATCCTGCAGTTTCGCGAGCGCCTTCGGAGCGCAATCCGAAAGAGCGCCGCCTCCGGCCATCACCACGGGATGGCGCGCTGTTGCGATCGCTTCCGCCGCGCGGCGGATCGCAGCGTCGGCCGGCCGCGAGCGATCGAGCGGGTAGCGTCCGTAATTGCCCATGCGTCGATGCTTCGAGGGTATGGCCGTTTCGCGCAGCACATCCGCTGGGAGAAGCAGTACGACGGGACCCGGCCGGCCACTGGCCGCGGCGACAAAGGCGCCATCGATATAGTCCTCGACGCGATCGGCGCTGCCGAGGCGTTTCGTCCATTTCGAGCACGATGCGAACAAGGCGATGTGATCGAGTTCCTGGAACGCATTCTTGTCGACCTGGTGCCGCTCCACCTCCTGAACGAGTGCGACGATCGGAATGCTGGCCTTCAACGCTTCGGCTAGCGGCGGAACGAGAAGCGTCGCGGCAGGGCCGTTCTGGGCTGCTACGACGGCGACGCGCCCCGAGATCCGGGCATAGCCATCGGCCATTGCGCCGCCCATGTTCTCCTGCCGGTATGCGACCTGCCGGATGCCGAGAGCTTCGGCGGCCAGGATCACCGCCGAGGGCAGGCTCTGGCCGAAGATGACCTCGACGCCGTGGCGCTGAAGGGCAGTGGCGATCGCTTCCGCGACGGTGGGGGCAGGCTTGGTCATGCTGCAAGGCTTTCGATCAGGTCGGCGCGGGTCGCCAGGAACTCGTCGAACACGGACGCGACGAGGTCGATGTCCGCGGTCGTCATGGGGGTCGAGAGGCAGGCCGCCGCGCCGCTGGGCAGGATCACGCCGGCCGTCGCGTAGGCTCGGGACAGCTCGTTCATCACCGCAGTTTCGGCTGCACTCATCGTTGCTTCACGAAAATCGCGTGGCAGCGCCGGCTTGGGATGGATTCGGAACAGCGACGCCACCCCCGATACGGTAAAGGGCGCACCATGCCTGGCGATTGCCGCCAAGAGTTGCCCGCGCAATCGATCCCCCAGCATCTCCAGATGCTTGAACGCCCCATGGTCGAGCGCAAGCATCGAGGCAAAGCCCGCAACCATCGAGAGCGGGTTGGCCGAAAAAGTACCGCCCTGCGGCAGGGCCGGCTTCTTTCCATTTGCGTCGAAGACGCTCATGACCTCGCGGCGGCCTGCGATGGCCCCGATCGGCATACCGCCGCCGATGATTTTGCCGAAGGTGAAGAGGTCGGGCTTCAGGCCGTGTCGCGCAGAGGCCCCCTCATAACCCTGCCGGAAGCTGAGCACCTCGTCAGCGATGATCAGCACGCCATGACGCCGGGCTGCGCTTTGGATCGCCGCGATGAAGTCGGGGGTTGGAGCGATCAGCCCTGCGCGGCTCGGCATGGGATCGAGGACGATGGCGGCGAGGCGGTCGGCGTGCGTCCCGATCAACGCCTCGGCGAGCTCGGCATCGTTGAAGCGCAGCGTGACCACCTCACCCAGCACGGAGGCCGGCATGCCCCGATAATAGGGAACCGCCGCCGGCTCGTGGCCGGGACCCCAATTGTCCGGGGTGCTGGCCTGACTGACTTCCACCCAATCATAGGCGCCATGGTAGGCGCCCTCGATCTTCGCGATCGCCGAACGGCCGGTAAACGCCCTCGCCGCCTTGATGGCGAACATGACGGCTTCGGAACCGGTATTGACGAAACGGATGGTCTCGACGCCAGGCACGCGGTCGCAGACCAATTCCGCGAGGTCGATTTCAGCCAAGGTCGGATTTGCGAAGCAGGTCCCTGACTGCAGCTGGCGGGTGACAGCCTCGACGACCGGCTCGAAACGATGCCCATGGATCAGCGTGGTGAAGTTGCCGTTGAGATCCAGGAAGCGCCGTCCGTCGACGTCGACGAGATAGGCGCCCTCCCCGCGCTCCATATAGCGCGGGATCGGGTCGCGCTCGATCGTGACCCTGGTCGTCCCGTCAATGAAGACACGCCTGGCGCGGTCGAAGGCTTCTCTCGAAAGCCGCCCAACGGAGTTGTGTCCCTCGGTGTCGCTTGCCGTCATGTCTCTGATCCAGAACCGCCGAACCGCGTCGGCTGGACCGAGCTAATGCTATATTGATGTTTGGTGCAACAAAAATATTTGGCGCAAATTTTCCAACGGGCATCTTCGCCATGTCGCGGGATCGAAGAGTGCCTGACTCAGAGCCGCCCGCTCTCAGCCGCGGCTTCGACCCGGGCCTTCAGGCGCACATAGCCGTCCCGAATATCCTGCTCCATCGCAGCTCTGACCTTCGCGCCGTTCTTCAGGCGCAGCCCCTCCAGCGCCGCCATATGATTGGAGACGCCGCGCCGGTTATGGGCGAAATCGGGATAAAGACCGTTGAGGGACGGTCCCACGCGCAGCCAGAGCGTTTCGATCATACCGACGAGTCGGGGCCAGCCGGAACGTCTGTAGATCAGGAAGTGGAACTCGCGATTGACCTTCAGGACTTCGCGATAATCCTCACGATCGAGCCCGGCATTGATTTCTTTCTGCATTTGCTCGAGCTCGGCGATGTCCGTTCGAAGGATGGCCAACACGGAGCGCTCGGCAGCCAAGCCTTCCAAAGCCAGCCGGGTCGCGGCGATCTCGTCGAGGGTCTCCATCGTCAGAGATGGCAGGACGACTGTCTTGGGTCCCTCGTTCACCAGTGCGCCTTCGGCCAGAAGGCGGTTGATCGCATCCCGAGCCGGAGTCGTGCTCACGCCGAGCGCTGCCGCAACGGATCGAACCGTCAGCTTCTCGTTCGGCGGGAAGGAGCCCGCGACGATGATCTGCTTCAGACGCTCATAGGTCAGTTCACCCAGATTCGACTGCCGGACGATGGGCGAAACGACCCCCGCGAGCAAGTGTTCAGACATGCGATCCTCGTGCAGTTTGATGCATCAAATAGGCGAATCCTCCCCATAACGCCAGTTCGATTCTGCCACGTGCTTGACAAGCCCTGCCCTATAAATGATACATCAAACGTCAAAATTAGACCAGCTGATACAGCGCTCGCCTGGTGCCGATGACGACAAAGGCGCACCCCAAAACCGTTTCAGAGCCGAGATCATGAATCAGATGCCAAACAATGACGCCTTTCGGCCTCCAGCGAGCGCCACCTCGATCAAGGGCGAGTCCATCACGCTGAGGGCCGTATCCAAACGGTTCGGCCCGGTCGTCGGGGTGGATGGCGTCGATCTCGGTGTCCGCGCTGGCGAATTCCTCTCGCTGCTCGGCCCATCCGGCTCCGGCAAGACGACGCTGCTGATGATGCTCGCCGGTTTCGAAACGCCCACCTCCGGTTCAATCGCCTTGGGCGATCGCGACCTGACTTATGTCCCGCCTAACAAGCGTGGAATCGGCATGGTGTTCCAGCGTTATGCCTTGTTCCCGCATATGAGCGTGGCCCAGAACGTCGCCTTCCCGCTCAAGATGCGCGGGGTTCCAAGGGCCGAGATCCCCGCCCGGGTCGAGCGGGCACTCTCGCTCGTCCGCCTGCAGGATTATGGCGGCCGGATGCCGGCCCAGCTCTCCGGCGGCCAGCAGCAGCGCGTCGCGGTTGCGCGCGCGCTGGTTTTCGAGCCGCCGGTGCTGTTGATGGACGAGCCGCTCGGAGCACTCGACAAGAAGCTGCGCGAAGAGTTGCAGATCGAAATCAAGAAGCTCCACGAAAGCCTCGGCGTCACGATCATCTATGTGACCCACGATCAGGAGGAGGCGCTGACCATGTCCGACCGCATCGCGGTCATGGACAAGGGCCGCATCCGGCAACTCGGCAGCCCGACCGAACTCTATCATGAGCCCAACAGTAGTTTCGTCGCTGACTTCATCGGCAAGATGAACTTCGTCGAAGGCGTCGTGCACAGCATCGACGACGGCCACGCCGACATCGTCATCTCCGGTGAAACCATCGCGTTTCCGACGTCGCGGATCGTGGCAGGCGCCACGCTCAAGGCGGGCCAGCGCGTCCGTATCGCAGCGCGCCCGGAGAGCATGGGCGTAACCGCGATCGCGACGGGTGCGATTTCGGGCCAGATCGAGACCTCGGTGTTCCTGGGATCGCACCGGACCCTGATCGTGCGCATGGACGATGGCACACAGCTTCAAGTCCAAGTGCCGTCCTCCCATCGTGATGTAGCGGAACCCGAGCGCGGCCGCGCCTTTCTGGCGCTGGATGCGTCGGCCGTATGCCTGTTCCCGCGTGAGGGCTGAGCCATGGCAACCTCACCGACCGCGCAATCCGAGACCTCGACTGCCGGCGAGCTGTCGCGCCGGCTGTCCCTCGGCCTGGCCCTGCCCCTGCTCCTGCTGCTCGGCTTCGCTTTCCTCGTTCCGATTGGAAAGCTGCTCATGGGCAGCGTGTTCGCACCGACCGCAACGGCGGAGCACTATGTCCGGATCGTGCAGGAGCCGGTCTTCCTGCGCATCCTGCTGCGCACGATCCAGACCGCGACGATCGTCACCCTCCTCGCATTCCTGCTCGGCTATCCCGTCGCGATCGTCATGTCGCGGCTGCAGGGTCGCGCCGCCATGCTGGTCGCGGCCTGCGTCCTGATCCCGCTCTGGACCAGCGTGCTCATCCGCTCATATGCCTGGATCGTGCTGTTGCAGCGCACCGGCATCGTCAACAGCACGCTGAAGGACTGGGGGGTGATCGATCAGCCCCTGCGGCTGCTCTACACCGAGGGAGCCGTCATCCTCGCCATGACCCACGTCCTGATGCCGTACATGATCCTGCCGATCTTCTCCTCGCTGAAATCCATACCTCCAGAGCTCGACCGCGCCGCTCGCAATCTCGGCGCGGGATCATGGGCGAGCTTCACCGCTGTGACGCTGCCGCTGAGCCTGCCTGGAATTTATGCTGGCTCGATCATGGTGTTCATCCTGTCGCTCGGCTTCTACGTCACGCCGGCCCTGGTCGGCGGTCCCCAAAACCTGACCATAGCGACGCTGATCGGACAGCAGACGACGGAGCTGTTGAACTGGCCTTTCGCCGGAGCGCTCGCCGGCGTCCTGCTGGCGATAACCCTCGGGCTCGTCGGGATCTTCAAGCGGTTCCTGCGCTTTGGAAAGGGCGCCTGACATGTCGGCTTCCACGATACCAAGCTTTCCAGACGCTCCCGCCATGCGCCGCAGAAACGAGCGATCCTGGTCGCCTTCGATCGGCCGCTGGCTCCTCAACGGGTTCGTCGCCCTCGTCCTGGCCTTCCTGCTTCTGCCGACGCTTCTCGTCATACCGATGTCGCTCGGCGAAGCGTCCTACATCCAGTTCCCGCCCAAGGGGCTGACGCTCAAATGGTACCAGGCCTATTTCAGCGACACCGACTGGATGAGCGCGACATGGTTCAGCCTGCGGATCGCCCTCGCAACGACAGCAGCCGCGACGATTATTGGAACGCTCGCATCCTTCGCGGTCGTGCGCGGCAACCTGCCCGGCGCGCGCGCTATCCAGGCGCTGACGCTTGCGCCACTGATCGTTCCGCATATCGTTCTGGCGGTGGCCCTCTATCTGGTCTTCGCCCCGCTGGGACTAACCGGAAACTTCGCAGGCTTCGCGCTCGCCCACACAATGCTGTCGGTGCCTTACGTGATGCTGACGGTGACCGCGGCGCTGCAGCGTATCGATCCGTCTCTCGAACTCGCGGCGCTCAACTGCGGCGCCTCGCGGCCACAGGCATTCCTGCATGTCGTGCTGCCGAACATCGCGCCAGGTGTTGCAGCGGGCGCGGTCTTCGCCTTCCTCGCATCCTTCGACGAAGCAACCGTCGCCTTCTTCATTTCGGGCGTCGAGGGCAAGACCATCACGCGCAAGCTGTTCGAGGATATCGACTACAATCTGACGCCCGTCATCGCTGCGGCTTCGACCGTGATGGTGGTGCTGTCGCTCGTCCTGATGGGCGGCGTCGAATGGCTGCGGGCACGCGGCGGCCGAATCTCCCGATAGCGCCTGGCGGCGATGGAATCTCGCCCCGGTGAATGCACAGCCTCCTTCGGCGCGGGTTGAACGCCAGTCTCCCTCCCGCATAGCCACAGCCAGAACGGATTTTCAGCATGAACGCTCCCGCTCGGCCGCCTGTCCGTGTGATCGTTGCACGGATCTTCCATGAATCTCATGGCTTCAATCCGAGCCTCACTCCGGAAGGAGGGTTCGTGATCGTGGAAGGCGGCATGGTTTTGACCGAGGCGCGAGGCTCGGGAACGACGCTTGGAGGTATGATTCCCATCCTCGAGGCGGCGGGTGCGCAGTTGATCCCGGTGTTTTCGGCAAGCGCTCCACCCAGCGGACTGGTTGACCACGATTTTTATCTGGGCCTGAAGCAGACGCTCGTTGCCGCGGTCCGCGAACATAGCCCTGACGCCATCGCTTTAGAGCTGCATGGCGCGATGGGAACCACTCTCGTCGCTGATGCGGAAGGCGATCTGCTTCAGGCCGTGCGCGCCGCGGCAGGACCCACGGTCGTGATCGGGGTCGGCCTCGACCTTCACGCGCATCTGACCGAGGCGATGTTGTTGGCGACAGACATCTGCATCGCCTGCAAGGAGAACCCCCATTCCGATGTCGTCGCATGCGGCGAGAAAGTCGCTCGCGGCATTCTGTGCGTCCTGGGTGGCACATTGTCGCCGGTTCGAACCCTGGTGAAGGTTCCGATGCTTCTGCCGGGCGCCAATGAAACAGCGGCAGGCCCCCTGAATCATCTTCATGAGATGGCGAGGACACTCACAGCTCAAACCCCAAGCATATGGGACATTTCACTCTACAATGTCTTCCGCTTTCTCGACGATGAAGGCATGGGACAGGCCGTCGTCGTCACGAGCGACGCCGGCCACGAAGCGAGCGCGCAAGCGGCAGCCTCGCGGCTTGGCGACGAGTTCTGGCTCCGCCGGCATCAATTCGTCGATAATCTCCTATCGATCGACGACGCGCTGGACCTCGTGTCGTGCCGTGCCGGCTCCGAGCGGTATGTGCTTGCCGATATGGGCGACAGGGTGCTCGCGGCTGCGCCGGGTGATTCCACGGCGATCCTCGCCGCACTCTTGTCGCATCCAGGAAGGCCGCGAGCCGCATTGCCTGTCACCGATGCCACCAGCGTCGAGAAAGCACGACAGGTCGGGTTAGGCCAAACCGCCCGATTTCGGCTCGGGGGCAGAATGACGCCTGGCTTTGCTCCACTCGACGTGGAAGCGCGCGTCCAGAGCCTTGGCGATGGGATGTTCAGAATGCGCGGCCCGTATCGGGGGGGCGAATTGACCGCCCTGGGGGACGTGGCCGTTCTACGGATCGACGAGCGCATTTCGGTGCTGGTGACGAGCAAACCTGGTTTCACCCATGATCCAGCCGCGTTCGAAAGCAACGGAATCTTGATCGACGATCACGACTGCATCGTCGTCAAATCCGGCTACCATTTCATGCTCAATTTCGCCGGCCTGGCTACGCCGCTCATGCTCCGGACACCGGGCATCGGCTATTATGCAAAGGGTCTCTTTCCCTGGACAAAGGGGCGCTTCTGGCCGGAGCATGACGTCGGGCCGACGCCGGTCGGAAACCCTGTCATGTTCCGCCGCGATGAACCCTCGCTGCGCCAGACTCGGTGATCCAGCATGCGCCTGGATCGCACAGCAATTGATTTAACTTACCTATTCGCCCCATTCATCCCATAGCCTCCGAAACTCAGAGCATCACCGTCGCCCCATGGCGGAAAAAGCCGTCACGCGCTTTTCAAGCCGGTGAACGAGAAAGGCCACGCCACCGGCAAGCATCAGGAACAGCACCCCGACGACCAGCATCGGCTCCGCGTATCGATAAGTCTCGGAGGCGACGTCGAAGGCGCTTCCGAGCATCTCGGGCACGGCGATGACCGCAAGATACGGCGTCGCTTTCAGGATGGAAACAAAGTATGCGCCCATTGGGGCTGCGATGTTCCGCAGCATCTGCGGAGCTATGACGAGAATGATCGTGAGAAACCGGCTCAGGCCTAGCGAGATACCCGCCTCGAACTGACCACGCGGAACAGCGTCGATACCCGCCTTGAATACTTCGGCCAGATAACCGGAATAATAGATGCTGAGCCCCAGAACCCCGACCACCATCGAGGGCAACACGATGCCGTAGCTCGGCAGCACGAAGAACAGGAAGTAGAGCTGCACGAGAATGGGCGTCGAGCGGATGAAGTCGATGACGAAGCGGATGACATAGCCGACGCCATGCCCCGCCCGCCTCAGCATTTCCCAGGCGAAACCCAGCAAGGCGGCGCCAAACGAGCTGAGGATCGCCACCATTATCGTGTTGCCGAGCCCGTCAAGAACGCGCGGCACGATCTCGACAGCGAATGCAAGGTCAAAGTTCACGAAGCCCACCCTGCCCGCGGCCAAGGGTCTGCTCCACATAGCGACCGAGGATCGTTATCGGGTAGCAAACAATGAAGTAGGAAATCAGAAGCGCCGTGTAGATCGTCGAGGGGTCATATTGCGTCTGGGCTATTTCTTTTGCCCGGAACGTCATGTCCGTAAGCGTTATCAGAGAGACGAGCGCCGTTCCTTTGACCAACTGGATGGCCTGATTGATGAATGTCGGAATCATCATCCGTATCGCCTGAGGCAGCTCGATCAGCCGCAGCACCAGAAATCGGTTCAACCCGAGGGCCAGCCCCGCCTCGGACTGCCCTCTGTCCAGCGCCTGAAGGGCAGCCCTGACAGACTGGCTTCCATATCCACCGATGTTCAGGCCCAGGACCATCGAGCCGACCGCGATTGCGGACAGATAGACGCCGAAGGCCGGAAACGAGTAGTAGAACGCGTAAAGCAGAACGATGACCGGCGAGCTTCGCCAAAATTCGATCGTCGCCGTAACCAGCGTCTGACGCCAGCCTTTGGCGAAATATTGAAGGGTGCCGAATATGACAGCGAAGGGGATCGCATATAGCAGGCCAATAACAGCCACGGTCGCTGTAATGGAAAAGCCCTTGAATATTTCAGATATGACGGTCGCGTAGCTCATCGACTGACGCCAATCTAACGGTAATTGTCAGGGCACAGGTCTTTTGCGACCAGGCCGGGAGGCGCCGCCTCCGCGTCGGTGAACCGGTATTTTTTCATGATCTCCGCGAGCTTTCCGTTGGATTTCTGCTCGCGGAGGCTCTGGTTGTAGATATTCCGGAGCTCGACGTCGTCGGTGCGGAATGCAATCGCGGCGTAGTTTGCGGCTTCGCGCCCGTTTTCGAGGATACGGCCCTTGAACGGCAGTGCCCGTTCGATGCCCTTGATGTTCGGATCGTTCAGGGCGGCTATCACCGTTGCCGACGACAAGGTCACAGCGTCCAGACGGCCAGCGAGCAACGCCGAGACGGTCGCCTCGACGCTCTGGAATTGCTGAAGCTGGCTGGAAGGCACCCCGGCTTTCAAAGCGTTCTCGGTGTTGGAACTTGCGCGGCCGCCGCCGAGGCGCAGAGCCGGATTCTTGACGATATCGGCGTAGCTGTGAATGCCCAGCGGATTGCCGGCCTTGACGATGACCCCATCTCCAATCGCAAGGTCGGGATCGCTGAAGATGACCTGCTCGCAGCGGGGCGGGGTGATTGCCAGACCGGAGGCGACCACATCGATGCGCCGGGCGAGAAGGCTTGGTATCAGCGCCCCGAAATCCATGACGACGAAGTCGATCGTCTCGATCCCGACCGGCCCCAGCACCGCTTTGATCAGGTCCGGGTGAAACCCGGACACGCCGCCATCGGCCGTTCTGACCCCCCAGGGCATTTGATTGTGGATGCCGATCGTCAGCTTGCGCTCGGCCAGGACCCGCTCCTTGATCGATTGCGCATGACCAGGAGCGAGGAGGAACGACGAGGCCGCAACAGCCCAGGCAACGCTTCGTATGCAGGACGACAGGACCGACATTGCACACCTTTGTGTTGGGTGAAGGGATCAGCCATTGCCCTTGCAGATTGCGTCCTGGCTCAGGGCGGGGGCAGTCTCGGCCTCCGTGAAGCCGTATTTGGCCATGATCGCAGCGACCGTGCCGTCGGCCTTCATTTCGGCCAGCCGCTTGTTATAGGCGTCGCGGAGCTCGCCATCGGCGGGACGAAAGCCGATCGCCGAGTAGCCCGCCCGCTCGAGGCCGTTCTTCCCCACGAATCCCTTGAAGGGCGTGGCGCGCTCGATGGCCGTTACGTTGCGATCGGCAAGGATGGCGATCGCGGACGGGGCGGAGAACGATGCTGCATCCACGCGCCCGGCGAGCAGCGCCCCCAGCGTGGTGTCGCCATCCTGCAGCAGCAAGGTCTGGCCGGACGGCACGCCGGCATCGACCGCGTTCACGGCATTGGCGCTGCCGCGCGGAATGCCCAGCTTGAGTTGGGTGTTCTTCGCAATGTCTTCGTAGCTGTGGATCTTCGAGGGGTTTCCCTTCTTGACCAGGATCGCGTCCTTCAGGCTCAGATCCGGATCGCTGAAGGCAACCATGCTGCAACGGGCCGGCGTGACGTACAGGCCGGACGCTACGATATCGACCCTGCGCGCCACCAGACCGGGGATCAGCGCGCCAAAATCGGAAACGATGAAGTCGATCTGATCGACGCCCATCGGCGCAAACGCTGCCCGGACCAGATCGGGACTGAAGCCCGAGACCTTGCCGTCCTCGCCCTTGTAGCCCCAGGGCTTCCCGTTGTGGATGCCGACGACGATCTTCTTGGTCTTCAGGATCTCCTGCAGCGCGCCCTGAGCGCGCAGATCGGTCGCACCGACAACCATGGCGAGGGCGGCGGAGACCGCTGCCAGGACGGCTCCTCGAATTGATCTCGTCACGCGCATTGGTTCACACTCCCCTGTTGACTTATCATTTATACATACTAGGTATACCAGGTCTGTCAACGCAGGAAGCCCCAGGTTGTCGTCATCTCCAATCCACCGGCCGTCAGCCGTCATCCGTCTCAGGGAAACCGGCCCATGCCGATGATCTCGAAGCCGCTCGTACAGGCGCCGACGTCGCTGAACGAAAATGTTCGCGAAGAGCTCCGGCGGCGTATCGGTTGCGGCACATATGCCGCCGGAAGCGCCATCCCGTCGACGGCTCAGCTGAGCGAGGAGTTCGGCGTCAGCCCGATCACCGTGAAGCGCGCGTTTCGCGATCTCCAATCCGAGGGGCTTCTCACCTCGGTCCCAGGCAAGGGCACCTTCGTCAAGGAGCGCCGTCGTTTCCTGCGTGATCTCGACATCTGGATGTCGTCGATGGACAACGCCAGGAGCCTCGGCTTCGAGCCTTCGATGAGCCTGATCTCAATCACGAAGGAGACGATCAGCGAACCGGCGATGGGCATCTTCGACCCGTCGCGATCGAAGATGCTGTGCGTGCGCAAAGTCATCTACGCCGACGCGATTCCGATCATGTTCGACTTGACATATGTCACGGCGGATCTGCCCGAGGCCGTCGTCGACCAGTTCGGCGAGCGTTTCGTCATGGACGCCTTGCGCCAGGACGGCATCGAGATCGGCGATACGCATCTCGTGATCGACGCCGCGCCTGCGTCCAGCGAGGCCCAGCGAATTTTCTCGGTCCAGAGCGGCTATCCGATGATCCGCCGCCTGTACCGCGTGAAGACGAGCCGGCCCGACATCTCGATTTTCGGTCTCGTCGAATCGCCGTTCGATCGGCTGGCCGTCTCGGTGACGATGCCTGCCAAGGCACCGGCCGTTGGAGAAGCAGAATGACCCCTTCCACACATAGCCTGATGCTGGCTTCGACGCCGAGGCCCCCGGCCCCCGGGATAGCTGCGTCGGAATTGCAGGATCGCCTGGCGAGGATTCGTCAGGCGATGGCGGATACCGGCATTGATTTCATCATCTTGTCCGACAGGAAGAATGTCGACTACGTCACCGACTATGCCTCCTTGTCCTGGGCCTACAAGGCGCGCCCCATCTTTGCCGTGGTGTCGCCGACCGAGCTTTGGCTGTTCGGAAGCCTTGGCGAATCCGTGAACGTCGCCCTGAAACCCAGGCATTTTACGGCCTGCTATTACGACGGCTATCTGCCTGAGGCCGTGGACGCGATCGCCGCCCGGATCCAGTCGGCCCGCAGCCTCCACGCTCCCCGCATCGCCGTCGATTACGGCCAGGAGATGCTCGGCCGCGGCTCGCTCGAGATCATCGAGAGAATCGGTCCCCTGGCCGCTGCGGGTCGCCTCAAGAGCGCCGTCGAACTCCTGTGGCAGATCAGGATGATCAAGACGCCGACCGAGGTTGCGCTCAAGCGTATCGCCTTCGAGATCGTCAATGACGCCTTTGACCGAACCATCGCCGAAGCGCGGCTCGGCGTCCCCGAATACGAGCTCTGCCAGCGGATGCAGGCTCAGATATTCCTCAACGGAGCCGAGAGCGCAGATCCCATCGCGATGCTGTTCAGCTCCGGCGATTTTGCCTATGGGCGCCCGCCATCGACGCGTAGATTGGCGGAAGGACACTACATCTGGACGGATTTCAGGGCGACTTACGGCGGGTATCCCGCCGACAAGAACCGCACCGCTCGCGCCGGGCAGCCGCTGCCCTGGGAGCGCGAAGCCTACACGAAAATGCGGGATATGACGCTCGAGCTCGCCAATGGCGTTCGGCCCGGCATGACATGCTCCGAGCTCTATGGCCGGTTCAGGACATTCTGGGCCAGGCTCGGTGTCGGCGAGATGTATCGGCACGTCTCCAGGATCGGTCATGGCGGCGGCCTGGACGTGACCGAGCCCCCCTCTATCGCCGCGAACGATGACACGATCATTCGACCGGGAATGATCCTGCATATCGAGCCCAAGCTCGAGCGCGACGGTGCGATCTTCCAATTCGAGGAAGTCTTCCACGTCACCGATGACGGCATCGAGTTCATCAGCGCCCTGTCGCCTGCGGAAATCCCCGTCGTCCTGCAGTGACCGAGATTTTGAACGCCGGACACATGCCATGAGTGAAACGACACGAATCTGGTCGCCGATCGACTACGACAAGGACGGGAAACAGGCCGACTGCCTCAGGTTGCCGATATCGACCGATCTGTCCGCCTATGGCTGGATTCCGATCCCAGTCGTCTGCATCAGAAACGGGGAAGGGCCGACGGTCCTGCTGATCGCGGGCAGCCACGGGGACGAGTATGAGGGCCAGATCGCCCTCGCCGGCCTGGCCCGCCTTCTGCAGCCTCGGGATATCGAGGGGCGGGTCATCATCCTGCCCTCGCTCAATTTCCCCGCCGTCCAGGCCGGACGTCGCGTCTCCCCGATCGACGAGGGCAATCTGAACCGCGTCTATCCCGGGAAGGCGCACGGCTCCGCAACCGAGATGATCGCCCACTACATCACCGAAACGCTCTTGCCGATCGCAGACCTCGTCGTGGACCTGCATTCCGGCGGCCGGTCCCTCGACTACGTTCCATGCGCGCTCGTCCGGCCGGTTTCCGACGAAGACGCCATGACGAGGATGCTGGGCATGATGGCCGCGTTCGGCGCGCCGATCAGCTACATCACGAACGGTTCGGGCGGCGGCGGCAATACGACATTGCCGGCCAGCGCGGAGCCGAGAGGCGTGCCCGTCATCACGGCCGAACTCGGCGGAGGGGCGACCTTATCGGACGCCGGCAAGTCGCTCGCGACCGATGGGGTCCGGCGCCTGCTGCAATATGTCGGCGTCCTGTCCGGCCAGCCGACGGAAACGGCGCCGCAAAGCCGGCTCATGGAAGTGCCGGACCACACTTATTTCCTCTATGCCGATTCCGAGGGTCTTTTCGAGCCATTGGCCGCAATTGGCGAGGATGTGCGCGAAGGACAGGCGGCAGGGCTCCTGCATTCGCTCGATCACCCGACGCGCGAACCGGAACAGCTTTACTTTTCGGCCTCCGGACTCGTGGCCTGCCGCAGATTCCCGACATTAACACGCCGCGGCGACTGCCTTTATGGGCTCATGCGGGACGTTCAGTCGCCAACCCGGGCTTCCGCTCCATGAACGCCCCCACGTTGAGACCCAACTCCGCCATCGCCGGAATGCGGTGCATCCGCTGCGAGGCGCTTTATCCAGCCGGAGATTTCTTCGAGGGCTGCCCCAAATGTCGTGAAGCCGGACACACGGCGAGCGTCGCGGTGGAGTATGGGTCATTCCCCTCGTCCATTGCAGCCGATGAATTGGACGGATGGCTCGCCTTCGAGGGCGGCCCGTTGCTGGGGGAAGGGCACACGCCTCTCGTGAGGCTTGAAACGCTCGCGCGGGAGATCGGCATAGCCGGCCTCTGGGCAAAGTTCGAAGGCGCAAACCCGACCGGCTCGCACAAGGATCGCATGAGTGCGCTCGTCGTTCAGCGTGCGATCGCCGCTGGCGCCGAGACTGTTGTCGCAGCCTCCAGCGGCAATGCCGGCGTGTCGTTAGCCGCCTTTTCGGCGCGTGCGGGCTTGCGTTGCGTGATCGTCACGACGGCCGAGATGAACGAGACATGGCGCTCCGCCGCCGGGGCGCACGGCGCCGAGATCGTCGTGACTGCCACGGCCGAAGAGCGCTGGGATCTGGTCGCGGAGAAGGTGCGTGCCGGAGACTGGTATCCGGCCACGAATTATCTGACGCCTCCGGTCGGCAGCAATCCTTTCGGGGTCGACGGCCTGAGGGCGATCGCCTTTGAGATCGCCCGACAGTCCGGCGACGACGCGGTCTCGGATATCGTGGTGCCGACGTCACGCGGCGACATCTTGTGGGGGATTGCGAAGGGCTTCCAGGATCTTCAGCGAGCGGGTCTCACGACTTCGCTGCCGCGGGTCCACGCCGTCGAGCCCTTTCCGCGGATTTCGGCAGTTCTCTCCGGATCGCCGTCGACCGGCAGTTTTCCCGGCCAGTCGGCGATGGTCTCCATCGGCGGAAGCACCGTCACCTATCAGGCCCTGAAGGCGCTGGACATGTGCGGCGGCACCGCCGTTGCGGTCGAGGAGGCGGCGGTTCTCGACGATCGACGCACGCTTGCGGCTCATGGGCTTTTCGCCGAGGTCTCAAGCGCAGCGGCGCTTGCCGGGGTCAGAAAATTGGCGCTCGAAAACCTCATCGCCAAGTCGTCGAACGCCGTAATAGTAATAACTTCGCACGGATACAAAGACTATAACCTTAGATCATAGATTATCTATTTTGATTTTACCAAATTCAACTCATGGGGCGGAGATGTCAAATTGAACTCCATTTGCGCGCGGCTCGGTGGATTCGCCGCCTCCTACGACTCCGCCGATTTGAGCGAGGAGGTGGTTCGGGCGGTGGAGCGTGCCCTGCTCGATACGCTGGCTGCGCTTGTGGGCGGAGTTCCAACAGCGAACGCAGCACAGATAAGGCAGTCGGCTCGCCATGCGTTCGGGACAGGGCCTTTCGTGCCGTGGTTCACGAATGGAGAACCGTTGCATTTCCTGGCCGCACTGATGTCGAATTGCGCGGCTGCGAGCGTTCTCGACGTCGATGACGGCCATCGCGGCGCGGCAGGACATTCGAGCGCGGCGATCGTGCCCGCGGTTCTCATGGAGGCATGCCAGCGCCCGGTCTCCGGACACGATATCCTGGCGGCCATCGCCATCGGATCCGACGTGGCGCTCCGCATTGCAGAATCCCGGGTCTTCTCGGACGATATGAGCTTTGCAAGCGGGCGTTGGACGGCTTACGGCGTCGCGGCTGCGATTGCGAGATTGCGAGGCTTGTCGGCGGGCGAGACCGCTCATGCAATTGCGATAGCGGGGGCCGAGGCGCCGCAAAATCTGCCGCAGGGAGCATGCACGACAAGTTCCGTGAAGGGTAGCAGTCCGTGGTCGACCGTGACCGCTTTCGTCGCCGTTGCGCGAGCGCAAGCCGGGGCGATCGGTTCGCTCGATATACTCGACCGGGCCGATGCGTTTCACGTCGACCAGATACTCGCAGGCCTTGGTCGGCGCTGGCTGATCTCGGAGCTCTATTTCAAGCCCTATGCATCATGCCGGTACACGCATCCCGCCATCGACGGGATTCTGGAGATGCGTGAAAAGTTTCAGTTCGACCCCAAAGAGATAGCGCAAATCGACGTCGAAACATTCAGAGAAGCATCACGCATTCCCAACAATACCAAACCAGCATGCTTCGAGGATGCGGCGTTCTCCATGCCGTTCACTGTCGCCCTCGCGGCCCTGCGAGGTGAACGAGCGCTTCGACCGCTCGCGGAAGCAGATCTTCAGGATTCCGAGATCGTATCCCTGGCCGAGAGGGTCAAACTTTCATATCCGGCTGAATTCGATGACTGCTTCCCGAACGAGCTGCCGGCGCGAGTGAGAATTCACTTCGCTGACCATGCTCCGTACGAGACATATGTGCCAATCCCGAAGGGCGACCCCCGCAGGAGGCTCGACCAAGAAGATCTCAAGAGAAAAATCGGTGATCTCAGCCGTGGATTGCTGAATGAAATCCAGATTCATGTTCTGATCGATGAAATAACGGCCCTCAAGAGTCAGCCTACTCCTGCTCAGCTCAACATTCCGGCGGTCGGCTCAGGGCGTCCATCTCGTCCGTGATGCAGTTCGAGACATGGTTCGAGCGCCTCAGCGTGTTCGAGCCAGACCGGCCGGCTGCCTCTTGACCGGTTTATCAATGAGAGACCAGACCGCATCTCGCATCGCGGACTCATCAACCGCTTGGCGCAGCGGGTTTTAGCGCGAGTCGCCGCGATCAAGGCGGCCGGCCTTGTTCGCTTTGACCCACATTTCCGCCGCAGTGGTTTCACCGAACGACCAAAAGACCGACAGCACCTGAACGAATTCCGCCCCTAACGTCCCGATCGCCATCAGGCGGCTGCTGCTTTCGCTCCTCCCGTCCTGGAAGGGAGCGTTCATGCACAAACCCACGACAGTTGCCGCTGTCTCGAACGGAAGGAGGCTCACCGTGAAGCTCAGCGAAACACGCATCGACAAGGCCCTGACCCAGTTGACCGCCCAGGCGGTGCCGGAGAACCACCCCGTCATTGGTCAACTGAGCGAGTTGTTTGGAGACCACACCTTCTTCATCGATGCGGGCGGGCTCAACATCATCGAGCCGCCGCAGACTGAGGATGCAGGCCCGGGAACCGGTCAGGTGGTGAAGCTGGCCCGCTGGTTCGACGAGACCCGTACCAACCTGGTGCCGCAGGAGCCGGAATATACCGCGCTCGTGATCGAACTCGATCGAGCGGCCTGACCGACCACGCTCGCCCTCGGGACGTGCGATGATCGCCCGTCCAATGATCGAGCCGGAAGCGACATGACCGGCGCGTCGCTCGGCATCCGGCTCGGCCATGCATCAGGCTTTTTGCGCCAGTCTCACCTGTGACGGCGACTGGCCGAAGCGCTTGCGGAACGAGCGGTTGAAATAGGAAAGATCTCCGAAGCCGGTCTCGAACGCGACGCTCGAGATTGAGAGCTTCGGGGTGTCGGACGCGATCAGTTTGTACCAGGCGCGCTCCAGCCGCCGCTCCAGCACATATTCCGAGAAGGTCCGCGCCTCGCTCTCGAACAGCTTCTGGATCGAGCGCGCGGTGACGCCGTAGAGGCCCGCGATCGTCTCGATGCTGAGGTCGCGCCGCTCCAGCCGCGTCTCGATATCGGCCTTGACCGCGCCGAGCCGTGCGGCGCGCCGGTCGAGCACGTTCGCCGGCAGGGCCGGGCTGCGGTCGCGCAGCATGGCGCCGATCAGATGGTGGATATGGTCGATGGCGAGCGTCTGAAGCTCGACCGAGTTCAGCGGCAGGAGCCCGCGCAGCAGCAGCGCGCCGTAATTGGCCAGCACCTGGAGCGCGCGGTTGTCACGCGACACCGGCTGCATCAGCCGCGGCTCGAGCAAGCCGATGAAGGCTTCCAGCCTGTCCGAATCGAGCCGCACCAGGTCGAGCCTGCCGACCTGGACAAGGGTGAAGCGCATGGCGCTGCCAGCCTCCACGATCAGCGCCTCGCGGGCTCGCAGGGTGATGCGGCGGCCGTCATGCTCGAGCATGACGCGCCCATCGGCCGGGCGCAGCAGCAGGTAGCCGGTCTGTCCGATCGCCGCGTCGGGCCAGCGCCATTGCCCTGCCGGATGGAAGCAGGACATCAGGCCGAGCTCCGGCCGGGTCGTCAGCACGCTGCTCGCCGCGAAGGGCAGAGCGACGCCCGGCGCCATGGTCTCCTGTACCGCCATCCGCCCGAGAATCCGTTGCGACAGCGCCTGCGCTTCCTTGCCGCCGAGGCCGTCGGAGATGCGCCAGAACGGCGCCAGCGCCTCGTCATCCTCGTCCTCGCGGCCAGGCCGTGTCGCTTCCGCCACATCCATCGTCATCGATACTTCGTTTCGCCGCAGTCCAAGGACGAGTTCGCGCCCGTCCAAGATTAAGCTCGCGGGCTGACGATACAAGAAGTCATTGGAGGGCGCTACGAAGCATTACTAAACTCTGGGGAGCTGTTGGGGTTGCTAATTTATAACAATTCCAAACAAGAGCGAATACCTTAGATAGATGGTAATTCTTTGCTGCGGAGACCGCCGCTTTATTTGACTGGCCGCTTATCAAGGCCCCGCAGGTTCGAGATCGATGCGCAGCACCTTTGCCATTTCATCCAGTCTTCTGACTCTGGCCGTCTCCTCCGCGGCGTTGGCGCAGAGCCAGCCGGCGACGCCGATCCAGCTCGACGAGATCACCGTCACGGCTGCCCGCACTGAGCGCAGCACGTCCGACGTGCCGCAATCGGTCCAGGTGCTGAACCGCGAGCAGATCGAGGAGCAGCTCAAGCAGAGCTCGAGCGCCGCGGCGGCGATCGCCAAGCTGGTGCCCGGCTATTCGATGCCGACGCAGACCGTCTCCAGCGCGTCCGAGAACTATCGCGGCCGCGACCTGCTCGTGCTGATCGACGGCGTGCCGATGAACACGCCGCTGCGCGACGTCTCGCGCATGCTCGCGCTGATCGACCTCAACAGCGTCGAGCGCATCGAGGTCGTCGCCGGCGCCTCCAGCCTCTACGGCGCCGGAGCCACCGGCGGCACGGTCAATTTCATCACCAAGAAGGCGGCGGACGGCAAGCCGACCGTCTCGATCAACACGGCGGTCCGCGGCTTCACGGAGAGCCTCGGCCGCTCGCTGGCGCCGGAGGCCTCGGTCACGGTCAGCGGCAAGGTGCCGAACGGGTTCGACTACATGTTCACCGGGACCGGCAAGGGAGCGGGGCGCACCTATGACGGCGCCGGCCGCGAACTGCCCTCCGATGGCCTGCTCGGCCAGGGCGGCGGCGACCGCTACCGCCAGGGTAATCTCTTCGCCAAGCTCGGCTATGATTTCGATGCGACGAAGCGGGTCGAGGCTTCGGTCAACTGGCTCTATTTCAACCAGGATCCGAAATACCTCACCAACTACACCCCGCCCTTCGCCAGGCCAGACCGGACGACGCCTTACGCCGGAGAGAGCGTGCTGGAGGACACCAAGTCCTTCTCGCTGCGCTATAGCGACAGCGACTTCGCCCTGGGCAAGCTGAGCGTGCTCGGCTTCTACAACGACATCGAGAAGCGCTTCAATTTCTCGACCTTCTCCTATCCCTACAATTCGCAGGTCTACTACTCGTTCAATCCGGCGGCGCCGACGAGCCGGGACAACCAGACCACGCTCTATTCGCAGCGCGGGGGCGTCAACCTCACCATCGACACGCCGCTCGACAGGCTCCTGCCCGGCGCCAAGCTCACCTGGGGCGGCGACTACATCAAGGAGAAGACCTGGCAGACCCTGACCAGCGGCCAGGACGTGTTCACGCCGCTGAAGCAGGACACGCTCGCCGGCTTCGGCCAGCTCCAGATCCCGGTCGGCGAGCGCGTCGTCCTGCGCGGCGGCCTGCGCTATGAGCATTTCGCGCTCTCGGTCAGCGACTATGTCCGCCCGGCCGCCTATGCCGCGGTCGCGGCCCGCACCCCGCTCGGCTACCAGGCCTTCGTCCTGCCGGCGCTCAACGTCACCGGCGGCGATTTCAACTATTCGGCGCTCACCGCCAATATCGGCGCGACGGTGAAGCTGACCGAGTCCAGCGAGATCTTCGGCGGCTTCTCGCAGGGTTTTGCGCTGCCTGATGTCGGCGCCTTCACCCGCCGGGCCGGCATCTCGACCGCCTTTGCCTGCCCGGTCAGCGCGCCGAACTGCCTGCCGGCGAGCCGCAGCAATGTCAGCTACGCCTCGATCGCGCCCGACGCCCAGATCGTCAACAATTACGAGCTCGGCATCCGCGGCAGCTACGACCGCTTCAAGGGCTCGCTGACCGGCTATATCAGCACCTCCGACGAAGGCGTGACCTTCGACCAGATCACCAACACGCTCTCGCAGCAGAAAGAGCGCATTTGGGGCGTCGAGGCGACGGGCGACTATGCCGTGACCGAGAATTTCACCCTCGGCACCGTGCTCTCCTTCCGCGAGGGCCGCTACGACACCAATGGCGACGGCAGGCTCGACAGCAACCTGCCGAACAACCGCATCGGCTCGCCCTGGCGCGGCATGCTCTATGGCAGCTACAAATTCGTGAACGGCATGCAGCTGCGCGTCGAGGGCGAGGCCTTCTCCGACCGCAACGTCGCGATCGACATGAACGGCACGCGCTACAAGCTGAAGGGCGCGGCGACGATGAACGTCGCATTGACCGCGCCGGTCTTTGCCGGCGAGGCCTATCTCGCGGTCAACAACCTGTTCGACCGCACCTACCAGAACCCGACCGGCACCTCGGTGCGCAACCTCGCCAACTATGCCTGGGGCCGCACGGTCACGCTCGGCTTCCGCAAGACGTTCTGAGCATGGTCAGCCTCGAAACCGGTACGGATTCGGTCGTCACCTTGCGCTACCTGCCGCCCTATGAGGCGGGCGACGAGCGCGCCTATCTCGACGCCCTGGCCGAGATCGGCCGGCGCGAGGCGCCCTTCCTGCTGCTCACCATCTTCGGCGGCGGCGGCAAGCTCTCGCGCGAAGGCGAACGCGAGCAGGCGCTGTGGTTCAAGGCGACGCGGGCCCGGTTCGGCCGGCTCTGCGGCGCCTGCGCCATCGTGCGGCCGGGCGCCAACGAGCAGATGGCCGAGACCTTCCGCAAGCTCTGGCCCTTCCCGATCAGCCTCGAGCCGGACGAGGCTGCCGGCCGCGCCTTCCTGCTCCGGCACAAGGTGAAGGCGGCATGAGCGCGAACGGGATCAGCGCGGGCGCGTCAGTGCCAGCGACGGGCCGCTACCGGCTCTTCGCCGTATTGGGCGGGCTCTATCTGGCGCAGGCGATTCCCTCCTATCTGTTCGTCGCGGCCCTGCCGCCGATCATGCGCGAGCTCGGCGTCTCGCGAACCGCGATCGGCTATATGAGCATCCTGCTGCTGCCGCTGGTCATCAAGTTCTTCTGGGCTCCTTTAGTCGACCGCATCCGGCCCTTCGCCCGCGCCCATCGCGCCGGCTGGGTCTTCATCACCCAGACCGGCGTCATCCTCAGCATCCTCGCGCTGCTCGCCGTCGGCCCCACCAACGTCAACGGTATCATCGCGATCGGCTTCGTCGCCTCGCTGCTGATCTCGACGCAGGACATCGCCACAGACGGCTACGCGGCGAAATACCTGCCTGAAGCCGATCGACCGATCGGCAACGCCATCCAGGGCGGCTCGATCGCCTTCGGCGTCGTCATCGGCGGCACGCTCGGGCTGGTGCTCTACCATCATATCGGCTGGACCGGCATGCTCGTCACCATCGCGGCGATCTCGCTGCTGCCGCTGATCGCGGCCGCGATGATGCGCGAAGGCGATCCGGTGCCGGACGTGGCTGCGAAGCGCCCCTCGATCCGCGCCTTCCTGAAGCGGCCCGAGGCGCGGCAGATCCTCTGGATCGCCCTGATCTACCGGGCGAGCGAGGGGCTGGTGAAGGCGATGGAAGGCTCGTATCTGGTCGATGCCGGCGTGCCGCTGACCCAGATCGGCTATCTCTCCGGCATCTCGGCAACGACGGCTGGCCTGGGCGGCTCGGTGCTGGCGGCCTGGCTGCTCAAGACGCGCGGGCTCGGCTTCGTGCTGGCGCTGCTCGGCGGCCTGCGGACCCTCTGTTTCCTGCTTTTCGCCTGCCATGCCTTCGGCGCCGTCGTCGGCGCCTGGCCGCTCTTCGGCGCCGCCGGCTTCCAGACGCTGATACGCTACATGGAGATCGTCGCGCTCTACTCGCTGTTCATGGCGGTGACGAGCTCGGACCAGCCGGGTACCGACTTTACCATCCTCGCCTGCGCCCAGCTTCTGGTCTATCTCGCGGGCTCGATGCTGGCCGGGAAGCTCGCCGATGCGCTCGGCTATGGTTGGTTGTTCAGCATCGCGACCATGATTTCGGCGGTGGCGGTGATCGCAACCATCTGGATGATCCCCACAGGCCAGCAGCCGCGCCGGACGCAGCCCGTCAATCCGTGAACGAGACCGCAGCGGGACGGTGGCGGGAGCAGCGATATTGCTGCGCGAAGCTCTGGCGCGCGCCTGGGCGCCTTCTGCAATATCGACAGCGCTTGAGATGAACGCTACGTCATCAGAGGGCGGCGGTTGGGAATGGTCGATGCGCGGGATAGGGACAAGCTTCGCTGGCGCGCTGATTCTGTTCTTTGCCCGCTTCCTGACCGCGGTCCGCGGACGATGGAGCGGTGTGGCGCCGACCGACGAGCAGCGGATCTATTATGCCAATCACGCCAGCCACGGCGATTTCGTCCTCATCTGGGCCGTGCTGCCGCGTCGCATGCGATTTGCGACCCGGCCGGTCGCCGGGAGTGATTACTGGCTGAAAAGCCGCCTTCGGCGCTTCATCGGGCGTGACGTCTTCAACGCCGTCCTGATCGACCGCGATCGCTCGAGCCGGACGAGCGACCCGATCATCCAGATGACGGATGCGCTCGATGGCGGCTCCTCCCTCATCGTTTTCCCGGAAGGCACGCGCAACACCACGGATGCGCCGCTTCTGCCGTTCAAGAGCGGACTGTTCCATCTGGCGCAGGCGCGACCGAACGTCGATCTCGTGCCGGTGTGGATCGACAATCTCAACCGCGTCATGCCGAAAGGCGAGTTCGTGCCGATCCCGCTGATCTGCACCGTCACCTTTGGCGCCGCTCTCCGGATCGCCGATACGGAGGCGAAACAGGATTTCCTGGCCAGGGCGGAAGCGGCGCTGCGCGCGCTATCACCGAAGGCGAGCGCGCCATGACGATGCCGCATCCCGATCTGGTGGCCGTGCTGGCCTGCCTGCTCGCTGTCCTGATCGTGGCATCCGCGATCGGCTACGCGCTCCAGCGCAGGCTTTCGCCCGATGGCTCGAATGCCGTGGTCGAGAACCTGAACGATCGGATCCGCGCCTGGTGGGTCATGGTCGTGCTGATGGGGCTGGCGCTGGTCGGCGGCAAGACCGGCGTGACGCTGCTTTTTGCCTTCTGTTCCTTCGCGGCCTTGCGTGAATTCATCACGCTGACCAACACGCGACGCGCCGACCACTGGGTCTTGGCCGTCGGCTTCTTCGTCGTGCTGCCGTTGCAGTATTATCTCATCTGGATCGACTGGTACGGCCTCTTTTCGATCTTCATCCCGGTCTACGCTTTCCTGCTGATGCCGATCATCGCGGCGCTGCGCGGCGACAGCGACCATTTCCTCGTGCGTATCGCCGAGGTGCAGTGGGCGCTGATGATCTGCGTCTTCTGCACCTCGCATGTGCCCGCCCTGCTGAGCCTCGACATCCCCGACTATCAAGGGCGCAACGTGCTCCTGATCGCCTTCCTGGTCATCGTCGTGCAGCTCAGCGATGTCCTGCAATACGTCTGGGGCAAGCTTCTCGGCCGCACCAAGATCGCGCCCAGGGTGTCGCCTTCCAAGACGGTCGAGGGCTTCGTCGGCGGCGCACTCAGCGCGACGGCCGTCGGCGCCGGACTGTCGTGGATGACGCCGTTCACGCCACTCCAGGCGGCCTTTCTCTCGCTGGTCATCGTCCTGATGGGCTTCTTCGGCGGGCTCGTCATGTCGGCGATCAAGCGCGATCGCGGCATCAAGGATTGGGGCCACCTGATCGCCGGCCATGGCGGCTTCATCGACCGGCTCGATTCGGTGGTGTTCTCCGCCCCGATCTTCTTTCACCTGGTCCGTTACGGCTGGTCGGCAACATGACCCTGCCGGTCGCGCGCCTGATGAAAAGCAGCGTCGTGCATGTTGCTTTTGCCTTCCTGGCCATGGGGAGCTGGGCGGCTTTCGCCAACCGCGCCCATGCGATGCCGGCGCCTCTCTATGCCGGGTTGATCCAGGGCGCGCTCTCGGCTGTCATCACCTTGCTGCTGAAGCGGGGAATCGAAGACCTGGCCAGGCGCTTCTCCGGCCTGACGGCGCTTCTCGCTCCGCCCGCAATCGCCGGGCTTGTGTCGGCCGGCGTGCTGACCGCGATCCATACGATCGGCGGCACGCCCGAAATCGGCAGGACGATTGCCGTCCCGCTGACCGTCGCGACCAGCTATGCGGCGCTCTACAATCTCTCGCTGTGGCGGAGCAGGAAGGCCATGAACCATGGCGCAGGATAGCGATCGGCGGCCGCTCGCGAGCCGCGATACCGGCTGGGCCCGCTCCATCGCGCGCCGGCTGAGCGCCGCCGCCATCACCCCGAACCAGATTTCCATGGCGAGCATGGTGATGGCGGCGGTTGCCGGCATCGGCTTCTGGCTGTCGGGCATGGTCGATTCCGGGCTTCGACCCGTCCTGCTGCTTGCCGCAGCGCTGTTTTGCCAGCTCCGGCTGCTTTGCAACCTGTTCGACGGCATGGTGGCGATCGAAGGCGGCAAGCACGCCGCCGATGGCCCGTTCTGGAACGAGTTTCCCGATCGTGTCGCCGACATCCTGATTCTCACCGGCGTTGGCTACGGGGCTGGCGTGCCGGCCTTGGGATGGGCGGCGGCCGGGCTTGCCGTGCTGACGGCCTATACGCGCGAGCTCGGGCGGGCCTGCGGGCTGCCGGCCGACTTCTCCGGCCCGATGGCCAAGCAGCACCGCATGGCCGTGATCACGGCTGCGGCGCTGCTGTCGCTGCTGGAGCCGCTCTGGCGAGGCCAGAACGAGGTGCTGGTCATCGCGCTCTGGCTCATCGCGGCGGGCGCGGCCGTGACGGCTCTCAGGCGGGCAACGAATATCGTGCGCGCTTTGCGGGCGCGCTGAGCTGCTCGGCGGACATCTGCGCCGTGGCAGTGTGCCGTGCAGAACTCGTCGCCTGAACCTCAGCCTCCACTCACCGTGACGGGATCGATCGGCGCGATCCGCCCTATGGCGCGCTCGAGGACCGCGCCTGCCTCGAGCAGCAGGCGATCGCCGAAGCGTGTCGCCAGGAGTTGAACGCCCATCGGTTTGCCCGGCACGGTGCCTACCGGCACCGCAAGCCCCGGCAGGCCGATCGTCGGAGTGCCCATATACGGCGCGGTCACCCGGTAGAACCAATCGGCGTCGATCGTGCCGGACACGTCGAGGTCGTCGACCATCGGCTTCACCCAGCTCACGGCGGTGAGCACCAGCGGCCAGCTCTCCATGAAATGCTGCCATTTGCGCGCCAGGCGGGCGCGCTGCGCCAGGCCCTCCAACATGCCGTCGCGGCTGTCGATGACCGGCACGCCGTCGAGCTGCATCTCGAGCATCTTCTTCATCTTCCAGTCGCCGTGGGCCTCCATGAGAAGCCCGAGCCCGCCGCGCATCTCGTTGCCGAGGATGAGGCGCCAATGTTCGACAAGTTCCTTGAACGATGGCGCCGGGACTTCGGCGACCTCGTATCCCGCGTCAGCCAGCATATCGGCGGCCTGGCGAATGGCGGCCGTGACCTCCGGATCGATGGGGCTCTCGTCAGTCTCTGCGACGACGGCGACCTTGCAGGTCCTGTGTCTCAGGGGCGCAAAAATATCCCCGGCCGGCACCTGCCACACGTCGTTCGGGTCGTGCCGAGTCAGAACCTGCATGGCGAGCCGCAGATCCTCGACCGAACGGGCCAGCGCGCCCTGAACCGCCATGAGCTGGGAGACGATCTTGCGTTCCGGCATGGACAGGCTCGTTCCCGGGACGAGCCCCGCCGTCGGGCGCAGGCCATAGACGCCGCAGCAATAGGCGGGGTGGCGGACCGAGCCGCCGATGTCGTTGCCATGCGCGATGGCGCCGATGCCGGCAGCCACGGCCGCTCCGGCACCGCCCGACGAGCCACCGCAGGTGATCGCCGCGTCATGGGGATTGAGCGTCGCTCCATGCAGGTCGTTATTGGTGAAGGCGCGCATGGAATAGCAAGGCGTGTTGGTGCGGCCGAAGATGGGCGCTCCGCCTGCCCGCAAGGCGGCAACGGTGGAGGAATCGCTCTCCGCCCTGTGGTCCTTGTTGACGACGGCCCCGTTGGTCGTCGCGCGTCCCCTGTAGTCGACATTGACCTTGATGGTCACGGGCAGGCCGTGCAGCGGCCCCCTCGGGCCATGCTTCCGCAAGGCTTCATCGGCGGCCTTCGCTTCGCCGAGCGCTGCCTCCGGCATCGTGTCGACAACCGCATTGATGGCCGGGTTGACCTCGTCCAGACGCGCCAGGGCACTCTGCGTCGCCTCGACCGAACTGATGCGGCCTGTCGAAATAGCGGCGGCAAGCTCCGCAGCTGTCCATTGCCAAAGATCGTTGCTCACGGTCTGTCGCCTTATCGGTGGTATCTGGTGGAAGTCTGCGAAATGCGCGCGGATGTCACGCCGGCACTCCGGCCGCGGCGCGGGAGGCAAAGAAGGAACGGCCCGGCACAGCATCCAGAAGGCGCTTCGTGTAGTCGCTCCGGGGGTCTTCAAAGAGCTCCTCCGTGGGGCGCTCTTCTTCGATTCGTCCCTGCCGCATGACGAGGACGCGGTCGGCGATCTCCCGGGCGACGCGCAGGTCGTGGGTGATGAAAATCATCGCCAGCCCCATTTCCGTCTTCAAATCATTCAGGAGATCGAGGATCTGCGCCTGGATCGATACATCGAGCGCGGAGACCGCTTCATCGGCGATAAGCACCTCCGGCTGCAGCGCGAGAGCCCGCGCGATGCAGATCCGCTGGCGCTGCCCACCCGAAAACTCATGCGGGAAGCGGTCGAAGGCCTTCGGGCCGAGCCCGACGCGTTCAAGCCATTGCTCGGCAAGCCGTCGTGCTTCGGCACGGCTGGCACCGAAGGCCATGGGTCCCCGGCAGATGCTGTCCCCCACCTTCAGGCGCGGATCGAGGGAGGAGTATGGGTCCTGGAAAACGATCTGCACCTTACGGCGGAAGTTGCGAAGATCGTTTCCCCTCATGCCGCGCACGGACCCGCCGCGCCACAGGATCTCCCCTGCATCGGGCTCGACCAGCCTGAGCAGGATGCGTGCGAGCGTCGACTTGCCGGAGCCGCTTTCGCCGACCACCGCCAGCGTATCTCCCGGCGCCAGGTGACAGCTGACGTCGCGCGCCGCAACCACCTCGCGCGGTTTCGCGAAAAGCCCCTGCCGCGTGACGAAGCGCTTCTGCAATCCCCGAATCTCGAGAATGGGCGAGGCCGCATCTGCCGCCTTGCGAAAGGCCCCTCGCCCCGGAACGGCGTCACGCAGCATCTGCGTATAGGCATGGGTCGGCTTCATCAGGACCGCATCCGCTGCCCCGCTCTCGACGATGCTTCCGTTTTGCAGGACGACGACCTTGTCCGCGATGTCGGCGACCACGCCGATATCATGGGTGATGAACAGCACACCCATGTCGTGGGTCTTTTGCAGGCTCTTGATGAGGTCCAGGATCTGGCGCTGCGTCGTCACGTCGAGCGCGGTCGTCGGCTCATCGGCGATCAGCAGCCTGGGATTGTTGCACAGCGCCATGGCGATCATCACCCGCTGCCTTTGCCCGCCCGAGAGCTGAAAGGGATAAGCCGTCTGCAGGTGCGGCAGATCGCACAGCCCGACCTGCCCGAACAGTTCCTCCACCTTCCCGGCCACGGCTCGCGCCGACAGCGATCCCCGATGAACGCGAATGGCCTCCGCGACCTGTTCCCCGACGCGTTTCAGCGGATTGAGCGCCGTCAGCGGTTCCTGGAATATCATCGAGATCCGGTCCCCGCGCACGGCACGCTTCTGCGCCGGCGACAGGCGCGCCAGGTCGGCGCCGTCGAACATCAATGCGCCTGCATCGACGGCAATTCCGGGAGGCAGAAGGCCCAGGATCGCATGGGCGATCATCGATTTTCCCGATCCCGATTCGCCGACCAGGCAGACGATCTGGTTCTCGTCGATGTCGAAGCTGACCTGCGAGACGGCATGGGACCGATCGCCGCCGGCAGGCAGGGCGATGGACAGGTTCTGGACCGAGAGCAGCGTCATGAGCGCGAAATCCTCGGATTGAGGGCGTCGTTGAGCGCTTCTCCGATGAGATTGATGGCGACGGCGGTCAGCAGAATGGCCAAACCCGGGAAGAGGCTCGCCCACCACGCCTGACGGATGACCGACCGTCCGGCGCCGATCATGTACCCCCAGGACATGTAGTTGGGATCGCCAAGCCCCATGAAGCTCAAGGCAGCCTCGATGAGGATCGCGGATGCGACAGCCATGGAGCCGGTGACGATGATCGGCGATATCGCGTTCGGAATGATGTGGCGCAGGAGGACGGAGAGCGCGCCCTGCCCCTGGCAGCGGGCGGCCTGGACGAACTCGCGCGCAGCGATGCTCTTCACCTGGATGCGGGTCAACCGCGCCAGCGGCGGCCAGCTGACAAGGCCGATGGCGAGGATGATGGTGGTGATCGACGGGGTCAGGATCGCGACCAGCAGGATGGCCAGCACGAAATTCGGAATCGTCTGGAAGATCTCGATGAACCGCACGATCAGATGGTCGGCGGTCTCGCCGGCGACGCCGGCGATGGCGCCCAGCGTCACGCCCAGCAGGAGCGCGGCGCAAGTCGAGGCGACGCCGATCATCAACGATACGCGGGCACCGTGCATGATGCCCGCCGCGATGTCGCGCCCCATCGTGTCCGTGCCGAGCAGAGCGCCCGAGGTTCCCGGTCCTCTCAGCGGCGCGCCAGCCATGTCCCAGGGGGAGCCGGGATAGAGGATCGGCGCGAGAGCGGCGGCCAGGCAAACGATGGAAAGGATTGCAAGGCCGAGCATGCCTGCAGGGTGGCGAAGAAATGTCCGTAGGCTGTCGTTCATCATGTCATCTGACTGCAAGGCGGGGATCGACCAGGCGGTGGATCAGATCCGTGAGAAGATTCACGCAAATCACCAGGACCGACATGACGAGAAAGAGGCCGAGCAGAACCGGGTAGTCGCGGCTGGTGACGGCGTCGAAGGTGAGCCTGCCGAGGCCTGGCCAGGAAAAGACGGTCTCCACGACCACCGCGCCACCGATCATGGCGCCGACCTGAAGCCCGGCAAAGGTGATGACGGGGAGCGAGGCGTTGCGCAGCATGTGCCCGCGCAGGATCGCGCCTTCCTTCAGGCCTTTCGCGCGGGCTGTCTTGATATAGTCCTCGGCCGCGACCTCGATCACGGAGGCGCGCATCAGCCGGGCATAGACGGCCATGTAGATCGCCCCGAGCGTGACGGCCGGCAGGCAGAGATGCTTCAGGACATCCAGTGCGTAGGCCATCGTCCCGAGCTGGCCTGCCCGGATATCCGTGTAACCGAAGGCCGGAAGCCATTCGAGCTGGATCGAGAACAGCAGGACCAGCATGAGCCCAAGCCAGAAGACGGGGGTCGCGTAGAGGACAAGCGCCAGCAGCGATATGGCGAGGTCGGACCATTTCCCATGCCGGATGCCGGCGAGCGCGCCGAAGATCACCCCGCCGGAGAGCGACAGGAGGAAGGCGGACAGCGTCAGCAGGAGCGTCGGGCCGAGGCGCTCGGCGAGCAGGTCCTTGACCGGCCGGCGCAGGCGGTAGGAATAGCCCAGGTCCAGGGTCGCCACCTTGCCGAGATAGGCGCCGAGTTGCGCGACATAGGGTTTGTCCAACCCGTATTCGGCGCGCACCTGCTGCAGGAATACCTCGTCGGTGGCTCCCGATTGACCGGCGATCACGGCAGCCGGATCGCCCGGCGCGGCCCGCACGAGGACGAAGTTGATCGTCGCGATGACGAAGATCGTGACGACGATCCCCGCCAGCCGAGAGAGGAAAGCGCGCAGCGGCATGTCAGGCCCAGCGCGCCCGTCCGAAAGTCCCGTTCACGCCGATCGCGCTGTCGATGAGGTTTTCCAGGCGCGCATCGTGGATGGTCGGGAATTGCTGCTCCGTCATCCACAGGACCGGCAGGTCGTCGACGAGGATCTTCTGGACCTTGCTGTAGAGCGCCGCCCGCTCCTTGTCCGACGTCTGCACGGCGGCACGGGCAAAGAGATCGTCGACCTCCTTGTTCGAGTAGCCCTGCGTATTGGTGAACATCACGCCCTTGCGGATGTTGGAGCTGATATAGCTGCGGGCTACGCCAAGAGCCGGGTCGCCGTTCTGGTAAAGCATGTTGGACGTCGTCTCGTAGTCCCAGTTCGAGACCTTTTCGGCGAAGCCGCCGGCATCGGTCGTGTCGAGCGTGACTTCGATGCCGCCCTGCTTCAGGGCCTGCCGGAAATATTCACCGAGCCGGGTCCAGAACTCGCCGAACGGCACCACCAGGAAGCGGATCCTGGCGCGCACGCCGCCGGCGTCCGGCTTGAGGCCCATCTCGTCGAGTAGCGCCTTCGCAGCCGCGACGTCCGTCCTGTAGATCGTGACGTTGGGATCGTAGAAGCGCGTGGTCGAGGCGATGGGTCCCGTGGCGGGTTTGCCGAGCCCGAAATTGATCCGCTCGACGATGAATTTCGGGTCGAGCAGGAGCCGCAACGCCTTGCGGAAGCGGATATCGTCGAACGGCTTGCGGCGCAGGTTCATCTCGTACCAAAGGACAGGGCTGAAGAACTCGTAGCCCCTGGTGGTCATCTTGAGCTGGGGCATGGCTGCCAGCCGCGGCACGTCGAACGGCTCGATGTCGGAAAACTGGGACAGCTGGGCCTGCCCGCTTTCCATGGCCACCGAGCGCGATGCTCCGTCCGGAATGATCTTGTAGAAGATCTCCGTCAGCGCGGGCTGGCCCTTGATGTAGTAGTCCTCGTTAGCGACGAGATGGATATGGCTGCCACGCCGCCATTCCTTGAGCTTGAACGGCCCGGTGCCGATCGGCGTGTCATTGGCGGGGTTCTTGCGGTAGTCCGTCCCCTCGTAGATGTGCCTCGGCGCGATCGGCGCCGAGCTGGTCTCGAAGGCAAGCAGGAACGGGCCGAAGGGCTCCTTCAGCTTGAACACGACCGTGTGATCGTCAGGCGCGGTGATGCTTTCGCAGCGCTCGAAGACACCGCGTGCGCGCGGATGCACCTCCCTCAACATGACGTTGCAGGAAAAGACGACGTCGGCTGAGGTGAACGGCTTGCCGTCGTGCCATTTGGCGTTCCTGACGAGATGGAACCTGTAGGTCAGCCCGTCGTCGGAGACCTCCCAGCGCTCGGCCAGTTGCGGGCGCGGATTGAGGTCGAAATCATAATCGAGAAGGCTTTCGTAGATCTTGCCGCCGATGGTGCCCACCGGGATCTGCTGGTTGAGCGGCAGCGTCAGGACCGGTGGCTCGGGGTTGATGATCGCGGTCAGGCCGCCAGATCGGCCCTGAGCATAGGCGACGCCGTCACGAAACAGGTTCATAGCCGGCAAACCGAGGCCGGCACCCAAGAGCAGCTTGTTGAATCCGCGTCTTCTCATGGTTCACGTTCCCCATTTTGGCATCGCCAGTGCCTTTTTGGCTGTTGGAAAAAGCCTTAACGATGGGCCGAGGGCGGGCTGATCGATGCTGGCGTCCGGGACTTCATCGAAGGTGCTGTTCGTCATCGCGTCGCGGAGTCCGGAAGGGGTCGAGGTCCATCACATGGCGGTGTCGGCAGCTGCGCCACGAGCCTGCTGCGGACATCGACGATCACGCCGTCTCCGCTCTTAGTTCGGCCAGGATCGCTTCCGCCTTATCGAGCCGGACATGCCCGCCTGTCTTGAGGCGCTCCACGACCGCTTCGATCTCATCGCCTGTGGCGCCCGCCGCTGCCGCAACGTTACGGGCGTGGAGCGACATGTGGCCTTTTTGAATTCCCTCGGCTGCCAGGGCTCGAAGCGCTCCGACATTCTGCGCCAGCCCCACGGCCACGATGACCTGCGCCAGCTCTTGCGCCGACTTGACCCCGAGGAGCTTGACCCCGGCACGGGCGGCCGGATGGGTCTTCGTCGCCCCGCCGACCAGGCCGACCGCCATCGGCACCTCCAGCGTTCCGACGAGATTGCCGTCCGCATTGATCTCGAAATGGGAGAGCGACGTATAGCGCCCGCTCGACGCGGCGTGGCAATGCGCACCGGCCTCGACCGCGCGCGTATCGTTGCCCGTCGCCAGAACGACGGCTGTGATGCCGTTCATGATCCCCTTGTTGTGGGTAGCCGCCCGGTAGGGATCGGCAGCGGCGAACCGGTAGGCGTCGACGATGCCGCTCACCACATCCTCTCCGCCCAGCGCCTCGCGATCGAAGACGGCACGCACCCGCGCCAGGCGCCGGTCGGCCTTGTTGGTGAGGATCCGGAGCCGGACGCGCCCGCCCGCGATCGCCGCGACGCGTGGTGCGATCGCCTCCGCCATGGTGTTGACGGCGTTGGCGCCCATCGCGTCCCGCACATCCACCTGCAGATGCAGGACCACATAGACGGCGCCGCTCGCCTCGACGATGCGGACCTCGATGCTGCGTGCGCCGCCACCCAGCTTGACCAGGAGGGGGTCCTGCTCGTTGGCGAGGGCGAGGAGCTCCGTCTCGGCCTCGTAGAGGCGCATGCGCGCGCCGCGCGGATCAGGCGCGCCGACGACCTGAACCTGGGAGACCATGATGGGCAGGTCGGTCGACACGTGAAAGCCGCCATGCAACCGCGCGACGGAGGCCATGTTGCTCGCGGCCGCGACGACCGAGGGCTCCTCTGTAGCCATGGGAATGAGATAGTCGTGGCCGCCGATCGTGAAATTCGCCGCGATCCCGACTGGAACGGACAAGGTTCCGACCACGTTCTCGATCATTCGATCGGCGATGGCCAGCATGTCCGGATCAGCAGGGACGAGGCAGGAGAGGTCCGTTTCCGCGAGCCCCGAGGCGCGGGTCACGCTCGCCAGACGGTCGCTCGGGGACAGCTTGTAGAAGCCAGGTAGGCGACTGTTGACCGGCATCGACACAGGGCTCCGCTCTCTTGTGCAATGTGGCGGTTAAACGAGGCCGGTGCGCTTTCGACAATGGCGTGAGCCCATACAGGATCGGCGCAGGACGGTGTCCGTCCTCCATTGCGTCAGGCAGGGAGCGTTTCGCTCAGCCGATGCAACCGAAGCGCCATGTGGAGCTCGAGCCCGCGATTCGGCTCGGACCAATCGGGGCAGATCGCGCCGATCGCATCCAGGCGCTGCCGCATCGTATTGACGTGAATCGCGAGCATGTCCGCAGCCCGCTGGAGGCTGCGGCCGGTTTCGAAATATGCGAACAGGGTCGGAGCCAGGTGGGCCTTGCGCCGCCTGTCATGATCCAGCAGGTGGCCGATCGTCTGGTGGATGAATTGGCGCGCGGCGTCTTCGCCCTGCCCGTCGAAAAGCAGAGCGTAGAGGGACAGCACCTTCTCCGGGACCACTCTGCCGCTCTGGCCCAGGCTGCGCAGCAGCGCGAGGGCGCGCCGGAGGCGCTGGTACTCGGCCGTTGCCGCGGCGATGTCCGAAACGGGTTGCGACGCCACGATATTGTAAGTGTGACGGCCCCCCTCTTCCAGAGCCGCTGCGATCCTGCGAGCCAGCTCCATCCAGTCGTGGTTCGCCGTCGCGACGGCAAGGTCGCCGTTGAATGCGGCGCCGATCGTCTGGCGCCCGGAGGCGGCCGCACGCAGGGCCTGCGGCAGGTGCGCGGCGAAACCGTCCTTGCAGGAGACGAGAAGGATCGTCACCGGCCAGGACAACGAGACCCCCGCCGGCAGGGCCTGCGATCCCTCCGGCCCGAACGGATCCGAGGTGCCTCGCAGCAATGCCGAGATGATGTCGGCGACGTTGCGATAGGCGGTTTCGGCGACGCGCTCCATCGACAGCAGGACGATGCCAGTGACCAGCGCCGCCCGCTCCAGGGTGCGGATCTCGGGCGAGGACATCGGCTTCGAGCGGATGAACACGAGGGCGCCGAGGCGAACGGCGCCGCTCGTGACGGCCGCCACCGTGACGATCCCGGCGGGTGCCGCCTCGAACTGCACGGAGCGGCCGAGGCGGACGCTTTCCCGGATCGCGGATGCGAGCCCATTCTCGGGCATCGCGTCGGGAAGCCCTCCCGCAATCGCGATCTGCCGCTCGTCGAGAATGATCGCGTCACCGCCCAGCAGCGTCGCCACGCGGTGCCGAAGGTCTTCGAGCGATCCGCCCCGGGCGATGAGTTCTGTCAGGCGCTCATGCGCGATGGCGGCGCTTTCGATGTCGTCGGCCTTGGCTCGCAAGGCGAGGTTGGCGTCCCGCGCCATGCTCAACGCCCGTTGTCCCTCCTCCAGCAGGCGCGCATTCTCGATGGCGAGCGCAGCGAAGGTGCCGAGAGACTGCAGGATCGAGATTTCCTGCGGATTATACACGCGCTCGTAGCGGTCGGCGACGAACAGAACGCCGATGATGTGCGCCTCGAGCTCCAGAGGAATGCCGAGGATGGAGACGACGCCTTCGGATTGAATGGCCGCATCGATGACCGGGTCGTGATGGAAGCGCCTGTCGGACCTGTACTGGCCCGACTGGCAGGGTCTGCGCGTGCGGACCACGCTCCCGCAGATGCCGACGTCGCGCGGGACGATGATGGTGGCGAAGGCCTCCGATATGACGCCTTCGGTCGCCCTGACATGCAAGGGGCTGCGGTCATCGGGGGCGGCGGACAGGTAGGCGATATCGCTGCCGACGAGCTGCCTCGCCCGGCGGATGATGGCCTGCAGCACCTGGTCGGTGTCGCGCATCGCCGAGAGGTCGCGTGCCGTCTCGTTGAGGGCGATGAGCTCGTGCTCCCGCTTCAGCTTGTGCTCGACATTCTCGCGGAGCCGGATCGCGAGCGCGATGTCGGCCTCGAGCCGGCCACGAAGCTCGGAAGGGAGTGGGCGGATTTCCGCGCCAAGAAGGTCGAAGACCGAGGACACAGCGCCCTGGTCGAGCAAGGCAAGCATGCGGGAATAGAAGTCGACGATGAAATCCACCTCTGACCCCGCCCGGATCAATTCTGGCGCCTGCCGGTCCATATGTGACTCCGTTCCGCGGCGGTCGGACCATGCCTATCAGCTAGCGCAGTTTGCCTGCTTCAGATCATGGCTTTTTCCTACATAAAAGATCTGAAAAGACGGACGATGTCTCCATTTTGTGTTCGACGAGCCTCGGGCAAGAGTGACGCGAAACTACGGCGGGCGGACATGTCAGAGGATATTCGGATCGTCGAAGTAGGGCCCAGGGATGGATTGCAGGCCGAGTCCGTCGCGCTGTCGGCCTCCATCCGGGCGGAGTTCGTGGACCTGCTGGTCAAGGCCGGCTTGAAATCGATCGAAGTGGGAAGCTTCGTTTCGCCGCGCCATGTGCCGCAGATGGCCGACACGGCGGGCGTCCTGGCGCAGCTTCGACGACCGGGAGAGGCACGCCGCATAGCGCTGGTGCCAAACCTGCAAGGGCTCGAAGCGGCAATCAACGCCGGCGTCGACGAGGTCGCGGTCTTCGCATCGGCCAGCGAGACATTCTCCCGCCGCAACATCAACTGCTCCGTGGACGAGAGCATCGAGCGGTTCAAACCGATCTTCGCGCGCCTCGAGGGGACGATGCCCGTGCGCGGCTATGTCTCCTGCGCGTTCGGCTGTCCCTACGAGGGTCAGGTACCGGTCTCGGCCGTGACCAGCCTCGCGCGCCGTCTTGCCGAACTCGGCTGCTACGAAGTGTCGGTCGCCGACACGATCGGTGTCGCGACACCGCGCGACACCAAGGCGATCGCCGAGGCCGTCGCCGGCGAAATCGGCGCGAGCCGCGTCGCGCTTCATTTCCACGACACGCGCGGCCAGGCCCTCGCGAACACCTATGCCAGTCTGGAGACGGGCATCAGGACGTTCGACTGCTCGGTCGCCGGGCTGGGGGGCTGCCCCTTCGCGGCCGGCGCGACCGGAAATGTCGCGACCGAAGACGTCGTCTACATGCTCCACGGCATGGGCCTGTCGACGGGAATTGATCTCCCGGCCTTGATCGAGGCGGGTGAGTTCGTATCACGTCATCTCGGGCGCCGAACGGGGTCCCGGGTCGCGCGTGCCGAACAAGCGCGCGTGGCCGCATAAATGGAAAGAGGAAGCGTGATGGGAGGCGTCAAGGCGCAGGACGGCGATGCGCGCGAAGAGGCACGACCGCTGGCCGGCATCGTCGTCCTCGACATAACCCGCGTCGTGGCAGGGCCATTCTGCTCGATGCTGCTCGCCGATCTCGGCGCGACCGTCATCAAGGTCGAGCATCCCGACGATCCAGATTATGCCCGCAGCTTCCCGCCGATGGTCACCGGCAAGGAGGACGCTGGGGAGAGCGCGTTCTTCTCCCAGTTCAATCGCAACAAGCTCGGGATCACGGTGAATCTGAAATCCCCGGACGGAAAGGAGCTGCTGAAGCAGCTTGTCCGTCAGGCAGATGTTCTGGTCGAGAACTTTCGCCCCGGCACCATGGACAAGCTCGGGCTCGGTTACGAAGAGCTTCGGCGCTGCAATCCCCGCCTGGTCTACACCGCGATCAGCGGTTTCGGCCGCACCGGACCGAACTCCTCGCGCCCGGCTTTCGACAATACCGGCCAGGCGGTCGGCGGATTATGGTCGATGAACGGCTATCCGGACCGCCCGCCGGTGCGCGTCGGAACGATCATCGGCGATCTCGCCGCGTCGCTCTACGCGACCATCGGGACGCTCGCGGCCCTGCGCTCCGCCGAGTCCACGGGCAACGGTCAGGTGGTCGACGTCTCGCAGCAGGATTCGATCCTGACGCTCACGGAGAACGCCGTCGTCCGCTACACCACCAAGGGCGAGGTCGCCGCGCCCCTCGGCAATGACCATCCCTTCGTGCGGCCCTACGGCCAATTCCCGTGCAAGGACGGCTACGTCTTCTTCGGTGGCTACACGGACAAGTTCTGGCGCCTGACCTGCGAAATGTTCGGGGAGCCGCACCAGGCGGACGATCCCGAAATCGACACGATGGAGAAGCGCTTCGATCCCGAAGTGGCGGACCGAAAGGTCAAGCCGCTGCTGGAGCGCTGGTTCAGCGCCTACGGCAAGGCCGAGCTCGAGGCGATGGCCGGAGACCGGATCCCGCTCAGCGCCATCAGGAGCGTTCCCGAAGTGGTCGAGGATCCCCATGTGGCGGCCCGCAACATGATCGTCGAGATCCCGGTAGCCGGCGAGAGCGTGCGGATGTTCGGATCGCCGATCAAGCTGTCCCGGACGGGCGAGATTCCGCTGGGCAAGGCGCCCACCCCCGGCGAGCACACGCGGACGATCCTGTCGGAGTTCCTCAAGCTCGACGAGGAGGAGATCCGGCGCCTCGTGGACGGCGGAGCCGTCTGAGATGGCGATCGACGTCGAACAGGAGGGAGCAGTTGCGACGATCCGCATCTCGCGTCCGGAAAAGCTGAATGCGCTGTCGCTCGCGATGTATGACGATCTGGGGCGCGCTTTCGCCCAGGCCGCGCAGGACGACAAGATCCGGTCGATCGTGCTGGCCGGGGCAGGAGAGCGCGCATTCTGCGTCGGCGCGGATCTGACCGAATCCATCCCGGCCCTCGCGAGCGACCGTTTCGACATCAGCGCCTGGGATCCGGCCCATCTCAAGAACGTGCCGCTCTACAAGCCGGTCATCTGCGCGATCCGGGGCCTCTGCATTGGCGGCGGCTTCGAGATCATGCTGGCGACCGATATCCGCATCGCCTCGAACGAATCCGTCTTCCAGCTGCCGGAGCCGATCCACGGTTTCGTCCCCGCCGGCGGCACCCTGGTCCGTCTCATCCGCCAGATCGGACATGCCCACGCGATGGAGATCCTGCTGACGGGGCAACGCTTCTCCAGTGCGGAGATGCTGGCCCGCGGCGTCGTGAACCGCGTCCTGCCGGCTGACGAGGTCGAGCCCGCTGCGAAAGAGCTGGCGCAGCGTATCGCGGCGCTGAGCCCCACGGCGATCCAGACGATCAAGCAGGCCGCGCTCACACTTCAGGACCTCCCCTTCCGCGAGGCCTTTGCGGCGGAGGCCGAGCTCGGGCAGCGCACCTTCACGAGTGAGGACGCCAGGCGCGGGCTGGCCGCCTTCGCCGCGCGGAGCAAGGGCTGAAGCGCGGCGCCTGTCCGAAAACCACATCCGGTCAGCCGCGCGATGTCGAGCACCGACGTTGAGCAATGCCCTGCGTCCAACCACAGAATATCCCAACGAAGGCCGGCTTTGATCGGCCCATAAAACCTCGGGAGGGATCATGAAGGGCTTGAACACAGTATCGCTCGGGCTGATTGCGGCCGGCGCGATGACGATCGCGCCGCTCACGGCGCGAGCCCAGTCGCCTGCCGTGTCCGACGACGTCGTTCGCATCGGCGTGATCGAGGACATGTCCGGCGTCTACGCCGACATCACCGGCATCGGCGTCGTGACCGCGGCCCAGATGGCGATCGACGAAATCGGTGGGAAGGTGCTCGGCAAGCCCGTCGAGCTCGTCTACGCCGATCACCAGAACAAGCCCGACATCGCAGCCTCGATCGCCAGGAAATGGTTCGACGAAGGCAAGGTCGATGCGATCCTCGACGTCGCCTCGTCGTCACCGGCCCTGGCGGTCATCGAGATCGCGAAGGAGAAGGGAAAGATCATCGCCCTCTCGTCGCCGGGCTCGACCCGGATCACCAACGAGAATTGCGGGCCCTTCGTCGTGCATTGGGCCTACGACACCTATGCCATCGCGCAAAGCACCGGCCAGGCGCTCGCGCGGCAAGGCTTCGACTCCTGGTATTTCGTGACCGCCGACTACGCGTTCGGCCATGGGCTGCAAACCCAGGCGACCCGGGTCGTCACGGAAAACAAGGGGCGTGTGCTCGGCAGCGTCAAGGTGCCGGTCGGAACCGCGGATTTCGGCTCCGCTCTCCTGATGGCCCAGTCATCGGGCGCGAAGGTCGTGGCGCTGGCGAATGCCGGCAACGACACCATCAACTCGATCAAGCAAGCCGCCCAGTTCGGCCTGACGCAGGCCGGCCAGAAGCTCGCCACGCTCGGCGGCTTCATCAACGACGTCCACGGGCTCGGGCTGGCGGAAGCACAGGGCCTCACGATCACCGAGGCATCCTATTGGGATACGAACGACGAGACGCGCGCCTGGTCGAAGACATTCTTCGACAAGGTCAAATCCATGCCGAACATGCTGCAGACGGGGACCTACTCTTCGGTGCTGCACTATCTGAAGGCCGTCGAAGCCGCGAAGACGGACAACTCGGCGGCAGTGATGGACGCGATGCGCGCCAGCCCCGTCAACGACATATTCTACAAGGATGGGAGGATCAGACCGGATGGCCGCATGGTTCATGCCATGAACCTCTATGAAGTCAAAAAGCCGTCTGAATCCAAGGCACCGTGGGATTACTACAAGTTCCTCGCGACCATTCCGGGAGATCAGGCCTTCCAGCCGATAGAGGCATCGACATGTTCTCTGGTGAAGCGGCAATAGCGCCGGTGTGCCTGCCTTCGACGAGATTGAGCATTCCGGCGAGTGTTCTCCATGCCGCCGACGACCGCAACCTGAGCGGGCAGACCACCTAATCGCCGCCGTGATTCAGCTGTTGCGGCAGCCGAGAATGGCGCGCGCCTCATGCGGGTCCGCCACTTTGCGCCCCATGTCGCCTGCGGCTGCAGCGATGCCGGCGACCAGCGCGGCATTGCCCGGGGCGACGCTGCCGTCCGGGAGCCAGAGATTGTTCTCGAAGCCGACGCGGACATGGCCGCCGAGCCCGGCCGCCGTGAGTGCGCAGGCCCGTTCCAGCGGGCCGAAGGCGCAGAGCGACCAGTTCAGCGCCTCTCCCTCAGCTGCGTTCAGGAAGGGTATCAGATCGGCGGGACCGGAACGCTGGCCGGGGCTGTAGCGGCCCAGCACATAGAGCACGCGGTCAGCCTCGCAGAGAACGCCGCGCCGACGCAGATTAAGGAAATGCGCGATATCGGCGGTGTCGTAGAGGATGATCTGCGGCGCGATCCGCTCGGCCGCCATGAAGCCGAAGAGAGCCTCCGCCTGCCTTTCGTCGCTGCCGGGAGGGCAGATCTCGCGAATGGCGATCGAGACCGCTTCGGGTCGCAGCCTGCGGATGCAGTCCGCCTGCTCCTCAGGCGTATAGCGGCCGACCGCTTCGGTGGTGATCTGGATGACGATGTCGGCGCAGACCGACCGCACGGCCGCGCTCGCCTCGCGATAGCGCTCCGGGTCGATGCTGTGCGCGCCTTGGGCATCACGTACATGCAGATGCAGCATGGCGGCGCCGGCTGCCCGGCAGGCAACAGCCTCCGCAGCGATCTCCGAGGACGTGACTGGAAGGGCCGGATGATCCGCCTTCCCCCGCCTGGCGCCGGTTGGCGCGACCGCGATCAGCAGCGGAGCCGGCGATTGAGCACTTGTCGTCATGCTTTGAAATCTCCCTTTCTCCAAGCGCTTAGCCGAGTCACGCCGCGGCGTCATCATCCTGGCGGCACGACGCCGATCTATGTCGGAGCGGCATGGAGTCATCGCGAAAGAGTATTTGTGGCGGCAATTTGCGCATGGTCCGATCCGCCATGACCAGTCCGCAAGAGACGGTGTCCAAGGGAGGATCGGACAGGATGAAGGCGATCGAAGTCGGCGTGATCGGCACGGGTTGGTGCGGCGGCATCCGCGCCGAGACCTTGAAGGACCATCCGCTGGTCGCGCGGCTGCACATTGCCGAGACCAACGCAGAGCGCCTTGCGGAGGTGGCGGCTTCGACGGGCGCCGCGACCGCGACAGCCGATTATCAGGAGCTGATCGCCAACCCGGCCATCGAGGCGCTCTATGTCTGCGCCACCCCGGAGACGACGCATTACACGATCGCCAGGGAGGCCCTGCTCGCCGGCAAGCACGTCTTCCTCGAGAAGCCGATCGCGCTCGAATTATGGGAGGCCGACGAGCTGGTCGAGCTCGCCCGCCGCAACAACATCAAGTTCACCATCGGCTATTCGCAGCGCTTCAACCCGAAATTCGCTTTCGCCAAGAAGAAGCTCGCCGACGGCACGCTCGGCGAGCCGGTCTCGGTGCTGGTCAGCCGGCACATCACGCGCAATCTCGGCAAGAAGATCTCGGGCCGGATCAAGCTCAGCCCCGCCGCGATGGAGGCGACGCATGACCTCGACTTCGCCTTCTGGCTGCTGGAGCCGGCCAAGCCCGTGCGCGTCTATGCGCAGGGCGCCAACCGCGTGATGCACGCGACGACCGGCCTGCCCGACTGCCAGTTCATCACAGTGACAATGGACAACGGTGTCGTGGTGATGATCGGCGCCGGCTGGATCCTGCCGCCGGCCTATCCGAACTTCTCGCATACCTGGATCGAGATTGTCGGCTCCGAAGGCGCGCTGATGATCGACGACAGCCACAAGGACGTGGCGCTCTCGACGCTGTCCGGCGGCACGGTCTTTCCGATGTCGACCATGCCCGGCGAGCAGGTCGACCACGTCTATGCCGGCGCGATGGGGCCGGAGACGATCCACTTCCTCGAGGCGGTGGCCCGCGACCGGCCGGTGATGGTGACGCCTGAAAGCGCGCGGGCCGTCATGGAGGTCTACTTGGCAGCCGATCTCTCCACCGAGACCGGCGAGCCGGTCACCCTGCCGCTCGGCAACGAGCAGCGCGTCAAGCTGGCCGCCGCCGGAGGCATGCGATGAGACCAAAAGCGAAGGGAATCGGGCTCGCCATCATCGGGGCGGGCCGGGTCGGGCTGTTCCGGGGCGGCGTCGCCAACCTGCATCCTTGCGTCGAATGGATCGGGCTGGCGGAGATCAAGCCCGAGCGCGGCGAGGAGGTCGGCCGCAAAATCGGGGCCGATTTCGTCACCACCGACTATCGCGAATTGCTGGCCCGGCCGGAAGTGAACGCCGTCATCGTCGCGACCGACGAGCATCTCCATGTCGGCCCGGTGCTCGACGCCGCGGCCCGCCGCCTGCCGATGCTGATCGAGAAGCCGCTCGCCACCAAGCTCGACGACTCCGCCCGGGTTCTGGACGAACTCGACCGCGCCGGCATCGATGCCGTGGTCGGCTACACCCAGCGCTTCCGCCGCCGCTGGCTCGCCGCCAAGGAAAAGGTCGCGACCGGAGCGCTCGGGGACGTCACGCTGGTCACCTCGCGCGCCTTCATGAACCGGCTGGTCGCGATCGACAATTACCGCCGCTCGGATGCGCCGGAGACGATCTCGCCCATGGTCATTTCGGGCACGCACGCGCTCGATATCGTCATGTGGTATCTGGAGAAGAAGACGCCGGTCGAGGTCTATGCCCGCTCCGTCGACAAGGTGCTCGGCCCGGACTGGAAGGGCATCGACGCCACCGCGGGCATGATCTCGATGTCGGACGGCACGCTCTACCACCTCAACATCTCCTGGGCCCTGCCGATCACCTGGCCGGGCGCGGTCTACAGCCTCGATGTCGGCATCGTCGGCACCCACGGCGTACTGACCATCGACGGGCTACCTGCCCGACAAGAACCGGCTGGTCGACTTCATGGGCAGCTATCCGCCCGGCGACATGGCGCTCGGCCAGTTGCGCGGCCCGATGCGCGGCGAGACCGAGGCCTGGCTGAATCGCGTCGCGGCCGGCGTGCCGAGCCAGCACTGCACCGCGCGCGAGGCGCATCAGCGGCTGATGCTGACCAAGGCGATGGACGTCTCGGCCAGGCTGAGGCGGCCGATCCCGCTGCCGCTCGAAACCGAAGAGATCAAGGAACTCGACCGCGAGGTGGAACTGGCCTGAACCCGACATAACGGCCGACGCGCCGAGCGAGAGGCAAACGGCCCATTTTCAATCCTGGGGAGGATCGACCATGAAAAGACGCCATCTACTAGCGTTGGCGGCCTGTGCGGCGCTCGCGCCGGCGACCGCCTTCGGCCAGGCCAACTGGCCGACGCAGCCCATCCGGATGATCGTGCCCTTCGCGCCCGGCGGCGCCTCCGATTTCGCGGCCCGCCTGATGCAGCCGAAGCTCAGCGAAATGCTCGGCCAGCAGGTCGTCATCGAGAATCGCGCCGGCGGCGCCGGCAATGTCGGGCTCGACGCCGCAGCCCGCGCCGCACCCGACGGCTACACGGTGCTCCTCGGAAATGTCGGCACAGTCTCGATCAATCCGAGCCTGTTCGAGAATCTGCGCGTGAAGCCGGAGAAGGATTTCATCGCCGTCTCGATCGTCGCCGACACGCCCGGCATCCTGATCGGCAGCCCGAAATTCCCGCCGAACAACGCCAAGGAGTTCGTCGACTATGTCGGCAAGAACCCCGGCAAGGTGAACTTTGCCTCGCCGGGCACCGGCAGCCTCAACCGGCTCGAGATGGAGCTGTTCCGGGCCAATGCAGGGCTCGACATGAACCATATTCCCTACAAGGGCGGCGCCGGGCCGGCGGTGGCCGATGTTCTCGGCGGCCATGTCGAGACGATGTTCGTGACCATCTCCTCGGCGATCAACCATATCAAGGGCGGCAAGCTGAAGGGTCTCGGCGTCAGCACCAAAGCGCGCGTGCCCGGCCTGCCCGACGTCGCGACCATGAACGAGCAGGGCTTCCCCGACAACGTCTCGAGCTCCTGGCAGGGCATCCTGGTCCCGGCCGGAACGCCGCGGCCGATCGTCGATAAACTGCACAAGGCGATCGTCGAGACGATGAAGGACGAGACGATCCGCTCCCGCATGGAGCAGGCCGGCGTTATCCCCGTATCGAGCACGACACCGGAGGAGTTCTCCGCCTATATCGCCGAGGACTCGGCGAAATGGGCGCGGGTCATCAAGCTGACCGGCGCCAAGCCCGATTGAGCCGCGCCCGACCGGGCCAAGCACATGGCCGGCGCATGGCCAGCGCTCCTGCCATGCTCCTTATGCGACGGGGTGATCCATGGGTACGTTCCGCATCCGCTTCTCGGCCGATCTCATCGCCGGGCTGTTCTTCGGCCTCGTCGGCCTTGCGACCTGTTACGGCGCCTCGCGCTACAATCTGGGCAACGCGGCGCGCATGGGCCCCGGCTTCATGCCGATGGTGATCGGCGCCGCGCTGACGCTGTTCGGCGCGCTCGGCATCATTCAGTCGATGCTGCATGACGGCGAAGAGATCGGCACGATCACCCTCAGGCCGGTCGTTCTGGTCTTCGCAGGCGTCTTCCTGTTCGCGATGCTGATCGAACGCAGCGGCTTCCTGCTCGCAATCGCCGCGCTCGTCGTGCTGGCGCGGCTGGCTGGCGAGGAACGCGGGCTCATCGACATCGCCGTGCTCGCCGTGGCGCTGGCGTTGCTCGGTGCGGTCATCTTCGTCTGGGGGCTCGGCATGCCTCTGCCCCTCCTGCCGCGCTGATCGGGCCTCACATGGACATCTTCAGCAATCTCGCCTTCGGCTTTGGCGTCGCGCTGACGCCGACCAATCTGCTCTACGCCTTCGCCGGCACGGTGCTTGGGACCATCATCGGCGTCCTGCCCGGGCTCGGGCCGGTGGCGACCATCTCGATCCTGCTGCCGATCACCTTCTCGCTGCCGCCGCAGACAGCGATCATCATGCTCGCCGGGATCTATTACGGGGCGCAGTATGGCGGTTCGACCACTGCGATCCTCGTCAACCTGCCGGGCGAATCCTCGGCTGTCGTCACCGCCATCGACGGCTACCAGATGGCAAGGAAGGGCAAGGCCGGGCTCGCGCTCGCCACCGCCGCCCTCGCCTCCTTCATCGCGGGCTCGATCGCGACGCTGGTGATCGCGATACTGGCGCCGGCGCTGGCGGAGGTCGCGTTGAGCTTCGGGCCGGCCGACTATTTCTCGTTGATGGTGTTCGGCCTGGTCGCCGCCGTCATCCTGGCGCATGGCTCGGTCATCAAGGCGCTCGCCATGCTCGCCTTCGGTTTCCTGCTCGGCTCGATCGGCACCGACGTCAACACGGGCTTCGAGCGCTTCACCTTCGGCATTCCGGAATTCGGCGACGGCATCGACTTCGCCGTCGTGGCGATGGGCATCTTCGGGATCGGCGAGACGATCGCCAATCTCGAGCGTCGCGCCGAGACCAAGGGCTATCTCGCGGAGATCCGCGGGTTGATGCCGAGATGGGCGGACATCAAGGCGATGCTCCCGCCGGCGCTGCGCGGCACGGCCCTCGGGTCCTGCCTTGGCCTGTTGCCGGGTGGCGGACCGGTGCTCGCCGCCTTCTCGACCTATTCGCTGGAAAAGAAGCTCTCGAAGACGCCGAAGGAGTTCGGCCACGGTGCGCTGCCCGGTGTCGCCGGGCCGGAGGCGGCCAACAACGCGGCCGCGCAAACCTCCTTCATCCCGATGCTGACGCTCGGCCTGCCCTCCAATGCCGTGATGGCGCTGATGATCGGCGCGCTGATGATGCAGGGGCTTTCGCCCGGACCGCAGCTGATGACCGAGAAGCCCGAGCTGTTCTGGGGCCTGGTCGCCTCGATGTGGATCGGCAACCTGATGCTGATCGTACTGAACCTGCCGCTGGTCGGCATCTGGGTGAAGCTGCTCTCGGCGCCCTATCGCATCCTCTATCCCGCGATCCTGATGTTCTGCTGCATCGGCGTCTACAGCCTCAATTCGAGCTGGCTCGACGTGGTGCTGGCCGGCGGCTTCGGCGTCCTCGGCTACATCTTCCTCAAGATGCGCTGCGAGCCGGCCCCGCTCCTGCTGGGCTTCATCCTGGGACCCATGATCGAGGAGAACCTGCGCCGCGCGCTGCTGATCTCGAAGGGCGATCCGGCGGTCTTCGTGCAGCGCCCGATCAGCCTGACCTTCCTGCTGCTGGCGCTTGCGCTGATCGTCGTGCTGGTCGCCCCGGCCTTCCGTTCGGCCCGCGAGCGTGCCTTCGACGAGGCTGCGTGAAAAACGAGCGGGCGCCGCGCGCTTCGACGGAGCGCGGACTCAGGCGTGGAAGCGAAACGGTCTGACAGAGAAGGGCTGTTCGCCGCCGACGCTGAAGACGCCTCGCTCGGCGAGGCGCTCGATCTCGGCGCGCAGCAGGCCCGAGACCGCCGCAACGGCAGGCGTCATCTCGCCAACGAGATGGGCCATGACGATGGTGCGGCTCAGATTGATGCCGCCGACGGGCACCGCGAGCAGCCGGCCGGCGTCGATGTCCTCGCGAAACGCCGAGATCGGCATCAGCGAGGCCGCCGCGAAACGCTCCAGCAGGAGCTTCCGGATCGCCTCGACCGAATCCACCTCCATCTCGACCGAGAGGCTGACGCCATGGGAGGCGAGCTGCTCCTCGACGAAGGTGCGGATGCCGCGCGTCAGGATCACCGGCAGCCGGGCGATCTCGTCCGCCGTGATCACCGGCACCGCGCCGCGCGACTGCATCGGCATCACGACCACGACCGGCTCGGTGAAGACCGGCGTCAGGCGCAGGCCCCGCGCCTGCGGCGGATTGGTCAGCAAGGCCACGTCGAGCCGCCCGTCGGCGACATCGGATTGGAGATGGCGCGAGAAGGCCTCCGCGATGCGCAGCTTCACCCGCGGATGAGCAGCGCTGGTGCTCTCGGCGAGGCCCGGCACCAGCAGCGTGCTGAGCGTCGGCGACAGGCCGACCGAGACCTCGCCGGAGCAGGCATCGGAGCCGGCGGCGACGTCGTCCGTGGCGCGCGCCACCTCCTGCAGGATGCGCCTTGCATGTTCGAGGAAGCGGCGCCCGGCGATGGTGAGCTGCACGCCGCGCGGGAGGCGCACCAGAAGGGGCACGCCGAGCTCGCTCTCGATTCTCTGGATATGGCGGGAGAGCGCCGGCTGGACGATGTTGAGATCGCGCGAGGCGGCCGTGATGCTGCCGAGGTCGGCAACGCGGATGAAGGCCTCGATGCTGCGCAGATCCATCGTGCTGGCCTCTTTCCTCTCGCGCGGGCGCCTAGGCGACCGGGTCCACCTTGACCGGCCGGTTCTCGGCAACCGAACGGCCGATGGCCTCGAGCACGGCGATGTTGCCGATCTTGTGTGCGTCGGTAAAGGGATAGGCTGCCCCGGCCTCGATCGTCTCGACGAAGGCTTCGAGATTGTGCCGGACCGCGTCCTCCCAATCGAACTCCTCGGTCTCGCGCCGACCGTCCCTGTGCTGCACGATCAGGGTGGTCGGCCCGGGCGTATCGGGATGGGTGTGGTTGCGGATCTCGACCCAGGCGTCAGAGCAGAACACGCGCATGCCGATGAAGAGCGGCGTCACCAGGATGGCGTTGAGATAGCCGGTCCCGCCATCGGCGAAGCTGGCGACGACCGAGACGACATCGCCGTTGGCGCGCTCCGAGACGGGGCGCGCCACCCGGGCATAGACCTCGGTGATCGGGCCGAACAGATCGAGGAAAGCGTCGGAGAGATGGATGCCCATCGCCGTCATGCCGGCAGCGGGCGCATCCACCGGCGAAGCGCGCCAGTCGCCCGCCGCGACCTTGGCGAGCTTGTCATGGCTGAAATTCGCCTCGACATGGACGAAGCGGCCGAGCGCGCCGGAGCCCACCAGCTCGCGCAGCCGCCGCATCGCCGGCTCGAAGCGCCGCTCGTGGCCGAGCCCGAGCACGACGTTGGCGGCCTTCGCCGCAGCCACCGAGCGTTCGGCATCGGCGCGCGTCAGGGCCAGTGGCTTCTCGCAGAAACAGTGCTTGCCGGCGGCAGCGACCGCCAGCACCTGCGCGGTGTGCATCGAATGAGGCGTGCACAGGATGACCGCATCGATCGCGGGATCGGCCAGCGCCCCGTCGAGGCTGCCCACCAGTTTCAGTCCATATTCGGCCGCGAACTCGCGATGCGGCTCCAGGTTCGTCTCGACCGCCACGGTGATGGCGAGCCTGTCCGTCCCGGCCATCCGCCGCACGATATGCCGGCCCCACCAGCCCAGACCGACGACCGCGACCCGGATCATGACAGCGTCTCCAACTCGGGCGTTTGCGCAAGGAAGGTCGTGATCGCGCTCATGAAGGCTTCCGGCCGCTCCAGATTGGCGAGATGCGCCGCCCCGGCAATCTCGACGAAGCGAGCACTCGGGATCAAGTCCGCCATCGCACGCATCTCGGCGGGATGAGGTCCGTCCTGCGCGCCCACGACGAGCGTCGTCGGGACACGGATTTCGGCAAGGCTGCGCTTGTAGTCGAGCCGCTGCAGCGCGGTTGTCGCGTGGCGATAGCCATCGGGATCGGTGGCGAGGATCATCGCCTTCACCCTCCCGACCAGATCGGGGTGGCTCGTCCGCGTCGCATCGGTCAGCCAGGTCGGCAGCGTCGCTTCGGCGACCGCCTCCATCCCCTGTTCGGCCAGCAGCTTGCGACGACCGTCCCACATCGCCTGGAAGAACTCCGGGGCGTCGGCGCGGCAATCGGCGGCGAGGATGCGCGTGACGCGTCCCGGATGCCGGAGCGCTAGGCCGAAGGCGGTCATGCCGCCCATCGAAAGCCCGATCACGGCCGAACGGCGGATGGCGAGTGCATCCCAGACCGCGACAATGTCGTCGGCGAGATCGTCGAAGACATAGAGCTCGGCGGGAACATCCGAACCGCCATGGCCGCGCGCATCGATGCGCAGCACGCGATAGCGGCGTGACAGGGCAGCGGCCTCTGATGTCCAGAGCGCGCCGCTGGTCGCCAAAGAGTGCAGCAGGGTGACGGCCGGCGCATCCTGCGGCCCGTCGATTTCGACATGCAGCCGGCCGAAGCCGACCTGCACCAGCGCCTGCGTCATGGTCCTGCTCATGCCGCGACGCTCTTGGCATTGGCGCTCGCCAGCGCCGGAGCGACCTTCTCCGCCATCAGCTCCATGGAGCGGATGGCGAGCGCCTTGTCGGCCCAGTCGTGGCCGGCATAGAGCAGCGTCCCGAAATCGCCGGTCTGCTCACGGAAGGCGGCGAGATCGTCGATGACCTTTTCGGGCGTGCCCCAGATCACGAGGTCCTCGACGACCCGCTCGACGGTCACCGCCGAATCCGGCTCCTTCTGGTCGCGCTTGAACAGGTTGGCGCGGCCGTTCTTCACCAGCTTGGTCGCAAGCGAGTTGTAGTAGCTGTAATAGGGCGAGCCGGGCTCGGTGGCGTAGCGGCGCGCTGTGGCCATATCCTCGGCGACGAAGACGCTCTTGGCGACGCGCCAGTTCGCCGGATCGGCCTCGCGCTTGCCGGCCTCGCAGCCCTCGACATATTTCGGCCAATGGGTCTTGACCCATTGCGGCAGCAGGAAATTGGCCGAGATCGGATCCCAGCCCCGTGCCGCCGCCTCCGTGACGCCCTTCGAGAACGGCGCGACGGCGGTGACCACGATCGGCGGATGGGGCCTCTGGAACGGTTTTTGGATGAAGCCCTGGCCGATCTCCCTGACCAGCGTCTTCGCGGTCGAGACGGTCCAGTACTTCCCGGCGAGGTCGTAGGGCGGCTCGCCCTCCCAGATCGCCAGGATCTGGTTGATCGCCTCGACGAACATCTCTGTGCGGTCGCGCTCGAGATTGCCGAACACCTCCGCGTCCGAAAGCAGGCCGCCCGGGCTGATGCCGAACAGGAAGCGGCCCTCCGACATGTGGTCCAGCATCGCCACCTCGGCGGCCACCATGGCGGGGTGGTGGTTGGGCAGGTTCACCGTGCCGGAACCGAGCTTGATCGTGCTCGTGACGGAGAGTGCCCAGGCGATGAAGATCAGCGAGGAGGTGATCGTCTCGGCGGAATCGGTGATGTGCTCGCCATAGAAGCCTTCGACGAAGCCGTTGCGCTCGGCGATGACGGCGAGTTCTCGGTCCTCCTTCAGCGTCTCGGCCAGCGGCCGATGCAACGGGTGGATCGGCATGGTGAAGAAGCCGAGCTTCATGAATTGGCCCCCTGGCAATGCGAGATGCGGCTATCGCTCGTCCGAGCGAGCGGCGGCGGTTCCGGCAGCGGCTCATGAACGCCATAGGCGCCGCCGGCGAAGACCAGCGGCCGGCCGCTGCGGAATTCGGCCTGCTCGACACGGCCGATGAAGATCATGTGGTCGCCGCCCTCATGGACGATCTCGGTGGTGCATTCGAAGACGGCGATGCAGCCCGCCAGGACGGGACAGCCGCCGAGGCCCGGACGCGTGGCGATGCCGGCGAATTTGTCGGGGGCCGGCGTCGCGAAATGGCGCGAGAGATGGCTCTGCCCGTCACCGAGGATCGACAGCGCGAAGCGCCCTGCACTGATGAAACTGTCGAGCGAGGGTGCATCGCGGCGCAGGCTCCACAGCACCAGCGGCGGATCGAGCGAGACCGAGGTGAAGGAATTCGCCGTCAGCCCCTCGCAGCGGCCTTCGGGCGTGCAGGTGGTGACGACCATCACGCCGGTGGCGAAGCGCCCGAGCGCGCGGCGCAGCAGCGTCTTGTCGACAGGTGCCTGCCTGCAGTCGAATGCGGCTTCCTCCATCGTTCCTTCCCCTGCGGTGGATGACAGGGGAAGGATAGGGTTTCGCCGCCAGCATCAGAAATGATATGATCTGCTCGCCTTCATTATGAAAGTTGATTGCCGATGGCGATGCTCCAGAGCCTGCGCGACATGGCCTTGTTCATCGCGGCCTATGAGGAACGCTCCTTCACGGCAGCGGCCCAGCGCGAGCATGCGACCCAGTCGGGCGTCTCGCAGCATATGAAGAAGCTGGAGGAAAGCCTGGGCGTAAGACTGTTCGAGCGCGGCGCGACGCAGGTCTCGCCGACGCCGGCCGGCGACGTCTATTATCGCCACTGCATCGACCTGCTGCGCCGCAATGCCGCCGCGACGCTGGCGATCAGGGCTCTGGCGCCGGGCCTCGACGGCGAGATCAATATCGGACTGATGCCGACCGTGACGCGCTGCGTGCTCGCGCCGGCGCTGGAGCGCTTCGTCGACGCCCATCCCAACGTCGTCGTGCGTGTCGACGAAGCCTATAGCGCCGTCCTGACCCAGAAGACGCAGGCCGGCATGCTCGATTTCGCGGTGGTTCCAGCCTCGGCCGGGCCGGTCGGACTCTCCTCGCGCTATCTGCTGACCACGCGGGAGGTTCTCGTCTCCGGGGCCAGGCGCGGCCTGCCGCATCTCGCGCCGTTGCGGCTGCGCGACCTCGGCCCGCTGAAGGTCGTGGTGCCCGGCCCCGCCAATATCAGGCGGCGCAGCCTCGAGACCTATTTCGCCTCCAACGGCGTCACCGTCGAAAGGCTGCTCGAACTCGACGCCATGATGGGCACACTCGACTTCGTGGCGAACGGCGATTGGGTCGCGGTGCTGCCGGGCATCATGATGGCGAACGACGCCGTGCGCGACCGCTTTGCGATCAACCCGCTCGTCGATCCGCCGCTTTCGCTCGACCTCGCCGTGATCGAGCCGGCGCGAAAGGCGCTCTCGCCCGCAGCCGATGCGTTCCTCGGGGTGCTGACGCAGGAAGCCGCCCGGCTGAACCAGGCCTTCACCGACCCTGTCCCTCAGCCGGGTCCGAAGCCCGGCTCGTAATGGGCGCCCTTCATGGTGCCGTCGGCTGCCATGCCGATGATGCCATGCGTCAGGTCCTTCACCACGAAGAAGTACACGTCCTCCTCCGGCAGGGCGACGGTGGCGTGGATCTTGTGCGGCGGGAAGTAGATCAGCGTTCCCGGCCCGGCGACGACCGGCTCCTCTCCCTCGATCTCGACCTTGAGCCGGCCCTTCAGCACGTAGTTCCATTGCTCGTTGGGATGGGAATGCGGGCGCGCGCCGGTGCCGGCCCTCTTCAGCATCAGCCCGCATTGCGTGCGTTCGCCTTCGACGACCGGCCCCAGCGCGCTGGAATAGCCCGGTCCGGTCTCCATGGAATCGAGATTCGCGAGCGCGAAGATGAAGCCGGCGGCGCCGTCTCCGGCCCGGGTCGCGCCCTGGTTGACGGGTTTCTTGTCGCTGCTCATGGGCTGGGCTCACTCTCGCTGAGATCGATGATCGCCTGGAAAAGGCGGGCGATGGCGTCGCGCCGAAGGTGCGCGCCGATGAAGACGATGCGCGAGCGCCGGTCGCCGTCCGGCCAGGAGGCGAGCTCGACCGGCGGATGCCACTGATGGCGCACGCCCTGCACCACGATGGGGCCATGGCACCCGGCGACAGCGACCAGACCCTTGGCGCGCAGCAGGTGGCTGCCGCATAGGCGCGACAGCGTCGTCAGCGCCTCGGTCAGGCTCGCCGAGGTGAACGGCCGCTCCAGCGTCAGCGTGAAGGTCTCGATCGGCTGGCCGTGCCGGCCGGCGACGGGCAGATCCGCCGCGGCGAAGGACGAGCGCAGCGGCGCCTCCGCGAGCAGGAAGCCAGGGTCGACCATGCCACCCAGCGCCTCCACGACCGGCGCCTGCGGGTTGAGCTCGCGCAGCCGCGCCAGCGTGATCGTCTTTGCGGCGGCATCCGCGAGGTCGCCCTTGGTCAGCACGATGCGGTCCGCCAGCGCCACCTGCATGCGCGCCTCGGGCCGCTCGTCGAGCGTATGTTCGCCGTTGATGGCATCGACGACGGTGACGACCGCCTGGAGATGAAAAGTGTCGGCCAGCGCCCGGTTGCCGATCAGCGTCTGCAGGATGGCGGCGGGATCGGCCGCGCCGCTGGTCTCGATCACGATCCTGCGGAAGGGCGGCACACGCCCCTCGCTGCGATCGCGGTGCAATCCGCGCAGCGTCATCTCGAGATCGCTGCGAACCGTGCAGCACAGGCAGCCGCCTGCCATCAGCCTGATCGTCTCGCCGGAGGTCGCGAGCAGGGCGTCATCGACCCCGATCTCGCCGATCTCGTTGACGACGATGGCAGTGCCCTCGCCTTCCGGCGTCTCGACCAGGCGGCTGACGAGCGTGGATTTGCCGGCGCCGAGGAAACCCGTGACGACGATGACCGGCACCCTATGGCCGCGCGCCTCGCGCAGGCGCCGGCCATAGGGCAGCTGCTCGGCTGCGCCGAGGAAAGGGTCGGGAGGATCGCTCAGCCAGCGCATGATTTCACTCCGCCACCATCATCGCGAGGAGGCGCAGCCGACGTCAAAACTCCATCTCCAGGATGTAGAGCCCGCCGATATGGCGATCGACCGTGTAGACGATGCCGCGCTCGTCGACGAAGACGTCGTTGAGCTGGATCGCCCCCGTCGGCGCACCCTTCGGCGCGGGCGGGACGAAATGGGCGATCTCGGCCGGCGCATAGGGATTCGAGATGTCGAAGGCGCGCAAGCCCGCGTTGAAGAAGGTGCCGATCACCACCTGGTCCGACTGCCATGAGGTCGGCACCGGCACGTTCTCGTGGATGTTGTGCGCGCCGAAGCGCCCGCCGCGCTTGGCGAAGAGGTCGTAGGAGGGCGGCGGGCAGGTCGCGATCGGGACCGGATTGGTCTCCTCCCGCGCATCGACGAGCCAGATCAGCTTCGGCCAGTCGGCGGCGGAATCGACGGTGGATTCGTCGGTGACGACGTAGAGCCCGCGATCGAACAGCGGCAGGATGGTGTGGGTGAAGCCGTAATAGGGCGGCGAGTTGTCCCAGCGCGAGACGACCTTCGGCTTCGCCTTGTCGGCGATGTCGAGAATGATCATCCCGGCATCGATATAGCCGAGATAGCAGCGGTCCGGCCGCTGCGGATAGACGTTCGTGTTGTGGGCGCGAAAACCCATATCGGCCTTGCCCTTGTGGCGCACCGGCGGCGGCTCTGCGTCGCCCTCGCGCGTGCCCGGCAGCCACCAGCGTCCGACCTCGACGGGCTTGCCCGGATTGCGGACATCGACGATGCGATAGAACTGGTCGTCGAGCTGGTTTCGCGGCTGGAAGTCGCCGGCGCCGGCGGCCATGTGGACATATTCGCCGTCGCAGAACCAGAGCTGGTGGACGCCGCGCGAATAGGGACCCGACGCATCGAAGAAACCGATCGAGCGCGGATTTTCGGGCGTCGAGACGTCGAACAGCTCAAAACCGGCGGGCTTCAGGCCCGGCTCCTTGACCTGATAGGCCACCGCCATGATGTCGCCGGACAGCTCCAGCGAGTTCGAGCGCATGCGCTGGTGCGGCAGCTCCGTCTGGCAGACGACCTTCGGGTTCCTGGGATCGGTCACGTCGATGCCGGTGAAATTCTTCGGGGCGCTCTCATGGGCCGTCCAGAGGATGCGGCGCCCGTCCTTGGCGAGCTGGATCGACAGCCCCTCGCCCATGCCGCCGAAGCCGTTCAGCTCATGGTGCCCGATCAGGTTGAAGTTCCAGAGCAGCATCTTCGAGAGATCGGTGTCGTGGGCGGTCATGGCGGGCCTCCAGGTAGCGGGTTCTATGGGATCAAGTGAGCGGGACGATGCCGAGTTCGGCGGCGAGCGCCGCGAACTGGGTGATCAGCGGGACAGGCAGCGGCACGCCGTCGCGCTCGCGCTCGGCATGGCGGACGACGCGCATGTCGCCCGGCAGTCGCACCGGGCCGGCATTGGGCAGCGGTGACGAGGCGCGGAGATCGTCGAGATGCCGGCTGGCTTCGCGGGCAAAGAGCGCGGGATCGATGAAACGGGCGATGTCGAGCGCGACGATGAAATGGCCGGTATTGGTCTCGCTCGTGTCGTCGGCATTGAAGTCGATGACGTCGCGGCCGAAGACCGCTCCGTTCAGGGTCCCCGCGAGCAGCCCGAGCGCGATGGCGAGCCCGCTGCCCTTGTGGCCGCCGATCGGAAGCAGGATGCCCTCCTTCACCTTCGCTGGGTCGGTGAGCGGCCTTCCATCCTGCCTGGAGACCATCCAGCCCTGCGGCAATGCCTGCCCCTGCAGCACGGCGTTCTTGACCGTTCCATAGGAAACGACCGTGGTCGCGATGTCGAGCAGGAGCGGCGGCCCGTCGCCGACGGGAATGCCGATCGCCAGCGGATTGGTGCCGAGCAGGCTCTCGCCGCCGCCCCAGGGCGCCATGTGGTTGGCGCTGGCGACGGCCGAATAGAGCCCGACCATGCCGTGCTCGACCGGCATCGCGGCATAGAGCGCCGCCGGCCCGGCATGGTTCGAGCGCCGGACGCCGACCCAGCCGACGCCGCTTTCGCTTGCGAGCGCGACGGCGGTCTCGGCGGCCTTCGCCATGACGAGATGGCCCATGCCGTTGTCGCCGTCGACGATCGCGGTCGCGGCCGCGCTGCGATCGACCGTGATCGTCGGCCGAACATTCACCGCTCCGCCACGGATGCGGCGGATGTATTGCGGCAGGCGGAAGATGCCGTGGGCGTCCGCGCCAATCAGGTCAGCCTCGACCATCAGCTCCGCGACGCGCGCCGCATCCTCGCTGGGAAGGCCGACCGCGCCGAAGGCTGCGGCGGCGAAGCGGTGCAGGTCCTGCGCCGCGACGCGCCGCTTCTCAGGTTTTGCCATGCCCGGCTCCGGCATGCTCGGACGAGACGGCGCGCGTCTCGCCGGTCGCCATTAAGGTGCGGGTCGCGTCGGGCGACGCATAGGTCCAGAAGATCTTCAGACCCTGCGCGGTCGACGGGTTGCGGAAGCGATGCGGAACGCCGGGCGGGATCCAGGTCGTGTCATATTGCGTCATCGCCGTCTCGACGCCGTCGATCTCGAAGACGGCCTCGCCCTCGATGACGCAGACGCTCTCCTCGCAATTGTGGCAGTGAAGCGGAATCTCGGCTCCGGGCCCGAACATGGTGATGCCGTTCAGCATCTGCGTCGTGCCCAGCGCCTTGGTGACGAGCGGGATGGTGCGCGCCCCGCCGCCACGCTCAGTGACCGGGATATCGGCGATGCGCAGGATGGCCGGGTCGCGCGGATCGCGCGGGGGTATGTCGCTCATGGAGCGCTCACTCCGCCGCGGCGCGGCGCGCGCCGAGCCCTGTCAGCCCAGCGAAGCCGTCGCCATTGATGAGCGCGGTGTCGGTCTCCGACAGGCCGAGTTCGCGGACCTGTTTCCAGCCATCGAAGCGCCCCATGTCGAAGGGGTAGTCGGTGCCGAACAGGACATGGTCGACGCCGAATTCGCCGACCAGATAGCGCAAGGCCGGCACCGAATGCGTCAGCGTGTCGAAATAGAAGCGCCGGACGGAGGCCTCGGGCGACACCGGCAGCCGCTTCTTCGGCTCCGGGCGGACCTCCCAGCCATGGTTGAAGCGCCCGAACTGGTAGGGAATGTAGCCGCCGCCATGGACGAGCATGATGCGCAGCTTGGGATAGCGCTCCATCACGCCGCCGAACACCAGAGACCCACCCGCCAGCGTCGTCTCCAGCGGATTGCCTATCAGGTTCTTGAAGTAGTTCGCCTCGGTACGCTTGCCGCCCGCGGGCTTCTGCGGATGGATCATGATGAAGGCACTGAGCGCCTCAGCCTCGGCCCAGAGCAGCTCGAAGGCGGGATCGTCGAGGTTCACTCCCTCGCAATGCGAGCCGATCTGCATGCCGAGCAGGCCGAGATCGCGCATCGCGCGCCGGAGTTCGGCGGCCGCCTGCTCCGGCGCCTGCAGCGGCACATGGGCGAGCCCCATCAGCCGGTCCGGATACTGGCGAACCAGCGCCGCGATCGCCTCGTTCTGGACCTGCGCCAGCGCCAGCGCGAGCGACGGCTCGATGTCGTAGAGCAGCGTCTGCGGGCAGGCGGACACCACCTGCGCGTCGACGCCGGCGGCATCGAGATCGGCGAAACGCTTCTCCAGGTCCCAGCCGCCGCGCGGGAACGGTTTCTGCACCACCTCGCCGACGCGCAGCGTGGCGCCATGCGCGTCGATGTCGGACAATGTCGGGCCGATGGCGGGCGCTTCCTTGCGCATGGCGGCCATCATCGGCTCGGTCAGGATATGGGCGTGGCAGTCGATGATCCGGGTCATGTCACCTCTCGTGGGTCGGGCGTGGTCACGGCAACGGCGGGACGGCGCAGCCGCAGCAGATAGCCAAGCAGGGGCAGCAGGAAGGGAAGCAGGATGATCAGCAGCAGCACCGCCGAGATCGGCCGCTCCAGGAAGATGAGCGGGCTGCCCTCGGACAGCATCAGCGACTGGCGCAGCGAGGATTCCATCAGCGGCGCCAGCACCACCGCGAGCACGAGCGGCGCGCGGGGCAGATCGGCCTTCATCATCAGCCAGCCGATGACGCCGAAGCTCAGCGTCAGGCCAACGGTGAACAGGCTCAGCGTCGTGGCATAGGCGCCGACCAGCGAAAGCACGAGGATGCCGGGCGCGAGATAGTCGTAAGGGATGCGCAGCACCGAGGCGAAGAGCGGCGCCAGCGGCAGGTTGATGATCAGAAGGATGATGTTGCCGATGAACATCGAGGCGATCAGGCCCCAGACCAGGCTCGACTGCTCGGTCATCAGCATCGGCCCCGGCCGGATTCCCTGCAGCACCAGCGCAGCGAGCAGAACGGCCGTCGACGCGGACCCCGGAATGCCCAGCGAGAGCATCGGCACGAGCGCGCCGTGAACGGCGGAGTTGTTCGCCGATTCCGAGGCCGCGACGCCGTCGATCGCGCCGTTGCCGAAGCGTTCGGGGTGCTTGCTGAAGCGCCGTTCCGCCACATAGGCGAGCAGCGCCGCGATGGTCGGCCCGGCACCCGGCAGCACGCCGATAACGAAGCCGAGGATGCTGCCGCGCAGGATCGCCATCCGCGATTCTGCCCATTCCTGCGATGTCAGCCACATGTCGCGCAGCCGCATCGGCAGCGGCTTGGCATCGTATCGGTTCTCCAGCGAGGCCAGCACCTCCGCGATGCCGAATACGCCGATCGCGATCGGCAGGAAGTCGATGCCCTCCAGCAGCTGCGGAACGCCATAGGTCAACCGCTGCGCGCCATCGATCGGATCGCTGCCGACCAGCGCGAGCATCAGCCCGAAGCAGGCGACCAGCAGCGCCTTGATCGCGTTACCCGCTCCCAACCCTGCCGTGGCCGTGAGCCCCAGCAGCGCGAGCAGGAAATATTCCGGCGACGAGAAGCTCAAGGCAAGGCTCGCCAGCAGCGGCGTGACCACGGCAAGCACCGCCACGGCACCGAAGCCGGCGATGAAGGAGCCGATCGCGGCAATGCTCAGCGCCGCCCCTGCCCGGCCCTGCTTGGCCATCTTGTGACCGTCGACGGCGGTCATCACGCTGGCCGCCTCGCCCGGCACGTTGATGAGCACCGAGGTCAAGGTGCCGCCATACATGCCGCCATACATGATACCGGCGAGCATCACGATCGCCGTTACCGGCGGCAGGCCGAAGGTGACCGGCAGCAGCAGCGCCATGCCCGCGGACGGGCCGATGCCGGGAAGCGCTCCGATGAGCTGGCCCAGCACCACGCCGATGGTGACGAAAAGCAGGTTCTGCGGCGTGCAGGCGATCTCGAAGCCGGCGAGCAGCGCGTCCATGGCTTAAATCCCAAAAGGTCCGCGCGGCACGGCGATGGCGAGCCAGCCGACGAACACGCCCCAGATCAGCCCCACGGTCAGTGCGGTCGTGATCAGGCTGGGGCCGAGCGGCCGGCGTGCGACGGCCAGCAGCATGAAGGCGACGAAGAGCGCGATCGGCGTCATCAGACCCAGCGACGGTGTCAGGGCGACGATCGCCCACAGCGCCGCCATGGTCAGCAGCACGCGGCCGAATGCTGCGGCGGTCGGCAGATCGGCGGCGCGATCGGGTCCACGCCACGCCTGAAGGCCGAGAAGGACCGCAAGCGCGATGCCCGCCGCCGCCACCAGTACCGGCATGAAGCCCGAGCCCGGCGCGAAATCGCTCCAGAAGGCCAGTTGCCGGCTCTCGACCAGGACCATGCCCGAGATGACGAGCATGACCAGGGCCGTCGCGAGTTCGATCCGCCGCATGTCGAGCGCCCCTCTTCCGCCGACCCTGCTACATCTTCGCCTGTCCGAGCTCGCGCAGGAGTGCGAGGTGTTCGTCGTGCAGCCGCTTGAGTTCAGCCTTCTGGTCGGAGGTCGGGTCGAAGGCGCTGCGCTGATAGTTCTCCGTGAGGGACGCCTGCCAAGCCGGGCTCTGCACCAGCTTGGCGATCGCGTCCTGCCAGAACTTCACCAAGGCCGGGTCCATGTTAGGCGGTCCCGCCAACCCCCAGGACTGGCCCCAGAGCACATCGAGGCCCTGTTCCCTGGCGGTCTTGACGTCCTTGAAGTCCGCCTCGGGACGACGGCTGTCCGAGAGGATGGCGACCGGCTTGGCCTTGCCGCTCTTCATCAGCGGCAGCAATTCGCTCGGCGTCAGCGTGATGACATCGACATTGCCGCCGAGGAAGGCCGCCGTCGCCGTGCCACCGCCGTCGAAGGGAATGTAGTTGAGCTTCACGCCGCCGGCCTTCTCGATCAGCCCCACGACCATGTGGTCGGTCGAGCCGGCCTGAGCGCCGGCGACCTTGACCGAACGCTCGCGCTTCTTGGCGAGTTCGACGAGCCCGGCGAGATCGGAAACGGGAGAGCTGGGCTGGACAGCGACCACGAGGTCGCCCTGCACGAACATCGCGATCGGGGTGAGCTTGTCGTAGACCGTCGGCTGGCCGGTCGTGATCGGCGTCGTCAGGATCGGCTGCGCGATCGTCAATATGACCTGCGGGTCGCCGGCCTTGCCGAGCACGAAGTTGGCGGCGTTCATCCAGGATGCGCCGGTGCGGTTCTGCACCACGATCGGCTGCCTGACGATGCCCTGTTCAGCGAGGACCTTCGCGGCCCGCCGCATTAGCAGGTCGGGCGTGCCGCCGGCGCTGGTGCCGGAGGTGATTTCGACCGGCCCGGGCGGTTCCTTCGCTGCCTGGGCGGATGCTGTCTCCAGGGCGGAAGTCGCACATGCGATCGATCCCATGAGAGCGAAAACGGCGAAACGCCGGCGGCTGTTTCCCATCACCAAAGCCTCCCATCGACTTGTTTGTGTTTGCGTGCGATTGGGCGTCGAGGCCCAACTGCGCCGGTGGGATCACAATAGCGCCATCCATTTGCTCTTCGGCATTACATTACATAATGTGGCCCATTAGGACCTTGGCCGCGGACAGACGGTATGCCTTTCCGTGAGGCGTATATCCCAGCCGCCCGAGCTATTGGCCAAAGCCGGTCTGGAAGGGACCGTCATCGAGCTATCGCTGACCGGCTGCTTCGACGGCGAACTCGTCGACGATCCAGGCCAGGAATGCGCGCGTGGCGGCTGACGGGCCATGGTCCCTGGCGGGGATGGCGGCGAGGCCGTCGGCGAACGGCACGAAGCCGCATGGCGCAACGAGCCGGCCCGCCGCGAGGTCTTCGCTGACCATGCGCCGCTCGACGAGAGCCAGTCCCAAGCCTGACAGCGCGGCTTCGATGCAAAGATGGGTGTGCGGAAATCTTATCTCCGCTTCGGATGTTGCCGTGAGGCCTGAATTCGCCTGCCAGGTCTCCCACGCCCTCGAGATGTGCTCATGCGCGATCCTGGTGGAGCAGGCCAGGCGATCGCCATCGAGAGTGACGGCATAGCCAGGCGCGCAGATCGGCCCGAAGGCGATATCGGTCAGGCGGATGGCGCGCTCCCGATCGCGCTCCGGATAGGACAGGCGATCCCAGACCAGCACCAGATCGGCGCCCTGGTGCCTGATCTCCTGCGCCGATGTCATCGAGAGGCGCACCCGAATGTCCGGATGGCGTCGGTAGAAACCCTGCAGATGCGGAACCAGCCAGCGCATGGCGAAGGTGGCGCTGCAGGCCACATGCACGCTCGGGCCGCGCGCCTCCTCCAGCACCCGCAGCCACCCCTGCTCCAACGTGTCCAGCGATCCGGCGACCACCTGGCGCAAGGCTTCTCCGCGCGCGTTCAGCCGCAGGCCGGTTCCGGCCTTTTCGAAGAACTCCACGCCCGCATGCTCCTGAAGGCTCCGAAGCTGGCGGCTGACGGCGCCATGGGTACGGCCGAGTTCCTCGGCCGCGCGCGTGACCGAGCCGAGGCGGGCCGTCGCCTCGAAGGATCTGAGGGCCGAGAGCGGCGGAAGCCTGCGAGTCATGACTGCCCAGTCCGTGAGTTTAGCTCACCAATAGTGGCTTTTAACTCGATGGCATAGGGCGCGGCGAGTCTCTAAAAGCCTCGCATCGCGGGCAAGCCTGCGACTGACGCCGCCTTCTGAAGGCGGCGGCAAGCCGTGCATCGAACTAACGGAAGGCGGCCTGTGCTCGGCGCGTACCCAGACGCGTCACTGGCCTTTTCACGGACCAAGGAGATGTCGATGACGGCGGGTTCGACGAATTCACGCCAAGCGGATGGCAGCGCCGGGGATGCGAATTACGCCGTCATCGCCCCCGGTTACACCTCTTACCGGCAGCCTGAGCCGGCGATCGCCGCCCAGATCGAGCGGGTCCTCGGCGCGGCGCGGACCATCCTGAATGTCGGAGCGGGCGCAGGCTCTTACGAGCCTGTCGATCGCGATGTCACGGCCGTCGAGCCCTCGGCGTCGATGCGCGCGCAGCGTCCGGCTCATCTCGCCCTGGCCATCGATGCGGTCGCGGAAGAGCTGCCCTTCGCGGATGGCAGTTTCGACGCCAGCATGACGACCTTCTCCGTCCATCAATGGAAGAACCTGGAGGCTGGACTTGTCGAGATGCGGCGCGTGACGCGCGGACCGGTCGTCATCCTCAGCTGCGACCCCGATCTGGTGCAACGCTTCTGGCTGAACGACTACGCGCCGGAGGTCCTTGTCGCCGAGGCGCGCCGCTATCCGGCCCCGAGCCGCATCCTGCACATCCTTGGAGGCCGCACGCGCGCCGAGCCGGTTGCCATTCCCTTCGCCTGCAAGGACGGCTTCAACGAGGCCTATTACGGGCGGCCGGAACGGCTGCTCGATGCCGGAGCCCGCACTGCCAATTCGGCCTGGAGCTTCGTCAGCGAGGCGACCGGAGCACGCTATGTCGACCATCTCCGCCGCGAGCTCGACGACGGCACATGGGACGCCCGCCATGGAGAGTTCCGCCGACAGGCGGTCTTCGATGGGTCCCTGAGGCTGTTCATCGCCGAGCCGTGATGCTCCCATGTCCGGCCACGGCAAGTCGGTGGGTCTGACGCGCTATATCTGGCGACGCACAAAGCGCTGAGACCAAGAGCCCGCTTCCTGCCGCGAGCGCCTTGTCGAAGATCGTCGGCGAGGCGTTCAGCACATCACGACGCGGGGACCGGCTCCGCGGCAGCGTCCTGCAAGGCGTCGATGTGAAGGGAGGCCGCCTTGAGGGCCTTGCTCTCGATGGCGCGGTAATGAGCCACGACCTCGCGCCCCAGCGGCGTCAGGTGAGCGCCGCCGCCATTGGCGCCGCCCGTCGACGCCTCGACCAGGGGTCGCCGAAACATCCGGTTCAGGTCGTCCACCAGCAACCAGGCGCGGCGATAGGACATCTTCATGAGACGGCCGGCCCCGGAGATCGAGCCGGTCTCCCCGATCGCCTCCAGCAGGTCGATCTTGCCCGGCCCCAGCCGGCTTGTCGGCGCCAGGTCGACCCGGACGCTGATCACGACAGCCGGTCTTTGCCGGACGGGTTCAGGCATGGCGGCATCCTCTGCACGTCTTCGCATTCTAAACAGTTTTTGCCTGATGGCACCGTCCCCGAAGAACCCGCGGGGTCGCGGGCCGGCAACGCTCGGCCGCCGCGGCATGTCGGCTCGCTATAACAACGAGACTATAGCGGAAATGGCCTGTTTCGCGATCAGCGTGGGGGCCTGGAGCGCCCTTCGAGCCCGCCGTCGTCATGGCGCATCGATCGAGACGCTCTTGATCACGGCATAGACGGCGCTGCCGGGCAAGAGCTTCAGCGCATCGACGGATTTGGCGGTCAGGCGGGCAAGCAGCTTGTCCCCGCCGCAGTCGATCAGCAGTTCGACGGCGCCGCCGGGACGCCGTTCGCCGATCTCCGCGATGGTCCCCGGAAGGATGTTCAGAGCACTGACGCCGACGGGCGGGCTCAGGCTGATCAGCACGTCGCTCGCCAGGATGCGGACCCGGACCTTCTCGCCGGTCGGCAAGGCACTGCGCGCGACCTGGAGCGTTCCGGCGCCGGTCGCCAACGTGGTCAAGCCGTAGTCGGGATCGTGCCCGACCACTTCGGCCTCGAGGACCGACCCGGCCTCGGGCGCGCCCGAGAGACCGGCGACACCGAGCCGCGACATCACCTGGGCGGTCGGGCCGCAGGCCGTGACCCGGCCGTGGTCGACGGTGACCAGCGTGGTCGCCAGCCGAACCACCTCCGCCACCGAATGCGAGACATAGACGATGGGGACGCCGATCTCGTCGCGCAGGCGCTCGATATAGGGCAGGATCTCGGCCTTGCGGGCCTCGTCGAGCGAGGCCAGCGGCTCGTCCATCAGCAGCAGACGCGGCTGCGACAGCAATGCGCGCCCGATCGCGACGCGCTGCCTCTCGCCGCCCGACAGCGCGCCGGGCCGGCGCTGCAGCAAATGACCGATCCCCAGCAGCTCGAGAACGCCGGCAAGGTGGCTGCTGGCCTTTGCGTCGCGCGGCGAGAACCAGCGCCCGAAGAGCAGGTTTTGGCGCACGTTCAGATGCGGGAAGAGCCGCGCCTCCTGGAAGACGTAGCCGATGCGGCGCCTGTGCTTCGGCACGAAGATCCCGGCCTGCGTATCGACGAGCACCTGCCCGTCCACGACGACACGCCCCTGCGCCGGCGCGATCAGCCCGCCGATGATGTTGACCAGCGAGGTCTTGCCGGAGCCCGAGCGCCCGAACAGCACGGTCAGCCTGCCATCCGACGCAAAGGCTGCATCGAGCTGGAACTGACCGAGCCGATGCTGGACGGCGATCTCGATGACCGGGCTCATTCGACGGCGATCCGTCGCCCGACCAGCCGCGCCAGCCACTCGGAGACGAACAGCGCCGCGACCGAAATCACGATCGAGATCAGCGTCAGCCGCATCGCGCCGGCATCGCCGTTGGGCACCTGGGTGAAGGTGTAGATCGCCGAAGGCAGGGTCTGCGTCTCGCCAGGAATGTTCGAGACGAAGGTGATGGTCGCGCCGAACTCGCCCATCGCCTTGGCGAAGCACAGGATCATGCCGACGAGGATACCGGGCAGGCAGAGCGGCAGCGTCACCGTCAGGAAGACCCAGAGCGGGCTCGCCCCGAGCGTGCCGGCGGCATCCTCGAGCTTGCGGTCGACCGCCTCGATCGAGAGCCGGATCGCCCGCACCATCAGGGGGAAGCCCATCACGGCGCAGGCGAGCACCGCGCCGGTCCAGCGGAAGGAGAGCACGATGCCGAACCAGTCATCGAGGAACTGCCCGATCGGCCCGCGCCGGCCGAACCAGATCAGCAGGAGATAGCCGGTGACGACGGGCGGCATGATCAGCGGCAGGTGCACGGCGGCGTCGAGCAGCGACTTCCCCCAGAAGCGCCCGCGCGCCAGCAGCCACGCGACGGCAAGCCCGAAGGGCAGGCTCGCGATCATGGCCGTCGTCGCGACGATCAGGCTGAGCCTGACCGCCGTCCACTCCTCCGGCGAAAGCCAGTCGCTCACGGGTGATCAGGATGCATTCGCGGGCTTGTTCAGCACCGTGAAGCCCTGCTTCTCGAAGGCGCCCCTGGCACCGGCGCCGCGCAGATAGGTCAGGAAGGCGACCGCGTCGGGGTTGGCCGAGTCCTTCGTGACGGCGACGGGATAGAGGATCGGCGGATGCGAGTCCTCCGGGAAGGTCGCGACGACCTTGACCTTGGGATCGGCGGCGGCGTCCGTCGTGTAGACGATGCCGAGCGGAGCTTCGCCGCGCGAGACCAGGAGCAGGGCGGCGCGGACATTGTCCGCCTGCGCCACCTTGTCCTTGACCTTGTCCCAGCCGCCGAGCTTCTCCAGCGCCGCCTTGCCGTATTTCCCGGCCGGCACGGAATCGACATTGCCCATGGCGAGGCGGCCCTGGCCGAGCGCGGCGGAAAGATCGACGCCGGGTGCGAGCGCGACGTTCGCGGTCGAGTCGGACGACGCGATCAGGGCGATGCGGTTCGCCAGCAGCGTCACGCGGGTCTCCGGCTTGATCAGGTTCTTGCCGGCCGCATAGTCCATCCAGTCGAGATCGGCGGAGAGGAAGAGGTCCGCCGGGGCGCCCTGCTCGAGCTGCCTGGCGAGCGCGTTGCTGGCCGCATAGGAAATCTTCGGCGCCGGCTTGCCGGTCTCCTTGACCCAGGCCGCAGCGGTCTCGTCGAGCGCGTTCTTCAGGCTGGCGGCCGCGAAGATCACGAGCTCCTTCGTCTGCGCCTGAGCCGCCCCGATGGCGGGTGCGAGTCCGAGGAGGAATGCGGCGGCCAGCCCCATCACATTGCGGCGGATCAACATGGTTCCCGTCCTCGTTGGCTTGCGTTACGTTCATTTCGACTGGATATAGCCAACTGCCCGACAGGTCGAGAGTTACCTTAGCGCAATTGGACAATGGGAGCGGGCTTCCGATACCCGCTCCACCCTATCCCGCCCATGAACCGGAGACGTCCCCCGTGAAGATCAGCGCCCGCAATCAACTCAAAGGCACCATCGTCGAGATCACCAAGGGCGCGACGACCGCGCATGTGCGCCTCGACGTCGGCGGCACGATCGTGACCTCCGCCATCACCAATGCCGCCGTCGACGATCTGAAGCTGACTGTCGGCCAGCAGGCCTATGCCGTGGTCAAGGCGTCGGATGTCATGATCGCCATCGACTGATCGCGGGCGAGAGCCTTCAAGGCGGCATCGCGCGCTTTACCGCCCGTTTCTATATTCATCGGAATATAGCGATCGGGCGTGGCGCGACGTCAGGTGAATCACAAGCGTGGGTTCGGGGGGTGAGAGAGGTCGCGGCAGTGAAGGCCGCGCCAATCTCCTCGAGCCTGGCTACCGAGCCGCGCCGGGCTGCGTCAGGGCGCGCGCCGCCGCCCTCTCCTCCTCGAGCGTCCGGGTGATCCAGCCGACGAAGGCCATGATCTCCGGGCTGTCGCGGTCCTCCCGGCGATAGAGCAGGCGGTGCGCGACGGCCGGGATGCCGAGCGGCCCGAAGGGCATGATCAGATCACCGCTCCGCAGCAGGTCGCGGGCCTGAAGCGTCGATTCGAGCGCGAGGCCGAGCCCGTCCATGGCGGCAGCGAGCGCAAGATGGGCGCGGTCGAACTGCAGCCCGCGCGGGTTGAGCGGCACCAGCGGCGCGTGCCGGGCCGACCATTGGTCCCAGGGCACGACGCAGCGCAGCGAATGGATCAGCGGCACGCGGGTGATGTCGGCCGGGGTCGCGAGCCCTTTCTCCGCCACGAAGGCGGCGCTGGCCAGCGGCACGATCAGTTCCTCGTCGAGAGCGAGCGCCTCGCAATCCTCCGGCACCGGGCGGGCATACTGAATGTCGATCAGGATGCCGTCCTGGCCGAGGCGCGCCGGCTCGTGGCTGGCGAAGAGCGCGATGTCGATCGCGGGGTTCTCGCGCAGGAACCGTCCCAGGCGCGGGACGAGCCAGAGCGTCGCGAGGCTCGGCGAGGCATGGATCGGCAGGCGGCGCACGCCTGCTCCCGAGGCGACGCGGCTCGTCGCCGTCACCAGCCTGGCGAAGCTCTCGCCGATCGAGACGCTGTAGGTCAGCGCCTCCTCGGTCGGGATCACCGTGCGCTTGACCCGCAGGAAGAGCCGGCGCCCGAGCATTCCTTCGAGCGCGCGCATCTGATGGCTGATCGCGGACGGGGTCAGGTGCAGGAGCTTGGCCGCCCCGGCGAAACTGCCGGCCTCCATCACGGCCCGGAAGGTGTGAAGCCATTGCAGAGGCGGCAATCCGCCGATCATCGATGAATCAAGCTCACCGGTAGGACCATCCTTATTCGTTTTTCGCTGCTCAACTCCTCATGTTAGCACTGGTAAATGAGGAATGCAGCTCACCGAATGAAGCTGCTGACGACAGGGAGGAGGCCTGGTCCAAGCGCGGGCCACGCCTGTCGGGCAAGGGGCGATCGACGCTTCCTGTCCGATTGATGAGGTTTGGGCGGCGCAGGCCGGCCCGGTTCATCCTGCTTCTGTTTCCTCGGGATCGTGAGGACGGCCGGTCACCGGCCCAAGGCGGAAGGCGACGAGAGATGAACCTGCATCGCATGCTTCTCGAACGGAAGGCGGCCGGGCGGCCGGTCACGATCGGTCTGATCGGGGCCGGGAAATTCGGGACCATGTTCCTGTCGCAGGTCCGCAGCACGGACGGGATGCAGATGGTCGGCGTCGCCGACCTCAACACCGCCCGCGCCCGCTCGCAGCTCGCCAATGCCTGCTGGCCGCAGGAGCAATATGCGGCGACCTCGATCGACGACGCGCTGAAGAGCGGCGGCACAGTGGTCACCGACGATGCCGATGCGCTCGTCACCCATCCCGGCATCGAGGTGATCATCGAAGCGACCGGCGATCCCGGCGCCGGCATCCGCTTCGCGCTCAAGGCGATCGAGCACGGCAAGCATATCGTCATGGTCAATGTCGAGGCCGATGCGGTGGCGGGGCCCTTGCTCGCCCGCAAGGCCAGGGCGGCCGGCGTGATCTATTCGCTGGCCTGGGGCGACCAGCCGGCGCTGATCGCCGACCATGTCGACTGGGCGCGCGCGGCGGGGTTCAAGGTCGTCGCGGCCGGCAAGGGCACGCGCTATCACCCGACCTATCACCAGTCCACGCCCGACACGGTCTGGGACATCCTGGACAAGTACATGAAGATCCGGGACCGCAACTCGATCAATCCCAAGATGTTCAACTCCTTCGTCGACGGAACCAAGTCGGGCATCGAGATGACGGCGGTCTGCAACGCCACCGGCCTTCACGCCCAGAGCGAAGGCCTCTCCTTTCCTCCGGCCACCCGCTTCGAGCATGCCGAGATCTGCAAGCCGAAGGCCGCCGGCGGCGTGCTCGAGAAGGCCGGCGTCACCGAGGTGACCTCCTCGGTCTATCGCGACGGCAGCGACGTGCCGCATTCGCTGATCATGGGCACCTATGTCGTGTTCGAGAGCGACAGCGCCTATAGCGAGGAGTGCTTCCGGGAATACAGCATGCTCCCGGACAAGAGCGGCAAATATGCCTGCCTCTACCGGCCGATCCACATGATCGGCCTCGAGCTCGGCATCTCCGTCGCCTCCGCGGCGCTGCGCAACGAGCCGACCGGGGCGCCGATCACCTTCAACTCCGACGTGGTCGCCACCGCCAAGCGGGCGCTCAAGGCCGGCGAGATGCTCGACGGCGAAGGCGGCTTCTGCGTCTGGGGCAAGCAGACGCCGGCCGACGCCTCGCTCGCGCAGGGCTACCTGCCGCTTGGCCTCGCCCATAACGTCAAGCTCAAGAGCGATATCGCCGAGGGCCAGCGCCTGAAATGGAGCGATGTCGACTACGACCCGCACAACCTCGCCGTGAAGGTGCGGCGCGAGATGGAGGCGGCCTTCGCCCGGCCGAATGCCGGAGCCGCCTGACAAGACGAGAGCGGGGCGCGGACCGTGAGGCCCGCGCCCGTTTCGTATCCCGAGCCCGAAAACGGGCCGAACCATAACGGAGGAGGAAATCTCATGGCCAGGACAGCAGAATCGTCCCTCTCCCGCCGCGCAGCGCTCGGCGGCCTCGTCGCCGGCGCCGCGATGGTGGCGATGCCCGGCGTGCCGAGGGCGCAGAAGGTGAGCTGGATCGGCGCCAACGCCGCCGCCCAGCAGGATTTCATCGGCATCAGCCTCGACTTCTTCGCCAAGCGCGTCGGCGAGCTGACCAAGGGCCAGATCGAGATCGTCAACCACCATGGCGGCGCGCTCGGCGGCGAGCGCGAGCATGTCGAGGCCGTGCTGCAGGGCGCGGTGCAGATCGCCACGCCCGGCCAGGGCGTCGTCGCCGGCTGGTACCGGCCCGCCGAGGTCTGGACCCACCCCTATCTGTTCAAGGACGTCGCCCATAAGGACCGCGTCTGGGACACGATGCGCCAGGAATACCAGGACGACATCGCCAAGGCCGCCAAGCTGCGGCCGCTCGGCGCGATCCCGCGGATGCCGCGGATGCTCTCCTGCAACCGGCCGGTGAAGGTGCCGGCCGACATGAAGGGGCTGAAGATCCGTGTGCCGGAAACGGCCCTGTGGCGGCGCACCTTCGAGATGTTCGGCGCCTCGCCGACACCCCTGCCCTTCCCGGAGGTGTTCCAGGCGCTGAAATCGGGCGTCATCGACGGCCAGGAGAACCCGATGGGCCTGACCTTCAATTCCGGCATCTTCGACGCCAACACCCATCTCGCGCTGACCGAGCACATGATGCAGGACAACTGCATCCTCATGGGCGACCAGGCCTATGGCAAGCTCACGCCCGAGCTGCGCAAGGCCCTCGACGAGGCGGCGCGCGACATGGAAGCCGAGATGCGGCCCAAGGTGATCGCCGACGACGCCCGCATCCTCGAGCTGATCAAGGCGAAGAAGATCGTGATCACCGAGGTCGACAAGGCGGCCTTCACGGCGACGGTGAAGACCCTCGTCAGCGAATTCCCCGCTGGCAAGGCCTGGGCGGAGCGCATCGGCCAGATCGCCTGAGGGCCGGAGCGGGGCGGATCCTCCCGCCGCCTCGCCTGGCCTCGATCCATGCCGTCCTGCCGCCCTCGTCTCGCGCCGGCCCAAGCGCCGGCGCGAGACGGCCCGGCCTCG
>NZ_JBHYEM010000006.1:29383-190327 GCF_051860145.1 Allobosea sp. | reverse complement strand
GGGGGCGGGGGGGGGGGCGCCCCCCCCCCCGCCCGGCCGGGCCGGCCTCCCGGCCCGCCCGCCCCCCCGGCGCCCCCGCCCCCCCCCCCGCGCCCCGCCGACGGCCCGGCCTCGACGGAACGCCCTGGCACGATGCGGAGCGCTGTGAATGAAGGCACTTATCGGCAAGACATCTGACGTCGTCACCTCGATCGCCAAGGCCTTCCTCGGCAGCTGCATAGCCCTGATCGTCCTGATCACGCTGGCCGCCGTCTGGTGGCGCTATGTCATCAACTCGCCGATCGCCTGGGTCGAGCAGGTCTCGAACATTCTGTTCATCTGGATCACCTTCGTCGGCGCGGCCGTGCTCTATCGCCAGAAGCTCCATATCGGCGTCGACATGTTCATCGAGATGCTGAAGGGGCGCACCAAGGAGGTGATGTCCTGGGCGATCGAGCTCGCCAATCTCACCTTCATCACCGTGCTCTTCATCTACAGCCTGAAGCTTTCCATCGACGTCCTGCCCAACACCTATGGCGCGCTCGATATCACCCCGGCCTTCTTCTATTTCTCCGCGCCGGTCTCCTGCGCGATGATGATGCTCTATTTCGTCGAGAAGATCGTCGACCCGTCCAAGCGGAAGCCCGAGGGCTGGGCGGGGGATTTCTGAGATGAGCACGATCCTGATCGGCGGCTTCTTCCTGCTGCTTGCCCTTTCGGTTCCGATCGGCTTCGCCATGGGCCTCGCCACCATGGCAGCGATCTGGGCCCACGGTTCCCTGCCGATGTCGCTGCTGGCGCAGCGCACCTTGGTCGGCGCCGATTCCTATGCGCTGCTGGCCATCCCCTTCTTCATCCTGGCCGGCAATTTGATGAATGGCGGCGGCATCACCACGCAAATCATCAGCCTCGCCAACGCCATGGTCGGCCGCTTCCGCGGCGGGCTGGCGCTGACCTCGGTGACCGCGGCGATGATCTTCTCCGGCCTGTCCGGGTCGGCGGCGGCGGACGCCTCGGCGCTCGGCAAGGTGCTGATCCCGGCGATGAAGAAGCAGGGCTATGGCGGCGGCTTCGCGGCCGCCCTGATGGCCTCGGCCTGCGTCAACGGGCCGATCATCCCGCCCTCGATCCCGCTGGTGATCTACGGGCTTTCGGCCGCCAAGGGCGTCTCGATCATCGCGCTTTTCCTCGGCGGCGTGGTGCCCGGGATCATGCTGGCGCTGGCGCTGATGGTCGCGGCCTACTGGATCTCGGTCAGGCGGAACTATCCGGTCTCCGCCGCGGTACCCTTGCGCGAATTACCCCGGCTGATCCCGCCGGCGCTCTGGGCGCTGATGATGCCGGTGATCATCCTGATCGGCGTCACCGGCGGCATCGTCACCGTCACCGAAAGCGCGACGCTGGCCGTGCTCTACGCCGCCTTCGTCGGCTTCTTCGTCTACAAGGAGCTGAAGCTCAGCACGGTCTGGCCGATCCTGGTGCAGACCGCGCTCGACACCGCGCTGGTGATGTTCATCATCGCGCTGTCCTCGGGCTTCGGCTGGCTGCTCGCGGTCTCCGGCATGCCGCGGGCGATGGCGGCCTGGATCGCCTCGGTCTCGTCCGATCCGACGGTCATCCTGATGATGATCAACGTCTTCCTGCTGATCATCGGCATCTTCATGGAGCCGCTGCCGGCGATGTTCATTCTGATCCCGGTTCTCGTGCCGGTGGTGCAGGCGGTCGGCATCGACCTCGTTCATTTCGGGCTGGTGATGGTCTTCAACCTCTGCCTGGGGCTGATCACGCCGCCGGTCGGCATCCTGCTCTACATCTGCGCCAATTTCGCCGGGGTGAAGCTGGAGGAGGAGAGCAAGGAGCTCGGGCCCTTCCTGGGCGCCGGGCTCGTTGTCCTGGCCGTGATCTCGCTCTTTCCCTCGACCGTGCTGTGGCTGCCACGCGTGCTCGTCGGATATGGCCAGTAGGGCCTGACTTGGAGCTGCTCGTTCAGGCGGGTTAGCGGCATCGTTGCGAGCGCATTGCGCCTCGTCATTGCGAGCGCAGCGAAACAATCCAGGAGGTCACGCGCACTCCCCCTGGATTGCTTCGTCGCTTCGCTTCTCGCAATGACGGGCAGCGCCAGCGCTTCTAGATCCCGGGCTCGCTCTTGCGCAGCAGATAGGTGTCCATGATCCAGCCCTTCTCGGCCCGCGCCTGCGCCCTGGCCCGCGCGATCTCGTCCCTCACCTCGGCGAGCTTGCCGGCCATCAGGATCTCGTCGGACGTGCCGAGATAGGCGCCCCAGAAAATATCGAGATCGTCGGGCGGGATCTTCGCGAAGGCCTGGTCGCCGTCGAGCATGACGACGCTGTCGAGCCCGTTCGGCGCTCCCTCGACAAGCCTGCGCCCGGTCGTGACCAGGACCGGCTCGCCAATCCGGTTGAGCGTGACGCGGTGCTTCGCGGCGAGCGCCTGCACGCTGCTGATGCCCGGGATGACCTCGTAGTCGAGCGCGAAGCCGCGGGCGCGGATCCGCTTGATGATCCGGATCGTGCTGTCATAGAGGCTCGGATCGCCCCAGACGAGCAGGCCGCCGCATTCGCCCTCGGCAAGCTCCGCGGCGAAGAGGGCCTCATAGGCTTCGGCCAGCTTCGCATGCCAATCGTCGACGCTGCCGCGATAATCCGAGCCGGCCGCGGCGCGCTGCGGCACCGCGAGGTCGACCGTGCGATAGCCCGGCTGTTCGATGAAACGCTCGCAGATCTCGGTCCGCAACTGGCGCAGCCCGGCTTTCTCCTCGCCCTTGTCGGGGATGAAGACGACATCGACCCGGTTGAGGGCCTTGATGGCCTGGACCGTCATGTAGTCGGGATCGCCCGCGCCGATGCCGATGATCAGGATTTTCCGCATCTGTTCCTTCGCGTTCCAGGCTAGCCGCTGCGATGGCGCGGCATAGCACGCGAAGGCGATCCGGCTAAGCCGCCAGCGAGCCCAGGGCCCTCTCGATGCGCGAGCAGCCGGCGCTCGCCCGGGTTTTCACATAGCAGGCCTTGAGCCTGCCGCTGGCATAGGCGCTGACCACGATCTCGTGGACATAGCTCTTGCGGACCACAGCCGGCGTGTTGGCGAGCTGCTCGGAAATGGCGCGCATGATGTCGGCGAGCTGGCGCTTCTTGCCGGTCTCGGTCGCCACCACATCGCCCGCGAGCAGCAATTCGGCGGCGGCGGCATTGGCGGCCAGCATGCGCAAATCCTTGCTGCTGATCGGCAGGCCCGAGATGCGGCGCAGATAGGCATTGATCTCGCCGGCGCGGACCGGGGACACGACGCCGCCCTCGTCGCGATATTGCAGCAGCCGGCGGCCCGGCAGGGTCACGAGGCGGCCGAGCGCCCTGGCGAGGAAAACGTCCTCGAGCGCGCAGGCGATGTCCTTGCCGCCCTTGCCGCGAAAGGAGAGTTCCACCCGCTTGCCGCTCAGCGTGAGATGGCGCTTGCGCAGGGTCGAGGCGCCATAGCTGCCATTGGCTTCGGCATAGGCGTCGTTGCCGACCCGGATATGGCAGCGATCGATGATCGCGACCGCGCAGGCCAGCGCCTTGTCATGGCCGAGATCCCGGGCCTTGAGGTCACGGGCGACGGCGGCCCTGAGCTTCGGCAGGGCCTCGATCAGGCGCTGCAGCCGCTTGAGCTTGCGGCGCTCGCGCACCTTGTCCCAGTCGGGATGGTAGCGATGCTGCAGGCGCCCGGCATCGTCGCGTCCGAGCGCCTGCAAATGGGCGCGCGGATCGGCCGCGATGCGGACATCCTCATAGGCCGGCGGAATGGCGAGCGAGCGGATGCGGTCGAGCGTCCCGGCATCGCGAACCGGCCGGCCCGCCTCGTCGACATAGGAAAAGCCCGAGCCGCGGCGCTGGCGGCGGATGGTCAACGCCTCGGCGCGCGTCCTTCTCAGGCGCCCACCCGTATCCTTGCCCTTGCCCGATGCCATGCCCAGCAGCCCCGCAGATGAATGCCGGTACAATCGCGGCGCCGATGATAGGTTCCGGCCTCGGGCAATAAGGTCAGGGCGTGTGCAGGGTTTGCGTATGCGCCGGCATGACGTCGTCCTCGAAGAGCTCGGGATTGTCCTTAGCGATGCGTGACAGGGCGTTGAGGATCTCGCGCAGATGCTTGCGCATCTCGCATTCGGCGCCATCGGCATCGCCGGCCTCGATCGCATCGATGATGGCGACATGCTGGGCGATCAGGAGCGGTGCGGGCGAGGCGCCTGGCAGCGACAGGTAGCGGACCCTGTCGGTCTGCGCGCGCGCCCCTTCGACGACGCGGCCGGCATAGGTGCAATCGACGATCTCGGCCAGCGTGCGATGGAACCTCTCGTCGAGCGCCGAGAACGCGGCGTAATCCTCCGAGGCGGCGGCGCTGCGCTGCTCGTCGATCAGGCGCCGCAGCCGTGCGACGCCGCTCGGCTGGATCAGCTGGCTCGCCGCCCGCGCGATGGCGCACTCGACCGCCTCGCGGACGAAGCGGGCATTGGCGACGGCGCGCATCGAGATCTTCATCACATAGGTGCCGCGGCTGGGCAGGACCTGCACCAGACCGGCTTCCGACAGCTTGATGAAGGCTTCGCGCACCGGCTGGCGGCTGACGCCGAAGCGGTCGGCAATGTCCTTTTCAGACAGCGCCTCACCGGGTTTCAGCTGCGCCGCGATGATCGCCTGACGCAAGGTCGAGACCAGTTGCGGGGCGATCGGATCCTTGAGGCGAAGCTCGGCTTGCATCGTCACGGGCGAGGCCTTCCAGTAAGCGCCCATCCCCAAGGGAACCTTAGCATACCGGTATGGTGGCCGTCGACCTACGCCGGCGCCGCAGGCGGGCGCCCCGCCGGCAGCGAGCGCCGCCCTCACCTCTTGGCGCGGGCGACGATCTGGGTCGGGTTGACGAAGCGCAGGGCGATGATGAGCCAGATCAGCGTCGTCACCATGTAGATCACCGCCATGGCGTCGATCGACTGCACGGCGCGCACACCCGCCGCGAAGACGGCGTAATAGAGCGCGACGACGAGCGTCTGGCTGGTCGGGCCGGCGGTCAGGAAGGTCAGCTCGAACATCGCGATGGTGCGGACCAGCACCAGCAGAAGCGCCGCCAGGATGCCGGGCATCAGCAATGGCAGCAGGACATGGATGAAGAGCTTGAAGGTGTTGGCGCCGAAGACGCGGGCGGCCGCCTCGATCTTGGTGTCGATCTGCTCGATGAAGGGGATCATCACCAGGATGACGAAGGGCACGGTCGGCACGAGATTGGCGAGCACGACGCCCGACATCGAGCCGGCGAGACCGGCCCGGTAGAGCACCGTCGCCAGCGGAATGCCGAAGGTGATCGGCGGCACCAGCAGCGGCAACAGGAAGAGCAGCATGACCAGCCGCTTGCCCGGGAAATCACGCCGCGCCAGCGCATAGGCCGCCGGCACCCCGATGAGGCCCGAGAGGAAGACGACCAGGAAGACGATCTGGAAGGTGACGGTCAGCACGTCGCCGAGCTGGAACTCGCTCCAGGCGGCGCCGTACCAGCGCGTCGTCCAGCCATCCGGCAGCCAGGAGCGCAGCCAGCGCGTCGAGAACGAGCTCGTCACCACCGCCGCGATCATCGCGAAGAGGTTGACGATGAAGAAGCCGATCAGCGCCCAGTTGGCGGCGGCCCAGAGCTTGGTGGAAAGACGGGTGTCCTGAACCATGACTCAGCCCTTCCCGCCGCCGGCCGGGCCGCGATAGAGCATGCCGCGTGCGCCGAGCACGACGACGACGATGGCGAGCTGGACCACGCCCATGATCATCGCGACCGCCGAAGCCATCGAGTAGTCGTATTCCTCGAAGGCCGCCTGATAGGCGGCGATCGAGATCACGCGCGTCGGCCCCGCCGGCGCGCCGAGCAGGACCGCGGAGGGAAAGACCGAGAAGGCCTGGACGAAGCTCAGGCAGAAGGTGATCGCCAGCCCCGGCAGCAGCAGCGGCAGCAGGATATGCTTGAAGCGCTCCCAGGGCCCTGCCCCCAATGTCGCGCCGGCCTGCTCGAGCGCCGGATCGACGCCGGTGAGATAGGAGAGCGTCAAAAGGAAGGTGAAGGGGAAGCCGGTGATGACCAGCGAGAGCATCACGCCCCAGTAATTATGCAGCAGCTTCACGGGGGTCGAGATCAAGCCGATCGCCATCAAGGTGCGGTTGAACCAGCCCTGCGGGCCGAGATAGTTCAAAAGCCCTTCGGCAACCAGCACGGTGCCGAGCGTGATCGGGATGACGAGGATCGTGGTCAGCAGCCGCTGGTTCTTCATCAGCCTGACGCGGAAGGCGATCGGGATCGCGAGCAGCAGGGTCACGATCGTCACCGGCATGGCGAGCCAGAGCGTGGTCGCGATCGTGCCGTACAGAAACGAATCCGAGAAGAAGCGCTGGTAGTTCGCCAGCATGCCGCCCGCCTTCGGCGTGAAGGACAGGAACAGCCCGTAGAAGAACGGGTAAATGAAGAGCGCCAGCAGGAAGAGCACCGCCGGCAGGACGAGCAGCGTCAGCCCGTCGAGGCCGCGCGCGGCGAGGCGTTGTTTGAATGGAATCTCGGCTGTACTGCCGGACGCGGCACCAGACAGGGTGCTCATGAGCCCTCTCCGAAGACGAGGACGCGATCCGGCGCAGCGGCGAGGCGGATCTCGGTGCCGGGCGCGATGCGACTATCGGCCAGGAAGGTCAGCGGCGTGTCGTCCGCCATGCGGGCGAAGCCGACGAATTCGCGGCCGTGGAATTCGGTCGAGACGACCTTGGCCGCGAGGCCGGGCGCGCCCTCGGCAACCGGATGCAGGTCCTCGGGGCGGATCGAGATATGGGCGCCCTGCCCCGCCGCAACCGGCGATCTTATACGTCCGGCGACGCCGACCTCGCCGACCGTGACGGTCGCCAGCGCATCAGCGACAGTGGCGACGCGGCCGGCGACCTTGTTGCGGAATCCCATGAACTCGGCGACGTCGAGATGGTCCGGCCGCGAGAACAGGTCCTCCGGCCCGCCGACCTGACGGATCTCGCCATCGCGCATCACCACGATGCGGTCGGCCAGCGAGAGCGCCTCCTCCTGATCGTGGGTGACGTAGATCGTGGTGGCGCCGAGCGTGTTGTGGATGCGCCTGATCTCGGCGCGCATCTCGAGGCGCAGCTTGGCGTCGAGATTGGAGAGCGGCTCGTCCATCAGCACCAGCGGCGGCTGCACGGCGATGGCGCGGGCGATGGCGACGCGCTGCTGCTGGCCGCCGGAGAGCTGGCCGGGCAGCTTCTCCTCCTGGCCCTGCAGGCGGACCAGCGCGACGGCTTCCGCGACGCGGCGCTCGCTTTCCGCCTTGGCCATGCCGCGCATCTTCAGGCCGAAGCCGATATTCTTCTTCACGGTCATGTGCGGGAAGAGCGCGTAGCTCTGGAAGACCATGCCGAAGCCACGCTCTTCAGGGCGGAGCGGATCGATGCGCTTCTCGTCGAGCCAGATGCCGCCGCCGGTCGCAGGCAGAAGGCCGGCGATTAGGTTCAGCGTCGTCGACTTGCCGCAGCCGGAGGGGCCGAGCAGCGCGATGAACTCGCCCTGCTTGATGGTCAGCGAGACGTCCTTGACGGCGTTATGCGTACCGAAGTCGCGGCAGAGCCGGTCGAGCCTGAGTTCGCGGAAATTCGCGGCGTGTATCGACATGAAGGACCATCAAGTTCGAACGGATGGGCGGTCAGCTGCCGACAGGCGACAGCAAGGCGGCAGGCCGGTCAAGGACCGACCTGCTTCGACGTTTCGCAGCGGGCCTATTTGCGCTTGGCGCCGCCGACCTGCTCGTCCCAGATCCGGAAGGCGACGACCATCTTGTCGGGGTCGAGCGGGGTCTCCATCGGGTTCTCGGCGATCAGCTTCTCGTATTCCGGACGGCCGTACTCCTCGATCGCCTTACGGCTGGCGGCCGGCGCCATCGAGAGCGGCACGTCCTTCACCGCCGGGCCCGGATAGAAATAGCCCTCGTCATAGGTATAGGCCTGCTGCTCCGGCGTCAGCATGTGGCGGATCAGGTCGAGCAGCACTGCGAGCTTCTCGTCGGAGACGCCCTTGGGGATCATCATGTATTGGGCGTCGGTGACCCAGTGGAAGCCCTTCAAGGTCTGGATCTTGGCCTCCTTCGGCACGACGCCCAGCACGCGCGGATTGATGTCCCAACCCGTCGTCGAGACGATGATGTCGCGCGAACCGTCGCCGAGCTCCTTCATCGTCGCACCGGTGCCGCCGGGATAGTATTCGATGTTCTCGCCCAGCGCCTTGAGATAGGCCCAGGTCTTGTCCCAGCCCTTGGCCGGATCCTTGGGGTCGCTATCGCCGAGAATATAGGGCAGGCCCATGATGAAGGTCCGGCCCGGGCCGGAATTGGCCGGGCGGGCATAGAGGAAGCGGTTCTTGTTCTGCTTGGTCCAGGCGAGCAGTTCCTCGGCCGTGGTCGGCGGCGTCTTGACCTTGTCGGGCATGTATTCGAGCAGCGGGCCGGACGGATAATAGACCATCGCCATCCCCTGGCCGCGCCCGAGATTGTGCATGGCGAGCGCAGGCTTGAGGAACACCTCCTCGGGCTTCGGCAGATCGGAGGCGAAGCGCGGCAGCAATTCGACCCAGAGCTTCTGATCGATGCCGGCCGAGAGCACATCCAGGCCGCCGATGACGAAATCAATGTCGACGCGGCCCGCGTCCTGCTGCGCCTTCAGCTTGCCCGGCAGCTCGGGGGCCGGCGCCTTGGTGAAGGTCATCCGCGAGACAAGCTTGGGGTTTGCCTTGGTGTAGTTCTCCAGCGGCGCCTGCACCAGAGCGAGCGCGCCGCCGACGTCGATGATGCTGAGCGCGACCGGCGAGGCCGGAAGCTTGAGCTGCTGGGCAAAAGTGCCGGGCGCATAGGCCGCGCCGGCAAGGCCGGCGACACCGCCGACGAAAACGCGCCGATTGAGGCTGTCCTGGACCATGATCTCTCCCTCCGATACGGGTTTCCCGCTTGTCGGTTTCTTGTCGCCCCGCGATTCCGTGCGAACATCGCCCTGACAGATTGACGTCGCATCAGATTGACCGGTATTCTAGTATACTAGTGGACCAGAGCTTGGCAATGGGCATCGCAGCGGCACGACAAAGCACCGACCAGATCCACCGCGCCCTGCGAGGCGACATCCTGAACGCGGTGCTCCTGCCGGGCGAAGCGATGTCCGAGGCGCGGATGGCGGTGCAGTTCGGCGTCAGCCGCACGCCGGTGCGCGAGGCCTTCAAGCGACTGGTCGATGAAGGCTTCCTCGTCGTGGTGCCGCAGGTCGGCACCTTCGTCGCGCCGATCGACCTCGCCGCGGTCTATGACAGCCAGTTCGTGCGCGAGACCCTGGAATGCCGCACCGTCGTGCTCGCCGCGCAGCGCATCGACGCCGCCGGCAAGGCTGCGCTGGAGCGGTTGATCCGGCTGCAGGAGCAGGCGCTGAAGACCGGCGACCGCGTCGATTTCTTCCGCCAGGACGAGGCCTTCCATGCCGAGCTCTCGCGCCTGTCCGGCCACCCGTCCGTCTGGGGCCTGATCGAGGGGGTGAAAGCCCAGCTCGACCGGGTGCGCTGCCTGTCGCTGGAGGCCGCCTCCTGGCCCGGCATGATCATGGACCAGCACCGCGAGATCGCCGCGACGGTCGGCGCCGGCGACGTGGCCGGCGCCGAGCGGGCGATGCGGGCGCATCTGCGCACTGTCTTCGACGCGATCGAGGCGATCGCGCGCAACCATGTCGACGCCTTCGTCGCGAACGCGCCGATCCGGGCCGATTGAACGGTCGAACCATCTCAGAGCCGACAAGACCAAGAAGGAAACGCGACGATGGAACAGACCTGGCGCTGGTTCGGGCCGGACGATGTGGTGACGCTCGCCCAGGCCCGTCAGGCGGGCGCGCAAGGCATCGTCAATGCCCTGCACCAGATCGCCTATGGCGTGGTCTGGAGCGTCGAGGAGATCGAAAAGCGCAAGGCGATCATCGAGGCCGACAAGAGCCTCGGCCTGCGCTGGTCGGTGGTCGAGAGCCTGCCGGTGCACGAGGACGTCAAGATCGGCGAGGGCGATCTCGAAACCATCTTCGCCAATTACCGGCAATCGCTGCGCAATCTCGCCGCCTGCGGCATCGAAGTGGTCTGCTACAATTTCATGCCGGTGCTGGACTGGACGCGGACCGAGCTGGCCTATCCCCTGCCCGGCGGCGGTACGGCTCTGCGCTTCAACCTGCACGAATATGTCGCCTTCGACCATTTCATGCTGGAGCGTCCCGGCGCAGCCGAGGGTCACTCCGCCGAGACCTTGGACCGCGCCAGGGTCTGGTTCGAGCGCTCGAGCGAGGCCGATCGCGCCCGCCTGCTCGCCAATATCATGGCCGGCCTGCCCGGCGCCTATGACCGCTACGACGTGCCCGGCCTGAAGCGCATGCTGGAGCGCTATCGCGGCATGAGCCATGAGCTGCTGCGCGCCAATCTCAAGCGCTTCCTGGAGGCGGTGATCCCGACGGCCGAGGAGGTCGGGATCCGGATGTGCATCCATCCCGACGATCCGCCGCGGCCGCTCTTCGGCCTGCCGCGCATCTGCTCGGGCGAGGACGACATCGCCTTCATCCTCGATGCAGTCGACAGCCCGGCCAATGGGCTGACCCTGTGCTCGGGCTCGCTCGGCGCCAATCCCAAGAACGACGTGCCGGCGATCGCGCGCCGCTTCGCGGACCGCATCTGGTTCGCGCATCTGCGCAATGTCGCCAAGGACCCCAACGGGTCCTTCATGGAAGCCGAGCATCTCGGCGGCGACACCGACATGGTGGCGCTGGTCGATGCGCTGATGGCCGAACAGACGCGCCGCAAGGCCGCCGGCCAGCCACATTGGCGGATTCCGATGCGGCCGGACCATGGCCACGAGCTGCTCGACGATGTCGGCAAGGGCAGCTTCCCGGGCTATCCGGCCGTCGGGCGTCTGCGCGGCCTCGCCGAGCTGCGCGGCGTGATGACGGCGGTGGCTGCGTTAAAGGGCTACGACGCCTGATCAGCCGAGAATGCGCTGGTCCGCGAGATGGACCAGCCTGCCGCCGGCGATGGTGGCGACGACGCGCGGCTGCGGCGCGTCGTCGACCAGGATCAGGTCGGCGCGCATGTCGGGCGCGATGGTTCCGCGATCGCCCAGACCAAAAGCCTCGGCCGGAGCCTGCGAGACCAGCTTCCAGGCGTCCTCCAGTCGCGCTGTGCCGTTGCGCGCCAGGATGAAGGGCGCGAGCAGCAGCGCCGGATAATAATAATCCGAGGCCAGGATGGTGCAGAGGCCTTTGGCGACCATCTCCTCGGCCGACGGGCAGCCGGTATGCGAGCCGCCGCGCACGACATTCGGCGCGCCGAAGACGATCGGCTCGCGATGGGCGGCGGCCTCGCGGGCGGTCTCCTCGTCGATCGGGAATTCCGCGACGGAGACGCCGAGCGCGCGATACCAGCGCCGCATCTCCGGCGTCATGTCGTCATGGGAGAGCACGGGAATGCCGGCCTCCTGCGCCGCCGCCGCGAGGCGCGAGATCGAGCCGGGCACCTCGTCCTTGCGGGCATAGACGTTCTCGACGAGCGTCATGAAATCCTCATGCGAGAGGCCCGAGCGCTCGACCATCTTGCCGACCTTGTCCGGCCGGCTGCGCGTCTTCAGCGTGCCCTCGGTATGGTCGTTGAAGGCGAGCACGCCGACGCGGCCCGAGCGCAGCCAGTCGATGATCTCGGCCTCGGCATCGAGATTGAAGGTCTCGTGGCGCAGATGGAAGCGGGTGTCGGCGCCGAGCTCGGGCGCCAGCGCATCGATCGTGTCGAGCAGGCGGCGCGCATTCTCGGCGCCGCGCAGGCCCGGCTCCCAGGACCAGGTCACGCCATGGAAGGCGGTGGTGATGCCGCTGGCGAGCAAGGCGCGGTCGGCGTCGCGCAGGGCGAGGCCGATATCGAAGCTGACCTTCGGTCGCGGCATGATATGGCGCTCGAAGGCGTCGCCATGGCAGTCGACGATGCCGGGCAGGACCAGCAAGCCAGACGCATCGAGGCGCAAATGCCCGTTCGCGGGCCCTGCGCCGACGGCTGCGATGCTCTCTCCCTCGACGACGATGTCCATCGTCTCGAAACCATCGCGCAGGACCCTGCCGCCGGCGATCAGAAGCGTCACGTCACTCTCCCGGAGATCGTAGCGGCCAAAGCACGTTCCTGGCCGCGGGGCACGCGCATGACGGCGGCAGATGACGACAGCATGACGGTTCATGTCACCGAACCGTCGTCCGGCAGTCACCCGGCCGTCGTAGAGCCGCTTTAGCGCCGCCTTTCAGAACCCGAGGGGAGAACGACCATGCTGAAGACGCTGGCCTATGCGCTCGTCACCGCCGCGATGCTGACGGCACCCGCCGCCCAGGCGCAGGACGCGATCCGCTTCGCCGTCACCGATATCGACGGGGCCGAGTCGCTGCAGCGCGAGTTCGGTCCGTTTAAGGCGGCCTTCGAGAAGGTCGCCGACGTCAAGGTGCAGTTCTTCGCCGTCTCCGGCCGCACCGCCGCCGTCGAGGCGATGGCCGCGGGCCAGGTCGATTTCGTGCTGACCGGCCCGGCCGAATATGTGGTGTTCAAGGCACGCACCAATGCCGTGCCGGTCGTCGGCTGGCAGCGGCCCGACTATTTCAGCCAGGTCGCGGTGCTGGCGAACGGGCCGGTCAAATCGGTCGCCGATCTCAAGGGCAAGACCATCTCCTTCGGCGAGATCGGCTCGACCTCGCAGCATCTCGGCCCGGCCCAGGCGCTCGCCGATTTCGGCCTGAAATACAATGTCGACTACAAGCCGATCTTCGTGAAGCGCAATGTCGCGGTCGAGGCGATGAAGCGCGGCGACATCGCCGCCATCGGCCTCAACCTGACTCATCTCCAGCGCATCCGCGAATCCGACACCAAGACCGGCTTCGCCGTGGTGGCACGCGGGCGCGACCTGCCCAACGACGTGATGATCGCGAGCCCGAAGGTGAAGCCCGAGGTGGTGGCCAAGGTGCGCAAGGCCTTCCTCGACCATGGCGCCGACCTGATGAAGGCCGTGACGACCGGCACCGACGACAACCGCAAATTCGCCGGCGGCGTCTTCCTGCCCGAGGTCAAGGACACCGACTACGATTATGTCCGCTCGATCTACGCCACGATCGGCATCACCGAATTCAACAAGTTCATCGAGTGATGGCGGAGACCTCCGCCGAACCCGCGGGAGCGGGGCCCACGCAGGCGCCGGTCATCGCCATCGGCACGCTGCGCAAGAGTTTTGGCAAGCGCGCCGTCATCCAGGGGCTCGACCTCTCCGTCCCGGCTGGCGAGTCGCTCGCCCTGATCGGCGCGAACGGCACCGGCAAATCGACGCTGCTGCGCATGATCGTGCGGCTTGCGGAGGCGGATGCCGGCACCATCTCGGTCCTCGGCGAAACGGTCGGCGGGTTGCGCGGCGCGAGCCTCAAACGCTTTCGCTCGCGCGTCGGCGTGGTCTTCCAGAAGCATAATCTGGTGGCGCGAATGAGCGCGCTCTCCAATGTCGTGCACGGCGTGCAGTCGCGGCGCTCCGGCCCACGGACCTGGGCGCAGGCGCTGGCGCCGAAAGCGGTGCGCGACGAGGCGATGGCCTGTCTCGACGCCGTCGGCCTGGCCGACAAGGCGATGCAGCGGGCCGACTCGCTCTCCGGCGGCCAGTCGCAGCGCGTCGCCATCGCGCGGATGCTGATGCAGCGGCCGGAACTGGTGCTCGCCGACGAGCCCGATGCCAGCCTCGACCCGCGCGCCGGGCGCGAGGTGATGGAGCTGCTCTTCCGTCTGACGCGCGACAAGGGGCTGACGCTGGTCTTCGTCTCGCACCACATGGCGCATGCGCTGCGCTTCTCCGACCGCATCGTCGGGCTCGGCCAGGGCGGCGTCGCGCTGGACCGGCGCGCGCTCCATTGCAGCGAGCCGGAGCTCGCGGCCTTCTTCGAGGAGCCGGGCGACGGATCGGCGTCGACACATGAGGAGCCGGCGAAGCCGCCGGCGCACGTCTTCGCATGAGCCTGCAAGCCTCCCCTCGCCTGCCTGCAATCGATCGTTTCGCGCGGCCGAGCGCCGTTTCCTTCATCGGCGGGTTCCTGGCGCTCGCGCTGGTGGTCTGGTCCTTCAGCGGCTCCGACCTCTCAGCCGAGAAGCTGATCCGCGGCGTGCCCTATATGGGCAACATCCTCGGCCGGATGTTTCCGCCTGACCTGTCGCGACTCGATTCCATCCTGCTGTCGCTGGCGACGACCTTCCAGATGGCTGTCTCGGGCTGCGTGCTTGGCCTGATCCTCTCCTTCCCGCTGGCGATCCTGGCGGCGGACGGGCTCTCGCCGCATCCGGTCGTGCGTACGCTGGCGCGCGGGCTGATCGCCTTCTTCCGCACCGTTCCGGACCTGATCTGGGCGCTGTTCTTCGTGATCGCGGTCGGTCTCGGACCAGCCGCCGGCGTGCTCGCGCTGATGATCGACACGATCGGCTATGCCGGGCGCTTCTTCGCCGAGGCGATGGAGGAGACCGACAAGGGCCCGCGCGAGGCGCTCTCGACCATCGGCGCCAGCAAGACCGGGCTGATCTTCTCGGCCGTTGTACCTAACGCCATGCCCTCCTTCATCGCCACCTCGCTGTTCTGCGTCGAGAAGGCGACGCGCGCCTCCGTCGTGCTCGGGCTCGTCGGCGCAGGCGGCATCGGTGTCGAGCTCAAGGTGGCGTTCGACCTGTTCGACTACGACACGGCACTGACGATCATCCTGGCGGTGTTCGCGCTCGTCGTCGCGGTCGAGCAGATCGGCGGCTGGCTGAGGCGACGGATCATCTGACGGCGTGGACACCTCGTCATGCTCGGGCTTGACCCGAGCATCTCCTGAAAGAGATTCTCGGGTCTGCGCTTCGCTTCGCCCGAGAATGACGGTTAGCGCTCAATACACATCCGCCTGGTACCGCCCAGCCTTCTTCAGCGCCGCGACATAGGCGACCGCCTCGTCGGGCGAGCGCTTGCCGTGCTCGGCGACGACATCGACCATCGCGCGCTCGACATCCTTGGCCATGCGCTTGGCGTCGCCGCAGACGTAGAAATGCGCGCCCTCCTCGAGCCAGGCGAAGAGCTCGGCGCCGCGCTCGCGCATACGGTCCTGGACATAGATCTTCTCGGTGCCGTCGCGCGACCAGGCCAGGGTGAGCCCGTGCAGCACGCCTTCCTGCTTCAGCGCATTGAGCTCGTCCTCGTAGAAGAAGTCGCAGGCGCGGCGCTGATGGCCGAAGAACAGCCAGTTGCGACCCTCCGCCTTCGTCGCCCTGCGGTCGCGCAGGAAGGCGCGGAACGGCGCGATGCCGGTGCCCGGACCGACCATGATGACCGGCGTGCGCGGATCGGTGGGCAGGCCGAAGCCATGGGCGCGCTGGACATAGACCGGCACCTTGTCGCCAGGCTGCACCCGCTCGCCAAGGAAGGTCGAGGCGACGCCCCAGCGCGGCCGCGAGCCAATGGCGTAACGCACCGTGTCGACCGTCAGCGAGATGCGGCCCGGCGTATCGTTGAAGGATGAGGAGATCGAGTAGAGCCGCGGCTGGAGCGGATCGAGCGCCTCGACGAAGGCTTCGGGCGAGAGCCGCGCCTTGCCGAACTTGTGCAAAGCGCCGAGCACGTCGAGCCGGTCGAGATCGCCGTCGGGATCCTCGCCGGCGGCGAGGCGCCTGGCTTTCAGGCGGGTCTCGCCGCCGGTGACATAGGAGATCAGCTGGAACAGCGCGTCCGGCGCCGGGCCGAGCGCGCGATCGGCCAGCAAGGCCTCGTACAGCGTCTTGCTGCCGATATCGGCATCCGGGCGCGCGCCGAGCAGGGCGACGACCGCATCGACGAGGCGCGGGTCGTTCTGCGCCACGATGCCGAAGGCGTCGCCGACGACATAGTCGAGCCCGCTTTCGCTCAAATCGAACTCGACATGCCAGGTCTCCTTCTCCGAGCCCTCGCCATTGAGCTTGTGGCGCGACAGGAAGGTGGCGAGCGCCGGGTTCTCGCGGCAGCGGCCGGGCGGACCGGTCGGCGTCGCGGGCGCGGCTTCGGCGGGAATGCCAGCAGTGGGCGAGCTGCCAACATCCTCCGTCAGCGCCTTCAGCATGCGCAGCGTGTCCTTGCCGCCGGGCGCACAGAGGTTGAGGCGCGGCTCCTTGCCCTCGGCGATCGCCGCCGAATAGGTCTCGCAGACATAGCCGCACTGCCCGCAATCCTGCTGCGCCATCGCGGCGAAGAGTTTTCGCGGCAAGGGCTTGCCTTCGGCGAGCTTCATGCGCTCCGCCATCTCTATCGCCGGATCGTGCCAGGGCGCGCCGTCATCCGCCTCGCCCATGACCGCCGCGTTCTCGGCAGGGGAGAGCGCGGTGACGCCGGCATTGTCGAGCGAGAGCAGGCCGGCGAAGAAGCCGTTCAGCCAGGAACGCTGCTCCTCGCTGAAGGGCGCGGTTTCGGGCAGGACCTGGACGAGCGGGTTCGGGCTCTGGAGGGTCATGCGGACGTCCCGGCTGAAGACGGGTGCGGCAGAACCCCCTCCCCCCGGGGGGGGGGGGGGGGGGGGGGGGGGGGGGGGGGGGCCCGCACAGCAGGTCCCGCCCCGTCCTCCAGGGGATCGCCACGCCGCACGCCCCCCCCCCCTAGCCCCCCCCCCCGCAAGCGGGGGGAGGGAAGCGCACGAGCCTGCGGCCGGAGCGGACGTCAACATGGATCCGGTCGTCATGCTGCCTCTCCCATGGTCTCGACCAGCACCTGCAACGCCTCGATCTCGTGGCGGCGGGCGAAGGCGACGAAGCTCTCGTCGGGCGAGGCCCGATGCGCCTGCCAGGTGCGCAGGATCGCCTCGACCAGCGCCGGCGCGTCCTCCGCTTTCACCTTCTCGCGGAAGGGCCGAGCCATACCGCCGTCGACGCCATAGCCACCGCCGACCAGCAGGTCGTAGCCCGGCACGGTGTCGCCCTCCTCATTGATCGGCACCTTGGCGCCGATCAGGCCGAGATCGCCGATATAGTGCTGGGCGCAGGAATGGTGACAGCCGGTGAGATGGATGTTGACCGGCGTCTCCAGCGTGAGGCGCGGTTCGCAATGGTCGGCGATCGCGAGTGCGTCCTCCTTGGTGTGGGCCGCGGCGAACTTGCAGCCGGTCGCGCCCGTGCAGGCGATCAGCCCGGCGCGCAGCACCGAGGTCTCGGCCGATAGGCCGGCGGCCTGCAGATTCGCCAGGACATCGTCGACCTTCGCATCCGGCACGCCGGAGATCAGCAGGTTCTGCCAGACGGTCAGGCGGATATCGCCGTCGCCGCATTGATTGGAGATCGCGGCGATGACGCGCATCTGGGCGGCAGTGAGCTTGCCAACCGGCAGGGCGACGCCGACCCAGTTGAGGCTGGGCTGGACCTGGGCATGCACGCCGATATGGGCGAGCCGGTCATAGACCGGGCGCGGCTTCACATGGGAGGCATCGACCCGGATCAGCCGGCGGCCGAGCTTCTCCTCGACCGCGGCCAGGAACGTGTCGAAGCCCCAGGCGTCGAGCACGTATTTCAGGCGGGCCTTGTTGCGATTGGTGCGGTCGCCATTGGCGATGAAGACGCGCACGATTGCATCCGCGACCGCGACCGTGTCCGAGGGCGCGACGACGATGCCGGTATCGCGAGCGAGATCGTGATGGCCGGTGATGCCGCCGAGCGCGAGCCGGTACCAGATACCGGGCGCGACCGGTTGCCCGTCGAAGGACGCCCCCTCCCCGATCTCGATGGCCTGAAAGCCGATATCGTTGGTGTCCTCCAGCGTCGCGATCGAGCCGGCGCCGTCGAAGGCGACATTGAACTTGCGCGGCAGGCCGTAGAGCGAGCGGTCGTTGAGGATGTGGTGGTGCCAGGCGCGGGCATGGGGCCGCGTGTCGAGCAGTTCGAGCGGATCGATGCCCGCCGTCGCCGAGCCGGTGACGTTGCGGATGTTGTCGGCGCCGGAGCCCTTGGCGGTGAGGCCGAGGTCGGCGAGGCCTTCGAGCAGCAGCGGCGCGTTCTCGGCCGAGATCTCGCGGACCTGGAGGTTGGCGCGGGTGGTGACGTGGCTGTAGCCGCCGCCGAAGGTCTCGGCGAGGTCGGCGACGCTCTCGAACTGCCAGGCCTTGAGGATGCCGTTCGGGATGCGCAGGCGGCACATATAGCTGTTCTGCGCCGGCGCCACGTAGAACAGGCCGTGATAGCGCCAGCGGAAATTGTCCTCGGGCTTCGGATAGGCTCCCGAGGAGGCCTGCTGCTTGAAGCGGGTATAAGCGTCGAACGGGTGCTCGGCCTGCTTCCACTTCTCCTGATCGACGAGCTTGCCGCCCCCGGCGAGCGTCTTCGCCTGCGCCTCGGCATGTTCCCTGTCGGGGCCGGAAGGCGCGGCACTGCCCTGTCCGCCCGCGCCGCCGAGCGGACCGAGGCCGCGCGCGGCGCGCGCCGACTGCAGGCCGCTCATGAAGCCTTCGAGATAGCGTTTCTGGTCGGGGGCGAAATCGTTGCTCATGGCCAGCGCTTTCCCTTCTCCCCTCGGGGGAGAAGGTGGCAGCGCGAAGCGCTGACGGATGAGGGAAGTCTTGCCCCGTCGCGGTTCCGTCCCTCATCCGACCCGGCTTCGCCGGGCCACCTTCTCCCCCGAGGGGAGAAGGAAGCGCGCAGCGCTGCCCTGTCGATCAGCCCAGCCATCACGCCGCCTCGACGAAGCGATGGCGCTCGTAGAGGAACTTCAGGACCGCCTCGCGGGCGCCGATATAGGTGCGGTCGGAGACCAGCTCGAGGCGCTTGCGCGGACGCTCCAGGTGGACGTCCAGCACCTCGCCGATGCGGGCGGAGGGTCCGTTGGTCATCATCACGATGCGGTCGGAGAGCAGCACCGCCTCGTCGACGTCATGGGTGATCATGATCATCGTGTTGCCGAGCGCGGCATGGATCTGCATCACCGAATCCTGGAGATGCGCGCGGGTCAGGGCGTCGAGCGCGCCGAAGGGCTCGTCGAGCAGCAGGATCTTGGGCTCCATCGCAAGACCGCGCGCAATGCCGACGCGCTGCTTCATGCCGCCCGAGATCTCGGCCGGGCGCTTGTCGCTGGCATGGCCCATCTGGACGAGGTCGAGATTGTGCATGATCCAGTCATGCCGCTCGGCCCGGGACTTCGAGCGCCCGAAGACCTTGTTCACGGCCAGCGCGACATTGTCGTAGACGGTGAGCCAGGGCAGCAGCGAGTGGTTCTGGAAGACCACGGCGCGCTCCGGCCCAGGCTCGCTGACCTCCTTGTTCTCGAGCAGCACGGCCCCGGTGCTGACCGGCGTCAGGCCCGCGATGATGTTGAGCAAGGTCGACTTGCCGCAGCCGGAATGGCCGATGATCGAGACGAACTCGCCCTTGTCGATGACGAGGTTGATGTCCTTCAGCACCTCCGTCGTGGCGGCGCCGCGGCGGAAGCTTTTGTCGACATGGTCGATCTTGAGATAGCTCATCGCATCCTCCTCAATTCGCCGCTGTGCCGCGGGTGACGATCGTGCCGATGAAGGCGACGAGGCGGTCGAGGAAGAAGCCGACCACGCCGATATAGACGAGCGCCACGATGATGTCGGACAGGCGCGAGGAGTTCCACGCGTCCCAGATGAAGAAGCCGATACCGACGCCGCCGGTGAGCATCTCGGCCGCGACGATGGCGAGCCAGGACAGGCCGACGCCGATGCGCAGACCCGTGAAGATGTAGGGCGCGGCCGAGGGCACCATGATTTTGAAGAAGAACTCGACCTGGTTCAGCCGCAGCACCTCAGCGACATTGCGGTAGTCCTGCGGAATGTTCCGGATACCGACGGCGGTGTTGATGATCACCGGCCAGATCGCGGTGATGAAGATCACGAAGATCGCCGAGGGTTGGCTGTCGCGGAAGGCGGCGAGCGAGAGCGGCAGCCAGGCCAGCGGCGGCACGGTGCGCAGCACCTGGAAGACCGGATCCAGGCCCCGCATCGCCCAGACCGACTGACCGATCAGCGCGCCGATGAGGACGCCCGCGACCGCCGCCAGGCCGAAGCCGATGGCGACGCGCTGGAGCGAGACGAGGATGCGCCAGCCCAGCCCGATATCTTGCGTGCCGGCCCAGTAGAACGGCTCGGTGATCAGGTCCTTCGCCTCCTCCCAGATCCGGGTCGGCGCGGGCAGCGAGGATTGCGGGCCGGAGGCGGCGATCTGCCAGAACAGCAGGATCAGCGCGACCGTGACCAGCGGCGGCAGGACGTTCTGCAGCACCGGCCTGAGCCAGGGCAGGATGCGTGCCGCCAGCGGCTTGCCCGCCACCGAGGGCAGGCTCACGACCTGCGCCTTCCCGGCCGGGAGCGGAACGATTTTCGCGCCCGTATCGGCCTCCTTCAAGACGGCTTGACCCATCCCGCTGCTCCTTTCGATGGTTTCGATATCCGTGACGCTCATGCCGCCGCCTCTCCTGCCGAGGCCCCTTGGCGCGCACTCGCGCCGATGCGTCGGATTTCCGGCAGGCATGAGCCGCAATTCGTGCCGGCCCTGAGCTGCCGGCCGATCTCCTCGACGCTGACCTGGTCGCCCGCGGCGAAGGCGGCGCGAATGGCGTTGAGGCCGACGCCGAAACAGGCGCAGACGATCGGGCCGGGATCGGCTGCGCCGTCGAGCCGGCGGCCGGCCAGCAAGGCCAGCCGGTTCTCCGGCGCCTGGTCCGGATCGGCGAAGGCGAGCTTGACGGTGTCCCAGAGCGGCGCCTGCCCGGCCGGGCCCATGAAAAGGGCCGCGACCAACCTGCCCTCGCGCGTCGCGGCGCAGCGATAGACGCCAGCCTCGCGATCGATCATCTCGACCAGCCCGTCCTCGCCGAAGGCGGCACGGGCGTGTGCCATCATCTCCTCGACCGAGGCGTTGCTGGCGAAGAGCCGGCCATGCCCGCCCTCGACGGCGACCGCGGCCCACCAGCTCCCGGCCGGAAGCGAGGCCGGCTCGCGCGAGAGCAGGAAGCCGCGTGCGGCATAGGCGACGGGGCTGATGCGCGACGGTGTCGCCTTCATTTCGGGCTGGCCGGAAAACGGATCGCAGAACGCCTGCACGGCCGCGCCGATGCGGGCGTCAGAAGCGGTCTCGGCCGACCAGTGGATCGGCGCGAAGAGCGCGCCCTCCTGGACGCCGTCGTCGAGCACGACCTTGAGCACGACCGCGCCATGCTCGTTCTCGACGCGGGCGAAGCCGTCGGCGGCGAGACCGTAGCGCGCCGCATCGGCCGGATGCACCGAAACCGCCGGCTCCGCGACATGCGCGCCGAGCTTCGGGCTCTGGCCGGTGCGGGTCATCGTGTGCCACTGGTCGCGGATGCGGCCGGTGTTGAGCAGGAGCGGAAAGCGTTCGCCGGGCGTCGCGGCGAGCGCGGGCTCGGCCAGCGGCTTCATCACGGCGCGGCCATCGGCGGTGAAGAAGCCGCCTTCGGCAAAGAGCCTCTCCGTGCCGCGCGGACGCCCGGCCGGCGCCGGCCATTGCACCGGGATGAGTGCGTCATAGGCACGGCGATCGAGCGTCGCATGCGCGCCGATGTCGAAATCCCGGCTGCCGTCGTTTTCGAAAGCCGAGAGCGCCGCATGCTCGGCATAGATTTCGGCGGGGCCGCGATAGGAGAAGGCCTCCGCGAAGCCGAGCCGCCTGGCGACCTCGCAAATGATCCACCAATCCGGCCTGACCTCGCCCGGCAGGGCTAAGAAGGCGCGCTGGCGCGAGATGCGGCGCTCGGAATTGGTGACGGTGCCGTCCTTCTCGCCCCAGGCGGCGGCGGGGAGGATGAAGTCGGGATCGCCACGCAGCGTGTCGTTGGAGAGGACGTTCTCGGAGACGACGAAGAGCTCGAGCCGCTTCAGCGCCGCGAGGACATGATCGGCGCGCGGCAGCGAGACGGCCGGGTTGGTCGCCATCACCCAGAGCGCCTTGATGCGCTGCGCGGCGACGGCATCGAGCATCGCCACGGCCTTCAGGCCCTCGGCGCGGGCCATGTTCGGCGCGTTCCAGAAGCGGCGGACGCGATCGATCTCGGCCGACGCGTAGCCCATATGGGCGGCGAGCATATTGGCGAGCCCGCCGACCTCGCGCCCGCCCATGGCGTTGGGCTGGCCGGTGAGCGAGAAGGGGCCGCCGCCCGGCCGGCCGATGCGGCCGGTGGCGAGGTGGCAATGCAGGATCGCCGCGACCTTGTCGGTGCCCTGCGCCGACTGGTTGACGCCCTGGCTCCAGGCCGTGACCACGGCCGGTGTGCCGGCCCAGAGCGTGTAGAAGGCGGCGACGTCGGCGGGCGGCAGGCCGGTGCGCGCAGCGACGGCGGCAAGATCGGGCGCGATCGCGCGGGCATTGGCCAGCGTCTCGTCGAAGCCCGCGACATGGCGCGCGAGATAGGTCGCGTCGGTCAGGCCGCGATCGGCGAGGTGGACGAGCAGCCCGGCGAAGAGCACCGAATCCGAGCCCGGCTTCAGCGGCAGGACGAGATCGGCGTCCTCGGCGGTCGCGGTGACGCGCGGGTCGATCACCACGACCCGGGCGCCGCGCTCAGTGCGGTTCTGCTGGATGCGGCGGAACAGGACCGGGTGGCACCAGGCGGTGTTGGAGCCGACCAGCACGATCAGGTCGGCGCAGTCGAGATCCTCATAGGAACCCGGCACCGTGTCCGAGCCGAAGACGCGGCGCTGGCCGGCGACGGTCGAGGACATGCAGAGCCGGGAATTGGTGTCGACATGGGGCGAGCCGATGAAGCCCTTCATCAGCTTGTTGGCGACGTAATAATCCTCGGTCAGGAGCTGGCCGGAGAGATAGAAGGCGACCGCGTCCGGGCCGTCGCGGGCTATGATCGCCTTGAACCCCTCAGTCACCGCATCGAGGGCGACATCCCAGGAGACGCGATCATAGCCGCCCGCTGCATTGCGCCTGAGCGGATGCAGGACGCGATGGCCCAGAGCGAGCGTCTCGCCCAGCGCCGAGCCCTTCGAGCAGAGCCGTCCAAGATTGGCCGGATGGGCCGGGTCGCCTGCGATCGACGCGCCGCCCTTGCCGTCGGGCGTCGCGAGCACGCCGCAGCCGACCCCGCAATAGGGGCAGGTGGTGCGGACCGTGCCGGTGCCGGAGAGCGGGGCGTCGTGGCGCATCAGGCGGCCTGCCTGACGCAATAGGCCTCGCCGAAGGGCAGGTCGGCGCGGATCGGCGAGACGTCCTGCTGCGAGCGGATCAGGCCGAGATAGAACAGCGCGCCGGTGGTGTCGCCGACGAGGACGCAGCCGGCGAGCCGGCCCTGGCGCAGAACGAATTTGCGATAGACTGCCATGACGGGGTCGCGCAGCAACAGGACCTCGTCGTCCTCTCCCGGCTCGACGGAACCGGCCGAGAAGACGCGGACGCCGCTGACCTTGAGGTTGGTCGCCAGCAGCGAGCCGGTATAGCGCTCACGCCCGCCGGCAAGCCGCGCCGCCAGCACGCGGGCCTGCTCATAGGCCGGCTCGACCAGGCCATAGACGAGGCCACGATGCTCCGCGCATTCGCCGATGGCGAAGATCGCCGGATCGCTGCTGGCGAGGCCGTCATCGACGTCGACGCCGCGATTGACGTCGAGGCCCGCCGCCACTGCCAGCTCGACGCGCGGGCGCACGCCGATGGCGACGACGACGAGATCGGCCGGGATCGCGCTGCCGTCGGTCAACTCCACCGCCTCGACCCGTTCCTCGCCGAGGAAGCGCTCGGCCGTGCAGTTCAAGCGGATGTCGATGCCGCGGGCCGCGATCTCGGCTGCGAGCAGGCTGGCGCCCTCGCGGTCGAGCTGGCGCTCCATCAACCGGTCGGCCAGATGCAGCACGGTGACCTTGCCGCCGATCTTGGCCAGCCCGTAAGCCGCCTCCAGTCCGAGCAGGCCGCCGCCGATCACCACGACGCGCGCGCCAGCCGCGGCGACAGTGCGGAACAGCGCGACATCGGCGACGTCGCGGAAGGTGGCGACGCCCGGCAGCTCGAAGCCCGGCACTGGCGGCATCAGGGGGCGCGAGCCTGTGGCGAGGACGAGCTTGCCGTAAGGCAGGGTCAGGCCATCGGCCAGCGTCACGCGCTTCGTCACGCGATCGATGCCCGTGACCGACCTGCCGTAAAGCGTCGAGACGCCCCGCGCCCGCCACCAGGCGGCGGGCTTGAGCTCGATCTCGGGAGCGCCGATCTCGCCGGCGAGCAGCGGCGAGAGCAGCACGCGGTTATAGGCGAGCCGCGGCTCGGCGCCGATCACCGCGACGGAATAGCGGCCGAGCGCGCGCTGGCTGAGCTCGTCGACCAGCCGCGTCGCGGCCATGCCCTTGCCGACGATGACCAGCGGCTCGGCCATCACCCTCTCCCCCCGCTTGCGGTGGGGCAGCGCCCGTCTCCCTCAGCCCTCATCCTGAGGAGCCCGTGCGAGCGGGCGTCTCGAAGGATGCCTCCAGCGCGCACTGGAGCATCCTTCGAGACGCGCTCCTGCGGAGCGCTCCTCAGGATGAGGGCTAAGGGAAAGCGGACCATGGCTCAGGCCACCCGCTTGATCTTGAGCGCCTTGAGATAGTCCAGCGGCGCGGCGGGATCGAACTTCACGCCGTCGAAGAAGGTCTCGACGCCGCGGGAATCGGCAGTGGGAGCACCAGTGACGCCGAGCGTCTTGGCCGCCTCGCGCCAGAGGTCCGAGCGGTTGGTCTTGTCGACCAGCGCCTTGATATCGGTATTGGTGTCGAACTTGCCCCAGCGGATGTTCTCAGTGACGAACCAGGTGTCGAGGCTCTTCCAGGGATAGGAGGTCGAACCGCCCTCGCCCCAGAACTTCATGTAGAGGTTGGTGCCCTTCGCCTCGCGGCCATTGCCGTAATTGATGTCGCCCTGCAGCCGCTTGTTGATGTCGTTGACCGGCACGTTGAACCATTGCCGGCGGCCGACGATCTCGGCGAGTTCCTGGCGGTTCTCCATCTTGTCGGCCCATTGCTGGGCTTCCATCACCGCCATCAGGATAGCCTGGGTCGCCTTGGGATTGGCGTCGACGAAATCGGCGCGCATGCCCAAGATCTTCTCGGGATGCCTGAACCAGAGCTCGCCCGTGGTCAGCGCGCTGTAGCCGATATTCTGGTTGACGAGTTGCTCGTTCCAGGGCTCGCCGACGCAGAAGCAATCCATGTTGCCGACCTTCATGTTCGCCACCATCTGCGGCGGCGGCACGACGATGACCTTGATGTCGGTGTCGGGGTCGATGCCGCCGGCGGCGAGCCAGTAGCGGATCCAGAGGTCGTGGGTGCCGCCCGGGAAGGTCATGGCGGCGGTGAGTTCCTTGCCGGCCGCCCTCTTGCGCTCGAAGGCCTGCTTCAGCGGCGAGGAATCCTTCTGGACGTTCAAGTCTTTGTATTCGTTGGAGACCGAGATCGCCTGCCCGTCCTCGTTGAGGTTGAGCAGCGTGTACATCGGCAGCGGCTGGCTGTTCTGCATCACCTTGCCGGTCGAGTAGAGATGCGTCTTCGGCCGCAGGATATGGCCGCCATCGATGCCGTTGGCCTTGGCGCCGAGCGCCATGTTGTCGCGCGTCGCGCCCCAGGAGGCCTGTTTGGAGATCTCCATGTCGGGCACGCCATGCTTGGCGTAGAAGCCCTTCTCCTTGGCGATGATCAGCGGGGCTGAATCGGTCAGCGCGATATAGCCGAGGCGCGTACCCTTGACCTCGGGGCCGGCCGTCTGCGCGAAGGCGCCCGACGGGAACGCGGACCTCGCCGCGGCAACGAGCGCGGCAGCTCCGGAAAGCCGCAGGATCCGGCGGCGGCTGACGCCGCCCGCATTCGCCTTGGTCTGAATCGTCTCGGTCATCGAGCGCCTCTCGTGTGAATGGTGAGGTCCGACCCCGCCATGCCGCCCGAAAACGAAAACGCCGCGCGAGAGCACCCTTGCGGGCCCTTTCGACAGCGGCGTTGCTGTGCGTTCCGGTTCGGATCTGGCGCGGGCAGCGTTGGCCGCGTCGCCTCTCTCAATACAAGAGCCGTGCCAGCAGCTTCGATTCCGGCAAGCCTTTGAATTGCTTTAACTTGACTCTTCGCGAGCGCGAGGTGGTCGGCGGCATTGCGGCTCTTGTGCAGCGCACAAAAGGCGCGCAGCTGCACAAATCTTGCGCAGCTTAAATCTTCAGCGCAGGGCCGCGTCGAACAGGTCCGGGCGGTACACGGCGCGCGCGGCCTCCCCGGCAGCGGCATCTGCCGTGCACTGGCCGGCACGGGCCATCGCCGCGAGCAGCCGGTCGGCATGGGCGGGATCGGGGCGGATCGCCGTACGATCGAGCCGAATATAGTCCGCGACGGCGCGCACGGGCCGGCCGCCGCCCTGCATGATCTCGCCGCGCAGGATCGGCTCGATGATGTCGGCGCGGGTGCCGAGACGTTCGGGAGCCGCCAGGAGCGTCGCCAGGCGGGGCCAGTTCGCCTCCTCACAGGCCCAATCGCTCGCCATGACCAGGGCGGCATTGAGGCGGGACACCGCCTCGCTCCGGCGCTCGACATCGTCGGCGCGCCAGGCCAGCAGCTTCTCCGGATAGTCCTGCTGCAGCTCGACGCCGCTATGCAGGATCGCGCCGACGCCGGCCGCGACGGCGAGCGTGTTCCAGGGCGCGCCGGCGCAGAAGCCGTCGACGCGGCCGCTGCTCAGCGCCTCGACGGTCTGGACCGGCGGCACGACCTCGAAGCGCACATCCTGGCCGAGACGGACGCCGCCCAGCGCCATCCAGTCGCTGAGCAGATAAGTATGGCTGGAGAAGCCGAAGACGGCGGCGAAGGTCAGCGGCGGCAGGCCGGCCCCCTCGCGCCGGGCGACGATCGTGGCGAGCGCGCGGGCCGACACCGCCGGATCGGCGAGGTCGCCCGTCGCGGCGCGCGCCAGCTCCTCATAGCGGCGCAGCGAGACCGTGACCGCGTTGCCGTTCAGGTTGAGCAGGATCGGCGCGGCCATCGGGGCGGTGACGCCACCCAGGCCCAGGGTCGAGGCGATCGCGGCGGGCGCCAGCATATGGGCGGCGTCGAGGAGGCGCACATGCAGCCTGTCGCGCAGGTTCGACCAGGACACGTCGCGCACGAGCTCGAGGGAAAGACCCTGCGCCTCCGCGAAGCCGGCATCGGCAGCGGCGACGAGCAGGGCCGCATCGACGAGCGGCATGAAGCCGACGCGCAGGTGCAGGGTCATTTCAGCACCTCCGCTGCTGTGATGATGGAGCGGGCGATCTCGACGAGCTTGCGCTTCTCGTTCATCGCCGTGCGGCGCATCAGGGCATAGGCCTCGTCCTCGCCGAGGCCCTTCAGCCGCATGACGATGCCCTTGGCGCGGTCGATCAGCTTGCGCTCGTCGAGCTGGGAACGGGCCTCGTCGAGTTCCTCGCGCAGCTTCCGGAAAGCGTTGAAGCGGCTGATGCAGGTCTGCAGGATCGGCTTCAGCCGCTCCTTCTTGAGACCATCGACGATATAGGCCGAGACGCCGGCCTCGACCGCAGCCTCGATCGAGGCCGTGTCGGACTGGTCGACGAACATGGTGATCGGCCGCTTCACATGGCGGCTGACCAGGAACATGTCGGCGAGCGCATCGCGGCTGGGATCCTCAAGATCGATCACCACGACATCGGGATCATGCGCCTCGATCGCGGCGACGAGCCCATGCGTCGCGCCGATGCGCACGAGGTCGGTGAAGCCGGCCTCGCGCAGTCCCTCGTCGATGATCGCCGCGCGAACCGGGTTCGCGTCGACGATCAGGATTTTGAGATCGGGCTTCATGCTCGATGATGCGTCGCGCGCGCGACGCGGATCAACCCGCCAGGATCGCCATTCCCGCCAGGACGAGCCCGCCGCCGGCGACGCGCGCCAGAACGGGCGCCCGCGCCGCGAGCTGGCCGGCGAGCAGCAGGCCGACGCCATGCAGGAGCGCGGTGGCGATGACGAAACCAATCGCGTAGCTCGCGCCGCTGGCATTCTCCGGCAGCTCGGCGCCATGGGCGAAGCCGTGGAAGATCGCGAACAGGCCGCAGGCAAGCGTCCCGGCGGCGAGCGGCGGCGACAGGTTGAGCGCGATCGCGAGCCCGAGAATGACGACAGACGCCGCGATGCCGATCTCGACGCCCGGCAGTTGCCCGCCCGCCATCGCCCAGAGCCCGGCCAGCACCATCGTCCCGACGAAGGCGACCGGATAAGCGATGCGCGCCTTGCCGCCGACCAGCCCGGCCCAGAGGCCGACGGCGACCATGGCGAGCACGTGGTCGAGCCCGGTCAGGGGGTGCATGAGGCCATGCGACAGCCCCTCGACCGAGCCGACGCCGGTATGCGCCAGGGCCGGCCCGGCTGCCGCCATCATGAGCGCCGTGGCGCCGATCAACCGCTTCGTCATCGTCATATCCTTTCGCCGTCGCCGGGGGCTCTCAGGCCGCCGGCCGTCTCGATGAAATCCACCACCACATCGACCCCCTCGCCTTCCCGCGTGTTGGTGAAGACGAAGGGCCGCTTGCCGCGCATGGTTTTCGAATCCCGGTCCATGACTGCAAGATCCGCGCCGACATGGGGCGCGAGATCGGTCTTGTTGATGACCAGCAGGTCGGAGCGGGTGATGCCGGGCCCGCCCTTGCGCGGGATCTTCTCGCCGGCCGCGACGTCGATGACATAGATCGTCAGGTCGGCGAGCTCGGGCGAAAAGGTCGCCGCGAGATTATCGCCGCCGGACTCGATCAGGATCAGGTCGAGATCGGGGAACTTGCCGCGCATCTCCTCGACGGCGGCGAGGTTGATCGAGCAGTCCTCGCGGATCGCCGTATGCGGGCAGCCGCCGGTCTCGACGCCCATGATGCGCTCTTCGGGAAGCGCGCCGGCCACGGTGAGCAGCCGCGCATCCTCCTTGGTGTAGATGTCGTTGGTGATGGCGCAGAGATCGTAGCGGCCGCGCATGCGCTTGCAGAGCACCTCCATCAGCGCGGTCTTGCCCGAGCCGACAGGGCCGCCAATGCCGACCCGCAAGGGACCGTGAGGAGAGCGGGTCATCGATCAGTTTCCTTGCGAGAGCAACATGGCGTAGCCGGCAGCGACCAGCAGACAGAGCGGCGAATAATAGCGGCGATCGTAGCTGGCGAAGGGCTCGCGCGGGTGCAGCCGCCGCCAGGCCGGCACGAAACCGGCGATGCCACGCAGCAGGAACACCGCCATGATGACGAAGCCGCCAAGCACCAGCAACGGGCGGGCAGCGGCAGTGCCCGGTACGCCGACCAGCAGCAGCGGCCAGAGGGCGGTCAGGGCGATCGCCGCCGCGACCAGCGTGCACAGCAAGGGCGATGGCATGCGCGTCGCCCTCGCATTGCCGATCACCGTCGCGATCAGGTCCTGCTCGCTCGCCACAGGCCAGAGGCCGCCACGGCCCCAGTAAAAATGCAGGCCCGCAATGGTCATCAGCAGAAGCGACAGCACGATTGCGATCGCCTGGCTCATGAACGGAACAGCCTCGAATACTGGGTTTCGTGACGCAGGGACGCGAGGTCCGAGCGCAGCGCGCAGCCGCCGAGATCGTCGAGTGTCGCCGCCTCCGCGCGTGCGGCGGCTTCATGCAAGGCCGGGACCAAGGCCGCCGTGATCCTCTGCCCGTCGGTCTGGCCGACGATGCCGAGCCTGACCGAGGCCGAGATCAGGTTGGCGACGAAGGCGAGCCCATAGGCCTCCAGCGCCGGGCGCAGCGGCACCTCATGGCTGTTCGCGGCCACTGCGACAGCCAGAGGGTAAGCGACATCGCCATCCCAGGCGGCGCGCAGCCGGTCGAAGCCGGCGCAGGGCCAGGCGGCGCGCGCGGCCAGGATGAAGGCGTTGCCCTGGGTCACGGTCTCCAGCCGGCGCTCAGTGGAATTGGCCAGCGCCAGCGCCAGTTCCGCTATCTCGGCGAGGGCCGTGTCGTCGGCCTGCTCGCAGGCGCGCCAGGCACAGGCGAACAGGACGAGATCGTTGCGCAGCGAGCCGTGAGCGACCAGCGCATCGAGCCAGTCGCGCAGCGTCGGTGCGTCGGTGAGGTCGCCGACCTCATGCGCCCATTCCAGCCCGTGCGAATAGACGAAGGCGCCGACCGGAAAGGACGGCGAGAGCCAGACCATCAAAGGCAGGTGAGCGTGCGACATCACCGCTCAATGGTCGTGCTTGTGGCCCTTGTGACCATGCTCGGCGCCGTGATGATGACCGTGGTCGTGAGGCTGGGCATGATCGTCATGGCCGTGACCATGATCATGGCCGTGATCGTGATGGTGATCGTGGCCGCAGCCGCAGGCGGCGCCATGAGCATGATGGCCATGGTCATGGCCGTGATGATCATGGCCGTGATGCCCGTGATCGTGCCCAGCATGATCGTGCCCGCCGTGGTCATAGGCGCCGCGCTCGGGCTGGAAGGGCCGCACGACCACGCTCATCGCGCAGCCCTGGCCGCGGATCATCTCGGCCAGGACGTGATCGTTCTCGATATAGATCGCGTCGGTGGTGATCTCGGCCGGGGTGTGCCGGTTGCCGATATGCCAGGCGACCCGCATCAGCCGCAGCGGGTTCTCGGCGCGGATCTCGAGCAGGCTCTGCGGCGCGGCCTTGATCAGGACGAGGCTGCCGTCCTCGAGCTTCACCGCGTCGCCGTCGTTGAGGGCGGTCGGCTTGTCGAGATCGAGCAGGATCTCGCGCCCGCCATCGCCTTTCAGCGAGACGCGCCGGCGATTGCGGTCCTCATGGTCGAGGGTCAGCGTCTCGACGATCCTGTCCTGCTTGACCGCGGCCTTGCGGATGACGGAGGTGGCACGCAGCATGATCTTGAGCCCGTATGAGTGATCAGATGCGATCGACCGATCGCGGTTCGACCACTTCGATCACCGGCGGCTCCGTGACGCAAGCCCCCGCGACATTCAGGAAGGCCCGATAATGCGGCTGCGCAAAATGCCGGTCGACATGCTCGCGCTGCTCCCAGCTCTGGAGAAAGACGAAATAGCCCGGCTCGGTCATGCTCTCGTGAATGTCGTAGGCCAGGCAACCATGTTCGCGGCGGGTGACGGCGATGCAATCCTCAGCGGCCGCCAGGAACATCGCGCGCGTGTCGGGGCGTATCCGCGCCCGCGCAATGACGATTATCGGATCCGACATCCAGCCTGGTCTCCCTGCCTCGCAGGGCGTCGCGCCCCCGCGGCTTACGCGCGCGGCATCCGAACGGATGCAGCGGCGCGAGGCTGAAGCTTAACACACGGTAAAGATGCGGAACACAAGATGCGGCGGCGCAACAACACGCTGATTTCAGGCGCGTTTGCGCAGCCCCCCATAAATCAGGCCGAGACCGATCCCGAAGGCAGCCGTGATCAATGCGCTGATCAGCATGCGCCGCGGATCGAAGCCGGCGAAGAGCGGGCCACCGCCCTTGATCAGCGGCACCAGCAGCCAATTGCCGATGAGCAACGGCCCGGCCAGGCCGAAGACCAGACCCTTCAGCCAGAAATCGCGGCCCGGAAGTTGGGGCCAGATGACGGCGAAGAGCAGGCCCCACAAGCCGCCCCAGAACATCTGGTTGACCAGCACCGGCACGCTCAACGGGCCGATCGGCCGCAGCGACCAGGGCACCGACGGCAGCAGGTTCAGGACGTTGAGGATGAGGATCGTGCCCTGATGGAAGATCAGGACCGAAACCACGGCGGCGATGAAGCCGAGCGCGAGATTGCGGAGCGAGATATCGGGAGCGGTGGTCGCAAGAAGAGCCATAGGCGGGACTTTCCATGACGACGGGCGGGCTAGACAACAACCGGGCAGAAGCCGTTTTGATCCAGATGAGCAGCAATCTTTCTGGATCGGCAGTCAAGCCGCGGCGATCTGGACCAGCGAACGCTCGATCGGCCGCGCCCAGCCGTCACGACCGCGCGAGCACGCCTCTTCCAGCGCATCCTCGATCTCGAAGGGCGCGCTCTCGCGAAGCGCCGCCAGCAGCGAGCCGGCCTGGAGCAGGTCCTTCTGGCTCTTGGCCGCTTCATGCGCGCCGCGCTTCTGCGCCAGGATGAGCTTGTGCACGGTGAAGCGCGCCGGGCGCGGCAGCATGATCGCCGCCCCTGCCCCGTAAAGCGCGACCGCCGGCACGGGCTCCTCGATCAGCCAGTCGAGATGCTGGAGGGGCGTCGCGCCGGCACTGAGCGCCGCGAGCGGCATCGGGTCGCGGTCGCTGCGCCGGCGCTGGGGCGTCAGCAGATCGACGACAAAACCCTCGCCATCACGGAAGCGCGACGGCGGGGCCTTTGAAACGAGCCCCGGCAGCGCCGAGAAACTGGATGCGGCGCGGCGCAGGATGGTGAGCATGCTGTCGCCTTCGACATCACCCGTCAGCGCCAGGTCGGCCGTGGCGAGATCGGCATCCTGGGTCATGACGGTCGCGGCCGGCAGGATCGCGCCGAGCAGTGGCGCATAGGCCTGGTAGGCAGCCGTGCCGACCAGAACCGCACCGCGCCGAAAGAGCCCGGCATGGGCAAAAGCGTCGAGCACGCGCCCGAGCGCGGGCGACGGACCGGGGATCAGCCGGCGTAACGTCGAGACGAGCCTGCGCCGCTCCTGCCGCCGCGCCATCTCGGCGCGCGCGGCCTCGGCACGGGCGATCACGTCGGGATCATCGGCACGGCCGAGATGCTCGATCGTCCGGCTCGCGCCGACCCAGCGCTGCAGGCGCAAATAGCGGATGCCGCCAATGGTCGTCGCGACGACGGTCGCCTCGTCCGACGAGGCGTTGGCGACCTGCTGCTGCAGGTCGGCATAGAGCGTCTGGATGTTGAGCGGGATGCGCTGCATGGGAACTTAGTAGCACAGATTGATGTCTGTGCTACTAAGTCGTCCGCCGTGGATCATCGCGGCCGCCGTCATTGCGAGCGCAGCGAAGCAATCCAGGGGGTGGCGCGCAGTCCCCCTGGATTGCTTCGTCGCTGCGCTCCTCGCAATGACGAATGTCTCAGAACAGGAAATACCGCTGCGCCAGCGGCAGCTCCCTCACCGGCTCGCAAACCAGCAACTCGCCATCCGCCACCACCGCATAGGTCTCCGGATCGATCTGGATGTCCGGCGTCGCGTCGTTGTGGATCATGCTCTTCTTCGAGATGCCGCCACGGGTGTTCTCGACCGCGACCATCTCCTTGTCGGTGCCGAGGCGGTTCCTGAGTCCGTTGGCGATGGCTGCCTGCGAGACGAAGACCAGCGAGGTCGAGCTCACGGCCTTGCCGAAGGCGCCGAACATCGGCCGGTAATGCACGGGCTGCGGCGTCGGGATCGAGGCGTTGGGGTCGCCCATCGGCGCGGCCGCGATCATGCCGCCCTTGATCACGAGATCGGGCTTGGTGGCGAAGAAGGCCGGCGACCAGATCACCAGATCGGCAAGCTTGCCGATCTCGATCGAGCCGATATGGCGCGAGATGCCATGGGCGATCGCCGGATTGATCGTGTATTTCGCGACATAACGCTTGGCGCGAAAGTTGTCGGCGCCGGTGCCGGCATCGTCCGGCAGCGGCCCGCGCTGCACCTTCATCTTGTGCGCGGTCTGCCAGGTGCGGGTGATAACCTCGCCGACGCGGCCCATGGCTTGGCTATCCGAGGACATCATCGAGAGCGCGCCGAGATCGTGCAGGATGTCCTCGGCCGCGATCGTCTCCTTGCGGATGCGGCTCTCGGCGAAGGCGAGGTCCTCGGGGATCGAGGGCGACAGGTGATGGCAGACCATCAGCATGTCCAGATGCTCGTCGAGCGTGTTGACGGTGAAGGGCCGGGTCGGGTTAGTCGATGACGGCAGCACGTTCGGCAGCCCCGCCACCTTCATGATGTCGGGCGCATGGCCGCCGCCGGCCCCTTCGGTATGGAAGGCGTGGATGGTGCGACCCTTAAAGGCCGCGATCGTATCCTCGACGAAGCCCGACTCGTTCAGCGTGTCGGTGTGGATCATCACCTGCACGTCGTAGTCGTCGGCGACCGAGAGGCAGTTGTCGATCGCGCCCGGCGTCGTGCCCCAGTCCTCGTGCAGCTTGAGCGCGCAGGCGCCGGCCTCGACCATCTCGACAAGCGCTCCGGGGAGCGCGGCATTGCCCTTGCCGGCAAAGGCGAGGTTCATCGGAAAAGCGTCGGCGGCCTTGATCATCTGGCCGAGATGCCAGGGGCCGGGCGTGCAGGTCGTCGCCAGCGTGCCATGGGCCGGGCCGGTGCCGCCGCCAAGCATCGTGGTCAGCCCGCTCATCAGGGCATCCTCGATCTGCTGCGGGCAAATATAGTGGATATGGCTGTCGAAGCCGCCGGCGGTGACGATCTTGCCCTCACCGGCGATGACCTCGGTGCCGGGGCCGACGATGATGGTCTCGTCGGAAAAGAAATTGCCGAAGCCGTCCTGGATATCCGGGTTGCCCGCCTTGCCGATGGCGCAGATGCGGCCGGCCCTGATGCCGATATCGGCTTTGACGATGCCCCAATGGTCGAGGATCAGCGCGTTGGTGATGACGGTGTCGACCGCGCCATCGGCATTGCGGACCTGGCTCTGGCCCATGCCGTCGCGAATGACCTTGCCGCCGCCGAACTTCACCTCCTCGCCATAGGTGGTGAAATCGCTCTCGACCCTGATGACGAGCTCGGTGTCGCCGAGGCGCACCGTGTCCCCCGTGGTCGGGCCGAACATGGCGGCATAGGCATTGCGCGGGAACGGAAAAGGCATCGCTGTTTTCCAGTTGAGGTCCGAACGGACCCGGAGCATGTTCGCTCATCTTCGATTCGCGAACATGCTCCGGGCATTTGTTTTTTCACGCGTTTTCTTTACGCGAACCGGGATCCACTTCGCTCGAAAACGCTCTAGCAAATCTCAGACCGAGCCATCCGGCCCGGAGGTGGAGGCGGCAGCGCGCGGTTTTGCCGGCTTCGCTTTGGCCGGCTTGCGGCGCGGCCGCGGGCGCGTCTCCTGCAGCATCTCGAGCTGGACCTGCTGGATCTCGGCGAGGCGCTGCCATTGCCGGGTGATGAGATGGTCGATCTTCTCGTGCAGATGGCGGATCTCGAGCTCGGCCTTGAGATTGACCTGATAGTCGTTGGAGGAGCGCAGCCGGTCCTTATGCTCCTGCCGCTTCTGGCTCATCATGATGATCGGCGCCTGGATCGCGGCGATACAGGACAGGACGAGGTTGAGCAGGATGAAGGGATAGGGATCGAAAGCGCCTGTTCCCGCGACCACGTTGATCGCCATCCAGACCACGAGGACGCAGCCGAAGCTGATCAGGAAGGCCCAGGAGCCGCCGAAACTCGCGAGCCCGTCGGAAAGGCGCTCGCCCAGCGTGCGCCTCTCGTCGAAATCATCGTCGGTATTGGCGGCGATCGTATCCTGCTTGGCGATGCTCTCGACGACCTGCCGGTCGAGATCGGTGTATTCGCCGTGCTCCTCGCGCAGGATCTCCTCGACATAGCGGGTGCGGTAGCGGGCGAGCTCCGCCTTGCTGACCAGACTGTGTTCGGTGAGCTGGGGAAAGTCGGCCAGAATCCGCTCCGCCAGCGACGGGCGCAGCGCCTCCAGCGGCACCAGGTTCCTACGGCTCGTCTCGACGCCGGAAATGGCGCAGACGCCGTGCTTCTTCGTTCCGTTCGCGTGATGATGCTCGGCCGAAATCTCTGTCATGGGCTTTTCCGCATTCGCCGGGAGGGCGCGGCTAGAGCTTACCCATGACCTGCTGCCGGAAGCCATAGACCTCGCGCTTGCCGGCGAGCGCCACCAGCCTGACCTCGCGGGTCTGGCCCGGCTCGAAGCGCACCGCGGTGCCGGCCGGGATGTCGAGCCGGAAGCCCCTCGCCCTCTCGCGCTCGAACGAGAGCGCCGGATTGGCCTCGAAAAAATGGTAATGCGAGCCGATCTGGATCGGACGATCGCCGGTATTGGCGACGGTCAGGGTCAGGCTCTCGCGGCCCTCGTTCATGACGAGATCGCCCGGCAGCGTCGTGACCTCGCCCGGCCTGAGGCTGTCCGAGGCGCCGCGGATCGGCTGATGCACGGTGACGAGCTTGGTGCCGTCGGGAAAGGTCGCCTCGACCTGGACGTCGTGGATCAGGGCCGCGATGCCGTCCATGACCTGATCGGCCGACAGCACATGCGCGCCGGCCTCCATCAATTCGGCAACCGACCTGCCGTCGCGCGCGCCCTCGACCACGAAGTCGGTGATGAGCGCGACGGCTTCCGGATAGTTGAGCTTGACGCCGCGCTCGAGCCTTCGCCGCGCCACCATGGCAGCCATGGCGACGAGCAGCTTGTCCTTTTCGCGCGGCGTCAGATTCATGCCTTTTCCTTCTCGTCTTCGCTTTCGTCTTCGTCCGCGTCGGACTCGGAGGTTTCGACCTCTTCGCCGTCTTCTTCCTCGTCCTCAGCCGCGTCCTCGTCTTCGTCCTCGTCTTCATCGAGGTCGGCATATTCATAGGCGAAGACGATCTCGCCGGTCGCGGGGTCGAAGCTGCTCGCGGTGGATTCGTCGAAGGCCTCGATCAGCATCTCGGCATCGTCGGGCCCGTCGACATCGAAACGCCGGGTCGCGGCTTCGCCCTCGCCGCTCAGGGCGAGTTCGACGGCCCAGCCCCGCGAGCCGGTGTCGTAGATGCATTTCAGCCCTTGGATCGCCAGCATGGTGCTCTCCTTACGTTGACCACGTGCGCGGCAGCGCACGTCCGGTCACATGCCGAAGCAGCATGACGAGGGCGCGACGAAGCGCCTGGGCGTCGGGCGAGAGCAGGCGGATCAGGAGCAGGCCGGAGACGAGCCCGGCCCCGGCTTCGACACCGGCGAAGGACACCTCGTCGGCGAGAAGCGCGCGGATCTCGTCGAGCGATGCGGCATGGTCTGGTCCGGCTGCGATCACGGTCGCGGCGGCGCGGGCGCCGGCCGCAATCGCCGGCCGCGCCAGGCTCGCATCGATGGCGCCGTCGAGCCGGAGATCGTCGGCGAAGACCAGCCGACCCTCGCGCCTGATACGCCAGCGGTCGCGAACCGCGCCGCGCTGCATGGCTTCGCCCATGGCGCTGCGGCCGAAGAAAACCGTTTCGCAGGCGACCAGCCGGGCGTCAGTGGCAAGGTCGATCGTCAGGCCCCGCACCAGCCGCGCCCCGGAGAACAGGATGCATTCCTGCGGCAGCCAGGCGAGGCTCGCTCCCGGCCCCACGGAGAGCGAGGTCTCGACGCGGGTGTCGGGTCCCTGGCTGCGATAGATCTTCTCGGCGGCCTGCGTGGTGATGACCGCTTCGGCGCCGGCTTCGAGGACAGCCTCGACCCGCATCGTGTCGCCGCCCGCCATGCCGCCGCCGGTATTGATCAGCACCGCCTCGCTGCTGGCGTCGAAGGTGGTCGGGAAGCGGGCGCGATAGCCGCCGGTCTCGGCCAGTTCCAGCCGATGCGTCTGCGACCCCACCCGGCCGAAGCGCAGGCGCACGCCGCCATCGGCCCGGACATAGGCGGGCAGGAGCGGGTCGGCGGGAGCCGGAAGAGGCGGTGCGAACATCGAAAGCCCAGGTGCGGGTGGCTCGGCCAATCTTCCGCGTGCCGCTTTGCCGGGCAATAGCCCTGCCGCGGTCGCCTGCCCAAATTTCGGGCAGAAGCTGCCCGTTCGCGTGCGCTCCCTACAGCGCAGGCGCCCCGGCCAGGAACCGCTCGACCTCGTCGCGTGTCGGCGTGCCGGCGCGGCCACCGAAACGGGTGCATTTGATCGCCGCCGTCGCGGACGCGAAGCGGATGGCCTCGCGCTCGCCCTGCCCCTCGGCCAAGGCCAGCGCGAAGGCGCCGTGCCAGACATCGCCGGCCCCGAGCGTATCGACCGCCGCGATCGCGAAGGCGGGACAATGCGCCACCTCGCCGTTCTCGACGAAGAGCACGCCCTCCTTGCCGAGCGTGACGGCGAGCCAGGTCTCAACGCCTTGCGCGATCTTCGCAAGGCCGAGGCGCGGATCGTCCTCGCCCGAAACCTCCTGCAAGGCCTGGGCGCTGAAGGCGACGTGGCTTGCGGTCGCGACGAGGTCAGGGTGCGGCGGCCGGCGGTCGCCGTCGAGCACGCCGGGGATGCCGGCCGCACGCGCCAGCCCGAGCGCCGCGAGCGCGCCCGCGCCCCAGCGCGTATCGGTCAGAACGGCATCGGTCCCGTCCGGCAGCGCCCTGGGAAGCCAGCCGGTCTCCTCCGGCATCGTCGGGTCGGAATAGGAAACGACCATGCGCTCGCCGGCGGCGTCGACGAGGATGGCGGAGACGGGCGAGCGCAGCCCCGGGGCGCGGAGGCTGAGGCTCGCATCGACCCCCTCGCGCTCGAGATCCGCGACGATCTGATCGCCGGTGAGATCGTCGGCGAGCCGCGTCGCCAGCCAGCAGCGCCCACCGAGCCGGGCGATGGCGACCGAAGCATTGCCGGCGCAGCCTCCGCCGACCACGGCGAGATCACGCGAGCGGTATTTCTCGCCGCGCGTCGGCATGGTCTCGACACTGTAGACATAGTCGAGCGTGGCGATGCCGAGGGTGAAGACGCCCGCCATCCGGCTCAGCCCGCGAACCGATATTCGCTGACCTGGCGATAGACTTCGCCGGGGCGCAGGGTCGTCGAAGGGAAATGCGGCAGGTTGGGCGAATCCGGCACATGCTGGGGCTCGAGAGCGATCCCGGCATTGGCGCCGTAGGGGTTGCCGTCGAGGCCAGCGACAGGGGTGTTCAGCTTGAACCCGTCATAGACCTGCAGCGCCGGTTCCGTCGTCCAGAGCTGCATGGACAGCCCGCTGCGCGGCGAGCTCAGCGTCGCGGCATGGGCGAGTTCCAGTCCTTGCGCGGTGCTCGGCTCGCGCCTGTCGCGGCGCAGGACGTAGTTGTGATCGTACCAGAAGCGCGTGCCGTCGGGGTTCTCGAACCTGATCGGCCGAGGACGGCGGAAATCGAAGGGCGTGCCAGCGACGGGGGCGAGCGAGCCGTCCGGGATCAGGTCGGCATCGACCGGTGTCATCAGATTGGCGCGAACCTCCAGCTCGTGGTCGAGGATGTCGGGCCCGTCGTCCAGCTTGAAATAGGAGTGATGCGCGAGGTTGATGACGGTCGGCGCATCGGTCGTCGCGGAAAGCTCGATCCGCAAGGTCGCATCGCCGACGAGGCTGTAGCGGCACCAGAGGTTCACGGTCCCCGGAAAACCGGCATCGCCGTCCGGCGAGACCAGCGCCAGCGTGACGCTCGCCGCATCATGACGGACGATGGTCCAGGGCCGCTTGCCGAAACCCTGCCCGCCGCCATGCAGCGAATGGCGGCCGTCCTGGTTCAACGGCAATTGGTATTCCCGGCCGTCGAGCGTGAAGCGCCCGCCGCTTATGCGGTTGGCATAGCGCCCGGCGATCGCGCCCATATGCGAGGCGTGCTGCTGATAATCGGCCAGATCGGCGAGGCCGAGCACGACGCGCTGGCTCCCGCCGCTTCGACGAGGCACCGTCAGGTCGCGCAGCGTCGCGCCCCAATCGATGACGCGAGCCTCGGCGCCCGCAGGCGAGCGCAGCAGGACCTCGTGGATCGGCGTGCCATCTTCGCGGGTTGCGACCAGACTATCAGTCAAAGGACATGTCTCCAGGCGTCATCAAGGGCCAAACCGGACGCCATCGATATCCGTCTGGACGAAGTCGTTGCCCTTATAGGCCAGTTTGAGCCCTGAGGTTCGGGCCGCCGCATAAGCGAAACAGTCGCCCATATTGAGCCGGGCAGGATGGCCGGTGAGATGGTGATACCGGGCAGCACAGACATGAGCCTCGCGCCCCAGCACCGCGTCGATCGCAATCAGCTCGGCACCGATGGCAGTGAGGAACTCCTCGACCGCCTCCTGCGCCTGCACGATCGAAATTCGACGGAGCGTTGCGAGGCGGCACGACGTTTCGAAGATCGCGAGAGCCGTGGTGGACAGCTCCGCCACGTCGAACATGGCCTTTTTGATCTCGGCCGCTTCGGCCTCCTCAGCCATCACCGCGATCAGAACCGATGCGTCAAGAAACATCATACATCGCCATATTCGCGGTCAAAGAACTCCTTGTGGCTCATGCCATCGTCTATGACCGGATGGGCGGCCAGCCGCTCGCGAACCTGCCGAAACGCTTTCTCGATCCGCTCGCGGCGTTCGTCGAGCCGCTTAAGCTCGTTCTCGACCGCCGCGCCAATGGCTCCTTGCAGGGATGTACCGGTGCGGCTCGCCAGCTCCCGCACCTGACGGTCGATCTTTTCATCTCGCACGAGGATGCCCATCGGCGCCTCCATGATATCAACGGATGATATCATGGAGGGCTATCCAGGCAACTTCAAGGCCGACGCCTTACCACACCCCGGTATTCGCCATGCTGGCCCAGGGCTCGGCCGGCGCCTTCGGATCGCCCTTCTGCAAGAGCTCGATCGAGATGTTGTCGGGCGAGCGGATGAAGGCCATGTTGCCGTCGCGCGGCGGGCGGTTGATGGTGACGCCGGCCTTCATCAGCTTGTCGCAGGTGGCGTAGATGTCGTCGACCTCATAGGCGAGATGGCCGAAATTGCGGCCGCCGGTATAGACTTCCGGGTCCCAGTTATAGGTGAGCTCCAAGGTCGGGCGGCCACGGCTGCCCTTCGCGGATTCAGCGTCGTCGGTGGCGGCGAGGAAGACCAGGGTGAAGCGGCCCTTCTCGTTCTCGATGCGGCGGGTTTCGACGAGACCGAACTTGGTCACGTAGAAATCGAGTGCCGCGTCGAGATCGGTGACACGCACCATGGTGTGGAGATATCGCATGCGTAGGCTCCCCTTCTCCGGTCTGCCGGGTTGATCTTGCCCCTAAATCGGGCGACAGGCTGAACTTTCCAAGAGGCGGCACGCAGGACGGGCCATGACGAGAACGCAAGACGCGGGCGTGAAGCGCCCCGATCCGGCGGAAATGTCCGGCATCAAGCAGCGGGCGGCCATCCTTTCGGTGGTCGCGACGCTGCTGCTGACGGCTGCAAAAGGCGTGGCGGCGGTCTTCTCCGGCTCGCTCGCCCTGCTCACCGACGCGCTGCAGGGGCTGATCGATATCGGCTCGACGCTGTTCACCTGGTTCGCGGTCCGCGCCGCCGACAAGCCGGCCGACGAGGAACACCATTACGGGCACGGCAAGGTCGAGGCGCTGGCGGCGCTGGTCGAAACCGCGATCCTGTTCACGCTGGCCGGCGCGATCCTGTGGGAAGCGGGAAGCCGGCTCTGGAGCGGCAAGATCGAGACCGTGCTGGTGACGCCGCTGGTGATCGGCGTGATCCTGTTCTCGATGGTCGTCGACGCGGTGCGCTGGCGCTCCCTGCGCAAGGTCGCCGCGACGACCGGAAGCGAGGCGCTGGCCGCCGAGGCCATCCATTTTTCCGCCGATTTCGTCGGTTCGGCGCTGGTGCTGGCCGGCCTGATCGCCACCTGGTTCGGCGTGGCCCATGCCGACACGATCGCCGCCTTCGCCATCGCGGCCTTCATGGCCTATTCCGCCTACAGGCTCGGGCGACGGACCATCGACACCTTGCTCGACGCCGCTCCCGAAGGGCTGAGCGACCGGCTTCGCGCCGCGGCGCGAACGGTGTCGGGCGTCGTCGGCGTCGAATGGCTCAAGGTCAGGCCCGCAGGCGGGCGCATCCATGGCGAGATCGGCATCCTCGTCTCGCGGACATTGCCGCTCGACCGCGTGGTCGCGATCAAGGACGCGCTGATCGCCAGGCTCAAGGAGATCGAGTCCGAAGCCGAGATCACGGTGACCGCCAACCCGATCCAGGTCGATGACGAGACGGCGCTGGAACGCGTGCTCCTGATCGCGCTGAAGCTGCGGATACCCGTCCACCATGTCACCGTGCACACGATCGGCGACAAGCTCTCGGTCAGCCTCGACATGGAGGTCGAGGCACGGCTGCCGCTCAGCGAAGCGCATGAGATCGCGACGCGGCTCGAAGCGGCGATCCGCGCCGAATTCGGCGGCGAGACCGAGGTCGAGACCCATATCGAGCCGATGGAGACCGGCACGCCGCCGAGCCACAACGCCGCCTGGGACACCGTCGAGGATATCGGCAAGGCGCTTGCCGGCGAGGCCGCGACGCTGGGCGGGCCGGTTCACGACATCCATAGCGTCCGGGTGCGCCAAACCGCCAATGGCCTCGTGGTGAACTACCATTGCCGCGTCGACCCGGCGCTCGACGTCGCGGCGGTCCATGCTGCGGTCGATGCGATCGAGCGCGCCGTCAGGATCGCCCGGCCACAGGTCTGCCGGCTGGTCAGCCATGCCGAACCGTCGCATGCGGCAGCGCTTCAGGTGTGAAGCGCAGGCTCGCGCGGCTTCTGCGAGCGCACGCCATCAGCCTCCCACCAGTCGCCCAGCGCGTCGATGACACTCATCAGGCGCCGGCCCGACTCGGTGAGGTCGTATTCGACCCGCGGCGGCACCTCGGGATAGACGGTCCGACGCACGACACCCGCGGCCTCCAGCTCGCGCAGGTCGCGCGTCAGCATGCGCTGGGAGATCGGCCCCAGGGCGCGCTGCAGCACGTTGAAGCGCATCGTGCCCTGGTCGAGATAATAGACGATCAACGCACGCCAGCGGCCGCTGAGCAGGATCATCGCACCCTCGATCGGGCATTCCAGGGGTCTGCGCATCGAGGGACCTCGTTCCATTCGTTACATCCATGTGCCTATGGCACATGTTTTTCCGTTCTTGAGCCTGATGAGCTGCCCCAATAACTGGGTGTTCCTGTTGTGAAACGAAAGGCAGGAACAGATGTCTCCCATTCTCTTCTACGGCGTGCCGGAAGGCTGCTCCTTCGGCTCGATCGTCGCGCTCGAATGGCTCGGCGAACCTTATCGGCTCTGCCGCGTGCAGATGCCGGAGGAGGTCTCCAGCGACCGCTTCGCTCCGGTGAACCCGGTCCGCGAGACCCCGACCCTGATGACCGCCGACGGGCGCTTCCTCAGCGAAAGCATGGCGATCCTCGGCCATATCGCCGAGCGCGGCATCTCCCGGGGGTTGGGACATCGCCAGGGTACGGCAGCATTCGACCAGCTCAACCAGATGCTCGCCTTTCTCAACACCAGCCTGTTCTCGGCCTTCTCGCCGTTGTTCCACGTGTTCGAGCACGAGCAGGACGAAGCGTCGAAAGCGGCGCTGCTGGCATTCGGGCGCAATCAGGTCGGCAAAGCCTTCGGCAATCTCGAGACGTTGCTGAACGGTCGCGACTGGCTGCTCGGCGGCGAGCGTCCGGGCATCGCTGATGCCTATTTCGCCGGAACCGCGCGCTGGAACGACTTCCACAAGGCCGTCGACTGGGCGGCTTACCCGCGCGTGACGGCGCTCTATCAGCGCCTCCAGCAGGAGCCCGCCGTCCGCTTCGCCCATGCGATCGAGGAGGAGCACGAGGTCGTCAGCGCAGGTGGTTTCCTCGGCCATATTTCGCTCGATGCGGTGCCCGCTCGCGCCGCCGCCTGAGCGGCCCGGCTGGGCGGGATCGCGACTGCGCGTGCCGCGATCCTGCTCCGCCCAGGCTTCCGGCGAGGGCGAGCCCGGTCTACACACGGGTCTCGACCTCGCTGATCCGGGACTGCCATGCGCGCTGAAGACACGCCTCTCATCCGCCTCGAGGATTATCGCCCTGCAGACTGGCTGATCGACACCGTCGATCTCGACATCTCGCTCGCCCCGCATGAAACCCGGGTACGCGCGCAGCTCGGCCTCAGGCCGAACCCTGCGGGAGAGCCAGGGGCAGCGCTCGTGCTCGACGGCGACGAGCTTTCGCTGGCAGGGCTCAGCCTCGACGGCGCCCTCCTGGACGGCGCGGATTTTGAAGCTACGGCCCAGAGCCTGACGATCCACGCGCCGCCGCAGCGCGGCTTCACGCTCGCGATCGAGACGGTGCTCGACCCCTCCGCCAACACCAAGCTGATGGGGCTCTATCGCTCGTCCAACGTCTATTGCACCCAGTGCGAAGCGGACGGCTTTCGCCGCATCACCTATTTCCTCGACCGGCCCGACGTGATGAGCGTCTATACGGTGCGGCTCGAGGCCCGGAAGGCCGAGGCGCCGGTCCTGCTCTCGAACGGCAACCGTGTCGCGACCGGGGACGTCGCCGGAACCGACCGGCATTTCGCCGTCTGGCACGATCCCCATCCAAAGCCGGCCTATCTCTTCGCGCTGGTCGGCGGCGCGCTCGACCATGTCCGCGAGGATTATGTCACCGCCGACGGCCGCAAGACCGAGCTCGCCGTCTATGTCGAGCCGGGCAAGGCTGGCCGCGCCGGCTGGGCGCTCGACTCGCTGGTGCGCTGCATGCGCTGGGACGAGCGCGTCTTCGGCCGCAACTACGATCTCGACGTGTTCAACGTCGTCGCCGTGTCGGATTTCAACATGGGGGCGATGGAGAACAAGGGCCTCAACATCTTCAACGACAAATACGTGCTGGCCGACCCGCAGACGGCGACAGATGGCGACTATGCCTCGATCGAGGCGATCATCGCGCATGAGTATTTCCACAACTGGACCGGCAACCGCATCACCTGCCGGGACTGGTTCCAGCTCTGCCTCAAGGAAGGGCTGACGGTCTTCCGCGACCAGGAGTTCTCCGCCGACGAGCGCTCGCGCCCGGTGAAGCGCATCGCCGATGTCCGGACCTTGCGCGCGACGCAGTTCTCCGAGGATGCCGGCCCCCTCGCCCACCCGGTCCGGCCGCGCGCCTACAAGGAAATCAACAACTTCTACACGCCGACGGTCTACGAGAAGGGCGCGGAGGTGATCCGCATGCTCAAGACGCTGATCGGCGAGGACGCCTTCGCGCGCGGCATGGATTTCTATTTCGAACGCTGCGACGGCACCGCGGCGACGATCGAGGATTTCCTCGCCTGTTTCGCCGAGAGCTCGGGCCAGGATCTGGCGCATTTCGCACGCTGGTACGAGCAGGCCGGCACGCCGACCATCGTCGCGTCGGGCCGTTACGACAAAGCGTCGAGGAGCTACACGCTCGAACTCGCCCAGACCACGCCGCCGACGCCGGGCCAGCCGGAGAAGCAGCCGGTCGTGCTGCCTGTCGCGCTCGGGCTCGTCGGCAAGGCGGGCGACTTGCCGCTCCGGAGCGCTTCCAACGCCTATGCCGGTGACGGGCTCGTGGTGCTCGACCAGCCCTCGCTCTCCGTGACCTTCACGAATATCGACGAGCCGCCGATCCCCTCGCTGCTGCGCGGTTTCTCGGCGCCGGCGCGGCTCGAGCTCGACCTCGCGGATGATGGCCTGCTGCGGCTGTTCTCCGCCGACAGCGATTCCTTCAACCGCTGGCAGGCGCTGCAGACGGTGGCGACGCGGGCGCTGACGGCGGCCGGGCGGGGCGACGCCCCCTCCGCCGCATTGACGGCCAAGACCGGGGAGCTCGCCGCCGCGCTTGGAATCTTCCTGGATGAGCAGGCGCTCTCGGACCCGGCTTTCGCGGCGCAGGTCCTGCGCCTGCCCGCGCCGGCGGACATCGCTCGCGAGATCGGCAAGGATGTCGATCCGGATGCGATCCACGCGGCCCATCGCGCGCTCGCGGCCGGGATAGGAGAAAAGCTGGCAGCCCGGCTGACCGCGCTGCGCGAAAAGCTCGACAAGAAGGGCCCCTACTCACCCGACGCCGAAGCGGCCGGACGGCGGGCTTTGCGCAACGAGGCGCTGGGGCTGCTTGCACTCGGCGACCCTGTCACCGGGGCCGGCATCGCGGAGGCCCAGTACGAGGCGGCGGACAATCTGACCGACCGGCTGGCAGCGCTCGCAGCCATGACGCTGATCCCCGGCGAGGCGCGCGAGCGCCTCATCGTGCGGTTCGGCGACCTCTATGCCACTGAGCCCCTCGTGCTCGACAAATGGCTGATGGCGCAGGCGCTGATCGCCGAGCCCGGCACGCTTGATCGGGTCAAGACGCTGATGAGCCACCCGTCCTTCTCGCTCGGCAATCCAAACCGGGTCCGCGCCCTGATCGGCGGCTTCGCCGCCAACCTGACCCAGTTCAACCGGGCCGACGGCGCCGGCTACGATTTCATCGCCGACATCGTGATCGCGCTCGACCGGACAAACCCCCAGGTGGCCTCGCGCCTGCTCGGCTCGTTCAAGACCTGGCGCATGCTCGAACCGGGCCGCCGGAGCCTGGCCCACAGCGCGCTTTCGATGGTTTCCGGGACTCCGAACCTGTCCCGCGACGTCGCCGATATCGCCGAACGCGCCCTCGCCTGAGGGCCAGCGGCGGTCAACCTGTCCGGCTGGTTAACAAAACATTACCCGCGCAGGATTCATTACGGTAAGCGCTACAACCTTAAGGCGAATTCTGAGGCCTTGATTCAACTCAGAGCTAGACAAAGTGATTCGCTCGGATTCAACTGACGGTGATTCGAGGGGATGCGGCACGTCTCCCGATCTTACTGACGGTACTGATTATCCGAAGGGGGACGGGCATGACGCGTGCGAACGCGACCTGCGCAACTGCGCGCGCAGGCACGATTCTGGGTGTCGCAAGATCGCTGACGCATCCGCTCTACCAGCGGTTCGAGCAGCTCGAGCCTGTCTTCCGCAAAGTCATCCCCGCACTCGTCCTGTGCTTCATCGCCGTATTCGGCGCCGGAGCCTTCATCCAGACCTCGGCCATGCGCGATGATGCGCTCAGCGATGCCATGGCGGATCTCGATCTCGTCGCGGCCCTGGTCGCACGAGAACTGGATCTTGCCAGCAAAGTCGAGACCGCACCCGCCGCTGTTCTTGCCGCGCTGTCGTCCCGGCACCTCGCCGCACGCGGACGGTTGGTCCATATCAGCGACGCGAGCGGCCAGGTCATCGCCAGCGAACCCGTGATCGGCCAGACGAAGCGCACATTGGTCGACTTCCTCGGCCAGACCCAGCCACTCACGGTGTTCGGCGACCGGGCCGGCGTGATGAAGATCATGCTGCCGGGCGGCTTCGAGGTCTTCGCGACGGTGCGCAACCTCGCCGCCCCGCTCGGCCAGGTGGCCGTGCTCCAGCCCGTCTCGCGGGTGCTGTCGCTTTGGCAGGAACGGCGCCGAGCGCTCGTCGTGCTCTTCGGCTCGGCCGGGCTCGTGCTCGGCGCGCTCACCGTCGCCTTCCTGCTGCAATCGAGACGGGCGCGGGCCGCGGATGAGGACTGCGACTGCGTGCGCGAACGCATCGACACCGCGCTGAACCGGGGCCATTGCGGGCTCTGGGACTGGGACCTGGCGCGCGGCCGGATCTACTGGTCGGATTCGATGTATGCGATGCTCGGCTATGACCGCGCCGGCGACTTCATGTCCTTCGGCGAGGTCAACGCCTTCATCCATCCCGCCGATGCCGACCTCTATGCGCTGGCCGACGCGATCAGCCGCGGCGAGGCCGAGCATCTCGACCAGGAATTCCGGGTGCGCGACGCGGCCGGCGGCTGGGTCTGGCTCAAGGCCCGCGCCGAGCTCGTCACCGACCGGCGCACGCAATCGCAGCATCTCGTCGGCATCGCGGTCGATATTTCCGAGCAGCGCCGCATGGCCGAGCTGACCGCGACCGCCGATGCCCGCCTGCGCGACGCGGTCGAGGCGATCTCCGAGGCCTTCGTGCTCTGGGACGCCGACAACAGGCTGGTCCTGTGCAACGCGAAATACCAGCAGCTGCATCAGCTCCCGGCCGATGCGATCCGCGGCGGCGTCAGCCATGAAGATGTCATGGTGCTGAGCGCCCAGCCCAATATCGATCGCGAGCCCGCCCGCAACCTCCGCGGCGAGGCCGGCTCCTCCTACGAAGCACGGCTTTCGGATGGCCGCTGGCTGCAGATCAACGGCCGCCGGACCAAGGATGGCGGCTCGGTCTCGGTCGGCACCGACATCACGACGCTGAAGCAGCAGGAGGAGCGGCTGACGCAGTCCGAGCATCAGCTCCTCAAGCACGTCACCGACCTGAAGGCCTCGCGCCAGAAGCTGGAAGCGCAGGCCCAGCAGCTCGCCGACCTGGCCGAGCGCTACCTCGAGCAGAAGGCTGCGGCCGAGAGCGCCAACCGCGCCAAATCCGAATTCCTGGCCAATATGAGCCACGAGCTGCGCACGCCGCTCAACGCCATCATCGGCTTCTCAGAGATCATGGAGAACGGGCTGTTCGGCGCGCTCGGCGACCGCTATCTCGACTATGTCCGCGATATCCGCTCGAGCGGCGGCTATCTGCTCGGCGTGATCAACGACATCCTCGACATGTCGCGGATCGAGGCCGGCAAGATGCGGCTGGAGCGCTCGGAGATCGCGATCGACCAGGTGGTCGAGGAAGCCGTCAGGCGGGTGCGCGACGAGATCGACCGCAAGCAGCTCGCGCTCAGCATCGAGGGACCGCGGGACCTGCGCCTCGAGGCCGACCCGCATGCCCTCTACCAGCTGCTCGGCAACCTGCTCGACAACGCCGTCAAGTTCACGCCGGCGGGCGGGCGCGTCGCGATCCGGACGCGGCAGGTGCCGGACGCGCTCAACATCTATATCGAGGATACCGGCATCGGCATCCCGAAGGACAAGATCGACCGCATCGGCCGGCCGTTCGAGCAGGTCGAGGGCGAGCTGATCCGCAGCTACCAGGGCTCGGGCCTCGGCCTCGCCATCGCGCGCTCGCTGACCGAACTGCATGGCGGCTCGCTGCGGCTGCGCTCGACGAGCGGCGCCGGCACGATCGTGATGGTGCACCTGCCGCTGCATGGCAGCGCCGGGCGGGTCAGCGCCCAGGCGGCGTGAGGGGCCGGCGCGCCGTCATGCTCGGGCTTGACCCGAGCATCTCGTAAACGAGAGCCTGTTCCTGACAGAGATTCTCGGGTCTGCGCTTCGCTCCGCCCGAGAATGACGTTCAGTGCCTTGCCGCGCCGAGCACACGCTTGAAGATCGCCCGCACCGCCGAGCGGGTCTCGTCCAGCTCCGCCCGCAGGACCTTGGCGTCCGGCCGGCCGACCGCGGTCGCGATCCGCCTCAGCACGCGCTCCGGCACCGCCTTGGGATCGAAGGCCTCCTCGACCGTGAAGCGCTGCCAGAGCTGGACATCGCCGATCAGGCGCTGCGCATCGATCAGGACCGAGGCGTCGGCCGCCGCAAGCAGGCCCGCATCGCGCGCCGCAGCGAAGACGGCCGCGGTCTCGCGAACGATCAGGCCGGCATGCTCGTGGGCATGGGCGAGGATCAGGAACTGGGCGAGGAAATCGAGGTCGGTCAATCCGCCGGCGGCGAGCTTGAGATCCCAGGGATCGCTCTCGCCTTTCTCCTTGGCGATCAGGGCGCGCATGTCGGCGACGGCCGCCGCCACCTTCGCCGGATCGCGCTTGCGACCGAGGATCGCGGCGATGGCTGCCTCGGTGCGTTCCGCGAGCGCGGCGTCGCCGGTGATCGCGCGGGCGCGGGTCAGCGCCATTTCCTCCCAGATCTCGGCCTCGCCGGCGTGATAGGCCTCGAAGCCGGCGAACTGGGTCGCGGCCGGGCTCTTGTTGCCGGAAGGCCGCAGCCGCATGTCGACCTGGTAGAGCGTGCCGCGCCGGGTCGGCACGGTCAGCGCCGCGACGAGGCGCTGGGTGAACCGGATATGCCAGGTGACCGGGTCGAGCGCCTTGCGGCCGTTGCTCGCCTCGGCATCCTCCGGCCGGTCGTAGAGCAGGATCAGGTCGAGATCGGAGGACGGCGTCAGCTCGCCCGCGCCGAGGCGGCCGAGGCCGAGCACGACCATGTCGGCGCCCTCGATCAAGCCATGGTCCGCGACGAAGGCCGCCTTCGTATCCTCGAAGGCGACGCGAAGGCAGGCATCCGCCACGGCGCAATAGGCCTGCCCGGCCTGCTGGGCCGGGTACACCCCCGAGAGCAGCCTGGCACCGACGAGGAAATTCTCCTGCCGCGCCGCGTCGCGCAGCCGGTCGAGGCCATCCTCGACGCTGGGCGGCGGCGTGCCGACCGCGTTGCGGATGCGCTGCGCGACCAGTTCCGCGTCGAGCGCCGATGAGGTGAAAGCCGGGTCGATGACGCCATCGAGGACATGGGGGTGAAGCGCGGCGACCTTGGCGAGGCGCGGCGCGCTACCGAGGATCTCGGCGAAGATCGTCAGCAGCGACCCATGCGAGCGCAGCAGGGTCAGGAGCTCGACGGCGGCGGGCATCCGCACGAAGGCATTGTCGAGATGGGCGAGCGCACCGCCGGGATCGGCGGTGCGGCCGAGCGCCACCAGCAATGCCGGCGTCAGCTCGGTCAGGACCTCGCGGGCGCGCGCGCTGGTGACGGCGGCCCGGCGGCCGAAATGCCAGCCGCGCACGGTCTCAGCCGCGGCTTTCGGATCGCGGAAGCCGAGCTTGGCGAGGGTCTGGAGCGTGTCGGGGTCGAGCTCGGTGCCGGTGAAGCTCAAGGTGCCGGCTTCGCTGGCGAGGCTCGGCCCCTCCTCGAAGAGCAGTGCGTAATGGCCCTCGACGCGCCTGGCATGGGCGGTCAACGCCTTGCCGAAGGCGGCCGTCGAAGGGTAGCCGCAGAAGCGGGCGAAGGCCTCGAGATCGGCCTTCTGCGTCGGCAGCGTCTGCGTCTGCTCGTCATTGCGCATCTGCAGCCGGTGCTCGATCGTGCGCAGGAAGCGATAGGACTCAGCCAGCTCGTCGCGCGCCTTGGGGGTGATCCAGCCCTCATTGGTGAGCTCGGCCAGCATGTCGAGCGTGCGAGGGCCGCGCAGGGCCGGCCGCCTGCCGCCGAAGACGAGTTGCTGCGTCTGCACGAAGAACTCGATCTCGCGGATGCCGCCGCGCCCGAGCTTGACGTTGTGGCCGGCGACCGCGACCGTCTCATGCCCCTTCACGGTCTGGATCTGGCGCTTCATCGCGTGGATGTCGGCGATCGCGGCGAAGTCGAAATATTTGCGCCAGATGAAGGGGGCGAGATCGGCGATGAAGCGGCGCCCGAGATCGAGATCGCCGGCGACGGGGCGCGCCTTGATCATGGCGGCGCGTTCCCAGTTCTGGCCGACCGTCTCGTAGTAGGAATAGGCGGTGGGCAGCGCGACCGCGACATGGGTCGAGCCGGGGTCCGGCCTCAAGCGGAGGTCGACGCGGAAGACGTAACCGTCCGGCGTGCGCTCCTGGATGATCCGGGCGACCTGCTGCGTCAGCTTGACGAAGAAGCTCGACGGCTCGGCGACGCCGGCGGCCTCAGCCGCTTCCGGGTCGAAGAAGACGACGATGTCGATATCGGAGGAATAGTTCAGCTCGCCGGCGCCGTGCTTGCCGAGCGCGAGCACGACGAGGCCGGAGCCCGGCCCGGGATCGTCTGCGTCGGCGAGCCTGATGCGGCCGAGATCGGCTGCCTGGCGCAGCGCATGCGCCGTCGCCAGGCGCACGGCGGTGTCGGCCGTCGCGGTCAGGGCCGCCGTCACAGTCTCGACATCCCAGACGCCGCCGATATCGGCGAGCGCGACGAGCAGGGCCATCGCCTGCCGGAAGCGCCGCAGCACCCGCATCAGCTCGGCGGTCTCGCAGCCGGCGCCGCCCTGGGCCGCGACATCGGCGAGCAATGCGTCGCGGCGCGCGCCAGGCTCCGATGTCAGCGAGGCGAGCAGGCCGTCTGGATCGAAACGCATGATCTGGGCGAGGAAGGGCGAATGCGCCAGGAGGCCGGCGACGAGTTCGGCCGAGCGGGGATGGGCAGCGAAATGGGCCGAGAGCGCTTCGGCCGCCGCCTCGTCCCGCAGCCGCTCGATCAGCTCGCGCGTGACGAGTGCATCGGCCTTGGCGCGCGCCGGCAGGACCGGCGCCGCCGAGAGCCGTTCGCAGAGCTGCGCAGCCATTCCAAATCCTCACCCCTCACGCCGACAGGAGGCCAGCAGGCTTCACCGGCGCTGTCGAGGCAGGAAGCGGATTTTCTTCGACCATGTCCACAGGCTTGGGCGGCGCCTTCGGCAGGAGCATCACGACGCGCAGGCCCGGCGCGTTGTCCTCGAGCCGGAGCTGGCCGCCATGCAGGCGGACGACGCCGGCGGCAAGGGACAATCCGAGGCCGAAGCCGGGCTTGCTGCGGCTCTGGTCGAGCCTGACGAAGCGCTCCAGCACCCTGCCGCGATCGGCTTCGGGAATGCCCGGCCCGTGATCGGAGACAGACAGCTCGATCTGCGAATCGGCCGGCCCTGCCGCCACTCGCACGACCGGCGCGGCCTCGCCCACCGGCTGGCCGTATTTCAACGCATTGTCGATGAGGTTCGCCAGCGCCTGGCCGATCAGCTCGCGATTGCCCGAGACCTGCAGGTCAGGCGCGACCTCGGCGACGATCGAGAGCCCGGCCTCCTCGGCGAGCGGCTCGTAGAGCTCCGCCAGGCCGGAGACGATCTCGGACAGGTCGAGCTCGGCCATGCTGTCGTTGATCCGGCCGGTCTCGAGCCGGGCGATCATCAGCAGCGCATTGAAGACGCGGATCAGGTTGTCGGCCTCGTCGATGGACGCGTCCAGCGCCGCGCGGAGCTCGTCCGGCGTCCTGGCCGAGCGCAGGGCCTCCTCGGCCCGGTTGCGCAGGCGGGTGAGCGGCGTCTTGAGGTCATGGGCGATATTGTCCGAGACCTCCTGCATGCCGGTCATCAATTCGCCGATCCGGTCCAGCATCGCGTTGAGGTTGAGCGCCAGCCGGTCGAGCTCGTCGCCGGTTCCCGAGATCGCGAGCCGCCCCTTGAGATCGCCCGCCATGATCGACTGCGCCGTCTCGGTCATGTCGTCGACGCGCTTGAGCACGCGACGCGCCACGAACCAGCTCGCGAAGCAACCGAGCACGAAGACGAGCAGCAGCGACCAGCCGGCGGCCCGCCGGATCACCACGCCGAGCCGCTCGCGCTCCTCGAGGTCACGGCCGACCAGCAGCCTGAAACCGGCCGGAAGCATGAAGACCCGGACGAGCGCGCGGCTCGGCGTATCCACCGCATCGCTGCTGCGGGCGTATTCGATCTCGTTCTCGCCCGGCTGGTCGAGGGCGCCGGGCTGCAGGGCCTCGACATTGCCGGCGAGCCGTTCGCCGACCGGCGTCGTCACGAGATAGAGCGAGGCGCCGGGCCCCCGCGAGCGCCGCTCGATGATGTTGACGAGCCGCCTGATGCCGCCGAGGCGCTGCTGCTCGGCCAGTCCGCGGATCTCGGCATCGATCGTCGATCGGATCTGGTCGTCGAGCAGGCGCTTGGCGTTCCAGGCGACATAGCCGAGCACGAACCCGGCGAAGAGCGCGAAGATGACGAGGTAGATCGCCGTCAGCTTGAAGGCGGTGGTGCGGAACAGGTTCGGCAGGAAGCGCTGCTTCCTGGGCTGCGGCGCAGCCGTGCCGGAGCCGGTGACGCCGGTTTCAACGGGCCGCATCGCGAACCATATATCCAGCGCCGCGGATGGTGTGGATCATCGGATGCTCGAAGCCCTTGTCGACTTTCGAGCGCAGCCGCGAGACATGCACGTCGATGACATTGGTCTGCGGGTCGAAATGGTAGTCCCAGACATTCTCGAGGAGCATGGTCCGCGTCACGACCTGGCCGGCATGCTTCATCAGGTATTCGAGCAGGCGGAACTCCCGCGGCTGGAGCAGGATCTCGCCCTCGCCGCGTGTGACCCGGTGGGCCAGCCGGTCGAGCACGAGATCGCCGACGCGATAGGTCGTCGGCTCCGAGGCCGGCGCGGCGCGCCGGCGCGCCAGCACCTCGACGCGGGCGAGCAGCTCGGAGAAGGCATAGGGCTTGGGCAGGTAATCGTCGCCGCCGGCGCGCAGCCCCTTGACGCGATCATCGACCTGGCCGAGCGCGGACAGGATCAGCGCCGGCGTCACGTCGTTCTGCTCCCTGAGCGAGCGGATCAAAGACAGACCATCGAGCCGGGGCAGCATGCGGTCGACGACCAGCACGTCATAGCCGCCGCCTTCGGCCATCGCATAGCCCTGCAGGCCGTCCGCGGCATGGTCGGCGACATGGCCGACCTCGCGAAAGGCCTTGACCAGATAGGCAGCCGCCTCGGCATCGTCTTCGACAATCAGGAGTCGCATGGTCCGACGTTACCTCACGAAACGCAAAAACGGCAGACCGGATGAAGACATCCGGCCTGCCGCGGTGAAGGCTGGTTTCCCTGGCGGGGGCGACAGGATACCGGGAAACCCGCCTCCCTTCCGTCAGGCCGCCGGCTGGCGGCCGACCTCGAAGCTGATCTCGCGCTGCTTGCCGTCGCGCCAGACGGTCAGGCTGGTCTTGGTGCCGGGCGCGAACTTGGCGATCTTGAGGGACAGATCACGGGCGTCCTTCACCTGCTCGCCATTGACGGCGACGATGGTGTCGCCACGCCGGACGCCGGCCTTGGCGGCGGGGCCGTTCGCTTCGGCAGCGGCGACGAGCGCACCATGAGCGTCCTTGAGGCCGATCGCGTCGGCGACCTCGCCGGTCACGGGCTGGATCTGGACGCCGATGAAGCCGCGGGCGACAGAGCCGTCCTTCTTGAGCGCGTCGACCACGGTCTGGACGGTCGAGGCCGGGATGGCGAAGGCGATGCCGACATTGCCGCCGGACGGCGAGAAGATCGCGGTGTTGACGCCGACGACCTCGCCCTTCTGGTTGAAGGTCGGCCCGCCCGAATTGCCGCGGTTCACCGCCGCGTCGATCTGGATGAAGTCGTCATAGGGGCCCGAGCCGATATCGCGGCCCTGGGCCGAAACGATGCCGGCGGTCACGGTGCCGCCAAGGCCGAACGGATTGCCGACCGCGAGCACCCAGTCGCCGATGCGCGGCTTGCCCGGGGCGAGCTGCACGAAGGGATAGCTGCCGCTGTCATTGACCTTGAGCAGGGCGAGATCGGTGCGCGGGTCCGTGCCGATCACCTTGGCCGACAGCGTCTTGCCGTCGTCGGTGACGAGCTGGACCTCGACGGCATTCTGCACGACGTGGTTGTTGGTGACGACATAGCCGTCCTGGCTGATGAAGAAGCCGGAGCCCTGCGCCTGCTGGATATGAGGCTGCGGCCGGGCCTGGCCCCTGCCGGGCTCGCCGAAGAAGCGCCGGAGGTTCGGAGGCAGGTCGTCGAGGTTGCCCTGGTCGCCATCCTCGGCGGAGGCGACCTGCGCCTTGACCCGGACGGAGACGACAGCCGGCTTCACCTTCTCGACCATGTCGGCGAAGGAAGGCAGCTGCGTCTGGACACCGGAAAGCTGGATCGGCTGCGCGAAGGCGTTGTGGTCGAGCCGCAGCGCGCCATCGGCGATGCCGGCCACGAGGCCGATGCCGAGGGTAGCGGCGCCGGCGATCATGACGCCGCGCTTCAGAATGGATTTGGACGTGTTCTGGTTGGTCATTGTCACTAACCTTTGCAGCGGAGCGCAGGGCCTTCCCTGCTTCCTGCCAGCGACCATGACGGCCTGCGCCTTACCTCGCTTTGGCGCGCAGATGACGTTTTCGTAAGGTTGGGCGGCGCCTCAGTCGCGCTGATCGCGCAGCAAGTGCTCGATGCGCTCGCGTTCGTCGGCGGAAAGCGGCTCGGCATTGGCGACCGGGGCCGCCATCTGCCGGCTCCGCCGTCCGAGATAGGCCAGGCCGAACATGAGGATGAGGAATGGCGCGGCCCACAGGGCCAGGGTGCGAAGGTTGAAGGGCGGACGCAGCAGGACGAAATCGCCGTAGCGCGCCACGACGAAATCCGTCACCGCCTGATCGCTGTCTCCCGCCGTCAGGCGTTCGCGCACCAGCACCCGCAGGTCACGAGCGAGCGGCGCGTCGGAATCGTCGATCGACTGGTTCTGGCAGACCAGGCAGCGCAAGCCGCCGGAAATCTGGCGCGCGCGCTGTTCGAGCGCCGGGTTCTGCAGGATCTCGTCCGGCTGCACGGCACCGACCGGGCCGGCAAGAAGGATGCCGAGCAGCAGCAGGACGGAGACGCGCCGCATCCGGCTCACTCCGCCGGCTGGACGCTGGCGCGCGTCAGCGCCGGCCGCGGCGCGGCGAGACGGAAGCGCCGGTCGGTCAGCGACAGCGCGCCGCCGAACGCCATCACGATGGCGCCGATCCAGATCAGCAGGATCAGCGGCTTGTCGTAGAGCCTGACCGCGATGCCGCCATCCTGTGGCTCGCCGAGGCTGACATAGGCTTGGCTCAGGCCGTCACTGCGGATTCCGGCCTCGGTCGTCGGCATGGCGCGGGCGGTATAGACCCGTTTCATCGCCTCGACCGGCTTGAGCTGCCGGTCGCCGGCGAAGAGCTGGAAGCGCACCGCGTCCTCGTGGAAATTGGGTCCGTCGCGCGGCGTGATCGACTCGAGCACCACCGTGTAGCGGCCGCTGGTCAGGCGCTCGCCCGGCTTCAGCACGCCGATCGCCTCCGTGCTCCAGGCCGCGGCGGCGATGCCGATCACGCTGAGGCCGACGCCGGCATGGGCGAAGGCCGTGCCCCAGGCCGAGCGCGGCAGGCCGCGCGCCCGCGACAGCATGGCGGAGACGCCGCTCGCCCGCTTCACCACGCGCTCGCCGACATCCCAGGCCGCGCCGGCGACCAGGAAGACGCCGAGCCCGATGCCGAGCGGAGCGAGCACCGGCCCACCACGCACCAGCGCCACGACCGCCAGGCCGGCAAGAACGGCAAGCGCCAGCGCGACCGACATGCGCTGCGCGGCGCCAAGAAGATCGCCGCGCTTCCAGGCCAGCGTCTGGCCGATCGGCAGGAGCAGCAATAGCGGGACGAGCACGGGGACGAAGGTCGCGTTGAAGAAGGGCGGGCCGACGGAGATCTTGTCGCCGGTCAGCATCTCGAGCACGAGCGGATAGAGCGTGCCGATGAAGACGGTGGCGCAGGCCGTCGCAATGAAGAGGTTGTTGACGACGAGCGCGCCTTCCCGCGAGATCGGCGCGAAGAGGCCGCCCTGCCTGAGCAGCGGCGCGCGCCAGGCGAAGAGCGCCAGCGAGCCGCCGACGAAGAAGATCAGGATGGCGAGGATGAAGAGGCCGCGCTGCGGATCAGTGGCGAAGGAATGGACCGAGGTCAGCACGCCCGAGCGCACGATGAAGGTGCCGAGCAGCGAGAGCGAGAAGGTCAGGATCGCGAGCAGGATCGTCCAGACCTTGAGCGCGTCGCGCTTCTCCATCACCACGGTCGAGTGGATCAGCGCGGTGCCGGCGAGCCAGGGCATCAGCGAGGCGTTTTCGACCGGATCCCAGAACCACCAGCCACCCCAGCCGAGCTCGTAATAGGCCCAGTAGGAGCCCATCGCGATGCCGAGCGTGAGGAAGACCCAGGCGAGCAGGGTCCAGGGCCGGACGGCGCGGGCCCAGACCGCGTCGATGCGCCCGTCGATCAGGGCGGCGACCGCGAAGGCATAGGTGATCGAGAAGCCGACATAGCCGACATAGAGCAGCGGCGGGTGGATCGCGAGGCCGAGATCCTGGAGGATCGGGTTGAGATCCTGGCCCTCGGCCGGAACCGGGACCAGGCGCCGGAACGGGTTCGAGGTCAGCAGCGTGAAGGCGAGGAATGCGACCGTGACCACGCCCTGCGTCGCCAATGTGCCGGCCCGCAGCCGCGCCGGCAGTGAACGCCGCGAAAAGGCCACCAGCGCGCCAAACAGCGTCAGGATCAGGACCCAGAGCAGCATCGACCCTTCATGATTCCCCCAGGTCGAGGTCAGCTTGTAGATGAGCGGCTGCGCCGAATGCGAATTCGAGGCGACATTCTCGACCGAGAAGTCGGAGCGCACATAGGAGGTGACGAGCGCCGCGAAGGACAGGGCGACGAGCAGGAAGCAGGTGACGGCAGCCGCCGGCCCGACGGAGGCCAGGGCCGGGTCCCGGCGCGAGACGCCCCAGAGCGGCACGAGCGCCTGCACCACGGCGACACCCAGCGCAAGCGCGAGCGCGAAATGTCCGATCTCGACGATCATTCCACCCTCATCGCTGCGGCTTCTGCGTGCCGCTATCGCCGGGCTGCCAATGGCCCTGCTTCTTCAGCGCATCCGCGACTTCGCGCGGCATATAGGTCTCGTCATGCTTGGCCAGGACGGAATCGGCCTTGAACCGGCCCGTCCCCTCGAAGACGCCCTCGGTGACGACGCCCTGCCCTTCGCGAAAAAGGTCCGGCAGCAGCCCGTCATAGCTCACCGTCATGGTGGTCTTGCTGTCGGTGACCGCGAAAGTCACGCGCTGGCCGGGGCCGCGCGTGACCGACCCGGTCTCGACGAGGCCGCCGAGCCGCATCCGCGTTCCAGGTTGAAGGCCCTTCTCGACGATCTCCGTCGGTCCGTAGAAAAAGACGATGGTGTCGCGCATGGCGAACAGGACGAGGCCCGCGGCAAGGCAGAGCACCGCGCCGGCGGCCGCGATCAAGGCGAGGCGGCGCTGCTTGCGGCTCCACTTTCGACGCAGCGGGAGGGCGCGGGCGTGCTGGGCAGCGGTCACGGCGCCGTCTCCCGCAACCCGAGTTCGCCGGCGAGGCTGTCGATCTGGGCCATAGCCGTGGCGTCCTGGGCCAGCCGCTGGCGCGCGGTGGCGACCGCGCTCAGGGCGGCAGGTCTGTCGCCCAGAACCATCTGGGAGCGGATCAGCCGCGACCATTCGGGCACCGTTCCGCCACCTTGCTTCAGGCGCTCGGCCAGCCCGGCGACCATGCCCCTGATGGCCTCCTGCTGGTCGGCCGGCGGCAGCGCCGCGATCGAACCGGCCATGGTTGGCGGCGCCTCGAGCCCAGCGAGCCTCTGGCGCACCATCTCGGTCCAGGTGGCATCCGCCGGCGCATCGGCCAGCAAGGCGCGCAGCGCATCGGCCGCGCCGCGGCTGTCCCCATCCTGCTCCTTGGCGATGGCGAGGAAGAAGCGGGCGCGGGCATTGCCCGGTTCGCGCTTGACCGCTTCGGTCAGGGGCTGGCGCGCACTGGCCGTCACCACGCCTCCGGCCGCGAGCGCACGCGCTTCGCCGAGGCCCGCCAGGCGCTCGGCATCGGCGCCGCCATGCTCGATCGCCGCCGTGAAGGCGCGCACGGCATCGTCATAGCGCCCCTGCCGCAGATAGACCGGGGCAACCACAGCCCAGCCACGCCCGTCGCTCGGATTGGCCGCAAGATGAGCCTCGATACGGGTGAGCGCCAGGTCGAAATCCTGAGCCGGGTCAGCCTTCAGCCGCGCCGACAAGGGGCGGTCCGGCTGCATCGGCGAGCCCTGCGCTCCGTAGAGCAGCAGCGCCAGGAGCGGCACGCAGGACAGAGCCAGCGCCGAAGCGGCGCGGCGACGGCGCAAGGCCGGCTCGCTTTCCCCGACGGGGTCCGGATGACGATCGGCCGCCCGCAGGAGGCGGCGTGCCGCCTCGGCGCGCGCCGCCTCGGCTTCCGGCGCGCCGATCAGCTCGCGGCCAAGGTCACGCTCGATCTCTCCGAGCTGGGCCCGATAGAGGCTCCTGGCATCGGCGGTCTCGGCAAAGGCGTTCGGATCCCCGCGCCCGAGCGGCCAGAGCAGAGCGAAAACCGCTGCCCCCGTCATGGCTGCGAAGATGATCCAGATCAGCATGTCGCGTTAATAGCCAATCACAGCTTCCGCATCATGTCCGACGATGGCGACAAAGGGTCACGTCGGCAACCACGTCACAAGGAGGGAAGCAGCAGGCGGGCGCGCAGGCCGCCCAGCGGCGCGCGCTCCAGGCTCAGATTGCCGCCATAGAGCTTGGCGAGGTCGACCACGATGGAGAGCCCGAGCCCCGAACCCGGCGTGGTCTCGTCGAGCCGGCGCCCGCGCTTCAGCACGTCGACGAGGGCGTCGGGCGGCAATCCCGGGCCGTCGTCATCGATCAGCAGGGCTATACGCCCGTCCTCGACGCCAGAGGCCAGGCTGACCTCGACGCGCGACTGCGCCCATTTGAAGGCGTTGTCGAGCAGATTGCCCAGCATCTCCTCGAGATCCTGCTTTTCGCCGCGGAACCGGACATGGGCGGGAATACTGTGGCTCCCGGTTATGTCGCGCCCCTGGGAGATCTTGGCGAAGGTCCGGATCAGCGCGTCGAGCGAGGGGGCGACCTCGGTGACGCTGCCGAGCGCGCCCGAGAGAGCCGCCGCCCGGGCCCGGTCGAGATAGTACTGGACCTGATCGCGCATGACGGCCGTCTGGGCACGGACCGTCTGGGGCAATTGCGGATCGCCGGCTTCCGCCTCGTTGATCATCACGCTGAGCGGGGTCTTGAGCGCATGGGCAAGGTTGCCGACCTGGGTCCGGGCACGCTCCAGGATCTCGCGATTGGCATCGATCAGCTGATTGAGCTCGCCTGCGAGCGGCGCCAGGTCGGGGGGATATTTCCCGGCGATGCGGGCCGCCTCGCCCGTCCGCACCGTACCCACCGCGGTGCTCAATCTCACCAGGGGCCGCAGGCCGAAACGCACCTGAATGAGAGTGGAGGCCACCAGCGCGAGCCCGAGCAGCAGGAAGGTCAGCGTCAGCGTCAGGCGGAAATCGCGAATGTCGCCATCGATCTCGTCGGCCGGGGCCGCGACGCCCACGGTGAAGCGTCCGTCCTCGCCGACATCGATCTCGCGCTCGATGATGCGCAGGGAGCGTTCGTCCGGGCCGGAGACATAGCTCTCGCGCAGGCCGCGCGGGTTCGGAACCAGTTGCTGATCCAGCAGCTTCGGCAGTTGCCCGCCGACGAGAGAACGCGAGGTGCGCACCACCGGCCGCTCGCCATCGAGCCTGACGATCTGCCAGTACCAGCCCGAGAGCGGCAGATCGAAGCGCGGTTCGCCGAGGTCGCCGATGGCCTGGCGTTCGGTTTCAGGCGGCGCGGCGAGGTCGGCGACCAGCTCCTTGATATAGACGCTGAGCCGCTCATCGAAGCCGCGCTCGGCCGAGCGCCGATAGAAGGTGGTGAGGCCGAAGCCGGCAAGCACCAGCACCAGCGCGCAGCAGACCGCGGCCGAGAGGAACAGCCGCGCTCCGAGCGAATAGCGGTGCGGCGTAACGATCATGGTCCGCGATCAGACCTTGGCGGGCGCGGCGGCGATATAGCCGAGACCCCGGACGGTTTCGATCACCTCGACGCCCAGCTTCTTGCGAAGCCGGCCGACGAAGACCTCGATCGTGTTGGAGTCCCTGTCGAAATCCTGGTCGTAGAGATGCTCGACCAGTTCGGTCCGCGAAACAACGCGGCCCTGATGGTGCATCAGGTAGGCCAGCAGCCGATATTCATGCGAGGTCAGCTTGACCGGATTGCCGTCGACGACGACGCGGCTCGCGCGCGTGTCGAGCCGTACGGGACCGCAGGTCAGCTCGGAGGTGGCGTGGCCGGCGGCGCGGCGCAGCAGCGCCCGCACGCGCGCCAGCAATTCCTCGATATGGAACGGCTTGACGACGTAATCGTCGGCCCCGGCATCGAAGCCGGAGACCTTGTCGCTCCAGCGATCGCGGGCAGTCAGGATCAGCACGGGCATGGTCTTCTCGGCGCGACGCCAGCCCTGAAGCACTGCCACGCCATCGACCTTGGGCAGGCCGAGATCGAGGATCACAGCGTCATAGGGCTCGGTCTCGCCGAGATAGAGCCCCTCCTCGCCGTCGAAAGCCTTGTCGACGGCGTAACCGGCGTTCTCGAGCGCGGTGACGATCTGGCGGTTGAGGTCCTTGTCGTCCTCGACGACGAGCAGTCTCACGGTCGGCTCACTCCTGTGTTGATCGTCCGGGCGGCATCGCGACACGCGGCCGCGCCGTTCAGCGTATGGTGGAGACCTTGCCGGACTGGCCTTCGAGCGTGACGCGGGCGACCCGTCCATCGCGCTTCAGCGTCGTCACGACATAGACGTACTCGTCGCCCTGGCGACAAAGCCGGATGCGAACCACCTCGCCCGGCGCGGCGTTGCGGGCATATCGCGACGCCTGCGCAGGCTGCATGACCCGGCCATCCGCCACCGCCTCGCGCATCTCGTCAGCGGACAGGCAGGAGATCGGCTCCTGACTGTCGATCTGGACGATCGGGAGCGGCTGGGTGAGCAGGGTCAGGGCAATGATCGTTTCGACGGGCATCGACATGCGCTAATCCCGAGCAACTGAACACCCCATGAATATCCCAATGAATATCCGGTCGGCTTCCCCGAGGATAGGTCAGCGCACGGCCACCCGTCCACGCCATTCCTGACCCTTGCCCACAGCTGCGCTGATCTGCGCGACCGCGATCTCAATCTCGGCTTGTGCTGCACCGAAATCGGCGAGTTCCAGCGCTGCCGGATAAAGCCAGGCCGGCGAGGTCGTGGACACGGCCCGCACCGAGCCCGCCTCGCCATGGATGGATACCTCGTATCGCTCGCTCTCCTCGCCGAGCGGAACCTCGGCGAGGTCCCAGGAATCGCCGTCGACCCGCGTGCGCCTGACCCATGACAACTCGATCCCCGCCGCGGACCTTCCCGCGCGTGGCCGCACCGGAGAGAGCGGCGAGAGCGCCCCGCCTCTCGCGCCGGCCGAAATTTCGGCCATCGACGGCTCGCCGATATCGGCCTGGACAGGTCCGATGCGATAGCGCCACGGCCGCCCGAGATCGGCGAGCTCCGTGACCAGCGGCACTGCCGCACCGTCGAGCACAACGACCCGCGATCCGGCTGGCAGGATGCGGGATGCAGCCGCTTCCGAGCCGCCGATGCCGCGCACCATCCCGGACAGTCGGAAACGCTGCGGGCCGATCAACTCGACGCGCGATGCGGTCACGATCTCGACCGTGCCGCTCGAATCCAGGAGCGCAAGCGCATTGGCGCCGGCCAACGCCGCCTCCGGCGATACGGAGGACAAGGCGCCACCGCGCAGCCGCAGCTCGAGCACGGAGCGAGAATCCGTGCGCCAGAGCGGCCCCGGAGGCAGGACCGTCGTTGTCTCGCCGACGATCGACGGCGCTTCCACCAGCCGCAGCAATGCAAACGCGCCGCCCTCCTCCGCCCGCCAGACCGCGAGCCCGCCCGGCCAGGGGGCCGCATAGGCGGCGAGATGAAGCAAGGGCGGGGGTTGAGCGGTCACGATCGGCAGGTCGAAGGGAACCACCAGCGGACGCCCCGGCAGGGACGGCGGCAAGCGCGGCGGCCGGCGCGGGCCCGTGATGCCGGCCGGCGCATAGATCGCCGGCTCCACGGCGCGCCCACTCGCCTGGCGGCTGGGGCCGTCGCTGATCCGCGTCAGGCGGAACAGCCGCTCGTTGCCGTCGACGGCGAGCGAGACGACATCGCCCGGCTCGAGGTCGATGCAGCGCGGCGACAGGTCCAGTTCGATGGTTTCCCGCCCCGCCCAGACTTCCTGCAGACGCTGGTCGGCGAGGCGCTGCCCTTCCGCCGGCCGCGTCACGATCGCGGTCTCGACGCTGTTCTCCCGCCGCGCCGCGCCGGCCAGGCGACGCGAACGCGCCGTGGCCCGACGATAATCGCTGTCGCCGTCACTGAACGAAAGGCGCAACTCGCGCGGCAGCTCGGTTTCTTGCGCACGGCGCAATTCATAGGGCCGTCCGTCGCGATCCAGCAGCAGGTCGTCCAGGCCCAGGGCGCGAGCGACCTTGCCGCCACGACCACGCATCGTGAGCTTGCCGGACACCATCGTCGCGTCGAAGCCGAAGGCCTCGGCGAGCGGTTCGAGCGCCTGGCGCGCCGAGAGCGGGCGATCGAGCACATAGCCGTCGAGGAAGCCGTCCACCACCAACTCGGCGGGAGCCGGCAGGCCGAAATCGGCCAGGAGCGCAGCGATGAGGCGGTCCAGCGGCGTGCCTTCGAGGCGCCCGTTGATCCAGTGCCCGGTCTCCCAGTTGAGGCCGTCCGCCCAGACCGTCTGCAGATCCGGGAAGGCTGGAAATGGCCGCGCATCCCAGGTCCAGACGAAGATATTGGCCGGGTCGACCATGCGAAGGCCGCTCTGGAGATGGATCGGATTGCGCGCGGGATCGAAGCCGGCGCGGGCCGGATCGAAACCGGAGATGATCGCTTCCAGCCCCCTCGCCTGCACGAGATCGTCGCGCGCGCCGCTGGAGAAATGCGGATAGCCGCCATCCGAGGATTTCGGATCGGGGAAGACATTGGGCGAGTTGCCGCCCTTGTCGACAGCCGGCAGGCCGATCTCGGTCAGCCAGATCGGCTTTGAGCCCGGCGCCCAAGCCGTGGTTGCGGTCTCGACCCCGCCCGCCCGCTCGACATGCGGATTGCTCCACCAGTTCACCAGGTCCTTGGGGCGGTGGATCCACGGCTTCTGATAGGCGCCGTCGCTGATCGGCAGGCGTTGCTGGGCGGTGCGGCCGCTGGCGTCGACATAATACCAGTCATAGGCCTCGCCCGAGGTCAGGCGCGAGCGCAGGTAGCTGACATCGGACGCGCCGCGCGCGATCGCGGCATCGAGGTGGTCGCTCGAGTCGCGCCAGTCCGACAAGGGCGGATAGAAATCAACGCCGATCGCGTCGATGGCCGGCGAGGCCCAGAGCGGATCGAGCGGGAAGCGGATCTCCTGGCCGCCCTCGCGGACATGGGCGCCGTATTCCGTCCAGTCGGCGGCATAGGTCAGTTTCGTCCAGGCCGGCAGAATCGAGCGGACATCGGCGGCAAGCGCGACCAAGCCATCCACCATCGGATAACCCGAGGCGCCGCGCACGCGGGTCAGCCCGACGAGCTCCGAGCCGATCACGAAGCCCTCGACCCCGCCGGCGGTCGAAGCCAGCATGGCATAGTGCAGGATCAGCCGGCGGAAGCTCCATTCCTCAGGCAGAGCACAGACCACCTCGTCGCCATCGAGCGCGAAGTCGGCCGAGGTAGCGGTGCCGAGGAAATCGGCGACCTGGCTCGCAGCCGTCGCGCTGCCGTCGACCGTGCCGGGCCTCTCTGGCGCGGGCGAGCAGGTGATGCGGCCACGCCAGGGATAGGGAGGCTGGCCGGCCAGTCCCGTTCGCGGATCGACCAGATCGTTCCCGGCCGGGACATCCATCATCACGAACGGGTAGAGCACGACCTCGAGGCCATAGACCTCGCGCAGCCGCCGGATCAGCGCGACGACGCTTTCGTCCGATGGCGTGCCGCCATAGGCGGGATGGCCGCCCGACAGGCTGACAACCTGCGCCGAGGCGCGGTCGAGCCCGGCGGACGACCATTCGGCCCCAACGGTCGGCTTGACCGCGATCTCGACGCGCGGCGCGATCGTGCAGGAGCCGGCACGCAGGTCGTTGCCGAACCAGCTCACCACCAGCGAGACCCGGCGCAGGCTCGGGCACAGCGACAGCAAGTGCGTGATCGCGGCATCGACATCGGTGCCGGCCTGGAGCTGATGGCGCGTCTCGCTCGCGGTCACGCCCGGTTCGGGCTCATGGCTGACCGGCACGGTGTGATAGATGAACTCGCTCGCGCCTGGGATCAGCGTCACGGCGCGGATCATCCCGCTGAGCCCTTCGACCCGGCGCACGACCTCGAACGAGAACTGCGGAACCCGGTTGCCGTAATCGGCGAGCGGCAGGCGCTCGAAGACGACATAGGCCATGCCGCGATAGGCCGGCGCCGCGCCCGCCTCCTTGACCGCGATCAGCGGATCGGGCTGCTGGTTTTCATGTCCAGCATGGACGCGCATGACGATCGAGCCGAGGTCGAGTTCGCGACCATCGGCCCAGACCCGGCGCACGAAGGCGATCGGCCCTTCGCAAAGCCCGACGGCGAGATTGGCGTAGTAGTTATAGGTCGCCTCATAGGTCTTCTGCGCCTTCTGGCCAGCCTTTCCGCCTCCCTTGGTACGCGTGACGGTGGTCGTGATCTCCTCGTCGAAGCGCGTCGCCCAGATCAATTGCCCGCCCAGGCGCGAGCGGCCGTAGAGGCGCGGAATGGGGGCGCCCTCGGTCGAGGCGAGTCCGTCGATCTCCTTGAGCCGCGGGCCCTCGATCAGGCGGGTTTTCCCACCGCCGCCAAGCAGCGACTGGTCGATCATGCTGCCGGCGACGCCGCCGATCGCCACACCCATCGAGCCGGCGCCAAGCGCGGAACCCAGTGCGGCGCCAGCGACGGAAAGAAGAAGCGTGGCCATCAGATCGAGACCTCCGGGAACGAAAAGGCGTGGCTCAGATGGCGCCGCCACCAGCCGGTGAACGCGACCTCGCTGACCTCCGCTCCGTCATGGGCATGGAGGATGAGCCCGGGCTCGGTCAGGATCGCGCAATGCTTGGCCGGGAGATGCTCGCGCCAGCGGAACAGCAGGACGTCGCCGGGGCGTGCGGCGCCCACCTCGCAGGGACGCAAATGCCGGAAAGCCGCAGCCGCAAGGCTCTCCTCGCGCGCGCTTTCGGCCCAGTTCGGCGAATAAGGCGGCGGAGCCTCGGGCTCCTCGCCGTAAAGGTCGCGCCAGACGCCGCGGATCAGCCCGAGGCAATCGCAACCGACACCACGCAGCGAGGCTTGATGATGATAGGGCGTGCCGAGCCAGAGGCGGGCCTGAGCGACGATCAGCTCCCGAGAAATCGGCGCGTTCATCGGAACAGGCTCCCGCCATCCAGCGCGCCATCGCCCGGGCGCACGCCGCCAATGACGAAATCGTTGCCCGGGATATGCGGAAAGCCGCGAAAGTTGACTCCATTTCCGAACTTGGCCCGGCAGGTCGCGAAGCTCTTGTCGCAGCCGGGCGTGATGCTGAAAGCGTCGCCGGGCACGATCGGGCCAAGCGGCGCCTGCCAGAGCTGGATTGCGACCAGGCCGCTCGCAGCGGCATGCCGCTTCACTTCGGTCGCGAAGCCGATATTCGCGCCGCTGGTGAAGGTGATCCGGCCGCCGGTGAAATAGCCGTCCGCATGCGCGCCAAGCGAGGCGGCCGTCAGCCCGATCCGCCCATCCGTGGTCGAGACCGCGCCGTTGACCGTGGCGACCGCCACGCCGCAGCGGGCATCGCCGAGATCGGCCGAGCAGGCGCGCGTATAAAGCCGGCCGCGCTCCTCGTCGAAGGCCTTGGCGAGGCCCCTCACCTCGGCCGTGAAGGCGAGGTCGCTGCGCCGGATCTCGCCGACGAAGCCCGTTTCCAGCAGCAGGCGCTGGCTCGGATCCGCCCAGTTCACCAGCCAGATCGAAACGCGCGCATCGTCGTACAGGCCCCGGGTCAGGTCGGCCTCGTTCAATCCGATTGCCGCGAAGGCGCCTGACACCTCGCCGCCGCCGATCGCGAAACCGAGCTCCGCCGCGGTCTCGGCCGTGTCGAGCGCGATGGTCGAGGCGAAACTGACCCCGTCAAAGGCGAGATCGCGATCGTGGTCGGTGAAACCGAGCACCAGCCCGTCGTTCCGGGTCAGGCTCCAGCAGCGGCAAAGCGTCGTCGCGCCGCTGGCGAAATGGGCGGCGAGGCCGGCAGGAACGTCACGCATGAGCGAAGCCTCAGAGCTTGATCTCGACAATCGGAATCCTGGGGATCTCACCGGCCTCGAAGGCCGAGAGATCGACCTCGATCATGTCGATGTCGAAACGGACGGGGACGTCGAAGGCGAAGCCGGCGGTGATGCTGCTGCCGGGCGGTGGGGTTTTACCGGGCGCGAAGGTCACGAGACCCGTCGCGATGTTGCAAGAAACGTCCTGCGGCTGTGCCTGAAGCGCGCCGTTGACGGCAACGAGCACAGAACCTGGCCAGGGCTTCACGACAGGACGACGATAAGCCGTGAGGCCCGTGCCATAGTCCTTGCAAAGCTGGAACACGGTGGTGGCGCCGTCGCCGATCCCAATGACCTGGTCCGTCGCCGAGGGCGCCAGCGAAGGCGGGCAGCTCTTCCAGTCGAGCTGGTCGCGCCAGCGAAAACCGTAGAGCCGGCCGCGACGCTCCTCGAAGAACGTGATGATCGCTGCGAGCGCATCGAGGCTGCGCACGCCGACGCCGGCATCGTAGCGGCGTCGGGAATGGGCCCAGCGGCTGTTGCGCACCTCCCGGCCCGAGGCGAGCGCGACGATCTGCGTCAGCCGCTCCGGCCCACCGCGCGCGCCACGGGCGATATCGAGCGGAAACCGCTCCTCATGGAAATCGCTCATGCGTTGCGTCCTCTGCGAATTCGGATGGCTGCGGGCGGCTCCCTCACAGCGCCCTGCTCCCCCGCGCCACCGCGCGGGCGATCGCCGCGGAGACCTGAGCCTCCGAGCGGCGGAAGCTGTCGGCATCGGGCGTCGTCACCTGGACGGTGACGCTGAGCGGCCTGCGTCCTTCGCCTCCTGCGCGCACGCCGAGCTTGCCGTCCGGGCCGCGCGAGAGCGGCAGGATCGCCTCGGCGCCTTGCTCGCCCATCAGCCCGAGGCCGCGCCCGAGCGGGAAATAGGCCGGGGCGGCGATCACACCGCCATCGGCGAAGGGCAAGACGGGCAGGCCCGTGCCGATCGAGCCGAAGCCGGTTCCGGTGAACAATCCGGTCAGGCTCTTGAGGCCGGTGCCGAGCAGGCTGGAAAGCCCGCCCTGCAGCGGCTTCAGCGCGCTCTTGAGCAGGCTCTCGGTCATCGACTTGCCGACGCTGCGCAACACGTCCTCGAAACGCTTGCCCTCGACGATGCCCTTGGCGAAGGCATTGGTGATCGACCGCCCGAAAGCATCCGACGAGCGACTGAGGTCGCGCGTCAGGTTTGAAAGCGAGCGCAGATCCGACAGCCTTCCAGTCAGGTTCTGATCATCATCGAGCATGTCGTCTCCTCAATATCGTGCAGCGTCGCCGATGCATCGGCCCGCAGGTCCGGATGCGCCGTCATCAGGCTTGTCAGCGCATTGCGGTCGGGCGCGCCCGCGGGCACGGCGCCAGCATGAAAGCTCAGGGCAGCCGCGACCTCGCGCGGTGTCGCCGCCCAGAACTGCTCCGGCGCCCAGCCGAGCCGGCCGAGGCCGAAGGCCATGACCTCGCGCCACGGGAATGGAACGGCCGCCGGCGCTTTCAGGTCGCCGGCGGCACCTGAGGGTGCGGCGATCGCATCTCCTCCTCCGGAGGCGTACCGAAGGTCGCGTCGAGCAGCCGGATCGCCGCAGCGATCGCGCCGTTCAGCCCGCCGTCGAAGGCGAACGCCGCGACCTGCTGCTCGGTGAAGCCACCGCCGGCTCCGCGCAGGCCTGCGGTCAGGATTCGCGTCACGTCGCGGGCCGAGAGCTTGCCGCCCGTGAAGCGCTCGCCGAGCGCGGGCAGGCTGTCGACGGCGAAGGCGTCCTCGAGTTCGGCAAGCGCGCCCAGCGTCAGCCGCATCGGCAAGGCCTCGCCTGCGACCATCAGAGCCGTCTCGCCCCTGTGTCGATTGATCATGCGCGTGCCCTCACAGCTGGACGAAGGTGAGCTGGCCCGCCGATTCAAGCGAGAGATCGAAGGTGACCTCGCCGGCGTGGTCGCCGCGATATTCCAGGCTCGAAAGCTGGAAGGCGCCCGTGATCGTGCCGAAATCCGGAACGACCACCTGCCAATTGCGGATCGCGCCGTCGAAGAAGATCTGGCGCACCAGCGCGTCGGAGGCTTCGTCCTTGAAGATGCCGGCACCGCTGATGCTGGCGCGCCTCATGCCGGCGCCGGCCAGGAGCTCGCGCCAGCGTCCGGCCGATTCCGAATGGGTCACGTCGACGCTTTCGGCATTGAACGCGATCTGGCGGGCGCGTAGGCCCGCCACGGTGACGAAAGCTCCGCCTGCATCCGCCGCCTTGAGCAGCAGATCCTTGCCTTTCTGTGCCGACATCGGCCTCTCCTGTTCGATATCTCAGTGGGTTTCGGTCACGGCGCGAAAGCGGATGGTGACGAAGGCGAGCCCCGTTCTGGCGTCCCGCGCCAATCGGCTGGACTGCCAGGTCAGGTTGACCAGGTTGTGCCCGCTCAAGGCGAGCGGCGCGTGATCAAGCGAGCGGACGATGGCGGCAGCGGCTTCGAGGGCGAGCTTCGAGGAGCCGCTTTCGCCGGCCCAGACCACGAGCGCCACCTCCTGCTCGCAGCCACTGTCGCTGCCGGTCGACCAGTCGCGGGCGTCGACCTCGCCATGGGTGACATAGACGCCCTTGGCCGCGCGGGGCGCCTCGTCATGCACGCGGCCGGGCCCGATTAGCCCGGTCAAAGCGTCATCGGCGACCAGGCGCGCCTGGATCGCCGCCCGGAGAGCGAGAATGGCGCCGCTCATGGTCCCGTCTCCTCAACCAGGCAAACCAGGCGGCGGCGATCTCCATCGGGGTCCGCGACCGCGCGGATCTCGAAGATGCGGTCGCCGTCGCGAAATCGTTGGCTGGCGTCGAGGCCGGCGCGCCAGCGCAGCGTGATGCGATGCGTCGCGACCTGCTCGGGTCGGCCGGCGCGCCAGCGCTCGTCACCGGACAACCACTCGACGGCGCCCCAGAGCGCGGCGACGGCCGAGAAGGCCCGGACGGAGCCGCCCACCCCATCCGGCGTCGCCACCGGCGCCTCGAGAACGAGCCGGCGGCGCAGGGCGCCGACCGGAGCCTTGTCTTGCTGCATCGGCGACATGGTCACAGCCTCGCGCGGCGATAGGGCGCGACCAGAGCCGCGATCTCCGCGGGCAAGGCCGCCGCATCGCGCCCGACGACGTCGCCGCGCTGCTCGAACCAGCGCGTGGTGAGCCGCAACACCGCCTGCCGCAGCGGCGCCGGCACCGCTGCCGCGGTCGGCCCGTAACCGGCGACGACATCGATCTCGATCGCGCTACGCGCCCGACCGATTTCGGGCGCCTCTCCCGCGATCCGGACCGCTGGCGGATCGCAGCGGGCGTCGAGCACGAGGCGCCCGGCCTCGACCGGATGGGGCGTGCCGAGCGCGTCGAAAACACGGGCGGCGACAATCGTGCTGACAGGCGAAAGGGGCAGGCGGATCTCGCCGCTCTCAGGCCAGCGGTCGAGCACGATCCGCCAGGTCTGATCGATCAGCATGCGGCCGGCGGCAGCTTCGATCATCAGCCGCGAGGCGGTGATCAGCGTACCGAGCAACTCGTCCTCGTCGGCCGTATCGAGCCGCAGGAAGAGCTTGGCCTCGGCCAGCGAAACCGGCTCAGAGGCGGGGGGCGTCAGGGCGAGTGGCGTCATGGTCGCTCCGATTGCGGGTTCATTTGTCCAGGCCGACGCGCTATCGAACCCGTCTCGCGAGGAGAGGAAGCTCGATGAAGGTCGGTCAGGCGTTTGGCTTCGGTGGATTGGCGCTCGCCGGGATTCTGGCGGCGACGCCGGCTTCGGCCGTGCTGGGCGGGCGCGAGGGCGGGCCCTCCGCCGCCTCGACACTGATGGTCCTGAACGCACGCGGCGGCGTCTGCACCGGGATCGTGCTGTCCTCGAAAGCGATCCTGACCGCGGCGCATTGCACCGAGGGCGGCGTCGATTTGCGGATCCACTGGAAGGATGACAGCGGCGAGCCGATCCTTCTTCCGCCGGCCACGGTCTCCTTCCATCCCGAATTCGACGCCAAGGCGATCAGCACGCGGCGCCGGTCGGTCGACCTGGCGCTGCTGCGGCTCTCCTCGCCACTGCCCGCCCGGTTTTCTCCGGCCGCGCTCGTCGACGGGGCGTTGCCGCGCGCCGGCGCCCAGATCACCCTTGCCGGCTACGGCGTCTCGCGCGAAGGCGAGGCGCGCACGACCGGCACCTATCGCTCGGTCACGCTGACGGCGGTCGAGCCTTACGGCCCGGGAAAGATCCTGATCTGGGCGTCCGACCCGGCAGCCGCGTCAAACCGGCCCGGCGCCGGCGCCTGCCAGGGCGATTCGGGCGGCCCGATCCTGCATGGCGGCGACGGCGTGGTCGCGGTGACGAGCTGGTCGACCGGGCCGAAGGGGATGCGCTGCGGCCGGCTCAGCCAGGGCGTCCTCGTCGCGCCCCAGCGCGGATGGATCGACCGGACCTTGTCGCAATGGGGTGAAAGCGCCTCATGGACAACAGGTCGCTGATCGAAAGACTGGACTGCCGCGACGCAGACCATAGAGTGTGGCGCAGTCGAAACGGCGGTCGCTCAATGACATCTCGCGCTCTCATCCTTGCTTTGACCGCCACGCTCAGTGCCGCCTCACCCGCCGTGGCGGTGGTGGGCGGCACGGTCTCGCGCGGCGTCGACGGCCCCCGGGCCTGGACCCTGCGGGTCGAGACCAGCCGCGGCGAACTCTGCTCCGGAGCCGCGATCGCGCCGGAACTCGTGCTCACCGCCGCGCATTGCCTGATGGGCGGCGGCGCGGTCAGGGTCGTCAGCCTCGACGCGCGCTTCCGCAGCCGCACCCACCCCGTGATCTCGGTCCTGCCGCATCCGAGCTTCGTGCCGGGAACGACCCCGCGCACCCAGCCCGGGACCGATCTCGCCGTCCTTCGCCTCTCCAGGCCGTTGCCCGCGGATATCGAGCCGCTGTCGCTCGGAAGCGGACTCTCGCAGGGCGAGACCGTGACGATGGCGGGCTTCGGCCTCTCAGTCGAGAACAACAAGGGCACCGCGCGGCGTCTGCGCGAAGCCCGGCTGGTCAATGCCGGCAATTATACGACGTCGAACACGGTCAAGGTCGCGGTCGACACGCAGGCCATGGGCGAGGCGCCCGGTGCCGGCGCCTGCCGCGGCGATTCCGGTGGCCCCGTCCTGCGCGGCACGGCCTCGTCGCGTGACCTTGTCGGGATCGTGAGCTGGTCGAGTGGGCCGTTGAACTCGCGGGTTCGGCGCATCTGCGGCGGCTTCACCGCGATCACGCCGATCAGCGACCACCGCGCCTGGATCACCGAGGCGAGCGGCCGTTTGCTCGCGCTCGGCGGCGACGCGCGGCAGGAGGCTCCTGTCCCGCCGCGCGCCAGTTACAGCTGGTGGTTCAGCCGATAGGCCCTGCCGAAGGTCTCAGACCGCGAACTTCAGGCCCTTGATGGCGGCGAAGTCCTGCACGCCGCCACCCACGCGCTTGGTCGTATAGAACAGCACATAGGGCTTGGCCGAATAGGGATCGCGCAGGATGCGGACCCCGGCGCGATCGACGACGAGATAGCCGCGGCGGAAATCGCCGAACGCGATCGAGATCGCATTGTTGGCGAGGTTCGGCATGTCCTCTGCCTCGACCAGCGGGAAGCCGAGCAGCGTCGCCGGCGCACCGGCCGAGGCCGGGGGCTGCCAGAGATAGTTGCCGTTCGCGTCCTTGAACTTGCGGATGACGCCCTGGGTCTTGCGATTCATCACGAAGCTGGCGTTCTGGCGATAGCCAGCCTTCAGCGCGTAGACGAGATCGACCAGGACGTCGCTCGGGTTCGAGGCGGCGAAGGCGCCGGCGACGCCCGTGTTGAGCACGCCGATATTGCCCCAGCTCCAGCTCGCGTCGGCAACCGCCGGGTAGGCGAGGAAGCCCTTGGGCTTGTCGACGCCATCGCCATTGACGAAAGCAGCGCCCTCCTGCTCGGCGAAGGCGCTCTCCACCTCCTCGGCGATCCACTGGTCGATATTGACGATCGCGTCGTCGAGCAGGGTCTGCGTCGCCGCCGGCATGGCGTAGAGTTCCATCGCCGGGAAGCTGAGCTCGGCGAGCGTCGGCGAGCCGGTCTGCGGCCGCGCGGCAGCTTCCGCGACCCAGCCCGATGCCGGCCCGGTGGTCGAGAACGCCTTCTTGTAGGTGCCCGACGAGATCGTCCGCACCGTGGCGATGGCGCGGACCGGCGAGACGGCGGCAAGACGGCGCAGGATCTCGCCCTCGACCGTCGACGGAGCAAGGTAGCCGCCGTCGGGGCCCGAGCCGGCCGAGAGCGCCTTGCCTTCGAGCCGCTTCAGGCCGCCGGCCTCGCCGCTGCGGATATAGGAGGCGAAGGCGGCCTTGTGCTCGTGGACCAGCGGATCGCGCGCCGTATCCTGCCCGATGGCGGGCCGGCTCCGGTCGAGCACGACCCGATCCATCCGGCGCCGGGACTCGTCCAGCGCGGCATCGATGCGCGCCAGCTTCTCCTCGGTGAGCGGGTCGACGCCGCCGCGGGATTCGACCTCGGCCAGGCGCTGGTCGTTGGTCGCGCGATAGCTCTCGAAGGCGTAGCGAACGTCGTCCAGGGCCAGCGCCAGATCGACGCCCGCAGCCTTGGTTTCAGGAGCTTGGTTCGAAGCAGTCATGGTTTCTCCTCGGGGTGAAGCAGTTTCAGGGGCGGGCGGCGAAGGCTGCGCGCGACACGGCCTTGACGGCCGAGACGCGCGCCTGCGGCAGCATCGGGAAGGTGACGATCGAGATCTCCCAGAGATCGACCCTTTCGAGCCGACGCAGGCCGGAACGCGGTTCGGTGCGCGCCTTCTCCGGCCTGAAGCCGATTGACAGGCCGTCGACCGCGCCTTCGCGCATCAGGGCATGGATCTCGCGGGCGCGGGTCACGGCGAGCGAGAGCTGGCCGCGCACGAAGAGCCCGCGCGAATCCTCGTAGAGCGTGAGCCAGCGCCCGATCGGTTCCGCCGGATCGTGCTGCCAGAGCAGCTTGATGCCCGCGGCACCGCGCCGAACGAGGCTTTCCCGGAAGGCGCCCGGCTCGACCACGTCCTTGCCGAGATCGGCTATGTGGAACAGGCTCGCATAGCCTTCGAAGGTGCCGTCGGCGCGAATGCGCGTCGGCGGCAGCGCCAGGAACTTGGATTCGCTGGCGAAGGGCGCGTCGCGCGCCATCGAGCCCACCCAAGGCGCCGTTCTCATCGGCCGCCCTCCCCACCTTTCTGGCGCTGGCCGCGCGGGAGCCCCTCGAGCCGGGCAAGATTGCGGATGAAGCGCCCGAACGTGTCGGTCGTGGCGAAGCCGGTGCGGCCAGAATTGGGCGGCGGGGCCGGCCCGGCCCCTGGCGAGGCGGATTGCGAAGGCTGCTTTTCACCCGACCGGGTCATGCGCCGTCTCCCTCATTGCGGCTGTTGAAGCGATTGAGCTCGCGGACGAAATCGTCGAAGCGCTTGTTGGCTGCGGTGAGTTCGCGCAGCGCGAAGAAGGCGAAGGCCGAGGCGCAGCCTGCCCAGAGCAGGAGCCCGAGATGGCCGACATCGCCCCGGCCGACGATGGCCGCGACGACCTGTTCGAATGCATTCATGACTCCGCCTCCGTGGTTGAAGCCTCGCCGCGGCCGTAACCGACCGCTTCGCGCTTCTCGTCCGTGCTGAGGAAGGGCGCGGCGCTGAGCCGCCGCCAGAGCGATTCGCGCTCCTCTGCGAGCGCCTCGATCGCATCGAGATCGGGCTCCAGTGTCAGGTCACCGCCAAAGGCCGGCCCGAGCCATTGCGCCAGCGACTGCGCCGTGCGCCGGACGAGTGGGATCGCGGTCTGGCGCCAGAAGGCGCGGTTCGCCTCGGCGAAATTCGCGTGGGTGTTGTCGCCCGGCAGTCCGAGCAGCAGAGGCGGCACGCCGAAGGCGAGCGCGATCTCGCGCGCCGCGACGCCCTTGGCGGCGACGAAATCGAGCTCCGCCGGCGTCAGCGACAGCGGCTTCCAGTCCAGCCCGCCTTCGAGCAGCAGCGGCCGGCCGGCATTGCGGGCGCCCTGGAAACTGTCTTCCAGCTCCTGTTTCAGGCGCTCGAACTGGGCTTCGGTCAGCGTCGCGCCGTCGGGCCCGTCATAGACCAGGGCGCCAGACGGGCGAGCTGCGTTGTCGAGCAGCGCCTTGTGCCAGGCGCTGGCAGCGTTGTGGATGTCGAGCGAGCAGGCGCCGGCCTCGATCGGCGAGAGTCCGTAGTGATCGTCGGCCGGATGGAACAGCGTCAGGTGCAGGATCGGCGGCAAGGCCGCCTCGTCCTGGCGAAAGCGCATGGTGTCGCCGCCGACCGTATAATCATAGGCCTCCGGCCAGCCGTCGCGACCAGGCACGACCCGCATCCGGTCGGGCCGCAGCGCATAAAGCTCGCGCGGTTCGCTGCCGACGCTGGCCGCTTCGACATAGGCGTTTCCGGCGACGAGCAGATGGCCGTACAGCGTCTCGCGAAAGGCGATGCCGCCCTGGCGCGGGTTGGGGCGTTCGATCAGCCCAAGGACCGGGTGATCAGGCATTTCCCGCTCACCGACCTTGGCGACGAGCGGTGTCTGCGCCGCCGCTTCGGCGATCAGCCGAACGCAGCGATGCACGACCGGATTGCGCTCGTAACCTTCGCGCGCCAAAGCCGTGTAATCGCGCGGCGTCCAGACCGGCCGCCCGGTTTCATGCAATGCGATCAACGGCCCGACGCGCGAGCGCTTCTGGTCCGGCGCGGCCAGGCCGCGCAGGTTGCGAAGGAAATTGAGCATGGATGTCTCGCTGTTATGGACGAGCGTCATGCTCGGGCCTGACCCGAGCATCTGCGGACAAGAAGGCGCGGATCGGCGCCACATTCTGAAAGAGGTTCTCGGGTCTTCGCTGCGCTTCGACCGAGAATGACGAGCGACGAGCCTACATTCCCCTGATCCGCGGCCTCCCGCGCGGCGCGAGCATCAGATGCGTCAGCGCCCAGACCAGTGCGTCGAGCCGGTCGGGAGAGCGGCCGGAGCTCAACCCACCGGGGCCGAAGTCGCACATCTCATCTTCGAGGGCCGGAAAGCGACCGGCATGGCGAACGCGGCCCTGCGCATAGAGCGCGGCGACCGGTTCGGCCCGCAGGTATTTGCCGCGCGTCGCCCGAACCGCCGTGACCGGCACCGAACCATCGACCTCGCGGATCACGCTCGTCGCCATCTCGCCGCCCTGGTTGATCTCGACCACGAGCACATCGGCCTCGTGGCGCTGGTAGAGCGCGACCGCCCTGGCCGCCCATTCATGCGGCCGGGCTCCCGCGATCGTTCCATCGTCCAGCACATGGCCGACGCCGTCACGATCGATCCCCGCCACGATCAGCCCGCAGGAATCCGCGCGCCTGGAAGACGAGGCAGGCGGATCGACAGCCACGACGATCCGCGCCAATCCTGGCGCAGACGGTTCGCGGCTCGCCTCGATCAGGTCCCGCGTCCAGAGCGCGTCGGCGCTCTCCTCGACGATCTCGCCTTCCAGCTCCTGCCGGCCAAGGCGAGTGCCGCCATAAGCCCTGGTGATGCTGTCGACGAAGTCCTTCGCGAGGTTGAAGCGGTTGGCGCTCGTCGCGGCGCGGCTGACGGCGACGCGGGGATCGCCCAGCAACCGCTTGATCAGAGGCAGCGGGCGCGGCGTCGTCGTCACGACCTGGCGCGGCCGGTCGCCGAGGCGCAGTCCGAGTTGCAGCATGTCCCAGGTCTCCTGAACGTTCGGCCATTTCGCCAGTTCGTCCAGCCAGGCGGCGCCGAATTGCGGCCCGCGCAGCCCTTCCGGATCTTCGGCCGTGAAGACCTGCGCGATCGCGCCGTTGCCCCATTCGAGCCGACGGAGTGAGGGCGACCAGATCGGCTTCTCCCAGCGATGATGGATCGCCATCAGGCCGGAGACGCCTTCGATCATCACGTCGCGCACCTGCGCCTGCGTCTCGCCGACAAGCGCGATCCGGCCAACCGGGGCATCAGCGAACGGCTCCAGCCCGAGAGCCATCCCCCGGACCCATTCGGCGCCGGTGCGCGTCTTGCCCGCGCCGCGCCCGCCCAAAACGAGCCATGTCCACCAGGGTGGCAGGCGGCGCGATTTCTGATCCCGGCGTCCCCAAAAGGTCCAATCGAGGCTCGTGACCTCAAGCAGCTCCAGCGTCAGGGTTGGCAGCAGCTTCAGGAACAGCTTCTCCCGTCTCTTCGGCGATAAGGCGTTCCATGCGTCGTGCCAGCTCGCGCCGCAATTCGTCGAGGCGGCGCAATCCGTCGGCGGGAGAAAGGTCATCGTCGGACTTGCCTCCCTGCCCCGCCGCAGCGGCATCGAGCGCTAGCAGCTCGCGAATGGTGCGGGCCAGCGTGGCGAGCGTCTTGGCATCCGCCTCGCTCGCCGCCTGGCCGGTCGGCAGCTCGGTGAGATGTGCCTCGTGCGTCTCGAGCTGAAGCTTCGCGGCCCGCCAGAGCTTGGTGATCATCAACTTGCGGCCCACCGGCGCGCGTTTCGCCTTCGGCGCCGGCACAGCCGGTCCGTCGTCATCGGTCATATCTGTCATTGCTGGCCTTCGGCTCGATCGGAAACGCGAAAGCCGTCGGCTGGGGAGCGCGGCGGCTTCGGTTCAGGTCACAATTCGTGAGCGTTCCTGATCTCTACCCGATCAGCGTTCCGACGTCAAGATAATATTCCTACAACCTGGAGGCGCATGGCGGGGATAGGCTAGACCTCCTCCTTCTCCACCCATTTGAACGTCGCCGAGGGCACGTATTGCTCCATCCGGTCGAGCAGCGTCGCCGGCTCGGTGTCGGTCATCGCCATGGCGCGATGGCTCTGCTTCAGGAAGCCGGCCTCGACCGTGTTGTCGAGGAAGGCTGCCAGCGGATCGTAGAAACCGGCGATGTTGAGGAAGCCGAGCGGCTTGGTGTGAATGCCGAGCTGGCCCCAGGTCCAGATCTCGAAGATCTCCTCGAAGGTGCCGATGCCGCCCGGCATGGCGACGAAACCGTCCGACAGCTCGGCCATGCGGGCCTTGCGGGTGTGCATGGTGTCGACGACCTCGAGCCGGGTCAGCCCGTTATGGCCGATCTCCTTCTCGCGCAACGCACGCGGGATGATGCCGTGCACCTCGCCGCCGGCTTCGAGCGCCGCGTTGGCGACGATGCCCATCAGCCCGACCGCGCCGCCGCCATAGACCAAGACGAGCCCGCGGCGGGCGATCTCGGCGCCCATGGCGCGCGCGCCGGCAGCATAGACCTCGTCATTGCCGGGGTTGGAGCCGCAGAAGACGCAAACCGATTTCATGTGCCGAGCGCCTGCAGGATGCGGGCCCAGGAACGCTGGCCCTTATGGAAGGAGGAGAGATCGTATTTCTCGTTCGGCGAATGCACCCTGTCATCGTCAAGCCCGAAGCCGACGAGCAGCGTATCCATGCCGAGGCTGCGCTTGAAATCCCCGGCGACGGGGATCGAGCCGCCCGAGCCGATGGTCACGGCCTTGCGGCCCCACTCCTCGGTCAGCGCCGCCTGGGCTTTCAGCAGCGCCGGCGAATCGACGGGCACGGCGATCGCGGGAGAGGCGCCATGCGCGATGAACTCCACCGTCGCATCCGCCGGCAGCCGCTCGCGCACGAAGGCCTGGAAGGCCGCCGCGATCTTCTGCGGATCCTGCTCGCCGACGAGGCGGAAGGAGACCTTGGCCGAGGCCTTGGAGGCGATCACGGTCTTGGTGCCCTCGCCGATATAGCCGCCCCAGATCCCGTTGACGTCGCAGGTCGGGCGCGACTGGATCTGCTCGATCAGCATCCGCCCCTTTTCGCCGATCGAATGCTTCAAGCCGATCTGGCCGAGAAACTCCGCTTCGGTGAGATTCAGCGCCTTCCAGTCGGCCTTCTGCCCGGCGGTCGGCTCCGAGACGCCCTCGTAGAAGCCGGGGATCGTCACCCGTCCGGTCTCGTCATGCAGGGCCGCGACGATGCCGGACAGGATGTGGATGGGGTTGGCCGCCGCGCCGCCGAACAGGCCGGAATGCAGGTCGCGGTCGGCGCAGGCGATGGTGAGTTCCTGATAGACCATGCCGCGCAGCGAGGCCGTGATCGCCGGCGTCTGCCGATCCCACATGCCCGTGTCGCAGATCAGCGCGAAATCAGCCTTCAGCTCCTCCGCATTGGCCTTGACGAAGGCCGGCAGGTTGGCCGAGCCGGATTCCTCCTCGCCCTCGACCAGGATCGTGATGCCGAGCGGCAGGTCGCCGGTCTCGGCAAGCGTCGCACGCAGCGCCTCGACGAAGGTCATCACCTGGCCCTTGTCGTCGCAGGCGCCGCGCCCGGTGATGACCTTGCGGCCGGGCTCGATCTCCTTGACCGACGGCTTGAACGGGTCGGTTTCCCAGAGGTTCAGCGGGTCGACCGGCTGCACGTCATAATGACCGTAGAACAGCACATGCGGGGCGCCGGGCTTGGGCCGGTGCCCGACGACGACCGGATGGCCGGGCGTCTCGCGCAGGGAGGCCTTGAAGCCGAGCGATTCGAGATCCGCCCGCAGCCAGTCCGCGGCGCGGCGCGTCTCGTCGCTGTAAGCCGGGTCGGTTCCGATCGACGGAATCTCCAGCCAGGACGACAGACGCGCCAGCGAGGCGTCGAGGTCGGAGTCGAGGCGGGAGAGGATGGCGGGCAGCTTGGACATGGCGCGATCTCGGCGGCAGGTTCGGACAGGAGCGGATTTGAATGGCCTCATCATGACGCGCCCGGCGGCACGCGTCAGAGGGGCGGCGGCATGGCCGCCCCGCGTCGCCGGCTAGCGGCGCCCGCCCGTGATCGAGCCGAGCACGCCGCGCAGGATCGCCGAACCGATCTGGCGGCCGACCGAGGATGCGGCCGAGCGCGCCGCCGAGGTGATGATCTTCTCCGTCATGCTTTGCGGCATGCGCCCGCCGCGGCTGCCGGGGCCGGTCTTCGGCCGCTCGCCGCCGCTCGCGTTGCCGAACCAGCCACCGATCGTATCCATGATGCCGCCGCCACCCTCGGCCGAAGCCTCGATCGGCGAGCCGTCGCCGTTCAGGCCCTTGCGCTTCATCAGCTCCTCGTAGGCCGACTCACGATCGATCATCGTGTCGTATTTGCCCTTGAAGCCGGAACTCGCCATCGCCGCCTGGCGCACCTCCTGCGAGACCGGGCCGACCTGCGCCATCGGCGGCGCGATCAGGGTGCGCTCGACCATGGTCGGCGTGCCCTTGCCTTCGAGCGTCGAGGTCAGGGCCTCGCCGACCGCGAGCTGGGTGATCGCCTCGTCGGTCTTGAATTTTGGGTTCTGGCGGAAGGTCTCGGCGGCGGCCTTCACCGCCTTCTGGTCGCGCGGCGTGAAGGCGCGCAGCGCATGCTGGACGCGGTTGCCGAGCTGGGCCAGCACGGTGTCGGGGATGTCGAGCGGGTTCTGCGTCACGAAATAGACGCCGACGCCCTTCGAGCGGATCAGCCTGACGACCTGCTCGACCGCGGTGAGCAGCACCTTGGGCGCGCCGTTGAAGAGCAGATGCGCCTCGTCGAAGAAGAACACGAGCTTGGGCTTGTCGAGATCGCCGACTTCGGGAAGCTGCTCGAACAGCTCGGAGAGCAGCCAGAGCAGGAAGGTCGCGTAGAGCCGCGGATTGGCCATCAGCTTATCGGCGGCCAGCATGTTGATGATGCCGCGCCCGTCGCGGTCGGCCCGCATCAGGTCGTTGATATCGAGCGCCGGCTCGCCAAAGAACAGCTCGCCCTTCTGGTTCTCCAGCACCAGCAATTGCCGCTGGATTGCGCCGACCGACTGGGCCGAGACGTTGCCGTATTGCGTCGTCAGCGTCGACGCGTTCTCCGCGATGAAGGCGAGGATCGCGCGCAGGTCCTTGAGATCGAGCAGCAGCAGCTTCTGTTCGTCGGCGATGCGGAAGGCGATGTTGAGCACGCCCTCCTGGGTGTCGTTGAGATCGAGCAGGCGCGAGAGCAGCAGCGGGCCCATCTCCGAGATGGTGGCGCGCACCGGGTGGCCCTGCTCGCCGAACACGTCCCAGAACACGGTGGTGAACTGGTCAGGTTCGTAGGGGATATCGAGCTCCTTGGCGCGCTTGACGAAGGGCGGCTTCGAATCGCCCAGTGCGGCGACGCCCGAAAGGTCGCCCTTAATGTCGGCCGCGAAGACCGGGACGCCGTGGCGGGCGAAACCTTCCGCCAACACCTGCAGGGTCACGGTCTTGCCGGTGCCGGTCGCGCCGGTGATCAGGCCATGCCGGTTGGCGAATTTGAGCAGGAGTTCTTCCGGCTTTGCGCTCTTGCCGATCAGGATCGTGCCATCATCCGCCATGAGGTCGCCTCTGCTGTAATCCGACTGTCAGGTTGAAGGGTGTAGCCAAAGCGCGGCGCGGGCGGAAGCCTCATCCCGGTTTGATTCAGATCGTAAATATGTAAACTATCTCCGGACGGCGCGAGCCAATCTCTGACTGAGGACTTATCCATGGATGAACTGATCTCCCGCATCGTGGCGGCTTCGGGCCTCGATGAAGGCCTCGCCCGCAAGGCGATCGGCATCATCCTCGCCTTCCTGCAAAAGGAAGGCCCCGCTGCCGAGATCGGCCAATTGATGGCAGCGCTGCCCGGCGGCCAGGAGCTCGCCAACAGCGAGAGCGGCGCCAAGGGCGGGCTGATGGGCGCCGTCGGCGGCCTGATGGGCGGAGGCGGCGGCGTGATGGCGCTCGGCGGCCAGCTGATGGGCGCCGGACTCTCGATGGGCCAGATCCAGAGCGTCTCGAAGGAAATGTTCGCTGTTGGCCGCGAGAGGGCCGGCGAGGACACGATGGGCGCGATCGTCGGCGCAATTCCCGGTCTCGGCCAGTTCGTCTGAGCTGATACCGCCTCGACGAGACCAGACGCCGCCCTCACGGGCGGCGTTCGCTTTTCGCGCGTGTTTGCGCACGCCGCTTACGACGAACTAGGGATGGCGGTGCGGCCGCGCCCATGGCAATCAGCGTTTCGCGATTGCACAATGGCGCAAAGAGGAGCATCGCCGCGTGACCAATCCGGCTTCGGCAACAGACCTGCCCTTTATGGAGGCTTTTGCGAGCCCGTCGCTAGAGCAATGGCGCAGCGCCGTCGAGAAGGTGCTCAAGGGCGCCGATTTCGAGAAGCGCCTGGTCGCCCAGACCGCCGACGGCATCCGGATCGAGCCCCTCTATGCCGCCGCCAGCCCGTCCGCGCGGCCCGCGCGCGCTGAGGCCGGCCGGTGGCATGTCGGCGCGCGCATGGATCATCCCGATCCTGCCGAGGCGCACACGCTCGCCCTTGCCGATCTGGAAGGCGGAGCCGACTCGCTCGTGCTGAGCTTCGCCGGAGCACGCGCCGCGCGCGGCTATGGCCTCGTCGCCGATGACGTCGCGGCGCTCGACACCGCCCTCGACGGCGTGATGCTGGACCTGATCCGGCTCCGCCTCGACCCTGCCGGCGGCGGGCGGATCAATGCCCTGCTGGTCGCCGCGCTCGTCGAGCGGCGCGGCCTCGCGCCGGATGCCGTGGCAATCGATTTCGGGATGGATCCGATCGGCCTGCTGGCCAGCGAGGGGCGCTTCGCGGCCTCCTGGCCGGAGATCGGCCGCCGCCTTGCCGGGACCATCGACGCCTTGCGGACGCGGGGGTTCAAAGGCCCCTTCGTCACCGCGGATGCCCGGCTTTATCACGAAGCCGGGGCAACCGAGGCGCAGGAACTCGGCGCGACCATGGCAACCGCGATCGCCTATCTTAGGGCGCTCGAGGCCGGCGGCATGGCGCTAGGCGAGGCCCGCGACGCGGTCTCCTTCGTCCTCGTCGCCGATACCGACGAGTTCATGACGATCGCCAAGTTCCGCGCCGCGCGCCTGCTCTGGCAGCGGGTGCAACAGGCCTGCGGGCTCGATCCGAAGCCGATGGTGCTGAATGCCGAGACCGCCTGGCGCTCGCTGACCAGGCGCGACCCCTGGGTCAATCTGCTGCGCGCGACGGTCGCGACCTTCTCGGCCGGCGTCGGCGGCGCGGACTCGCTCACGGTGCTGCCCTTCACCGCCGCGCTCGGCCTGCCCGATGCCTTCGCCCGCCGCACCGCCCGCAACACCCAGCTCGTGCTGCTCGAGGAGGCCAATCTCTGGCGCGTCGCTGATCCCGCCGCGGGCTCGGGCGGCTTCGAGGCGCTGACCCGGGCGCTTTGCGAGCAGGCCTGGAGCAAGCTGCAGGATCTCGAGCGCGAGCAGCATGAAGGCCTCGGCGGCATCGTGGCGGCTCTCGCCAATGGACATGTGCAGCAGGGCCTGGCGCGGCAACGGCAGACCCGCATCAAGGCCATCTCGACGCGCCGCGAACCGATCACGGGCACGAGCGAGTTTCCGCATCTCGCCGAAGCGCCGGTCGGCGTGCTCGACATCGCGCCGGTGAAGCGCGTGAAACCGGCAATGCCGACGACGAAGGCCGCGGAGCAGGATCAGGGCGCATTGATCGACCGCCTCGCCAGAGGCGCGGTGCGTGCGGATGCCGTCACGCCCCCCGCGCAGGGCCTGAACGCCGAGCCTCTTCCCTCGGTCCGGCTCGCCGAACCTTTCGAGGCACTGCGCGACAAGGCCGATGCGCTGACGAAGGATCGTGGCCAGCGACCGCTCGTCTTTCTCGCGACGCTGGGCCCGATCGCCGATTTCAGCGCCCGGGCCGGGTTCGCCCGCAACCTGTTCGAGGCCGGAGGCCTGGCGGCTCCGGGGCATGACGGCTTTTCGACTGGCGCCGCGACGGATATCGCAGCCCTCGTCGCAGCCTATGAAGCGTCGGGCGCGCGTCTCGCCTGCCTGTGCGGCTCCGATGCCGGCTATGCGGCCGAGGGCGCCGCCGCCGCGCAAGCCCTGCGCAAGGCCGGAGCGACCGTCTGGCTCGCAGGCAGGCCGGGCGACCTGGAAGGTCCATTGAACAATGCGGGAGTGGCATCGTTCATCTTTGCAGGATGCGATGTGATCGCCGCGCTGGAAAATGCGCAGGAGATCGCCTCGGCAGAGACCGCAGCGCCCTGACGCGAGGACCTGAATAGTGACGCCCATCGCCCTCACCATCGCCGGCTCGGATTCGAGCGGCGGCGCCGGCATCCAGGCCGATCTCAAGACCTTTGCGGCGCACCAGGTCTATGGCGCCAGCGTGATCGTCGCGCTGACGGCCCAGAACACCACCGGCGTCACCGGCATACATGCCGTGCCGGCCGATTTCGTCGCCCAGCAGATCGACGCCGTCTTCTCGGACCTCGACGTCGCGGCCGTGAAGATCGGGATGCTCGCCACGGCCGAGTTGATCGAGACGGTGGCAGCGGGCCTCATCCGGCACGAGGCCCGCAATATCGTGCTCGACCCGGTCATGGTCGCGGCTTCAGGCTCGCGCCTGCTCGAGGACAACGCGGTCGCGGCCATACGCAGGCACCTCTTCCCGCTCGTGACGCTGATCACGCCGAACCTGCCGGAAGCCGCCGCGCTGCTCGGCAGCAGCATGGCCGAAACCGACGAGGCCGTCGACGAGCAGGCCGGCAAGCTCGCCGCGCTCGGCGTGGCCAATGTCCTGATCAAGGGCGGCCATGGTGGCGGCGAAACGAGCACCGACCTGCTGCTGCTCTCTGGCGGGGCGCGCCAGCGCTTCAGCGCACCGCGCTACGAGACCCGCAACACCCATGGCACCGGCTGCACGCTGTCCTCGGCGATCGCGGCAGGCCTCGCCAAGGGGCTCGACCTGCCCGAGGCGGTCGGGCATGCCAAGAGCTATATCACCGCCGCCATCGCGGCCGCCGACCAGGTTCCGGTTGGCCATGGCCACGGACCGGTGCATCATTTCCACCATTGGTGGGACAAGGCATGAGCGATCAGGCGGCCAAATCGTATCCGAAGCGCCAGGCGCTGCATGCGCGCCGTGAAGAGCGCCTGAGGCGCGAGATCGCCCTGCTCGAGCACATGGACGGACGCCTGTGGCGGAAGGCGCTGGTGTGCTCCGCCTTCGCGGTCGCCCTGACAGCCGCATTGTTGACGCTCGTCGCGATCAAGCTGCACTGGTTCAGCTATAATCCGACCGCGATCTCTCTGGCCTGCCTTGCGATAGCCGCTGCCGCCTGGTGGCTCGGACGCTACACGCTCTGGATACCGGCCGTGCTGGTCGTCGTCGCGCTCGCGATCGTCTTCGAGGGAGTGGACCTCCCCGGCGAAGGGTGGAGCGACAGTAAGGAAAAGCCGGACCGGCGCGCGAAAGTTGCCGCCGCACTGGCGAAGAGGCGAGCCCGTCTCATGAAACTGGAGGCGCAACCATGACCGCCATCCCCGATTTTACGACCCTGTCCTTTGCGGCGGCGTCCAGCGCAGCAGCCTCGCAGACCTCTGGAGAGCCTTGGCTGACGCCCGAGGGCATCCCGGTCAAGCCGGTCTATACGGCGCAGGATCGCGAAGGCCTGCCCTTCGTCGATACGCTGCCCGGCATCGCGCCTTATCTGCGCGGCCCCTACCCGACCATGTATGTCAACCAGCCCTGGACGATCCGGCAATATGCCGGCTTCTCCACGGCCGAGGATTCCAACGCCTTCTACCGGCGCAACCTCGCCGCCGGCCAGAAGGGGCTCTCGGTCGCCTTCGACCTCGCGACCCATCGCGGCTATGACAGCGATCATCCGCGCGTCGGCGGCGATGTCGGCATGGCCGGCGTCGCGATCGACTCGATCTACGACATGCGCACGCTGTTCTCCGGCATCCCGCTCGACCAGATGAGCGTGTCGATGACGATGAACGGCGCGGTGCTGCCGGTTCTGGCGCTCTATATCGTCGCGGCCGAGGAACAGGGCGTGCCGCAGGCAAAACTCTCGGGGACGATCCAGAACGACATCCTCAAGGAGTTCATGGTCCGCAACACCTATATCTATCCGCCCGGCCCCTCGATGCGGATCATCGGCGACATCTTCGCCTTCACCTCGGCGAACATGCCGAAATTCAACTCGATCTCGATCTCCGGCTACCACATGCAGGAGGCGGGCGCGACGCAGGACCTGGAGCTCGGCTACACGCTCGCCGACGGGGTCGAGTACATCCGCGCCGGCCTTGGGGCGGGCCTTGGCGTCGATGTCTTCGCGCCGCGGCTCTCCTTCTTCTGGGCCATCGGCATGAACTTCTTCATGGAGGTGGCCAAGCTCAGGGCCGCCCGGCTGATCTGGGCCAAGCTCGTCAAGGATTTCGGGGCGCAGAACGAGAAGTCGCTGCCGTTACGCACCCATTGCCAGACGAGCGGCTGGTCGCTGACGGCGCAGGACGTGTTCAACAACGTGCCGCGCACGATGATCGAGGCGATGGCGGCGACGCAGGGCCACACCCAGTCGCTCCATACCAACGCGCTCGACGAGGCGCTGGCGCTGCCGACCGATTTTTCGGCGCGCATCGCCCGCAACACCCAGATCCTGCTGCAGCAGGAGAGCGGCACCAGCCGGATCATCGATCCGTGGGGCGGCTCCTATTACGTCGAGCGCCTCACCGCCGAACTCGCGAAAAAGGCCTGGGCCCATATCCAGGAGGTGGAAGCGCTGGGCGGCATGGCCAAGGCGATCGAGGCCGGTATTCCGAAGCTGCGTATCGAGGAGGCTGCCGCCAAGACGCAGGCCCGCATCGACGGCAACCAGCAGGCGATCATCGGCGTCAACCTCTACAAGCCCGAGAACGAAGCTTCGATCGATGTGCTCAAGGTCGACAACGCCTCGGTGCGGGCGCAGCAACTCGACAAGCTTCGCCGCCTCAAGGCCGAGCGCAATGAGGCCGAGACGCAGGCCGCCCTGGCCGCGCTGACCAATGGCGCGAAAGGCGACGCCAACCTGCTCGATCTCGCGGTCAAGGCGGCGCGCGCCAAGGCGACGGTCGGCGAGATCTCGATGGCGATGGAGCAGGTGTTCGGGCGCCACCGCGCCGAGATCAAGTCGATCTCGGGTGTCTACAAGCGGGAGGTCGGCACGATGAACCCGGCAGTCACACGCGTCCAGATGATGACGCAGGCCTTCGAGGAAGCGGACGGGCGCCGCCCGCGCATCCTCGTCGCCAAGATGGGCCAGGACGGGCACGACCGCGGCCAGAAGGTCATCGCTTCCGCCTTCGCCGATCTCGGCTTCGACGTCGATATCGGGCCGCTTTTCGCGACCCCGGACGAGGCGGCGCGCCAGGCGGTCGAGAACGATGTCCATATCGTCGGCGTCTCCTCGCTGGCGGCGGGCCATCTGACGCTGGTGCCGGAGCTGAAGGGCGCGCTCGCCAAGGCGGGCCGGCCCGACATCATGATCGTCGTCGGCGGCGTCATCCCGCCGCAGGATTTCCCGGCTTTGATGGAAGCCGGCGCGAGCGCGATCTTCCCGCCCGGCACGGTGATCGCCGACGCTGCCGAGAAGCTGCTGGAAGAACTCAACCAGCGGCTCGGCTACAGCCAGCGCAGCGCAGCCGAATAGCGGGCAGGCGCGGCCCTCGTCGAGCCGCGCCTGTCGCCACGATTACGGGATGGCGCCGCGCGACATCAGCGCCAGCCGTAACCGTAGCCCTGATGCTGATCCGGCCGGACCTGGCGCCGCTCGGCATCGCCGTAACGGCGCCAGTATCGCGCGCCCCAATAGCCGTAGACAGCCGGAGGAGACGGCCGCCAGCCATAGGCGGGGCGCTCCTGCTGCCGATCCCAGCGCCCCTCATAGGCAGCAGCCGGGCCGGTTCCGGCGAGGCTTGCAGCAGCCAGAGCCGCGGCGCCGATAACAAGGGCGGCGATGCCGGCGGAAGCGAATTTGCGGAGCATGATCCTGATCCAGTGTGGCGGCAGGGCGATCGCCTTGCCTGACACGGAGATTTGCAGGTTCCGGCTGAACGGCCCTTGAGGGGCCGGTTCACCAACCGTTCAATTGCCGGAGAGCTGATCGCGCTTGAGCAGCAGCGAGGCCGCGATCACGACAACGGCGACCGCTCCGACCATGATCGTGCAGGCTGCGTTGATCTCCGGCGAGACCCCGAGCCTGACCGCCGAATAGAGCCGCATCGGCAAGGTGGTCGCGCCCGGCCCGGTGGTGAAGCTCGCGATGACGAGATCGTCGAGGGAGAGCGTGAAGGACAGCATCCAGGCTGCGGCCACCGCCGGCCAGATCAGCGGCAAGGTGACGGTCCAGAACGTGGCGACCGGCGTCGCGCCGAGATCGCGCGCGGCCTCCTCCAGCGAGCGGTCGAAGCCTGTCAGCCGCGCCTGCACGACGATGCAGGCGAAGCCGAGGCCGAAGGTCGCGTGCGCGATCGTCACGGTCCAGAAGCCGCGCTCGATATCGGCCGCGACGAAGAGCAGCAGCAGCGACAGGCCGGTGATCACCTCCGGCATGACCAGCGGCGCCAGCACCATGCCCGAGAACAGCGTGCGCCCGCGAAAGGTGCCGTGACGCGCGAGCGCCAGCGCGGCCAGCGTGCCGAGCGCGGTCGCGACCGTCGCCGAGACGAAGGCGAGGCGGATGCTGAGCCAGGCCGCACTGAGCAGCGGCTCGTTTCCCATGAGAGCGCCGTACCAATGCGTCGAGAACCCGCCCCAGACCGTCACCAGCCGGGAGGCGTTGAAGGAATAGGCGATGAGCGCGAGGATCGGCAGGTAGAGGAAGGTGAAGCCGACGATCAGCGCGAGAATCAGGCCGGGGCCGAGCCGCTTCATGCTGCCCCTCCCCGCGCGAGCCGCGCCCGCTGCAGCAGCGCCAGCGGCGCCACCAGCACGACGAGCAGGACAACCGCGACAGCCGAGGCCAGCGGCCAGTCGCGGTTTGAGAAGAACTCGTTCCAGAGCACCTTGCCGATCATCACGGTGTCCGGCCCGCCGAGCAGATCGGGGATGACGAACTCGCCCACGGCCGGAATGAAGACCAGGGCCGAGCCGGCCAGGATGCCCGGCAGGGACAGCGGCAGCGTCACCGTGGCGAAGGCGGTCAGCGATGACGCGCCCAAATCGGCAGCGGCTTCGAGCAGCGAGCGGTCGAGCTTCTGCAAGGTCGCGAAGAGCGGCAGCACCATGAAGGGCAAATAGGAATAGACCATGCCGATCAGCACGGCCGCCTCGGTGTTGAGCAGCCGCAGCGGCTCGCTCGTCACTCCCAGACCGGCCAGGACCATGTCGAGCAGGCCTTCGGGACGCAGGATGCCGATCCAGGCGTAGACCCGGATCAGGAAGGAGGTCCAGAACGGCAGGATGACGAGGACCAGCAGCAGGCCCTGCCAGCGCTTCGGCGCCGCCGCCATCGCATAGGCCAGCGGATAGCCGATGGCGAGCGCGACCAGGGTCGTCAGCCCGGCGATGCGCAGCGAATAAAGGTAGCTTTGCCAATAGAGTGGGTCGTCGCCGAGCAGCTTGAAGTTCTCGAGATCGAGTGCCGCGATGAACTCTCCGAGCTGCGAAAAGCCCTCGAAATGCGGCGCATAGGGCGGCAGGTCCATGGCCGCATCGGAGAACGCCATGCGCAGCACGATCGCGAATGGCGCGAGGAAGAACAGCAGCAGCCAGAGATAGGGCACTGCCACGACGAGCCGTCCGAGCCGGCGCAGAGGAGCCGCCGCCGTCGTCATGGTGGCAGGACGATGCCGGCCTCGACATCCCAGGAGAGCCAGACCTTGTCCTCCCAGGCGAAGGGGCGCTCGATCCGGCGCGTGCGATTGGCGAGCGCCACCTTCAGCAATTGCCCGTCATCGCCGCCGACCATGACCTGAACCATGGTGAAATCGCCGAGATAGCCGATATCCCAGATCTCCCCGGCGACCTTGTTGAGCGCCTGGGCCGGCTCGTCATGGCTCAGGCTGATCTTTTCCGGCCTCAGGCCGACGCAGATCGCCTCCCCGGTGGCGAGCGAAGCCGCCTCCTCGTCGAGCTCGACGACGCCGGTCATGGCGGTCTCGACCCGGACGGTCTCGCCGGCAACGGAGGCGACATGCCCCTCCAGGATGTTGATGTCCCCGACGAACTCGGCGACGTAGCGGCTGCTTGGCGCCTCGTAGATCTCGTCCGGCGGGCCGATCTGGACGAGCCGGCCATGGTTCATCACCGCCATGCGGTCGGCCATGGTCATCGCCTCGTCCTGATCATGGGTGACGACCATGAAGGTCAGGCCGAGCTCGCTCTGCAGGTCCATCAGCTCGAACTGGGTCGCCTCGCGCAGCTTGCGGTCGAGCGCCGCCATCGGCTCGTCGAGCAGAAGCAGCTTCGGGCGCTTGGCGAGCGAGCGGGCGAGCGCGACGCGCTGGCGCTGACCACCCGAGAGCTGGTCGGGCCGGCGCTTCTCAAGCCCGTCGAGCTTGACGAGCGCCAGCATCTCCCGGACCCGGCTGGCGATCTCGGCGCGCGGCAGCCCTTCCCGTCTGAGGCCATAGGCAATGTTGTCGTCGACACTCAGATGCGGGAACAGCGCATAGGACTGGAACATCATGTTGACCGGCCGGCGATGCGGCGGCACGGCCGTGATGTCGACGCCGTCCAGAAGGATCTCGCCGGCATCGGGCTGCTCGAACCCGGCGAGCATGCGCATCAGCGTGGTCTTGCCGCAGCCCGAGGCGCCGAGCAGCGCGAAGAACTCGCGCGGATAGAGCGCGAGCGAGAGATCGTCGACCGCCGTCACCATGCCGAAGCGCTTGCTGACATTCCTGAAGACGACCAGCGGCTCGGCCGCCGGATCGTTCCAGGGCTGGAAGGCGCGGCGCACGCTACCGGGCGAAGCCCTGCGCTTCACCCGGGCCGGCGCGGCCGACGCGGCGCCGGGCGCGGTCATTTGCCGGTCTTGACGCGGGTCCAGAGCCGGTTGACCAGCCTCTGGCTCTTCTGGTCATAGGGCGTGATCGTATAGAGCCGCGCCATAACCTCGTCCGGCGGGTAGATGCCGGGATTGTCGCGGACGGCGGCCGAGAGCAGCGGCTTAGAGGCGATGTTGCCATTGGCGTACTGGATGAAATCGGAGTTCTTCGCCGCCATCTCCGGGCGGTTGACGAAATCGATGAATTTCAGCGCCGCGTCGGGATTGCCCGCGTCCTTCGGAATCACGAAGGAATCGAACCACATCAGCGCGCCCTCCTTCGGGATGGAATAGGCGATCTCGACCTTGTTCTTGGCCTCTTCCGCCCGCTTCTTCGCCTGGAGGATGTCGCCCGAATAGCCGACCGCCAAGCAGATATCGCCATTGGCGAGCGCGTTGATGTATTCTGACGAGTGGAACTTCTGGATATGCGGGCGCATCTTGCGCAGCAATTCGCCGGCCTTGTTCAGGTCGGCCTCCTTCTTGGAATCCGGATCGAGGCCGAGATAGCGCAGCGCCGCTGGGAACATTTCCTCCACGGCGTCAAGGACATGGACGCCGCAATTGGAAAGCTTCTTCAGCTTCTCGGGATCGAACAGAATGCTCCAGGAATCGACGACCGTGTCGGAACCGAGCCGCTCCTTGATCTTGGCAATGTTGTAGCCGATCCCGGTCGTGCCCCACATGTAGTTCACGGCGAACTTGTTGTCGGGGTCGTATTTGGCCAGGCGCTGCCGGATTTCCGGCCAGGCGTTCTTCAGGTTCGGGACCTTAGCCGTGTCGATCGGCGCATAGAGGCCGAGCGGGATATGGCGCGGCAGGAACGAGGCCGTGACGACGATCAGGTCATAGCCGGTCTTGCCGGCGAGCAGCTTGGTCTCGACCGTCTCCATCTGGTCGAAGGTGTCGTAGACGACCGTGATGCCGGTCTCCTTCTTGAAGGCGTCGAGCACCTCCGGGTCGACATAGTCCGACCAGTTGAAGATGCGCAGCTGCTTGTCCTGCGCGTCCGCCGGCGTTCCCGCGATCAGCGCCCAGCCAAGCGCCATGGCTGTCGCGAGGCCTTTCAGCCCCCGTCCCGATGCACCCAATCTGCCCCTCCTCTGCGAGTGAACCGCTACTCAGCGGGCGGCACGCTATCAGCTTGCCGGCAAGCCTCAACCACCTTTTCGTGATGGGCTACTCCGCACGCCCGTCTTGCAGCGCAACAATCTACCCACATATTCTGCGCCGATGCGCCTCGCCCGCCGGTTCCTGATCCTTTTCACGCTCCTGTTCCTGCTGCCGGTCGCCACCCATGCGGCCTGGTGGCAATGGCAGCCGCTCGCGCCGGACTGGCGCCGTGCCGACTGGTCGAGCGCGCAGCTCCTGCCGGCGGCCGCGATCGAGCCCGACGCCACGATCCATGTCTTCGCCGCCCGCGTCGGGCGCTGGCGCGGCATCTTCGCGCATCACTCCTGGGTCGTGGTGAAGGAGAAGGGCGCCAGTGCCTATACCCGCTTCGACGTCGTCGGCTGGGGCAACCCTGTGCGGGTCAACCATCGCGAGGCCGACGGACGCTGGTTCGGCAATGTTCCGGAGCTGGTCACGGAGATCAGGGGTCCGCGCGCCGAGGCGCTGATCCCGCGCATCCGCGAGGCGGTGAAGAGCTACAGCTACAGCACCTATGGCAGTTACTCGGCCTGGCCCGGGCCGAACTCGAACAGCTTCGTCCAGCATGTCCTGGCCGAGGTGCCGGAGCTCGCCCACGCCCTGCCCCCGACGGCGATCGGCAAGGACTGGCGCGCCGACGGGCTCTTCGCCGGAATGACGCCGAGCCGCACCGGCATCCAGGCCTCGCTGTTCGGCATCGCCGGCGTGACGCTCGGCTGGGTCGAAGGCATCGAGATCAACCTGCTCGGCCTCGTCGCCGGGCTCGATATCCGCGAGCCGGCGCTGAAGCTGCCGGGCTGGGGGCGGGTGGGGATCTGAGAGCGCCTCAGATCGCGAGCGTCGCCCACAGGAACGCCAGCGTCGCCAACGCGCCCAACACCGTCCGGACTGCGTGCAGCCCTCCCCATTTGACGATGAGCGCGCGGGTCTCGGGAGCAGGCGCGGCCGGATCCATCGCCATCAGCGCGTTGTTGGTCGGCATGATGCCGAACAGGGTCCAGGGCCAGTTCGCGACGATCAGGATCGCGCCGAGCAGAAACGCGCCGGCTCCCGTCTGCCACCAGGCGATCAGGCCGAGAACACAGCCGATAGCCGCAAGCGGCGCCTGCATCGCGAAGCCACGTTTGTAGGAGGGCTGCCACTCGGTCAGCAGCGCCCGGTCGTCGAGCAGGAGACGCGACGGCTGCTCGGCGACATTCACGTAAAGCGCGGCGCCGGTGAAAACGGCAGCGACGACCAAGGCCAGTTGTCCTGCGAGCATGGGCGGCTCCGCCAGCGATCTGCCAGATGGCCTCCAGCTTAGGCGAGAGCTGGCGCGGCGCAAGCACGCGAAGTCGACTGAGACGTCGCTGGGGAGAGTCTGCTGGCGCGGCTGTCGAGAACCGGAGCGCAGCGGACTGATGTCCGTGAGCACCGGAAGCGGAGACGGCCGCGTCAGGCGACCGCCCCAGTAGACGCCTCACACCGCTTCGAAAGCCTGCGCCAGATCCGAGATCAGGTCCTCGATATTCTCGATGCCGACCGAGATGCGGATCAGCGCGTCGGTGAGGCCGATCTCCTCGCGCAGTTCGCGGGCGACGCCCGAATGGGTCATCGCGGCCGGATGGGACACCAGCGTCTCCGTGCCGCCCAGGCTGACGGCAAGCTTCATGATCTGCAGATTGTCGAGGACCGCGAAGGCCTCCCTCTCGCCACCCTTGACGTCGAAGGCGAAGGTCGAGCCGGGCGCCGTGCACTGCCTGTCGAAGACCGGCTTGCGCGGATCGCCTTCCTGCAGATCGCCGAGATAATGCAGCTTCGCGACCTTGGGGTGGCTGGCGAGATACTCGGCCACGAGAGCTGCGTTCTCGTTGGCCCGGCTCATGCGGATGTCGAGCGTCTCGAGCGAGCGCATCAGCATCCAGCAGGAATTCGGGTCGGCTTGCGTGCCGAGCGAACCGCGCCAGCTCTTGACCTGCCGCACCAGTGCCTCGGAGCCGCTGATCGAGCCACCGACCAGATCGCTGTGGCCGCCGACATATTTGGTCAGCGAGAGCAGCGAGAGATCGGCGCCGTGCTTCAGGGGCTTCTGGAATTTCGGACCGAGCATGGTGTTGTCGACCACGATCGGCGGGCGATGGCCCTGCGATTGCTCGAGCTCGTCGGCGATGGCGGCGCAGGCAGCGAGATCGACCAGCCCGTTGGTCGGGTTCGCCGGCGTCTCGACCAGGATCATGGCGACGCGCCCCTTGGCCGCCGCGGCCTTGGCGGTCTCGCGCATCTGCGTGACGTCGACGCCGTCGGTGAAGCCGAAGGCGGTGACACCGAAGGCGCCCATCTGGTTCTTCAGCAAGGTCTCGGTGCCGCCATAGAGCGGGCGGCTATGGATGATGGTGTCGCCGGGCCGGATGAAGGCGAAGCAGGTCGTCGCGATCGCCGCCATGCCGCTGGCGAAGACGGCGCATTTCTCGGCCTCGTCCCAGATCGCCAAGCGATCCTCGAGGATCTCCATATTGGGATGGTTGAAGCGCGAATAGACCAGGCCCGACTTCTCGCCGGGCTTCAGCTGACGCCGTCCCGAGGTCAGGTCGAAGAAGTCCTTGCCCTGCTGGGCGTTCTCGAAAACGAAGGTCGAAGTCAGGAAGACCGGCGGCTTGAGCGAGCCTTCCGACATGGCCGGCGAGTAGCCATAACCCATCATCAGGGTCTCGGGATGGAGCCGACGGTTGGCGATGCGGTCCTTGTGATAGTTGTTGTCGCTCATCGCGCTCTCCTGTGCCGGCATCGGGCCTAGCCGCGTGCCCGACAGGTTAGGCCGTTCCGCGCGGCATTGCATGAACGATAGCGATTGTTCTACAGGCACATCGTGCAGGTTCCTGCTCCCAAACAATGATGAGGTAGCATCTTATGCTCGACGCGACGGACCGCCGGATGCTCGCGCTGTTGCAGGAGGACGGCCGCATCACCAATCAGGACCTGTCCGAGAAGATCGGCCTCTCGCCGACGCCGTGCCTGCGGCGGCTGAAGCGGCTGGAGGAGAGCGGCGTGATCCGCGGCTATTCCGCGATCCTCGACCCCAAGGCCTATGGCCTGCCCTTCAGCGTCTTCGTCTCGATCCGACTCTCCCAGCAGACGCAGGAGCATATCGCCGAATTCGAGAAGGCGGTCGAAAGCTGGAACGAGGTCGCCGAGTGCTATCTGATGACCGGCTCGCAGGACTATCTGCTGCGCGTCGTCACCGACGGGATCGAGGGCTACGAGCGTTTCCTGAAGCAGAAGATCACGCGGCTGAAATGCATCCAGTCGGTGGAATCGAACTTCGCCATGGCGACGATCAAGAAGCGGATCGGCCTGCCGCCGCTATCGTGACCGCGGGGCGCCTAGTCGAGATAGCGCCAGCTCGACGCGCCATCGAGCGTCCTGATCCGGAGCCCCGCGATATCGTCCGGCTCCATCATCCGGGTGTTGACGCCGAGCCTGGTGTCGTCGCCGGCATCGCGCCTGCGCTCGTGGAACATGACGCAGCCGCAGATCCGGCAATGCTTGAAGGTGAGCGCCCCGGTCTCGCGCCGGCTATAGCCTGCGAGCGCATCGGTGGGAGAACAACGAACCGCCACCGACCCTCGCCGGTAATAGGCCCATAGCGCGCCGTAGCGGCGGCAGATCGAGCAGTTGCAGGCCGTGAGTTGTCGTGGCCGGCGCGCGATCTCGAGCGTCACAGCCCCGCAATCGCAGGATGCGCTTGGCATTGCCCGTCTCAGGGCTTGCCGAACAGCGCCTGAGCCGCGGCGCTCGCCATCTTCCGCTGCTCATGCGCGACGCCGGGCACGATGATCTCGCGCCACGGGCTGGCGACGCCGAGACGCTTCGCCTCGGCTGCCGCGACCGCAACGAAATTCTGACCGCGGACGAACCGGCTCGGGCCCTGCGCCTCGGCGCCTTTCGACGTGTTGAGCTGCGGATGGTTGGGGTCGGTGTCCTGGTCGCCGAGCATGATCAGGAGCGGCCGGGCAAAAGCGGCTTTCGTGCTCACCTCCGTCGCTGGCGTCCCATCGAGTGAAAACGGAAAGCTGAAGCCGCCCGCGGCCTCCTTGCCGATCGGCAAGGTGTAGTAGCCCGCATTGGCGGTGATCGCGGTCGAGAAGCGCGCCTCCGGCATCAGCAGCACCATGCGGTGAACGAACTGAGCGCCGGCGGAATGGCCGAACAGGACGTAAGTGTCGCCCGCGACGCGGCCGCTCTTCAACGCCTGGTCGAAGAAGCGCTCGATGACGGCATAGACCCATTTCGCGCGATCCGGCTCATCCCGCACGCCGCCCTGCTGATAGAGACGGGTCGGGAAACGCTCCTTGTCGAAATGCGGCGCGGCGACGAGCAGCCCGTAGCGGTCGGCCGCATCGACCCAGTTGTCTCGGGCCCCTGCCGCGTTGCGCCCCAGCCCGTGCATCGAGATCACCAGTGGGCACGGCTTGGCCGCGCAGGCCTGCGGCACATAGGTCTCGACATTGATCGTCTCGGTGCCCGAGGGCGAGACATCCTCATGCAGGACATGCGAACGCCCGACCTCCTGGAACGGCTTGAGATCGTGAGCGGCGGCTGGCGCCACGTGCGCGAGCCCGGCGAGAAGAAACACACTCGTCAGACGCGAGAGATTGTCCATAGCCGGGGCCTCCTGCTGGCGCGCTATCCTGCTCCCGGCTCGCCTCTCGCGACAAGCGCCTCAGACGCCGGCCCGGTCCATCGCCCGGCGCACGACCTGCGTGACCTCGCTATCGGTCAGGAAGAGGTCGTGCCGCAGCATGCTCCAGCCGCGCCCGGCAGTGTCGGCGACGCGGACGCCGAGCTTCTCCAGCCGCTCCCGGTCGGCGGTGCCGGCGCGGGCGACGCCGCCGGCGATCCGCGCCGAGACGGCAAGCGCCCTGTCGCCCGGATCGATGATCAGCGTCATCCGGCTGGCGAGCGGGCCGAGCCTGGAGACCGTCTGCTCGAAGGCGTCGATGTCGATATCGGGCGAGGCGAAGACGACGGCGCCGATACGGGCCGAGACATCGGTCGATTCGCGCAATTCGCGCAGGCCTTCGAGGGTCAGGAAGGTGCCCATCGAATGCGCCACGATATGGATCCGGCCGACCGTCGGATTGGCGACGAGGGCGCGCAGCGCCTGCACGAAGCCGTCCCGCGACCAGAGCGCGCTTTCCCGGTCATAGCCGTAATCGAAGAGCTTGCCGCCGGACGGCCAGGTGAAGAGCGCGGTCCGCCCCTGGAATTTCAGGGCATGCGAGAGCTGGGCCGCACTGCGGGCCGCCGACGCGAAGGTTTCGTTATAGCCGTGGACAAAAAGCAGCACGTCGCGCCCGTTCGCGGCCTCCGAGAAGGCGCGCGCCGCATCGCTGGACGTCCGGTTGCCGACGCTGACGACGCTCCAGTCGCTGCCGACGCTCGCCGCGACGACGCCACGCCCCGGCGGGGACAGCCGCGCTTCGGCGAAGCTGAGACCGGAGCCGCGGTCGGGCCCGAAGAAGGGCTCGCGGTCGCCGAGCGACTTGCGCGTCGTCACGACCAGGAGCGAAGGGTCGCGCCCGAAGGTGGAGGAATCGGCATGGGCCGTCTCGGTGAAGGGCGACATCGCCGCTTCGGTCTGCGCACAGGCCGACAGCCCGAGCGCGAGGAATGCCGCGAGCAAGGCGAAGCGAATAGAAGGAGCGCGCCGCGAATCGGGCATGGCGTGTCGAAAGTCCGCTGGTTCGAGAATGCAGCCGAATTGGCCAGCGATGCCTTAAGGCCAAGCTAACGCGGCCAGAATGCGGCAGTCCTGCATCGAATTCTCGACTTCGGCTCACAGTGGCGCGGGTGCAACAACCCGCGCCGGATGCGCCGCGCTATTGCGCGACGATGGCGGCCGGCGCCGTCACCACGAGTTCGAGCGTGCCGCCGACCGTGCCGACCACGCCGCCCGCGATATCGCCGAGGCGATCGCCGAAGCCCGGACCGCGCGTCGCAATGCCGCGGTCGGCCTGCAGGCGGCGGCCGATCATCTGGACGACCTTGGGCGAGGCGGCGAACTTGCCATGGTTGAGGCTGTCGCTGCTCGAAACCTCGGACAGGTCGATGATGTCGACCTTGGATTTTTCGAGATCGGCGACGATGTCCTTGTCCTTCGCCGAGATCGCACCCAGCCGCTTCTTGTCGCCGGCAAAGCGGCGCGAGAAATCGAGCGCCCTGTCATCGGCCGAAACGAAGACCGTCACCGGTCGCTTGATCTCCCGTATCAGCGTCTTGAACACGTCGAGATCGACATCGGGCGCCGCCAGCATCACGTCGCGCAGCTTGCCGCCGAAACTGCCGTCACCGCGGATCGCGGCCTGCCGCAAGGTCTCCAGCGTCAGCAAGGTTCCCATCGAATGGGCCAGGATGTCGATGCGGCTCGGCCCGAGATCGCTCGCGATGGCGCGCAGGTTCATTTCGAGGAAGTCGCGCGAATAGAAGGCGCTTTCGCGGTCATAGGGATAGGCCAGCAACTGCCCGCGTGACGGCCAGGTGAACAGCACCGGCACGCCCTTGAAGCCGGAATCATGGACGATCTGGGCAAAGCGGTAGGCGGCGTCGGCAAAACTGGTGTTGAAGCCGTGGACGAAGACCAGCACCTCGCGCGCGCTCGCCGGGCGCGCCTGGATCTCACGGCGGACGCGGGCGACGATCGGCGGCAAGTCGAGGCGCTGGACCGAGGTGACGGCAAAATGCTGCGCCGGATTGATCTTGTCGTAGCTGCCGGGCAGCTCGAGCTCTCCCGGCTTATGGGCGCGGGGCACGGAAATATCGACTTCGGCGAAGGCCAGCTTGGGGCCGCGCTCACCGGTGAAATAGAACGGCTCGGCGCCGGGCTCGCGCGTGGTGGCCACATACATCCGGACGGTGCCGGCCGTATCGGCCTGGTTGACCGAGGCCAGGGTGAGCGTTCGCGGCGGCCCACCGCAGGCGCCGAGCGCAAGCGGAGCCAGCAACGCGATCGCCATTATTCGAAGCCGGAACGCCGCGCGGATCATGGATTGGACTCGTCTCACCGCCACGGGGGATGTTCAAGATGCATCCATGACACAGTGATGACCAGATTGTCTCCTTGTCGCCCCTGCCCAAGCCTTGCTACTTGCCAGCCATGGTCGATGTCGCCGCCCTTGAAGACGCGATTCTCGCCGGCGAGCGGGCCGCGCTCGCGCGCGCCATCACGCTCGCGGAATCAAGGCGCGCCGATCACCGCGAGCAGGCTCACAGACTGATCCAGCGTCTGCTGCCGCATGCCGGCGGGGCCAACCGCGTCGGCATCACCGGCGTTCCCGGCGTCGGCAAGTCGACAGTGATCGACGCGCTCGGCACGTATCTCACCGGGCTCGGCCACAAGGTCGCCGTGCTGGCGGTCGACCCGTCATCGACACGCAGCGGCGGCTCGATCCTCGGCGACAAGACGCGCATGGCGCGGCTCGCGGTCGATCCGAACGCCTATATCCGCCCCTCGCCCTCGTCGGGGACGCTCGGCGGCGTCGCCGCCAAGACGCGGGAGACGATGCTGCTCTGCGAGGCGGCCGGCTTCGACGTCATCCTGGTCGAGACCGTCGGCGTCGGCCAGTCGGAGACCGCGGTCGCCGATCTCACCGATTTCTTCCTTGTGCTGATGCTGCCCAATGCCGGCGACGAATTGCAGGGCATCAAGAAGGGCATCGTCGAGATCGCCGACATGATCGCGGTCAACAAGGCCGACGGCGCGGGAGCGAACGCGGCCCGCGCCGCGGCCGCGCAATATCGGTCCGCGCTGCACATCCTTGCGCCGAGCTCCTCGCTCTGGTCGACGCCGGTCGTGACCATATCGGGGCTGACGGGCGACGGACTCGACGCGATGTGGTCGAAGGTCGAGGATCATCGCGCCCGGCTCGGCGCCAAGGGCCTGATCGCCGAGAAGCGCCGCAGGCAGGACGTGAAATGGATGTGGGCGATGGTGGAAGACCGGCTCCAGGCCAGGCTCCGCCACGACCCGGCGCTGAAGGCGCGGACACCGATGCTCGAGGCGGCCGTGGGCGCCGGCGAACTCAGCCCGACCCTGGCCGCCGACGAGATCGCGAAGGCGCTCGGCCTGTGATCGGGGAACGCGGCCGAATGGACATCCTCGTCACCGGCTTCGGCCCCTTCCCGCATGTCAGGGTCAATCCGACCACCATTCTGGCGCGAGAGATCGCGAGGCGCCTGCGCCGGGGCGGTCTCGACGCGCAAGCTCTCGTTCTCGAGACTAGCTATTCCGGCGGGCTGCCGGCCTTGCGTGCATTCCTGGCCGACAGGAAGCCGAGGGCGATCCTGATGCTGGGGCTGGCGGCGCGGGCGCGCTTCGTCAGGGTCGAGCTCTTCGCGCGCGGCCGCTCCAGCCAGCTCCATCCCGACGCGACGGGCGGGACTGCAGGTCGGGCCTCCGCCTCACGAGCCCTGCCCGCCCGGACAACCACAAATGCCGAAGGTGCGCTCGCGATCCTGAAACGGAGGCGGCTGCGCTCGCGTCTCTCGCCCAGCGCCGGGCGCTATCTTTGCGATGCCTGCTACGCGGTGGCGCTGGCGGCCGACAGCCGGGAGAAGGTGCCGGTTCTCTTCGTGCATGTGCCGTGGCTCCGGCCAGCTGCCGGGCGCAAGCCAGCCGGCCGCGTCCCGGCCTTTCGCCCGGATGCCGCATCGCTCGGCGCCGCCTTGGCCGAGATCGGCCGCATGATGGCCCGGGCCGGCCGCTGACGTCCCGGAACGCGACATTCCAGGCGGCATGCCGCTTGTAGCTCTGCGCGGCCACGGAGGTCCTCATGGCTCTTTCCCGGCGCTCCCTGCTGGCTGCGACCCTTTTTGGCACAGGCGCACTCGCCGTCGGCCCTGCCCTCGCGCAATCCAGACCGAGGGCGGACGCGGCGACACCGCTTGGCCAATGGGGGCTGGAGGCAAGCCATTTCGGTTTGCGCGCCGGCTCGGCCGAGGATCAGTCGCGGGTCCTGCAGAACGCGTTGCTCGAAGCGTCGAAGCGTGACGCGCCGCTCCTCATTGCTCCCGGCCGCTACCGCATTTCCAGTGTCGTGCTGCCGGAAGGCGCCCGCCTGATCGGGGTGCCGGGCGCGACGCAGTTCATCGCCGCGCAGGCCGGCCCGCTCCTGGTTGTGCGGCGGATCAAGCGCGCCGCCCTTGTCGGCCTCGGCCTCGACGGGCTCGACATCCGCCTCGGCCAGCGCGCAGGCCTCCTGGCGGCGGACGAGGTCGCCGATCTCAGCCTGAGCGACTGCGACTTCGCCAATGCCGGATCGGTCGGCCTGACACTGAACCGCACGGCCGGGCGCATCCAGGGCAACCGTTTCCGCAGCATGCAGGATTCCGCGCTGTTCTCGCTCGATTCGCGCGGGCTCTCGATCGAGGGCAACCAGGTCGAGGATTGCGGCAATAACGGCATCCAGATCTGGCGCAGCCAGGCCGGCGACGACCAATCGCTGGTGCGCGGCAACCGGATCAACCGCATCCGCTCGGATGCCGGCGGCGACGGGCCCAATGGCAACGGCATCAGCCTCTACCGTGCCGGCGGCGTCATCATCGAGGGCAACACGCTGCGCGATTGCGCGCTGACCTTCATCCGCAACAATTCCGGCTCCGGCGTGCAGATCATCGGCAATCAGGGCCGGCGCTGCGGCGAGGTCGCGCTCTACTCGGAATTCGCCTTCGAGGGCGCGATCATCAGCAACAACCTGGTCGAGGATTGCGCACAGGGCGCCAACATCACCAATCTCGACCATGGCGGCCGGCTGTCGGTCTTCGCCAACAACATCATCCGCAACGCCCAGAAAGGTCTTGCGCCGAAGGGCAAGGAGCCGGTCGGCGGCGTCGGCGTGCATGTCGAGGCCGAGGCGACGGTGACCGGAAACGTCATCGAGAACGCCAGCGAGATCGGTATCTCGCTCGGCTGGTCCTGGGGCATGCGCAACCTCGTCGCGACCGGCAACATGGTGCGCAAGACCGGGATCGGGATCGGGATCTCGCTCGTGCCGAAGGAGCGTACTGCCCTGATCGCCAACAACGTGATCTCGGAGGCGAGGCTGGGCGCGGTCGTCGGCACGGAATACGGCAAACCCGTCACCGGCGACCTGACGCGAGGGGCCGACAAGCGGGCCGCAGGCATCCGGGTGGACAACAACGCAGTCAGCTAGCGCGCCTTTCGCGCCAATTGAGAAACCTCAATCGCAAGGCCCGCACCAGCCCGGCAGGTGATCGGCCTCCGGCTGTCGCGCCAGCAGCAGGGCCCGCTCCAGCGCCTTGCCGAAGGAGCGCTCGATCGCCGCGCGCTTGATGCGGCGGCGCAGGAAATTCGCCCAGAGGAATTCGCTGAACGGCGTTTCGTTCTTGGCGTAGCCGCCAGCGAGCCTGAGCGCACCCGCGAGCGAGCGATAAGGATCGTCGACGAGCCCCGTAACCCGGCGCGGGATCTCGTCATAGCCGCAGCGCCGCCCCTCGGCATCGAAAGGATGCATCCAGCCGCGATTGTCGAGAAAGGTCCGGAACTCGTGCCGGTCGAGCCGCGACAGATCGGCGACCTGCGTGGTCAGCACGGATTCCTCGCCCTCCAGATGCAAGGCGAGGGCGAGGTGATGGTGATCGATCAGATAGAGCCTGTTCTTCGGACCAGCCACGACCGGCACGGCATGTCGGCCGAGGAAATCGGCGCCCTTGCCGCCGCGCTCATCGCGCCAGCGGGCCCGTTTGGTCTCAACCTCGCGCATGCCGACGGTGATCTGCGTCGGCCTGAGATCGGCGATCGCAACCGGATGCAAGCGAGGTTCGATGGAATAGCTCATGACGCCTCCTTTTCAGCCCGTGGCGCCAACGCCATGACCGCCTGCTCGACGCTGTGGAAGACATGGCTTGCGCCGATCTCGGCGGTCACGCCGAAGCGCTCCAGGGCCTCGAAGGCGCGCACGGATTCGACGCGGGCGATGGCGAAGGCGCTGTCTCGCTCCCGGCAAGCCTCGACCACAGCCAGCAGCGCCTGGGCGGCGGTATAGTCGATGGCGGCGATGCCGCCGGCATCGAGCACGAGCAGGGCCGGCCGGCGGGCTGCGAGCAGCGCCACGATGCTGCGCCGGAAGCTCTCGGCGTTGGCGAAGAGCAAGGGCGCCGGGAAGGAGACCACGAGCACGCCCGCGACTTTTTCACCCGAATGGCCTGGCTCCGGCGGCCACCAGATCGTCGTGCCAGGAATGCGCAGCAATTCCAGCGGCTCGCTGCGCGTCGTCATCCAGACGCCGTGCAGCAGCGATAAACCGATGCCGATGCCGACGCCGGTCTCGACCGGCAGCCAGATGATCGCGATGGCGGTGAGCACCACCAGCGCGAATTCCGTCGGAGACTGGCCAGCGATGCGGCGCATGACGTCGAGTCGGAAGATGCGCTGCGCCACGAAGAGCAGGATGCCGGCCAATGCCGCCGCCGGGACCTGCGCGAGCAACGAGCCCCCCGCGACCGCGAGCGCCAGCACGACCAGCGCCGCCGTCAGGGCGACGAGTTGCGAACTGCCGCCGCTCTCGGCCACCACGGCCGTTCGCGGCGGGCTGGCATTGACCGGGAATGAGCCGGCGAGACCGGCAAGCAGATTCGCCGCGCCGAGACCGAGGAAATCGCGGCCGATCCTCGGCTCGCCGCCATCGGGATCCCGGAAGGAGCGACTCACCGTCGCCGTCTGCATCATCACGACCAGCGCAACGATGAGCGCAAGCGGGACGAGGCCACGAATATCCGACCAGTCGAATGGCGGGAGACGCAGGCTCGGCAGTCCGGAGGGCAATGCGCCGAGCACGGCGACGCCGCGTGCCTCGAGCCCGAACAGCGCCACCGCGGCCGTCGCTGCCACAAGCACGAGCAGCGCCCCCGGCAAGCGCGGGGCGAAGCGCTCGCAAAGGAGCATGGTCGCGAGCGTCGCGATGCCGATGGTCGCCGAGATCGCGTTGACGCCGCCAAGGCCGTGCCAGAGCGCGGCGATCTGCCCGGCGATGTGAGGGCCGCCGCCGGGAATGCCGAGCAGACCCGGAAGCTGCGACACGGCGATATGCACCGAGATGCCGGCGAGGAACCCACTCAGCACCGGCACCGACAGCAGGTCGGCGATCCAGCCGAGCCGCAGCAGACCGGCGACGAGCAGCACCACGCCGACCAGGAGCGCGAGCAAGGCGGCTGCGCCGGCCGGGATCGTTCCGCTGGCGGCCAGTGCGGCGAGGCCGCTGACGAAGATCGGCGTGATCGTCGAGTCGGCGCCGGCGGTGAGGACGCGGCTCGCACCGAACAGGGCAAAGCCCAGCGTCGCCGCGACGAAAGCGTAGAAGCCGACCTGCGGCTCGAAACCGCCGAGGCGGGCCGTCGCCATCTGCTCGGGAATCGTGATCGCGGCGAGCGTCAGCCCTGCGAGCAGGTCCCGGCCAAAAGCGCCGGCGCGGCCTGCAGCGGGACGGCTGGCTGCTTCTGAGGAGGGCGGCATCACGCGGAACCGGAGGCGGGCGGCAAGCCTCGCGCCGAAGCCGCTGCGGCGTCAAGCGCAGCCCTACGCCTGCGCCGCCTGGACGCGGCCGACCTCGATGCCGTTCCAGTTTTTCAGGACGCTCTCGCGCATCGGCGCAAAGCCGGCCGCTTCCGCATCGCTCATCGGCAGGAAGCGTGCGATCAGCGCGGCCATCACGACCTCCGCCGCCCGGCCAGCGCCATCGTCGCATTTGAGCGCGATGCCGAGGCCAAGCTCGGGCAGCGCACCGCAATAGACGCCCTCCGCCCCGGTCTTGATGAAGAGGCGCGCGCGCAGCAGTTCCATCGCCCGCGTGTCGAACCGGCCCGTGCCGGCGACCATGAAGGGATGGGCGGCGACGGCCTTGCGAATGCGGGCGGCGGCGGCGGCACGCGCCGGGCCGAGGCCCTGCCCGCTGCCGAAGCGGGCGAAGCCGCGCGCAAGCGCGGAGAGCGGCACCGCATAGGTCGGAATCGAGCAGCCGTCGGTGCCCATGAGATCGGTGGAATGCGCCGCGCCCGTGACCTCCTCGAGCGCGCCCCGCACCGCCTTCTGCACGGCATGAGCGGCCTTGACGTAGCCCGCCGGATCCTCGTCGAGCCCGCAGGCAAGGCAGACGAAGCCGGCATGCTTGCCCGAGCAATTGTTGTTGAGGGCGCTGGGCTCCTGGCCGGCCTTGGCCATGGCGCGCGCGGCGGCCTCGTTCATCGGCCAATGCGCGCCGCATTCGAGGCAGCCGGCGTCGCGCCCGGCTTTCTTCAGCATGGCGAGCGATGTCTCGGCATGGGCCGGCTCGCCGGAATGCGACGCGACGGCGAGCGCGATCTCGGGCTCGCTCAGCCCGTAACGGTCGGCAGCGCCGCTCTCGAACAGCGGCAGAGCCTGGAGCGCCTTGACGGCGGAACGCGGAAAGACGGGGCGCTCGACATCGCCCAGCGACAGCACGGTGCCACCATCGGCATCGACCACGATCGCCGCGCCGCGATGACGCGACTCAACCGTGCCGCCACGCGTGACCTCGGCGAGAACAGGGTTTTCCATGACGGCCTCCAGACGAGCGCGCAACGGCGCGACGCCTTGTGGCGTTTGCCGCTCGACCTGTCAAAAGCCATGGCGCAAACTGCCGGAGCCTGCGATGGAAGCCTCCGCAGGTGCCGAGCGCGAGAACCGAACCAGCCATGTCACCGGACTACGAGAAGGAATACAACAACCGCGCCCGCGTGCCGGAGCATCCCGGCATCATCGCCGGCTGGCAGGCCGACGCCGCCGCCTATCGCACTTCTTCGCTCAACCAGCTCGGCCTGTCCTACGGCCCGAGCGAGCGGCAATATTACGACCTGTTCAAGCCGGATTCGATCCGGGGCAACGCCGTTGTGCTCTTCATCCATGGCGGTTACTGGCAGGCGCTCGACCCGTCCTTCTTCTCGCATATGGCGCGCGGGCTGAACGGCCGCGGCCTGCCGGTCGCGGTGGTGGGCTATGATCTTTGCCCGCAGGTCGAGGTGGGTCACATCGTCTGGGAACTGCAGCAGGCCGCAGCGGAGATCTGGCGGAGCTTCAACCTGCCGGTGGTCGCGGCCGGGCATTCGGCCGGCGGGCAGCTCGCGGCCTGCCTGCTCGCCACCGACTGGAAGAATGTCGATTCCGACCTGCCGGACCAGCTCGTCCCGGCCGCCTATGGCATCTCGGGCCTCTACAATCTGAAGCCTTTGACCGAAACCAGCCTCAACCAGGCCCTGAAGCTCGATCTGGCGGGGGCCGAGCGGGAAAGCCCGCTGTTCTGGCCGGCGCCGTCGCGCCTCAGCATGGACGCCGTCGTCGGCGGCGGCGAGAGCGAGGAATATCTCAAGCAGAGCCGCCGCCTCACCGATGTCTGGGGCCTGGAAGGCGTCCGGACACGCTATGAGGAGATCGCCGGCGCGAACCATTTCACGGTGATCGCCGGCCTTGCCGACCCCGACAGCGCCATGACGACGCGGCTCGCCGAACTCGCAGGCGCTTGATCTTCCGGCGCGACGCTCTATCCAGAGGGCAGAATTTCCCATAGGGGCCGGATTTTCGGAGCGCGCGATGCAGACCTTCTTCGTCGAGATCAAATGCAAGCTCGGCAAGACCTACGAGGTCGCCAGCGAACTCGCCGACCGCGAGATCGCCTCGGAAATCTACTCGACGGCGGGCAATTACGACATCCTGGCCAAGTTCCATGTCGCGGCGGATGTCGATATCGGCCATTTCGTCGCGCAGAAGGTGCAGTCGATCCCGGAGATCGCCGACACCCACACGATCATCACCTTCAAGGCTTTCTGAGCATAGCCGGCCACGGCGAGTGGTCAGCTCTTCCGTCGAGCCTGCCGCCTTCTTCATGTATCGATTCAGGCCGAAGTCCTGAATCTTTTCATGGCGCTGTCCGCCGACGTTGATGCGACTCTTCGTCTCCTCGGCGGCTGTAAACATGGTACCGGCCGCGATCTTGTCGTTCCCGTCGAATGATTGTTGCCGCAAGCGCGCTTGACGGCTCCGCGTTTCCGCGCGACCTCGACAGAGTTTGGCGATGCGCCGCGGGTTGGGGAACGCAGGACGATGAAGAGCACCTTGTCGACGGACCTTCGCTCGGGCGCGCTCGTCTATCACCGCCAGCCCCGCCCCGGTAAGCTCGAGATCCAGGCGACCAAGCCGCTCGGCAACCAGCGCGATCTCGCGCTCGCCTATTCGCCAGGCGTCGCTGCGGCCTGCGAGGCGATCGTCGACGATCCGGCGGAAGCCGCCGAGCTGACCTCGCGCCAGAACCTCGTCGCCGTCGTCACCAACGGCACGGCGGTGCTCGGCCTCGGCGATATCGGCCCGCTCGCCTCCAAGCCGGTGATGGAAGGCAAGGCCGTCCTCTTCAAGAAATTCGCCGGCATCGACTGTTTCGACATCGAGGTCGAGCAGAAGAACATCGAGAAATTCGTCGAGGTCGTCGCCGCGCTCGAACCGACCTTCGGCGGCATCAATCTCGAGGACATCAAGGGTCCGGAATGCTTCGAGATCGAGGAGCAGCTCAAGGCCCGGATGAACATCCCGGTCTTCCATGACGACCAGCACGGCACCGCGATCATCGTCAGCGCGGCGATCCTGAACGGGCTCGACCTCGCCGGAAAGCAGATCGGCGAGGTCAAGATCGTCGTCTCCGGCGCGGGCGCCGCGGCGCTCGCCTGCCTCAACCTGCTGGTCGAGATCGGCGCCAAGCGGCAGAACATCTGGGTGACCGACCTCGAGGGCGTCGTCCACAAGGGCCGCAACACCCTGATGGACCGCTGGAAGGAGGTCTATGCCCAGGAGACCGACGCGCGCACCCTGAACGACGTGATCGACAAGGCCGACGTCTTCCTCGGCCTCTCCGCCGCCGGCGTGCTGAAGCCCGAGATGGCCAAGCGCATGGCGGCGAGCCCGCTGATCCTGGCGCTCGCCAATCCCAATCCGGAGATCACGCCCGAGGACGCGTTGGCGGCGCGGCCGGACGCGATGATCTGCACCGGGCGCTCGGACTACCCGAACCAGGTCAACAACGTCCTGTGCTTCCCCTATATCTTCCGCGGCGCGCTCGACGTGCAGGCGACGACGATCAACGAGGCGATGAAACTCGCCGCGGTGCGCGCCATCGCGGCGCTGGCCCGCGAGGCGACCTCGGACATCGCGGCGCGCGCCTATGGCGGCGAGGCGCAGACCTTTGGCGCGACCTCGCTGATCCCCAACCCCTTCGACCCGCGGCTGATCCTGCGGATCGCACCCGCCGTCGCGCAGGCCGCGATGGAAACCGGCGTGGCGCGCAAGCCCCTGGAAGACATCGAGGCCTATCGCGAGAACCTGTCGCGCTTCGTCTTCCGCTCCGGCTTCATCATGAAGCCGCTCTTCGCGCAGGCGAAAGCCGACCCGAAACGCGTGATCTATGCCGAGGGCGAGGACGAGCGCGTGCTGCGCGCCGCGCAGGTCGCGCTCGAGGAAGGCATGGCGGTCCCGATCCTGATCGGCCGGCCGAGCGTGATCGAGACCCGGGTCAAGCGCTTCGGCCTGACGATCCGGCCCGGCATCGATTGCGAGCTGATCAATCCCGAGGACGATCCGCGCTATCGCGACTATGTCCAGACCTATCTCGACATCGCGGGGCGGCGCGGCATCACACCGGAGGCCGCGCGCTCGCTGGTGCGCACCAACAACACGGTGATCGCGGCGCTTGCGCTCGCGCGCGGCGAGGCCGACGCCATGATCACCGGGCTCGAAGGGCGGTTCCTGTCGCGGCTACGGCACATCAAGGACATCATCGGGCTGGAGCCCGGCGTGCGCGACCTTTCGGCGATGACGCTGATCATCACCAACAAGGGCGCCTTCTTCCTCGCCGACACCCATGTGAAGCACGATCCCAGCGCCGAGGAGATCGCCGACATGACGGTGCTGGCGGCGAGCCATGTCGCCCGCTTCGGCATCACGCCCAAGATCGCCCTGCTCTCGCATTCGGATTTCGGCGCGGCCGACACGCCCTCCTCGCTCAAGATGCGCAAGGCGGTCTGCCTGATCCGCGAGCGCGCGCCGGACCTCGAATGCGACGGCGAGATGGAAGCCGATACCGCGCTCGTCGAGATGGTGCGCGAGCGGGTGCTGCCCTCCTCGCATCTGAAGGGCGTCGCCAATGTCCTGATCTTCCCGAATCTCGACGCCGCCAACATCGCCTACCAGTTCGCCAAGGTCCTGTCCGACGCCTTGCCGGTCGGCCCGATCCTGATCGGCGCGGCCAAGCCCGCGCATATCCTGACCGGCTCGGTGACGGCGCGCGGTGTGGTCAACATGACGGCGGTGGCGGTCGTCGAGGCGCAGGAGCGGGCTGCGGCGCTGCCGGCCTAGCAACCCGGCTTATGACAGAAGCCCGACGGCGGCCGCTCCCGCATTTCTCCACTAACCTGTCTATGCTGCTTTTTTCGACCTTGGCATCTGGCAAGCAGCGCGCTCTACTCCCCTGATCATGTCAGGAACAGGCAGGATTACCTGCCCTTAGGGGAGTTTCGTCATGGTCAGGATCACGCGACGCGACGCAACCTTCAGCCTTGCCGCGGCTCTGGCGTTCTCGCCGGCAAGAGCGGCTCCGGCCGAGGTCATCTTCCACCGCGGCAACGATTCCGACCCCGAGACGCTCGACGCGCACAAGACCTCGACGGTCTCCGAGGCGCATCTGCTGCGCGATCTCTGCGAAGGGCTGGTGATCCATCATATCAACGGCACCGTGGTGCCGGGTGTCGCCGAGAGCTGGGCGACGAGCGACGACGGCAAAACCTATCTCTTCAAGCTGCGCAGCAACGCCAGATGGTCGAACGGCGATCCGGTCAGGGCGTCCGATTTCGTCTTTTCGCTGCGCCGCATGGTCAATCCCGAGACCGGCGCGAAATATGCCAACATCCTCTACCCGATCCTGAACGCCGAGAAGATCAACAAGCGCGACGAGAACGCCAAGCTCTCGGACTTGGGCGTCTCGGCGCTCGACGACAGCACGCTCGAGGTCAAGCTCGAGCGTCCGACCCCTTATTTCCTCGAATTGCTGACGCATCAGACCGGCCTGCCGGTCCATCCGGCCTCCGTGGAGAAATTCGGCAAGGACTTCGTCAAGCCCGAGAACTGGGTCTCGAACGGCGCCTATGTGCTCAAGGAGTTCGTGCCGAACTCTCATATCAAGCTGGAGAAGAACAAGGCCTTCCACGACGCGGCCAATGTCCAGATCGGCACGATCCTCTACTATCCCTCGTCCGATCTCGCCGCTGCCGCCCGCCGCTTCCAGGCCGGCGAGCTGCACATGACGACCGACATCCCGGCCGACCAGATCAAGCAGCTGCGCGAAAAGCTCGGCAACCAGGTCAAGGTCGCGCCCTATCTCGGCACCTATTTCCTGATCATCAACTCGGCCAAGAAGCCGTTCGACGACATCCGCGTCCGCCAGGCGCTCTCGATGGTGATCGACCGCGAGTTCATCGCCGAGGAGATCTGGAGCGGCACCATGCTGCCGGCCTATGGCGTCGTGCCGCCCAATATCGGCAATTACGGCAGCGCGGCCGAGGCCGATTTCAAGAACGCCTCGCCGCTCGACCGCGAGGACAGGGCCAGGCAGCTGATGGCCGAGGCCGGCTTCGGGCCGGGCACGCCGCTGAATCTGCAGCTGCGCTACAACACCACCGACAACAACCGGCGCACGGTGATCGCCGTCGCCGAGCAGTGGAAGGCGATCGGCGTCGAGACCAGCTTCATCAACACCGACGGCAAGACGCATTTCGCCCATTTGCGCGACGGCGGCGATTTCGATGTCGCCCGCTATGGCTGGATCGGCGACTATTCTGATCCGCAGAATTTCCTGTTCCTGTTCCAGAGCGACAATACCGGCTTCAATTCCGGCAAGTACAACAACCCGACCTTCGATACCCTGATGCGGCAGGCGGCCGACGAGATCGACCTCGCCAGGCGCGCCGCGATCCTGCGCGAAGCCGATGCCATCCTCGCAGCCGAGGTGCCCTGGATCCCGCTGATGTACTACTCGTCGAAGAATCTGGTCTCGCCCAAGCTCGTCGGCTTCCAGCAGAACCTGCGCGGCGCCCTGCCGAGCCGGTTCATGAGCCTGAGGTCGTAACGATCACCGCGCCGTCATCCCGGCCGGAGCGAAGCGGAGTGCCGGGATCCATCGTAGAGTGCATCGCCCTACGATGGATCCCGGGTCGCCCTTCGGTCGCCCGGGATGACGCGCGAGGGTGAGAGAATCGCATGCTCCCCTTCATCCTGCGCCGCATCGCCATCGCGATCCCGACCCTGCTGGTGATCGTGACGATTTCGTTCTTCCTGATGCGCGTCGCGCCGGGCGGGCCGTTCGACCTGGAGCAGCCGCTCGAAGCCAAGGTGATGGAGAACCTGCGGCGGATCTACCAGCTCGATCGGCCGCTGCTCGAGCAATATCTCACCTATCTCGGCGCCCTGGCCCGTGGCGATTTGGGGCCCTCCTTCTATTTTCGCGATTTCTCGATCGCCGAGCTTTTCGCGCAGGGCCTGCCGGTCTCGATTCGGCTGGGGGGATTGGCGCTAGCGCTCGCGCTCCTGATCGGCGGCCCGCTCGGGACGCTCGCCGCCTTTCGCCAGAACCAGGGCGCCGACCATGCGGTCATGGGCTTCGCCACCGCCGGCATCACCATTCCCAATTTCGTCGTCGCGCCGGTGCTGCAGATCGTCTTCGGGCTGACGCTGGCCTGGCTGCCGGTCGGCGGCTGGAATGGCGGGGCGGCCCGCAACACCATCCTGCCGATCCTGACGCTGGCGCTGCCGCAGATCGCGGTGATCGCGCGGCTGACGCGCGCCGCGATGATCGAGACCCTGCGCGCCAACCATATCCGGACCTTGCGGGCGCAAGGCCTTTCCGGGCCGACCATCGCGCTGCATGCGCTGCGCGGTGCGGCCCTGCCCGTCGTCTCCTATCTCGGGCCGGCCGCGGCTGCCCTGCTGACCGGCTCGGTCGTGGTCGAGACCATTTTCGCCATTCCCGGCATCGGCCGCTATTTCGTCGAAGGCGCACTCAACCGGGACTACACGCTGGTGATGGGCACGGTCGTCGTCGTCGCGATCTTCGTGCTGGTCTTCAACCTGATCGTCGATCTGCTCTACGCGCTGCTCGATCCGCGCGTCAGGCTGGATTGAGCCGATGAGCGGACCCGCCCTCGCAACGCTGCCCGTCGACGGGCGTTCGCTCTGGCAGGATGCGCGCATCCGCCTGCTGCGCAACCGAGCCGCTGTGGCGAGCCTGATCGTGCTGATCCTGATCGCGCTCGCCTGTCTGATCGGCCCCGCCCTGACGGGCCATCCCTATGACCGGGTCTACCAGGACCATGTCCGCACTCCCGCGAGCCTGGAAAGCCACCCCAAAGCCGAGGCGATCCCCGGCGCCGTGCAGCGCATCGCCTCGCGCATTCGCGCCACGGCGAGCGAGATCGCGGCCGGCCGCGACAGCGTTCGCCTGACGCTGACCGCGCAGCGCCCGATCGATCAGCGCCTCCTGGTCTATTTCGAACGCTCGGACCAGTTCGGCAGAGCAAGGGTCGCGGCAAGCGAGCAGGACGGCCGCAAGCTCACCCTCGAGGTCCCTATCAAGCGGCTGCATTTCTGGTTCGGCACCGACGCCAACGGCCGCGACCTGCTCACGCGCACGCTGGTCGCCGGCCGTGTCTCGCTCGCCATCGGCCTGCTCGCCACCAGCGTCGCGCTCGTCATCGGCGTCGGCTATGGCGCGGCGGCCGGCTATCTCGGCGGGCGCATCGACATGCTGATGATGCGCATCGTCGACGTGCTCTATTCGCTGCCTTTCATTTTCTTCGTCATCCTGCTCGTGGTCTTCTTCGGCCGGAACTTCGTCCTGGTCTTCCTTGCCGTCGGCGCGATCGAGTGGCTCGACATGGCCCGGATCGTTCGCGGCCAGACGCTCTCGATCAAGCGGCAGGAATATGTGCTGGCGGCAGAGGCGCTCGGCGTCTCGACCGGCGGTATCCTGAAGCGCCACGTCATCCCCAACCTGCTCGGGCCGGTCGTCGTCTATGTCACTTTGCTGGTGCCGAAGATCATCCTGCTGGAGAGCTTCCTATCCTTTCTCGGGCTCGGCGTGCAGGAGCCGATGACGAGCTGGGGCGTGCTGATCTCGGATGGCGCGCGCTCGATCGAGAGCGCGTCCTGGCTCCTGGTCTTTCCCGCCGCCTTCCTGGTCACGGCGCTGTTCGCGCTCAACTTCCTCGGCGACGGCCTGCGCGATGCGCTCGACCCGCGGGACCGCTGAGATGGAGGACGCAGCACCCATCCTTGCCATTCGCGACCTCACGGTCCGTTTCCGCACCAATGACGGCCCGGTCGAAGCCGTGCGCGGCGTCGATCTCGACGTCAAGCCGGGTGAGTTCGTGGCCATCGTCGGCGAATCCGGCTCCGGCAAGAGCCAGAGCGTCATGGCGGCGATGGGCCTGCTCGCCGCCAATGGCGAGGCGACGGGCTCGGTCCGCTATCGCGGCACGGAACTGCTCGGGCTGACGCCCGCCGCCCTCAATGCCTATCGCGGCAGCAAGCTCGCGATGATCTTCCAGGAGCCGATGACATCGCTCGATCCGCTGTTCCGGATCGGCGCCCAACTTGCCGCGCCGCTGCGCCGGCATCAGGGCCTTTCGCGCAAGGCCGCGAGGGCGCGCGCCCTCGAATTGCTCCGGCTGGTGCGGATCACCCGGCCGCAAGAGCGGCTCGACGCCTATCCGCATGAGCTCTCGGGCGGACAGCGCCAGCGCGTGATGATCGCGATGGCGCTTGCCAATGATCCCGACATCCTCATCGCCGACGAGCCGACGACGGCGCTCGACGTCACCATCGAGGCCGAGATCCTGGCGCTGATCGCCGAGCTCCGATCGCGCCTCGGCATGGCGGTGATCCTGATCAGCCATGATCTCGGGCTGGTGCGGAAATATGCCGAGCGCCTCTATGTCATGAAGGCGGGCGAGGTGGTCGAGAGCGGCGAGGCAAGGACAATCCTGGCCGCGCCGGCCCATCCCTATACCCGCCTGCTGCTCGCAGCCGAGCCGGCCGGGCGGAAGGAGCCTCCCGCAACGGATGCGCCGATCCTGCTCGAGGCGCGCGATCTGCGCGTCAGCTACGAGCTCGGCCGCGGCTTGTTCAGGCGCAAGACGGAGCTACTCCATGCCTGCGACGGCGTCGACCTGACACTTCGGCGCGGCCAGACCATCGGCATCGTCGGCGAATCCGGCTCCGGCAAGTCGACGCTCGGCAAGGCGGTGCTGAAGCTCGTGCCCGCGAGCGGGCAGATCCGCTTCGAGGACAGGGCGCTCGCGCCGCTCGACCGCGCGCAGATGCGCCCACTGCGCAGGAGCCTGCAGGCCGTTTTCCAGGACCCGTTCGGCTCGCTCTCGCCGCGGCTCACCATCGGAGAGATTGTCAGCGAGGGGCTGCTGGTCCATGCACCGCAGCTCACGCGCGCCGAGCGCGATCTGCGCGCAGCCCGGGCGCTGGAGGAGGTCTCGCTCGACCCTGCCCTGCGCAACCGCTACCCGCACGAGTTCTCCGGCGGCCAGCGCCAGCGCATCGCGATTGCGCGCGCCATGATCCTGCACCCCGCCCTCGTCGTGCTCGACGAACCGACCTCGGCGCTCGACCGCACGGTGCAAAAGAGCATCGTCGCGCTGCTGAAGGACCTGCAGGCCCGGCACGGCCTGTCCTATCTCTTCATCAGCCACGACCTCGCGGTGGTGCGCGCCATGGCCGACACGCTCATGGTGATGAAGGACGGGCGCGTCATCGAGCGCGGGCCGACCGAGGCGATCTTCTCCGCGCCCCGCGAGACTATACCCGGCGGCTGCTCGCCGCCTCGGTCAAGGGCTGAAGGCCGGTCCCGACGCCTGCCGGATTAGCGCGGCGGCGGCATGCGGTCCGGTCTGGCGCTCACGGCGATTCCCTGCGCGTCTGCGCCGACAGTGTTGCGCCCGGCGCCGATCCGCAAGCCGGCTTTGGCACTCGCCTCACGGTCCGGCCTCGGCTACCAATGCCGCTTCCCTCCGTCTGCCCTCAACCAAGAGACCGACGCCGATGAGCCGCATTGTCTATGTGAATGGTGACTATCTGCCCGAGGACGAGGCGAAGGTCTCGATCTTCGACCGCGGCTTCATCTTCGGCGACGGCATCTACGAGGTTTCGGCAGTGCTAGGCGGCAAGCTGGTCGATTGCGACGCGCATCTCGCCCGGCTCGAGCGTTCCTGCGGCGAGATCAGGCTCGCTTTGCCCTGGTCGCGCGCCGAGCTGATCGCGATCCACGAGGAGCTGATCAAGCGCAACGGCATCGATGAAGGCAGCATCTACCTCCAGGTCTCGCGCGGCGCGGCCGACCGCGACTTCGCCTTCCCCAAGGACCTCGCTCCGACGCTGGTGATGTTCTCGCAGGCGCGCAGCATGAGCAACGCGCCCGCCGCGAAGGCCGGCATCAAGGTCGTCTCCTGCCCTGACCTGCGCTGGGCACGGCGCGACATCAAGAGCGTCAACCTGCTCGCCCCTGTCCTGGCCAAGCAGTTCGCCGCCGAGAGCGGCGCGCAGGAGGCCTGGATGGTCGAGGACGGCGTCGTCACCGAGGGCGCCTCGTCCACCGCCTGGATTGTCAAGGGCAAGACGCTGATCTCGCGCCCGCTCTCGAACAAGGTGCTGCCCGGGATCACCCGGAAGGCCGTGCTGGCTTTCCTGGAGGAATCCGGCTTCGGCTTCGAGGAGAGGACCTTCACGCTGGAGGAGGCGCTCGACGCCGAGGAGGCCTTCATCACCTCTGCCACCAGCTTCGTGATGCCGGTGGTCGCGATCGATGGCCACACCATCCATAACGGCGCACCGGGCCCGACGGCGCTCCGGCTGCGCGAGATCTATCTCGATCACGCCAGGAAGGGCGGCGTTCTGGGCTGAGACCGCGGCCGTTTCGGACCTGCAGCGTCATGCTCGCCCTTGTGGCGAGCATCCACGCCTTGGCCACGGTTCTGCATCAGCGAAGACGTGGATGGTCGGGACAAGCCCGACCATGACGGATGGAGCTAGGCGCCGCCTTCCGGCCTCCCTGCGCGCGCTCCTGCGACATAGGTCGCCACGATATTGCGCTCGTCGCCCAGCGTGACGAGCACGAAGAGCTCTTCCGAGAGATCGCGCGCCGTCTCCAGGCGATGCGCCATACCCCGCGTGGCGGCGGGATCGAGCACCACGACGTCCGCCTCCCTGCCCGGCTCCAGCGAGCCGATGAGATGGTCGAGCCCGAGCGCGACGGCATTGCCCAGCGTGATCGCGTGCAGCGCGGCGAAGGCCGAGAGCGACTGCCCCTGCAATTGCAGGATCTTGTAGGCCTCGGCCATGGTCCGCAGCATCGAATAGGAGGTGCCGCCGCCGATATCGGTGGCGACCGCGACGCGCACGCCCTCACGCCGCGCGCGGGCCCAGTCGAACAGGCCGGAGCCGAGGAAGAGGTTCGAGGTCGGGCAGAACACCGCGACCGCGCCCGTCTCGGCAAAGGCACGCCATTCATGCTTGGTGTTGTGGATGCAATGGCCCATCAGGCTCTTGCGGCCGAGCAGCCCGAAATCCTGGTAGATGCCGGTATAGTCGTCGGAATCCGGGTAGAGCTCGCGCGCGAAGGCGATCTCGGCCTGGTTCTCGTTGATATGGGTCTGGACGAAACAGTCGGGATGCTCGGCGGCGAGCTGGCCGGAGAGGCGCAGCTGCTCCGGCGTCGAGGTCACGGCGAAACGCGGCGTGATCGCGTAGAGCTGGCGGCCCTTGCCGTGCCAGCGCTCGATCAGCGCCTTGCTGTCGGCATAGCCGCTCTCGGCCGTGTCGGTCAGCGCCGCCGGGGCGTTGCGGTCCATCATGACCTTGCCGGCGATCATGCGGGTGTTCCTGCGCTCCGACTCGGCGAAGAAGGCCTCCGCCGACTGGCGATGGACGGAGCAATAGACGGCGGCCGTGGTGGTGCCGCTCGCCAAAAGCTCGTCGAGCAGGAAGCGTGTCAGCATCTCCGGGTGGCCCTGCTGCGCCAGCTTCTGCTCCTCGACGAAGGTGTATTTGTTGAGCCATTCCATCAGCTGCGCGCCATAGGAGGCGATCACCTGGGTCTGCGGCATGTGGATATGGGCGTCGATGAAGCCCGGCATGATCAGATGCGGGCGGTGATCGATGATTTCGGTTCCGGGCGGCAGCGTCGGCAGCAACTCCGAAGCCCCGCCGACCGCCGTGACGAGGCCCCCGGTGATGACGACCACGCCGTCCGCGACATAGCGATGCGCCGCCTCGCCCGCGACCTCCGGATCATCAACGAACCAGAGCAGGCGGCCCCGCAAGGCGCGAAGGGACTTGTCTTCGTTCACAGGCTGCGCTCCGGCTCAAATTCAGGTCATATCTGCACCAAATCAAAGCTTTCGGCCAAGCGGCGATCGTGCCTAATCTGCGGGCATGAACCTGGTTTGCGAGCGGCCGTGCCGCCATGCGTGAGACGCTGCGCTTTCTCTTCGGCGACGACCTGGTCGAGATCGCGTCCTGCGACCCGACGCGGACAGTGCTCGACTGGCTGCGCCTCGAACGCCGCCGCACCGGCACGAAGGAGGGTTGCGCCGAGGGCGATTGCGGCGCCTGCACCGTCGTGATCGGGCGGCTCGACGCCGGCCGGCTGCGCTACGAGGCGATCAATGCCTGCATCCGCTTCCTGCCGACGCTCGACGGCTGCCATCTGCTGACCGTCGAGCATCTCAGGAGCGCCGAGGGGCAACTGCACCCCGTCCAGCAGGCGCTGGTCGACTGTCACGGCTCGCAATGCGGCTTTTGCACGCCGGGCTTCGTGATGTCGCTCTTCGCGCTCTGGCTGAACGAGGCGGCACCGGATGTCGGGCGCATCGAGGACGCGCTCGCCGGCAATCTTTGCCGCTGCACCGGCTACGAGCCGATCATCAAGGCGGCGCAGCGCCTTTACGACAGTGCCGAGCGGAGCCGGGACCGCTTCGCGCTCGCGGCGCCGTCCGTGGCGAAGCGACTGGAAGCGCTTGCGGACGGCGAAACCCTGGCGCTCACCGAAGGCCCACGCCGCTACTTCGCGCCCGCGAGCGTCGATGCCCTCGCGGATCTCGTCGCCGCCCATCCGCAGGTCGTGCTGGTCGCCGGCGCCACCGATGTCGGGCTCTGGATCACCAAGGCGATGCAGCAGCCGGCGACGGTGATCTCGTTGGGCCGAATGGACGCGCTGCGCGCCATCGCCAACAAAGGCGACCATCTGCGCATCGGCGCGATGGTCAACCTGGCCGATGCCCGCGACGCTCTGGCGTCGCTTTCGCCGCAGCTCGACGAATTGATGCGCCGCTTCGGCGGCGAGCAGGTCCGCAATGCCGGCACGGTCGGTGGCAATATCGCCAATGGCTCGCCGATCGGCGACCTGCCGCCGGCACTGATCGCGTTAGGGGCGACGCTGGTGCTGGCATCGGCGCCTCCCCGTCATTGCGAGGAGCGCAGCGACGAAGCAATCCAGGGGTCTCACGCACGCCCCCTGGATCGCTTCGCTCCGCTCGCGATGACGGAACTCGCGCGCAGGGAAATCCCTCTCGAAAGCTTCTTCCTCGACTATCGCAAGCAGGATCGGAAGCCCGGCGAATTCGTCGAGGCCGTGCTGGTGCCGAAGCCGCCGGCGGAAGCCCTGTTCCGCGTCTCAAAAATCTCGAAGCGCTTCGACGAGGACATCTCCGCGGTCTGCGGCGCGTTCCTGCTGCGCCGGGACGAGGCGGGCCTGATCAGCGAGGCGCGCCTCGCCTATGGCGGCATGGCCGGCATCCCGAAGCGGGCGGCGGCGGCCGAGGCCGCGCTGCTCGGACGGACATGGGACGATGCCGCCCTGGCGGCAGCCATCGCCGCCCTGCCCCAGGATTTCACGCCGCTGACCGACATGCGCGCCTCGGCCGGATACCGGCTCAAGGTCGCCGGCAACCTGCTGCGCCGGTTCTGGATCGAGACGAGCCAACCGCATGTCGAGACCCGCGTCGCCGGCCTGCTCGCGGAGGCCGCCCATGGCTGACGCGCGCAAACGCCTGGACGCGGAAGCGGTGACGGGGCCGCTCGGCCGGGCGAGCGGCCATGATTCCGCTGCGAAACATGTCGCGGGCGAAGCGCTTTATATCGACGACATCGCCGAGCCGGCCGGCCTCGCCCATGCCTATCTCGGACTTTCGGAGATCGCGCATGGGCGGCTGCTCTCGCTCGATCTCTCGGCCGTGCGCGCTGCACCCGGCGTGCTCTGCGTGCTGACGACGGAGGATATCCCGGGCGCCAACGACATCTCCTCGACGCATCGCCATGACGAGCCGGTCTTCGCAACGCAAGCGATCCTGCATCACGGTCAGCCGCTCTTCGCCGTCGTCGCCGAGACGCGGGACCAGGCGAGGCGCGCCGCTGCGCTCGCCAAGGCAAGCTATGACGAGGCGACCCCGCTCCTCGATGTCGCCGCGGCCCGCGCCGCCGGCGGCGATCTCGTCACCGATCCGCTCAAGCTCGAACGCGGTGATGTCGCTGACGCGCTCGCCGCGAGCCCGCGCCGGCTCAAGGGCTCGGTCGAGATCGGCGGGCAGGACCATTTCTACCTCGAAGGCCAGATCGCGCTCGCCGCCCCCGGCGAGGACGAGGACATGCTGGTGCTGTCCTCGACCCAGCACCCGAGCGAAGTGCAGCACATGGTGGCGCAGGTGCTCGGCGTCGGCTCGCATGCGGTCACCGTCGAGGTGCGGCGCATGGGCGGCGGCTTCGGCGGCAAGGAGACGCAGGCCAACCTCTTCGCCTGCGTCGCCGCGCTCGCCGCCCGCAAACTGAAACGGCCGGTGAAGCTCAGGCCCGATCGCGACGACGACATGGTGATCACCGGCAAGCGCCATGATTTCGTGTGCGATTATGAGATCGGCTTCGACGACGAGGGGCATATCCTCGCAGTCGACACCGTCTATGCCGCACGCTGCGGCTGGAACGCCGACCTCTCCGGCCCGGTCACCGACCGTGCGCTGTTCCACATGGACAATTGCTATTTCTACCCGGCGGTGCGCGTCCGCTCGGAACCGCTGCGCACGCATACGGTCTCGAACACCGCCTTTCGCGGCTTCGGCGGGCCACAGGGCATGGTCGGGGCCGAGCGCTTCATCGAGGAGGTCGCCTTCGCGACCGGGCTCGATCCGCTGGAGGTGCGCAGGCGCAATCTCTATGGCGGGGCCGGCCGCGACGTCACGCCCTATCACCAGCCGGTCGAGGACAATATCGCGGGAGAGGTCATCGCCGAGCTGGAACGGCGCTGCGACTACCGCGCGCGGCGGGCGGCGATCCGCGAGGCCAACCGGACGAGCCCCGTGGTCAAACGCGGCATCGCGCTGACGCCGGTCAAGTTCGGCATCTCCTTCACCGCGACCTGGTACAATCAGGCCGGGGGCCTGGTGCATGTCTATACCGACGGCACGGTCGCGCTGAACCATGGCGGCACCGAGATGGGCCAGGGCCTCTATGTGAAGGTGGCGCAAGTGGTGGCGCAGGCCTTCGGCATCGGGCTCGACGAGGTCAAGATCACCGCGACGACGACCGGCAAGGTGCCGAACACCTCGGCGACCGCCGCCTCCTCCGGCTCGGACCTGAACGGCATGGCGGCGCTCGACGCCTGCGAGACGATCAAGGCGCGGCTGACGGCGTTCGCCGCGCGGCATTGGGAGGAGCGGCCCGACGCCATCGCCTTCCTGCCGGGGCGCGTACGGATCGGGGCGCGCGAGATCGGTTTCCGCGAGTTGGTGCAGGCCGCCTACATGGCCCGCGTCCAGCTCTCCGCCACCGGTTTCTATGCCACGCCAAAAATCCATTGGGACCGCAAGGCCGGGCGCGGCCACCCGTTCTATTACTTCGCCTATGGCGCGGCGGCGGCGGAGGTGGCGATCGACACGCTGACCGGCGAATACAAGGTCGAGCGGGTCGATATCCTGCATGATTGCGGCACCTCGCTGAACCCGGCGATCGACAGGGGCCAGATCGAGGGCGGCTTCGTCCAGGGCATGGGCTGGCTCACCACCGAGGAGCTCTGGTGGGACGAGAAGGGCCGACTGAAGACCCATGCGCCCTCGACCTACAAGATCCCGGTCGCCTCGGACCGGCCGCGCATCTTCAATGTCGACCTCCTGGAGAACGCGCCCAATCGCGAGCCGACCATCCACCGCTCCAAGGCCGTGGGCGAGCCGCCGCTGATGCTGGCGATCAGCGTGCTGCACGCTTTGTCAGACGCGGTGGCGAGCGTGGCCGACCATCGCTTCTGCCCCCGGCTCGACACGCCGGCGACGCCGGAGCGCGTGCTCGATGCGGTGGACAGGATGCGGGCTCTGGCGGAGGCCGGTCCATGACCTCGCTCTCCGCCTTCCTCCAGGCTCATCTCTCTGAAGGCGCGATCCTCGTCCGCATCGCGACCGCCGAGGGCTCGACGCCACGCGAGGCCGGCGCGACGATGATCGTCACCACCCTCCGCAGCGCCGGCACGATCGGCGGCGGACAGCTCGAATTCCACTGCCTCGACATCGCCCGCGAGATGCTGGCCGGCGGCGAGACCGCGCGAAAGCTGGACATTCCGCTCGGTCCGCAAATGGGCCAGTGCTGCGGCGGCCGGGTGAGCGTGACGCTGGAACGCGCAACACCCGCGCATGCCGAGGCCCTGCAGGCGGACGAGGTTGCGAGGCGCGCACTGCGACCCGCCGTGCTGATCTTCGGCGCCGGGCATACCGGCCGGGCGCTGGCGCGGACGCTGGCTCCCCTGCCTCTCGCCGTCACCCTGGTCGATGACCGAGACGACCCGGTCCCCGACCTGCCCGCCGAGATCGCCCCCCTGCGGTTCGATGATCCAGAGGTGGCCATCGCCGCTGCGCCTGCCGGCGCGGGCTTCATCATCCTCACCCATAGCCACGCGCTCGACTACCGCCTGACGGAAGCGGCCCTGCTGCGCGGCGATGCCGCCTATGTCGGCATGATCGGCTCGGCGACCAAGCGCGCCCGCTTCGCCGCCAGCTTCCGCCGCCGCCATCCTGCCAGCACGGCACTGGCGCGCCTCACCTGCCCGATCGGCGGCAACGATGTGGATGACAAGCGCCCGGAGGTCATCGCCGCCTTGACGGCGGCAGAGCTGGTGCGCTGCTTGCTTGCGCATAAGCAGGCGTCCGAACGGGGCCGAAGGCGATCAGGGGAAAAGGGCTGGGGATGACGGCACCGCCGCGTGACAGGACGGATGCGCCGCCGCGCCTCGCGCTGTCGCAGATCTCCAAGAGCTTTCCAGGCGTGAAGGCCAATGACGCGATCAGCCTCGACGTAAGGCCCGGCGAGATCCACGCGCTGCTCGGCGAGAACGGCGCCGGCAAGTCGACGCTGGTCAAGATCATCTATGGCGTCCAGCAGGCCGATGCCGGCACGATCGCCTGGGACGGCGCAGCGGTCGCGATTCCCTCGCCGAAGGCGGCGCGGCGCCTCGGCATCGGCATGGTGTTCCAGCATTTCTCGCTGTTCGAGGCGATGACGGTGATCGAGAACATCGCGCTCGGCCTCGACGAGGCGGTCGACCGTGATGAGCTCAAGGCGCGCGTCGCCGCCGTGCTGGAGAGCTACTCGCTGCCGCTCGATCCGGAACGCGAAGTCTACACGCTCTCGGTCGGCGAGCGTCAGCGTATCGAGATCGTCCGCTGCCTGCTGCAGAAGCCGAAACTCCTGATCATGGACGAGCCGACCTCGGTGCTGACGCCACAGGAGGTCGAGCGCCTGTTTGAGACCTTGCGGCAGATCGCGGCGCAGGGCTGCTCGATCCTCTACATCAGCCACAAGCTCCATGAGATCAAAGCCTTGTGCGACACGGCGACGATCCTGCGCGGCGGGCGCGTGGTGGCGACCTGCGATCCGCGCACTGAGACGACACGGCGCATGGCGGAGCTGATGATCGGCGCCGAACTGCGCCAGATCGAGGGCGCGCATGCGAGCAAGGCCGGCAAGCCCCGGCTCGTGGTGTCGAACCTCTCGCTGCCCGGAGAGCCGCCGTTCGGAACGTCGTTGCGCGAGATCAGCTTCGCGGCACGGTCCGGCGAGATCCTCGGGATCGCCGGGGTCGCGGGCAACGGCCAGGCCGAGCTGCTCGGCGCGCTCTCGGGAGAGCGTCTCACCAATGATGCCCGCGCGATTCTGCTCGACGACAGGCCGATGGGCAATGAGGGGGCCGGAGAGCGCCGCGGCGCCGGGCTCGCCTGCGTGCCGGAAGAGCGCAACGGGCATGCCGCGGTGCCGGATTTCTCGCTGGCCGAGAATACGATCCTGACGGCGCGCCATCGCCTGCCGCTGGCGCCCGGCGGCTTCATCCGCCCCGGAGCCGTCAAGCGCTTCGCGCAAGCGGTGATCGGCCGTTTCGACGTGCGCACGACCGGTCCGGCCGCGCCGGCCCGCTCGCTCTCGGGCGGCAATCTGCAAAAGTTCATCATGGGCCGGGAGATCGGACAGGAGCCCGGCGTCCTCGTCATCTCGCAACCGACCTGGGGGGTCGATGCCGGCGCGGCGGCGGCGATCCGGCAGGCGCTGGTCGATCTCGCCGCCAAGGGCTCGGCCGTCGTCGTGATCTCGCAGGATCTCGACGAATTGCGCGAGCTCGCCGACCGGCTCTGCGTCATCAACGAGGGGCGGCTGTCCGAACCCAGGCCGGTCGCCGAGCTCGGGCTCGACGAGATCGGCCTGATGATGGGCGGCGTCCATGGCGCCGGAGAGCCGAGCGGAGCCCACGCCCGTGCTTGAATGGCGCCGCCGCCGCGAGCCGAGCACGGCCCTCATCTATCTGAGCCCGCTGATCGCCATCGCGCTGACCATGGCCACGGGCACGCTCGTCTTCACCGCCATGGGTTATGACGGGCTCACCGCCGTCTTCGACTTCTTCCTCGTGCCGCTGCTCGAGCCGCAGCGCTGGCCCGATCTCGGCGTCAAGGCGGCGCCGCTGGTGATGATCGCGCTCGGCCTCGCCATCGGCTTCCGCGCCAATGTCTGGAACATCGGCGCGGAGGGGCAATACATCATGGGAGCGATCGCCGGGACCGGCGTCGCGCTCGCGACCTACGAGATGAGCGGCTGGTGGATCCTGCCCGCCATGGCCCTGGCCGGCATTTTGGGCGGCATGACCTGGGCGGCGCTGCCGGCGCTGCTGCGGGTCAGGCTCCAGGTCAGCGAGATCCTGACCAGCCTGATGCTGACCTATGTCGCGGTCCAGGTCCTGTATTACCTGGTGCGCGGCCCGTGGAAGGACCCCGACGGCTTCAACTTTCCGCAGACTCGGATGTTCACGGCCGACCAGAGCTTGCCGATCGTGATCCCGGAGACGCTCGTCCATCTCGGCATCCCGCTCGCGCTCCTCATTGCCGTCATCGCCTGGCTCGTCATGGAGAAGACGACTGCCGGCTATGCGGTGAAGGTCGTCGGGCTCGCGCCGGCGGCGGCGCGCCATGGCGGCTTCAGCGCCGACCGCACGACCTGGATCACGCTCCTGACCAGCGGCGGGCTCGCAGGGCTCGCCGGCCTGTTCGAGGCGGCGGGACCTTTCACCCAGCTCACGCCGCAATTCCCGGTCGGCTACGGCTTCACCGCCATCATCGTCGCTTTCCTCGGCCGGCTGAACCCGCTCGGAATCGTGCTCGGCGGCATCGTTCTGGCGACGACCTATGTCGGCGGCGAGATCGCCCAGACGACGGTCAGGCTGCCGCAGGCGGCGACCGGCATGTTCCAGGCGATGCTGCTGTTCTTCCTGCTCGCGACCGATGTGCTGGTGCGCTACCGGCTGGTGCTGAGGGCGAGGCCGGCATGAGCGTGATGCCAGTAATGCTCGGGTCGCGCGACTCTCCCCCTCTCCCCTTGCGGGAGAGGGTTGGGGTGAGGGGTCGCGCGACGCTTCCACTCAACCAGATTGAATGCCAATCGGAAACGCTGGCGCGACCCCTCATCCGGCCGCTGCGCGGCCACCTTCTCCCGCAAGGGGAGAAGGGAGGGCTCCCACCATGAGCGACACGATCCTCGTCTCGATCCTGATGACCCTCGTCGCGGCGTCGACGCCGATCCTGCTCGCAGCGCTCGGCGAGCTCGTGGTCGAGAAGTCGGGCGTGCTCAATCTCGGCGTCGAGGGCATGATGCTGACCGGCGCGGTCGCCGGCTTCGCCGTCGCCTTCAGCACCGGCAGCACCGGTCTCGGCCTCGTCGCAGCCATGGCGGCGGGCGTCGCGACGGCCATGATCTTCGCCGTGCTGACCCTCAGCCTGACCGCGAACCAGGTCGCGACCGGGCTGGCGCTGACGATCTTCGGCATCGGCGCCTCCTCGCTGGTCGGCGCCGGCTTCGTCGGGCGCACGATCGTGCGGCTGGGACCGGTGTTTCCGGCGGCGCTTTCGGAGCATCCCTGGCTGCGCGCGATCTTCGGCCACGACATCGTCGTCTATCTCTCGCTCGCGCTCGTCGTCGCCGTCGGCGTCTTCCTGCGCCGGACCCGCGCCGGCCTGATCCTGCGCGCCGTCGGCGAGAACGACGTCTCGGCCTACGCGATCGGTTATCCCGTCATCGCCATCCGCTATGGCGCGATCGCCTTCGGCGGCGCGCTCGCCGGGCTGGGGGGCGCCTATTTCTCGCTGGCCCTGACGCCGATGTGGGCCGACCGGCTCACCGCCGGGCGCGGCTGGATCGCGCTCGCGCTCGTCGTCTTCTCCGCCTGGAAACCGGGGCGGCTCCTGCTCGGCGCCTATCTCTTCGGCGCGGTGATGACCTTCGAGCTGCAGGCCAAGGCGGCCGGCATCGCCTGGCTCGCGCCCGAGGTCCTGGCGATGGCCCCCTACCTTGCGACGATTGCGGTTCTGACCATGATGTCGCTAGGACGAAAGACCGGCCGGCTCGATGCGCCGGCCTGCCTCGGCAAGCCTTTCTCGGCGTCCTGACGCCGCCACCATAATGGGGAGACCAACCATGTCGCCGCTCATCACCCGCCGCACGCTGCTCGCCGGCGCAGGCGCTGCCTCGACCCTCCCGCTCGTCGGGCGCGGCGCCTCCGCCCAGGCGCCGCTCGGCGTCGGCTTCATCTATGTCGGGCCGGTCGGCGACCATGGCTGGAGCTGGACGCATGACCAGGGCCGCAAGGCGCTCGAGAAGGAATATGGCGACAAGATCAAGACGAGCTTCATCGAGAACGTCGCCGAGGGGCCCGATGCCGTCCGCGCCATCCGCCAGCTCGCCCAGGGCGGCAACCAGCTGATCTTCACCACCTCCTTCGGCTTCATGAACCCGACCGTGCAGGTCGCCAAGCAGTTCCCGAAGCTGAAATTCGAGCACGCCACCGGCTACCAGCGCAGCGAGAACCTCGCGACCTACAATGCCCGCTTCTATGAGGGCCGGGCCGTGATCGGCACCATTGCCGGGCACATGTCGAAGAGCGGCCAGGCCGGCTATATCGCCTCCTTCCCGATCCCCGAGGTGGTGATGGGCATCAACGCCTTCACGCTCGCGGCCCGCAAGGTGAACCCGAACTTCAAGACCAAGGTGATCTGGGCCTCGACCTGGTACGACCCCGCCAAGGAGGCCGATGCCGCCAAGGCGCTGATCGACCAGGGCTGCGACGTGATCAGCCAGCACACCGACAGCCCCGCGGCCCTGCAGGCGGCCGAGCAGCGCGGCGTCTATGCCTTCGGCCAGGCCTCCGACATGAAGGCTTTCGCGCCCAAGGCCCATCTCTCGGCGATCGTCGACGACTGGTCCGGCTACTACATCAAGCGCGTCAAGGAGGTCATGGACGGCAGCTGGAAGACCGGCGACGTCTGGGGCGGCATCAAGGACGGCATGGTCAAGCTCGCGCCCTATAACGACGCCGTGACGCCGGCAGCGCGCGCTGCGGCCGACGAGGTGCAGAAGGGCATCGTCGCCGGCACGCTCCATCCCTTCACCGGCGAACTCAAGGACCAGAAGGGCACCTTGCGCCTCAAGGCCGGCGAGACAGCGCCCGACGAGATGCTCGCCAAGATGGACTGGTATGTCGACGGCGTGCAGGCGTAAACCGGCCGCCGCGGGCGTCATGCTCGGGCTCGACCCGAGCATCTCCTCATCGAGATTCTCGGGTCTGCGCTGCGCTTCGCCCGAGAATGACGAGGGCACGGCTCGGAAAATTCCCTGTCGCACACCTCTTGCAGATATTTTAAGCTTGAAACAATATGTGACGAAGGCTGACCGGAGATGGGGATCTCCGCCGGCCAGGCGGCTCTCTTGAACGTCCGGGAGGACATCCGACATGAAACTGAAATTCGCATTGTCGCTTAGTGCCGGCCTGCTCGCGCTCGCCAGTGCCGCCCAGGCGCAGGAGCCGATCAAGATCGGCGTCGTCGCCGTCCTGACCGGGCCGGCGGCCGCGCTCGGCCAGCAGGTCCGTGACGGTTTCCAGCTCGCGGTCGACAAGAACGGCGGCAAGCTCGGCGGCGTGCCGGTGCAGATCACCGTGATCGACGATGAGCTCAAGCCCGATGTCGCTGTGAGCAAGGTCCGCAGCTTCGTCGAGGGCGGCAAGGTCGATTTCGTGGTCGGCCCGGTGTTCTCGAACATCCTCGGCGCCATCGCCAAGCCGGTGCTCGATTCGGGAGCGTTCCTGATCAGCCCGAATGCCGGCCCCTCGACCATGGCCGGAAAGGCCTGCAACCAGAATTTCTTCGTGACCTCCTATCAGAACGACCAGGTCCACGAGGTCCTCGGCAAATACGCGCAGGACCAGGGCTTCAAGAAGGCCTTCATCATCGCGCCGAACTATCAGGCCGGTAAGGATTCGCTCGCCGGCTTCAAGAACTACTTCAAGGGCGAGATCATCGACGAGGTCTATGCGCCGCTGACCTCGCTGGATTTCTCGGCCGAGCTCGCCAAGATCGCCTCGACCAAGCCCGATGTGGTGTTCGCCTTCCTGCCCGGCGGCCTGGGCGTGAATTTCGTCAAGCAATGGTCGCAGGCCGGGCTGAACGGCAAGATCCCTTTCCTCTCCGCCTTCACGGTCGATGAATCGACCCTGCCGGCGCAACAGGACGCCGCGGTCGGCATGTTCGGCGGCATGACCTGGGCGCCGAACATGGACAACCCGCAGACCAAGGCCTTCGTGACGGCCTATGAGGCGGCCTACAAGATCGTGCCGGGCTCCTATGCCCAGCAGGCCTATGACGCCGCGCTGCTGATCGACTCGGCCGTGAAAGCGGCCGGCGGCACCGGCGACAAGGACAAGCTGCGCGCCGCGCTGAAGAAGGCGGATTTCACCTCGCTGCGCGGCAAGTTCAAGTTCAACACCAATGGCTACCCGATCCAGGATTTCTACCTGGTCAAGGTCGCCAAGCGTGCGGACGGCAAGTTCCAGACCGAGATCGCGCAGAAGGTGTTCACCGACTACGCCGACCCGCACGCGAAGGATTGCGCGCTGAAGTGACGAATGTCGTCATTCTCGGGCGAAGCGTAGCGCAGACCCGAGAATCTCTTTCCTGAGATGCTCGGGTCAAGCCCGAGCATGACGGGCGGTATTTCATGACCACGAGCCTCCTCATCGTCCAGATCCTGAACGGGCTCCAGCTCGGCGTGCTGCTGTTCCTGGTCGCCGCGGGGCTGACGCTCGTCTTCGGCGTGATGGACTTCATCAACCTGGCCCATGGCGTGCAGTACATGCTCGGGGCCTATCTGGCGGTCACCTTCGTCGGGCTGACCGGCAGCTTCGTGCTGGGGCTGGTGCTCGCCTTGATCGCCGCCCTGGTGCTGGGGCTCGCGCTCGAGTTCCTGGTCTTCCGCCATCTCTACGAGCGCGACCATCTCGATCAGGTCCTGGCCACGTTCGGGCTGATCCTTTTGCTGAACCAGGGCGTCAAGATCGTCTGGGGCGCGGCTCCCCTCTCGGTCCCGATTCCGGAGTTCCTGTCCGGCTCGGTCAGGCTGATGGATGGCATCCTCTATCCGGTCTATCGCTTCGCGCTGATCGGCGCCGGCCTGGCCGTCGGCGGCCTGCTCTGGTTCATCGTCGAGAAGACGCGCACCGGCATGCTGCTGCGCGCCGGCGCCTCGAATGCGCCGATGGTCTCGGCGCTCGGCGTCGATATCCGCAAGCTCTTCATGGTCGTCTTCGCCTTCGGGACGATGCTCGCCGGCTTTGCCGGCGCGATGGCGGCGCCGATCCTCTCGGTCGAGCCGGGCATGGGCGACACCGTGCTGATCCTCGCCTTTGTCGTCATCGTCGTCGGCGGCATCGGCTCGATCCGCGGCGCCTTCGTCGGAGCGCTGATCGTCGGACTGGTCGACACGCTCGGCCGCTCCTTCATGAACGACCTGCTGCGGCTGTTCATGAGCGCGCCGTCGGCCCGCGCCACCGGCGCGGCGCTGTCCTCGATGCTGATCTATCTGGTGATGGCGATCGTGCTGTTCGTGCGGCCCGAGGGGCTGCTGCCTGCCAAGGGCCGGACATGAGCGCGGTGGACGCCATTGCCGAGACGCCCGCGGTCGCGACGCCGCTGCCGAAGCGTCGCCCGATCATTGCGCTCGCGCTCTTCGCCTTGCTGGCGCTGCTCCCCCTTGCCGTCGCGCTCGGCCTGCCCGCGCACTGGCTCACGCTGGTGACGCGGGCGCTGATCTTCGCCATCGCCGCGCTCTCGCTCGACCTCATTCTCGGGATCGGCGGCCTGGTCTCCTTCGGCCACGCCGTCTTCATCGGCATCGGGGCCTATGTCACCGGCATCATGATCACCGAGGGCCAGGCGGAGGCGCTCCTGATCCTCCCGGTAATCGCCGTCGCCAGCGGATTGTTCGCGGCCGTCACCGGAGCGGTCTCGCTGCGCACCCGCGGCGTCGCCTTCATCATGATCACGCTGGCCTTCGGCCAGATGGGGTTCTTCCTGGCGCAGGCGCTCTCGGCCTATGGCGGCGATGACGGGCTGACGCTCTATCAGCGCAGCACCGTCGCCGGGTTCGATCTCTTCGCCAACCGGACGGGCTTCTACTACATCGTGCTGGGCGCCCTCGCCGGCTGCTACTGGCTGGTCGGCACGATCGTCGCCTCGCGTTTCGGCCGCGTGCTGCGTGCCGCGCGCGAGAACCCGACGCGCGTGACGGTCACTGGCTACGATGTCGGGCGCGTGCGCCTGATCGCCTATGTCATCAGCGGCGTCATCGCCGGGCTCTCCGGCTTCTTCCTCGCCAACCACACCGAATTCGTCAGCCCGGCCTTCATGTCCTGGCAGCGTTCGGGCGAGCTGATCTTCATGGTCGTGCTCGGCGGCGTCGGTTCCCTGCACGGCGCCATCATCGGCGCGCTCGCCTTCCTCTTCGCGGAGGACGTGCTGGCCAGCTACACCGAGCACTGGAAGGCGATCTTCGGGCCGTTGATCGTGCTCTTCGTGCTGTTCACGCGTGGCGGCATCGTCGGCATCCTCGGCAAGCTCCGTGGGGGCCGCGATGACTGAGCCGGTTCTCGCGCTCGACCGCCTCGGCAAGGCCTTCGGCGCCTTGAAGGTGACGGACGGGGTCAGCCTCGCCGTCGCGCCCGGCGAGCTCCATGCGCTGATCGGTCCGAACGGCGCCGGCAAGACCACGCTGGTCCATCAGATTTCCGGGATGCTGCGCCCTGACAGCGGCGCCATCCAGTTCCGCGGGACGGACATCACCGCGCTGACGCCGGAGAAGCGCGCCCGGGCCGGGCTGGCGCGGACCTTCCAGATCACCTCGACCATCGCCTCGCTCTCGGTGCTGGAGAACGTGGCGCTGAGCGTACAGGCGCGCGCGACGCACCCGCTCGCCCTCTTCCGCAACGCCGCCCGCGACGAGCGCCTGAACGGCCCGGCCTGGGCCGCGCTCGAAGCGGTGGGCCTGACCGATCGCGCGCATGTCCAGGCCGGCCGGCTCTCGCATGGCGAGAAGCGCGCGCTCGAGATCGCGATGGCGCTGACGCTGGAGCCGGCGGCGATCCTGCTCGACGAGCCGCTCGCCGGCGTCGGCCGCGAGGAAGGCGAGCGCCTGATCGGCCTGCTCAGGAGCCTGAAGGGGCGCTACGCCATGCTGCTCGTCGAGCATGACATGGAGGCGGTGTTCGCGCTCGCCGACAAGGTCAGCGTGCTCGTCTATGGCCGCGTCATCGCCACGGGCGACCCGGCATCCGTCCGAGCCGATCCGGCCGTGCGCGAAGCCTATCTCGGCGAGGAGGGCTGAAACGATGCTCGTCGTCGAGAAGCTCGATGCCGGCTATGGCGAGGCGCAGATCCTGTTCGGCGTCGATTTCTCGGTCGGCGAAGGCGAGGTCGTGACCTTGCTCGGCCGCAACGGCATGGGCAAGACCACGACGATCCGCGCCATCATGGGGCTGATCCCCGTCAAGGCCGGGCGGATCACCGTGTCCGGCCGCGACCTGACCGGCGCCCCGCCCTTCAAGACCGCGCAGGCCGGCATCGGCCTCGTCCCCGAGGGTCGGCAGATCTTCCCGACGCTCAGCGTCGAGGAGAACCTGATCGCGACGGCGGCGAGCCGCTTCGGCAAGAAGCGCTGGGATCTCGACCGGATCTACGCCTTCCTGCCGCGCCTGAAGGAACGGCGCGGCAATCGCGGCAACCAGCTCTCGGGCGGCGAGCAGCAGATGCTGGCGATCGGCCGGGCATTGATGACCAATCCCAGGCTCGTCATTCTCGACGAGGCGACGGAAGGGCTGGCGCCGATCATCCGCCAGGAGATCTGGTCCTGCCTCGCGGCGTTGAAGGCCGAGGGCGAATCGATCCTCGTCATCGATAAGAATGTCGATGCGCTGGCGAAGATCGCCGATCGTCATATCGTCCTCGAAAAGGGCCGCGTCGTCTGGCGCGGCTCGAGCGACGAATTGCGCAGCGACAATGCGGTCAAGGATCGCTTCCTGCATCTCTAGAAGGAACCAGCCATGAAGCCTCTCACCGCCGGCGTGACCAGGGCCAATGAAGGCCTCGACGCGATCTCATGGAGCATTCTCGGCCAGACCTATGTGCCGAAGATGCTGAGCGAGGACAGCTTCTCCTGGCACGCGGTCTTCCCGCCCGGCACCTTCGTGCCGCCGCATATCCACCCGACCCAGGACGAGTTCATCTACATGCTCGAGGGCCGGCTCGACCTCGTGCTCGACGGCGCGGAATCGCATGCGACCGCCGGCGACCTGATCCGCCTGCCGCGCAATGTCCCGCACGGCCTGTTCAACAAAAGCGACGCGACGGTGAAATGCCTGTTCTGGGTCGCGCCCACCGGCCGGCTCTACGATCTGTTCTGGGCGATCCATTCGATGCCCGAGCAGAACCCGGCCGAGGTCGTGGCGCTCGCGGCGAAATACGAGATCGACTTCCTGCCGCCCCCGCCCGACGGGGCGTGAGACTCTGCCCGGCGAACGCGGCGCCAGTTCGGGGCCGCAGGCCGGGACGCAGGACCAGGTCGAAAATTTGCCAGTTTCCGCCGCCGATATGGGCGCAGCCGGAGGTTGGTGATGCTGCGATTCGCCCGTTACGCTCTACTGCTGATCGCCGCCCTGGCCGGCATCGCCTTCGTAAACAACAGCGCCATCTTCGGCGAGCCGCAGGGCGGGCGTCCCGTCCTGCTTGCGCATCGCGGCCTTGCCCAGACCTATCCGCCCGACGGCGTGACCGACACGACCTGCACCGCGGCGCGGATCAATCCGCCCGAGCATCCCTATCTCGAGAACACGCTTCCAGCCATCGAGGCGGCCTTCGCCGCCGGCGCCGACATCGTCGAGTTCGACATCCACCCCACGAGCGACGGCCATTTCGCGGTGTTCCACGACTGGACGCTCGACTGCCGGACGAACGGCACGGGCGTCACGCGCGAGAGGAGCCTGGCCGAGCTCAAGGCGCTCGACATCGGCCATGGCTACACCGCCGATGGCGGCGCCACCTACCCGTTCCGCGGGCGCGGCACCGGGCTGATGCCTACGCTGGACGAGGTGCTGGCCCGCTTCCCGGATCGGCGCTTCCTGATCCACATCAAGAGCAACGACCCGCGCGAGGGCGAGGCGCTCGCGGCGCGCTTGCTGAAGCTCGCGCCCGAGCAACTGGCACGCCTGATGGTCTATGGAGGGGACCAACCGATCGCCGCGCTGCGAGCGCGTGTGCCCTCGCTCCTGACGATGTCCAAGGAGGCCGAGAAGCGCTGCCTTCTGCACCACCTGGCGCTCGGCTGGATCGGAATCGCCCCGCGCTCCTGCGAGCAACAACTGCTGCTGATCCCGTCGAATTACACAGCTTGGATATGGGGTTGGCCGCAGCGCTTCACAGAACGGATGCGCAAGGCCGGCAGCAGCGTGATCGTCGCTGGCCCGCTCGTCGGTGGCGAGGGCTCGACCGGCATCGACCGCGCCGAGGACCTTGCCGCTCTGGCACGGCCTATCCCCGGAATCTGGACCAACCGGATCGATCGCATCGCTCCGCTGGTCCGAGCCAAGCCGACCGCGCGCTAACGCTTGGCCAATTGTTCCGGGGCGAAACCGGCAGTGCCGGCATAGGATTTCACGATCGCCTCGCGCCTCGCATAGCTCATCACCCGCTCGACATCGTCGAAGCCGTTGGGGGCGAGCGCCTCGATGGCGTCGATGACCCGCTCCGGCCCGCCGACCCGGTTCAGCGCCACGATCTGCGCCGTCGCCGGCAGGCGCAACGCCTCATAGGCGGCGAGCGCCTGGCGCGGATGCTCGGCCCGCACCAGCGCATCGGCAAGCGCGCGAGCATCCAGGATCGCCTGCGAGGCGCCGTTGGAGCCGACCGGATACATCGGATGCGCCGCGTCGCCGAGCAGGGTGACGCGGCCATGGGTCCAGCGCGGCAGCGGATCGCGATCGCACATCGGATAGTCCCAGAAGCCGGGCGAGGCCTGGATCAGGGCGAGAATGTCGACGCCCGGCACCGAGAAGCGCCGCGCATGGGGCAGCACGTCCTCGAGCCGCCCCGGCTTCGACCACGCCTCTTTCGGCGGCGGCTTCGCCGGATCGCCGGTGCGGATGTTGACGACCCAGTTGGTCAGGCGCGTATCGGGTTTGCTCCCCGGCGCAATCGGATAGAGCACGAGCTTGCCGGCCATGCCGCCAGCGATGATCATGCTTTCGCCGTCGAGGAAGGCGGGCCAGTCGCAGGCGCCGCGCCACATCTGGACGCCGTTCCAGTGTGGCGGACCCTGGTCCGGAAAGTAATGTCCCCGCACCGTCGAGTGGATGCCGTCGGCCGCGATCAGGATGTCGGCGCGCGCCGTCTCGCCGGCTTCGCCGCGTCGGGAATCGGCGAAATGCGCGGTGACGCCGCCCTCGTCCTGCAGGAACCCTTGCAGGCGCCGGCCGGTGCGCAATGCGTCCTGCCCGAGCCGCGCGACCACGGCATCGCGGATCACGCCCTGCAGCCGCCCGCGATGGATCGAGAATTGCGGCACCGGCGCCCCGGCATGCAGGCCGCGCGGCTCGCGCCAGACAGTCTGGCCGAAGCGGTTCATGTAGATCAGTTCGCGCGTGCGGATGGCGACGGCATCGAGCGCCGGCAGCAGGCCGAGCTCGGCCAGTTCGCCGATCGCATGCGGCAAGGTGTTGATGCCGACGCCGACCTCGCGAATCTCGCCGGATTGCTCGTAGACGGTGGCGGTGATGCCGCGCGCATGCAGCATGAGCGCAAGCGTCAAACCGCCGATTCCGCCTCCGACGATGACGACCTTCATCGCGTCCCCCGTATCCCGCCTTATTATTTTAAGCTTGAAATAATAGCGCCGGATTTGTCAATCGCCCGCCAATGCAGCCATCGTCATGCTGTTTTTAACGCCATACGGGCGGGAACGAAGCGAAATGCTGTGCGTATCTAGGGCCGGTGCCGTGTTTTTGGACGCCAGCCGTGCCAAGTGGCAGTTTCGCTTAGGGTGGAGTGGCGACCGTCGCCGATTCGCGGGGGCCGCCAAGCTTTACATCCGCCCCAGCGACGCCTACCCAACACCGTTCTTCAGGAGAGTTTTCATGACCAAGAACGAACTGATCGCCGCCATCGCCGAAGAGACCGGCAAGACCAAGGCCGACGTCTCCGCCATTCTCGGCTCGCTCGCCGCCGTCGTGGCGAAGACGCTGAAATCCGGCGGCGACGTCACGCTCGGCGGCGTCGGCAAGCTGGCCGCGGCCAAGCGCGACGCCCGCGAAGCCCGCAACCCCTCGACCGGCGCCATGATCAAGGTCCCGGCCAAGACCGTCGTCAAGTTCAAGGTCACCAAGGACCTCGCCGACGCCGTGGCCTGATCCTCAGGCAACGCCCCCGGCCATCCGCGCCCTCATCCTGAGGAGCCATTCCACCGGGATGGCGTCTCGAAGGATGCTCCAGCATCTCTGAAACACCCTTTGCGACGCCGTAGTGCGGCTCCTCGGGGTGTGGGCCATATGTCCGGTGAATTCCCAGGCAGCACCGCCCCTCGGGGCCGTGCTGCTTGACCCCGCTCCCGGCTTCCGCACAGTGGGGCGATGTTCCTTCGCCTTTTCACCGACCTGCGCGCCGCCAAGGTTCCCGTCACGCTGCGGGAATATCTGGCGCTGCTCGAAGGCGTCGAGGCCGATCTCGCGGACCACCGGGTCGACGAGTTCTATTATCTCGCCCGCACCTGCCTGGTGAAGGACGAGCGCCATCTCGACAGGTTCGATCAGGTCTTCGCCCAGGTCTTCAAGGGCATGGAGACGCTTGGCCAGGCCATCGAGCAGGCAGCCATTCCCGAGGAATGGCTGCGCAGGCTCGCGGAAAAATTCCTGACCGAAGAGGAAAAGCGCCAGATCGAGGCGATGGGCTGGGACAAGCTCTGGGAGACGCTGAAGCAGCGCCTGGAGGAGCAGAAGGGCCGGCACCAGGGCGGCTCGAAATGGATCGGCACCGCCGGCACCTCGCCCTATGGCGCCAATGGCTACAATCCCGAAGGCGTGCGCATCGGCCAGGACAAGAACCGCAATTTCCACGCGGTGAAAGTCTGGGACCAGCGCGAGTTCAAGGATTTCGACGACACGCGCGAGCTCGGCGTGCGCAATCTGCGCATCGCGCTACGCCGCCTGCGCCGCTTCGCCCGGACCGGCGCGGCCGAAGAGCTCGATCTCGACAACACGATCTCGGAAACCGCCAAGCATGGCTATCTCGACGTGCAGCTCCGGCCGGAGCGGCGCAACGCCGTCAAGGTCCTGCTGTTCCTCGATGTCGGCGGCTCGATGGACTGGCATGTCGAGCTGGCCGAGGAGCTGTTCTCGGCGGCGCGGGCCGAGTTCAAGCATTTCGAGCATTTCTACTTCCACAACTGCCCCTATGAGCGGGTCTGGCGCGAGAACCTCCGCCGGCACGATCAGGTGATCCCGACCTGGGACATCCTGCGGACCTATCCGGCGGATTATCGCGTCGTCTTCGTCGGCGACGCGTCGATGAGCCCCTACGAGGTCGCGATGCCGGGCGGCTCGGTCGAGCACTGGAACGAGGAGCCGGGCGAGGTCTGGATGCGGCGGCTGACCGAGCGCTTTCAGAAATCGGTCTGGCTCAACCCCGTGCAGCAGCATCTCTGGAGCTACACCCAGTCGATCCGCCAGATCGGTGGCCTGATGAACGGCCGGATGTTCCCGCTGACGCTGGACGGGCTCGACGGTGCGATGAAGGTGCTGGCGCGGTGAGAGCCGCCACTTCGAGGCCGCGTATAAGCTGCGAATCGCAGCGCCTCTACGAGAACGCGGCCAGCCGATCGAGCGCCTGCTCGCGAGCCATGACATCGTCCGCGTTCGCCGGCTTCTTCAGGCTGGTGATGTAGTCCTGGGCGCCGGTCGTCAGCTTGCCGCCCTGCAGCGTGACCCGTCCGTCCAGCCGCTGAATGTCGTTCGCGCGCGTCAGGAAGCGCGTGTTCGCCTGTTCGGCCTCGTCGTCGTTGCGGGCCGCCCTCTTCTCCTTGGCGAGTGCCTCCAGCGCCAGCTGCGTCGCCCGCATGGCGTGGAATTCGACGATCGCCCTCAGCTCCTTGGAATCCGGATTGTCGGCGAAATACTCCTCGACCTTCTTCTTGTAGAGGCCGTCGGCCGTGACCCGGCCGAACTTGTCCACCTTCAGCGATATCGCCTCGTCGGCCGGGATTCCGGCCCGTTTCAGGAAGTCGTCGAACTTGCCCGCGAGAATGTCGGTCCGCTCCTGAATGTCCTCGTCCAGGGTCTTGAACAGTTGCGGGGCGACGGTGCCGGCCGCGAACGCCTTGGCCTGTGCCGAAAGTTCGACGATCACCGCCGACCCCATGGCGGCGGCATCGGCTTTGACCGGCTTCGAACCCGCTTCCTTATCCGTCGCGGCGCCGGATGTGGCCGACGCGATCTTCGGCGACGTGCCCGGCAGGTCTTTCGCCAACCCCGAGATGCTTGCCATGTCGGCCTCCGCGCGCGCCGGCTCGAAGCATCGCCGGTTCCACAACACTACGTGTAGCGCCAGCGCGCTAAGTATTCCTTATCGTGCACGATAGAAGACGCTCGAATTCGATGCGCCCGGACACCTCTCCTCCATCCCTCGGCACTCACGACGCGTCGGCGCGTCCGCCGGGACAATGTGAAGCGACCGGGCATGACGACGAAGACAACGCGAAGGCCAGCCGCTAAAGCTCACGACCATGCAAACCGAAGATGAAGCCCCACCACCCTCCTGGCGCCAGCGCCCCAAGCCGGTCGGCTTCGAGATCGCCTACCGGATCGACGGCGACGAGCTCGAGATCGACAGCACGCGCAAGGTCGACCGGGTGAAGCTCGGCGCGGTCGAGCAGGTGCGCTTCCTCTATGCGCCGAGCAATATCTCGTCGAAGGGCTTCAAGACGCAGCTCAGGCTGAGCAACGGCAAGAGCGTCACCTTCGGCAACCTGTCCTGGCGTTCGCTCACCGACATGGAGCGCAACGACGCCGGCTACCGCGCCTTCGTCGAGGCGCTCTCGGCGGCGATCGCGCGCGCCAATCCCCGCGCCCGCTTCCTGGCAGGGAAATCGAACTGGCTCTGGCTGACGCTGACGATCGTCAGCGGATTGTCGCTGGTGATGCTGGTGCTGTTCACGTTGCGGGCCTTCACTCAAGGCGCGAGTTCGGCCGGCTGGCTCGGCATCCTGCTGGCCGCGGCGTCGATCTGGCAGGTCGGGCCGATGATCAAGCTCAACCGGCCACGCGATCTGCGGACCGGCGAGGTTCCGGACGATCTGGTGCCGCGCGGCCCCGCCGTCGCGCCAGGTTAGCGCACCACCAGAACCGAGCACTTGGCCCGGCGCACGATGGTCGAGGCATTGGAGCCGATGACATAGGCGAGCATGCCCGGCTCATGCGAGCCGATCACGATCAGATCGGTGCCGCTCGCATCCGCCTCCGCCAGCACCTCGCCATGGACCGAGCCGACCAGGACCTTGGCCGAGACGCGCTCCGGCGGCAGGGTGATGGCGGCGGCGATCGCGGCGAGCTTGGCCTCGGCCTCGCTCTGCTGCTCCGTGTCGAAATCGGCCGGCACGAATTCCATATAGGTGATCGGCACCAGGGAGCGGACATAGACCAGCCGGATGGTGCCGCCGGACGCCTCCGCGAAGGAGACCGCCGCGGTGATGGCGGGGGTCGCGAGATCGGCCTCGGCCAGATCGACGGGTACCAGAATCGATTTGTACATCGCGTCCTCCCGGTTGTCGGCGTCGTCAGACCTGTCTTCGCCGCCTCATCATATCACGGCCCGCCGCGGACCGAGCTTTTGCATGGTCGCCATGACCGGTCGGAATTGACGCAGCCGGAGCCTCGCCTAAGAGTATCGCCGCACGGAACCAGCGTTGTGAAGTCCGTGGCGGCTTCGAGCCCGTTCCTCCTGTGCGGTAATCCCATGACCGAAGCCTCGCCTGCACCACGCTCCTCGAGGGCGCTGCTGCATTCGCCTGCCGCGTTCCTGATGATGCTGGCCTTCGTCAACTGGCTCGGTTTCGCGAGCTGGAGCGCGCTACTCAACAATTTCGCCAAGGAGGCGGCCGGCTTCACGGGTCAGGATATCGGCATCCTGCAGTCGGTCCGGGAGATCCCGGGCTTCCTGGCCTTCACCGCGATCATCCTGTTCTGGTTCATGCGCGAGCAGATCCTGGCCTATTTCAGCCTGATCGCGCTCGGCGTCGGCGTCGCGATCACCGGCTATTATCCGAGCCTGGGCGGGCTCCTGATCACCACGACGATCATGTCGCTCGGCTTCCACTATTACGAGACGGCGCAGCAGTCGCTGCAGCTCCAGCTCCTGCCCAAGGCGGAAGCCCCGCGGCTGCTCGGCAGGATCGCGGGCGCGTCGGCGGCGGCGCAGCTCCTCGCCTTCGGCACGATCGCGCTGATCTGGCGCATGTTCCAGCCCGGCTACATTGCCGTCTTCCTGGTCGCCGGACTGGTCACGATCGGCCTGACGATCGCGACCTGGCTGGCCTTCCCGCGCTTCCAGGGCGCCGTGCCGCAGAACAAGGGTTTCGTGCTGCGCAAGCGCTACTGGCTCTACTACGCAATGACCTTCATGTCCGGTGCGCGCCGGCAGATCTTCATGGCCTTCGGCGGCTTCCTGCTGGTCGAGCGCTTCGGCTACGACGTCTCGGCGACCGCGACGCTGCTGCTCGCGACCTATGGCATCAACACCTTCGTCGGGCCGATGCTGGGCCATCTCGTCGGGCGGATCGGCGAACGCGCGACGATCCAGCTCGAGAACATCTCGCTGATCGCCGTCTTCGTCGGCTACGCGCTGGCGAGCCACGGCCATTTCGCAGGCTGGGGCGTCTATATCGCCGGTGCGCTCTTCATTGTCGACGGCGTCTTCTTCACGCTGATGCTGGCGCAGCGCACCTATTTCCAGAAGATCGCCGATCCGGCCGATATCGCGCCGACCTCGGCCGTCGCCTTCACGATCAACCACATCGCGGCGGTGTTCCTGCCGGTGACCTTCGGGCTGCTCTGGATCCGCGATCCCGCCATCGTCTTCTATATCGGCGCGGGAGTGGCCACAGTCTCGCTGACGCTGGCCTTCCTGGTGCCGCGCCATCCGGCGCCGGGCCACGAGACGGTGATGGCGCCGGCTCTGCCGGCTGCCGCCGAATAAGGCTGCAGGGAGACTGCCGCTCAGCCCTGCCGGGCGGGGGTGCGCACGATCAGCCCATCGAGATCGTCCCGGACCCTGATCTGGCAGGACAGCCGCGAGGTCGGACGGACGTCGAAGGCGAAGTCGAGCATGTCCTCCTCCATCGACTCGGCATGCCCGGTCTTCTCGGCCCAGGCGTCATCGACATAGACATGACATGTCGCGCAGGCGCAGGCGCCGCCGCACTCGGCCTCGATCCCGGGAATGGCGTTGCGCACGGCCGTCTCCATCACCGTCGAGCCGGTCTCGGCCTCCACGGTACGGCTTTCGCCCTGGGCATCGATATAGGTGATCTTCGGCATCATGAACTCCGGCGGGCCTGTCGGCCGATGGGCCGGCACCGCTTAGAGCATTTCCAGGTCCCGTGGAAAGGGTCTTCGCCGCGTGTCGGCCCTTCAGGCCGCGCAATCGAAGCGCGAGATCGCCGCCCGCGCCTCGGCGGCGGCGAGCGTCAGCGCGTCCATCGCATGTTCCGTGCGGCCGATATCGCTCGTGGCCAGCTGGCGCTCCATCGCATCGGCGGCCTCGGCCACGGTCCAGGCTCCGATGGCCTGGGCGGCGCCCTTCAGCGTATGGGCCGCATCCATCCGGGTCCGGGCATCGCTGCCGGCATGAATGGTGCGCAGATGACGAACGCATTGCTGCGCGAAAAGCGCGAGCAGCTCGCGTTCGAGTTCGTGATCTCCCCCGGTCTGGCGGGCAAGATGAGCAAGATCGATGGCGGTTTGGGGCATGGGAGAACTCGGGAACACGAACATAGACGAGCCGAAACGCAGCTCTCGGCACGCTCTAACAAGCGCTATCATGGTGAACGAGGCGTTAACGACGTTTGTGAATCGAGGCCTCAAATGGGTTTCAATCACAGGAACGCTCCACTACCCTTCCAAGTGGTAAATGATGGGCGCATTGTCCCTCCTGATGCCGAGCGCCAGAGGCGGCGCCCCGCAGAACGAGGAACGCGACGGCGGCGCCCGTCGAAGTAGCGTGGCGAGGCGGCAATCATGACCCGGCAGAACAAGCTCCAGGATCCGACGGAAGCGGCGATGTCCGCCATCGAGGAGGCTCTGCGGCTCGACCAGTCCAAGCCTTCCGCCGACTCTGATCCGGCACCGGAACCAAAGCTGCCTTCAGCGGCCGAGAGCGATCTCAAGCTCGACCTGCCGCGCGTCGAGGCGGTGCCGAGGCAGGAAGCCGCTCCCGCGGCGCAGCCGGCTACGCCGCGTGCGGCGATCGCGCCCGACACCAGCCGCGTCGCCAATGACGACCGGCGCGACTCGAGCTCGCTCGTCCATGCCTTCTCGGCGCGCCCCTCGTCGCGCCCCTATTGGATCGCCGCCCTGGCCTCGCTGGCCTGGCTTGGCGGAGCCGCCTTCGTGCTCGTCAGCCGCTTCGGCTCGTTCAATAACGGCCTGCCCGAGGGGATGGCTGCGTTCGGTCCGGGCGAGTGGGCCCTGCTCACCCTCGCCATCGGCGCGCCCGTCGTCTTCTTCTTCGTGCTCGCGGCGCTTTATCGCCGCACCCAGGAAATGCGGCTCGTTTCGCGCGCCATGACCGAGGTCGCGCTGCGGCTGGCCGAACCCGAGGTGGTCGGCGCCGATTCCGTGCTCTCGCTGAGCCAGACCATCCGCCGCGAGGTCGCCGCCATGGGCGACGGCATCGAGCGCGCCGTGGCGCGCGCCGGCGAACTCGAGACGATCGTGCGCGGCGAGATCGCGACGCTCGAACGCGCCTATGCCGATAACGAGATCCGGCTGCGCTCGCTCATCGACGAACTCGTCACGCAGCGTGAATCGGTGGTCGGCAATGCCGAACGTGTGAAATTCGCGATCAGCGGCGCCCATGAGAGCCTGTCGAAGGACCTGGAAAGCGCCAGCCGTGCGATTGCCGAGGCCGTGTCGCAAGCGGGAGACCGTGTCACGGGCTCGCTCGGCGAGAAGGGCGACCAGATCACCATCGCGCTCGGCCGCGCCGGCGAGCGCATGGTCGACGAGATCAGCGGACGCGGGAACGAGCTGGTCGAGCGCCTGCAGGTCACCTCCAGCGAGGTCAGCGAACGGCTCTCGGGCGCCAGCGACAATCTCTCGACGATGCTCGACGGTCGGGCCCAGGAGATCGCCTCCTCGCTCGAACGCACGGGTGCTGCCCTGACCGACGGGCTGACGACGAGCGCGCGCGACGTCACCAAAGCGATCAGCGAGACCGGCTCGCAGGTCGTCGACACGCTGGCGACCCGCGTCGAGACCGTCAACGAGACCCTGAGGCAGACGGGCGAAGGCCTGGCTCAGGAAATCTCCGCGCGCGGCACCAGCGTCGCCGAGCGCTTCGAGCAGAGCGGCCGCACGCTGGTCGATCTCCTCGACGGCCAGAGCGAAAGCCTGACCCAGCGCCTCGCCGAGACCGGCGAGACCCTGCGCAGCTCGCTCTCCAGCGAGGGCGAAAGCGTCACCACCCGGCTCGCCGAGGTCGGCCGCGGCGTCCATGGCCTGCTCAACCGCCAGCATGAGATCATCGCCTCGCGCCTGCTCGAGGTCGGCAACAACGTGCATGGCCTCATCGACACCCAGGGCGAGAGCCTGGTCAACCGCCTGAGCGAGGCGACGCGGACGGTCGAGGACGTGCTGCGCGAGCGCGGCGACGCGATCGTGCTGCGCGTCGACGAAGCCGGGAAATCCCTCGGCGATGCGGTCAACCGCCACGGCGACGAGCTGACCACGCGGATCACCGAAGTCGGCACCAGCATCCACGGCCTGTTCACCGAACAGGGCGGCAGCCTGGTGACCCGCCTCTCCGAGACCGGCGAGATCGTGCACGGCCTGCTCGACCAGCAGTCCGAGAAGCTGGTCTCGCGCGTCTCGCTCGCCGGCAAGGAAGTCGAGGGCGTGATCGGCCAGCAGGGCGACACGCTGGTGACCCGCCTCGGCCAGACCGGTCGCGAGGTCCAGACCTTGATCGGCGCGCAAAGCGACACGCTGGTCGCGCGCCTCGGGCTCGCCGGCCAGGAGGTCGAGAACCTGATCAGCGAGCAGCGCGAGTCGCTCGTCGGCAGCCTGTCCGAGACCGGTACCAAGGTGAGCGCCCTGCTCGAGGAGCAGGCCGGCTCCATGACAGTGAAGGTCTCGCAGGCGGGCCTCGAGATGCAGGATCTGCTGAGCGGCCAGAGCCAGGCCCTGGTCACGCGCGTCGCCGATGTCGGCCGCTCCGTGCATGGGCTGCTGGCCGAGCGCGGCGGGGCGCTGATCGCACAGCTCGCCGACACCGGCGAGAGCCTGCATGCCAAGCTCGGCGAACAAGGCAACCTCCTTGCCGCCCGGGTCAACGAGAGCGTGGACGGCGCCCGCGAGGCGCTGGAGCAGCAGCAGAGCGGCTTCATCACGCGTCTGACCGGGGCGAGCCAGGAGGTCGGCACGCTGCTCGGCGAACAGCGCGAGACGATGATCCGCGATCTCGTCAGCACCGGCCGCGAGGTCCACACCCTGCTCGGCGAGCAGAGCGAGGACCTGGCAAGGCGGATGACCGAGGCGACGCGCACGCTGACCGAGACCATCAATGTCGATGGCCGCCATGTCGCGGAGCGCGTCACCGAGGCGACGCAAGGCCTGCACGACACCTTCACCATCCATGCCGAGGAGGCGCGCACGCTGCTCGCCGGAACCGGCAAGGAGATCGTGCTCGCGCTGACCCAGCAGGGCGGCCGCGTCAACGAGGCGCTGTCGGCCAATGCCGAATCGATGCTGCGCTCGGTCGAGAGCCGTGCCCAGGCGCTGAACGAAGCCCTGGCCAGCCGCCATGACGCCCTGAACCAGCTCTTCGACAATCAGGGCCGGCAGATCGACGGGACGCTCGCAGCGCGCCTGTCCTCCTTCGCCGACCTGTTCGAGAATCAGGGCCGCGGCATCGAGACCAATCTCAACGAGCGCCTCGCCGCCCTCGCCCATCTGTTCGACACGCAAGGGCGTGGCATCGAGACCAGCCTCAATGAGCGCCTCGCCGCCCTCACCCACCTGTTCGACACACAGGGTCGCGGCATCGAGATCAGCCTCAACGAGCGCCTCGCCGCCCTCACCCATCTGTTCGATACGCAGGGACGCGGTATCGAGGGCAGCCTCGACGAGCGCCTCGCGGCCTTCACGCACCTGTTCGACACGCAGGGGCGCGGCATCGAGAGCAGCCTCGGCGAGCGGCTCGTTGCCTTCACCAGCCTGTTCGACACGCAGGGGCGCAATATCGAGGCCGCCCTCGGGCTCCGCCTCGACGCCTTCGAGGAGATCGTGGTCCGGCAAGGCGGCTCGCTCGTGACCAAGCTCTCGGACGACTCGCGCAGCTTCACCGACGCCGTCGCCATGCGCCTCGGCCAGGTCGAGAAGCTGCTGACGGAAGACGGCCAGGCCCTGGCCGACAAGGTCGGGCAGCGTGCGGCCGAGGCGGCCGAGATCCTGGCTGCGCGGACGCAGGAAGCCGCTGCCGCAATGGAAGGCCAGATCAAGGTCTTCGAGGAGCGCTCGGGCGCCAAGAGCGCCGAGATCGCCACCTCGCTGGACGGCCTGATCGCCCGCATCGACGGCAATCTCGGCTCGCGCGCCACGGCTCTCAACGAAGCCCTGGTCGAACGCACGGTCGATATCGCCCGTGTGCTGGCGGAGGGCGGGCGCGAGGTCACCCGCGCGCTGGCAGCCAAGGCCGACGAAATCGGCGAGGTCGTCACCTCCAAGAGCGAGTCGCTCACGCGCACGCTCAGCGAGAAGGCGGACACCATCAACGCCACGCTGGGCGGGCGGGCGCTGCAAATCGCAGACACGCTCGACCAGAGCGTCGCGCGCTTCGAGGAGCGCGTGGTCAACCGGCTCGACACCGTCTCCGGCACGCTCGATACACGCGGCCAGCAGATCGCCGACACGCTGCACGGCAAGTCGGAAGAGATCTCCGCCTCGCTCGGCGCACGCGCCGAGGAGCTGCGCGCCCTGTTCGACGACCGGGGCGGCGGCATGATCGCGGCGCTGGGCCAGCGCGGAGCGGCGATCGCGAGCGAAGTCGCAAGCGTGGGCGAGTCGGTGGTGAGCGCGATCGAGGATCGCGGTTCCTCGATCATCGCCGGGCTGCGCGAGCGTGGCTCGGAGATCACAACCGCACTGGACACGTCTTCGTCCGGCCTGCGCGAGACGCTCGAGGCCGGTACGCGCCAATCCGTCGATGCGCTGGTCAACACCAACGAGCAGCTTCGCGGCGAGCTCGGCGGTATGCTGGGACGCCTCGGCGAGGCCAACAAGCTGATGCAACAGATCGTCAGCGGCGCCAACAAGAACCTCGCCTCGATCGAGAGCGGGCTGTCGACCCGCGTCCACGAGCTCCAGAGCGTGCTCGCCACGGTGATGGACGAGACGAAGAGCGCCTCGCAGCAGGTCTCCGCGCAGGTCGAGGAGCTGAAGGCCTTCTCCGAGGGGACGTTGCGCCAGACCACCGCGCTGGTGGGCCAGCTCGATGGCCAGGGCGCTTCGCTCAGCGAAGCCACGCAGGCCAGCACGGCGGCGCTCCACGCTGTCGCCTCGCGGCTCGAGCAGGTCGAGGCGCGCGTCGGCAAGGCGCTCGCCGAGCGCAAGGACTCGCTCGACGAGCTGCATGGGCTGATCGCCGGCAAGACCGACGACATCGAATCGATCACCCGCTCCTTCGCGGCCCTGATCGACGAATCGCTCAGCGGCGCCGAGGCGCGCGCGCGCCAGATCGGCGGCGTGCTGACCGATTCGGCAGAAGCCACCACCGGCGCGATCACGCAGCAGTTCGAGCTGATCCGCGCCACCACCGGCAAGGAGCGCGAGCGCACCGCTCACGCGCTGCGCTCGGCCTATGAGCAAGTCACCAACGAGGTCGGGAACGAGCTCGCCAAGGTCACGGAACGCTTCCAGGGCGCGGCGCAGGACATGCGCACCATCTCCTCCGAGATCCAGCGCGAGCTGGAATCGACCCGCGCCGAATTGAAGCGCGGCGTGCTCGATCTCCCGCGCGAAACGCAGGAATCGACGGCGGCGATGCGGCGCGTCGTGGCCGACCAGATCAAGGCGCTCAACGAGCTGACCGAGATCGTCACGCGCTCCGGCCGCAACAGCGACGTTGCCGGCGGCACCGAGACCCGCCGCGCGGTTTCGGCCGCGCCTGCAGCGCCCGCCTATTCCGCGCCCGCCACCCAGGCGCGCGCGGTTACGATCGCCGAGCCGTTGCTGCGGCCCTCGATCGATGCGTCTCCCGAGCCTGCTAAACCCGAGCCCGCCGCCGAGGTGAAAGCCGCGCCGGTGCGTCCGGCCCCCGCTCCGGAGGCGCAGCGCCGCACGGCACCGGCAGAGGCCCCGCCGGCCAAGGCCGGCTGGCTCTCCGACCTGCTGAACCGCGCCTCGCGCGAGGAGCGCGCGCCGGAGACCAGCAAGCCGACCGCCCATTCGATCGAGAAACTCGACTCGCTGTCGGTCGATATCGCCCGCATGATCGACCATGACGCCGCCGTCGAATTGTGGGACCGCTACAAGCGCGGCGAGCGCAACGTCTTCACGCGCCGGCTCTACACGCTGCAGGGCCAGCAGACCTTCGACGAGATCCGGCGCAAATATCGCCGCGACGCGGAGTTCAAGGAGACGGTCGACCGCTATATCGACGAGTTCGAGCGCCTGCTCGGCGAGGCGGCCAAGGACGACCGCGATTCGATGGTCGCCAAGACCTATCTCACCTCCGAGACCGGCAAGGTCTACACCATGCTGGCCCATGCCAGCGGGCGCTTCGAGTAAGCGCTGATCACCCCAATGAAGAAAAAGGCCGCCCGGAAGGGCGGCCTTTTTCGTTGGGGCGGGCAATCAGGCGGACCTGCGACGCCCTCTCCGCCATGCGCGAAGAGCGCTTCAAAGCAGGAAATGGAAGCCGAAGCCGAGGATGATGAACCCGGCCGCGATGACCTGGGCGACGAAAAGCGGGCGCAAGCGCGCCGCGTAGTCGGCATGCATCCCGGCTCTCTCGGCGCGCGACATGCGGTCCCTAGCCTTGAACTGCTGGGCAAGGACATCCGGCTCGGAGCTTGCCCCGTCACGCTCCAGATCCATCCGCACCGTGACGAAAGCGATCACCAGCCCCAGGACCCCGAGGCCGAAGAATCCGACCAGGCGCAAGGCGCCGTAGCCCACGCCGATCAGGATCGCGGCGAGCAGCGGAAAGGCCAGATAATCCCACTTGGTGAAGCGCATGAGCCATTATGCAGGGTGCCGGACCATCGTCCAGCAGCCCGGCTCAAAACGCCTGCCCGCCTCACCGCAGGCGGCGTCGCGCGATGGATGTCAGCCGTGCCCGGTCCAGCGCACGATCTGGATCAGCACCTGCGACAGGGCCTTGTCGAGCGCCTGCGCCGCCGCGCCGCCATCGACCGCACCAGCCGGTACGCGCGCCGAGAAGAGGCGGGCGCGCTGGATGCGGCCGGTCTTGTCGCCGACGAGCTTAGCCGTGATCTCGACCACGGCGCTGCCGGAGGCCACATCGATGTTGAAGCTGCGGATATCGGTGTTGAGCTGCAGGTCGGGCACGATCCGCTCGCCCGGGCGCGAGACCGACGCGAGCCGCCCACCGTTCTCGAAGGTCTGGACGAGGCGCGTCTGGACCAGCTTGGGCACGCGATCGGCCCATTGCGCCCCGCCGAGGAATGACAGGGCACCCGCCGAATCCTTGACGATCACGCGGTCGGAATCGAGCGTCTGCACCGTCGTCGGCTCGGCCACCACCATCGGCGGGCCGCCGCCCGTGCGGCCGAAATCGCGCGGCGCCGAGAGGTCATAGGTCGTCGGCGTCGGGCCGCCCCCGCAAGCGGCGAGCGGCAGGCAAACAGCCAGCAACAGGGCTGTGACGCCAGGTTTGGGCCGACGCAGACGCGCGGCGAGGAAAGGCAGCGTCATGTCAGCGCGATCCGCCATATTGAGGAAGCGGCGGCTTGCCGCCGAAGATGAATTGCTGCGGATTGCGCTCCAGGCTGCGCAGGGTCCGGTTCAGGTCGGTCAGGGTCCTGCGGCCATCCGTTGCCAGCGCCTCGATATCCCTCAGCCCCGGGCCGGTGAAGCGGTTGATGCCGGTCGTGATCTCGGCGGTGCGCTTGTCGAGATTGTCGGCGAGGACGCGAATCGATTTCGCCGCATTGCCGACCTCGACGAGAGCGCCCTGCCCGTCCTCGGAGTTCAGGAAGGATTGCGCGGCCTTCAGCACGCCCTCGACCTGGTCGGCCGCCTTGTTCAGCTTCTCGGTGATCGAGGCGATGTCCTTCACCGCCTTGCCGACATCGCCGCTGGAGCCGCCGAGCGCCGCGGTGAACTTGTCGACGTTGTCGACGATATTGGCGACCTTCTTCTGATCGACCGATTTGACGACCTCGGTCAGTTCCTCGCTCAGGGTGCCGAGCTTCTGGGACAGGGGCGCGACCGTCTCGGCGATCTGGCCGAAGCTCGCCATCAACTTGTCGACCCCGTCCGAGTTGTTACCGAGCGCGGCGGAGAATTTTTCGATGTTCCTGACGGTATTGCTGATCGGCTCGGCATTCTCCTTGACCAGGCCCTCGACGCTGCCGAGCACGTCTTCGGCGCGCTTGGCGATGGTCCGGACAGTCTCGAGAATGTCCTGGAACTCCGAGCGCTCGGCGATGATCGTCGGCATCGACTGGCCGGGCTGGGCGGTCAGGACCGGCGAAGCCGGATCGCCGCCGAGAAGCTGCACCGCGACCACGCCGGCAAGGCCCTGCGCCTCGATGCGGGCCCTAGTATCGACCCGCAGCGGCGTCGTGTTGTCGACCTGGATGACGGCGTAGATCCGGCGCGGGTCGTCCGGCTGCAATTCGATCCGCGTGACCTCGCCGACCCGCAAACCGTTGAACAGTACGCTCGAGCCGCGCCCGAGCCCCGTGACCGTGCCACTGAAGACGACGCGCACGTCCTGCCGGCGGCCGGCGAGGCCGCTGTTGAACCAGTACACGAAGCCGAACATCGCCGCGAGGACCGCAAGCGTGAACAGGCCGACCAGTGCATAGTTGGCGCGCGATTCCATTGTCTTGACGTTAAACCAAGATTCCGGCGGGGGCGAAGCAGCTTTCAGGCAACATCAACGCTCCAAACTCGCCATGTGACGCTTGGTTTCGCCGATTGGGCGGAACGGACCGGACGGGTTTCAATGGCCTGTCCCGTCGGCAGGCAGGCGGGCGCGGGCGCGCTCGCCGCCGAAATAGGCTTTCAACCAGGGATGGTCGGAGGCCAGCATCGTCGCAAGCGTGCCGACCGCTATGACCCGTTTATCCGCCAGGGCGGCTATTCTGTCACAGGCGAAATATAGGCTGTCCAGGTCATGGGTCACCATGAAGACGGTGAGGCCCAGAGTCTGCTTCAGGGTCATGATCAGCTCGTCGAACTCGGCGGCGCCGATCGGATCGAGCCCCGAGGTCGGCTCGTCGAGGAAGACGATCTCGGGGTCGAGCGCGAGCGCGCGCGCCAGCGCCGCCCGCTTGATCATGCCGCCGGACAATTCGGAGGGCGCCTTGTTCGCCGCATCCGGCTTCAGGCCAACCATTTCGAGCTTCAGCATCGCCATTTCGTCGAGCAGCTTCGGCGAGAGCTTGAGATATTCCCGCATCGGCACCTGGATGTTCTGCTTGACGCTGAGCGCCGAGAACAGCGCGCCGTGCTGGAACATCACGCCGAAGCGGCGCTCGAGCTTGCGCCTGTCGGCGCCGGTCAGGTCGTCGACATTCTCGCCGAGCACTTCGATCGTGCCGCGACGCTTGCGCACCAGGCCGAGGATCGTGCGGGTCAGGACCGATTTGCCCGTTCCCGATCCGCCGACGAAACCGAGGATCTCGCCGCGCATCACATCGAGATCGAGGCCGTCCATGATCACCTTGTCACCGAAAGCGACCTTGAGATCGCGCACGCGGATCACGGCCTCCGGCTCGGCCTGCTCTCGCTCAGGCCGGCCCGCGCCGCCATCCGGCTGCGGATGCTTCGGCCCCTCGGCCCGGTCTGCGCTCATGCTCAGCTTACCGCCCTCAGAACTGGATGGATGCAAAGAACATGGCGAATAGCCCGTCCACCACGATCACCATGAAGATCGCCTTCACTACCGACGCGGTGACCTGACGGCCCAGCGATTCGGCCGAGCCCTTGACCGCGAGCCCCTCGATCGAGGCGATCAGGCCGATGACGAAGGCCATGAACGGCGCCTTGATCAGGCCCACCGCGAAATGCTGCCAGGTGATCACCGATTGCAGGCGCGCCAGAAAGGTGTCGACCCCGATGCCGCCATAGAGCCAGGTCACCAGGGCCGCGCCGGTCAGGCCCGACATCGAGGAGATGAAGGTCAGGATCGGCAGGGAAATGATCAGCGCCAGGATGCGCGGCACGACCAGGACCTCGATCGGGTCCAGCCCCATCACCCGGAGCGCATCGATTTCCTCGCGCATCTTCATCGAGCCGATCTCGGCGGTGAAGGCCGAGCCGGAGCGGCCGGCGATCATGATCGAGGTCAGCAGGACCGAGAGCTCGCGCAGGATCAGGATGCCGGTCAGGTTGACGACGAAGGGCGTGGCGCCGAACTGCTGCAGCTGGAAAATGCCCTGCTGGGCGACGATGCAGCCGACCAGGAACGAGATCAGCATGATGATCGGCGCGCCATTGAAGGCGATGAGCTCGATCTGGTTGACCAGCGAAGGCCCGCGGAACTTGCGCGGCCCGAGCACGACGCCGGCGGAGCCGACGATCACTTCGCCGAGGAACATCGCGCCGCCGACCATGTCGCGTCCGAAACGCACGACCGCGCGCCCGATATTGACCAGGACGCTGACGATGCCGAAATGCTGGACCGGAGGCGCCACCTCGGTGTCGTGTATGTTGACCTCGGCGAGGAGCACGGCATGCTCCGGCTGCCGGCTGACGATCTCGACGGCCGCCCCCTCCTCCTCGCGCTCGGTCTTGAGGCGGTTGAGGACATAGGCGCCGAGCGTGTCGAGCCGCGCGACGGCCGAGAGGTCGAGCGTGGCGCGCGAGGCCTGCTTGATCCGCTCGCCGATCTCCTCGATCAGCGCCTCGATGCGCGGCGCGCATTCGGCGCTCCACGAGCCGGCAAGCGCGATCGCGAGCACGCCTGCATCGTCGCGAAAGACAGCCTGGGGCTCGGCGGTGTCGAGGCTCGCCATGGTCTCCCTGATGTCCCCCGAGCAGCCCTGGTCAGGTCAGCGACCAGCCCCGGCGCGACAGCGTCCGGCCAAGTTTACCCCCGAACCTGTATCGCCGCACGGCGTGCGCTTGGCAAGCATCGCGGGCCCGGCACGGCCGCCGGCTGCCCGAGCGGCGACGACGCAGGTCCAGGCGGCGTCAGCAGCAATTCCTTAAGCAATATCACGGCACGATTCCCGATGGAGCATCACGACCGGCGAAAGTGACTTCGACCGGTCCCCAAGAGCAGGTTCGCCATGAGCGACGCACGTTCGCTGACCCCCCTGAGCGAGGGCGACTACGAGGCCATCGCCGCGGCCGTCATGGAAACGGCGCGCGGGCGCTGGTTCATGGCCGAGCACGCCAAGCGCAACCGGCAGGCCGACACGACGAAGGTGCTCGCCGCCATCACCAAGCTGCAGCGTGCCATTGGGCAGCCGGCGTCGCAGCCGGCGAGCGGCCCCGACCTGCGCGAGGCGATTGCCCTCATCGCCGATCTGCGGACGGATCTGGAGCGGATCAGCGGCAAGGCGAGCGAACCCTCATCGCATCTTGCCGCCCGGATCGAAAATGCCGCCGGCGGCATTCTGAGCGCGACGGAAAGCATCCAGGAAGCCGCCTGGAGTCTGCGCGAGAGCGGGGCCGGCGACGAATTGTGCGACCTGCTCGATCGCCGCTCGACCGAGATCTATGCCGCGACCGCGGTGGTCGAGGGCACCGCGCACCAGATCAGCAAGATCGCCGACACCATTGCGATGCTGGACAGCAGCTTGCGCGCCTTCACCGGGACGGCACGCGAGACGGCCGGCGCCCCTGCGCCGCGGGCGTCGAGCAAGGCGTTCAACCTGCCCGAGGCGGCCCCGCTGTCGAACTATGACGATATCGAGATCGTCGAGATCGACGACAAGCCGCACTCGACCCTGGACACGTCCTCTCGTGTCCGAGGCAGGCCGTCCAGCCAGCGGCGGCTGGGCACGGTTCAGATCATCGAGGAGGACCTGGTCTTCGCCGAAGCCGGCGAGAGCAGTTCCAAGCCGTCCGTGCAGAGCCACCCTGCCCCCCCGGCGACCTCGGAAGTGGAGCTGCGGGCGATCGATGCCCTGCCGGCAAGCGAGAAGCTCGCCTATTTCGCCTGATCAGCGCGGGTTCGGCGAGAAGCTCGCCATCTTGCCGGGGTTCATCAGGCCATGGGGATCGACCTCGTGCTTGAAGCCGAGTTGGTCGGCGTCGGCCCGCTTGTGCCGGCTGCCGGCCTCGAGCGAGACGACATGCGGGTTCGCGATCATCACGCCCGCCTCCTCGTGCAGAGCGATGATCTCGTTCAGCCGCTCCGGCGTCGTGTAGCGCAGGATCGGCAGGGCGCTCGCGGTGACGCGGCCGCCGAAGCGGATGAACTCGTGATGCGCCAAAACCTCGCCGGGAAAGCGCGCGATCATCTCGCGGGCACTTTCGACCAGCCGGTCATGGGGGAATAGGCATTGCAGATAGGTGATCGAGCGGTCGCTCTTCAGCCATTGCAGGGTCGTGTGGTTCCAGGTGTATTCGTAGAGCGGCACGGTGCCCGGCCCCTCCTCGGACGGCGCCTCGTAGGTCACCTGCCCACGCGACCCGATGATCGCCTTGAAGGGTCCGAGCGAGGCTTCCGCGATCATGCAGATCAGGATGCATTTGCCTTGCGGGCAATGCTGCTTCAGCGCGCCGAAATAGGACGGGATCGGCCATGAGACCGGCGTCACCAGCTTCTTGACGATGCCGTCCGCCAGCGCGACCTCGTAGCCGGCCTGGAAGGCGTCCATGTAGTCGTCGAAGGCGACGATGACGTCGATCCAGGGCCAGGCCGGCGCCAGCGGCATCTCGAGCGCCGTGATGATGCCGGTCGTGCCATAGGCGCGGTTGACCTTCTGGGCGGCATCGTCGCGCAGTTCGAGGATACGCGGCTCTTCTTCCACCGTGACGACGCGGGCCGCCAGGATGTTGCCGGGCTCGCGCAGGCCGCCATAGGTGACCGAGCCGACGGCGACGAAGCCGCCGACCGTGGCCGAGCGCTTGGTCGAGGGATGCATGCGCAGCTCGTAGCCCGAAGGCCGCGTCGCCATGTCGATATCGAGGAGCCTGGCGCCGGCCTGGACCCGGATCGCACCCGGCTTCTGCCATTCGATCGCGGTCAGCGCGGTGATGTCGAGGAGCACGCCGCCTTCGAGGGGCACGGCCTGGCCGTAATTCCCGGTCCCGGCCGCGCGCACGGTGAGCGGGATGCGCCGCCTGGCGCAGGCGGCAGCGACCCGCACGATTTCAGCCTCGTCGCGCGGGCTGACGATGATGTCGGCCGATTTGTTGGCGAGCTCGGCGTTGAGAATCGGCGAGTACCAGAAGAAGTCGCGCGAGCGCTTGCGCACCACCTGCGCCTCGTCGATCACCGGGATGCCGACGATCTCGGCCTTGAAGCCCGCAATGTCGTAGCGCGAGGGCTGGGCGGCTTTCGTCATACGGTCCGGAGCAGCGCTCATGATGGTTTCTCCGACTAACCCGTCATTCTCGGGCTTGACCCGAGAATCTCATGAAGGAAGGGCTTGTTTCCGTCATGCTCGGGTCAAGCCCGAGCATGACGCTTTCAATTCTCCCGCTTCAGCGCGCTCTCATGCCAGCGCCGCAGCAGCAGATGCGAGATCCAGCTCGTCGCCAGGAAGATCGCGATACCCGACAGGGAGATCATGATCAGCGCCGCGAAGACGCGCGGAATCTTGAGCTGGTAGCCGGCCTCGAGGATGCGGTAGGCGAGGCCCGACTCGCTGCCGCCGGTGCCGGCGACGAACTCGGCCACGACCGCGCCGATCAGCGCCAGGCCGCCCGAAATCTTCAAGCCCGCCAGGAAATAGGGCAGCGCCGCCGGCAGCTTGAGATAGCGCATCGTCTGCCAGCGCGTCGCGCCGTAGAGCTGGAAGAAATTGATCAGGTTGTGGTCGGCCGAGTTCAGCCCGAGGATCGTGTTCGAGAGGATCGGGAAAAAGGCGACGATCCAGGCGCAGATCAGGAGCGAGAGATTGATGTCGCCGGCCCAGATGATGATCAGCGGCGCGATCGCAACGATCGGCGTGACCTGCAGCACCACTGCATAGGGCAATAGCGACATCTCCAGCCATTTCGACTGGGTGAAGAGCACCGCCAGGGTCACGCCGACGACGACCGCGGCGAACAGCGCCATGAAGGTGATGCGCAAGGTGATCCAGAGCGAACCGGACAAGGTCCCCCAGTCGGCGACCAACGTCTGGCCGATCAGGAGGGGGCCGGGCAGGATATAGGGCGGGATCGCATACCAGCGGACCAGCCCTTCCCAGAGCGCCAGTGCAAACAGGCCGACGGCAATCGGCGCCAGGATGCGCGGCCAGGCGCTCGACGGCAGGCCGAGGATGCGCGGCTCGGTCGCAAAGACCGGCCGCGCCTCGGCATCGGTGCCGTCATGCGGCACCTGTGGCAGCGTGGTGTCCAGGGATGGCGCGCTCATGAGCCGATCGCCTCCTTGAGCTTGCCGGAGACGACGCGGCAGAGATGGGCGTAATCCGAGGAGGTGCGGAACAGCTCGTCCCGTGGATAGGGCGCGTCGACATCGAGATCGGCCATGACGCGCCCGGGCCGGGCCGCCATGACGACGATGCGCTTCGAGAGATAGACCGACTCGAAGACCGAATGGGTGACGAAGACGGCGGTGAATTTCGTCTTCCACCAGAGCTCGAGCAAATCGTCGTTCAGGCGGTGGCGGGTGATCTCGTCCAGCGCCGCGAAGGGCTCGTCCATCAGCAGGATCTTCGGCCGCATCACCAGCGCGCGGGCGATCGAGACCCGCATCTTCATGCCGCCCGAAAGCTCGCGCGGATAGGATGTCTCGAAGCCCTTCAGCCCGACCAGCGCCAGCATCTCGGCGGCGCGTTCCTCGGCTTCGCGCTTCGGCACATGCTTGAGGATCAGCGGCATCATGACGTTGGCCAGCGCATTGGCCCAGGGCATCAGCGTCGGATCCTGGAAGACGAAGCCGAGATCGCGCTCCGGCTTGCCGGAGGCGTCATGGCTCGTCGTCGGCCAGTCGATCGTGCCCGTCGAGGGCGCGCCGAGGCCCGCGATCATGCGCAGCAGGGTCGACTTGCCGCAGCCCGAAGGGCCGAGCAGGCTGATGAACTCGCCCGTGCCCAGGTCGAGATTGACGTCGCGGACGGCGAGCGTGCCGTTGGCGAACTGCTTCGAAACATGCCGGATCGAAACCAGCGGCCTGGCGCCGCTGCCTTCGACATGGGGTCTGCTCAGATAGGCTGTGTCCAAAGCCTGATGATCCGTTCTGAAACGCCGTCATTCTCGGGCGGAGCGCAGCGCAGACCCGAGAATCTCCGGCAAGAGATGCTCGGGACAGGCCCGAGCATGACGAGCTTTACGCCTTGCCGACGCCCTTGTTGATGAATTCGAGGCTATAGGCCTTCTTGATGTCGATGCCAGCCGGGAAAACGCCGGCCTCCGTCATCTGCTTGTAGAATTCGGCCCAGCGCGCATCGGTCATCGCGCCGATGCCGAGCGTCAGCGCATCGCCCGAGAGCACGATGCCGTGCTCGTTCATGACCTTGACGGCATAGGCGATCTTCTCGGCATCCATGTCGGGATTGTCCTTGAGGATCAGCTTGTTGGCGGCCTCGACACTGGGCCCGCCCTTCATGTATTCGGCCCAGCCCTCAAGGGTCGCGGTGACGAAGCGCTGCACCACGTCCTTCTTCTCGTCGACCATCTTCTTCGAGATGTTGATCGTGGTGTTGTAATTGGCGAAGCCGGCATCGGCGAGGAGATGCACCACCGGGTTGACGCCCGCCTTCTGGATCGCGAAGGGCTCCGACGACAGGAAGCCCTGCTGCGAGATCGTCTTGTCGGCCAGGAACGGCGCCATGTTGAAGGTGTAGGGCCTGACCTGCTCGTCGACGAAGCCGAACTTCGCCTTCAGGAAGGGCCAGAAGCTGGTGCGCCCGCCGGCGCCGACCAGGATCGGCTTGCCCTTGAGCGCGGCGAGCGTGTCGTTGCCCTGGCCGGGATGCGAGATCAGGACCTGCGGGTCCTTCTGGAAGATCGAGGCGATGCAGATGAAGGGCAGGCCCTCCTGCGCATAGCGGATCGCCTCGAAGGAATTCGACATGATCATGTCGACGCGCCCGCCGAGCAGGAGCTGGGACGGGTTCTGCTGCGGGCCGCCCATGCGGATATCGGCGTCGATGCCGTATTTCTTGTAGATGCCGTTGGCGAGCGCGAGATAGAAGCCGCCATGCTCGCCCTGGGCGCGCCAGTTGGTCTGGTAGCTGACCTTATCGAGCGTCTGCGCGTTGACCCTGGCACCAGGCATTGGGATCAGGGCCGAGGCGGCGGAGCCACCGATCAGGCCGAGCGCGGCGCGGCGGCTCACGCGGTATTTCATCGTCATCGTAATCGAACCTCCGCGAGATTTCGGCGCGCCACCCGGGCACTGGCTTCGACCGCGGGTGAGCAACTTATATGCCATGCGCGACGGCCCGCTGGAAATGCGCCAAAGCGCGCTTACGCACAGAGATTGGGCAAATGCCTCAATCCACAGCAGAGGTTGCGCTCGCAGCCCTGCCACGGCATGCAGGGGAAACGCTTCCGCCGCCGGCCCGCCGGGCTAAGGTGGAGGCCTGCCCTCTGCCGCCGCATCTGGTGACGCCATGACCCGCCCTGCCCTCGCCGCGCTGCGCGCCGAACTCGCCGACCTGACGATCTATGACGATGCGCCCTCGCTGCGCATGCATAGCCGCGACTTCTTCTGGTTCTCGCCGGTCCTCAAGCCCGATCTCGACGGCAAGCAAGCGGAGCTCGTCATCCTGCCGAAGAACAAGGACGAGGTCCGGCGCGTCGCCGCCGCCTGCGCGCGCCACCAGATCCCCCTGACGGTTCGCGGCGGCGGCACCGGCAATTACGGCCAGGCCGTGCCTCTCGAGGGCGGCGTGCTCCTGAACCTGACCCGCCTCAACCGCGTCGTCGCGACCACGCTCGGCGCGGGCCGGTTCGAGGCCGGCGCGAACATGCTCGACATCGACAAGGCGCTGGCGCCGCTCGGCCAGGAACTGCGCATGCATCCCTCGACCCGGGCGCAGGCGACGCTCGGCGGCTTCGTCGCCGGCGGGGCGGCCGGCGCGGGCTCCTGCACCTGGGGCCAGATCGACAATCTCGGCGCCGTGATCGCCGTCGAGGTGATGACGGTCGAGCCCGAGCCGCGGCTGATCGAGCTGCGTGGCAAGGAGATCCTCAAGGTGATGCACGCCTATGGCGTCAACGGCATCATCACCGAGGTCGAGGTGCCGCTCGCGCCCGCCCATGCCTGGGCCGAGCGCATCGCGACCTTCGACACGCTGAAACAGGCCGCCGCCTTCGGCCAGGCCTTCACCGAATGCGACGGCATCGCCAAGAAGCTGGTCAGCATCCACGATCCGCGCATCGCGCCCTATTTGCGCCGGCTCGCGCCTTGGCTCGGCGAGAACAAGGCCTTCGCCATCCTGATGGTCTCGGAGCCGCAGGCCGACGAGCTCGACCGGCTGATCGCGGGGATGGATGGCACGGTCACCTACTCCCGGAACGCGGCCGAAGCGCGCGCCGCCGCTTTCGGCGAGCATCGCGAGAAGGGTGCGCCCGGCCCGCTCTACGAATACACCTGGAACCACACCACGCTTCATGCGCTCAAGGTCGATCCGACGATCACCTATCTGCAGCTGCGCTTCCCGCCCGGCCGCAATCTCGATCTGCTCGACTGGGCCGAGGCCCATTTCCGCGACGACGTGCTGTTCCATATCGAGTTCCAGCGCCGCCAGGGCCGTGTCTACCATTCCAGCCTGCCGCTGGTGCGCTTCACCACGCCCGAGCGGCTGACCGAGATCATGCGCCAGGCCGAAGAGGCCGGCATCCAGGCCTCGAACCCGCATACCTGGGTGCTGAACAATGCCGGCTGGAAGCGCACCGACGCGCCGCAGCCGGAATTCAAGCGCCTTGCCGACCCGCTCGGCCTGATGAATCCCGGCAAGCTGCTGGACTGGCAGGCCGACGCGGCGCAGGCGGCGGAATGACGGCGCGCGCCCTCTCGGAAGGCGGCCTGCTGTGCGGGCGCTGATCTTCGGCGCCACCGGCATGGTCGGGCAAAGCGTCCTGCGCGAATGCCTGCTCGATCCGGAGGTGAGCGAGGTCGTCACGATCGGGCGAAGCGCGACCGGTCAGGAGCACGCGAAGCTGCGCGAGATCGTTCATCCCGACCTTGGCGACTATTCGGCGATCGAAGGCGAGCTCTCCGGCTTCGACGCCTGCTTCTTCTGCCTCGGCATCGCCTCGGCCGGCATGAGCGAGGCCGATTACAGCCAGATCACCCATGATATTCCGCTCGCGGCCGCGCAGGTTCTCGCCCGGCTCAATCCGGCGATGACCTTCGTCCACATTTCCGCGGCCGGCGCCGACAGCAGCGAAAGCGGCCGGATCATGTGGGCGCGCGTCAAGGGCAGGACCGAGAACGCCCTGCTGCGCATGCCGTTCAAGGGCGTCTATATCATCCGCCCCGCCGTGATCCGGCCGACGCATGGCGTCAGGTCACGGACGCGGCTCTATCGTATCCTCTACGATGTCATCACGCCCGTGCTGCCCGTGTTCGAGCGTCTGCTGCCGCGCTATTTCACGTCGAGCGAGACACTCGCCAGGGCGATGCTGACGGTGGCCCGCCAGGGCGCACCGAAGCGCGTTCTCGAAAGCGACGACATCAACCGCCTGTCACGACCGACCGATACAAGGACCTGAGACAATGACCGCGCGCTTCTGGGGCGACCTGAAGACCACCGATTTCCAGGGGCTTTCGCCCGACACGACCGTCGCGGTGCTGCCGCTGGCGGCAATCGAGCAGCATGGCCCGCATCTGCCGGTCTCGGTCGACACCACGATCATGAACGCGATGCTGGCAGAGGCGATGCCGCTGGTCCCTGCCGGGCTCGACGTGCTGGTGCTGCCAACGCTCGCCATCTGCAAGTCGAACGAGCATCTGCACTCGCCCGGCACGCTCACCCTGTCCTGGGAGAGCGCGACGCAGAGCTGGATCGATATCGGCGAGAGCGTGCTGCGCGCCGGGCTGCGCAAGCTGGTGATCGTGACCTCGCATGGCGGCAATATCGACCCGATGAAGGTCGTTTCGCGCGAATTGCGCGTGCGCCACGGCATGCTGGCCGTAACGACCGCCTGGCGCGCCTTCGGCCTGCCGCAGGGCCTTTATGCCGATCTCGACGCCAATCACGGCATCCATGCTGGCGACATCGAGACCTCGCTGATGCTGCATTTCCGGCCGGACCTCGTCGACATGAGCAAGGCCGGGCGATTCGAGCCGTCGACCATCAAGATGCAGGGCGAATACGCCTGGCTGCGCCCGACCGGCCTGCATGCCCATGCCTGGATGGCGCAGGACGTGAACCCCTCCGGCGCGGCAGGCGATGCCAGCCTCGCCACCGCCGAGAAGGGCAAGGCGACGGCGGCTTTCCAGGCCAAGGGCTTCGCCGAGCTGCTGGCCGATGTCGCCAAGTTCCCGCTGGCGGAGCTGCACCAGGCGAACTGAGGCGAGGCGGATAGCGTCATGCTCGGGCTCGTCCCGAGCATCTCAGGACGAAAGGGCGCCCTATCCTGAATGAGATTCTCGGGTCTGCGCTACGCTTCGCCCGAGAATGACGCGCCGCCCTCTCAATCCGGATCGAGCAGACGCGGGCCGGGCCCCTGCTCCGAGAGCCGATCCCAGGGATTGTGCAGCGGGCAGCTCTTCACCGAGAGGCAGCCGCAGCCGATGCAGTCGCTCATATGGTCGCGCAGGCGTGTCAGCCGGTCGATGCGCCGCTCGAGTTCGGCCTTCCAGACTGTCGAGAGCTTCGTCCAGTCCTCCGCCGTCGGCGTGGGGGCGGCCCGCCGCGCCCGGAATGGCACGCCAGAGGGGTTAAGCGGGATTGCGGGGGGGGGCGCCCCCCAGATTGTAGCGGCCCCCCGCCCCACCCCCCCCGGGGCGCGGCCCGGGGTGGGGG
>NZ_JBHYEM010000006.1:0-29373 GCF_051860145.1 Allobosea sp. | reverse complement strand
GCCTTGAAGGCCTCGCGAATGGTCTTCAGCGGAATGCCGGTGCGCTGCGCCACCTTGATGATCGCGACCCGCCGCAGCACCCCGCGCGGATAGCGGCGCTGGTTGCCGGCGCTGCGCGCGCTGCGGATCAGGCCCTTGGCCTCGTAGAAATGGATCGTCGAGACGGCGAGCCCGCTGCGGCGGGCGACCTCTCCGACGCTCAGCTCCTCATGGAGCCGCGCGTGACCATTGTCGCTTTGACCCTTGTCGCTCATGGCTCTTGACCTCAACCATAGTTGAGGTTTTATACCGTCATGCTCCCGATGTGCAAAACGCGTGGAGCGCGCAGCCGATGCACCAAAAGCTCGATCGCAGGATCAATCTCGCCCTGATCTATGGCAGCACCCGCGAGGGCCGGCTCTGCGACAAGGTCGCCGGCTGGGCACTGTCCCAGATCGAGGGCGAAGGCCCGTTCACCGTCGATGTCGTCGATCCGCTGATGCTCGACCTGCCGAAGCGCCACCCGCGCGGCGAGAACCCGGCGGTCCGCATCCTCAAGGAGCGGATCGGAGCGGCGGACGGCTTCATCGTCGTCACGCCCGAGTATAATCGCGGCTATCCCGGCCCGTTGAAGTCGCTGATCGACATGGTCGGCGCCGAATGGCGCGGCAAGCCCGTCGCCTTCGTCTCCTATGGCGGGTTCTCGGGAGGCTTGCGCGCTGTCGAGCAGCTTCGGCTGGTCTTCTGCGAGCTGCATGCGACCACGATCCGCGACAGCGTCAGCTTCGCCAATGCCTGGAGCCAGTTCGACCAAACCGGCCAGCTTCTCGATGCCGACAGGCCCGAGCAGGCGATGGCGTTGATGCTGGCGCAACTGCACTGGTGGGCGAGCGCGCTACGCGAAGCGCGCGAAAGCGTGCCTTATGGCACGTTCGCGGCCTAGAGCCGGATGGTTTCGGATGGAATCGCGCAGCGATCCCATCCGAAAGCTGAATCCGTCTCTCACCAATACGTTAGAGCAGGATCAATGCGAAAAACCGGTTCCCACTTTTTCGCATCCTGCTCTAGCCGAACGGGCTATCCGCCTGCGCGAAAGGGTCATGAAACGGCCCCTTTCAGCGTGCTTTCTTTATAAGACGGCTAACGAATTTGGCCCTAAACTGGCCGCGCTTCGCAAGGCCGTCCGCCCCACCGATTCGGAGATTTCACGACGAGATGAACGCGGTCGACAGCACCACTTCGGTCCTGATCCACCTTGCTGGCTCAGTGGCGCTGCTGATCTGGGCGGTCCGTCTCGTACGGACCGGTGCGACGCGCGCCTTCGGCTCCTCGCTCCGGCAGGCCCTGTCGCGCTTCACGCAGAACCGCGTCGCGGCGCTCGCCAGCGGAGCCGCCGTCACGCTTGTCCTGCAAAGCTCGACGGCGACGACGCTGCTGCTGTCCTCCTTCGCCGGCCAGTCCCTGATCACCTTGCCGATGGCGCTGGCCGTGCTGCTGGGCGCCAATATCGGCACGGCGCTCGCCGCCTTCATCGTCTCGCTCGATCTCGGCTGGATCTGGGGGCTGTGCCTGGCAGTCGGCGTCGCGCTCTACATGGCGAACGAGGCGATGGACCGCGCCCGCAATATCGGCCGCGTCTTCGTCGGCATCGGGCTCATCCTGCTGTCACTGGTCGAGCTGAAGGCTGCGGCGGCGCCGCTGGCGCAATCGCCGACCTTCAAGGTCATCCTCCAGGCCCTGGCGGGCGAGCCGCTGATCGCGGTCGCCGTTGCCGTCGCGGCGACCTGGCTGACGCATTCGAGCCTGGCGATCGTTCTGCTGATCGCCTCGTTCTGGTCCGGCGGCCTGCTCTCGCCGACCATGGCCGTGACGCTGATCGTCGGCGCCAATCTCGGCAATGCGCTGGTGCCCGTCGTCGACCAGCTCGGCGCGCCAGTGGCGCAGCGCCGCGTCGCCGTCGCCAACCTGCTGACGCGGGTCGTAATCGCAGTCGTGGTGATCCCGCTGGCGGCCCCGTTCGCCGCCTGGTTCTCGACGCTGTCGAATAATCCCGCGCGCCTCGCCGTCGAGCTGCATCTGGCGCTCAACATCGCAGGCGGACTGATCTTCCTGCCTTTCGTGACGCCGCTTTCCGAGCTCGTGATGCGGCTGATGCCGTCGGCTCCTGTCGGCGAGCGCGCGACGCGGCCGCTCTATCTCGACCCCGGCGTGCTCGACAGCCCCTCCGAGGCGCTGGCCTGCGCCATGCGCGAGACCCTGCATCTCGGCGACCGCGTCGGCGAGATGCTGAAGGACACGCTGACCCTGCTCGACGGCGATCAGATCAAGCTCTCACGCGAGATCTCGCAGGCCGATGACGGCGTCGACGCGATCCATGAGGCGATCAAGCTCTACCTGGTGCGGCTGTCGCGCTCCGAGCTCAGCGAAGAGGAGAGCCGACGCCTGCTCGAGATCATCACGCTCAACACCAATCTCGAGCATATCGGCGACATCATCGACAAGAACCTGCGGGAGCTGGCCGAAAAGAAGATCCGCAAGGGCTATCGCTTCTCGGCGGAGGGCCTGGCGGAGATCAGCGCGCTGCACAGCCGGGTGATGCACAGCCTGCGCCTGGCGCTGAACGTGCTCGCGACCCGCGACATCGCGCTGGCGCGCCAGCTCTTCGACGAGAAGGCCACGATGCGCTCCGCCGAACGGCAGGCGACCGAGAGCCATTACGAGCGGCTGCGCAGCGGGGTGACGGAATCGATCGAGACCAGCTCGATCCATCTCGACGTGCTGCGCGACCTCAAGCGGATCCATGGGCACATCACCTCGATCGCCTATCCGATCCTGGAGGCGGCGGGCGAGCTGCGCGAGAGCCGGTTGCGCAATCGCGAGAATCCGGCGCCGGAGGCCGGGTTCGGGCTCGATCTGGTGCCGCATCCGAAGAGCTGAATCGGGCCTTGGCGGGCATGACCGAAGTCGCGCATCGATCAACGCTGAGTGCTTTCGACTTCACAAAATAGAACTGGCCGCACCGCAGAGGCCGAACGCATGATGGGCTGCATTGCCACTGCCCGGAGAAGATCATGCGGCTCCAGCTCCTCCGCAATGCCACGCTCAAGCTTGTCTATGCAGGCAGGACATTCCTGATCGACCCTGATTTCGGGCCGATGCACAGCCGTCCTTCTTTCACCGGAAAATCGCCGAATCCGATGGTCGAACTGCCGGAGCCGATCGAGGATATCCTCGCTGGCGTCGACCAAATCATCGTCTCGCATCTGCATGCCGACCATTTCGACGGGGTCGCCAGGGAGCGCGTGCCCAAGGACCTGCCTTTGACCTGCCGCCCGGGCGACGAGGGCAAGATCGCGGAAGCCGGTTTCACATCCGTCACCCCCGTCGATTGCTTCCAGCGGATCGGCTCGATCGTGCTGAAGCGGGTTCCGGCCCAGCATGGCAGCGGCGCCGTGCTCGACAAGATGGGGCCGGTGATGGGCTTCAGCCTGGAGGCGCCGGGCGAGCCGACGCTCTATTGGGCGGGCGACAGCATCCTCTACCCGCCCTTGCTGGAAGCGGTCGCGGCGACGGCGCCGGACGTCATCGTCAGCCATTCCTGCGGCGCGCGCTGGGACGGCACGCTGATCGTCATGGATGCCGCGCAGACGGTGTCGCTCTGCGAGGCCGCCCCGCATGCGACGGTGATCGCGACGCATATGGAGGCGCTCGACCACGCCACCGTCAGCCGCGCCGCGCTCCGGCAAGCCGCGGACGCGCGCGGCATCGGGCCGGATCGGCTGCTGATCCCGCTGGACGGCGAGACGATCGAGATCAGGGAGCCGGCGCGGGTGTGAGCAGCCGCGCAATCCCGTCATTGCGAGCATAGCGAAGCAATCCAGGGGCCGCTCGCGCAGTCCTCCTGGATTGCTTCGTCGCTTTCGCTCCTCGCAATGACGGCGGGAACGCGGGTTACTCGCCGGCCTTCATCGCCTTGGCATAGATGTCGCGGTACTGGTCGCGCAGCAGGTTCTTCTGAACCTTGCCCATGGTGTTGCGCGGCAGGTCGGGCACGATGAAGACCTGCTTGGGCAGCTTGAACTTGGCGAGGCGCTGATCGAGCGCCTTGGAGATGACGGAGGCCGTGATCTCGGCGCCGGGCTTGACCACGACGACGGCGGTGACGCCCTCGCCGAAATCGGGATGCGGGCAACCGATGACCGCGCTCTCGACCACGCCCGGCATCTCGTCGATCTCGACCTCGACCTCTTTCGGATAGACGTTGTAGCCACCGGTGATGATCAGGTCCTTGCCGCGGCCGACGATGTGGACATAGCCGGCGGGGTCGATCTTGCCGAGATCGCCGGTGATGAAGAAGCCGTCGTCGCGGAACTCGGCCCTGGTCTTCTCGGGATTGCGCCAGTAGCCCTTGAAGACGTTGGGGCCCCTGACCTCGATCATGCCGATCTGCTCGGCATCGAGCGTCCGGCCGCTCTCGGGATCGACAACGCGGGCGGAGACCCCCGGCAGCGGGAAGCCGACCGTGCCGGCGACGCGCTCGCCGTCATAGGGGTTGGAGGTGTTCATGTTGGTCTCGGTCATGCCGTAGCGCTCGAGGATGGCGTGGCCGGTGCGCTCGCGCCATTCGCGATGGGTCTCGGCCAGCAGCGGCGCCGAACCGGAGACGAAGACGCGCATGTGCCTGGTGGCCTCCCTGGTCAGCCGCGCGTCCTGCAGCAAGCGGACATAGAAGGTCGGCACGCCCATCATGCTGGTCGCCTGCGGCAGATGCTTCATGACCTGGTCGGGGTCGAATTTCGGCAGCAGGATCATCGAGGCGCCGGCGAAGAGGATCGTGTTGGTCGCGACGAAGAGGCCATGCGTATGGAAGATCGGCAGCGCGTGCAGCAGCACGTCGTCCTTGCCGAAACGCCAGTAATCGACCAAGGCGAGCGCGTTCGAGGCCAGGTTGTCGTGGCTGAGCATCGCCCCCTTCGACCGCCCGGTCGTGCCGGAGGTGTAGAGGATGGCGGCGAGATCGTCCGGCCCGCGCGGAACGGCTACGAAACGCGTCGAGGCCGCAAGCGCGCGATCCGACAGGGTGCCGGCCGAGACCTCCGGCGAGCGCCAGACGCCGAGCGTCTCGAGCTTGGCGCCGGCCTTCTCGGCATAGGGCCGCAGCGCCTCGGCCTTGGCCGGGTCGCTCACGAAGACGGCGGGCTCGGCATCGCCGAGGAAATACTCGATCTCGGCCGGGGTATAGGCGGTGTTGAGCGGCAGGAAGATCGCGCCGGCGCGGATCGTGCCGAGATAGAGCATCAGGGCCTCGATGCTCTTCTCGACCTGCACGGCGACGCGGTCGCCCGGCTTGACGCCAAGATCGACCAGCGCATTGGCGTAGCGGGCCGAGACGTCGAGCATGTCCGAATAGGAATAGCGGCGGCCATCGTCGAGGACGGCGAAGGGAGCGTCGGGCGCCGGGATGCGTGCAGTGACGAGATCGAACAGATGATTGGCCATGACGTGTTCTTGGATCCTTCAGGCGGAGGCGGGGCGTAATAGCTTGCGGACGGCGGAGGAGGCGACGACGGTATCGCGGCTGGCGAAGGCTTCGTGATTGACCTCGATCTCGTCGAGGTCATAGCGGTAGTTCACCATCACGCCGTAAGACTCGCGCAGGCCCCGCGCCGACATGTTGCCGCCGACATTGATGCGCTCGAGCCGCGCGCCGTTGCCGAGATGGAAACGGGCGACGGGGTCGATCACCCGCCCCGAGGAGGTGCGCGCCCGCAGCAGGTAATGCGCCGCCATCTGGCCGAGCAGTTTGTCGCGCCGGGCCTTCTCGGCCTCGTCCAGCGTGATCGTCTCGCCGACGGGGCGCGCCAGCTCGGAGAGTTCCTCATTGCTCAGCGGCGGCTCGCCCGGCTCGGCGACGATGCCGGCCAGCCAGCGCGCGAAACCCGGCACGGGCGAGAGCGTGACGAAGGTGTCGAGGCCGGGCAATTCGCGCTTCAGATCCTCGGCGACCTGCTTGATCAGGAAATTGCCGAAGGAGATGCCGCGCAGGCCCTCCTGGCAGTTCGAGATCGAATAGAACGCTGCCGTTTGAGCCTTCTGCGCCGGCAGCACCTCGCGCTCGCCACTCAGGACCTCGCCGATGCTGCGCGGCACCGCTCCCGTCAGCGCGACCTCGACGAAGATCAGCGGCTCGTCGATCAGCTGCGGATGGAAGAAGGCGAAGCAGCGCCGGTCGGCTGGCTCGAGGCGGCGGCGCAGATCGTCCCAGCCCTGGATCTCGTGCACCGCCTCGTAGCGGATGATCTTCTCCAGCACGTTGGCGGGCGTATGCCAGTCGATGCGGCGCAGCACGAGGAAGCCGCGGTTGAACCAGGAGCCGAAGAGATGGCGGAAATCGGCGTCGACAACGGCCAGTTCCGGCTCCTCCGCCAGGGCTTCGAACAGCGCCTCGCGCATGCGCACGAGCACATGCGTGCCGCCCGGCGCCAGGTTCAGCCGGCGGAAGAGCTCCTGCCGGAGCGGCTCGGACGAGAGATGCAGCTCCGCGACTGCGGCTGCGTCCGGCGCGTCCCGATAGCGCTCGACCGCGATGGCGAGCCGCTCGTGGCTCGGCCCGAAGCGATCCTTCAGCAGGCGGAAGAAATCGAGCCGCCCGGCCCTGCCCAACCCATCCCACTGTTCAAGCACGGCCTGCGCCAGGGCCATGCCGGAGGCCTCGCCACGACCCGACAGCAAATCCTCGCAAAGCCGGTCGAGCGAGCGGCTGCGGCCGCCGCCCAGGCGCTCCAGCCCGATCAGCGCCCGGCCGCGATCGGCCACGCTCGTCAGGAGATCGCCGAGAAACGCCATGTCCATGCCCGCCAGCTCCGCTGTCCCGGACCGATCCTATACGAGTTTTCGCGTATCGAAACGGAGAGTGCAGGTCTTCAGCTCAGCAGATTCCCTTCAGCTCAGCAGGTTCCAGGCCTTCAGGAAGAAGTCGGGCGCGCCGAAATTGCCGGACTTGAGCGCGACCGCCATGTCCGGGCCGTCGACGACCCGGGTCCAGGGCACTCCGGGATCGATTTCCGGGCCGATCTCAAGGGTCTGGATGCCGAGCCCCTGGACGACCGCGCCCGAGGTCTCGCCGCCCGCGACCAGGAGCCGGGTAAGCCCCGCCCCGGCGAGCAGGCGGGCGGTCTGCGCGAAGGCATGCTCGACGATCTCGCCGGCCTTCTCGCGTCCGAGCCTGGCCTGGATCGCCGTGACCTCGGCCGGGTCGTCGCTGGAATAGAGCAGAAAGGGCCGGTCCGCCTGCTGCGCCAGCGCCCAGTCGGCGAGACGCTGCGCGGTCTGCTCGCCGGAGGCCAGCGCCAGCGGATCGACCTTGAGGGCCAGAAAGCCCGCCTCCAGCGCCGCCTTGATCTGCCCACGCGTCGCAGTCGAGCAGCTCCCGGAGATGATGCCGCGGCGCCCCTGCGGCGCCTCCAGCCGTGCCGCGATCGCGCGCTCGGCGAGCAAACCGGCCTGCCGGAAATTCTGCGGCAGGCCCATGGCGATGCCCGAGCCGCCGGTGAGCAGCGGCTGGCCGGCGACGGCCGCGCCGAGGATCATGAGGTCGTCATTGGTCAGCGCATCGGTCACGACATAGCGCACGCCGTCCGCCTGCAACTTGGCCATCTGCGCCTTCACGGCATCGGGACCGGCGAGGATCGTGGCGTAGCCGACATGACCGACCGGATGCTCGGTCTGCGCGGACATCAGGCGCATCAGGTTGGAATCCCGCATCGGCGTGAGGGGATGATCCTTCATCGAGCTCTCATGCAGCGGCACGGCGCCGACGAAGAGATAGCCCTGGTAGATCGAGCGGCCATTGGCCGGAAAGGCCGGGCAAATGATGGCGCTCTCGGCGCCGAGCCTGCGCATCAGGGCGTCCGCGACCGGGCCGATATTGCCATGCGCGGTCGAATCGAAGGTCGAGCAGTACTTGAACAGGATCTGGCGCGCGCCACCGGCCAGGAGCGCCTCGCAGGCCGCAAGCGACTGCGCGACCGCCTCGGACACCGGATTGGTGCGGGATTTCAGCGCGACGACGACCGCGTCGGCCTCCGGCAGCTTGGCGTTGGCAGCCGGCACGCCGATCACCTGGACGGTCCGCATCCCGGCCCGGTTCAGCATCAGGGCGACATCCGTCGCGCCCGTCATGTCGTCGGCGATCACACCCAGCAGCATCCGTCTCGTCCCCTGTTCCCGGCGCGCAGACACGCCGCGCCCCACCATCAAATCCATTCGGCGCCGTGCATAGCAGAGATCGCCGCCGGCGTGAGGGCTGCCCCGACATGTCAGGCTCGATCTGGAGCGGGAACCCTGGCCGCCAACTTGCATACAAGCCGGGCCGCATGGGTGGAACGGCCTTTCGAAAGAATGATGCAGCGCATGATCGACGGCCGCCCAAACTTGCGCCAATTTGGTGCCGCGCGGGACTAACCGCCGGTCGCCTGCCGCCAGGGCGAGTCCGCCCGCGCCACATAAAATCAGTACGGGGATATTCGATGAAGCTCATAGCCGCCTTGGTTTCCGCGACAGTCCTGACGCTCGCCAGCCTACCGGCGGCTGCCCAGGCTCCCTCGACCCTGCGCATCGGCCTGCAGGAAGACCCCGACATGCTCGACCCACACAAGGCGCGCACCTTCGTCGGGCGCATCGTCTTCATGGGCCTCTGCGACCGGCTGGTCGACATCACGCCGGATCTCAAGCTGGTGCCGCGGCTGGCCACCGAATGGTCCTTCTCCGCCGACGGTCTGACGCTGACCATGAAGCTGCGCAGCGACGCCAAGTTCCATGACGGCGAGCCCTTCAATGCCGAGGCCGCGAAAGCCAATCTCGACCGCGCCAGGACGCTGCCGGATTCGCTGCGCAAGTCCGAGCTCGCCTCGGTCGAGAGCGTCGACGTGGTCGACGCCAACACTATCGCGCTCAAGCTGAAGCGTCCGGATGCGACGCTCCTCGCGCAGCTCACCGACCGCGCCGGGATGATGCTGGCGCCCAAGAGCCTCGCCGGCGACGTTGCCGCCAAGCCGATCTGCTCCGGCCCCTACAAATTCGTCGAGCGGGTCCAGAACGACCGGATCGTGCTGGAGAAGTTCAAGGAGCATTGGGAGGCCGCGAACTATCAGTTCGACAGGATCCTCTATCGCTCGATCCCAGACACCACGGTGCGGCTCGCCAATCTCCGCTCGGGCGAGCTCGACATGCTGGAGCGCCTTGCGCCGACCGATGTGAGCTCGGCCAAGGGCGACAAGTCGCTCAAGGTCGAGAGCACCGCCAATCTCGGCTACCAGGGCATCACCATCAACACGGCGCATGGCGAGGCGGCGAACCAGCCGATGGGCAAGGACAAGCGCGTGCGCCAGGCGCTGTCGCTCGCGATCGACCGCAAGGTGCTGAGCCAGGTCGTGTTCGAGGGGCTCTACGAGCCGATGATCCAGCCCTTCAACCCCGGAAACCCCTATCTCAGCGCCGATTTCCCGGTGCCGGCGCGCGACGTCGCCAAGGCCAAGGAACTGCTCAAGGCCGCTGGCACTGAGAAGGTCTCGGTCGAGCTCTTCGTCACCAACAACCCCGTCGACGCGCAGCTCGGCCAGGTCATCCAGGCGATGGCGCAGGAAGCCGGCATCGACATCCAGATCCGCTCGACCGAGTTCGCCAGCCAGCTGCGCGACCAGCAGCAGGGCAAGTTCCAGATGAGCCGGATCGGCTGGTCCGGCCGCATCGATCCGGACGGCAACATCCACCAGTTCGTGACCTCGAAGGGCAACCAGAACGACGGCAAATACGCCAACGCCGAAGTCGACAAGCTGCTCGACCAGGCCCGCACCGTCTACGACGTCGCCGAGCGCAAGAAGCTCTATGACGGCGCCCAGAAGATCCTCCAGGACGAGCTGCCGATCGTCTATCTCTACAACCAGACGGTCTTCTTCGCGATGCGCTCCAATATCGACGGGTTCGTGATCAATCCCGACGGCATGATCCGCCTCTCCGGGCTGAAGAAGAAGTGAGGTCGATGCGGCTGCCGGCCGAGGCGCTTCCCTTCCCCCTCGTGGGGAAGGGAGAGGGATGGGGGGCGTTCCGCCTGGTGAGAGCTATAGGGACAGTCTCACCGGCGTTGGCCACCTCCCCTTTGCGCATCGCTGTTCGTTCTTGCTTTTCGCCCCCCACCCCTAGCCCCTCCCCACGAGGGGGAGGGGAATTGCGTCGAGCCCCGCCATGCTGACCCTGATCGGCAGGCGCGTCCTGATCGCGATCCCGACGCTGTTCCTGGTCTCGCTGTTCGTGTTCGCCCTGCAGCGGGCGCTGCCGGGCGATCCGTTCCTGGTCATCGCCGGCGAGGAACGCGACCCCGAGGTGATCGCGCGTCTGCGTGATATCTACCGGATGGACGACCCCATCGTGGTCCAGTTCTTCGCCTGGCTCGGCCAGGTCGTGCAGGGCGATTTCGGCCGTTCGCTGCGCACCGGCGAGCCGGTGCTCGGGCTGATCCTGCAGAAGCTGCCGGTGACGATCCAACTCGCCACCGCCTCGATCCTCGTCGCGGTCGGCATCGGCATCCCCGCCGGCATCATCGCCGCGCGCAACAAGGGCACCGCGATCGATTATTCGGCGAGCGCGCTCGCCCTGTCAGGTCTGTCGATCCCGAATTTCTGGCTCGGGATCATGCTGATCCTGCTGGTGTCGGTGGAGCTGAAGCTCCTCCCGGCGTCAGGCTATGAATCGATCTTCAGGGACCCCGTCGCCGCGATCGAGCGGCTGATCATGCCGGCCTTCGTGCTCGGCGGCGGGCTCGCGGCCTTCATCATGCGCCATACGCGGGCGGCGATGCTCGAGGTGCTGCGCTCCGACTATGTGCGGACGGCGCGGGCGAAGGGCCTCGACGAGGACACCGTCATCAACCGGCATGCGCTGCGCAATGCCCTGATCCCGATCATCACGCTGTCGACGCTGCTCTTCGGCGAGCTCCTGGCAGGCGCGGTCCTGACCGAGCAGGTCTTCACGATTCCGGGCTTCGGCAAGCTGATCGTCGACGCCGTCTTCAATCGCGACTACGGCGTGGTGCAGGGCGTGGTGCTGTGCACGGCTATCGGCTTCATCCTGATGAACCTGATCGCGGACCTGCTCTATATCCTCGTCAATCCGCGCCTGAGGGACAGCTGATGGCCGATGTCGCGGATACCGCAACGGCGGCCGTGAGCGAGCCGCTCCCGGCCCGACGCCCCGGCGCCTGGTCCAAGCTCCTGCACAACCGCTCGGCCCAGATCGGCGGAGCGCTGGTCCTGATCTTCGTGCTGATGGCCATCCTGGCGCCGCTGCTGCCGCTGGCCGATCCGCTGAAATCGAACTTCCTGGCAATCCGCAAGCCACCCTCGGCGCTCTACTGGCTGGGAACCGACGAGCTCGGCCGCGATCAGGTCTCGCGCCTGTTCTATGGCGCGCAGACATCCCTGCTCGCCGGCATCTTCTCGGTCGCCATCGCGCTCCTCATCGGCATTCCGTTCGGGCTGCTCGCCGGCTGGTATGGCGGCTGGATCGATATCGCGATCTCCCGCGTCACAGAGGCGATGCTCGCCTGTCCGTTCCTGATCCTGGCGATCGCCTTCGCGGCGATTCTCGGACCGTCCCTGACCAATGCGATGATCGCGATCGGCCTTTCGGCCGTGCCGATCTTCATCCGGCTGGTGCGCGGCCAGGTGATGAGCGTCAAGGCCGAGGATTTCGTCGAGGGCGCGCGTTCGATCGGCGCCAGGGACATGCGGATCCTGTTCCGCCACGTGTTGCCGAACACGCTCTCGCCGATCATCGTGCAATCAACGCTGTTCATGGCGCAGGCCATCATCCTGGAAGCCGCCCTCTCCTTCCTCGGCCTCGGCCAGCAACCGCCCTCGCCGTCCTGGGGCCAGATGCTCAACGTCGCGAAGAATTTCATGGAGCAGGCGCCGTGGATGTCGGTCGCGCCCGGCATCGCCATCTTCCTGGCGGTTCTCGGCTTCAACCTGCTCGGCGACGGCCTGCGCGACGCGCTCGACCCCAAAGAATCCTGATCCCTTCAAGGAAACGGCCCATGTTCACGACACGCCCCGAAATCCTCGGCACCTTCGGTGTCGTCACCTCGACGCATTGGCTGGCGACGGCATCCGGCATGGCGATGCTGGAGAAGGGCGGCAACGCCTTCGACGCCTGCGCGGCGGCGGCCTTCGTGCTCCAGGTCGTCGAGCCGCATCTGGTCGGGCCGGCCGGCGACATGCCGGCCGTGTTCTATTCGGCCGCGACGAAGAAGGTCGAGGTGCTCTGCGCGCAGGGACCCGCTCCGGAAGCCGCCACGATCGAGGCCTATAGGGCGCTCGGCCTCGACCTCATCCCCGGTTCGGGCCTGCTCTCGACCGTCGTGCCCGGCGCCTTCGGCGGCTGGATGACCCTGCTGCGCGACCATGGCCGGCTGCCGCTGCGCGAGGTGCTCGAGCCGGCGATCGGCTATTTCGAGAACGGCCATCCGATGCTGCCGCGCGTCTCCGACACGATCGGCACCCTGACCGACCTCTTCACCGATGAATGGCCGAGCTCCGGCGCCGTCTACCTGCCGGGCGGCAAGGTGCCGAAGGGCAAGGAGCTCTTCCGCAACAAGGCAGCGGCCGAGACCTACAAGCGCATCCTGGCCGAGGCGGAAGCCGCCGGCGGCTCGCGCGAGAAGCAGATCCAGGCGGCCTATGATTCCTGGTACAAGGGCTTCGTCGCCGAGGCGATGGACAAGTTCTGCCGCACGACGGAGGCGATCGATTCCTCCGGCCGCCGCCACAAGGGCCTGCTCACCGCCGACGACATGGCGCGCTGGCAGCCGACCTACGAGACGCCGGCGAGCGTGACCTATCACGGCTGGGAGGTCTTCAAGATCGGCCCCTGGGGCCAGGGCCCGGTCTTCCTGCAGACGCTGAAGATCCTCGAGGGCTTCGACATCGGCGCGATGGGTCCGACCAGCGCGGAGTTCATCCACCATGTCACTGAGGCGATGAAGCTCGCCTTCGCCGATCGCGAGGCCTATTACGGCGACCCGGATTTCGTGAAGGTGCCGCTGGCGACGCTGCTCTCGGAGGATTACGCGGCCGGTCGGCGCAAGCTGATCGGCGACAAGGCCTCGCATGAGCTGCGGCCCGGGATGATCGCCGGCTTCGAGGAGCAGGTCGGCAAGATGCTGGCCAATCTCCGCATCGCCGGCCAGGGCGGCGCGAAAGGCGGGGCGACGGTAGGCGAACCGACGCTGGCCTCGATGGTCGCATCGTCCCGGCGCGGCGACACCGTCCATATCGACGTCATCGACAAATGGGGCAACATGATCGCCGCGACCCCGTCCGGCGGCTGGCTGCAATCCTCGCCGGTCATTCCCGAGCTCGGCTTCCCGCTCAACTCGCGCGCCCAGGCCTTCTGGCTCGACGAGGGCCTGCCTTCGTCGCTCGCGCCGCGCAAGCGCCCGCGCACGACGCTGACGCCGACCATCGCCTTCGAGAACGGCGAGCCACGCCTCGCCTTCGGCACGCCGGGCGGCGACCAGCAGGAGCAATGGCAGCTCGGCATGTTCCTGCGCCGCGTCCATCACGGCCTCAACCTGCAGGAGGCGATCGACCTGCCGCTGTTCCACACGCAGCACTTCCCCTCGACCTTCTATCCACGCGAGGCGCGGCCGGGCCATCTCACGGTCGAGGAGAGCGTCGGCGAGGCGGCGTTGGCCGACCTGGCACGGCGCGGACACGACCTCGAGCGCGCCCCGGCCTGGACGGTCGGCCGCCTCACCGCGGCCGAAACCAGCCGCGACGGCCTCTTGCGCGCGGCGGCGACGCCGCGTCTGATGCAGGCCTACGCCGCCGGCCGCTAGGAGCTTTACGCATGACTTGGTCCATCGTCGCCCGCGATGCGGCGACCGGCGCCTTCGGCGTCGCCGTCTCGACCTGCGCCTTCGCCGTCGGTGCGCGCGTGCCCTATGGCGGCGGGCGCATCGGCGCCCTCGCCACCCAGGCTTTCGTCAATCCGCTCTATGGCGTCGACGGGCTCAGGCTGCTTCAGGAAGGCCGCCCGGCCGGAGAGATCGTCACGGCGCTGGTCGCCGCCGACGAGGGCCGCAATCACCGCCAGGTCCATGTCATCGACCGCGACGGCAAGGTCGCGGCCCATACCGGCAGCGCCTGCATCGGCTGGTGCGGCTCGGTTTCAGGACCGCAGGTCTCCGTCTCGGGCAACATGCTGGCGGGCCAACAGGTCGTCGACGAGACGCTGAAGGCCTATATCGCCGGTTCCGCGCTGGATTTCGACGAGCGTCTGCTCGCGGCGCTGGAAGCCGGCGAGAAGGCCGGCGGCGACAAGCGCGGCCGGCAATCCTGCGCGATCCGGATCTGGGCGAGCGATCCGGTGCCGAGCTTCGATATCCGCGTCGACGATCACGCCGAGCCGCTGACGGAATTGCGGCGGCTCTGGCGCGTGGCGCATCAGCGCTCGGTGCCGTTCCAGATGGCGGGGCCTTCGCGGGCCAAGCCCGCCGGCATCACAGACCGCTCGGAGCTCGACCGGCTCTGCAACGAATATGCGGCGGCCTGGAACGCCAAGCACCCGGCAAACGGGAAGCAGGAATAGCCACTCCCTATTCGTCATTGCGAGGAGCGTAGCGACGAAGCAATCCAGGGGTCTCGCTCGACGCCCCCTGGATTGCTTCGCTTCGCTCGCAATGACGGCTCAGTCCAGCGAAAACCGCGCTAGGTCAGCTTCCCGCGCGCCGCGACCGGCAGCTCGCCGACCAGCTTGTCGCCACGCACAGTGATCAACCGATCGACCATGTTGACGACGACGCAGACATGGTTCGGCACGATGCGCACGGTCTCGCCGACATTCGGCCGCTCGTTCGAGCCCGACAGGTCGAGGAAACCATGCTCCTCCGCGAATTTGGCGATCCTGGCGGAGGGATATTCGAGGATGTAGCCATGGCCGTCGAGGCCGCCGGTATCGCTCGTCAGCGTCTTCGAGCCTGAATCGAGGATGCCGCGCTCCGGGCCCGCCCGGCTGACCACGGTCGCGTAGACCGTGAGCGCGCAATCCTCGAGCGTCGCGACGCCGGCCGCGACCTGCATGCGGTCGTTGAAGATCGACGTGCCGGCGCGGTGCTCGGTCGCGCCCTTGAGCTTGCCGATATTCGGGATGTTCGGCGAGCCGCCGGTCGAGACGATGCCGGCCTCCAGGCCCGCGTCGCGCAGGCCGGCATTGGCGGTATCGAGGAACGCTTGCGTCCGCTCCCAGCCATCCTCGGGCGGATACATCAGGAAGCCGGCGAAGCGCAGGCCGGGCGACGCCGCGATCATCTTCGCCAGGTCGACGGCCTCGCCCGGCGTCTCGACGCCGGCGCGCTGCCGGCCGGTGTCGCATTCGACGACGACCTCGAGATCGCGTCCCGCGATCTCGGCCGCGCTCGGCAGGCCCGAGATCGTCACGGGGTTGTCGGCGGCGACGATCATGCGCACGCGGCGCTGCAGTGCGCCCAGCCGGCCGAGCTTCTCCTCGCCGAGGATGTTGTAGCTGATCAGGATGTCGTCGAGCCCGCCATCGGCCATGATCTCGGCCTCGCCGAGCTTCTGGCAGGTGATGCCGCGGGCGCCGGCCTCGCGCTGGAGACGGGCGAGCTCCGGCGATTTATGCGTCTTGATATGCGGGCGATTGGCGATGCCCGCGGCGTCGCAAGCCGCCTGCAGGCGGGCGATATTGGCCTCGACCTTGTCGAGGTCGATGACGACGGCCGGCGTGCCGTAGACGCGGGCGATCTCGTCTGCCAGCGCGGTCATGGCAGCACCCGGATGATGGCTTCGATCTCGACCGTCATGTTGTTGGGGAGCGAGCCCATGCCGACGGCCGAGCGGGCATGGCGGCCGTTCTCGCCGAGCACCGCGACGAGCAGGTCCGAGCAGCCGTTGATGACCTTGGGCTGGTCGGAAAAATCCGGCGTCGCGTTGACCATGCCGAGCAGCTTCACCACCTCGACCTTGTCGAGCGAGCCGGCAGCGTCGCGCATCGCGGCGAGCAGGCCGAGCCCGGTCTGCTTGGCGTGTTCATAGGCTTCCGCGACGGTGACGTCGGCGCCGACCTTGCCGGTCGGGTAGGTGCCATCGGCACGGCGCGGGCCCTGCCCCGAGAGATAGGCGATATCGCCGACCTTCTTGAAGCGGACATAGTTGGCGACCGGCGAGGAGGCCTCGGGCAGGCTGAGCCCGAGCTCCTTGAGCTTGGCTTCGGCGGACATGGCGTTTCCTTTGTTGTTTCACTTCAACGGTTGCGGCGTTCTCCCTTCTCCCCTTGCGGGAGAAGGTGGCCGCGAAGCGGCCGGATGAGGGGTCTCGCGACGACTACGATGAAGCAGCCCATAGATGAGAGGAGCAAGCGTCGCGCGACCCCTCACCCCAGCCCTCTCCCGCAGGGGGAGAGGGAGCGCGATGGCGGCTGATCAAGCCACCTTCTTGAACTTGTTCGAGCGCTTCGGGTGCCACCACTTGCCCTTCAGCACGACGCCTTCCGAGACGATCTTGCGATCGCCCATCAGATGCTCGCCGACCACGTCGACATAGTCGAACTTGCCTTCCTTCACAGTGAGGATCGTCGCGTCACCGAGCGAGCCGACCCTGAGCGAACCGTATTCCGGGCGCTTCAGGGCCATGGCGGCATTCACGGTCGAGGCGGCGATGACGTTCTTCAGGCTCATGCCCATGCAGAGGAATTTCGACAAGGTGGTGACCTGGTCAAAGGCCGGCCCGTCGATGCAGAGCTTGTGCACGTCGGACGAGATCACGTCCGGCTCGAAGCCGTTGGCGAGCATGGCGCGCGTGGTCTTGAAGGAGAACGAGCCCTTGCCATGGCCGATATCGAAGATGACGCCGCGCTTGCGGGCAGCCAGCACCTCAGGCTTCACGGTGCCCTGCGCCGTCGCGGGCGCATTCGGGAAGGGACGGAAGGCGTGGGTCAGGACGTCGCCCGGCCGCAGCATGCCGATCACCTCCTCATAGGAGGGCGGCGGATGGTCGATATGGCACATCAGCGGCATGCCGACCTCGTTCGCCACCTGCAGCGCGATGTTGAGCGGCACGGTGCCGGAATTGCCGGAGGCGTGCAGGCCGACACGGACCTTGATGCCGACGATATAGTCGCGGTTGGCATCCGCCACCGCGACCGCATCGATCGGATTCATCATGCGCAGGTCGCCGCTCTCACCGACCATGACGCGATGGTCGAAGCCGTAGATGCCGGCATGCGAGACATGGAGATAGGCGAGGATGCGGGCCTGGCTCGGCTCGATGACATGCTTGCGGAAGCCGGCCCAGTTGCCGGGCCCGGCGCTGCCGGTATCGACCGAGGTGGTGACGCCGGAAGCGCGGCAGAACTCGTCGGCATCGATGCCGAGCGAGGTGCCGCCCCAATAGACATGGGTATGCAGGTCGATCAGGCCGGGAGAGACGACATAACCCGAAACGTCGCGGATCTCGGCCGCCCCCTTCAGGTCCTTGCCGAAGCCCGAGACCTTGCCGTTGGTGAAGGCGACGTCGAGCACGCCGTCATGGTTCTGCGACGGGTCGATGACGCGCCCGCCTTTCAGGATGAGATCATGGGTCATGGCTGGTCCTTCGAGGGCCTGTTCAGATCGGTGAAACCGCGCCCTTGCGCTCGACGATCAGCCCGTAATGCTGCGGCTCGCGATGCTTGGCGAAATTGAAGGTGGAGTTCTTGTAGCTCTTGCCGAGATCGAGGTCGCAGCGGGCGAAGACGAGCTCGTCGCCCTCGGTCACAGCCTGCGCCACCACCTCGCCGGTCGGCGCGATGATGCAGGTCCCGCCCATCTGGTCGACGCCAGCTTCCAGGCCGGCCTTGGCGACGCCGACGACCCAGGTGGCGTTCTGGTAGGCGCCGGCCTGCATCACGAGCTGGTTGTGGAACTGGCCGAGCCGGTCGTGCTGCGGCGCGGGCGGATTGTGCTTGGGCGTGTTGTAGCCGAGCAGGATCAGCTCGACATCCTGCAGGCCCATCGAACGGTAGCTCTCGGGCCAGCGGCGGTCGTTGCAGATCATCATGCCGATATTGGCGTCCATGCTCCGCCAGACCGGCCAGCCGAGATTGCCGGTCTCGAAATAGCGCTTCTCGAGATTCTGGAAGACGTTGTCCGGCTTGTGGTCGGGATGGCCCGGCAAATGGATCTTGCGGTACTTGCCGACGATCGCACCCGACTTGTCGACGAGGATCGCAGTGTTGAAGCGGCGCTTGCGGCCATCCTCATGGGCGAGCTCGGCATAGCCGAGATGAAAGCCGATCTCGAGCCTCGCCGCCTCCGCGAAGAGCGGCGCCGTCTCGTTGGAGGGCATCGCGCTCTCGAAATAGGCGTCGATCTCGTCCTCGTCCTCCATCCACCAATGCGGGAAGAAGGCGGTCAGCGCCGCCTCCGGAAAGACGACGAGGTCGCAGCCATGGCCCTTGGCCTGGCGCATCAAAGCGATCATGCGGGCGACGGCGGAGGCGCGGTTCTCGTCGCGCTGGATCGGGCCGAGCTGGGCTGCGCCCACGGTCAGGATACGGGTCAAGACGTCACCTCCTTCGCGCAGCATCGGCGATCCGCCGCAGAGGGAAAAGCCGTGCCGGCCGCATGGACGCCATCGTCTGGCTGCAGGCGCCGATCCGCCCCTACAGGCTCTTGGCGATGCGCGGGTCGAGCGAGTCGCGCAGGCCGTCGCCGAGCAGGTTCACCGCGAGCACGGTGATCGACAGGAAGATCGCCGGGAACAGCACGATATGCGGCCTGATCTGCCAGAGCGCCCGGCCATCGGCCATGATGTTGCCCCAGGAGGGCGTGGCTGGCGGGATGCCGGCGCCGATGAAGGACAGGATCGCCTCGACGATCATGGCGCTGGCGCAGATATAGGTCGCCTGGACCATCATCGGCGCGATCGTGTTCGGCAGGATGTGCTTGATGATGATGCGCGGCGCCTTGGCGCCGCAGGCGACCGCCGCTTCGACATAGGGCTGCTCGCGCAGGCTGAGCACGACGCCCCGCACCAGCCGCGCCACGCGCGGAATCTCGGCGATGGTGATCGCGATGATGACGTTGCCGACCGAGCCGCGGGTCAGCGCCATCAGGGCGATGGCGAGCAGGATCGGCGGGATCGACATCATGCCGTCGATCGCACGCATCACGACGCCATCGGCCCAGCGCACGAAGCCGGCGAAGAGGCCGATCGCAAGGCCGATCACCGAGGCCAGCACGGCGACGGTGACGCCGACGACCAGCGAGACGCGGGCGCCGTACATGACGCGCGAATAGATGTCGCGCCCGAGCATGTCGGTGCCGAACCAGTAGAGCTCGGAGGGCATGCGGGTGCGCCGCGCCGGCGAGATCGACGTCGGATCGACGGTTCCGAGGAATGGCGCGAAGATGCCGATCAGCGCCATCAGCAGCAGCAGGCCGCCGCCGATCGCCACGGATGGATGCCTGCGCATGAAACGCAGGAGGCTGCGCAGCGAGGTCGGCTCGGACGGAGCGCCGGCGGCCGCCGCAATATCGCCCGTCACGTTGTCGGTCTGCGTCGTCAATAGCGTATCCTCGGGTCGAGGAGGGTGTAGGTCAGGTCGATGAGCAGGTTCACGAGCACGTAGACGAACGAGAACATCAGCACGACGCCCTGGATGACGGGATAATCGCGCCGCAGGATCGCATCGACGGTGAGACGGCCGAGGCCCGGGATGGCGAAGACGCTTTCGGTGACGACGGCGCCGCCGATCAGGAGCGCGATACCGATGCCGATGACGGTCACGACCGGCACGGAGGCGTTCTTCAGCGCATGCAGGAAGAGGATGTTGCGCTGGCCGAGCCCCTTCGAGCGGGCGGTGCGGATATAATCCTGCTGCAGCACCTCCAGCATGGTGGCGCGGGTGATGCGGGCGATCAGCGCGATATAGACGAAACCCAGCGTGACCGAGGGCAGGATCAGGTTCCTGAGCCAGGGCCAGACCCCCTGCTCCAGCGGCGTATAGCCCTGGACCGGCAACCAGTCGAGCTTGAGGGCGAAGGTATAGGCCAGGAGATAACCGACCACGAAGACCGGGACCGAGAAGCCGAGAACGGCGAAGGCCATCACCGCCTTGTCGATCCAGGTGCCGGCCTTCCAGGCCGCGATGACGCCCATGGGCACCGCGACCACGACCGCCAGCAGCAAGGTCAGCACCATCAGGGAGACGGTCGGCTCGATGCGCTGGCCGATCAGCTGCGTCACCGGCAGCGAGGTGAAGATCGAGGTGCCGAGATCACCCTGCAGCACCCGGAAGAGCCACTCCCCGAACCGCACCAGATAGGGGCGGTCGAGGCCGAGGCTCAGCCGGATCTTCTCGACGTCGGCGGGTGTCGCCTGGTCGCCGGCGATGACCGCTGCCGGATCGCCCGGAGCGATATAGAGCAGCGAGAAGACGAACAGCGCCACGAAGGCCATCACAGGGATGGTCGTGATGATGCGTTTTATAATGAAGGACAGCATCGTGGCGCCGTTTCCCTTTCGCTAGAATCAGGCCTTCGAGACCCCCCAGAAGAACGGAAGCGGCCCGCTGACGACGCCGGTGACGTTCTTCCGCCAGGCCTGGTAGCCGAGATAGAAGCCGGTCGGGACATAGACCACGTTCTCGACCGCGGCCTTGTTGAGGCGGTCCATCGCCGCCTTCTCCTCGGTGAGGTCCTTGGCGCTGAACCAGTTCGCCACCTCGGTCTCGACGGCGGGCACGTCCGGCCAGCCGAACCAGGCCTTGTCGCCATTGGCGCGGATGGCGGTGTAGGAGGCCGGGTTGAGGCAGTCCGCCCCCGCGTGCCAGGTGTGGAACATGCTCCAGCCGCCCTGGCCGGGCGCGGTCTTCTGGGCACGGCGAGCACCGACCGTGCCCCAGTCGGTGGCGACGAAATCGACATTCATGCCGATGCTCTTCAGGAGCTCGGCCGTGACGTCGCCCATCGACTTGGTCGCGGACATGTCCTGCGCGACGACGCAGGTGACGGGCTCGCCCTTGTAGCCGGATTCGGCGAGCAGCTTCTTCGCCGCCGCGACGTTCTTCATCTTCATGATGTCGCCGCCCACCTCGGTGTAGAGCGGGGTGCCCGGCGTGAAGAAGCCCGGCAGCGGCTTCCAGAGCTTGTCGTCGTCGCCGACGATGGCGCGCATGTAGTCTTCCTGGTTCAGCGCCGTCATCACCGCCTGGCGCACCTTCAGGTTGTTGAAGGGCGGATGCAGGTGGTTCATGCGGAAGGCGCCGATATTGCCGAGCGGGTCGCCGATATCGACGTTGATGTCCCTATGGGCCTTGAGCACCGGCACGAGATCGGAGAGCGGCGTCTCCCACCAGTCGATCTCGCCGTTCTGCAACGCGGCGGCTGCGGTGGCCGCGTCGGGCATGATCACCCATTCGACCCGGTCGACCATGATCTTCTTGCCGCCGGCGAGCCAGGAGGCCGGCTCGGAGCGCGGCACGTAATCGGCGAATTTCTCGAAAACCGCCTTGGCGCCCGGGACCCATTCGTTGCGGGCGAACTTCATCGGGCCGGAGCCGACATATTCGGTGATCTGCTGGAACGGATCGGTCTTGGCGATGCGCTCCGGCATGATGAAGGAGCAGGGCGCGTTGTTCTTGGCGAGCGCCAGCAGCATCTTCGGGAAGGGCTGCTTCAGCGACCATTTCCAGGTCCGGTCATCGACCGGCGCGAGCTCGTTCTCGATCGCCTTGATCATCAGACCCATCGGGTCGCGGGCCTGCCAGCGCTTCAGGCTCTGCACGACGTCCTTGGCCAGGACGGGCGTGCCGTCATGGAACTTGAGGCCGGAGCGCAGCTTGAAGGTCCAGGTCAGGCCGTCCGACGAGACCTCCTCGCCCTCGACCATCTGGCGCTGCGGCTGGAACTTGTCGTCGATTCCGTAAAGCGTGTCCCAGACCAGCGCCGCGGCGTTGCGGACGACATATTGGGTGCCCCAGATGGGGTCGAAATTCGCGAGATTGGCCTGCGGCACGAAGCGCAGGGTCTTGGCCGCCGCGCCTTGCGACAGGGCCGGCATAGCGAGGCCGCCTGTCGCGGCGAGAACGCCGGCGCCAGAGGCAGTCTTAAGGAATGTCCTGCGATCCATCACTCTCTCCCCTGAAATGCCAACCTCTGATCGGGCGACCTTGGGCGGGAGTGTGGGGGAGAAAAATTCCCCTGACAACACGCTCGGACGGTCGCGATCCGTCACGGACGGACTTGCAGGGTTTGTGCCAAATGGTACCGACTGGCGGCCAACGCCATGTCCCAGCGCCGCAGCGCCCTCACTCGGTAGAAAATTGCGCGAGCGCGTCTAAATCGATTTGATCGGGGTGTCGGCGCGAAAAACGAGAATCTCCGTGAGAAGCAGCTGGCACGGGAGCAGCGCACAGGAGCGCTCCGCGCCGCCGCTCTGGAATCAGGTCGACCTGACGGGCGCGTCGACGCGAGCGAACGGCCGCGCCGCCTCGAAGGCGGCAGCCGCACGCAGCACCAGGCTGTCCTGCCCGAACGGCCCGACGATCTGGAGCCCGGCCGGCAATCCGCCCGAGGTCAGGCCGCATGGCAGCGAGATCGCAGGCGCCTGGGTGATGTTGAAGGGGTAGGTGAAGGGCGTCCAGCGCGTCCAGTCCTCGCCATAGCCGCCATGGCCCGGCGTATCCCGGCCGACCTCGAAGGCCGGCAAAGGCAGGCTCGGCGTCAGCAAGAGGTCGAAGCGCTCGTGGAACTGCGCCATGTGGTGGGCCAAGGCATTGCGCTGGTTCAGCAAGGCGTCGGCATAGGCCGCTCCGGTCACGTGCTCACCGGCCTCGGCCACCGCGACGAGTCCCGGATCCATCTGCGCCCGCTGCTCCGGACCGATCTTGCGCAGCGCCAGCGCCGCACCGGCCGACCACAGCGTCATCAGCGTCTCGATCGGGTCGGAAAAGCCGGGATCGACCTCCTCGACATGCGCGCCGAGCTCGCGGAAGGCGAACGCCGCGGCGCGCGTCAGCGAGGCGATCTCCGGATCGACCGGGACATCGCCGCCAAGGCGCGGCGACCAGGCGATACGCAGACCCTTCACGCCGCCGGGCAGGCCTGCGACGAAATCCGGCGGCTCGTCGATCGCCGCCGTCATGTCGCGGCTGTCGGGCCGGCCGATCGCATTCATCGCGAGCGCCGTATCGGTGACGGTGCGGGTCAGCGGGCCGAGATGGGCGAGGAAGCCCATGGTCGAGACCGGATAGGCCGGCACCCGGCCATAGCTCGGCTTCAGCCCGACGACGCCGGTGAAGGCAGCCGGGATCCGCACCGAGCCGGCGCCGTCCGAGCCGATATGGATGCAGCCGAGATTGAGCGCGGCGCAGACGGCCGCACCGGAGGACGAGCCGCCAGGCCCGGTCGCGAGGTTCCAGGGATTGCGGGTGATGCCGGACATCGGCGAGTCGCCGACGCCCTTCCAGCCATATTCCGGCATTGTCGTCTTGCCGAGGAAGACGCAGCCCGCCTCGCGCAATCGCGCGGTCGCCGGCGCATCCTCCGGCCAGGGCGTGCTCGCAGCCACCGCCGAGCCGCGGCGCATCGGCCAGCCCTTCACGCCGATATTGTCCTTGATCGTCACCGGCACCCCGTCGAGCGGACCGAGCGCCTCGCCCTTGAGCCAGCGCGCCTGCGAGGCCTCGGCCATGGTTCGCGTGAGCGCGGCGTCGCGAATGGTGAAGGCATTCACCTCGGGCTCGAAGCGCTCGATCCGGGCAAGCGTGTCCTGCGCGACCTCGACGGGGGAGAGCCCGCGCGACGCATAGAGCTTGCCGAGTTCGGCGGCGGACAGGGAGGCGATGGCTGTCATCTCGGTTCCGTTTTCAAAGCGGGTTCGGAAACATCATCCCGGGCAAGCGGCGGAGCCGCGCAGACCCGGGATCCATCGTAAGGCGCTGTGTATTACGATGGATCCCGGAGCTCCGCTTCGCTACGTCCGGGATGACAACGAGCTTCATGATAGGCCGGGCGTCACGCATTCGCGGCGCGCCAGGCGGCGCTGAGCAGGACATTCGCGCCGGCGATCATGTCCTCGGCCGTGCTGAATTCGGCCGGGTTGTGCGAGAGCCCGCCGATCGAGGGAATGAAGACCATCGCCGTGGGGCACAGCCGCGACATCATCTGGGCATCGTGACCGGCGCCGGAAATCATGCGGCGGATCGGCAGGTCGAGCTCGGCCGCGCTCGCCTCGACGCCCGCGATCAGCTCCTCTGCGAAAGGCGTCGCCGGAAAGCGCGCCAGGTCGCGGAAGCTGATCTCGATCTCGTCGCGCACTGAGAGCTCCGCACAGAACTTGCGCAGCGTCGCTTCCGCCTCGGCCAGCGGCGCGTCGTTCGGGTTGCGCAGGTCGAGCGACATCACGACCCGCTCGGGCACGACATTGACGTTGCCCGGCTCGACGCGGATGACGCCGGAATTGGCGAGCTGGCCGGAGATGATCCTGGTCAGCTCGTTGGCAAAGATATTGATGCGCGCGGCGGCGAGTCCGGGATCCTTGCGATAGGCCATCGGCGTGGTGCCGGCATGGCTGGGGCGACCCTTCAGCGTCAGCTCGAGCCAGCAGATCGCCTGGATGCCGGTGACGGCCCCGAGCCCGCCGCCCTCGCCTTCCAGCACCGGGCCCTGCTCGATATGCAGCTCGAGATAGGCATGGGCCTTGAGGAAGCCGGGCCGCTCCGGACCGTGATAGCCGATGCGGTTCAGCTCGGTACCGAGCACGGCGCCTTCGGAGTCCTTTTCGGCATGCGCGGCCTCGACGCTCATCCCGCCGGCCCAGACATAGGAGCCGAGCATGTCGGGATGGAAGCGGGCGCCCTCCTCGTTGGTGAAGGCGATCACCGCCATGTCGCGCTTGGGCGTCAGCCCGGCATCGCGCAGGGCCGCCAGCACCTCGACGCCGGCGATGACGCCGAGCGCGCCGTCGAAACGCCCGCCGGTGCCGACCGTGTCGATATGGGAGCCGAGGATGACCGCGGGCCCCTCCTGCTGTCCTTTCAGGATGCCGACGACGTTGCCGATCGCATCGACCTTCACCTCGAGCCCAAGCCCGCGCATCTGCCCGACCAGCCAGTCGCGGCCCTGCTTGTCCTCGTCTGTCAACGCGAGCCGCCTGCAGCCGCCTTCCGGGGTCGCGCCGATCTGCGCGAGCGCCTCGAGCCTAGAGACCAGGCGCGGGCCGTCGATCCGCAGGTTCGAACTCATTCGTCAGCACTCCATCCAGGCCAGTCGTCGTCAGGAAGGCGGGAACGATGCCGGTCGCTCACTATCCAAGCAAGTCCGGCTTGCGCTTCTCGACCCAGCCCGTAGCGTCCTCATAGGCCTGGGCGATCTCGAGCAGCAGGCGCTCCGAGTGGTTGGCGCCCCAGAGCTGCATGCCCATGGGCAGGCCGGCCGCATTGAAGCCGACCGGCACGCTGATCGCGGGGCAGCCGGACATCGTCACCGGGATCACCACCTCCATCCAGCGGTGGTAGCTGTCCATCGCCCGGCCGGCGATCTCGCGCGGCCAATGCGTCTCGACGGCGAAGGGGAAGACCTGGGCGCTCGGCAGCACGAGCACATCGTAACGCGCGAACAGCCCGCGCACGTGCTGATACCAGGCCGAGCGGAGGTTCGAGGCCTTCATCACGTCGAAGGCCGAGAGCTTCAGGCCCTGCTCGACCTCGTAGCGGGCCTCGGGCTTGAGGACGTCACGGCGCGCCGGATCGGCATGGATCGGCGCCAGGCTGGCGCCGACCTGCCAGGCCCGCAGCTTCGTCCAAGTCTGCCAGATCGTCTCCGGATCATATCCCAGGCTCGCATCCTCGACGCGCGCGCCCATTTCCTCAAGCGTCGACAGCGCCTCGCGGCAAAGGCCGAGGATGCCGTCCTCCATCGGCAAATGGCCGCCGAGATCCCCTAACCAGCCGATGCGCAGGCCGGTGATGTCGCGGTTGAGGTTGCCGAGGAAGCTCGCCGGCTCCTCGCGGATCGAGAGCGGCATGCGCGGATCGGCGCCGGCCTGGACGGCGAGCAGCGCCGCGAGGTCGCGGGTCTTTCGGGCCATCGGCCCGGCGACGCCCATCTGGGGAATGAAGACCTCGTCGCCGCTCGAGGGCACGCGGCCATAGGCGGGGCGCATGCCGAGGACATTGTTGAAGGCGGCGGGGTTGCGCAGCGAGCCGGCATGGTCGCTGCCATCGGCAACCGGCAGCATCCGCAGAGCGAGCGCCACGGCCGCCCCGCCGCTCGAGCCGCCGGAGGTGCGCGACTGGTCGTAGGCGTTGCGCGTCGGCCCGAAGACGGGGTTGTAGGTCTGCGAGCCGAGCCCGAATTCGGGCGTGTTGCTCTTGCCGACGATGATCGCGCCGGCAGCCTTCATGCGCTCGACGAAGATCGCGTCGCTCTGCGCGATCTCGTCCTTGAAGAGCGGCGAGCCTTGCGTCGTCGCGAAGCCCTTGGCCGCGGCAAGGTCCTTGATGGCCTGCGGAAAGCCATGCATCCAGCCACGCGAGCGGCCTGCGGCGAGCTCGTCGTCGAGCGAGGCCGCCTCCTTCACCAGGTCGGCGCGCTCCCGCACGGCGACGAGCGCGTTGACCAGCGGATTGAGCCTCTCGATCCGGTCGAGATAGGCGTTCATCACCTCGGCGCAGGACAACCGGCGCGCATGGATCGCGTGAGACAGCGCCACCGCATCGAGCGCGACGATCTCGCCGCGCGCGGCGTTCTTCCCCTTGTCTGACATTCCCGACCGATCCTCTGTCTTCTTGTTGCCGGCGATGATGGCCGCCCACCGACGCTGCCGATAGCGTCGTTGGCGCAAGAGCCTGATCGCAAAAACGCGTAACGGGCCGCCATCCGCTCCCGCGCCGGACGCGGGCGAGCCCAGCGCAAGAACGGCTGCCTTGCCCATAAAATGGGCGCTAGAAGCGACGCCCCATGTCCGACCTCGTCCTTCACGCACCGCGCCCACAGCCCTGGCTCGCCGAGGCCAAGGCCATGCTCGCCCTGAGCTGGCCGATGGTGCTGACCAATGTCGCGCAGACGGCGATGACCGCGACCGACGTCGTCATGATGGGCCATCTCGGCCCCGACTCGCTCGCCGCAGGCGCGCTCGGCTCCAATCTCTACATGGCAGTGCTGATCTTCGGCATCGGCATCATGGCTGCGGTCGCGCCAATGATCTCGATCGAGCTCGGGCAGAACCGGCATGCGGTCCGCGAGGTGCGGCGCACGGTGCGCCAGGGTTTCTGGGCGGCGGCGACGCTGGTCGGGCCGATGTGGCTGTTCCTGTGGCAGGGCGAGACGATCCTGCTCGCGATGGGGCAGGATCCGGCGCTCTCGGCGGCTGCGGCGAGCTATGTCAGGACGCTGCAATGGAGCCTCCTGCCGTTCTTCTGCTATCTCGTGCTGAGAGGCTTCGTCGCCGCGCTCCAGCGTCCGTTCTGGGCCTTCGCGGTGGTCCTGTTCGCGGTCGCCTTCAACGTCTTCGCCAATTGGTGCCTGATGTTCGGGCGGCTCGGCTTCCCGGCGCTGGGCCTGCCCGGCTCCGGCCTCGCCACCGCTTTGTCCTCGACCCTGATGTTCCTGGGCCTGGCCGTCGTCGTCTCGCTCGACCGGCGGTTCCGGCGCTTCCGCCTGTTCGGACGCTTCTGGGTCTCCGACTGGCCGCGCTATCGCGCCTTCTGGCGGCTCGGCCTGCCGATCGGCTTGGCGCTCGCCTTCGAGGTCATCATCTTCAACGGCGCGGCCTTCCTGATGGGGCTGATCGGCCCGGCTTCGCTCGCGGCGCATGCGATCGCGATCCAGATCGCGTCGCTGACCTTCATGGTGCCGATGGGCATCGGCCAGGCCGGCACCGTGCGCGTCGGGCGGGCCTATGGCGCGGGCGATCGCGAGGGCATCAGGCGGGCCGGCACGACGGCGATCGTGCTGGCGATCTCGTTCATGGCGCTGACGGCGCTGGTGATGCTGTTTGCGCCGGGCCTCCTGGTCGGCCCCTTCCTCGATACGAGCAAGCCGGGCTCGGCCGCGGTGGCGGAACTCGCCATCCGCTTCCTGCTCTTCGCGGCGATCTTCCAGATCGCCGACGGCGCCCAGGTGGTCGGCTCCTGCATCCTGCGGGGCCTGCGCGACACGCGGGTGCCGATGGTCCTGGCCGGCATCGGCTATTGGGGCATCGGGCTGCCGCTTTCGGCCGCGCTCGGCTTCTGGACGCCGCTCGCCGGCAGCGGCATCTGGATCGGCCTCGCCATCGGCCTGGCGGTCGTCGCCGTGCTGATGCTCTGGCGCTGGTGGCGGCGCGAGCGTCTCGGCCTGCTCGCTCACATGGCCTGAAGCGACCTGTGCGACCGCGATTCCGATTGCACATTATTCAGTTTCTAAACTATCGGGCGTAAGCCCATCCTCCCGGCCAGTTGGGACGGTGTAGCCTCCGCGTCGGCGGCGGCCGTCTGGAAGGCCAGCGGAGATCGATGATGACGTCCGAGCAGATCACGCTCATCCGGGACAGCTTCGCGCATCTGCATCGCCGCAAGGCGGAAACAGCCGCCCTTTTCTACGATCGCCTGTTCGCCATCGCGCCCGACACCCGCGCCCTGTTCAAGGGAGATCTCACGGCGCAAGGCGTCAAGCTGATGGAGACGCTCACCGTGGCGATCGCCACGCTCAACGACCGCGAAGGGCTGACGATCCTGCTTGACCGTCTCGGGCGACGGCACAAGGGCTACCGCGTCGAGGACAGGCATTATGCCGAAGCCCGCGGAGCGCTGCTCTGGACCTTGCGCCAATCGCTGGGCCCTGCCTGCACGCCCGCCGTCGAGCGCGCCTGGCAGGAACTCTACGACTACATCGCCGGGATCATGATGATGGCCGGCCGCAAGGCCTGAGCCTCCACCCGGGTCCCGCTCTCCCGTCAGAATTCCTCCCATCCTGCATCGTCGCGTCCGTTCGCGATCTTCTTTGCGGGCGCGCGTTTGGGCTCGGCCTTGGTCTGGGCGAAGGCGGCTTCGGCGAGCTGGCGCAGGCGCTCGGGCTCCGAGCCCGAACCCGTCGCGACCGCCTCGATATCGGCGGCGCGGCGCCTGGGCGGCGCATAGGCGCGCGGCTGGGGCGCGGCCTGCGGCTTCGCGGCTGCGGCGGGCGCCGGCGCCCGGGCGGGGACCTGCGCCGGAGCCTGGCCGAGCTGCTGCGGGCCGGTGCGGAAGGCGGCGACGAGGGTGTTGAGCTGGCCGATGCGCTGGGTCAGCGCGGCGGCCAATGCGGCGCTCTCCTCGGCCAGCGCCGCATTGGCCTGGGTCATCTCGTCGAGATGC
>NZ_JBHYEM010000005.1:170896-384291 GCF_051860145.1 Allobosea sp. | reverse complement strand
CAAAATTTCTACCAACAAAAACAGCGATCGCGCCCCCCCGCGGGTCCTAGGGGCCCCACGGCGATCTAGATGCTGCGGGCGATCACGAAATCATCGCTCGCTTGATCTGCGAGCGATGGCTGCGCCGCGCGGCTATCGACGTCTGCGACCCTGGCGCCTCGCGGTCCCTTCCGCGCCTCGGCGGCCAACAGCTCGACGGTCTCCGGCGCCCCGGACAGAACCGCCTCCACCGTGCCGTCGGAACGGTTGCGCACCCAGCCGGCCACGCCGGCGGCGAGCGCCCGCTCTCGCAGCCACTGCCGGTAGCCGACCCCTTGCACCAGGCCCGAAATGACGATGTGGAGTGTCATCCTCGCATCCTCCCTGCTCGGTACGGCACGAACTCCTGGGCCGAACGCCGGTCGCCTTGCGCTTTCTGCATGAGTGTACGGCCGATGACGGCCTTCGGATGGCGAAGCAGACGGTGGCTGTGCCGATAACGCGGGGACGAGCGGCGCCAATGCCGGTTCCCTGCCGTCGCGCCGATGCTCTAGCTTCGCCTGCCGTCCCATTCGGAACCAGAGGAAGCGCCGAGCGATGAGCGATATGACACCCGAGGAAACCAAGGTCACCGCCTGGCTCGCCAGCCGCAAGGACGCGATGGTGGCGCTGCTGCGCGAGATGGTCGACACCGATTCCGGCTCCTATGACAAGGCGGGCGTCGACCGGGCCGGGCAGGTGCTCGCCCGCTTCCATCAGGCCAACGGCCTGGAGGTCGAGATCGTTCCGGACGCGCGCTATGGCGACGCCGTCAAGGCGCGCCTGCCCAATCCGGCCGCCAACGACCAGCGCCCGGTGCTGCTGCTCGGCCATCGCGATACGGTCTTCCCGGAGGGCGAGCCGACGCGCCGGCCCTTCACCATCAAGGGCGGCCGCGCCTATGGGCCGGGCGTGGCCGACATGAAGGCCGGGCTGATGATCGAGGCCTTCGTCGCCGCCGCCTTCGCCGAATGCGGTGGGCTTCCCGCTCCGCTCTTGATGCTGACGACGAGCGACGAGGAGATCGCCTCGCCCTCGTCACGCCCGATCATCGAGGCGGCGGCGCGCGAGGCGCGCTGCGTCTTCAACGCCGAGCCGAGCCGGCTGCCGGCGGGGAGCGAGTTCGCCCGCGACCGGAAGCAGTCGATCACCAGCGGCCGCAAGGGCGGCGTCTTCATGCGCGCCGAGTTCCTGGGCAAGGCCGCCCATTCCGGCGCGAATTACGACAAGGGCATCTCGGCTATCGTCGATCTAGGCCACAAGATCCCGAAGCTGCAGGGCCTGACCGATCTCGAGCGCGGCGTCACCGTCAATGTCGGGCTGATCGGCGGCGGCCAGACCGTCAACACCGTCGCGCCGCATGCCTGGTGCGAGATCGACCTGCGCTATGTCACGGCCGCGCAGCGCGACGAGCTGGTCGGGGCGATCCGCGCCATCGTCGAGACGCCGATCGTCGAGGGCTCGAGCGCGACGCTGATCATCAAGGGCGAGTTCCTGCCGCTGGAGCGCACGCCCGAGGCTGGGCAGCTCTACGACACCTATCGCGATGCCGCCGCGACCTTCGGGATCGGCGTTACTGCCGAATTCACCGGCGGCTGCGCCGATTCAGGCTTCACCGCCGCGCAAGGCTGCCCGACGCTGTGCTCGGTCGGCCCGATCGGCGGCATGGCCCATACGCCCGACGAGTTCCTCGAGATCGAGAGCATCGTCCCGGCCGCGCAGAGCCTGGCGCTGGCGGTGATGCGGACGGCGGCCAGGATGGAGTGAGTTCCAGGCCCGTCATGCTCGGGCTTGACCCGAGCATCTCCTGCAGGAGGTGCCTTTTTCATGAGATGGTCGGCTCAAGGCCGACCATGACGTGAGGCCTCAGAACGCCTCTTCCCAGTTCCGGCTCAGCCGCATCGCCGAGTTGATCAGTCCGACCATCGAATAGGTCTGCGGGAAATTGCCCCAGAGCTCGCCGGTTTCGAGGTCGGCATCCTCCGAGAGCAGGCCAAAGCTGTTGCGCCGCTTCAGGATGCGGCCGAACAGCTCCTTGGCCTCGTCGCGCCGGCCGATCGCGTGCAGCGCATCGACATACCAGAAGGCGCAGATCAGGAAGCCGGTATGCATGAAGCCGAAATCGTCCTCGGAGGCGTAGCGCAGCAAGAGGTCGCCGCGGCCGAGCTCGCGGCCGATCGCCTCGACCGTGGCGATATAACGGGGGTCCTTCGGCTTGACGAAGCCGAGCTCGGCGATGAGCAGCAGCGTCGCGTCGAGTTCGTCGCCGTCGAAGGTCGAGACGAAGGTTCCCTTCTCCTCGTTCCAGATGCGGTCGCTGATGATGCCCTTGAGCCGCTTCGCTTCGCCGCGCCAGTAATCCTTGCGGTCGGCCCGGCCGAGCGTGCCGGCGATCCGCGCCAGGCGGTCGCAGGCCGCCCAGCACATCACGCTCGAGAAGGCATGCACCACCTGTTTCTCGCGCAGCTCCCAGGGGCCGGCATCCGGCTTGTCGAAGACCGAGATCGCGATCTCGCCCATGCGCTCGAGCTGCCCGAAGAGGGCGTCCTTGCCGGGCTGGATCAGGCGGCGGTCGAAGAATGAGTGCGTGGCGGCGAGCACGACCGCGCCATAGCCGTCATTCTGGATCTGGGTCGCCGCGCCATTGCCGACCCGCACCGGCTGGTGCCCACGATAGCCTGACAGGCTCTCGACCTCGAACTCGTTCAGCGCGCCGCCGCGCGTGATCGGGTAGAGCGGCGGCAGATGCTCTGCCCCGCTCTCCGAGAAGGTATCGACCACGTTGGTGATGAAGCCGAGATAGTCCTCCATCGTCCGCGTCGTGCCGAGCCGGTTGAGCGCATGGACGACGAAATAGGCGTCGCGCAGCCAGCAGAACCGGTAGTCCCAGTTGCGCTGCGTCCCCGGCGCCTCCGGGATCGAGGTGGTCAAGGCGGCGACGATGGCGCCGCTTTCCTCGAAACTGCACAGTTTCAGGGTGATCGCGGCACGGATCACCTCCTGCTGGTACTCGAACGGGATCGAGAGCGAGCGCACCCAGTCGCGCCAGTAATCCGTGGTCTTGTCCAGGAATTCGCGCGACGTCGTCTCGATCTCGGCGCGCAGGGCCTCGTCCGAGCCGATGAAGAAGGAGAAGGGGCGTTCGACGGCAAAGGGGATGCCTTCGACGACATAGGAGATCGGCGCGTCCGTCGTCAGCCGGATCGTCTGGTCGGCCCCGACGAAGCGGACATGGTTGGAGCCGCGCGTGATCTCGTCCGGCTGCTCGCCGAGGCCGAGGCAGGGTTTCAGCACCACCCGGATCCGCGGCCTGCCGGACAGCCGACGCACCCGCCGCACCAGCTGCGGCGGCCGGAAAAACCGCTCGAAGCGGACGAAGCGCGGCGCGAAATCGAGGATCTCGATGGCGTTGCCGTGATCGTCCGACAGCACCGAGGAGAGGATCGCGGTATTGTCCAGATAGCTCTGCTCGCAGCGGGTCATGCCGACGAGCTCGATGGCGAAGACGCCTTTCTCCGGCATCCCCTCGCCGTCATCGGCCTTGTTGTCGATCAGGGAGCAGAACACCGGATCGCGGTCGAAGCGCGGAAAGCAGCCCCAGACGAAATGCGCGCGGCGGTCGACGAGGACGGCGATCGAGCAGTTTCCGATCACGCCGAGATCGAGCGAGGCGGAGTGCCGCCCCGTGGTGGACGTTTCGACGGTCATGGATCAGCCTTGAAGAAATGCGTCGGTGGTCAAGCTGCCGGCTTCGGCGGCGGAGAGCAGAATGGAGCGCAGTGCGGTCGGCGAGGCAAGACGTCGCGCGGCGCAGGTCTCGCCCGGCCCGATTCGGACCGAGAGGCCGCCAAGTGCGTTCACCGTCTTGAAACCCGCCTCGTCCGTGATGTCGTCGCCGATGAAGACCGGTTTTCGCCCGGCATAGGGCGGTTCGTTCATCAGCCAGGAGATGGCGCCGCCCTTGCTGGCTCCGGCCGGAACCAGCTCCGCGACCGACTTGCCCTCCTGCAGCCTCACCGACGGCCCCATCCTGGCGGCGATGGTCCGGACGAGCGCGAGGGCCTCGTCCTGCAGTTGCGGCGCCAGGCGCCAATGCAGGGCGGCCGAAATCCGCTTGTCCTCGACGATGACGCCGACATGGCTGTTGGCGAAGCGCACGAGGTCGCGGGTCGCCTCGCGCAGCGCCTCTGGTGCCTCCGCCTGGGCGCGAATGACGCCGTCGAGCCGGACCTGGGCGCCATGGAGACCGGCCGCATCGAAGCGGTGCGGATCGAGGAAGGCGTCGAGCACGGGCACCGGACGCCCGGAAACGAGCGCCAGCGCGCCGCCCAGCGACGCGCGCAGCGCTTCGAGCGCCGGGCCGACGCGCCGGTCGAGTCTCACCTCATCCGGCAAGGGCGCGATTTCGACCAGAGTTCCGTCGAAATCGAGAAATAATGCGATCTTCTCGCCTGCGCCGGTGAAGTCGCGGGATTCGCTGGCAGATTCGGGTTCGATCAGTTCCATCATCTCGATCTGTTTGCGTGACGAAGCAGGCGAAAGCACGACGTAGGAACTGTCCGAATCCTGAAGATAGACCCTTGCATCATCCGCGCTACCGGCCGATGCTCGCGAACTTGCCACATTCTGCTTTCACTTTGCCACAGCCATCCTGATTTCAACGCAAGCCTGACACGGCTTTGCCACCTGGCCCCGGAGCCCCACGGAAACATTACGTGTGCCGGCGCGTTCTGTTCCTGCTTCCGGTGTCGAAATTCGGGCAGCCGGTTGATCGGAGAACTTCCCGCATGCGTCTCGTCATCGTTTCCAATCGCGTCACCGTTCCCGATCGCAGCGAAAAGGTCGCCGCCGGCGGCCTGGCGGTCGCGTTGCGGGAGGCCTTGGAAACCAGCGGGGGGCTCTGGTTCGGCTGGAGCGGGGCGGTGAGCGACACCGCCCGCGACGTGCGGATGGAGCAGCGCGGCAAGGTGACCTACGCCGTGACGGACCTGAGCGAAACCGAGCGGCAGACCTATTATCTCGGCTTCTCGAACCGCGCCTTGTGGCCGAACATGCATTACCGGCTCGGGCTGACCGAGTTTTCGCGGGCCGATTATGCCGGCTATCTCGGCGTCAACCGTCGCTTCGCCAAGGCGCTCGTCCCGCTGCTGCAGCCGGACGACGTGATCTGGATCCACGACTATCACCTCATTCCGCTCGGCGCCGAGCTGCGCCGCCGCGGCGTGACCAACCGCATCGGCTATTTCCACCACATCCCCTGGCCGCCGGCCGAGCTTTTCGGCGTGCTTCCCTTCGCGGCGACTCTGATCAGCACCATGTCGGCCTATGATCTGGTCGGCGTGCAGACCGAGAACGATGCGCGCAACCTCAGCGACGGTCTCGTCGCGATGTGCGGCGCGATCGCCGGCGGCGGCAAGATCAAGATCGGACGGCGCGAGACCACCGTGCAGGCCTTCCCGATCGGCATCGATGTCGATGCCTTCCGCAAGCTCGCCACCGCCTCGGTGCGTGCCGCGACGACGCCGATCCGCACGACGACCGGTCCGCTCGGAGCCCGCAAGCTCGTCATCGGCGTGGATCGCCTCGACTATTCCAAGGGCATCGTCCAGCGGCTGGAGGCCTTCGGGCAGTTCCTGCGCAACCATCCGGAGCATCGCGGCCATGTCGGCATGCTCCAGATCGCGCCGCCATCGCGCTCCGACGTTCCCGAATATGCCGAGCTCGACCGCCAGTCGGACGAAACCGCCGGCCGCCTCAACGCCGCGCTCGGCGAATTCGACTGGACCCCGATCCGCGTCGTGAAGAAGACCTATTCGCGCAGCGCGCTTGCAGGGTTCTACCGGCGCGCCCAGGTCGGCCTGGTGACGCCGATGCGCGACGGCATGAATCTCGTCGCGAAGGAATATATCGCGGCCCAGGATCCCGCCGATCCCGGCGTTCTGGTCCTGTCGCGCTTTGCCGGCGCCGCGCAGCAGATGGGCGAGGCGCTGATCGTCAACCCCTACGATACGCAAGGCGTCGCGGAAGCGATTCGCACCGCCCTCGCCATGCCGATATCGGAGCGGCAGCGCCGGTTCGAGCGTCTTTACGCGACGATCGCGGCGACCGACATCCGCTGGTGGACGCGGAAATATCTCGCGGTGCTTTCCGGCCTCGCGACAGTCGACAGCGAGGCGGTGCCGCCGGTCTCCCGCAAGCCCTCGGCTGCACCGAAAGGCCGGGCCCGGCCGGCCGAGCTGGCACGCAAGACCGGCTCCGCGAAAGTCGCTTCGGGCGGCGCGAAAAAGGCCGCGAACGGGTCGGCTGCCCGTTCCGGCCGAGATTTCGATCTGGGGTTGAGGCCGCAGACCTTGCCGAACACTCCTTTCGGTCGCTAGAAGGCGACGAGGATCGGAGCTTGCTGGCGACTCGTCCAGGGTAGGCGTCAGGTCTTGCGCGGGACATCGGCGACGGTGTCTGAGGAGGCGGGCGGAGGGCAGGATTGATGCGAGGCGCTCTCGGAGGATCGGGCGTTCTGCTGCGCCGCCTCCGTGAGGTCATGGCAGCGCCCGTCAGTCCGCAGGAGCGGCTGGATCGGCTTGTCGTCCTGATCGCGGGCAATCTCGTTGCCGAGGTCTGCTCGGTCTACGTCCTGCGCGAGGATGGCTCGCTCGAGCTTTATGCCACCGAAGGCCTCAACCGCGAGGCGGTCCATCTCACCACGATGCGCGCCGGCGAAGGCCTGGTCGGCCTGATCGCGAGCGAGGCCGAGCCCCTCGCCCTGTCGGACGCGCAGGGCCATCCCGCCTTCTCCTACCGGCCCGAGACGGGCGAGGAGATCTACCGTTCCTTCCTTGGCGTCCCGATCCTGCGTGGCGGCGCCGTCATGGGCGTCCTCGTCATCCAGAACCGCGCCTCGCGGCTCTACAGCGAGGAGGAGATCGAATCGCTGCAGACCACCGCCATGATCATGGCGGAGATGATCGCGGCCGGCGGTCTGAAGTCGCTGGCGCGGCCCGGCGCCTCGATCGGCCTCGACCGGCCGATCCATGGCATCGGCGTCACGCTCGCCGAAGGGGTCGGTCTCGGCTACGCCGTGCTGCACGAGCCGCGCGTCGCGATCACCAACCTGATCGCCGAGGACCCGGCGCGCGAGGTCCGGCGCCTGGAGGCGGCGATCGCCGAGATGCGGACCTCGATCGACGAGCTGATCGAGCGCGGCGATGTCGCCCATATCGGCGAGCATCGCGACGTGCTCGAGACCTTCCGCATGTTCGCGCATGACCAGGGCTGGCTGCGGCGCATGCGCGAGGTGGTGATGACCGGCCTCACCGCCGAGGCGGCGGTCGAGCGCGTCCAGTCCGATACCCGCGCCAAGATGCTGCGCCAGACCGACCCCTATTTGCGCGAACGCCTGCACGATCTCGACGATCTGGCGAACCGGCTGCTGCGCACGCTGATGGGCAAGGCCAATGGCGTTGCGCGTGAGAAACTGCCCGAGAATGCCATCCTGATCGCGCGCTCGATGGGGCCTGCGGCGCTGCTCGACTACGACCGCGCCCGCCTGCGCGGCTTGGTGCTGGAGGAGGGCGGGCCGACCAGCCATATCGCCATCGTCGCCCGCGCCATCGGCATCCCGGTGGTCAGCGAGATCGTCAACGCGACGGCCCTGGTCCAGCCTGGCGATGCGGTCATCGTCGACGGGCAGGCCGGCGAGGTCCAGATCCGCCCGCAGCCCGACGTCGAGAACGCCTACAAGGACAAGGCGCGGCTGCGCGCCCGCAAGCAGGAGCAGTACCGCAAGCTCAAGACCGTGCCCGCCGTCACCAGGGACGGCGTCGGGATGGCCCTGCAGATCAATGCCGGCCTTCTCGTCGACATGCCCAATCTCGACGAGACCGCCGCGGCCGGCATTGGCCTGTTCCGCACCGAGCTGCAGTTCATGGTCGCGCAGCACATGCCGACCACCGCCGAACAGCAGGCGCTCTACGGCGCCGTGCTCAAGGCGGCGCAAGGCAGGCCGGTGACCTTCCGCACGCTCGATATCGGCGGCGACAAGGTGCTGCCCTATATGGAGCGGGTCGACGAGGAGAATCCGGCGCTCGGCTGGCGCGCCATCCGCATAGGGCTCGACAAGCCGCGGCTGCTGCGCGCCCAGATCCGCGCCATGCTGCGGGCCGGCGCCGGCTACGACATGAAGATCATGCTGCCGATGATCGCCACGGTGGATGAATTCCTGCGGGCCCGCTTCATCGTGCGGCGCGAGCTGGCGATGCTGGAGAAGCAGGGGCGTCCGGCGCCGGTGAGCCTGCAGCTCGGGGTCATGGTCGAGGTGCCATCGCTGCTCTTCGAGCTGGCGGAGATCGCGCGCGAGGCCGATTTCCTCTCGATCGGCACCAACGATCTGATGCAGTTCCTGTTTGCGGCCGATCGCGAGAACCGCCGGGTCTCGGAGCGGTTCGATCCCTTGAGCATCGGCGCGCTGCGGGCGCTGCGCAATATCGTCGAGGCTGCGGCCGATGCAGACTGTCCTGTCACGGTCTGTGGCGAGATGGGCGGAAAGCCGCTGGAGACGATGGCGCTGATCGGGCTCGGCTACCGCGCCTTCTCGATGTCGGCGGCTTCGATCGGGCCCGTCAAGGCGATGTTGCGCGCGCTCGATGTCGGCAAGCTGCGCGAGCGGATGGACTGGATGCTGGCCTCGTCCGACGGCGCCGCGAATCTGCGTTCGCAGCTCTCGGCGCTCGCGGCCGAGCTGAAAGTCCCCGTCTAGCGAAGCTCGGCCCGCTGCCTTCGCCTGCCGTTGCATCCTTGTTCCAGAGTTTCCGATGTCCCTTCAGCTTCCGCAAGACCGTCTCGACAGCATCGTGGCGCGCCACGCCGCCGCAACCGACGAGATCAACCGCTCGGCCGATGCCGTGCGCACGGTCGAGCTCGCCAAGGAGCTGGCCGAGCTCGACCCCGTCGTTGCCGCCATTGCAACCTGGCGCGGAGCGCGGGCGACCCTCGACGAGGCCCAGGCGCTGATCGACGATCCTGAAACGGATAGCGAGTTCCGTGATCTCGCCTATGAGGAACGCGACGCCGCGCGCGTCGAGATCGAGGAGCGCGCCCGCGAGATCCTGATCGCGCTCCTGCCGAAGGATGCCGCCGACGAGCGCGGCGTCATCCTCGAGATCAGGGCCGGGACCGGTGGCGACGAGGCCTCGCTTTTCGCAGGCGACCTGCTGCGGATGTATCAGCGCTATGCCGCGCAGAAGGGCTGGAGCTTCGATCCGATCTCGCAAAGCGAAGGCACGGTCGGCGGCTACAAGGAGGTCATTGCCGAGATCTCGGGCCGCGGCGTCTATGCGAAGCTCAAATTCGAATCGGGGGTGCATCGCGTCCAGCGCGTGCCCGATACCGAGACGAGCGGGCGCATCCACACCTCGGCTGCGACGGTTGCGATGCTGCCGCTCGCCGGAGAGGTCGACATCGCGCTCAACGAGTCCGACCTGCGCATCGACACGATGCGCGCCGGCGGGGCCGGCGGGCAGCACGTCAACAAGACCGAATCGGCCGTTCGCCTCACACATATCCCGACCGGGATCGCGATCGTCGTGCAGGACGAGCGCTCCCAGCACAAGAACAAGGCGCGCGCCTATGACCTGATGCGGGCGCGGCTCTACGACCTGGAGCGCAGCCGCGCCGATGCCGAGCGCGCCGCCGACCGGCGCTCGCAGGTCGGCTCGGGCGACCGCTCGGAGCGGATCCGCACCTATAATTTTCCGCAAGGCCGCGTGACGGACCACCGGATCAACCTGACGCTGTATAAGCTCGACGAGATGATGCAGGGGCTGGTGCTCGACGAGATCATCGATGCCCTGACCGCCGAGCATCAGGCGAGGCTGCTCGCGGCCGAGGGCGGGACGTGAAACTTTTTGGCCGGATGGGCGTTGAAAAACCACCGATCCCATAACGGGCTGGAGGAAACCATGAAGAAGCTTGCATCGGCAATTGCGATGGCGGGTCTGATCGTGCTGTCGGGCGGCGGTGTCGCCCAGGCGCAGGAGAAGACCTTCGGCCGAATCGTGCGCGGACAGCCCGCGCCATTGCAGAAATCGATGACCCAGGCGCAGGCGCGCAGGATCTGCTCGCAGCAGATGCGCGGCGCACGCGAGAGCCGCAGCGCCATTCGCCAGAAAATGGCGATCTGCATGCGCCGTCAGACGGAAGGCATCTGATGGCGGGGCGCCCATGACGGCGCCCCTCACCGGGGCAGACGCGACAATGCAGCGGGCCGGTATGGCGTCCACGATTGGTGAGGCGCGATATCGGCTCGCGGCACGTTTTCGCGCGGCCGGAAGCGAAACGCCGGCGCTCGATGCGCGTCTTCTGGTCGAAGGTGCTGTCGGCCGGTCCCGCGCCGAGGACGGCGGGGCAATGCTGGGTGAGGCGGCCGCTTCGATCCTGAACGGCTATTGCGAGCGCCGGCTGGCCGGCGAGCCGGTCTGGCGGATTCTCGGCGAGCGCGAGTTCTGGGGGCTGACCTTCCGGCTTTCGCTGGCGACGCTGGAGCCGCGGCCGGATACCGAGACGCTGGTGGAGGCCGTGCTCGAAACGATGGCTTCGCGCCGGAACGAGGCGCTGTCGGTCCTCGATCTCGGGACCGGGACGGGCTGTTTGCTGGTCGCCATCCTGAGCGAGTTCGCGCAGGCGAAGGGCCTTGGCGTCGATCTCTCCAGCGAGGCCTGCGAGACGGCGGCGGCCAATGCGGTCGCCAACGGCGTCGGTGCTCGCGCGGAGTTCCGCCAGGGCGACTGGCTCGGCGGCGTCGACGGCATCTTCGACCTGATCGTCTCGAACCCGCCCTATATCCCGGCGAGCGAGATCGCCGGCCTCGCCCCGGCCGTGCGCGACCACGATCCGAGATTGGCCCTCGATGGCGGGGATGACGGGCTCGACCCGTACAGGATCCTTGCGCGCGAGCTGCCTGCGAGGCTCGCGCCGGGCGGGCTCATCGTGCTCGAGATCGGCGCCGGGCAGGAGCGGGACGTGGTCGCTCTGATGCGGCAGGCCGGCCTGCGATATCTCGGCGCGCGCAACGATCTCGGCGGGCATCCGCGGGCCCTGCGTTTCGCCGGCGAAGCATGATGCGCACAGGCTTTCGTGCGAATTTGCTTGGAGTCGCGTACAAAAGCCGCTATGCACATTTCCAGCCGAAGCTGGTGTCGTCAGCGCCGAGCCTTGGGCAGCCTCCCTTCTGGTGAGGCGTTGCCTCCGGACCAGTCCGCAGATTGACGGAACTGACAAAGCAAGATCGGAAATTCGAGGACGCCCAAGCGTCATTCGGCTCCTGGGGTAAGACGAGCCCCTTTTGGAAACAAGCGCGTGAAGACCAAGAACGGCGGATCGCCCCTTCAGGTCCACTCCATCCGGCGCGGCGTCGCAACCCGCCACGCACCGGAACGCGCATGACCACCGTCAGGTTGCCTTGAGCGAACAGAGCGCGAGATAGACGCGAATGAGACCAGGTCAGAACCGGCGTATGCGCGGCCGTAACAACAATAACAACAACAATAATAATAACGGCAACCGGAAAGCGCCTAACCCTTTACAGCGCAGCTACGAGTCGAACGGGCCGGACGTAAAGGTCCGTGGCACGGCGCAGCATGTCGCTGAAAAATACCTGCAGCTTGCGCGCGACGCGCAATCCTCCGGAGATCCGGTGGCGGCTGAGAATTACTTCCAACATGCAGAGCATTATTATCGTATATTGCTCGCTGCTCAGGAGCAGATGGCTCAGCAGTTCGGCCATAGCTTCCCGCCGAATCGCGCCTTCGGCGAAGATGGCGAGGACGGCGAGGACGAGAACGAGGACGAGGGCGCAGCCTTCCCGCAAGGCTCGCCGCAGCCCGACATGCGCAACCAGCCGCAGGGCGGCATGAACGGCCATGGCGCCAATGGCGGCCCCCGCCAGGATGGCGAAGCGGGCGATGGTCAGCGCTTCGACAGGCCGAACCGCAACAACGATCGGTTCAACAACGATCGTCCGAACAACGACCGCCAGAACAACGATCGCAACGGCAATCGCCGCTTCGATCGCAACGATCGTGGCGAGCGCCGCTTCGATCGTCCGGAGGGTGGCCAGAACGGCCAGCCTGGCGGTTTCGCGCCGCGCGCCGACCAGCAGGCCCCGTTCGATCAGCCCGACGGCGCTCCTGCGCAGGATCAGGGCGAGCGTCGCTTCGAGCGCGCTGACCGGCCCGAGCGTGCCGACCGGCCGGAGCGTGCTCCGCGTCCGGAGCGTGCCGAGCGCCGTCCGCGCCGGGATAGCGAGGCGGATAGCGACGGCGATGTCGCCGCCGCCCTTCCGTCCTTCCTGACCACCCCGGTCAGGGTGCCGATCGCCGTGGCTGAAGAACAGGCTCCCCAGGCCCCCGAGACTGCGCCCGTCGAGCCGGCCGCGTCCGAAGAAGCGCCTGCGGCTGCGCCGAAGCGCGCGCGCCGCCGCCGCTCGCCGCGCGAGGTGATGGATGCGCTCGGCTCGGAATCGGACAACCCGGCCGAATGAGATAGCGGGCAGTGCCCGTGACGAGACAGGGGTCCGCAAGGGCCCCTGTTTTTTTGGCTCAGGCGATGCCGAGGCCCGAGCCGGGCTCCTGCGAAGCCGGCTCCAGTCTTTCGCCGCCGGTCAGCGTGCCGCCGGCGAGGACCTCGCAATAGATCCCGCAATCGACATGGCCGTAATGCGTCATCAGGGCCTTGGGGATCTGCTGGTCCCGCGCCCCGGTGGTCGGGTCGACATTGGTCGCGGCGCAGCGCTCGATCCGCTTGATGGCGCGCAGCCTGATGCCCGAAGGCGTCGACAATTCCCGCCCGACCAGGTCGTTCTCGGCCCAGGCGGCCAGCCCCTCGACCATGACATTGCCGCGAAAGCGCAGGGGATCGAGTTCGGCGCCGATGCGGGAGCCGAGCTCGGCGACGCTGGCGAGATTGATGATCGAGACGAAGCCCGAGCGCGAATCGGTGAAGCGGTAGCCTTCGGGCGCCGTCAGCAACTGCGGCTCGCCGCGCAATTCCTCCGGCATGAACCCCGAGAAGAAGGTGCTGAGCGAGCGCTGGCCCTCGGCTGTCCTGGTGTCGGCACGCAGCGCCTCGCGGCCTTCATGGGCGATCACCAGCGTCCCGCTCTCGTCCTCGTAGCGGGTCCGCAGCCGGGCCAGCGCTTCGTTGCGCATCAGCATCAGGTACTTGATCTTCGGCTGGTGCACCGGCGCGGCCGGATCGAAGCCCGAAGGCCCGTTCTCGATGGCGAACAGCCGGTCTCCCGGAAAATAAGCGCCCTGTTTCAGGGACGCCCGATCCACGGGCTCGGGCGAAAGTCCCTTGACGGGGTAGCGGTAGAGCGAGGCGATGCGCATGCAGAGATCCCGTGGCTGGCTGATCCGCGGCGACATTAGCGAAGCTTTCGCCGGGGCGTGATCAAATCCTCTTAGAGAGGCGGGATGATTCAAGCCTGGGATGTGGACCCGAGCGAGCCGTGGCCGGATGGCTGGATTTGAGAAGCGCGCGAAGCGCTATCTGCGGGAAGATACGGTTTCGTTCTCAGGCAGGTTCAATCTTGACCCCGGCGGCCTTCAGCGCGTCCCAGATGTGGAACTGGATCGGCGAACTGAAGGTGTCGACCCCGGCCACCCAATAGGTGACGGCGAAATTGACGTTGCCGCCGAAATTGAGCAGTCGGCAGGTCGGCGGCTCGGGCGCGTTCAGCACTTGCGGTTGCTGTTTGACGGCCGCTTCGACGATCGCCGGCACCTGATGAATATCGGTATCGTAGCCGACGGCGAATTTGATCTCGCAGCGATGATGCAGATCGCTTTTCGTCCAGTTGATGAATTCCGACGTGACGAACTTCTCGTTCGGCACCAGAATGTCGCGGCCGTCGTTGGTGCGCAGGGTGCTGGAGCGAATGTTCATTTCCTGCAGCACGCCGGCCCGGTCGCCGCCGAGATCAACATAGTCTCCGACCTTCATCGACCGTTCGATCAACAGAATGATGCCGGAGACGAAATTCGACGAAATCTGCTGCATGCCAAAGCCGAGGCCGACGCCGAGCGCGCCGCCGAACACGGTGAGCGCCGTAAGGTCGAGGCCGAGCACCTGCAAGAGCAGGATGAAGATCAACAGGAACAGGGCGATCTGGAAGGCTTTCGCCAACAGTTCGCGGGTCGGAATGTCGAAGGCTTCCTGTTTGCGGATGACCTTCTGGCCGGCGTCGTTCGAGGCGCGGCCGAGCCAGAACAGAATGGCTGCCGCCAGCAGGGCTTTGGCCATCGTATAGACCGAGAGACGAATGTTACCGGCTTCGACCGAAATCGAATCGAGATAGCCGACAACGGCGCCAAGAACGCCGAATACATGCAGCGCGGCGAGGGGAATACCGACCCATCGCGCCACGGAATTGATGACCGGATGGGTGATGAACCGATTGATCGCTGCGTAGAGGACGCCGACGACCGCAAGGCCTTGGGCGATGCGCACCAGCCATGCCGCGCCGACCGCTGATTGCGCCAGTTCTACGGCGATAGCGAGCGCCAGAACCGTGAAGACCGGGAAGAGAAGATCGCGGCAGGTGTAGAGCCACTGCCGCAGCCGCAGCAGCGGTCCGTCGTCCGGCGCGGACGAGAACAGACCGGAGCGGGAACGGACTTTCTGGGCGACGAAATAGGCCACCGCGACGGCAACGATGATGGCGCCGATCTGCGCGTAGAATTGCGGGCTGACGAGCCAATTCAATGCGGTCTGTAAAGCTTCCGTCGCCTGCACGCGCAAGGTTTCGAAATTCATCGCGAATATCCTCTTCAAGTCCGGCGGCAAGGATTGTTAGGCTGAAGCCGTCCAGTCTTATTGCCGCAACGGCTATCTGGCCTTGCAAGGACCCAGTTCGGCTGCACAAAACGGTGTTGCGTGACAAGTCTATCGTCGTTTTAGACCGGAGCCGAATTTTCAACGAGCAGGGCTGCAAGCTTCGGTGTTTCTGCCCCTCGCGTAACATTATTCGCGCGAGATCGAGCATAACTGCGAAGTTCGTTCCATAGCCGGTGCCGCAAATTCTCATTGGGTCGTCGAGCGCACTTTCGGCTGGGTGACTCGCTGGAAGCGCCTCGTCCGAGACTATGAACAGCGCCTCGACGTCTCCGAAGCCATGATCCATGTCGCACTCGGAAGCCTCATGCTGCGGCGCGTCGTCTATCCCTGAGCATTCTCAAACGGACTCTAACCGATCGCAACCGGGGTTCACGCCTCGGCGTCGGCCTCGATCTCCTCGCCATCCGCCACCGAGCGCTGGCAGCCCCAGCCGGAGAGCACGGCATCGGTCTCCTCGACGACGAAGAACCGGGCCGCGTCGCGATCATAGCCTTCGGCGAGGAGGCGGTCATAGTCGGTATGGCTGTGCCGGACATGGCTGCCCAATGCGAGCCAGAGCGCCGTGGACGGCGGCAGGGTCTTCATGTGGCGGCGCTCGGCCAGCGCCAGCACCGCTTCGGCATCGGCCAGCGGAATCCCGGGAGCCAGCGCCCTCAACGCCTTGCGAATCGCCTGCTGCCGTTTTGTGCCAGTCATGGTGGGAGGCTGCTCCGATGATTTGAGCGCCGTCAATGCTTCTTGCGCCGCTGCCTCTTCCGTTGCGCGGATGTCACACCTATCTGTGTCGCGAAGGGTGTCCTCCGGGAGCCCTATCCTGATGAAAGGCAGCCGGATGCGTCGCTACGGGGCGCGCCGGCGGGCGGAGCGACGACATGAACATCGAGAAATACACCGACAGGGCCAAGGGCTTCCTGCAGGCGGCGCAGACGATTGCGCTGCGTGACGGGCACCAGCAATTTGCGCCCGAACATCTTCTGAAGGCCTTGCTCGACGACAGCGAAGGCATGGCGGCCGGGCTGATCGAGCGCTCGGGCGGCCAGGCGAAGCTCGCTTTGCAGCTGACCGATGCAGCCCTGGCCAAGATGCCCAAGGTCAGCGGCGGCGCCAGCGGCCTGCATCTGACGCCGGGCCTCGCCCGCGTCTTCGACACGGCCGAGAAGGCGGCCGACAAGGCCGGCGATTCCTTCGTCACGGTCGAGCGGCTTCTGCTGGCCCTGGCGGTCGAGAAGGAGACCGAGGCCGGCAAGGCCCTGGCCAAGGCCGGGGTGACGCCGCAGGCGCTGAATGCTGCGATCGAGGCGATCCGCAAGGGCCGCACCGCCGATACGGCCTCGGCCGAGCAGGGCTATGACGCGCTGAAGAAATATGCGCGCGACCTCACCGCCGCGGCGCGCGAGGGCAAGCTCGACCCTGTCATCGGCCGCGACGAGGAGATCCGCCGCACCATCCAGGTGCTGAGCCGCCGCACCAAGAACAACCCTGTCCTGATCGGCGAGCCCGGCGTCGGCAAGACCGCCATCGCCGAAGGCCTGGCGCTGCGCATCGTCAACGGCGATGTGCCCGAAAGCCTTAAGGACAAGGAGCTGCTCGCCCTCGACATGGGCTCGCTCATCGCCGGCGCGAAATATCGCGGCGAGTTCGAGGAGCGCCTGAAGGCGGTGCTGAACGAGGTCTCCAGCTCGGATGGCGGCGTCATCCTGTTCATCGACGAGATGCACACCCTGGTCGGCGCCGGCAAGACCGACGGCGCGATGGACGCCTCGAACCTGCTGAAGCCGGCTTTGGCGCGTGGCGACCTGCACTGCGTCGGCGCGACCACGCTCGACGAGTACCGCAAATATGTCGAGAAGGACGCGGCGCTCGCCCGGCGCTTCCAGCCGGTCTTCGTCGACGAGCCGACGGTCGAGGACACGATCTCGATCCTGCGCGGCCTGAAGGAGAAATACGAGCAGCACCACCGCGTCCGCATCACGGATTCGGCGCTGGTCTCGGCCGCGACCCTGTCGAACCGCTACATCACCGACCGCTTCCTGCCCGACAAGGCCATCGACCTCGTCGACGAGGCCTCGGCGCGGCTGCGCATGCAGGTCGATTCCAAGCCCGAGGAACTGGACACGATCGACCGCGAGATCGTGCGTCTGAAGATCGAGCAGGAGGCGCTCAAGAAGGAGAGCGACGCCGGCTCCAAGGAGCGGCTGAAGCGGCTCGAATCCGAGCTGGCCGATCTCGAGACGCGCTCGGCTGCGATCACCGCGCGCTGGAAGGCCGAGAAGGACAAGCTCGGCCAGGCGGCGGAGCTCAAGACCAAGCTCGACAATGCCCGCACCGAACTGGCGCAGGCGCAGCGCAAGGGCGAGTACCAGCGCGCCGGCGAGCTCGCCTATGGCGAGATCCCGCAGCTCGAGAAGGCCCTGGCCGAGATCGAGGCCATTGGCGACTCGTCCGGCATGGTCGAGGAGGCCGTGACGCCCGACCATGTCGCGCAGGTGGTCAGCCGCTGGACCGGCGTGCCGGTCGACCGCATGCTGGAGGGCGAGAAGGAGAAGCTGCTGCGCATGGAGGAGGTGCTGGCGGCCCGCGTCGTCGGCCAGCGCGAGGCGGTCGAAGCGGTCTCGACGGCGGTGCGCCGCGCGCGTGCCGGCCTGCAGGACCCCAACCGGCCGATCGGCTCCTTCATGTTCCTGGGCCCGACCGGCGTCGGCAAGACCGAGCTGACCAAGGCGCTCGCCTCCTTCCTGTTCGACGACGACACCGCGATGGTGCGCCTCGACATGTCGGAATACATGGAGAAGCATTCGGTCAGCCGGCTGATCGGCGCGCCTCCCGGCTATGTCGGCTACGAGGAGGGCGGGGCGCTGACGGAGGCCGTGCGCCGCCGGCCCTATCAGGTCGTGCTCTTCGACGAGGTCGAGAAGGCGCATCCCGACGTCTTCAACGTGCTGCTGCAGGTGCTGGACGACGGACGTCTCACCGACGGTCAGGGCCGCACGGTCGATTTCCGCAACGTGCTGATCATCATGACCTCGAACCTCGGTTCGGAATATCTGGTGAACCAGCCGGAAGGCCAGGATAGCGACGCTGTGCGCGAGGAGGTGATGGGTGTGGTCAGGCAGGCGTTCCGGCCGGAATTCCTGAACCGGATCGACGACATCATCCTGTTCCACCGCCTCAAGCGGGCCGATATGGGCGCGATCGTCGATATCCAGATGGGCCGCCTCGCCAGGCTGCTCGTCGACCGCAAGATCGTGCTCGACCTCTCGGACGAGGCGCGCGAATGGCTTGCCGAGAAGGGCTACGATCCGGCCTATGGCGCGCGCCCGCTCAAGCGCGTCATCCAGAAATCGGTTCAGGATCCGCTGGCCGAGCTCCTGCTCGCCGGCAAGGTCCATGACGGCGAGACCGTGCCGGTCACGATCGGGCCGGCCGGGCTGATGCTCGGCGATGTCTCGGTGGTGAAGGAGAAGCGCCCGGCCGGCGTCGCGCTGAACTGACTGCACGCTTCCTTCTCCCCTCGGGGGAGAAGGTGTCTGCGAAGCAGACGGATGAGGGAAGGGTCGCGCAAGCGGCCCTTTTCTTCATCGACACCTGACTTCCCTCATCCGTCAGCGCTGCGCGCTGCCACCTTCTCCCCCGAGGGGAGAAGGATTATCCCCGCTTCAGCAGGAACACCGCCTGCGCGCCAAAGAGGTTCCAGAGCCACCAGGGAGCGCTGACGCCGACCTTGCCGCCGGCCGCATTGAGCGCGACGGCCCGCTCCTTCTCCGCGCCGACGGCCTCGCAGAGGCTCACGAAGTCGCGGATGGTGCAGAAATGGATATTGGGCGTCTCCCACCAGGCATAGGGCAGGGCGTCGGTCACCGGCATGCGGCCACGGAAGAAGACCTGGCTGCGCATGCGCCAATGCCCGAAATTCGGGAAGGAGACGATGGCGCGCCTCCCGATCCGCAGCATGTGTTCCAGGACCAGCCTGGGATCGCGCGTCGCCTGGATCGTCTGGGACAGGATGACATAGTCGAAGGAATCGTCGGGATACTCGGCGAGATCGGTATCGGCATCGCCCTGGATCACGGACAGGCCGCGCGCGACGCAGCCGGCAACGCCCGCGCGCGAGAGCTCGATCCCGCGCGCATCGACCTGGCGCGTCTCGGCGAGCAGCGCCAGGAGTTCGCCATCGCCGCAGCCGACATCGAGCACGCGCGTGCCCGGCGCCACCATCTCGGCGACGAGCTTGAGGTCGATGCGGTTGGTGAAGCTCTCGCTCAGCGCCATGGCCCTACAATCCCCTTGCCCGCGCCGCGGCGTTGAGGAAGCCGCGCGTGGTCGCGAACAGGTTCGGCTCCTCCAGCAGGAAGGCGTCGTGTCCCTTGTCGCTCTCGAGCTCGACAAAGGACACCGAGGCGCCGGCTGCGTTCAGCGCATGCACGATCGCGCGGGAATCGGCCGTCGGAAACAGCCAGTCCGAGGTGAAGGACGCGACGCAGAAACGCGTCTTCGTCCCGCTGAAGGCCTTGGCGAGGACGCCGTCATGGTCGGCCGCGAGGTCGAAATAATCCATCGCCCGCGTCACATAGAGATAGGAATTGGCGTCGAAGCGCTCGACGAAGCTCAGCCCTTGATGGCGCAGATAGCTCTCGACCTGGAAATCCGCGTCGAAGGAGAAGGTCGGCGCCTCGCGGTCCTGCAGCTTGCGGCCGAATTTCCGATGCAGCGCCGGCTCCGAGAGATAGGTGATATGCGCGCCCATGCGGGCGACCGAGAGCCCCTTGGCCGGCCGCGTGCCTTCCTCCAGATAGCGCCCGCCGCGCCAGTCCGGATCGGCCATCACCGCCTGGCGGCCGACCTCGTGGAAGGCGATGTTCTGGGCCGAGTGCTTGGCGCCGGTCGCGAGCGGCAGGGCCGAGAATACCCGCTCGGGATAGCTCGCCGCCCATTCCAGCACCTGCATCCCACCCATCGAGCCGCCGGCGATGCAGAACAGGCTCTCGATGCCGAGCGCGTCGATGAGATGCGCCTGCGCCCGTACCATGTCGCGGATCGTCACCATCGGGAAGGAGAGGCCCCAGGGCTTGCCGGTCGCGGGATTGGTCGAGGCGGGGCCGGTCGTGCCGGTGCAGCCGCCGATCACATTGGCGCAGATCACGAAGAAGCGGTCGGTGTCGATCGGCTTGCCCGGGCCGATCATCGCCGTCCACCAGCCGCCCTTGCCGGTGATCGGGTTGCGGCTGGCGACATGCTGGTCGCCGGTCAGGGCGTGGCAGACCAGGATCGCGTTCGACTTCTCGGCGTTGAGCGCGCCATAGGTCTGGTAGGCGATCTGCCAGGCGTCGAGGATGATGCCGCAATCCATCAGCAGCGGCGTATGCGTGCCGAATCTGGCGACCGCGCTCGAAGGCTCGTTCGCCTCCTTCAGCGGGTCGGCCAGGCTCTGGACTTCGTTACGCATCATCGTCCGCTTTGACAGGCTGGTTTGTCTTGCCGGTCGGCTCGTTCTAAAGATCGAACTTACCGATGGCGCGACGCGCGCGCGCTGTCAACGCGGAGCCGCGTGAGGATGGCTTTGCCATGGCCCCGCGTCGGCGTTAAGAGCAACCGACCTCGGCGCCCCGTCCGAGGTCGCGAACCAGAAGCTCGCCGCTGGCCATGACCGATTCCGCCCCGACCACCCTTGCCGACCTGCGCAGCGATATCGACCGCATCGACAGCGAGATGCATGCGCTGCTGATGGAGCGTTCGGCAATCATCGAGACGCTGATCGCGATCAAGAAGACGCAGGTGTCGGGCTCGGCCTTCCGTCCCGGCCGCGAGGCCGACATGATGAAGCGGCTGGCGCTGCGCCATAAGGGCCTGCTGCCGCTCGACACCGTCGAGAGCATCTGGCGCACCATCATCGCGACCTTCACCTATGTGCAGGCGAATTATGCGGTCCATGCCGATGTCTCGGGTGGCGACGCGGCGATGCGCGATTCCGCCCGCTTCCATTTCGGCTTCACCGTGCCCTTCGTCACCCATGAGGATGCGCGCGCGGTGATCATGGCGGTTGCCGGATCCGCCGGCGACCTTGGCATCTTCCGCATGGATCTCGGCGCCAGCGCCGGCATCTGGTGGCGCGATCTCATCGGGCCTGAGCGGCCCAAGATCATCGCGCGTCTGCCCTTCATCGAGCGCCCGGACCATCCGGCGGGGACTCCGGTCTATTGCATCGCCAAGCCGCTCGCCGATGCGGCGGTGCGCGAGATCGTGCTTTACGCTGCGCGCGTCGAGCGCTGGTCGGAAAATCTTCGGGCGGGCCTCGGCCAGCATCTTGCCGAGGTTTCGGCCAGCGCGGCGGACGGCTCGCATCTCTCGCTCCTGGTCGCGGCTTCGGGGGAGACCCCTCGGGACGCCATCCGCGCCGCGCTCGACCCTGCCGGCCTGAGCGAGTTCGCCGAGATCGGCAGCCACGCCGCTCGCTTCGCCGTCAAATCCTCCCGCTGATCCACACGTCCGATACCGTCGCAAGGTCTCACACCATGGCCACGCCTGCCTCCCGTCCCGTTCCGCGTCCCGGCGTCCTCGATATCGAGGCCTATGTGCCCGGCAAGTCCGCCGCGCCAGTCGGCGTCAAGCTGCATAAGCTCTCCTCCAACGAGACGCCGCTCGGCCCCAGCCCGAAGGCGATCGCCGCGTATGAGGCCGTGAAGGGCAAGCTCGAATTCTATCCCGACGGCTCCGCCGGCAAGCTGCGCGAGGCGATCGCCGCCCGCTACGGCCTCGACGCCGGCCGCATCCTTTGCGGCACCGGCTCGGACGAGCTGCTCCAGCTCCTCACCAAGGCCTATCTCGGCGATGGTGACGAGGGCGTCTTCACCGAGCACGGTTTCCTCGTCTACCGCATCGCCATCCTGGCCGCCGGCGGCAAGCCCGTCGTCGTGCCGGAAAAGAATTTCACCGCCGATGTCGATGCCATCCTGAAGGCGGTGACGGCGAAGACCAAGATCGTCTTCCTCGCCAACCCCAACAACCCGACCGGCACCTATCTGCCCTTCGACGAGGTCAAGCGCCTGCAAGCCGGCCTGCCGCCGCATGTCCTGCTGGTGCTCGACGCCGCCTATGCCGAATATGTCCGCCGCAACGACTACGCATCGGGCCTGGAACTGGTCGCGACCAGCGAGAACGTCGTGATGACGCGCACCTTCTCGAAGATCTACGGCCTCGCCAATCTGCGCCTCGGCTGGCTCTACGGCCCGGCCCATGTCGTCGACGCGCTCGACCGCATCCGCGGCCCGTTCAACGTCAACGGCGCGGCGATCGAGGCCGGCACCGCCGCGATCGCCGACGAGGCCCATCTCGCCGCGGCGGTCGAGCACAACGACAAATGGCTCGCCTGGACGACCGCCGAGCTGGAAAAGCTCGGGCTCGCGGTGACGCCCTCGGTTGGCAATTTCATCCTGATCCATTTCCCGAAGGAGACGGGCCGGACGGCGAAACAGGCCGACGCCTTCCTGACGCAGCGCGGCCTGATCCTGCGCGCCGTCGCGGCCTATGGCCTGCCCGATGCGCTGCGCATGACCATCGGCTCGGAAGAAGCGAACCGGCTGGTCGTGGCGGCTCTCGCCGAGTTCCTGGCCGGCAAGCCATGAGTGCGCCGGCGGAGAGTTTTGCCCCGCGGCGCGAGGAGCCGCTCTTCGCGCGTCTGGCTATCATCGGCATCGGCCTGATCGGCTCCTCGATCGCGCATGCGGCGAAGGAGCTCAATCTCGCCGGCAGGATCGTGCTGAGCGATCGCGACGAGGCGGTGCGGGCGCGGGCCCGCGAGCTCGGGCTTGGCGATGAGGTCGCCGACAATTCGGCCGCGGCGGCAAGCGACGCCGACCTCGTCATTCTCTGCGTGCCGGTCGGCGCCTGCGGCGCGGTCGCCACGGAGATCGCCCCGGTCCTGAAGCCTGGCGCGATCGTCTCCGATGTCGGCTCGGTCAAGAGCGCGGTGGTCGAGACCGTGGCGCCGCATCTGCCGGCGGGCGTGCATTTCGTGCCGGCCCACCCGGTGGCCGGCACCGAGAATTCCGGCCCCGATGCCGGCTTCTCCAGCCTCTTCCTCAACCGCTGGTGCATCCTGACCCCACCCGAGGGCGCGGACGAGACCGCCATCGCCCGCACCCGCCATTTCTGGGAGGGCATGGGTGCGCTGGTCGAGGTCATGAGCGCCCAGCACCACGATCTCGTGCTCGCCGTCACCAGCCATCTGCCGCATCTGATCGCCTACAACATCGTCGGCACGGCCGAGGATCTCGAGGCGGTGACGCAGTCGGAGGTGATCAAGTTCTCGGCCGGCGGCTTCCGCGATTTCACCCGCATCGCGGCCTCCGATCCGACCATGTGGCGCGATGTCTTCCTGCACAATAAGGAGGCCGTGCTGGAGATGCTCGGCCGCTTCAGCGAGGACCTCTCGGTGCTGACCCGCGCCATCCGCTTCGGCGACGGCGAGACGCTGCACAAGCACTTCACCCGCACCCGCGCCATCCGTCGGGGCATCATCGCGCTCGGCCAGGAGAAGCCGGAGACGGAAAAGCTGCGCAAGCCCTGAGCTTTCGTGGCTGGACGCGGCCCTTCGTCTTGCCAAGAATCGGCCGGGCTGATAGAGCCACGCGCGTCGCCGCAATAGCTCAGCTGGTAGAGCACCTCATTCGTAATGAGGGGGTCGGGGGTTCGAATCCCTCTTGCGGCACCACTCCTCCCTTCGCTGATGTCCGTAACCGCCAAGAATGGGCGGTTTTTTGTTGGTTTTGCCCTGTTTCGCGCCGCTGACGTTCGGGGCCGTTCATTGACAGTCGCGCGGATTGTTGGCCTTTCTGTTGGCCTGACCAACAAGGCCAACAAGGCGAGGCCAACACATGCCGCTGTCCGATGTTGCCATCCGCGCCGCCAAGCCCGCAGGCTCGGTTCAAAAGCTGTCCGATGGCGGAGGTCTTCAGCTCTGGCTCATGCCCAATGGCGCCAAGCTCTGGCGGCTGGCTTATCGCTTCGCCGGAAAGCAGAAGAAGCTGGCCATCGGTCCGTATCCCGCCATTGGCCTTTCTGAGGCGCGAGCCAAGCGCGAGGAAGCTAAGGCGCTCCTGATCGCCGGCCGTGATCCTTCAATCCAGAAGCAGGCCGAAAAGGCGCTGGCGCTGGAGGCGCAGGGCCAGACTTTCGCCAAGGTCGCTGCCGAGCTTCTGGACAAGAAGCGGCGGGAAGGCAAAGCGGCCAACACGCTCGCGAAGCTCGAATGGCTGTATGGACTGGCGGACGCGTCGATTGGTGATCGGCCCGTGACGGAAATCACCGCTGCGGAAGTGCTGGTTGTGCTGCGCAAGGTGGAAGGCAAGGGCCGGCTCGAAACCGCCAAGCGCCTTCGCGCCGTCATCGGCGAGGTCTTCCGCTACTCCATCGCGACCGCTCGCGCTGTCAACGATCCGACCTTCGCCCTTCGTGGCGCAATATCCGCTCCTGTGGTCAAGCATCGCGCGGCCATCACTGATCCGGTGCAGCTTGGCGGCCTGATGCGTGCCATCGATGGTTTCAAGGGCCAGCCATCGACCAATGCGGCGCTGAAGCTGATGGCGTATCTCTTCCCCCGCCCCAGCGAACTGCGGCTGGCCGAATGGCGGGAATTCGACCTCGACAAGGAGGTTTGGACGATTCCTGCTATCCGCACGAAAATGCGCCGTGAGCATCGTGTGCCGTTGCCGCGCCAAGCGCTGGCGATCCTAAAGGAACTCCACGCGATCACCGGCAGCGGTCGGCTTGTTCTCCCCGGTTACGGCGTCAGCGGCGGTGAGGGGCGGAAAATTGAGCAACGGCCGATATCGGAGAATACGCTGAACGGTGCTCTTCGCCGCATGGGCTATGGGCAGGATGAAATGTCGTCGCATGGCTTCCGCGCTGCCGCCTCGACGCTCCTGAATGAGAGCGGCAAGTTCTCTGCCGACGCCATCGAAAGGGCGTTAGCGCATCAGGACCCGGACGCCGTGCGGCGCGCATACGCGCGTGGAGAGCATTGGAAGGACCGGGTCACGATGGCGCAATGGTGGGCCGATCAACTCGACGCATGGCGCGATGGAGCGACGGTGATTTCTTTCGGGCCGAAGGCAGGATGAACCCACTTCAGTACGCGAGGTTTTTTTAGAAGCCGACCTTCGAAACGTCCGAGACGGGTGGGGGAGCGGAAGTCCGGGGCACACTCGGTTTTTGCTGATCCGCGCCAACTGTGGACATTGAGGCATTGCCCAAAATCAGACGTGCGGATCGATCGCTGGCGTCTAATCCCGACCTGTTACTGAGACCTTAGTAGTCGGCGTCGTGGCGTCAGTTGGCATTGCCACGGGGCGTGGCTACCCAACGTCACTTAGCGACGCGCGAACGGTTATGCTCGGCGAGCAGCCATTCGACTAATCGCCCGAGGCAAGCTGGTCATGCGCAAGAAGCCGAAGCCCGCTCCACGGTCGGAGCGGGCCCCTGGACTCGGCAAGGCGACAATTGCGCCCGGCACCTGGCAGTCCATAAAGGATTACTCGATGAGCTGCATGATCCGACCCGTCTGTGGGTCGACCAGCACCGTACGGTTGTTGACGACCGTGTAGCGATAGCTGGTTTCGCCGTATTCGCGCGGCACATCGTAATAGACGACGCCTTCGTTCGGCAGTGTCCCGCCGACTACGACCGGCTCCGCATAGGTGTAGGACGGACGCCGCTGCTCAGCGACATAGGTTCGGAACCGCGGAGTCTGATCCCCGATGATCGCGCCCACCACCGCGCCACCGACGCCGCCGACGACTGCACCAATCGGGCCTCCGACGACCGCTCCGCCAACCGCTCCAGTTGCTGCGCCTCCGACCGCGCCGCCTTGGGAGGCTGGTGCATTCTGGGCAAAAGCCGCCGCAGGGATGGTAGCGATGGCAGCGATAAGGAAAAATCTCTTCAGCATGGAAGTAATCCTTCACATGAACCGACTGGGAGGAATATCCCGTAAGTTGGTCAAGCGAATTTACAACGCGAGGACTATCGAACGGTTCCAATTTTTTATTCATAGATACGTTATATTATCTGATTAATTATTTTCGATCGTTCATATGTGCGAATTGCTTACGGGCCGGAAATTCGGGGGCCGAGTTTGATCTGAGGGCAAGGCTGTTAAAGCGTACAAAGCCGCGAGGGACCGGAACCCCGGGGATAGGAACGTTTGCCCACCCGGATCAGTTAAGCTGCTGGAGGTGGAGTACGAAACAGGGATCCGCTTCCCAACCCACTCGGACATTTATCATTCATTGCTGAGCCTTCGCCGGCACCCCATCGTGGGCAGTTATTGCTTCATTGCGCCATCACGACGAGCCGTTGGTCCTTGGTATCATTCGCCTGGGCTGGCACTACCCGCATCTTGCGACTTCGCTGATACGGGCGGCTCGACAGCAGGAAACGGGTGGCGGCGCCGTCAACGCAACCTATGGTGGTCATGACAGAACGTTCAGGAGAACACGTCATGGAACTGCAAAACAAGTCGATCGTCGTGACTGGGGCAAGCAGCGGGATCGGCGCGGCGGCGGCTTTGCTCTTCGCTGCCGAAGGGGCCAATGTCGTCCTTGGCGCACGCCGATCGGCGGAGCTGGAAGACATTGCCAGGCAAATCAATCGAGGCCACGGCAGGGCCGTATATCTTTCCGGCGATGTGAAGGATGAAGGCTATGCCGCTGCTCTCGTCGATCTCGCTATGAGAGAGTTCGACGGGCTGGACGGCGCATTCAATAATGCCGGCATGGTTGGGGAGATGGGGCCGGTCGCCGAGATGGGGATCGGCAATTGGAACGATGTCATTGCGGTCAACCTCACAAGCGCGTTCCTAGCCGCGAAGGCCCAGATACCGGCCTTGAAGAAACAAGGGCATGGCTCAATCGTCTTTACGTCTTCTTTCGTTGGCTTCAGCAATGGCGGATTGCCAGGAATGGGGGCCTATGCGGCGTCCAAAGCCGGGCTGATCGGGCTGGTGCAGTCACTGGCCTCCGACCACGCGGCGGATGGCATCCGCGTCAATGCGCTGTTGCCGGGTGGCACGATCACGCCAAGCGGAGGAGAAGGGGATCCCGCCGCTTTAGATTTCATCGCAAACCTGCACCCAATGAAGCGGATGGCCAATGCGAAGGAGATTGCGCAAGCCGCCCTTTTTCTCCTTTCCGACCGGTCAACTTTCATGACGGGAAGTCCGATGATCGTGGACGGCGGGATGTCCGTTCGGCTCACGTAGGAGCCGCTCGCCGGACTCGAACAATGCGCGACATCGGTCCCCGTAAGGTGTAGCGTCCTAGGAGGGTCGCCCGCTCTTTGGCTCTCGAGAACGCGCTCGCGTTCCAAACGGAGCCACTGCTCGTCCCATGTTAGATTTTCGAAAGGTGGAAGACGCACAAACACTCGCGCAAGCGATCGTCAATACCATTCCCGAGCCATTCGTCGTGCTCGATGACGAATTTCGCGTGTTGGAGGCAAGCGTCTCTTTCTACAAGACCTTCAAGGTCGATCCCGAGCACACGCGAGGCCGTCTGCTTTATTCGCTGGGAGACGGCCAATGGGATATCCCCGCCCTACGCGTGCTTTTGGAGACGATCATTCCTGAGCATGCCGCCATGGACGGCTTCGAGGTCGAGCATGATTTTCCAAATCTAGGCCGAAGGACCATGCTCCTAAACGCTCGACAGGTGATCTACGAAGACAGCTCGAACTCGACAATCCTTCTGGCATTTATGGATGTCACGAACCGGCGAGCGATCGAACGGGAGAAAGAGCAACTTCTCAAGCAGACAGAAGAGCTTCTGCGCCAAAAGGATACCTTACTTAAAGAGATGCAGCATCGCGTTGCAAACAGCCTCCAGATCATTGCGAGTATATTGTTGCTCAAAGCGCGGGCCGTATTGTCGGACGAAACGCGCCAGCATCTGAAGGACGCCCATCAGCGGGTGATGTCGGTGGCCGAAGTGCAGCGCCACCTTCACGCATCCGAAGGCATCGACCAGATCGAGGTCAGCTCCTACCTGACGAAGCTTTGTGGCAGCCTAGCTGTCTCCATCGTCGGAGAAAGCCAGCCCATCACAATCAAGGTGATGGCGCACTCAGGCATGATTGGTTCCGACAAAGCAGTGAGCATCGGCCTGATCGTCACCGAGCTTGTCATCAACGCGATCAAGTACGCTTTCCCATCGGCCAAGGCAGACGCGATGATCCTGGTCACTTACGAGATCGATGCTGCGGACTGGAAACTGACCGTGTCTGACAATGGCGTCGGAAAAGGTGCCAGCGACGCCACTGGGCACAACAGCGGATTGGGAACAGCGATCGTGCAAGCGCTCGTGAAGCAGCTCGACGCCGTGACGGAGGTTGTCAGCGGCAGCAACGGCATGACAATTTCAATTACGCGCGCGACCTTCACATCGCACATGCCAAGGGCGGCCTAACCCGCTACCTCGGTCGTCAGCTCCGCTTAGGTTAAGCCGACTGCCTCGAGTCGGCTCCGCGCCATTAGCAGACGTCGGTGCGCCGCCCGCAAGCTGACATTCCGCTTCGGCCGACCGCCCTCGATGAACGGCCGCAGGAGGCGATTGATGGAACGGTTTCAGGAGCCACTGGCATCGGGGAACTGCAATCTTCCGTGCGCGTTGCCAGGCTAGGGAGAACGCGCCATGAAAGTCCTGACGATTTCCATGCTGATTACAGTCGCGATCGCCACGGCTGCCTGTAACACGACTGAGCAGCGGGTTGGAGGAGCTGCAGTCGGTGCTGGTACCGGTGCCGCGGTAGGTGGGCCAGTCGGCGCGGTCGTCGGAGGAGCGGCCGGTGCCGTTGCGGCCCCAACGGTCGTGCAGGGGACGCGGCGCGCGACACGGCGCCGCTGACAAAATATTCAACGCCGCACGTAACCTCCCATGCCGATGTTAGCGGACCAACCTCCGCCACCGCGGCATCATCTGCAGTGCGCCACTTCCGGACATTGGGTCCGTGCCAGCAAGCGGACGTTCAGCCGCCGGCAGATGCGGGGTCGGTTGGCGACCCAACTGCGACATTCGCGGCGAGCCGCTGAGCGGTCAAAGTGGCCCTTTTCAGACACTGCAACGTCCGGTTTCGGGCGGAATATTAAACCGGTCGAAGTTTGCCCTCACCTGATGTCGAGAGATGTCCGGTTTTGCGAAGCGGCCCATGGCATCTTCAAAGTCATTCATCGACGGTTGTTCAGGCCTGATTGCAGGAACAACGCTCGTCCTACCTGCTCTCGGACGTTCGGAGTTGGCCAAATCATGCTCGCCGAGCGGCTCTATCCAGAGTTCTTCGAACAGATCGCACGCCTCGCAGCCAATCACCTGAAGGGGCAACCCGAGGCAGTCCGTCGGTTCGAGGGGCATGCTCAAAGACTCCGGCGCGATGTTGGAGGCTCGGCGCGCTGAGGCGTCGCGAACGTCACGACCGATCGCTCTCGCCTTACCCGGCTCCAAGATCATTGTTGACTAGGAAACTTTGTTGAGTTAGTTTCCTAGTCAATAAGGGATGTCTGATGACTTCGGCCTCGGAACTGACCGATCACACCGGGTACTGGATGCGGATGGTGTCAAACGCCGTGTCGCAGGAGTTCGCGCGCAAGGTCTCGGGCGAAGATGTCACGGTCGCGGAGTGGGCGTTCATACGGGCGCTCTATGATTTGGAGCAGACTCCTCCGTCAGTTCTGGCCGAGAGGATGGGCATGACGAAGGGGGCTATCAGCAAACTTGCGGAAAGGCTGGTAGCCAAAGGACTGGTTGAGCGGGCGGAAAGCCAGCAGGACAAGCGCGCTCACAGCCTGTCCCTGACGACAGAGGGCCGGGCCAAGATCCCGGTCCTGGCATCGCTGGCCGACAAGAATGACGCTGAATTCTTCGGCGTGTTGACGAAGGAAGAGCACGAAGCGCTCGACCGTATCCTGAGAGTTCTCGCCAAACGGCGCGAGCTGAAAGCAACCCCGGTCGACTGAACCCGCCGGCTAAACTCAACATTGAAATGGAAGGAAAGCCGCCATGGACGCGGAGCGGATTTCTGTTGCCGAAACGTGCCTGCATGCTGCTCACGATGGAAGCCTGAGCTTTCCGGAAATCGTGGGCACATTGATCGCCGCCGGCTTCGAGGGCTACGCCGTCGACTATCGTCGTAACAGCCAGACTTTCTACCTGCCGGACGGCGACAGCGTAACGATCGATATGCGGCTCGCGGCCGGCAACGTCGCCGCCGCCTTCGATGCCACCGAGATCGAACGCCTGGTGCGATGGGCGCAGGCGAACCCCGCCGATTACAGCTACGTCGCTTTCTGTGAGAAGGCGAAAGCCGCCGGCTGCGCAGGATACCTCGTCTCGTTCCTGGGCCGCCGCGTCGTCTATTTCGGCCGGACCGCCGAAACCCATGTCGAGCACTTCCCAAAGTGACGGGGCATCAGTCATGACGCTTTCCGGATTCGTGATCGGCGGGGCCATTCCCGCCATCTGCCTCGGGCTCGGCACCGTATTCATGCGGGCGAGCCTCGGCGCCGGCGCGTCAATTCCCCTTTACCTGGCGGTCGTGGGCAGCGTCGTAGCGCTGCTCGGCTGGGCGGCCTTCATCTGGACAGGCGGCGCAATTCTCTCTGTTCGGCCAGTGCTGCTTGCCGCGGCGATGGGGATGACCTGGACGTTGGCGATCGCCTGCATGGCCTATGGCATGGGCGTGCTGAAACTGCCGGTTTCAATCATTGCACCGTTGACCAACAGCAATGCTCTGATCGCTGTTCTCGTTGGCGGCGTCGCATTTTCTGAATGGCGCAACCTCAATCTCTCGCTCGTCGCCCTTGGTACTCTGTTGATCTGCGCTGGCGCGACGGTCATTTCCCTCTCACGGTGAAGGATATTTCCGCGATGCTGGCTGATCTGATTGAAGCAACCATCACATTCGTGATGTCGAACTATTCACTGGGCTTTTTCGTGCTCGGGCTTATCGTCTCCCTTGTTGCGATTGCACGATCGGGAGCTTCAATCGATCGACCGCTTGTCATCGAAAAGCTCCTCGCCTGGTACGTCTTCTTCAGCATTGGCATCGACAACTTCTATAACTTCGTCATGCACGTCTTCTTCGGCAAGCTGTCCGCCGGATTCATCGGCTGGGCCGACAGCCCCTTCCAGTTCGAGGTCGGAACCGCGAGCCTGGGCTTCGCCGCGGTCGGGCTCCTCGCGGCTTTCCGGAGCTATGATCTTCGCCTCGCCGCCGTGCTCGGTCCGAGCATCTTCACGCTGGGGGCTGCGGTCGGTCATCTCTATCAGATGGTGACCGCGCATAACTTCGCGCCGGGCAATGCCGGCATCATCTTCTGGACCGATATCTTCATTCCGCTGTGCGGTTTTGTGCTGCTGCGGCTGAGCCGGCGCGCTGCGATCCCGACAGCGGCTCTGATCACGGCCTGACCGAACCAGGAAGCCTTTGGAAGAGCGGGGAACGACGATGATTGACGGCATTACGCGACGGCTCGGAGCGGATGCCGAAGCAGTAGCCGATGCGTCCGTTTTACAGCGAGATCGACGAAGCGGTCGATGGCTCGGACCCAGTGATCGGCCGGGACATGGCGCTCAAGGCTGAACTCGTAGAACAACGCCTCTTGCGCCACCCGCCGCTCACCCATGATCGCGCCGCTCTCCGCCTAAGGGAGACTGAATCAGGACTTCACACCCGCAGCAACGACGACTTTTGCAACGACATCCGCGCGGATCGGCAGAAACTGAGCGTGCCACCGAACTTCCGCTCCCCACCCCAGGGCCGGTCGTTGCAGCGGCCAGACGTCTCAAGGCAGCCTGGCGCCAAATGCAGTCACTAGATCTACGCCGCGAAGCGGACATTGATCCTTATGGGCGGAGCTCCCGCTCATGGGCCGGAATTTCTCTTCGACCGTTGCCCTGCCGCCCTAGCGAAAATGCACGAGGACTAGTTCCGACTTCTCTTCGCGAGACGATGTGCGAGCGCTGGCCGTTCTTCGGCGTCTAGAAGATTGTGCTGCTGGTGCGCTTACGTTGAGGATCCATTGAGCCCGCCGTTTCCCGCAGCGGCGGACGCCAAGCTTCGAGGCGCACCCGCTTAATGTATGCGGCGTAATGGCGCGGGCGCGCCGACAACCCCATATACACTAGTGCCGACTGCAAACATCCGGACCGTCCCATGATGTCCAGCGCTGTCCGTTCCGCATCCCGCAACGAGGAGGACTCCGTTTTGGCGGTCATCGTCCTCGCCTTCGCGGCCGATCCGATGACGCGCTGGTCATTGGGAGAGGCGCAGACTTATCTCGCCGTGATGCCCGGCCTGATCCGCGCGTTCGGCGCCGCCGCCTACGATAGCGACAGCGCTTATGTCAGCGACGATTTCGGCGGCGCAGCGTTGTGGTTGCCGCCCGGCGTGGAGCCCGACATCGAGGCGCTTGGAGGCCTCATCCGGAATAACGCCGCCCCAGCGATCATACCCGATGTCGACGCGATATTCGAAGCGATGGAGCGCCATCATCCAAAGGTCCCACACTGGTATCTGCCGCTGATCGGCGCCGACCCAGCGCGGCAGGGCCAGGGAATTGGCAGCGCGCTCATGCGTCATGCGCTCGCACGCTGCGACCGCGATGGTGCCGCAGCCTATCTGGAATCGTCGAATCCCCGAAACATCCCGCTTTATCAGAGGCATGGGTTCGAAATTCTCGGAACCATCCAGATCGGATCGTCGCCAGTCCTGACGCCGATGCTGCGCCCACCGCGACCTGCCGCAAGCTGATGGAATCACGCTTTGGAGGTCAATCTCGTGGGGATGATCATGCCACTTCTGGTGATTTAAGTGCCGGCGCTGTCTGCTGGATGATCCAATCTGACGGCACCAGCTGTGTCCGGAAGCTAACTTCGCGCGAGTAGCGAAGGTTGGCTCTCGGCCCGCAGCAACCCGTTCTCGGTCGCCGGCGTGCCGATCGCCAAGGAAGCCGCCATGATCGAAGCGGGGCTGGACCTCGCCATAAGCCGCAGCGCCAGCCTCGGCATCTCCTATACCTGGCAGCGCGCGGGGAACGCCCAGGACCACGCCTTCAAGGGAACGCTCGCCGTCAGGTTCTGATGAGCCGCGCCATTTGCGGACGTTGAGACGATGCCAGGAAGCGGACCTTGTCCGCGGGCCGAAAAACCACGATCCGGTTTCCCGTATTGCAGCGTAAGCCGACTGAACAGCCACCGGACCGTCCTGTCGCCTCCCATCCGACTGCTATATCCTCCGGCTATGAAGCTCAGCCAGAGCATACGGTTCTGCACATCTGCCGACGGCACTCGCATCGCAGTCGCATCGTGCGGGGAAGGACCGGTGATCCTGCGCGCGGCGCATTGGCTGAGCCACGTCGACTACGATCTCGAAAGCCCGGTCTGGCGTCCCTGGCTTCAGACCCTTTCAGCTCAAAACCGTTTCGTGAGATACGACCCGCGCGGCAGCGGCCTGTCCGAGCGATATGTCGCCGATCTTTCGATCGAGGCGTGGAACGCGGACCTGGATGCCGTGGCGGAGTCGATCGACGAACCGCGCTTCGTGCTTCTCGGTCTCTCGCAGGGCGGCGCGCTCGCGGTCGCCTATGCACTCCGTCATCCTGAACGCGTATCGCATCTGGTTCTGCTCAACGCGTATGGCCAAGGCGGAAGGGTTCGCGCGCAGACGGAGGCCGAACGACTGGAGGCTGAGACGCTGGTGAATTTCATTCGCATCGGCTGGGGGCGCGACAATCCGGCATTCTGCCAGTTCTTCACCAATCTCTTCATCCCCGACGGAACACCCGAACAGCATCGCTGGTGGGGCGATCTCGAGCGCGTCACCGCGAGCGCGGAAGTCGCCGCTCAACTGCTTAGTAATATGCAGGGGATCGATGTGGCCGAACTTTCCAGGAAAATCAGTGTCCCGACATTGATACTCCACAGCCGCGGCGACATGCGCGTGCCGTTCAGCGAGGGCTGTAAGCTCGCGGCCGCGATCCCCGGCGCGCGCTTCGTGCCGCTCGAGAGCAAGAACCATGTGCTGCTGCCGGATGAGCCGGCCTGGGCAGTGTTTCATGCTCAACTTGCCGCCTTCCTCGGCTGGGATCAGCCTGCACAGCCGCGTGCTATCGTTCAAGCCGGCCTGACGGCTGCCGAGACGGCTATCCTGAAGCTCATCGCAGAGGGGCTCGACAACCGGGCGATCGCGCAGAGGCTCGGCAAGAGCGCCAAAACGGTGCGCAACCAGTTGTCGGTGATCTTCAGCAAGCTCGGCGTGCATAGCCGGTCCCAGGCGATCGTCCTGGCACTCGGCGGCGAGCAACCCCCGACCGATTGACGCCGAGCGCGGGACATCTGTCCTTCCGATTAGCCGCATTTTTCGCCCGCGCGGGACTGCGGCCACATGCGCGGCGACCAAATGGCCCTCATCCTCCAAGCCTGCCAGATCCGGCCAAAGGGGAGGAGGACCCGCCATGACCCAGCTCAACGAAGCCACCCTCAACGAACTCGTCGGCCGCGTGCTCGGCGATATCGGCGGAGCGGTCAGCGTGCCCCTGGTCCGGATCGGTGACGCGCTCGGTCTCTACAGGACGCTGAAAGAGATCGGCCCGGCGACCGCCGGCGAGCTTGCCGAGGCAGCCGGATGCGCCGCCCGCTATGTGCGCGAGTGGCTGTCGGCGCAGGCGGCCTCCGGCTATGTGCGCCACGAAGGCGGAACATTCTCGCTGACGCCCGAGCAGTCCTTCATCTTCGCGGAGCCCGATAGCCCGGTCCACCTGATCGGTGCGTTCGACACGGCGGCGGCGATGGTCGAGAACCAGCCGAAGGTGCAGGCGGCGTTCAAGACCGGACGCGGCGTCGCCTGGGGCGAGCAGGCGGGCTGCATGTTCTGCGCGGTGGCGCGGCTGTTCCGTCCGGGTTACGTCAACGCCCTCGTGCAGGATTGGCTGCCCGCGCTCAACGGCGTCGTCGACAGGCTGAAGGTAGGCGCGACAGTCGCCGATGTCGGCTGCGGCCACGGGCTCTCGACCATCCTGATGGCGCAGGCGTTCCCGAAATCACACTTCACCGGATACGATTTCCACCCCGCGTCGATCGCGGCCGCCACCGCGCATGCGCGATCGCACGGGCTGACCAATCTGACATTCGAGGTCGGCCGGGCGCAGGACTTCGGCGGCCGCGACCTCGACCTGATCACCTGCTTCGACTGCCTTCACGACATGGGCGATCCGCAAGGCGCCGCGTCGCATATCCGCAAGGCGCTGAAAGCTGGCGGCACATGGATGGTGGTCGAGCCAATGGCGGGCGATGCGCTCGACGACAACATCAATCCGGTCGGACGCATCTACTACTCCGCGTCGACGATGATCTGCGTTCCGACATCACTGGCGCAAGAGACCGGCCTCGCGCTGGGTGCTCAGGCGGGCGAGAAGCGGATCGCCGAGGTGATCCGCTCCGGCGGGTTCGGGCAGGTGCGCCGCGCCGCAGAGACGCCGCTCAACATGGTACTCGAAGCGACCTGAGCCGGTGCAATGGGCGCCGCTTCCCCAGCCTTCTCATCGCTCGTGCCATTCCCGGAGCGATCCGATGATGTTTGTGGTTGTGCCAGGGCGGGCCACGCTCGCCATGCCGATGTTTGTCGTCGCCTTCCCGAACTCACTCAGGAGAGTCCGTCATGCTGAGGGCGCATAAGATCATGATCGAACGAGGCAGCGCCTGGGCAATACTGGGGCTCAACGACAGGGGCGAGAAGCCCGGAACATCGGCTTTCGGACGTTGGCTGCACGCAAGAGACAGCACGGAGGAAGGCAAGATCAGCTTCACCAGCGACAGCAAGGAACACCTGTACTGGGAGTGGAAGTCCGAATCGCCTGCCACGATGCTGATCGGATCAAAAACGCCACGCGCTTCGCACAAAGCCGGCGAAGAGGAATACTTCCAGGTCTGATCACGCTGACCGGCATTCGGCGGAATGCGGAGGGCAAGTTCGGGGGCAGCGGCAGTCAGGGCGCCGGTAGCGGAAAGGGCATTTTGACCTACAATGTCAGCCCATACTTCGAGAAGGGCGCTATCGAATGGACGGTCGTTGCCTACTGAAGCTCAGCGCCGGCCGATCGGGGCCGTGATCAACGCCTTGGCGTCGGCGCCGGCCCATTTGGCCGGGCCCTAGAGCAGAGCGGCCGGCCGGCTCGACCATCAGGCCGATCGGCATGCCCTCGACTGTCTTCACTGCGCGGATCTCCTAGAATACCTTGGCCTGCGGGTCGGCGGCATTAGGGGTGGCTTTGAGCCGATGATGCGCCCGGTGTTCCAGGCCGGACGTTGATGGCGGCGTCCCTGGCGATCGCAGGCCGGCGACCGAGAATGGGTTACTGCCGGCGAAGGCGAGCGTGGCCCTCGGGGTCGACATCGCCGAGGCATGGCGCCATACGAGGCCGCCGCACGGGATCAGGTCCATGCCCTGCAGGCCGACGTTGGTCGAGGCGCGCAGGCCCAGCGTCGAGTATCGGCACGTCACCGGACGGCCGCTGGTGACCCAATCCGGCCATTGCATCCCACAACGGCTATCTGTCGGCCGTGCGCCAGTTGCAGACACTGAAGCATTGCCCAGAAGCAGACGTCACCAACTCTGGGTACGTCATGCCCGACTCGCCCGAACGCTCAGCCACCGATCATCGGGCTTTCCGATGCACCGACGTACGTCGCTGACGATCCAGCCGGCGTCTGTGAGTGCGGACCGCAGGGCAGACTCGCGCCAGTACGTCTCGACGTAGCGCCGAGGCGCAGCAGCGCTGCCGTGTGTGGACACATCCTCGCCATCGCCCTCTCTAACCGAGGCGTGCAGTCGGCCGCCGGTCCGGGTCGCCTCGGCAAGCCTTCCAAGCACCGTGCCGAAATCCTCGCGCGCGACGTGAATCAGGCAGGCACAGGCCCAGATCCCGTCGTACGGCGTGCCGGGACGCTGCGGGTCGGCCAAGTCTTCGGTCAGCGGGTCCAACAGGTCGGCCTCGAAGCCACTCTCGCGAAGCAGTTCGACGAACCCCTTCGAAATGTCGGTGCGCCGGACGCTAATTCCACGCTTCTCAAGCTCAAGTGCATCTCGCCCGCCGCCGCTTCCGATCTCCAGCACCCTGCCTGAGCCACCCAGCGCGGTCACGAACGCATCTATCTCTGTCGCGACCCAATCGGGCATCGCCGCGGCCTCGGCAGCGTACTCCGCCGCGACCGTATCATAGGACCGCACGGTGTCCCGGTCGGTGCTCATCCTGGCGCTCCTCCCTCAAGACAAGAGGCCCGATGAGCGAGAGGCCCATCAGCGCGTTGCGCCCTCACACTTTCGGCAGATGGTGACATCGCGGGCGATTTGCTTCCACTCCCTCGCAATGACGGCGAGCACGTTTCTCAGCAGCGCCACTTCCAGACGTTGGGATGCTGCCTGTAACCGGACGTTCCTAATTGTCTGGTAAGTCGGCTCAGGCCAGCAGCGCCGGCGTCGAGAAGCCGCTGTCTGTCGCAGCCAGCTCGGCCACGACCTCACGCAGCACTGCGCAAAACTCTAGCGATGAAGCGCTCTGAGCCGTTCCGACGGGAAGTGCGAGCCGTCCGACAATCTTCTCCGTCGGGAAGAACGGGACGAAGGCCAGCTTATCCGAGCCCGATCGCCCCAGGACGCCAAGCTTGTCGATCAGGGCGATGCCTGCGCCAGCCTCAACGAGCACGCATGCGATGTTCGATTGTGAGACCTCGACGGCGGGCCGCAGCTGGAGGTCGGCTCGCTCGAAGATTCGGTGCGCAAGCGCTCCGAGCGGCAACATCCGGTCGAGGCAGATGATGGGCTGCGGCGACAGATCTTCGATCGTGAGGTACGGCTTTTCCGCCAAAGCGTGGCCGCTCGGCAAGACGCAGCCAAAGCGCGAAGCGCACAGATCCTCCAGGAGGATTCCCGAAACCGCCGCCGCGTCGATGAGCAGCCCGAGTTCGCTCTTGAAGCTGGCCACACGTTGGGCGACGTCACGTGCGGTCAAGATCTCAACGACGAACTCGACGCCGGGCTTCCTGCTCCGGAGCCGCGAAATGGCATGAGGCAGAATCGAGTTCGCGAACGCGGCAATTGTCGCAATCCTCAGCGCGCCCATCCGGCCCTCCCTGAGATCGCGGGCGCGCCGCGTAACGGTCTCGATGGAAGAGACCGCCTGCACGACATCTGCGTAGAGAAGTTCCGTCTCCCGCGTCGGATGCAGTCGCTGCTTTTCGCGCCTGAACAGGACGATGCCGATGCGCGCCTCGATCTGTTGCAGCGTACGGCTCACGGCCGGCTGCGACACGTTCAGGGCCGCAGCCGCCGCTGTGACGCTGCCCTTCTCGATCATGGCACGAAGCACTGAGAGTTCACGGGAGTCGAATATCATGATCCACGAACATCAAGTCAGGCGATCATTGTATTGGCCTGCATGAACCATTCGGCGTCAAGATCGCTTCCGAGCGTTCGCGCGAGTGGGAACCCGATGAGAGTCACCGAGATCCGCGGCCATCATGTCGGCTTCGTTCCAGCGCCGGCGATCGGCAACGCCCGGACCATGATCCGGCGCCGCGATTTCCTTCTGCTGGAAGTCGCCACGGATACCGGCAAAAGCGGTTGGGGCGAGGTCTTTTCGTCGCCGGACGCGGCGGCCGCTATCATTCGCTCACGTTATGCGCAGGTCGTCATCGGAGCAGCGCCGGCGCGCTACCGCGCGCTTTGGGAGCACATGGTCGCCAACCTGGGCTATGATCGCCGAGGGCCTGCCATGATGGCGATCTCTGCGCTCGATATGGCGCTGTGCGATCTCGCTGCGCAAGAACGCGGCGTCAGCGTCGCCGCCATGTTGGGCGGCGCGCTTCGCAGCGACGTCTTCGCCTATGGCAGCGGCCCGTTCATCACGGAAGGGAACGACCCCTACGGGCACTACGCGGACGTGATCGAACGCGCTCTGAAGAAAGGCTATCGCGCGTTGAAGCCTCGCGCGGGTGTCGGTCCGAGAGCCGACGGTGCGATGCTGGCGCAAGTTCGCAAGCTGGTTGGCCCGGAGATCGGGCTCATGGTCGACATCAACCAGGCCTATACGGCCCGCGCCGCCATCGCCTCGGCCCACCGGATGGAAGCGTCCGATCTGCTCTGGATCGAGGAACCGGTGGGGCCAGAGGACATCGCGGGATATGCCGAGGTCGCCAAGGCGGTGTCGACCGCCGTGGCCGGGGGCGAAGCACTCGCCAGCGCAGCGGCATTCCGGGATGTCCTCGTGGCGGGCTCGCTGTCCATTCTCCAGCCCGATCTCACGGTGTGTGGCGGCTATACCGGCTTCCTGGGGATCGCAGCCTTGGCGGCGGCCTTCGACCTCCCGATCATGCCCCATGTTTTCGGCACGATCGTCAATCACCAGGCGGCGCTGCAGGTCGCCAGCCTGCTTCCGGCGCGGCGCGGCGGTGGTCCGGCGCCTTACCCCTATGTGGAAGTCGATATCTCCGGCAATCCTCTTCTCTCGCTCCAGGGTGCGGTCGGACCCACGGCGACCGGCACGCTTAAAATTCCCGATCTTGCGGGAACGGGGCTCGACCTTGATGCGGCGCGTCTGGAGCCATGGCGAAGCGAAACATGGGTTTGCCGTTGACCGACAGCGGCGGCGGATCAGTCAAGAAAAGAAAAAATGGGAGGAGAGAATGCTCATGAGGAGGCGGACCTTCATGCTGTCCCTTGTCGCCGTCGCTGCGACAGGAGGGGCAAGCGCTGCGGAGTGGCCCGAACGCGCATCGACTTTCATCGTACCGTTCCCGGCTGGCGGCAGCACCGATGTCGTGGCGCGACTATTCGCCGAACGCTTTGCCGAGCGCCTGCGCCAGGGCTTCGTGGTCGAAAACCGGCCTGGCGCTAACGGTAACATCGCCGCCGCGGCGGTCGCGAAGGCGGAGCCCGACGGCTACACCATCTTGGTGTCCGGCAATGGCCAGAACGCCATGAACCACTCGCTCTATGCCCGGATGCCCTACGATTCGACCAAGGATTTCGAACACATCTGCCTGCTGGCCCTGACACCGAACGTCATCATCGTCCCGGCAAACTCTCCGATAAGAACGCTGGAGGAACTCATTACCGGAGCCCGCCGATCCGGTGGCGATCTCTCCTTCGCAAGCCCGGGGGCCGGGTCATCAGGGCACCTCTCTTTGGCGATGCTTGAGGGCGCCGCGAAAATCAAAGCGCGGCATGTCCCCTATCGCGGTGCAGCTCCGCTCGTCACCGACGTATTGGGCGGGCATGTTTCGGTAGGCATCGTCAACGCCGATATCCCGCTTCCACATATCCAGGGCGGAAAAATCCGTGCGCTTGCCGTGACGAGTTCCAGCCGCAGCCCCCTCTACCCCGATGTCCCGACTGTTGCCGAGAGTGGTTTCCCGGGGTTTGAAGCGCAAGGCTGGTTCGGGTTGTCGGCGCCCGCCAAGACACCGCGCTCGATCGTCGAAACGTTGAACAAGCTCGCCAACGAGGTCCTCAAGGAGGACAAAATCAAGCAGCGCTTTGCGGCAGGCGGCTATGTGGCCGGCGGCGGGAGTGCGGAGGATTACGCACAGTTCATCCGGCGGGAAATCACCAAATGGTCGGCGGTGGTGAAAGAGAACGGGATATCGATCGAGTGAGCCAGCAGCCCGGGGCGTGCGATACGCGATCCAGCTGAAATGGGGTGACGTGAGCGGCGGCCACGACCCTCCGCGAGGTAGCCCGGACTACGTTCACGCCGCCGTCCAGCCCGATCGACATTTGGCAGAGCCTTGTACTCCCCCGGCGCGTCAGCGCGCCTGATACCATCGGTCGGATTAGCATCCGTCCACACACCACCAGCAGGGAAGAGGGATGTCATGTTGCGATATCATAGATTTATGCCCCACGCTGCCGTCTTCGTGGCGTCGATAGCAGGATTGCCCTCGACCGCTCGGGCCGATCAGGTCGCCCCCACGCCTGCAGCCGACACGAAACCGATGGCCTGTGACGGCTTCGCCGGGCTCTCCATCCCGGCGAGTGTCACGCCGCTGGCGACCGGCGGTGCCAAGGTCACGTCTGTGTCGGCGCAGCCAGCTTCCGGCACAGGCGCCAAGGCGGTCGGCGCATTCTGCCGCGTACTGGTCGAGATCGCCCCAGTCGATCCGAAGGCACCACCGATCAAGGCCGAGGTCAATTTCCCGGAGCGTTGGAACGGCAAGGCGCTGATGTATGGCGGGGGTGGCTTTAACGGCGTGATTCTCAGCACCAGCGGAACTCTGCGCTTGCAGCCGCCCGACGTGCCGATCCCGCTCGCGCGTGGCTTTGTCACCTTCGGCAGCGATTCCGGCCACGAAGGCGCGAACCGTGGCGATTTTGCCCTCAATGAGGAGGCCCTTAAGAATTACGCTTTCGACTCCGTCAAGAAGACGCGCGATGTCGCCACGCACCTGATCAAGCTCCGTTACGGGCGGCCTCACGAGAAGCTCTACTTCCATGGCAGTTCCAACGGAGGCAAGGAGGCGCTGGGCCTCATCCAGCGGTATCCTGACGACCTCGACGGCGCCATGGTGTTCTGGCCCGCGACGAACATTGGCACGGCCCATCTCCAGTTCGGTCGCATCGCGCGCGCCTTCGCTTCGCCCGGCGCCTATCTGTCGATGTCCCAGCGCAAGCTCGTCCTGGACGCTGCGTTGGAGACTTGCGACGAGCTGGATGGAATCCGCGATGGAGTGATCTCCAATGCCCGCGCATGCCAGCAGACGTTCCACCCCGACAAGGTCACCGTCAACGGCAGACCGTTGCGCTGTCTGGACGGTGCCGTCGACAGCGACAGTTGCCTTTCGGGCGTGCAGATTGGAGCCCTCAAAGTCATGGGCTCCCCCTTGAAGCTCGACGCAGCGCTCGCGAGTGGGGAAAAGGGCTATCCAGAATTTTACGTCTGGGGCGTGGACCTTGGCTGGCGGGAAACCGACGACCTTGCCAAGGGCGTGTTGACGCAGGGGCTCGGCAAGGTCGCCCCTGCCTATCCCGCTGCTCCCGGCATGCCGTTCCTTCATGCTTTCGCCGACCAGTACGCGCGCTTTTTCGTCACGCGAAACCCGCAGGGAAGCTGGCAGAATATCGACCCGGCAACACCGGGCGAGTGGCAGGATCGCCTGAGCATGCTCGCCGGATTGCTCGACATGAGCAGCACAAATCTCTCCAGCTTCCAAAAGCGCGGCGGCAAGATCATCCTGATGCATGGTCTCGCCGACCAGATCGTGCCGCCTCAAGCGTCGGTCGATTATTACGAGCGCCTCGTCGCCACCATGGGCCATGAGGCTGTCTCCCAGTTCTTGCGGTTCTACGAGTTGCCCGGCACGGCCCATAGCGGCTTCGGAATCGCCTTCAATCCGAGCTGGGACGCTCTCGGCGCACTAGATGCGTGGGCCGCTGGCGGCACCCCGCCGACCTCTCCAGTCGTGACCGACACGCACTTCAAGCCGGGCCGGACACGCCCGCTCTGCGAATACCCGAGCTATCCCCGATATCAGGGCGGCGACCCCGACCAAGCGGCGAGCTTCACTTGCGAGAGGTAGGGCTCGCGCGAAACTTTTCGCACAGAAAGTACAGTCGAAGCAGCGCTTCGGCCGACCTAGCAATGCAGATCCTTGAGGTCGGCGAACGACATATTCTCGCCGGCGATCGCGCTCGCCGCCACGGTCGCGGGACTAACCAGCCAGACCTTCCCCGGGCCGGATCGGCCCGGAAAGTTGCGATTGATCGCACTGATCGTGATCTCGTCGCGGCTTGGTCGGCAAGAGCAGCTCGTTCGGCTGCCACTCCGTCTCGCCCAAATCTGAAAGCCCAAGCTTGCTCCTTCATCTCCTTCAGGAATAGCAAGCGGGCCTTCCGAAGTTCAGCAAGAGGCCAATTTGTACCTTGGTTGGCTCCTGAACCAGAATGCCTGGGAGCGGACGTTCTCAGAGTCCGAATTGGGCCACTCTTGACCGTTCAGCGGCTCGCCGCGAATGTCGCAGCTGGGTCGGAAGCCGACATCCGTGCGGATGCGGGCTGGTATGATGTAGGTTGTTTTCCTGGTTCAAAGCGAAAGCTAGGAGAGGCCTTTGACTGCAGGTGGGACGGATGTCCCGGAGGCACTGACCCAGATCGCGGCGGCGATATCAGATCGCGGCGACCTGTTTGAGAAATGGCGAACGGAAATCGCTGCCGATCAGCTCTATGGGCTTCCTATCGGCACGTCGACCGCGATCCAGAATGCGCTCTTGCACGCAGCCTCGTTAGGCCTGCTTGACGCGGAGACAGCGGAAGGGCTGGCCGCCGACCTTAATTGTAAGCCGCTTGCAAACAGACCCGACATTTCGAAATTCGACCCACGTGACGATGCTTTTTGGTCGCTGCCGATGGCGATTGCCTGGACGATGTCACGCGATTGGAAAAAGGTAGCGAGGCAAAAAGCGGGCTACAGGGCTGCTGAAGAATATTGGTACTGCACACGGAATGTTGGACTACCGAAAGACGGGCTTTTGAATGGATACATCATTGACGCGAGCTGGCAGATTAGAAGTCTAGGGCCCGCCACGATCGACCGATTGCTATTGGACGACAGCTTTGAAGCCGTACAATCACTCCAGCCGGCCAGTGGGATGACCGCGCTAGAGGCGAAGCGGGCATTGTGGCGCGCGCTTCAGGAACAGCGGCTGACGGCATCCGGTCGCCAGGGCGGTGCGCGTAAGTCTATCTCCGCCTTTCTCTGGCAAGATCTTCTGCCCTTTCAAGATGGCAGCGAAGCACCGGAGCATCTGCGGGAGGGCTCTCACGGGCCGAGATGGGACGATGTGACCGTCAGCCGAGATGACGTCCTGCGGGAGTGGCCGCCCGGTCCTAACGAAGCTCCGCAGGAGAAGCCGCAGGTAGAGGATTGGCACCGGTTTGCTTCTTTGCCGCTTGCGCCATGGCTGCCGCTGGAAGTCGTTTTAAGCTTTGTGCAGGACGGATGGGCACTGCATCCCTCAAATATGGCGCTGAGTGAATTCGTGGTGCCAAGCGGCGAAGATGGCCAGTGGCGACGGAAGGGGGCGTTGCTGGCGCATCAACAGCCGGGCACGAGCAACTACGACGATCCTGTCATCGATCGATTCAACATGGCGCTCACGCGCGCGGGCCTTGAAGAGCGCGTCAGGTTTCGTGGCGTCCCCTGCGGCGGCGCTGCCACGGACATCCGGGACATACCGTCAAGCTACTTTGTGGAGATGCGAATTTTTGGACCTATCCCGGTCCATAATCCGACGATTGGCGACATAGCGGAAGGTGCCCGTCGCCAACAACACTGGGAAAGCGTCACCGTCGAACGGCTCGGCTTTCTCAGATGGCTGGCGAACGAGTATCCCGCTATCGGGCATCTGCACCGTGATTATGCGCCTATAGCAATGCCCTGGGCATCCGACATCGTGCGGGAATTCGCAGCTGATGCGGTCAAGCGAATGACAGGCGCTCCCGGTCCGCTGGCGATACCGGCGGCAGCCGCATGGCTCGCATGGGGCGGAAAGGAACCGCCCATCGATTGCCTCGAAAGGCCTATGGTGGAGGCGCTGAAGACGACCGCCACCAGCTTGTTGGACAGGATCGCGATTGGTTCGCTCGACGCTTTCGGCTCGAAGACGGGACGAGCGCCGCAGCGACTGGAGGTGCGATGGTTTCGAGACGTGCCGATCATTTTCGATGTCGACGGTGGTGTCACGCCACTGGCCTATATCCTTGGCGAGAAAGGCGTCTGGTTTGACCTGCCGCGTAGCGCCTTGGAGCTTGGTCGGTCGGAATCGGGCTGGCCTCATGAAACGACCTTCGAAAACGTGACGGTGAATTCGACGGATATTCAGGAGTTGCTGCCAAGCAACCAAGCGACAAACCCCGGACAGTCCATCGCTGACGATCGGCACGGAACGGATAGTGCGCTGGCTGTGCGTCGGGCTGTGAGGCACCTCTGGCCGGGCGGTGTTCCTGCCGGAATGACGAACAAAACTCGGAATGAGAAGATCAACGATTGGGCGCGAGCCCATGGCCTCGGGCGCACATTTTCGGACAGCACGATCCTGCGCGCACTGCGGCCAGGCCCCTAGATCGGCGTCAAATCGCGTCGTTAGGCGTCAAACGGCGTCAACTCTCGTCAATCGGTTCCGCTCCTAACCGGCCTGTCGCATCGCTCCATTCACGTCCGCCGGTGCTCATGCGGATACGAATGGAGCAACACCATGTCCGATATCGATCGCCTGATCCCTGTCACAGACGCTTTCGCGATGGCCGGCATGCGCCGCACCAAGGGCTATGCCGAGGTCACCGCCGGCCGGCTCGCCGTCATTCGCAATGGCCGCCGCACCTTCATCCGCGCCAGCGAGGTGCAGCGCTATATTGACAGTCTCGCCGCCGCCGCGCCGCCGCCGTCGCACGGGCGCTGATCGGTGTCCCGTCGCGGCGCGGTGCTGCGCGGCGTTAGCAAGCACCAATCCTACACCATCGCCGAAATCGCCTTCGCCCTGCGCAAATGCCGGGGCACGGTGGAACGCTGGATCAAGGCCGGGCTTCCGGTCATGGCGGAGAAAAAGCCGCATCTGGTCCATGGCGCCGACGTGATCGCCTTCCATGCCGCCCGCAAGGTGCCGAGGCAGAAGTGTCGCATCTCCGAGTGCTACTGCTTCCATTGCCGTAGGCCTCGCGAACCGGCCGGCGGAATGGCGGACCTCCACGTCGGTTCGGGCTCGACCGGCAACCTGCATGCCCTGTGCTGCGAGTGCCTGGGGTCGATGCACAAACGGGTGTCCCTGACAAAATTCGACGACCTTCGCACCGTTCTGGACGTCGCGATCAGGCAGGCTCCCGCACGCATAGGTGAGTGAAGCGTGCCCTGTCTGAATGTCGCATTCCCCGCGAAAGGAACACCGATGCGAAAGCGCAACTCGAAAAACCAGCGCATCAAGCGTGATTACCTGATCTACCTCGCGGAAGCGCAGGGCCGCTCGAAGCCGACGCAGGATCAGGCGATGGCCGCCATCGCCGCCTTCGAGACCTCGACGGGGCAAAAGGACTTCGCACTGTTTCATATCGAGCAGGCACGCGGATTCAAACGCCAGCTTTCCGAACTGCGCCACCCCGAAACCAAGGCACCGCTGGCGACGGCGACGATCCATGCCCGGCTGATGGCCGTGAAGGCGTTCTTTCACTGGCTTGTCGGCCGGCAGGGCTATCGTCGGCTGGCTTATGGTGACGTCGAGTATTTCAATCCCTCGACCAAGGATGCGCGGATCGCCACGGCCAAGCGCGAGCGGCCCGCGCCGAGCGTCGAAATGGTCCTGCGTGTCGTGCAGGGAATGCCGGCCGGGACGGACATTCAGAAGCGCGATCGGGCCGTGATTGCCTTTGCTCTGGTGAGCGGCGCGCGCGACAACGCCATCGCCAGCTTCCGCCTGAAGCATGTCGACTTGGGGGCGCGGACGATCGCTCATGAGCCGCGCGACGGCGTGCGGACCAAATTCAGCAAGACCTATACGACATGGTTTTTCCCGGTCGGCGGCGGCCTTGAAGCGATCATCGCCGACTGGATCGCTCATCTGCGGACCACGCATCTTTTCGGCCCAGACGATCCGCTGTTTCCGGCGACCGAGATGCGCATTGGAGCCGATGGCGGATTCCGCCCGGCCGGCCTGAGCCGCCAAGGCTGGGCATCAGCGGAGCCGATCCGCCGCATTTTCCGCCAGGCCTTCGCTGCCGCCGGCTTGCCCTATTTCAATCCGCATTCGTTGCGGAAGACGCTCGCGGCATATCAGCATGAGGTCTGCGCGACATTGGAGGAGCACAAGGCCTGGAGCCAGAACCTTGGCCATGAAAAGCTCGATACGACCTTCACGCATTACGGGGCAGTACCCGGCCGTCGTCAGGCCGAAATCTTCGCCGGCCTTCGCGCTGGCGTGTCCCGCAATCCCGGCGGCATGTCCGATCAGGAGGTGCTGCGGCGTGCGGCGGAACTGATGCAGCAACGCGCGTCCTGAAGGCGGCACTTGCCAAGCCGCGACCGCCTGCCCTCTATGTCGATAGGCATAAGGCGATCGGGCGGGGCAGGGCGGCGTGACGGGTCAGAAGGGCGGAGAGCAGGAACCGGCCATCCAAGCCTTCATTCAGCGCTGGGCTGATCGCGAAGGCGGGCAAGAGCGCGCCAACTATGTGCTTTTCCTGTCTGAACTCTGCGACGTGCTGGGCGTTCAGCGGCCCGATCCGGCCAGCGCCACAACGCACAATAACGACTATGTCTTCGAGCGATCCGTGCGCGAGGCCGCCCGCGATGGAGGTGCCTCGACAAAGCGCATCGATCTCTACAAGCGCGACTCGTTCGTCCTGGAGGCCAAGCAGTCGCGGCAGGAAGGCGGCTCCAAGGCCATAGCCGGCCAGCTCGATCTCCTGAAAAGCGATGACGCCGCACGCGGCAGGCGGGGCGGCGCGCGGGCCTGGGACGTGCTGATGCTGAACGCCCGGCGGCAGGCGGAAGACTATGTGCGGCTCCTGCCCGCCGGCCATGAACCGCCGCCCTTCATCGTCGTCTGCGATGTTGGCCACTGTCTCGAAATCTATGCGAACTTCCGTCGCGACGGGAAGGCCTATGACCAGTTCCCCGACCGGAAGTCGTTTCGGGTCTATCTGGACGATCTCCACAACCCGGAGATTCGCGAGCGGCTGAAAGCCATCTGGCTTGATGCCCCATCATTGGACCCCGCCCGTAAATCCTCAAAAGTCACGCGCGAGATAGCCGAGCGTCTGGCCGCCGTGTCGAAGGCGCTGGAGAACACGAAGGACGCCAGGGGCAAGCCGCTTTATGCGCCTGAAGACGTGGCCGCCTTCCTGTCCCGCTGTCTCTTCACGATGTTTGCGGAAGACGTCGGTCTTCTGCCGGAAGCGTCTTTCAAGGATGTGCTGGAGCGCTGCGAAAAAGACCCGGATACCTTTTCGCATGATGTCGGCCAGCTCTGGGAAGCGATGGACGTTGGCGGCTATGCCCATGCCATCCGCAAGAGCGTCAAGAAATTCAACGGCCAGTTCTTCAAGAACCGCGCCGCCCTGCCCTTGGGGCGGGAAGAGATTGGCGAGCTGAAGCAGGCGGCCTCCTACAACTGGAAGGATGTCGAGCCCGCCATCTTCGGCACGCTGCTGGAGCAGGCTCTGGACCCGCTGGAGCGGCGCAGGTTGGGCGCGCACTACACGCCGCGCCCCTACGTCGAGCGGCTGGTGATCGCGACCGTCATGGAGCCCCTGCGGGCCGAATGGGAAACGGTGCTGAACACGATTGAGCTGAAGAAGGGCGAACTGGCGACGATCGGCCCCAACGATCCGCGCCGCGACGCCGTCTTCAGGGACGCGCGCAATCAGGCGCTGGCTTTCCATGCCAAGCTCTGCGCCACCCGCGTGCTGGACCCCGCCTGCGGCACCGGCAACTTTCTCTATGTCACCATGGAGCTGATGAAGCGCCTGGAGGGCGAAGTCATTGAAGTGGTGGAGGCGCTGGGCGGCCAGTCTGAACTGTCCTGGCTCGACCGCGCCACGGTGGACCCGCACCAGTTCCTGGGCCTCGAAATCAATCCGCGCGCGGCGGCCATTGCCGAGTTGGTGCTGTGGCTGGGCTATCTGCAATGGCACTTCCGCACGCAGACCAATGCGCCGCCGGAGCCGATCCTGAAGGCCTTCCGCAACATCAAGGTTATGGACGCCGTCTTGCAGGCGGACAAGGAACTGGCGCGCGGGCCAGACGGCAAGCCGCTTTATAGATCAAGGTCCGACGGCAGCATGCATGAGGTTTATGCATTCGAGAGGCCTAGACGAGCAGACTGGCCGCAATCCGAATTCATTGTTGGGAACCCGCCATTCATTCCAAATAGGCGATTTCGCGAGGAATTCGGCGACAATCAGATTGCTGCAATGAAGCTTGCATATCCAGAATTTACGCAAGCTGCTGATTTTGTACTATTTTTTTGGCTTCGCGCGTTAATTCAGCCGTCTTCTTCGTTGCAGCGCGTGGGCTTCATATCGACTAGCCGATTGAGAATGCAGCAAAATCGCAAGGTTTTTGAGAACGCGCTCGGCAAAAAATGGACAATAAACTACGCTATTCCAGACCATGATTGGCCATCTGGAACAGATGCTGCTGTTCGAGTTTGTTTCGTAGCGGTTTCACTCGAAAAAACGAAGCCGCAATTAGTTTTTGCTCCAGATCATGGTATTGTTAAAGGAAAATTTAAAGGTAATAATTCTGAATATAAAATTCAGAATGTCGAAAAAATTTCGAGTGATTTAACTTCTGATTTTGATGTAAATCTTATTGTCGATTTAAATTCGAATCTAGGGCTGTGTCACGCAGGCGTTAAGCCATACTCAAGGAAACTACATATTGATGAGGCGCAGCGGAATTTTCTATTTGAAGATCCTTTCAATGCAGAAAAATATGCTCCACTAATTATGAATGGACGTGACGTCGGTCAACGCCCGCGCAAGTTACATGTCTTAGACTTTTTTCACGTTCCAATTGATGAAATTGAGAAATCAATGCCGCGCGTTTTTCAGTATTTGCTTGAGCATGTTAAGCCGGAAAGGATGTCTGAGCGAAACATCAGACTTAGAACGCAATACTGGCTATTCGAGGCAAATAGAGAAGAAATGAGGAGTGGAATTAAAGGAATCGAACGATATATTTGTACTCTTGAAAATTCACCGCAACGCTATTTTACATTTTTGAATTCAACGAATTTGCCGGACCAGAAACTTCGAGTCGTAACCCATTCAGATGCTTATTTTCTCGGAGTGCTATCGAGTAAATTTCATGAGATGTTTTCGATCAGGATTGGCGGGCGGGAGCCGCTAATACTCCCGTTTACAATACGGATTGTTTTGCAAAATTCCCATTCCCAGACGCCACCGATATCCAGAAATCAACCATCCGCGCTACCGCGGAAGAACTGGATGCGCACCGCAAGCGCGTACTGGCCGCCCATCCGCACCTGACGCTGACAGGCCTCTACAACGTGCTGGAGAAGCTGAAGGCGGGCGTTGCGCCCGCTACGCTGGAAGCGGAGGACCGGCGCATCTTCGACGATGGCCTCGTGCTGATTATGCAGGAGCATCACGCCGCTTTGGATGCAGCCGTGGCGGCGGCCTATGGCTGGCCGGTCGATGCGCCGGAAGACGTGATACTGGCCAACCTTGTGGCGCTGAATCACGCGCGCGCCATGGAAGAGCAGGCAGGCCATGTCAAATGGCTGCGCCCGGATTTCCAGATACCGCGTTTCGGCACCACCACCGACAAGGCGCAACTGGCGCTCGTCGGCGGCGCAGGGGCAGGCCTCACCGAAACCATCGCCAAGGGGCAGAAGCCGTCCTTCCCGTCCGACGATTACGGCCAGATGGCCGCCGTCATGGCCGCCATGGCGAGCGCGGGCGGCGCGCTCGACGCCGCCGCTATCGCCGCCACCTTCCGACAGGGCCTGCGCATCCGCGACCGCGTCACCGCGACGCTGAACGCCCTAGCCCGCACCGGCTGGATATCGAGCGCTGACGGCGGCAAGACCTTCACCATGCGCCGCGTGGCGTGACCTGTCGGCAACATCGCAGATCAAAAGCGCATTGGGCTTTTTATTCGCCGAAAGCCATCGAAAACCGCCAGCAGCCGAGCCATTTGTTGGCCTTATCGTTGGCCTTTATGAAATATCGAACCTGGCTAAACTAATAATATCAATGGATTGAGTGAATACTACGACTCCCCTTGCGCACCATGTTCCCCCAGCTTCACCGCTAAGCCAGCCGCGACTGGCGAGTCATTCCGCAGGCGACCGCCAATCGACGGCTCGACACCGACGCCAAACCGGTGTGATCTCGGCAAGAGCGGAGGGAGTCCCGATGCGCAGCGTCATCGCAGCCATTTTTCTCATGCTGGGCCTTTGCCTTGCGCTGCCGGCGAATGCCCAGCTTGGCGGCACGCCGGGCACCGGGCCGCTCGTGCCGGGCGGGCCAAGGCAGGGCCTCGGGCCGCCCTCACTGCGCGACAACGTCCCAGACATCCGGCTGCACTCGAGCGAGGGGGGCATCCCGGGCGCGGGGCCGCCGATCGACTACAGAGGCGGCTATGGCGGCACGCCGGGCAATGCCGGCCTCGGGGGCGGCTATCGCTTCATCGATCGCCCGACGGTGCGGGCAGCGGGCCTCCGCTGCCGGACTCCGGCGCGGGTCTGCGTCTTAAGGGGCTCGGCTCCTGTTGGAACCGGCTGCTCATGCCGAACGGCAAATGGCGGCCGTGCGCGAGGTGCCGTCATACGATGACACCCTGAACGCCGCCGCCGCTTCAGGCCGAAGGATCGTGCGGGAATCTCGCCGGTCTCGCCTTGCGAAAGCCGGCCTGCGGACTATCTGCATGTCAAAGGGGTCAATCGCGGAGGCAGCGTCATGCACCACGAGAGACTGAAGCAGTTCCATTGCCAATCGGTCGAGAAGGCCCGCAAGGCGGGCATCCCGGCCTATTTTTCCTCGACGGGTTTGAGGGCGTTCTCCGCGTCCTGCCGGACGGCAGGAAGGACCGCATCGTCACGTCTCAGGGGCAGCCGGTCGTGCTGCCCGTTTGCCATGTCCAGCCGCAGCAGCTCAGCCTCGGCTGAAGCAGGACATTCGCCATGGGCCTCGCCGCAGGGCGGCGGGGCCAGAGCCCCGTCCTCGTTGCTTGTGAAGTTCCCTCAGCTTCCAGCCTTCTCATCGGCCATGGCCTTGTCGAGGATGCTGACGGCCTCTTCCAGGCTCTCCTTCACGCCGAGCATGAAGTCCTTCTGGAAGGCGATGATCGTGTCGGGCGGCTCGCCCTTGTAGGTATAGACCACGCTCACTTGCGCGGCATTGACATAGACCGGCTTCCCGTCGGCGGGCGATGTGAACTTGCAGAGCTTCGACATGGGGCCTCTCCTGAGAACGATTCGTCGGGCCGCACTATCGACGCTTGGCGAAGCGGCGGAAACCGCCGCCGGAGCAGGGACCGCGCTCACTGCGGTCAGAATGGAACGCGCGTCATTCCGGCACCTCTGCTTCGCGGCTTGTCCGGAATGACGAGGTGATTCCCCGTGAACTTGGCAGCTACACTTCCGCCAGCTTGAGCGCGGCGCGCACGGCGACGGGATAGCCCTCCGCGCCCAGCCCGGCGATGATCGCGGTCGCCGCCAGCGAGACATAGGATTTGTGGTAATGCGCCTCGCGGCGGTGGATGTTCGAGATGTGCAGCTCGATGATCGGGCCGGGGAACATCTTGAGCGCATCGAGGATCGCGATCGAGGTGAAGGAATAGGCCGCCGGGTTGATGACGATCGCGCAGCCTTCGTCGATGGCCTCGTGGATCCAGTCGACCAGCTCGTATTCCCGGTTGCTCTGTCGGAACTCCAGCGGATTGTCGCCGGCGGCCGCACGGCACATCGCCTCGACCTCGGCCAGCGTGGTGCTGCCATAGATATGCGGCTCGCGCTTGCCGAGCCGGTTCAGGTTGGGGCCGTTCAGGACGTAGATCGGCTTGTTCACGGCGCACCTGTCTCAAGTTCGGTCGAACGGTTTCAGCCCTGGTAGCCCATCAGCCGCGGCAGCCAGAGCACGAGCTCGGGCACGAAGGTGATCAGCGCCAGCGCGGCGATCATCGCGAACAGGAACGGCATGCAGTCGCGCACGATGTCCCGGAGCGGCACTTCGGCGATGTTGGTCATGATGAACAGCAGCAACCCGTAGGGTGGCGTGATCAGGCCGAGCATGATGTTGACCACGACGACCACGCCGAAATGCACCATGTCGATGCCGAGCGCCTTCGCCGTCGGGATGAAGACCGGCACGACGATCAGCAGGATCGCGGTTCCCTCGAGCAGGCAGCCGAGCACCAGCAGGATCACGTTGACCAGGATCAGGAAGCCGATCGGCGTCAGGTTCCAGCCGGCGAGGAGGACGCGCAGGCTGTCCGGGATGTTCTCGATCGTGACGACGTAATTGAAGACGAGCGCTCCGGCGATCAGCATGCCGATCGAGGCCGTGGTTCGCGCGCTATAGGCCAGCGAGCCGTAGAAGGCGCGCAGGCTGACGCTGCGATAGAGCAGCGTGGAGATCGCCAGCGCATAGGCCGCCGCGACGGCGGCAGCCTCGGTCGGCGTGGTCGCGCCGCCATAGATGCCGCCGAGCAGCACGACGGGCATCATCAGGGCGGGCAGGGCGCGCCAGGTGATGCCGGGCAGGGCTCGCAGCGGGATCGGCGCCTCGACCGGGAAGTTCTTGCGCCTCGCCGCGACCGCGACGATGCCCATCTGGGCCGCCGCCATCAGCAAACCGGGGATGACGCCTCCCAGGAAGAGGAAGCCGATCGAGGCGTCCGAGACCAGCGCATAGAGCACCATCGGGATCGAGGGCGGGATGATCGGTCCGATCACGGCGGACGCCGCCGTCAGCGCCGCGGCGAAGCTCGGCGGATACTTGCCGTCCTTGGTCATCATCGCTTGCATAATCCGGCCGGTTCCGGCCGCATCCGCGATGGCCGAGCCCGACATGCCGGCGAAGATCACGCTTTGGACGATGTTGACCTGGGCCAGACCGCCGCGGAAACGCCCGACCAGCGCATCGCAGAAGCGCAGCAGGCGCTCCGTCATCGAGCCGATATTCATCAGCTCCGCCGCCAGGATGAAGAGCGGCACGGCGAGGATGACGTAGTTCGTGTACATGCCGTTGAGCAGTTGCTCGGCGGCGATGCTGAGATCCTGGCCTGCCAGCAGCAGGTAGAAGATCGAGCCGGCGATCATCGCATGGCCGATCGGCAGGCCGAGCAGCGACAGCGTGACGATCGCCAGGATGGCGAGGGAGAACGGGCTGGTCATACGCCGGAGCCCGCCTTGGTGGGATCGAACTCCTCGGGCGCCTTGCCGCGAATGGCGGTCCAGCCGAGCCAGAGATAGCGGATGATCGCCGCCACGGCGAAGGCGAGGTAGATCGCATAGACCCAGTTGAACGGGATCTTGAGATAGGCCGTGCGCTCGACCTTCATGAACGCGACATAGTCGGCCATGGCCGGCAGCGAGAGCGTGTAGAGCATGACCAGCGCGACCGAGGTGATGATCGCCATGATCCGTCGCAGCCTCGGGCCGACCGCGCCGTAGATGATGTCGAAACGGATCTCCTCCCGCTCGCGCAGCACGAAGCCGGCGCCGAACAGCACGAGCCAGAGCCACAGCACGACGCTGATCTCATGCGTCCAGCCGATCGGCAGGTTGAGCACATAGCGGAACACGATCTGCAGGATGAAGACCGCGAACATGGCGAAGAGCATCAGCGCGAGGATGTTTTCCGCGCGCCGCGCCAGCCATGTGCCGATGGCAGTGAGGCGATCGATCATGGCGCTCCCGTCGAACCGCGTTGGGCCTCGTGCCGGCCGGGATCAGAGGGCGTTGATCTTCTCGACCATGCCCGGTGGCCAGCTCTTCGCCAGGTCCGAGGCCAGGTATTTCTTCTGGGCGAAGTCGCGGAAGGCGGCGAGGTCGGGGGTGTAGACCTCGAGCCCCTGCTTCTTGAAGAAGTCGACCAGCTCGGCTTCCTTGGCGAGATGCTCCTTCGTGCTCCAGTCGATCGCCGTATCGGCCGCCGCCTGGAAGGCCGCCTGCTTCTGCGCGTTCATGCCGTCCCAGACGCGCTTGGTGACGCAAAGCAGGTCGAAGCCGACCAGATGCGAGGTCAGCACGATCTGCGAGGAGACCTCGTAGAACTTCATGTTCTGGACGTTGGGGAGCGGGTTGTCCTGCCCGTCGATCGCTCCGCTCTGCAGGCCGGTATAGACCTCGGCATAGGCCATCGGCGTCGGATTGGCGCCGATCGACTGGCCGAGGAACTGCCAGGCGTCGCCGCCGGGCATGCGCAGCTTGACGCCGGCGAGGTCGGCCGGGGTGCTGATCTTCTTCTTCGGCTTCAGGCCGACCTGGCGGGCGCCGAAATAGGTCGGTCCCAGGATTTTGATGTTGAGCTTCTCCTCGGCCATCGTCTTCAGGTCGCGGCCGACATCGCTGGCGAAGACCTTCTTCAGGTGGTCGGCGTCGCGGAAGAGGTAGGCGGAGGTGACGATCGACCAGGCCGGGATCTGGTTCGAGATGTCCTGCGGCGCGATATTGCCCATCTCGAGGTTGTTGCGCTGCATTGCGACGAGTTCTGTCCCCTGCTTGAACAGGTTGCCGCCGTAATAGGGCTGCAGCGTGAACTCGTCTTTGATCGCCTCGCCGAAGCGCTTCATCATCTCGGCGCGGATGTCCTGTTCGGAGAACACGGCCGAGAAACGCAAGTTCGGCTTGGCCTGCGCGCTCGCGCCTTGCGCGAAACCTGCCACTGCCGCTGCCGCGCCGGCTGCCATGAATGCGCGTCTGTCGATCCCGGTCATCGCAAATCCTCCCATCACGGCGGTTATGCCCCGCCTCTCACCTCAGCATTGCCGATCATACCGGCGTTAGCAACATACGAATCTCATTTCATATGAGATTTTTTATATCATCATAGCAATTGCCCGGATGGCAGGTTGCGCTATCATCGCTGGCTTGCAGCCGCTCCACCCTCCGACAGGACGCCAAGGCCCGAAGCATGTTGACGATCACGCCCCCCAACGCCTCGATCGGCGAAATGGCGTATAGGCGCATCCGCTCCGACATCATCTTCGGACGCCTGGCGCCGGGCCAGAAGCTCAAGCTGGAACAGCTGAGGGAGGCCTATGGCACGAGCGTCAGCACGCTGCGCGAGCTGCTGAACCGGCTGTCATCCGAAGGGTTGATCGAGGCGGAGGGCCAGAAGGGCTTCATGGTCAGCCCCGTCTCGGCGACCAACCTGAAGGAGCTCGCCGCGATGCGCCTCCTGCTCGAAGGGCACGCGCTGGCGCAATCCTTCGATGCCGGCGACATGGAATGGGAGGGCCGCGTCGTCGCGGCCCATCACAAGCTCGCGCAGATGGAGCGCCGGATGCTCGACAGCGACCGGGCCGATTCCGAATTGTGGAAGCGCTATGACTGGGAGTTCCACCATGCCCTGATTTCGGCCTGCGGCTCGCAGGTGCTGCTCGATACCCACGCCACGATTTATGACAAGTACTTGCGTTACCAGATGGTCGCGGTGATCTTCCGCGGAAAGGTCGCGGCCGACGAGCACCAGATCCTGCTCGATTGCGCGCTGAAGCGGGACAAGGATCGTGCAGCCTCGGTCCTGGCGACCCATGTCAATGCCTGCGTCGATCACACGCTGGATCTCGGTAGGCTCGGATAAGGGTCTCAGCTCTCGCTCTTGGCGGGCTTGTCCGTGGCGCTGAAGTCGATCCGCTTCTGCAGGCCGAGCAGCAGGTTGTAGGACGTGACCGGCGTCAGCCCGGTCTCCTTGACCTTTCGCAGGGACGCCGAGGCCGTCGCCGTCAGGCCATCGCCGAGTGCATATTGGTAGTCGACGCCGACGCTGCGCAGGCTCGATTTGGCGTCGAGGCCGACATAGTCGTCGATCTTCCAACGCCCGATCAGGCTGAGTGCATGTTTCTCGTCGATGCGCGCGCTCAGCTTCGCCTCATGCGCGGTGACGACATTGATGACAGAGAAGGGCAGCGTCGTGTCCTCGACGGTGCGTCCCGAGGCGAGCTCGAGCGTGACCATCCGATAGGGCAGGCGCAGCTTGGCGGTGTAGAGCAGCCGCTCGACCGTATCGAACTCCTTGTCGGGAAATTCCGCGCGAAAGGGCGAGAGCGAGCCTTCGAGCGTGATGTCCGAGAAGGCCGCCGAGAAGAACAGGTTGGGCTGGAAGCGGTCATGGTCGCGCCGGAAGCCGAGATAATCCATGCCGTCGATGAAATGGGTGCGCGAGGCGGTGAAGGACAGGCCGATCTCGCTCGCGCCGAGGCGATAGGCGATGCCCGGCGTCAGCGATAGCGTGGTGAAGTTCTCGTCGCGCGGCAGGAAATCGCCGAGATTGAAGACGTTGCGCTCGTTCAGCGCCGTGATGCGCGCCTCGCCATTGGCGAAGACGCGAAAACCGCCGAGGCGATAATCGAGCCGCTCGCGCCAGGCCAGGCTGCTCCGGCGCCGCGACCAGCTCTGCTCGTCCCCGGCTGTGAGCGTGGATTGCACGGAGCCACCGTCGCCAAACGAGAAGCCGTGCTTCAGCGCCAGCGAATGCGCGCGGCCGGCGGCGAGTTCGCGCGGGTCATATTGGGTCTCGATCAGCACGAGATTGACGCCATAGCCGTCCTGCAAGGTGCCCTTGATGTAATCCCAGGTTGCAAAACTCGTCAGGACAGGGCTGCCGCGGCCGCCGACGACATTGCCCGGATTGGCGTCGAAGCCGCCGCGCAGGCCGATCGTTGCTGTCGAGATCTCGATGGCGGGCTTCGGCTCTTCGGCGGCGAGGGCCGCGCTCGCGGCGAATGCTGCAATACAAAGCAGAGCGATGACTTGAGCGATCATGTTGCCCACCATGTTCGGTGGGGCATGATCAGTCTATTATGATTAACACGGGATTAAATCATAAAATATAGCGGCGACAATAGTATTAATCAGTACATATAAATTTCAAGTAAAGCCTTCGGCGCAAAGCTCTCATCGTTGAGAGAGGCGGGTTAACGGTACCAGGTATGGTTAATGTTATCCTCTGATTGCGTTGACAATAAAATACAACCTATACGTGTCTCATCGCTTCAATCCCGAAGCGACAACAGGGAGAGTTCGATGAAATACGCATTTGTACTCGCTACGGTTGCAGCCTTCGCCGTGTCTCCGGCCATGGCTTCGGGCAAGGGCGGCCGCGGCGGCTCGCTGCTCGGCGGCATCATCACCCCGGTGACGACCTCCGTCTCGGGCCTCAACGTGACGGCGCTGAACAATGTCAGCGTGCTGAGCGGCACCAGCATCCTGAGCGGCATCGGCAACGGCAACAAGGTGAGTGTCGTGGCGCCGATCAAGGCGATCGTCAGCAAGAACGGCATCGTCGGCGGCCTGCTCGGCGGCTTCGGCCACGGCTGCGGCTGCAACTGACCGGTTGCCCGACCGGCGCCGCAAGCCGGGACGGCATGAGGGGGAGGAGGGCCGGTCTGCCGGCCCTTCTCTTCGTGAGCGCGACAGGCCGCGCTTCAGTCGGAGGCGATCTCCAGCAGCAGGTCTCCTGCCGCGACGGTGTCGCCCGGCCGGATCGCGATCGTCCGGGCGACACCGCTGGTCGGCGCCTTCAGCTCCATGAACAGCTTCATCGATTCCAGCACCGCGACGACCTGACCGGCTTCGACCGCGTCGCCCTCGCCGACGCGAAGCTCCGCCACGGTGCCGGGCATCGTGGCCCGCAGGGCGCCGTCCGCCTCGGTCGGTCCCGAGCGCTTCGCCGCAGCGGCCTCGACGGCGAGCGCGATTGCGATCCGGCCCTCGAAGCCGCGATAGCGCAGGTCGATGCCCTCGGTGTCGCAGACGGCCTCGACCTGCAGGCTCATCCCGTCGAGGGTCACGATCCAGCTCCCGCTTGAACCGGCGGGGGCGAGCACGACATCGTGCCGGCTTGCCCCGGTGGTCGCGCGCAGGAAGCCGTCATGGCTCTCGACGCTGACCCGCGCCGTTCTACCATGCGCGCTCGTCGTCAGATGCGTGACGGCGGGCCGTCCCGACGGCGCCAGCAGCCGGAAACCCATCAACGATCGCCAGGGCGAGGCTCCGCCTCCGTTCCGGCGCGCCGCCAGCCAGATCGCCGCCGCGACGGCCTCGACGGCGCCGTCCTCGACCGTCGCGGGCGCCCAGCCCTCGGGATAGGTCTCGCGCAGGAAGAGCGTCGTCGCTTCGCCGGCCATGAAGACCGGGCTCCGCAGGGCTCCGGCCAGGAAGGCCCTGGTCGTCGCCGGGCCGAGCACGCTCATTCGCTCCAGCCCGCCCGCCAGCTTGCGGATCGCGCCCTCGCGATCGGGCGCATGCGCGATCACCTTGGCGAGCAGCGAATCGTAATGCGGCGAGACCTCGCTGCCGGCTGCGACGCCGCTGTCGACGCGCAGGCCGTCCGGCTCGCGCCAGAGGCTGACCGTGCCCGTGTCCGGCCGAAAATCCTCGTCGGCGCGCTCGGCCGTCAGCCGGGCCTCGATGGCGTGGCCGCTGCAGTGGATATCGGCCTGTGCGAGCGGCAGCCGCTCGCCCGCGGCGATGCGGATCTGCCATTCGACCAGGTCGAGCCCGGTGATCGCCTCGGTGACCGGATGCTCGACCTGCAGTCGCGTGTTCATCTCCAGGAAGAACACGCCCTGCGTCGCGGCATCGACCAGGAACTCGACCGTGCCGAGATTGTCGTAGGAGATCGCCCGCGAAAGCTTCAGCGCATGGTCGTGCAGCGCCTTGCGGGTCTCGGCGCGCAGGTTCGGCGCCGGCGCCTCCTCGATCAGCTTCTGGTTCGCGCGCTGCACCGAGCAGTCGCGCTCGAACAGGTGGACGATGTTGCCGTGCTTGTCGCCCGCGACCTGCACCTCGACATGGCGCGGCCGCGTCACGAATTTCTCGATCAAGAGCCGCCCGTCGCCGAAGGCGGCCTGCGCCTCGCGGCTCGCGGCGGCGATCGCGCCGTCGAGCTCCGCTTCGTGCTCGACCTTGCGGATGCCCTTGCCGCCGCCGCCGGCGGAGGCCTTGACCATGACCGGCAGGCAGACGCGCAGGGCTTCGCGCCTCAGCGCCTCCGGCGACTGGTCCGCGCCGTCATAGCCGGGCACGCCTGGCACCCCGGCCTCGCGGGCGATCTGCTTGGAGCGGATCTTGTCGCCCATCGCGTCGATGGCCGCGGCCGAGGGGCCGATGAAGACGATGCCGGCCTTCTCGCAGGCCGCGATCAGGTCGAGGCGTTCGGACAGGAAGCCGTAGCCGGGATGGATCGCCTGCGCGCCGCTGGCGAGCGCGGCCTCGACGATCCGGTCGGCGCGAAGGTAGCTCTCGCGCGCCGGGGCGGGGCCGATCGCGACGGCCTGATCGGCAAGTCGCACATGCAAGGCGTCGCGATCCGCCTCCGAGAACACCGCGACCGTGCGGATGCCCATGCGCCGGCAGGTCTTGATGATGCGGCAGGCGATCTCGCCGCGATTGGCGATCAGGATGGTGTCGAACATCGATGCGCTCACATCCGGTAGACGGGGCGAGGGGAGGTGTCGCGCGGCTCGCCCGCAGCCAGCGACAGGCACAGGCCCAGCACGTCGCGCGTCTGCGCCGGCTCGATGATGCCGTCGTCCCAGAGCCGGGCCGTGGCGTAATAGGGGTCGCTCTGCTCCTCGAACTGCGCTCGCGTCCGGCGGTCGAGCTCGGCGATGGCGGCCTCGTCGGCCGCTCCCTTCAGGCTCTGGCGGCGCAGGTCCGTGACGACATTCGCGGCCACCTCCGGGCTCATCGTGGCGATGCGGGCATTCGGCCAGGAGAACAGGAAGCGCGGCCGGAAGCCGCGCCCGCACATGCCGTAATTGCCGGCGCCATAGGAGCCGCCGATCAGCACGGTGTATTTCGGCACGCGCGCATTCGAGACGGCATAGACCAGCTTGGCCGAATGCTTGGCGATACCGCCGCGCTCCGCCTCTGTGCCGACCATGAAGCCGGTGATGTTCTGCAGGAAGATGAGCGGAATCTGGCGCTGGTCGCAAAGCTCGATGAAATGCGCGCCCTTCACGGCCGATTCCGAGAAGAGCACACCATTATTGGCGATGATCCCCACCGGATGGCCATGGATGCGGGCGAAGCCGGTGACCAAGGTCGCGCCGTAATCGGGCTTGAAGGCGGTGAAGGCGCTGTCGTCGACGATGCAGGCGATCACCTCGCGCACGTCATAGGGCCGGCGCAGATCGGTCGGCACGATCCGCTCCAGCTCCGCCGCATTGCGCTTCGGCGGCGTGGATGGGTAGGGCGCGGCACTGACCTTTCCGGCTTCGCCGAGCGCACCGACGATTTCGCGCAGCTTGGCGAGCCCCTCCATCTCGGTCTCGACCAGATGGTCGCTGACGCCCGAGACCATCGTGTGCATCTCGGCGCCGCCCAGCGTCTCGCCGTCGACGATCTCGTTGATCGCCGCCTTCACGACCGGCGGCCCGCCGAGATGGATGCGCCCGGTGCCACGCACCATGATGACCTCGTCGGAGAGCGCCGGGATATAGGCGCCGCCGGCGGTGCAGCCGCCGAAGACCAGCGAGATCTGTGGGATGCCGGAGGCCGACATTCGGCACTGGTTGTAGAAGGAGCCGCCGAAATGGTCGCGGTCGGGGAAGACCCGGTCCTGCTCGGGGAGGTACGCGCCGCCGCAATCGACCAGATAGAGGCAGGGCAGGCGGTGCTCCTCGGTGATCTCCTGCGCGCGCAGGTGCTTGCGCACCGTCTCGGCGAAGAAGGAGCCGCCCTTCACCGTCGCATCGTTGGCGATCAGCATGCAGGCGCGGCCCTCGACCATGCCGATGCCGGTGACGATGCCGGCGCCGGGCACCTCGTTGCCGTAGAGCCCCCAGGCGGCCAGCGGCGAGAGCTCGAGGAACGGCGTCTGCGGGTCGAGCAGCAGGTCGATGCGCTCGCGCACCATGATCTTGCCGCGGCTCTCATGCCGCTCGCGCATTTTCGCGCCGCCGCCATTGGCGACAAGGCCGTGTCGCTCGCGGAGCGTGGCGAGCATCTCGGTGAGGGGCGGAGGAGAGGGCGTGCGCGCCTCGCTCGTGGAGCTTGCAGACATCGTTCCTCCGCCTCGACGCTCGCCCTTGATCTCGCCGATCAAGTCACCTACCGTCCGTTAGGTAGGCTAATTGCCTTGAACAGGTCAAGCAGCGGGATTGTGGCCATGGCGGCGGTAGAACAGTTCGGAGCCGGGGGCGCCGCGCCGGCGCGCTCGCCCTATTTCAGCGAGGAGCACGAGGCGCTGCGCGACCAGCTCCGCCGCTTCGTCGAGACCGAGATCAAGCCGCATGCGGCGGCCTGGGAGGAAGCCGGTTTCGTGCCGCGTGCGGTGCTGCGGCGGATGGGCGAGCTTGGGTTCCTCGGTATCCGCTACCCGGCCGACTATGGCGGCTCGGAAATGGATACGCTCGCCACCGTCGTCCTTGCCGAGGAGCTCGGCCGCTCGACTTTCTCGGGCGTCGCGATCACCGCGCTGGTCCATACTGACATGGCTTCGGTCCATGTCTTCAATGCTGGCAGCAAGGCGCAGCACGAGCGCTACATGCCCGACATCATCGCCGGCAAGGCGATCTGCGCCGTGGCGGTGACCGAGCCCGATGCCGGGTCCGACGTGAAGGGCATTCGCACCACGGCGCGGCGCGAGGGTGACACCTATGTGCTGAACGGCGCCAAGATGTTCATCACCAATGGCGTTTATGGCGATCTGTACTGCGTCGCGGTCAAGACCGATCTCTCGGCCAAGCCGTCTCAATCGGTCTCGATCTTCCTGGTGGAGAAGGGCACGCCCGGCTTCACGGTCTCGCGCGCGCTCGACAAGCATGGCTGGCGCTCGTCGGATACCGCCGAGCTCGCCTTCGAGGAGTGCCGCATCCCGGCCGAGAACCTGTTGGGGCAGGAGGGGCGCGGCTTCTACGCGATCATGCGCAACTTCCAGAACGAGCGCATCGTCATCTCCGCCATGGCGATGGGCGAGGCGCAGGCCGCGCTCGACCTGACGCTGGACTATGTCCGCACCCGAAAGGCTTTTGGCGCGCCGCTCTGGGAGAAGCAGGCGATTCGCCAGAAGCTCGCCATGCTCGCCGCCAAGGTCGAGGCCGGCCGCCAGCTCGTCCATCACGCCGCCTGGATGGATGCTCAAGGGTTGGACGCAACCCGCGAGGTCTCGATGGCCAAGGCCTATTGCGGCGAGCTGGTCAACGAGGTGATGTATGCCTGCGTCCAGTTCCATGGCGGCATGGGCTTCATGCGCGAGAGCGCGATCGAGCGCATGGCCCGCGACGCCCGCGTCCAGTCGATCGGCGGCGGCGCCACCGAGGTGATGCTCGAAGAGGTGGCGAAACGGCTGTGACGGCGCGGGCGAACAAGGCCGACAAGGAAGTCGAAGGCGGTTCGCGGCGCCTGATCCTCGACACCGCGGCGCGGCTGCTGCGCCAGGGCGGCTACCATCAGACCACCTTGCGCGAGGTCGCGGAGGCCGTCGGCATCCGCAAGGCCAGCCTCTATTACCATTTCGCCTCGAAGGAGGAGATCGTCGAGGCAGTGGTCAATGACGGGGTCCGTTTCGTCCACGAGGCCGTCGTCGCGGCCTTGGCCGAGACTTCGGACGCCGCGGCGCATGTCCGGCTCGAAGCGGCGATCCGCGCGCATCTGACGGCGCTGCACGGCCATGGAGATTATACCTCGGCCAGCATCAAGGCCTTCGCCTTCGGCGCCATGCCGGTTCCCGACAGCGTGCTGCGGGTCCGCCGGGCCTATGAGGAGGTCTGGCGCGCGCTGATCGCCGAGCTCCAGGACGCTGGCGCGATCTCCGCCGAGCGTTCGCCCGAGGCGCTTCGGTTTTTCCTGCTCGGCGCGCTCAACGGCTCGACCGACTGGTATCGTCCCGGTCGCTTCGACATTGCCGGCCTCGCGCGCGAGTTCGCGGTCCTGATCGCACCCCATAACGATGCCGTGAAAACCTAGCACGGCCTCATTCGCGCATGCTGTGATGCTGTATGAATCGCGGGCGGCGGCTCGGATGAGGACGGCATGGAATCCATCTATTACTCGATCACCTATGCCTGCCACCGCAAATGCGTGCATTGCTACGAGGACCGGTTCCGTCCCTATGTCCGCAATGCGCTCGGCGATGTCGTCGGCCAGACCATGGAAACCTGGCCCCGCGTCGTCGAGAACCTGCCGGAGCGGATGACCTATCTCGACCTGGAGCAGCCGGTGGCCGGCGGTGGCTGGCAGGAGCGCCGCGGCCGCATCATCCTCTCGGGCGGCGAGGTCCTGATCGACCCGATCCGCGAGTCCGCGCTCTATCCGCTGCTCGACGCCTTGCGCGAGCGCTATGCCGCCAAGGGCGGCGTCAATGTCGTGGTGCAGACGACGGGTGATCTCGTCACCGAGACGATCATTCACGAGCTCGTCGCGCGTGGCGTCTGGATGATCTCGGTTTCCGGGATGGACGATTTCCATGTCGGCATGGAGGGCGCCAAGCGCGACCCGCTCAAGGAGCGGCTGATCGCCTGGTTCGAGGCGGCCGGCATGCAGCGCTCCGGCTTGCAGCACGAGACGCGCAAATGGCACGAGGAGGATGGGCCGCTCTACTCCTTCTTCGGCGCCACACCCGATGCCTGGATCGGCAGGCTCTGGCCACGCGGCCGCGCCTGGAAGAACGGGCTTTCGACCGCGACCATGGCCGATAATTTCTGCAACCGCTGGTCCGGCGGGCTGAACTTCCTGAACCACCGCTACTCAGGCTCGGAAGTCGCGATCGATGCCGCCGGCGATGTCTATCCCTGCTGCATGAAGACGAAGCTGCCGATCGGCAACCTGACGCAGGAGCCGCTCGAACCCATGCTCGATTCGCTCGTTGGTCATCCGGTGTACGAGGCGATCAATGCCGGCCATCCCGAACGCATGGGGCTGGCCCATGGCTGGGATCTCGATACCTATCTCGCGAAATCGCAAACGATCCAGCCCAAGGGCGGCGAGTACCGCAATCTCTGCATCGGCTGCGACCGCTTCCACGAGGAGGTGCTCGGGCCGGTCATCGCGCGCCTTCGCGAGGAGCGGCTGGCGCGCGGACGACGGATGGCGGCGGAATGAACCTGTCGTCATTGCGAGCGCAGCGAAGCAATCCAGGGGCTTCACGCACTCCCTCCTGGATTGCTTCGTCGCTCCGCTCCTCGCAATGACGCTGACTGCCGATGGAAATGCTCGACATGCCGGGAGCCCGCTCATGATCACCCGCCGCACCGCGCTGCGCCTTGTCGCTCTTGCCGGGGCGGCCGGCCTGACCTCGCCCTTGCAGGCGCGTGCCAGGGATATCGCCGCCGACTGGCCGGGCATCCTCGAGCGCGCGAAGGGGCAGACCGTCTATTTCAACGCCTGGGCCGGCGACGAGCGCACCAATGCCTTCATCGCCTGGGCCGGCGAGGAGCTGAAGCGCGCCCATGGCGTCATCATCAACCATGTCCGCCTGCGCGACACCGCCGAGGCCGTCACCCGCGTCGTCGCCGAGAAACAGGCGGGCCGCGACAAGGATGGCAGCGTCGACCTGATCTGGATCAACGGCCCGAATTTCCTGGCGATGAAGCAGCAGGGCCTGCTCTACGGCCCCTTCGCCGAGGCCCTGCCGAACTGGCGCTATGTCGACACCACGAAGAAGCGCTCGAACATCGTCGATTTCACTGTGCCGGTGGAAGGGCTCGCCGCGCCCTGGCGGTTGGCGCAGGTCGTCTATCTCTATGACAGCGCCCGCACGCGTCGCGAGAGCCTGCCGATTTCCGTGCCGGCGATGCTGGGCTGGGCAAAGGCCAATCCGGGCCGACTCACGCACCCGACCATCGGCAATTTCCTCGGCTCGACCTTCCTGAAACAGGCGCTCTACGAGCTCGCGCCCAATCCCGAGATCCTCGACCGGGCCGCTGACGATGCGAGTTTCGCGATGGTGACCGCACCGCTCTGGGCCTGGTACGACGAATTGCGGCCCAATCTCTGGCGCCAGGGCAGGGAGTTTCCCGAGACCGGCCCGGCGCAGCGGCAGCTCTTGGTCGACGGCGAGATCGATTTTTACATCTCCTTCAATCCGGCCGAGGCCGCGACCGGCATCGCCAACCGCCAATTGCCGGACAGCGCGCGCGTCTTCGTGCTGGAGCGGGGCACGATCGGCAACAGCTCCTTCGTCGCGATCCCCTACAACGCCGCCCATGCCGAGGCGGCGATGGTGGCCGCCGATTTCCTGCTCGCGCCGGCGACCCAGGCGCGGGCGCAGGACCCGCGCCAGATGGGCAATTTCACCGTGCTCGATCTCGACAAGCTCTCGGCCGAGCAGCAGGCGCTGTTCGCCCGTCCCGACGGCATGCCCGCGCTGCCGACCAATGCCGAGCTCGGCATCGTGCTGCCCGAGCCGCATCCCTCCTGGATGACGCGCATCACGGCGGAATGGGAGAAGCGCTATGTCCGCTGAGATGGTGGCGCGCCCGGTGGCGACGATCTCGCGATGAGCGGCGCGGCGCAGCCGTGATCAGCGTGGTGATGCCGATATTGAACGCCGCGGCCGGACTCGATGCGGCGCTCGCGCAATTCGCGGGGGCACGCGCCGCGAGGCTCGTCGGCGAGATCATCGTCAGCGATGGCGGCTCGCGGGACGACGGCCTCCGGATCGCCGAGGCAGCCGGAGCCCTGGTGGTTGCCGGCTCTCCGGGACGCGGCGGCCAGCTCGCGCGCGGCGCCGCGAGCGCGACCGGCGACTGGCTCCTCTTCATCCATGCCGACACGCTGCTGGGCGAAGGCTGGATGCCGGCCGTTGAGAATTTCATCGCAAACGAGGGCGAGAACGCGGCCACCGCCTTCACCTTCGCGCTGGATGACGACGCGCCGGCCGCGCGGCGGCTGGAACGCGTCGTCGCCTGGCGCTGCCGCGCCTTATCGCTGCCTTACGGCGACCAGGGCCTGCTGATCTCGCGCCGGCTCCATGACGAGCTCGGCGGTTATCGCCCGCTGCCTCTGATGGAGGATGTCGATCTCGTCCGGCGCATCGGCAAGGCGAGGCTGCACATCCTCCCCGTTCGCGCCGTCACCAGCGCCGCGCGCTATCGTCGCGACGGCTATTTGCGGCGCAGCCTGCGCAACCTGTCCTGCCTCGCGCTCTATTTTGCCGGCGTGCCGATCCGGCTCATCGCGAAACTCTACGGCTGAGCGATGGTCCCCACCTTGATCGTCATGGTGAAGGCGCCGCTCGCCGGCCGGATCAAGACCCGGCTGGCGCGCGAGGTCGGGGCGGTCGAGGCCGTCCGCTTCTACCGGGCCGCCACTGCCGCGCTGCTGCGGCGTGTCGGCTTCGACCGGCGCTGGCGCACGCTGCTCGCGGTCGATCCACCCCGAGCCATTGGCGCAACCTTCTGGCCCGTCGGGCTCGCCCGCTGCGCGCAGGGCCCGGGCGATCTTGGCGCGCGTATGCGCGATCTCCTCGCGCTGACGCGCGGTCCCATCGTCCTGATCGGGTCCGACATCCCCGGCATCGCGCCTGGCCATCTGAACGCTGCCTTTGCCGCGCTCCGCCATCATGACGCGGTTTTCGGCCCGGCGGAGGATGGCGGCTTCTGGCTCGTCGGCCTGCGCGCCGGATTCCGGCCGCGCCATCTCTTCGACGGCGTACGCTGGTCGAGCGAGCACGCACTCGCTGACACGCTCGCCAATCTCGCGGACGCCAGGGTGGCGCTGGTCGAAACGCTCTTCGACGTCGACGACGCCCGCGACTGGCGCCGCTGGAAACGCCTGCCGCTGCATGGCAGACCGGCATGATGCTGCGGCTCGTTCCGGCTCTGACCATTCTCGTCTTCCTGGCCCCCGTCCTCGTCGGGCTCGCCGGCACGCTTGCGCCTGCCTTCGGCTATCTGCCGGCGATCGGCGCCACGGAGATTTCGCTCGAGCCCTGGCGCACGCTCCTCGGCTGGCCCGGTTTCGCATCGTCGCTGAGGCTGACCGTGACGGTCGGGTTCCTGGCGAGCCTCCTGTCGCTGTTCGGCGCCGTGGCTCTCGTCGCGACGCTCTCGCATTCGCGGCGTTTCGCCCGGTTCCAGGCGCTGCTGACGCCACTCTTGGCCTCGCCCCACGCTTCGATCGCGCTCGGGCTCGCCTTCGTCCTGGCGCCGTCGGGCTGGATCGTCAGGCTGATCTCGCCCGAGCTGACAGGGTGGATGCGGCCGCCCGGCGATCTCGTCACGATCCGCGACCCCTATGGGCTGGCGCTGGTCTTCGGCCTCCTGACCAAGGAGATCCCCTATCTCGTGATCATGATCGCCGCAGCGCTCGGCCAGGTGCCGGCCGCGCGGCTGATCGCCGGCGCCCGCAGCATGGGCTATGCCCGCCACACCGCATGGCTGAAGCTGGTGTTGCCGCAGCTCTGGCCGCAGATCCGGCTGCCCTTCTACGCCGTGATCGCCTATTCGCTCTCGGTCGTCGACCAGGCGCTGGTACTGGGGCCGGGCAACCCGCCGCCGCTCGCCGTGCTCGCGACCCGCTGGTTCTCGGACTATGACCTCGCGCGCTACCTGCCGGCCGCGGCCGCCGGCATGCTTCAGCTCGGATTGGTCCTGGCTGGCCTCATCTTGTGCCGGCTCGGCGAAGTCCTGCTCTGCCGTTTCGGCCGGACCTGGGCGGAGCGCGGCGGCCGGCAGGGACTGGCCGACCGTTTGCTGCCGCTCGTGGCCGGCTTGGTTTGGCTCACGCTCGCGATCGGCCTCCTCGCCCTGCTGGCTCTCGCCCTGTGGTCCTTCACCGCAAGCTGGCCCTTCGGTGCGGCTTTGCCGCGATCCTGGAGCGTGGCGGCCTGGATGAGTTCATCGGATCGCCTCCTTGCCACGCTGGCGACCACGGTTGTGCTGGCGGCCGCGGCGACCGCGCTCGCGCTCCTTCTCTGCATCGGCTGCCTCGAGCATGAGGCGCGCAGCGCCCGCAAGCCGGGCAATGGCGTTCTCTGGCTGCTCTATGTGCCGCTGCTCGTGCCGCAGATCGCCTTCCTGTTCGGTCTCCAGGTCGCGCTCGTCCGGCTGCGGCTCGACGGCACGATGCTCGCCGTGATCTGGGCTCATCTGGTCTTCGTGCTGCCCTATGTCTTTCTCAGCCTGGCCGATCCCTGGCGGGCGCTCGACCCGCGCTATGCCCGCAGCGCCGCGAGCCTGGGCGCGTCGCCGGCGCGCATCTTCCTGAGCCTGAAGCTGCCGATGCTGCTGCGGCCGATCCTCGTCGCGGCCGCCGTCGGCATCGCCGTCAGCATCGGGCAATATCTCGCCACGGTCTTCGCCGGTGCAGGCCGCATCGCCACGATCACCACCGAGGCGCTGACGCTGGCGAGCGGTGCGGACCGCGCGACCATCGGCGTGCTCGGCTTGCTGCAGGCGCTGGTGCCCCTGGTCTGCTATGCCGTCGCGGTGATCGTTCCACGCATCATCTTCCGCAACCGGCGGGGCCTGGCATGACCGCGACCACGGCCCAGGCTCCGGCGCTCGTGCTCAGCCGGATCGTGATCCGGCTGGGGCCGGTGGCGCTGATCGACGGTCTCGATCTCGTGATTGCGCCGGGCACGGTCGCGACGGTCATGGGCCCGAGCGGATCGGGCAAGTCGAGCCTGCTTGCCTATGTCGCCGGTTTCCTCGACCGGCGGATTTTCCAGGCAAGCGGCGTGGTCTCGATAGACAATGCCGACGTCACTACGTTGAAGCCGCAGCAGCGCGGTCTTGGCCTGCTCTTTCAGGACGATCTGCTGTTCCCGCATCTGTCGGTCGCCGGCAATCTGCTTTTCGCCCTTCCGGAAACGGTGCGCGGACGCACTGAGCGCCGGGCGCAGGTCGATGAGGCTTTGGCGAGCGCCGATCTCGCCGGTTTTGGCGAGCGCGATCCCGCCACGCTCTCGGGCGGACAGCGCGCGCGGGTCGCGCTGATGCGCGTGCTGATCTCCCGGCCGCGGGCTCTGCTGCTCGACGAACCGTTCTCGAAGCTCGACAGCGTCCTGCGCGACCAGTTCCGCGCCATGGTCTTCGAGCAGGCGCGCCGGCGTGCCTTGCCGGTGCTGATGGTGACGCATGATCCGCAGGACGCCGAGGCGGCGGGCGGTCCCGTCATCAGCCTCTAGCGCCTGCTGCGCTCGCCCGAGCCCGACATGGACGCAGACCGGGGCGGCGTGGCCGCGGCCTGACCGCAAGCCCGGTCCTTGCTAAGCATCATGTCGCCAGCACCTGGACCGCCCGGCGGCGGTGCAGGTCACCCATCCGAGGATCGATCCCGCATGCGCGCCTTCTATCACCCCGACCAGTCGCTCCACGATCCGCAGCAATATATGCGCTTCGGCCGCATCGTTGCGCCGAAGGACTTGCCGGAGCGGACGGAGCAATTGCTCGGGGCGCTCGCCCGCCACGGCATCGCGCCCGAGCGTCCGGCGGCCCATGGCGTCGATCCGATCCTCAAGGTGCATAGCGAGGAGTTCGTGCGCTTCCTCGAGACGCTTTGGGAGCGCTGGCAGCAGCTTCCCGAGCGCGGCCCCGAAGCCTGGCCCAACACCTTCCCCTATTGGAGCGGCCGGGTCGACGAGGACGTTCGCCCGCCCTGCCGCCCGACCGGGATCGTCGGGCAGCTCGGCTGGTTCCTCGGCGATCTCTCGGTGCCGGTCGGCGAGCATTGCTGGATCTCGACGCTGCGCTCGGCCGAGACCGCCGTCACCGGCGCCGATGCGATCCTCGCGGGCGAACGCGCGATCTATGCGCTCTGCCGACCGTCCGGGCACCATGCCCGCGCCGACCGCGCCACCGGCTTCTGCTACATCAACAACACGGCTGTCGCCGCTCAGCGGCTGCGCTCGAAATTCGGCAAGGTCGCGATCCTCGATGTCGACGCTCATCATGGCGACGGCACGCAGCAGATCTTCTATCGCCGCGACGATGTGCTGACGATCTCGGTCCATGCCGATCCGGCGAACTACTATCCGTTCTACACCGGCTATGAGGACGAGCGAGGCAACGGGCCGGGCGAGGGCTTCAATCTCAACCTGCCGCTCGCCCATGGCGCGGGCGGCGCGGAGATGGAGGCGGCGGTCGATCGCGCCGGCCGCGCCATCCGCGATTTCGGCGCGCAGGCGATCGTCCTCGCGCTCGGCTACGACGCGCATAAGGACGACCCGATCGGCGTGCTCAAGCTTGAGGCCGTCGATTTCGGCACGATCGGCCGGCAGGTCAGGGCGATGGGCCTGCCGACCCTGGTGGTGCAGGAGGGCGGCTACGCGATCGAGGCGATCGGCGGCTGCCTGGATGCGTTTTTGGGCGAGTTCAAGGGATAGCTTCCTTCTCCCCTCGGGGGAGAAGGTCCCGGCAGGGGGATGAGGGCGCTTCGACCGGGTGCGCCATCCTTCCCTCATCCGTCAGCGCTACGCGCTGCCACCTTCTCCCCCGAGGGGAGAAGGGCAGGCCTTCGCCTCAGATCACTGCCTCGATCAGGAACGGGCCCTTCCGCGACAGCGCGCCCTGGAACAGCTTGGTGAACTCCTCGGCCGTCGTCGCGCGGGCCGCTTCGACGCCCATGCCGCGCGCCATCGCGACCCAGTCCAGCGCCGGCTCGTCGAGATTGAGCATCAGCTTGGCGTTGCGGCCGAAATCATTGACGCCGACGGCGCGCATCTCGCCATGCAGGATCTGGTAGGTGCGGTTGGCGAAGATCACCGTGACGACGTCGAGATTCTCGCGCGCCTGCGTCCACAACCCCTGCACCGTGTACATGCCGGACCCGTCGGCCTGCATGCCGATGACCTTGCGGTCGGGGCAGGCGACGGCCGCGCCGATCGCGAGCGGAATGCCTTCGCCGATCGCGCCGCCGGTGAGCTGGATGTAGTCGTGCTGCGGGGCGTTGGCGCATTGCTGGTAGAAGACGCGGCCCGACGAGACCGATTCGTCGCAGACGATGCTGTTCTCGGGCAGCAGGCTCGCGACGATCGTGCAGACCTTGTCGGCGTCGAGCGCGCCGGTGGGCAGCGCAGCCGTCTCGCCGCGCGGCTGGGCGATATAGGCGGGCTCGGCCCGGCGCGCGCCGAGCTCGTCCGCCAGCATCTCGAGCGCCAGCGGCAGGTCGTCGCCGATCTCGGCGAGCGTCACCACCGCGCACCTGTCCTGGATCAGGCGGCCGGGCTTGCCGGGATAGGCGAAGAAGCCGACCGGCACCTTGGCGCCGACCAGCACCAGGAGGTCGATCTCCTTGAGCTGCTCGACCGCGATATCGACGGGGTAGGGCACTTTCGGCAGGGCGACGCGGCCGGCGCCGCGCTCGACGCGTCCGTTCGACATCTGCCCGAAGACGCGCGCGCCGGTGGCGGCGCAGATCCGCGCCGCCAATTCCATCGGCCCCTCGCGCAGCGCCATGTTGGTCATCATCAGCGCGGCGCGCTTGCCGTGCTTGCGCAAGGCCGCCGCAACCTCGGCCACCGCGCCGGCATCAATCGACTTCAGTTTCGGCACGGCCGTGGGCGAAAGTTTCGCGGGCTCGACGCTGCCCCAGGCGCAGTCGGCCGGCAGGATCACCGTGGTGACGCCGGGCAGCGACAGCGAGGCGGCATAGGCCTCGCCGATCGCCGGCCCGACATCCTCCGGCGTGGCGATGCGGCGGACGAAATGCGACATCGGCCGGGCCAGGCTTTCGATATCGCTGGTCAGCGGCGCGTCATGGACGAGGTGATAAGTTGCGTGGTCGCCGACGACATTGATCATCGGGGTCCAGGCCCGGCGGGCATTGTGCATGTTGGCGAGCGCGTTCGCCATGCCCGGCCCGCAATGCAGCAGCGTCGCCGCCGGCTTGTCGGCCATGCGGGCATAGCCGTCGGCCGCGCCCGTCACCACGCCTTCGAACAGGCCCAGCACGCAGCGCATCTCCGGCTTGCGGTCGAGCGCCGCGACGAAATGCATTTCGGAGGTGCCGGGATTGGCGAAGCAGACATCGACATCGTTGACGAGAAGCGTGTCGCAAAGGCGGTCGGCGCCGTTCATGGGGAAAACCTCGTGGGGAGATGCGCGGCGCGCGGGACGGCAGCGAGGGGAACGGAAGCGTCGCCTGCTGTCAAACAAGAGAAATTTATCGCCTTCGTTCAGGAAACTGATCGCCGCCTTGACGGATTTGCATATGCATTTAACCTGCCTTGGAACGAAGGTTGCATCCCGCCGCGGATGAGGCTGCGATAGCCTCGGCACCACGGCGTGAACGCAAGCACAGCAGGGGAAGACGGATCATGACGGGTTTGAAGCGTTTTGGGGCGGCCGGCTTCGGCGTCGCGGCCCTTGTCCTGGCCGGTGCCGCGCAGGCGCAGACCAAGGTCTCGATCGGCATCTCCGGCTGGACCGGCTTCGCGCCGCTGGTGCTCGCCAAGGAGGCCGGCATCTTCGCCAAGAACGGCCTCGACGTGACGATCAAGAAGATCCCGCAGAAGGACCGTCACCTCGCCATGGCCTCGGGCGACATCCAATGCGCCGCGACGACCGTCGAGACCTGGATCGTCTGGGACGCCGCCGGCATCAAGACCAAGCAGATCTTCCAGCTCGACAAGAGCTATGGCGCCGACGGCATGGCGGTGCGCAGCGCGACCGGCTCGATCAAGGAGCTCAAGGGCAAGACGGTCGCAGCCTCGGCGCCCGGCACCTCGCCCTATTTCGCGCTGGCCTGGTTCCTCAAGGAAAACGGCATGTCGGTGAAGGACGTCACCGTGGTCAACATGGAGCCCGGCCCGGCGGCGCAGGCCTTCATCGCCGGCCAGAACGACGCGGCGATGACCTACGAGCCCTATCTCTCCGCCGTGCGCGACAAGCCCGACGCCGGCAAGATCATCGCGACCACGCTCGACTATCCGATGGTGATGGACACCTTCGGCTGCACGCCGGCCTTCATCGCGGCCAACGAGGACGCCGTGAAGGGGCTGACCAAGAGCTATTTCGAGGCCGTCGCCATGATCAAGTCCGACCAGGCCAAGGCCTATGGCATCATGGGCGCCGACGTGAAGCAGACCGGCGAGCAGTTCGGCAAGTCGGCCGGCTTCCTGCGCTGGTCGGATGCCGAGGGCAACAAGGCGTTCTTCGCCGGCGAATGGCAGGCCTTCACCGCCAAGGCTGCCGACCTGCTGCTCGAGATCGGCCTGATCAAGTCGAAGCCCGATATCAACGCGCTGGTCGATACGCGCTTCGTCACGGCCGGTGCGATGTGACGATCCTGCCGGACGTGCTGGCGCCGCGTCTCGGAATCGTCTTCTGCGGAACCCAGGCCGGGCGGGTCTCGGCCTTGCGGGGCGCCTATTATGCCGGTCCGGGAAACAGGTTCTGGCCGGTGCTGCACGCGGTCGGGCTTGTCCCCCGGCAATTGCGCCCGGAGGAATTCTCTTGCCTGCCCGAGTATGGGATTGGCCTCACCGATGTCGCCAAGACGACATCGGGGCCGGACACCGCGCTCCTGCCTGCTCATTTCGATGTTGAAGGATTCCTGATGAAGATGCGTGCGGCCGCTCCGGCCTTCATCGCCTTCAACGGCAAGCGGGCGGCCCAGGCCGTGCTCGGCCTGCCGGGCCCGCGGATCTTCTATGGCCGACAGCCCGTCGACGTTGCCGGCTGCGCGGCTTTCGTGCTGCCATCCACCTCCGGCGCCGCCTCGGGCTTCTGGTCGATCGCGCCGTGGCGGGACCTGGCAGTGGCCTGCCGCGCGCAGCAGGCGGCCTGACGATGAAGCCGCTTCAGCCGGTCTCGGCACCCTCCCGCATCGGGCTCGGGCTCGCCTTCTTCGCGCTCTTCGTCGCGCTCTGGTCAGTCGCGACCTTCGGCGGCTATGTCCAGCGCCTGTTCCTGGCCGATCCGCTGACCATGGTCGGCGAGGGCTACAAGCTGCTGGTCGAATACGGCTTCGCCTTCGATATCGGCATGACGATCTGGCGGGTCATCGGCGGTTTCGTGCTCGCCGTCATCGTGGCGCTGCCGCTCGGCATCATGATGGGCGCCTACAAGCCGATCGAGGCCTTTTTCGAGCCCTTCGTCTCCTTCGCGCGCTATTTGCCGGCTTCGGCCTTCATTCCGCTGCTGATCCTCTGGGCCGGCATCGGCGAGACCCAGAAGCTGCTGGTCATCTTCATCGGCTCGGTCTTCCAGCTCATCCTGATGATCGCGGTGGCGGTCGGCTCGATCCGGCGCGACCTCGTCGACGCCGCCTATACGCTCGGCGCCGGCGATCGCTCGGTCGTGCTGCGCGTGCTCCTGCCCAACGCCGCCCCCGAGATCGCCGAGATCCTGCGCATGGTGCTCGGCTGGGCCTGGACCTATGTCATCGTCGCCGAGCTGATCGGCTCCTCGTCTGGCATCGGCCACATGATCACCGACAGCCAGGCCCTGCTGAACACCGGGCAGATCATCTTCGGCATCATCGTCATCGGCCTGATCGGGCTGATCTCGGATTTCCTGTTCAAGGCGGTCAACCAGCGCCTGTTCCCCTGGGCCGCCAAATGAGCAAGCTCGTCATCGACAATGTCGGCAAGTCGTTTCCGGGGCGCCATGGCGGCCAGGCGACACGGGCCCTGCTGCCGACCTCGCTCAGCGTCGGCGACAACGACTTCATCACCATCCTCGGCCCCTCGGGCTGCGGGAAATCCACGCTGCTGCGCATGATCGGCGGTCTGGAGACACCGAGCGAGGGCCGCATCCTGCTCGATGGCGAGCCGGTCACCGGGCCGGGCGCCGATCGCGGCTTCGTCTTCCAGAGCTACACGCTCTTCCCGTGGCTGACGGTGGCGCAGAACATCGCCTTCGGCCTGCGCGAGAAGGGCATGGCGGAAGCCGAGCGGCTGAAGCTCGCTGCCGACTGGGCCGGCCGCATCGGCCTCAAGGGCTTCGAGAACCACTTTCCGAAGCAGCTTTCGGGCGGCATGCAGCAGCGCACGGCGATCGCCCGCGCGCTTGCCAACGACCCCAAGATCCTGCTGCTCGACGAGCCCTTCGGCGCGCTCGACAACCAGACCCGCGCCTTGATGCAGGAAATGCTGCTCGGCATCTGGGAACGCGAGCGGAAGACCGTGCTCTTCGTCACGCATGACGTCGAGGAGGCGATCTTCATGGCCTCGCGCGTCGTCGTCATCAGCGCCCGGCCCGGCCGCATCAAGGCCGATATCCCGGTCTCGCTGCCGCATCCGCGGCCCTACACCATCAAGACGAGCCCGGAATTCGTCGCGCTCAAGGAACGGCTGGTCGAGGAGATCCGGGCGGAGGTGATGGCCAGCGCAGCCTGAGCGCCGTTGACTCGCCGCCGGTATGGTGGTTCGCTCTCTCCCAATTGGCCTGACCACATGGCCAAATGACCTCGGCAGGAGCCGGGGCGGGATGGGACCGGGGAGTGACACGTGCCGCTCGAAGCCGTCGAGTCGCCGCGCCTTTATCGTCAGATCGCCGATCAGCTGCGCCATCTCATGGACCGGCGCGAATATCCCGTGGGCGGCCGTCTGCCGCCCGAACGCGAACTCGCCGAGAAGCTCGGCGTCTCGCGCCCCTCAGTACGCGAGGCCTTGATCGCGCTCGAGGTCGAGGGCCGGGTGCGCATCCGCATGGGCTCGGGCGTCTATGTCGTCGATCCGCCGCGGGCCGCGCCGTCTGCGATCCTCGTCGCCGACGATGCGCCGGAGGGGCCTTTCGAGGTCCTGAAGGCGCGCGAGCTGGTCGAGAGCGCCGTCTGCGCCGAAGCCGGGCCTCAGGCGAGTGGCGCCGATATCGCGCGGCTGGACGAGATCTTGCTGCAAATGAAGGAAGCCTGTCTCTCGAGCGACGAACTGGTCGCGCTCGACCGGGCCTTCCATGCCACGATCGCCGGGATCCTCGGCAATGCGGTGCTGGTCCGCTTCGTCGGAACCTTGTTCGACCAGCGCATCAACCCGTACTTCCGGCAGCTTGCGAGCTACTTTGAGAATGCCGGCTCCTGGCGGGCCGCCGTCGCCGAGCACAGGGCGATCCGCGATGCGCTCGCCGCCGGCTCCGGCGAGGCCGCGAGCGTGGCGATGCGGCGGCATTTGCGGCGCTCGCAGGAGCGCTTTTCACAAAGTTTCGGAGACGGCGTTTCAACTGGGCAGGAGAGCGTCGACGCCTGCCCGGCCAGCAAGAACTGACGCGGAACCAGTTTTTAAGTCCATGGGAGGACAGCAGATGAAGACCTATCTCACCCTGGCCGCGGCGGCCGCCGCCGGCCTTCTCCTCGCCGGTGCACCGGCGCAGGCGCAGACCAAGCTGAAATGGGCCCATGTCTACGAGACCGTTGAACCCTTCCACACCGAGTCGGTCTGGGCCGCCGAGGAGATCAAGAAGCGCACCAACGGCAAATACGAGATCACGGTCTATCCGGCTTCGCAGCTCGGCAAGGAGACCGACATCAACCAGGGCCTGACGCTCGGCACGGTCGACATGATCATCTCCGGATCGAGCTTCGCGGCCCGCAGCTACCCGCCGATCGGCGTGACCTATTATCCCTTCATCTTCCGCGGCCCCGACCATCTGCTCTCCTATGTGAAGAGCGACGTCTTCAAGGAGATGGCGAACGGCTATCAGGAGAAGACCGGCCACCAGATCCTGGCTGTGACCTATTACGGCACGCGCCACACCACCTCGAACAAGCCGATCAAGACCTGCGCCGACATGAAGGGCCTGAAGATCCGCGTGCCCGACGTGCCGGCCTATCTCGCCATGCCGCGCGCCTGCGGCGCCAACACCACGCCGATCGCCTTCGCCGAGGTCTATCTCGCCCTCCAGAACGGCACGGTCGAGGCGCAGGAGAACCCGCTCAACACCATCGACGCCAAGAAGTTCTACGAGGTCCAGAAGCACATCGTGCTGACCGGCCACATCGTCGACCATCTCAACACGGTCGTCGCCAAGCAGCTCTGGGACAAGCTCTCGCCCGAGGACCGCAAGATCTTCACCGACGTCGCCCAGGAGGCGGCCGAGCGCGCCACCAAGAAGATCCAGGCCGACGAGACCAAGCTGGTCCAGGTCTTCAAGGACAAGGGGCTCTCGGTCACGGAGATCGACAAGGCCGACTTCCTCGCCTCCGTGCAGAAGAACGTGACCTTCGAGCAGTACGGCTATCGCAAGGCCGACTGGGAACGCATCCAGGCGATCAAGTGAGCTGACTGCAACCCTCGTCATGCTCGGGCTCGTCCCGAGCATCTCTTCCCGAAGATTCTCGGGTCTGCGCTTCGCTCCGCCCGAGAATGACGCCGGCACGTAGCCTTTCGTCAGAAAAGATCCTTGCCATGACCACGACGCCGGAAATCCACACCCAGGTGACGAGCGAGGAGATCGCCCAGGTCTTCGACGAAGCGCCGCCCCCGGCCGATCTCTCCGGCTACGGCGTCGAGGACTGGTTCACGCTCGCCGCCTTCTGGCTTATGGTCGGCTGTGTTGTCCTGCAGTTCTTCACCCGCTACGTACTGAACGATTCCTATGCCTGGACCGAGGAGATCGCGATCTACGCGCTGATCGTCGTCGTCTTTCTCGGTTCTTCGCTCTGCGTGCGCGCCTCGCGGCATATCCAGGTCGATTTCCTCTATCGCTACCTGCCGCACGGCCCCGGCCGCGTTCTGTCGACCGCCGTCGACCTGATCCGCATCGCCTTCTTCGGCTACGGTACCTGGCTCATGCACAAATACGCGTCGCTCATCCCCGACGAGATGATGACGACCATCCAGTTCCCCAAATCGATCATCTTCAACGCCGTCCTCATCGCCTTCGCGCTGATGACGCTGCGCTCGATCCAGATCGCCTGGCAGAACGCCCGGCGCGGCTATTCGGTGCTGGAGCGCCCCGCGGCCTTCGACGGATCGGAGGACTGAACGGTGCTGATCCTGCTCGGAACCTTCCTCGGCTTGATGATCCTCGGCGTGCCGGTGGCGATCGCCATGGCCGTCGCCTCGCTCGCCTTCATCGTCATTTCCGGCACCGTCCCCGACGTGATCATGGCGCAGCGCATGATCGCCGGCGTCGAAAGCTTCCCGCTGCTCGCCGTGCCCTTCTTCATTCTCGCCGGCAACCTGATGAACATCGCCGGCATCACCGGCCGCATCTATTCCTTCGCGGTTGCGCTGGTCGGCTGGATGCGCGGCGGCCTCGCGCAGGTCAACATCATCGGATCGGTGATCTTTGCCGGCATGTCGGGCACCGCGATCGCGGATGCCGCCGGCATCGGCACGATCGAGATCAAGGCGATGAAGGACCACGGTTATTCGACCGAGGTGGCGGTCGGCGTCACGGCCGCTTCCGCTACGCTCGGGCCGATCATTCCGCCCTCGCTGCCCTTCGTCATCTACGGCATGATGTCGAATACCTCGATCGGCGCGCTTTTCCTCGCCGGCGTCGTCCCCGGCGTGATGATGACGCTGTTCATGATGGCGACCGTCGCCATTTTCGCTCGCATCTACAGCTGGGGCTCGGACACGAAGTTCTCGCTGCGCCAGCTCGGCGCAGCCGGGATCGAGGTCGTCGTCGTCTTCTCCTTCCCGCTCGTGGCCTATGCGCTGATCTGGGCCGGCCTCTCGGAGAATGCCGCGATCGGCCTCGCGCTCGTGGTGCTGCTGGCGCTCGACTATTATTTCGACTTCTCGGCCGTGATGGCGCTGATGACGCCGGTCATCCTGATCGGCGGCATGACGCTGGGCTGGTTCACCCCGACCGAGGCGGCTGCCGCCGCCGTCATCTGGTCGCTCTTCCTCGGGCTCGTGCGCTATCGCTCGATGACCATGCGCAGCCTGACCAAGGCGACCTTCGACACCATCGAGACCACGGCCTCGGTGCTCTTCATCGTCACGGCCGCCTCGATCTTCGCCTGGCTGCTGACCGTGTCCAACACGGCGCAGCTCTTGTCCGACCTCATCCTCGGCTTCACCCAGAACAAATGGGTCTTCCTGATCCTGGTGAACCTGCTGCTGCTCTTCATCGGCTGCTTCCTCGACACCATCGCCGCGATCACCATCGTGGTGCCGATCCTGCTGCCGATCGCGCTCAAGCTCGGCGTCGATCCGATCCATTTCGGCCTGATCATGACGCTCAACCTGATGATCGGCCTTTTGCATCCGCCGCTCGGCATGGTGCTGTTCGTGCTCTCGCGCGTCGCCAAACTCTCGGTCGAGCGCACCACCATGGCGATCCTGCCCTGGCTGGTGCCGCTCTTCGCGGCGCTGATCGCGATCACCTTCATCCCCGAGCTGACGCTGTGGTTGCCGCGAACCATGGGAATGCTGCGGTAACAACGGCGGTTCCTGCGTCTGGCGCATGGGCTCAGCCCTTTGGCTTTGAAGGCATGCGTCAGCATCAATTCAGCAATGCAGTGCAGCCGGTAAACGGCGGCACTTGAGGAGTTGCAGTCGCGCCTGCGGATTGCCATTTTTGTAAGCGAAGGGGTTATCGCCGACAGGAGTGAAGCAATTGCGTTCGCTCATTGAATCGATGCTCGCGAAGCTGGTGACATCGCCGCCGCTCGAGATCGTCTTCGCCGACGGCTCGCATCGCCTGGTCGGATCGGGCAGCAAGCCCGCGCTGACCATGCGCATCCTCGACCGGCCGACCGAGCTCCAGCTCGCATTGAATCCCGAACTCGCGCTGGGCGAGGCGGTCATGGACGGCCGGGTCGTGGTCGAGCAGGGCAGCCTGTACGATCTGCTCGACCTGCTGGTCGCGGGCCTGCACGAGCAGGCGCCCTCGGCCTGGGTCCAGGCGCTCACTCGGGCGCGCACCGCCATCCGCCGGTTCAGCCAGCACAACACGCCGGCCTGGGCGCGGAGCAACGTCTCGCGCCACTACGATCTCAAGGCGGATTTCTTCAAGCTCTTCCTCGACGCGGACATGCAGTATTCCTGCGCCTTCTTTCCGGAGCCGGGGATTTCGCTGGAGGAGGCGCAGGCCGCCAAGAAGCACAGGCTCATCGCCAAGCTCGCGGTCGAGCCCGGCCAGCGCGTCCTCGATATCGGCTCCGGCTGGGGCGGGCTCGGCCTGAGCATCGCACGCGAGACCGGCGCCAAGGTGAAGGGCATCACGCTCTCGACCGAACAGCTCGCGATCGCGCAGGAGCGCGCCGCAGCGGCAGGCCTGCCGATCGAGTTCAAGCTCGAGGATTATCGCAATGTCGCCGGGCCGTTCGAGCGCATCATCTCGGTCGGCATGTTCGAGCATGTCGGCGTCGGCTATTACCGGGCCTATTTCCGCAAGATCGCCGAACTCCTGACGGAGGACGGCGTCGCGCTCGTCCACACCATCGGCCGCACCACGCCGCCCGGCGCCACCAATCCCTTCATCGCCAAATACATCTTCCCCGGCGGCTATATTCCGGCCTTGTCCGAGATCACGGCGGCGGTCGAGCGCGAGGGGCTCGTGATCACCGATGTCGAGGTCCTGCGGCTGCATTATGCCGAGACGCTGAAGGCTTGGCGCGAACGCTTCCTCGCCCGGCGTGACGAGGCGGTGGCGATGTATGACGAGCGTTTCGCGCGGATGTGGGAGTTCTATCTCGCGGCCTCCGAGGCGAGCTTCCGCCACAACGACCTCGTCGTCTTCCAGCTCCAGCTCGCCAGGAAGCTCGACACCTTGCCGATGACGCGCGGCTACATGGAGCGGTGAAGCGGCGCCGCAGGGCGGCCGGTCGCTTGCGAGATTGAGCGGCCCCCTGCTTCCCGATACGCTGAATGCAATAAGTTCAGCGGAGGGAACACATGCGATTTCACATTTTTGCGCTCGGCCTGGCGATGTTTGCCCACGCCGCTCCGGCTTTGGCCCAGGACGCGCCGGCTCGTGACGCGCCCGTCCGCGACGAATTCTTCTGGCTGGGCGAGATCAACAAGGCCACCGCGGTGATCAACACCGAGGAAGGCCTGCTCGACAAGGCGATGGCGCCCCGCATCACCGCGGGCATCGTCAAGGTTCTCGAGGACGGGGCCAAGCCCGGCGCCAAGCGCCCCTCCACGGTGATCACCTTCGAGCCGCTGCTGATCGCGGCGGCCGGGGAGGACGTGACGCTGCTCCATGCCGGCCGCTCCAGCCAGGACATGCACGCCACCTACCGGGCCGCGATCCTGCGCGACGACATGCTGGCCCTGGCCGATCAGCTGAGCCGGACGACCGCGACCCTCGTCGGCCTGGCGGAAAAGCACGTCGATACGATCGTTCCGAACTACACCAACGGTGTGGCGGCGCAGCCCAACAGTTTTGGGCACTATCTGCTCGGGCATGCCGCGGGGCTGGAGCGCGACGCGCAGCGCATTCGCGAGGCCTATGCGCGCATCGACCGCTCCGCGATGGGGACGACGGTGCTGAACGGCACGAGCTGGCCGCTCAACCGCGCGCGCATGGCCGACTATCTCGGCTTCGCCGCCACCGTCGACAATGCCTATGACGCCGCCCAGATCTCGTCGATGGAGCAGCCCGTCGAGGCCGGCGGCATCGTGACGAGCATCGCCCTTCACGCCGGAAACTTCGTCGAAGACATCATGACGCAATATGCGCAGGCCCGTCCCTGGATCCTGCTGCAGGAGGGCGACGGCAACACCTATGTCTCCAGCGCCATGCCGCAGAAGCGCAATCCGGGACTGCTGAACAGCACGCGGCGCGATGCATCGACGGCGATCTCGCTGGCCATGGGCGTCGCCATCCAGGCTCATAACATCACGCCCGGAATGGGCGACCCCAAGGAGGTAAAGCCCAACAGCGCCATGGTCAGGAGCGGCATCGCCGTGCTGAGGAACTGGGACAGGATCCTGAAGGGGATGGTGATCAGCCCGGATCGCGCGCTCGAGGAACTGAACAGCGACTGGACCGCCTCACAGGAGCTCGCCGACGTGCTGATGCGGAAATACAAGCTGCCCTTCCGGGTCGGGCATCATTTTGCGTCGGATGTCGTGTCCTACGCGAAGGACAAGGACATCAAGCCGCTCGACTTTCCCTATGCGGAGGCGAGGCGCATCTATGCCGAGGCGGTGAAGGGATCGGACTATCCGGCGGAGCTGCCGATGAGCGAGGCGGAGTTCCGTTCGACGCTCGATCCGATCGCCATCATTCGCAACCGCGCCTCGGCCGGCGGGCCGCAGCCTGCCGAGATGCAGCGCATGCTGGGCGAGGCCAGGCAGAGAAACGCGCAGCAGGCCGAGTGGATCAAGGAGAAGCGCGCGAGGATCACCTCGTCACTGGTCAGGCTCGACGGCGATTTCCAGAAGCTGCAGGCTAAGGCGCCCTAGAATGGCGCCTCAGATGTGAGCGCGATCGCGTAGATCGCGTCGCCGTCGCGCTCGGACAAGAGCGTGACGGCCTCTCCCCGGTCGAGCATCGCGCTGTCGCCGGTACCGAGGCTTTCGGCGTCGGACCCATCCGTCAGTGTCCAGCGGTTCGCGTTGGCGACGAGGATGAGGATCTGGCTGGTGGCAGCGAGCTCGATCGGTCCTGGCCCGGTGAGGCGCGTCATCTGATGCGACCAGCGCCCGCGCCGCGTCATCACGTTGAGATCGTCGATTGGCCCACTGAGGAGCCGGCCCTCGACCGGCCGGTCGGCCGCGAAGGCGCAAGGTTCGGATGCCCGCTCCAGCCTGACCGTCTCGCCGTCGGCGAAGGCCAGCGCGATGCCATTGCCCTTCAGCACCGACAGCGTCCGGTCGATGCCGGGAAAGGTCGAGAACGGCCCGTCCGCCCCGACATGCGCCGTCGAGATGCGCCAGTCGAAATCGCTCAGCGAGGCGCCTTCGGGCGAGACGGCGATCTCGGTCGTCGTGCCGCCGCCGTTCTTCCACGGCATCGAGCGGCATTCGGCGGCGCGGATGATGCGCATGCTCAGCCCAGGATGCCCGGCAGCTTGAGCCCCTTCGCCTTGGCGCAGTCGATGGCGATCTCGTAGCCGGCATCGGCATGACGCATCACGCCGGTCGCCGGGTCGTTCCAGAGCACGCGCTCCAGGCGCTTGGCCGCTTCCGGCGTGCCGTCAGCGACGATGACGACGCCCGAATGCTGCGAATAGCCCATGCCGACACCGCCGCCATGGTGCAGCGAGACCCAGGTCGCGCCGCCGGCTGTGTTCAGCAGGGCGTTCAGCAGCGGCCAGTCGGAGACGGCATCCGAGCCGTCCTTCATCGCCTCGGTCTCGCGGTTCGGCGAGGCGACCGAGCCTGAATCGAGATGGTCCCGGCCGATCACGATCGGCGCCTTGACCTCGCCCTTCGCCACCATCTCGTTGAAGGCGAGGCCGAGCCGATGCCGGTCGCCGAGCCCGACCCAGCAGATCCGCGCCGGCAAGCCCTGGAACTTGATGCGCGCGCGCGCCATGTCGAGCCAGTTATGCAGGTGCGTGTCGTCCGGCATCAGCTCCTTGACGCGCTGGTCGGTGCGGTAGATGTCCTCCGGATCGCCGGAGAGCGCGGCCCAGCGGAACGGCCCGATGCCGCGGCAGAACAGCGGCCGGATATAGGCCGGCACGAAGCCGGGGAAGTCGAAGGCGTTGTCGACACCCATATCCTTCGCCATCTGGCGGATATTGTTGCCGTAATCGAGCGTTGGCACGCCCATGCGCTGGAAGTCGAGCATCGCGCGGACATGGCTTGCCATGGACTTTTTCGCCGCCTCGATCGTCCCGGCCGGGTCGCGCTCCTTGCGCTCCTCCCATTCCTCCAGCGTCCAGCCCGCCGGCAGGTAGCCGTTGAGCGGATCATGCGCCGAGGTCTGGTCGGTGACGACGTCGGGTCGGATGCCGCGGCGGACCATGTCGGGGAAGATCTCGGCGGCATTGCCGAGCACGCCGACCGAGACGGCCTTGCCCTTGGCATGGGCGGCCTCGATGATCTTAAGGGCCTCGTCGACGCTGTCGGCCTTCTCGTCGAGATAGCCGGTGCGCAGGCGGAAATCGATCGAGGACGGCTTGCACTCGACCGCGATCATCGAGGCGCCAGCCATGGTCGCGGCCAGCGGCTGGGCGCCGCCCATGCCGCCGAGACCGCCGGTCAGGATCCACTTGCCCTTGAGGCTGCCATTGTAGTGCTGGCGGCCGACCTCGACGAAGGTCTCGTAGGTGCCCTGAACGATGCCCTGCGTGCCGATATAGATCCAGGAGCCGGCCGTCATCTGGCCGTACATCATCAGCCCGGCCTTATCGAGCTCGTGGAAATGCTCCCAGTTGGCATAGGCCGGCACCAGGTTGGAATTGGCGATCAGCACGCGCGGCGCGTCGGCATGGGTGCGGAAGATGCCGACCGGCTTGCCCGATTGCACCAGCAGGGTCTCGTCGGCTTCGAGCGAACGCAGCGAGGCGCAGATCCGGTCGAAATCCTCCCAGGTCCGGGCGGCGCGGCCGATGCCGCCATAGACCACGAGCTCGCCCGGCTTCTCGGCGACATCGGGGTCGAGATTGTTCATCAGCATGCGCAGCGGCGCTTCGGTCAGCCAGCTCTTGGCCGAGAGCTCGCTGCCCTTCGGGCTGCGGATGACGCGGCTGTTGTCGATGCGGGTCATGAATGGCTCCGTTCGAGCTTGGTCGCCGCGTCGAGCGCGGCTTCGATGATGGCGGAAAGCGCGGTCTGCAGCCTGGCGGCCTTGGCTGCGTCGAAGCGCCATGGCGGCGCCTCCTCGGTGAGATAGGCGCAGAACGCGATCTCCATCTGGATCGCGTGCACATGCTGGCTCGGCTGGCCGTAATGCCGGGTGATCCAGCCGCCCTTGAAGCGGCCGTTGCTGACATGGCTGAAGCCGGATCCGGCGAGCGCGGCTTCCGCCGCCGCCTGAATCTCGGGTGCGCAGCTCGCGCCCGAATTGGTGCCGAGATTGAGTGTCGGCAGCGTGCCGGGGAAGAGCCGCGGCATCACCGAGGCGATCGAGTGACAGTCCCAGAGCAGGCAGAAACCGTGCTCGGCTTTCGCCCGCGCGATCTCGGCCGCCACCGCATCGTGATAGGGCCGGAAATAGCGCGCGATACGCCGCGCGATCTCCGCCTCGTCCGGTGGCGCGGGCCAGATCGGCTCGCCATCGAAGGTCGTGATCGGCACCAGGTCCGTCGTCGCCTGGCCGGGATAGAGCGAGGCGCCGGATGGGTCGCGGTTCAAGTCGATGACATAGCGCGACAGATGCGCCTCGACGATGGTCGGCTCGAAGCGCCCGGCGAAAGCATAGAGCTGGCGCATGTGCCAGTCAGTGTCCTCGACGGCGAGGCCGGTCGGGTTGAGCGCCGCGCGGATCTCGTCCGGCAGGCCGGTGCCGGGATGCGGCATGGAGAGGACAAGCGGGGAGCTGCCGCGGGTGACGGTGAAGATGTCGGTCATGAGGTGGCTCCGTCATGCTCGGGCTTGACCGGAGCATCTCCTGCAAGAGATTCTCGGGTCTCCGCTGCGCTCTGCCCGAGAATGACGCACGCCCCGTCATGCTCGCCCTTGTGGCGAGCATCCACGTCTTGAACGCTGCCGGTGATGAACGACGGCGTGGATGGTCGGGACAAGCCCGACCATGACGGTGAGTGCGTCATCACGCGCCCAACTCCGCGAAGCTGTCGAGCCCGGCCGCCCGGCCCAGCGCGCCGGAGAGCACGAGCTCCGTCGCGGCGGCGAGATCGGGGGCGAGGTAGCGGTCTGCCTCCAGCGGCGCGATCTTCTCGCGCAGCAGCGCCAGCACCGGCTCGAGCCGTGCGCTTGTCTTCATCGGCCGGTGGTGCTCGATCGCCTCGGCCGCCGCCATCAGCTCGACGCCGACGATGCTTGCCGCATTCCGCGCCATGTCGAGCAGGCGGAAGGCGCCATGCGTCGCCATCGAGACATGGTCCTCCTGGTTGGCGGAGGTCGGGATCGTGTCGACCGAGGCCGGATAGGCTTTCTGCTTGTTCTCCGAGGCCAGCGCCGCGGCGGTCACCTGCGCGATCATGAAGCCGGAATTGAGCCCGGCGTCGCGCGCCAGGAAGGCCGGCAGCCCGCTCATCACGGGGTCGACCAGCAGCGCCATGCGCCGCTCGGAGAGATTGCCGATCTCGCACAGTCCCATGGCGAGGATGTCGGCGGCGAAGGCGACGGGCTCTGCGTGGAAATTGCCGCCCGAGACGATCTCGCCCGGCCCGAGCACGAGCGGGTTGTCGGTGACGGCATTGGCCTCGATCGAAAGCGTCGTCGCCGCATTGGCGAGAAGGTCGCGCACCGCGCCCATCACCTGCGGCTGGCAGCGCAGTGAATAGGGGTCCTGAACCTTGGAGTCGCCGAAGCGATGGCTGTCGCGGATCTCGCTGCCTGCGATCAACTCGAGCAGGATTTGCGCGACCTTGATCTGCCCGGGCTGGCCGCGTAGCGCCTGGATGCGCGGGTCGAACGGCGTGTCCGAGCCTTTCAGCGCATCGACCGAGAGCGCGCCTGCGACCAGCGCGGCGTCGAAGACGCGCGCGATGTCGTCGAGCGCGGTGATCGCGATCGCGGTCGAGACCTGCGTGCCGTTGATGAGGGCGAGGCCTTCCTTGGCGCCGAGCGTCAGTGGCTCCTGGCCGATGCGCTTCAGCGCCGCTGCGGCCGAAAGCAGTTCGCCCTTCAGCCTGATCTCGCCGACGCCCATCAGCGCCGCTGTGAGATGGGCGAGTGGCGCGAGATCCCCGGACGCGCCGACCGAGCCCTTGGCGGGAACGACCGGCAACGCGTCGGCTGCAAGCGCGCCGGTGAGCGCCGCGACCACCACGGGGCGCACGCCCGAGGCGCCGCGCGCCAGGCTCGCCGCCTTCATCGCCAAGATCAGGCGCACAATCCGGTCGGGCAGGGCAGGGCCGGTGCCGACCGCATGCGAGAGGATCAGGTTGCGCTGCAAGGTGGCAAGGTCGGCATCGGCGATCCGCACGCTGGCGAGCTTGCCGAAGCCGGTATTGACGCCATAGGTCACGGTGCCGGCAGCGACGATTTCGTCGACGATCGCCTGCGCGGCGGCGATCGGCTCGGCGCTGCTTGCATCTAGCCTGGCCGTGGCGCCGTCGATCACGTCGCGCCACTGTGTCAGGGCGGTCTCGCCCGGCCTCAGAGACAATGCTGCGGTCATTGGCCGTTCCAGATGCGGGAGTGAAGCGGGTTGAAGCCGATGCGGTAGGCGAGCTCGGCCGGCCGCTCGATCGCCCAGATCGCGAGATCGCAAGCCTTGCCGGCCTCCAGCGTGCCGATCTGATCCTGGAGGCCGAGCGCCTGTGCCGCGTTCCGGGTCAGGCCTGCGAGCGCCTCTTCCGGCGTCAGACGGAACAGGGTGCAGGCCATGTTGAGCACGAGCAGCGGCGAGGTCAGAGGCGAGGAGCCCGGGTTGGCGTCGGTCGCGAGCGCGATCGGCACGCCATGCTTGCGCAGCAATTCGACCGGTGGCTTTTGCGTCTCGCGCAGGAAATAGAAGGCGCCGGGCAGGATCACCGCGACCGTGCCCGCCTTCGCCATGGCGACCACGCCCGACTCGTCGAGATATTCGAGATGGTCGGCCGAGAGCGCGCCATGCTCGGCCGCGAGCTTGGCGCCGCCGAGATTGGAAAGCTGCTCGGCATGGATTTTTACGGGTAGACCCTTCGCCTTGGCTGCTGCGAAGACCTGCGCGGTCTCCTCCGGCGAGAAGGCGATGCCCTCGCAAAAGACATCGACGGCGTCGGCGAGCTTGTCTGCCGCCACCGCATCGAGCATCGGCCCGGCGACGAGGTTGGTATAGTCGCCCGAGCGGCCCTTGAACTCCGGCGGCACGGCATGCGCGCCGAGGAAGCTGGTGCGCACCGTCACCGGCCGCTCGTGCCCGAGGCGGCGCGCGACCCTGAGCTGCTTCAGCTCTGCTTCCTGCTCCAGCCCGTAGCCCGATTTGATCTCGACGGTGGTGACGCCTTCGGCGATCAGGGCCGAAAGCCGCCGGTCGGCGCTGGCGAAGAGCTCGTCTTCGCTCGCCGCCCGCGTCGCCTTGACGGTGGAGAGGATGCCGCCGCCGGCGCGCGCGATCTCTTCGTAGCTCGCACCTTGCAGCCTGAGCTCGAATTCATGCGCCCGATCGCCGCCATAGACGAGATGGGTATGGCAATCGATCAGGCCGGGCGTGATCCAGCGCCCGGCGCAATCGACGGTCTTGCGCGCTGCGAGGGCCGGCGCCTCGCAGCGTGGGCCGGCATAGAGGATGCGGCCGTCGCGCGCGGCGATGAGACCGTCCTCGACCGCGCCGTAGGGCTGGTCTGCGCCGGCCGCCATGGTCGCGAGCCGCGCATTGATCCAGGATATGTCACAGTCCGAAGGCCCCGCCGCCACGTCGCGTCCTCTCGACTTCGCTTGCGATCCCGTTATGCTAGACAATTGCATATGCAATTAGCAAGCGGCATTTGCCTATGCAAATCAAGCGAGGAGCCCGCGTGACATCGACCCAGATCCTGCATCTCGCCTACGCCCTCTTGCCTGACGGTTTTGCCGAGAACGTGACGCTGACCGTCACGGACGGGACGATCGCGGCCGTTGCCGTCGGAAACCCGGCTCCCGAGGCTGGCTTGCGCCTGGACGGGCTGGTGCTGCCCGGCATGCCGAACCTGCACAGCCATCTGTTCCAGCGCGGCATGGCGGGCCTCTCGGAGCGGCGCGGCGCCACGGCGGATTCGTTCTGGACCTGGCGCGAGGTGATGTACCGCTTCCTCGACCGGCTTGACCCCGACGACGTCCAGGCGATCGCGGCCCAAGCCATGGTCGAGATGCTGGAGGGCGGCTTCACAGCGCTGGCTGAATTCCACTACCTGCACCACGACAAGGACGGCCGGCCCCATGCGAATATCGCGGCGATGGCTGAGGCCGTCGCGGCGGCGGCGGATGAGACCGGCATTGGCCTGACCCTGCTGCCGGTGCTCTACCGCTTCGGCAATTTCGGCAGCGCGCAGCCGGCTCATGGCCAGCGCCGCTTCGTCAATGATCGGGACGGCTTCGCCCGGCTGATGCAGGCGAGCGCGGAGGCGATCCGGGACCTGCCCGATTCGCGGCTCGGCGTCGCGCCGCATTCGCTGCGGGCCGTGGCGCCCGACGATCTGGGCTGGCTGCTCGATCTCGTGCCCGCCGGCCCGATCCATATCCATGTCGCTGAGCAGATGCGCGAGGTCGAGGACAGCCTGGCGATCACCGGGCGGCGCCCGGTCGAATTCCTCTGCGACACGGTCGCGCTCGATCGGCGCTGGTGTCTGATCCATGCCACGCATCTCGTTGGGGCTGAGCGCGACGCGATCGCGCGCAGCGGCGCGGTCGCGGGCCTGTGCCCGATCACCGAGGCGAGCCTCGGCGACGGCATTTTCGATGGCGTGCGCTATCACGCGGCCGGCGGCGTCTTCGGCGTCGGCAGCGATTCCAATATCCAGATCGATGCCGGGGCCGAATTGCGCCTGCTCGAATACTCCCAGCGCCTGCGCGATCGCGGCCGGGCGCTTCTTGCCGAGGCGGAGGCCTCGTCGGGGCTCGCGCTCTGGAAGAACGCTTGCGCCGGCGGCGCGCAGGCTTGCGGTCGCGCGCTTGGAAGCATTGCGGCGGGGCAGCGGGCGGACCTGGTCTCGCTCGATCTCGACCATCCGGCGCTGGCGGGCAAGCGCGGCGAAGCGGCGCTCGACAGCGCGATCTTTGCCGCCAATGCCCTGCCTTTGCGCGATGTGCTGGTTGGCGGCGAACGGCTTGTCAGCGAAGGTCGCCATGTCGCGCGCACAGCGGTCGCGGCGCGATTCGCCGCGACGATGCGCCGGCTGCTCGCATAAGGATCGTCATGTCGGATATCGGGATCGATGCGGTAAAACTGGATGGCTCAGGGCCGGTCTATGACCAGATCCGCCGTGCCATCCGCGATCTCGTCCTGAATGGCATGTGGCCGCCCGGCACCTCGGTGCCGCCGGAACATGCGTTGATGGAACGGCTCGGCGCCTCGCGCATGACGGTGCATCGCGCCCTGGTGCAGCTCGCGCGCGAGGGGCTGATCACCCGCCGCAGGCGCTCGGGCACGATCGTCGCGAGCCCGCCCGCCAGCCATGCGATGCTCGATATCCTCTCGATCCCGGACGAGGTCAGGCGGCTCGGGCAAGATTATGCCTTCGAGATTCTCGCCCGTCGGGACGGGCGCCCCTCGGCCGAGCTCGCCGCGCGCTTCGCGTTGAAGCGTTCGGATCCGGTCGCCCATCTCGTCACCTTGCATCGCAGCGGCGGCAAGCCGCATGTGCTCGAGGAGCGCGTGATCCATCTCGCGACCGTGCCGGCGGCGGGCGAGGAGCGCTTCGAAACCACCCCGCCGGGCGACTGGCTTCTGCAGAACAGCCTCTGGTCCCAGGCCGAGCATGCCATCAGCGCGATCGCGGCCGGCGAGCGCGAAGCGGAACTGCTGGCGATCGGGCGCGGCGATCCGTGCCTGCTGGTGGAGCGCCGGACCTGGAACCAGGATCGGCCGGTGACGGCCGTGCGCCTGCTCTATCCGGGTGGGCGCCATCGCTTCATCGGGCGCTTCGGGCCCTACGGCGCGGTCTGACGCGAAAAAGGCCCGCCCCGCGAAGGGCAGGCCTTTTCCAGGAATCGTAACGACGTGGTCGATCAGCAGGCGTAGCGAACGCGGCGACCCCATTCGTCGCGGCCGACGCAGACCCGATCCGGCGTCGTCGCGGAACCGATGATCGCGCCTCCCGCGCCACCGATCGCCGCGCCGGCCAGCGCTCCGCCCGCCCGGCCGGTCGCCAGACCGCCCACCACCGCGCCGCCGGCCGCACCGATCAGGGCGCCGGTGCCGGCATTCTGCTCGCGCTGCGTGCAGGCCCCGAGCGACAGCGTGACCGCGGCGAGGATGAGAAGTTTCTTCATGGCAAATGGCTCCTTGGATGAAGAGGGCAGCCACACCGCGCGCCTTCCCCTCGTCGCCCTTAAACGGGCAATGCCCGTAAAAGTTCCACGGGCGCGACAATCTGCGAGCGCTACGATGGCAGCACGATGGCGGCGGGTTGCCGATGCTGCGACATTCTGCCTTTCGGGCGGGCCCCTGGAACCTTCGATTGGAAGCGACGTTGACCTCACAATCCCACGGCGGGTTACCCCGTCCAACACCATGGAGGAGGTTCAGATGACGGCTCAGGTTTCGGCCACTTCATCATCCAATCCGCTGATCGCCGGAGCGCGCGTCGCTGGCACGGATGTCTACAACACGGCCGGCGACCACCTCGGCGAGATTTACGACGTGATGCTGGACAAGCAGACCGGGAAGGTCGCCTACGCCATCATGTCTTTCGGCGGATTCCTCGGGCTGGGCGAGAAGTACCACCCGATCCCCTGGAGCGTGCTCGACTACGACACGGCACGGGGCGGTTACGTGGTTCCCCTGACCAAGGAAAAGCTCGAGGCTGCGCCGATGTATGACAGCGAAGGCGAGCCGGATTGGGACGACAAGGCCTATGGCAAGCGCGTCCATGATTACTACGGCACGATGCCGTACTGGATGATGTAGGCGATACGCCGGACGCAGGTCGCGGCGGTTGCTATCCCCCCAGCCGAACCGTCGTGACGGCGGGATGCGGGCCGAAAGGCCCGCATCTTTTTTGCGTCGCGCGCGGGGCGCTTTTTGATACTGGCCGTGTGTTCTTGGCGGGAACCAAAATCGCTGCCGCGCGTCGTCTCAGCAGCGACATAGCCGTCACAGCCGGTCACGTTTTCACCGTCCGTCGACGCGTTGCAGAACCCACATCCGTCAGGAGCGCGTCATGCAGATTCGTTATGGCTACCGCATTGAGCTGACCTGCCCGCATGAACTGCCCTTGATCACGATGCTCGACGTGCATCCCTCGCGCCGCCATGACCTTGTCCGGCCCGATGCGATGGTTGTGACCTCGCTGCTCGACCCATCCGTCACCGTGCCCGTGGAGCACTATCTCGATCAGTTCGGCAATATCTGCCGCCGGCTCGTCGCTCCGGCAGGAGGCGTCATGCTCCAGTCGGAAGGACTGGTTCACGATTCCGGCGAGCCGGAGCCGGTCAATCCGGCTGCCCGCGAGATGCCGCCCTCGCGCCTGCCGCAGGAGGCGCTCGTCTATCTTCTCGGCAGCCGCTATTGCGAGACCGACACGCTGTCCGATCGCGCCTGGAGCCTGTTCGGCCATTTGCCGCAGGGCTGGGCCCGGGTGCAGGCCATCGTGGATTTCGTCCATAACCACCTGACCTTCGGCTACGAGTTCGCGCGCAATACGCGCACGGCCGCCGAGGCCTTCGACGAGCGCATCGGCGTCTGCCGCGACTTCGCTCATCTGGCCGTGGCCTTGTGCCGGTGCCTCAACATTCCGGCGCGCTATTGCAACGGCTATCTCGGCGATATCGGCGTGCCCAAAAACCCCGCCCCGATGGACTTCAACGCCTGGTTCGAGGTGTTCCTCGGCGGTCGCTGGTACACGTTCGATGCCCGCCACAACGAGCCTCGCATCGGCCGCATCGTGATCGCCCGTGGCCGCGATGCCACCGACGTCGCGATGCTCAGCTCGTTCGGCGCCCATATTCTGCAAAGATTCGAGGTCATGACCGAAGAGGTCGAGGAAGCCGTCTCCGCCAAGCCGGAGATGATCGCCAGCAGGCTTTGGGATGCCGAGCCTGCTATCATGACATGAGGGCCGACAGCCTCCGCCATTCGCCGGCCCGCGTGCATCAGGGTGCCATGCGCCATACCGTCGTCATCAATGCGCGGGCCGGGACCGTGCTGGCCGCGGGCTCGGATGCCTTTGCCGCGCGCGTCGAAGCGGCTTTCGCCGCCTATGGCTGCTCTGCCGAAATCCGCCTCGTGCCGCCGCGCGAGCTCGATGACGCGCTCTCGCTCGCGATCGCCGATGAGGAGGCGATACCGGTCATCGCCGGCGGCGACGGCACCATAAACGGCGTGCTGCCGATCCTGCTGCAGGCGGAGCGCCCGGTGGGAATCCTCCCGCTCGGAACGGTCAACGTGCTCGGGCGCGACCTTGGCCTGATTGGCACCCTCGAGCGGCAGATCGAGGCGCTTTGCATGGGTGAGCCGGTGACGATGGATATCGGCCGCGTCAATGACCGCCTCTTCCACTCCCTGTCGGGCATGGGCTTTTTCAGCCTGATGGCCCGCGAGCGCGAATATGCGCGGCGGCGTTTCCCGTTCAGCCGGGCCATCGCCTTCGCCGTCGCCATGACGCGCTCGATCCTGTTCACACGCCCGATCACGGTCGAGATCCGCGTCGCCGGCGAGCGCCGCGAGGTCAAGGCGGATGCGGTGCTCGTCACCATCAACAGCTTCGACGGGCCCGAATGGCGCCGCAGCCGGCTCGACGGCGGCATGTTCGAGGTGCACATCCTCAATGCCGGCGGGCTGCTTTCCCGCTGCAAGGCCGCGCTCTCGGTCGTGTCGGGCACGTGGAAATCATCCAAGCATCTGACCTCGTTCATGAGCGACGAGGTGACCTTGATCCGCCGCGACACGAAGCGCGGACACATCACCTTCGACGGCGAAGTCGAGCGCAAGGCGGGGGAGCTCGCCTATCGCCTGCTGCCGAAAGCCGTCCAGGTCATCGCCGCCCGCGCTCAGTCCGTCTAGGCTCGTCTCAATTCGGCCGGCTTGTCATCGTTCAGGACCAGGATGTTTTCGCTCCAGCCCCGTTTTCTCATCCCCCTGGCCGCTGCCTTCGCCTTTCTGGGGCTGACGCTCTTCGTGCTCTCGGGCCGCACATTCGCCTTCGACACCAGCCTGGTTCTGCTGTTTCGCGAGACGGGCGATCCCGCGAAGCTTCTCGGCCCGCCCTGGCTGCCCGAAATGATGCGCGACGTCACTGCGCTGGGCAGCTTCGTCGGGCTGGGCTTCATGACGATCGCCGCCGGCCTCGTGCTCTGGCTCTGCGGCTATCGGCGCCTCGCGGTCGGCCTCGCCGCCAATGTCGTGGCGGCGACGCTGGTCAGCACCGGGCTGAAGATCGCGGTCGGGCGGGAACGGCCCGACATCGTCGAGCATTCCGCGCTGACCTTTACCGCCAGCTTCCCGAGCGGCCATGCCTTCCTCTCGGCCGTGACCTTGCTCAGCATCGCCGGGTTCATCGGCCTCGCCTCGCGGCGCCAGGACATCACCCGGCTCTGCATCGGGCTGGCCTGGGTCCTGATCGTCCTGATCGGCGTCAGCCGGATCTATCTCGGCGTGCACTGGCCGAGCGACGTGCTGGCCGGCTGGTGCCTGGGCGTCGCATGGTCGAGCCTCGCCGTCGCCCTTCTCGGCCGCGGCATGGCGGCGATGGAGGCGCCGGCGGGTACCGGCGCGCCGCTGGTGCGCTGAACGCGCCTCAGCGCATGTCGATCGTGGTGTTGACTCCGAGATCCGGCGTCCGCCCCAGGATTTTGGCCGTCGCCAGCTTGAAGGCGATGACGACGCCGCTCGACGGGCCGTCCCAGATTTCGGCGGAGATCGGGCTGAAGGCCAGCAGGGTCACGTCCGGGTCGTCGGGTCCGTTCGGGAACCAGGCGCTGACCAGCGGGCTCCAGATCCGCTTCAGCAAGTCGCGGTCGTCGAGCTTGGCGGCCTCGCATTCGATCGTCGCGTAGAAATTATGGTCCTCGTCGCTGAGCGCGATCGAGACGGTCTGCGACGGGTCGATCTCTTCCGCCGGGCCGGTATGGCTATGGGTGACGAACAGGATCCTGTGGTTCTCCCGGTCGACATGACCCGACATCGGCCGCGTCCTGATCCTGCCGTCGACCACGATCGACACCATGCAGATCTTGTGGTCGGTCAGGGCGGTCCAGATCCGCTGCTGGAACTGCGTCTCGACCATCGCGGTTCTCCTTCCGTGCATCGCACGCGGCACCTCACGATCTGAAACGCATCGGCGTGGCGCGCGTTCCTGACGGTGCAGGAAGGCGCTCGGCCTGGAGCGGTGCGAGCCGAGTCTTCACGCCTTTCCGCATCGGCGCAATGGCGCGCAGGGCATGAGGGAGCGGAACCACACGCAGCGCGGGACGTTGTCGCGCTAGTGCCGGCGCCCGCCGCCTCTCCATGATAGGAACCCTTGATGCTCGCCTCCCGGAACATGCTTCTGCTGCTCGTCGCCATCCTCGTCGTTGGTCTCGCGGTCACGGGCTATGCGCTCTACGAGGAAAAGAAGCAGCCGGACGGCGTCGAGATCTCGGTCGGCAAGGACGGGCTCTCGATCAAGGAGAAGTGACGGCCCAACGTGTTCCGAAGGGGGCCGCGTCGCTCGACAAAAACCATCTGCATACTGTATGCGAGCGAGGGCGCCTGCGAGCCATGCCCCGGGCGAATAGCGTTCGCCGGGCAAAGGCGTTAACACCGGCGCCGAGTGTTCAGATCGTTCGAGAGGCTGCGATGACCGAAATCTTCAAGAACCTGATTGCCGGCGAATGGGTCGGTGCCGCTAAGACCTCGCGCAACATCAATCCGTCGAACACAAACGACGTCGTCGGCGAATATGCGCAGGGTTCGGTCGAGGATCTGAACAACGCCGTCGCCGCCGCCAAGGCCGCCTTTCCGGCCTGGGGCCGCAGCAATCCGCAGGAACGCTACGAGATCCTGAAGAAGGCCTCCGACGAGATCCTCGCCCGCAGGGAGGAGCTCGGAAAGCTGCTCTCGCGCGAGGAGGGCAAGACCCTGCCGGAAGGCATCGGCGAGGCGACCCGCGCCGGCCAGATTTTTGCGTTCTTCGCCGGCGAGTGCCTGCGTCTCGGTGGCGAGGCGATCCCCTCCGTGCGTCCCGGCGTCGGCGTCGAGGTCACGCGCGAGCCGGTCGGCATTGTCGGCATGATCACGCCCTGGAATTTCCCGATCGCGATCCCGGCCTGGAAGCTCGCCCCGGCGCTGGCCTATGGCAACTGCGTCGTGCTGAAGCCGGCCGATCTCGTGCCCGGCTCGGCCTGGGCGCTGGTCGACATCATCCAGCGCGCCGGCCTGCCCAAGGGCGTGCTCAACCTGGTCATGGGCCGCGGCTCGGTCGTCGGCCAGGCGCTGCTCGAGCACAAGGACGTGCACGCGATCTCGTTCACCGGCTCGGTCAATACCGGCCGCAAGGTCGCCGCCGCCTGCATCGCCGGCAATCCGATGAAGAAGGTCCAGCTCGAGATGGGCGGCAAGAACCCGCTCGTGGTTCTGGACGACGCCGACCTCAAGACCGCGGTCGAGACGGCCGTCAACGGCGCCTTCTTCTCCACCGGCCAGCGCTGCACGGCGTCTTCGCGCCTGATCGTCCAGAACGGCATCCATGACCGCTTCGTCGATGCAGTCGGCGAGCGCCTGAAGAACCTGGTCGTCGACGACGCGTTGAAGAGCGGCACCCATATCGGCCCGGTCGTCGACCAGAGCCAGCTCGATCAGGACATGAAATACATCGCCATCGCCAAGGACGAGGGCGCCAAGCTCCATTGGGGTGGCGAACTGCTCAACCGCGAGACGCCGGGCTTCTATCTCCAGCCGGCCTTGTTCACCGAGACCACCAACGCCATGCGCATCTCGCGCGAGGAGGTTTTTGGCCCGGTCGCCAATGTCGTGCGCGCCAAGGATTACGAGGAGGCGCTGGCGCTGGCCAACGACACCGAGTTCGGGCTCTCGGCCGGCATCTGCACCACCTCGCTGAAATACGCGACGCATTTCCGGCGCAACAGCGAGGCCGGCATGGTGATGGTCAACCTGCCGACGGCGGGCGTCGACTATCACGTGCCCTTCGGCGGCCGGAAGGGCTCGAGCTACGGCCCGCGCGAGCAGGGCGCCTATGCCAAGGAATTCTACACGACGGTGAAGACGGCCTACACCCTGGCCTGAGCCTCCGTCGCCATCAGACGAAGGGGCCGCGCCGGCAAGGCGCGGCCCTTTTGCGTCAAAAACCCTCCAGCACGATCTTGCCCTTGGCGCGATTGCTCTCGATCAGCGCATGCGCCCGCTTCAGGTTGGCGGCGTTGATCGTGCCGAAATGCTCGGCGAGCGTGCTGCGGATCGAGCCCTCGTCGACCAGCCGCGAGACCTCGTTCAGCAGGTCGCCCTGCGCCTGCATGTCGGCGGTCTGGAACAGCGAGCGGGTGAACATCAGCTCCCAGTGTAGCGACAGGCTCTTGCGCTTGAGCATATTGGCGTCGAGCGTCTCCGGGTCGTCGATCAGCCCCAGTCGTCCTTGCGGCGCCAGCAGTTCGACGATCGCGGCGAGGTGGCTGTCCGTATGCGTCGTCGAGAACACGAAGCCGGGTGCGCCGATCCCGAGGGCTGCGATCTGTCCGGCGAGCGGCCTGGTGTGATCCACGACGTGATGCGCGCCGAGCTCCTGCGCCCACTTGCGCGTCTCGGGCCGCGACGCCGTCGCGATCACGGTGAGATCCGTCAGGCCGCGCGCGAGCTGGATCGCCATCGAGCCGACGCCGCCAGCGCCGCCGATGATCAGGATCGCCCCGGCCGCGCCCGGCACCGCATCCTTCACCTTGAGCCGGTCGAACAGCATCTCCCAGGCGGTGATCGCCGTCAGCGGCAGCGCCGCGGCTTCCGCGAAACCCAGCGTCGCGGGCTTACGACCTACGATCCGCTCATCGACGAGATGGAACGCGGCATTGCTGCCGGGCCGGTCGATCGCGCCGGCATAGAACACGGCGTCGCCGGGCTTGAACGCTCTGACCTCCGGGCCAACGGCCTTGACGATGCCGCTGGCGTCCCAGCCCAGAACCTTGGTTTCGCCCTCGGCCGGCTGGCTGCGCATCCGCACCTTGGTGTCGACCGGATTGACTGAGACCGCCTTGAGCTCGACCAGCAGGTCGCGCTCCGAGGCGACCGGCTGAGGCAACTCGACATCGATCAGACTGGTCTCGGCGGTGATGGCTTGGGACTGACGGTATCCGACGGCGCGCATGGGCTGGCCTCCTGCATTTGTGATAGAGGCCAGATGCGCTTTACACTCGGATCCCGCAAGAACGCACAATTTCAGCTCATAGTGTCGAAAAGGATACTGTCATGCCGCCCCGCTTTCAGGAGCCCTATTGTTCCGCGGGCTGTCCCGTCGAGGCGGCGCTCGGGCTGATCGGTGGCAAGTGGAAGGGCATCATCCTCTATCATCTGTTCGAGGGCACGATGCGCTTCAACGTCATCCGCCGGCGAATGCCCGGCGTCACGCAGCGCATGCTGACGACGCAATTGCGTGAGCTGGAGGCCGACGGCCTGCTTGTCCGCGTGGTCTATCCGGAGGTTCCGCCGCGCGTGGAATACAGCCTCTCCGTCAAAGGCCGCACGCTGGAGCCGGTCATCATGGCGCTGAAGGCCTGGGGCGAGCGCCATGCAAAGCAAGCGGCCTGAGCCCGTTGCGCCCGACAAAAGGCCGCCGCCCCGTAGGACGGCGGCCGGAATGTGTCGCGACGATCAGTAGTAGTAATGCCACCTGCCGCGGCGCCAGACCCGGCGGCGCCACCGCCGCCTGCGCCGGCGCTGATTCCGCCTGTGCCAGGCGCGATGCGCGCGCCAGCGCGGGCCGGGCGGCATATGGCTGAATTCGGCATCGGTTTCGTCGAGCGCTGAACTGTCGAGCAGCGCCGTCTCGAGGGCCTGTTGAGACGTTTCCGTCGTCGGACGGGCCAGCGCCGCGCCGCCTGTGGCGACCGCGAAACCGCCGACCAGCGTGACGACGAATGAGCGTCTGTCCATGTGTTTCCTCCTTGTCTTGCTCCACCGGAGCCAAGGAGAAACGATCGCGGGCGCGGTCGGGTTCCTGTCTTCGAGACACGTCAGGGCGCCTCGGTCTCATGCGGCCGGTCAGTAAGGCAGCCCGACATAATTCTCCGCCAGCGCTGCCATCGCATGGTCGGAGGAGACCAGATAATCGAGTTCGGCGCGCTGCATGCGCCTCGCGAAGGCGCCGTTTTCGGGGAAATGGTGCATCAGCGAGGTCAGCCACCAGGAGAAGCGCTCGGCCTTCCAGACGCGGGCCAGCGCGTGCGCGGAATAGCTGTCGATCCCCGCCACCGAACGCTCGATGAAGAATTCGATCAGCGCCCGTGACAGGTAATGCACGTCGCTGGCCGCGAGATTGAGCCCCTTGGCGCCGGTCGGCGGCACGATATGGGCGGCGTCGCCGGCCAGGAACAGCCGCCCGAAGCGCAGCGGCTCGGCGACGAAGGAGCGCAGCGGCGCGATCGATTTCTCGATCGAGGGGCCCGTCACGAGCGCCTCCGCCGTGGCGGGATCGAGGCGCCGGCGCAGCTCGTCCCAGAAGCGGTCGTCGGGCCAGTTCCCGACATCGTCGTCCAGCGGGCATTGCACGTAGTAGCGGCTGCGTTGCGGCGAGCGCATCGAGCATAGTGCGAAGCCGCGCTCGTCGCCGGCATAGATCAGCTCGTGCGAGACCGGCGGCACGTCGGTCAGGATGCCGAGCCAGCCGAAGGGATAGGTCCGCTCGAAGGTCCGGAGCACCGCCTCCGGCACGCTGGCGCGCGAGATTCCGTGATAGCCGTCGCAGCCCGCGATGATCGCGCAATCGAGCCGTCGCGGGGCGCCGTGCAGGCTGAAGGTGACGTGCGGTCTCTCGCCATCGAAGGCGTGGAGCGCGACGTCCTGCGCCTCGAAGATCGTCGCCGCTCCCGCCGCGGCGCGCAGGTCCATCAGGTCGCGCGTCATCTCGGTCTGGCCGTAGACGGTGACATGGCGGCCGCCGGTCAGACGGCTGAGGTCGATGCGGTGCCGGCTGCCGCCGAAGAGCAGGTCGAACCCGTCATGGCGCAGCCCCTCGGCATGCAGCCGGGTGCTGGCGCCGACCTGGTCGAGCAGCCCGACCGTGCCGTCCTCCAGCACGCCGGCCCGGATGCGCGACAGCACGTGCTCGCGGCTGCGGCGTTCGAGGATGACACTGTCGATCCCCGCCTTGTGCAGAAGCTGGCCGAGGAGGAGGCCGGAGGGACCCGCGCCGATGATGGCGACCTGCGTGCGCAAAACCGTTCCTCCGGGCTCCCGCTCTGACGGCGGCTCCGGATTAAGTTGCCATAGCAACGATCACGGGAAAAGCGCCATCTCCAGTTCCGCGATGCTGCCGAGGCAGAGATCGCTGATCGGCTCGAGGGTCGTGCGCGTGCCGGTCCCGGTCAGGACGCCGACGCGTAGCCCGGCCTTGGCGGCGCGGCCCATCTCCATGTCGTGAGCGTTGTCGCCGATCACGGCGACCTCGCCGGGCACGAGCCGGCAGGCCTCGCAGAAACCCTGCACCATGCCCGGGCCAGGCTTCACGCCATGGCCGGAATCATAGCCGGCGAGGAAGGAGAGGTGCGGTGCCAGGTTGAAATGGGCGGCGGTGGCGGCGACCGCCCCCGCGCTGTCGCTGGACGCGATCCCGAGCGCGAGCCCCCGCGCCCTCAGCCGCTCGAACAGGCCGGAGAGATCGCAGACCGGGATCATTCGCGGCACGGCGCTCTGGAACAGGGCGTCCAGCTTTTCGGTCAGTGCCGGGATGTCGAGCGGGCTTCCCGCCCCGTGCCAGGCCGTCGCCAGCTCCCGCGTGCTTGCGGCTGCGAGCAGGCTGTCGGCCTGCGCCTGCCCGGTCTCGGGGTCGGCGCCGCCGCGCAGCAGGAGCCTGGCGGCAAGCGCGGCGTCGCCATTGGCGGCGAGGAGGCCGGCCTCGCGGTTGATCGGCGGCCAGCTCGCCGCATAGTCGAGCAGGGTGCCGTCCTTGTCGAAGAGCAATCCGCGAAGCGCGACCATCCTGCGTCACAGGACCGGGATGACGTCGACCGCGACCGCGACCTTTTGCGAGCCGGGGCCGACGATTACGCCGTCGAGCGGCGAGACGTCGGCATAGTCGCGGCCGATCGCGGTGACGATATGGTCGTCGGCGACGATGAGGTCGTTGGTCGGGTCGAGCCCGATCCAGCCGGTTTCGGGGCCGCACCACAGGCTGACCCAGGCATGGCTGGCATCGGCGCCTTCCAGCCGCTTCTCGCCGGCCGGCGGAATGGTGCGGATATAGCCGCTGACATAGGCGGCCGGCAGCCCGAGGCCGCGCAGGCCGGCGATCATGATATGCGCGAAATCCTGGCAGACGCCGTGGCGCTGGTGGAAGGCCTCAGCGAGCGGCGTCGAGACCTCGGTCGCGTCCGGATCATAGGTGAAATCGGCCCGGATGCGGCGCATCAGCTCGCTTGCGGCCTCAAGAACGGGCCGCCGCGGCGCGAAGCTCTCGCGCGCATAGTCCACGACCTCCGCGACCGGCGGCACGAGCCGGCTGGGATAGAGCTGGTGGGCCGGGGAATCGGGCGCGAGGCTGCGCGAGGCGAACGCCAGCGCGCCGACCTCCTCCCAATGCCGGGTCAGGCCGGGGAAGGGGGGCGCCGGCCGCGCGACCTCGACGCGGGCCCGCATGTCGAGCTTGAGCTCGCGATGCGGCTTCGAGATCGTCAGCGTCGTCATCTGGTTGCCGAAGAAGCAGATCCCGTCGATGCGCTCGCTCGAGCGCGGCGAGGCCGTGAGCGAGCTCTTGCGCACGCTCTGCCCGCCATCGTCGCGCGGCAGCAGCCGCAGGATGCAGCGCGCGAAGGGCACCGGCCGGCCATAGGCGTAGGTGGTGAGATGGCGAACGTCGTAGATCACGCGATGCCCGTCATCCGCGAGCCTTCCGGCTCGCTGTTCTGCAGGAAATAGCGGTCGGCCACCGCGCTCGACAGGCCCATCAGTAGCTGCTCGAACAGCAGGATGCTGGTGCGGTCGAGCCGGCCCGCCTCGGCGGTGCGGCATTCGGCGGCGAGCTTCAGCGCCAGCCGGCGCGGCGCCTCCAGCATGCCGTCCTCGTTCAGCGTCGGCAGGCCGGCGATCTCGGCGTCGAGGCGGTCGATCTGGAAGGCGACCGAGCGCGGGTTGTAGGGATCGAGCATGACGAGGTCGAGCACGGGCGCCAGCGATGCGCCGAGCAGATAGCGCGAGCGATAGGTGATCTGCGAATCCGTCAGGTCGAGCAGGGCGTCGAGGCAGTCGCTCGGGGCGGCGGAATCGGCGAAATGGCGGGCGAAGCGGCAGGTCGCGATGCCGCGCTCCAGCCGCCGGCCGATATCGAGGAAGCGCCAGCCGGCCCCGCGCACCATGTTCTCCTGGGAGAGGCCCGAGAAGGCCGCCAGCGTCTTCAGCGCCCGGTCGGCGATCTCATAGGCTTCGCCTTCGCTGCCCTGTTCCTCGGGGGTGAGCGTCAATTGCCGCTGCAGGTCGCCGAACAGCCGCCAGGCGTCGACCGACAGGCGTTCCCGGATGACCGAGGCGGTGCGGCGTGCCTCGCGCACGGTCGCCAGCGCCGAGCCGTAATGCTCGAGCTCATGCAGGGCGGCGGTGGCCTGGGATGCTGGCGACAAGCCTTTCTCGGCCGGCGCGGCGCCCCAGGCAGTCAGCAGATTGGCGAGGCGGCGCAAGGTCTCGGCGCGGTCGGGCGTCGCGTCGTCGGCGTCGATCAGGCGGCCGAGCAGGGCCCGCACCAGGCGCAGCGTCGCTTCCGTGCGCTCCAGATAGCGTCCGAGCCAGAACAGGTTGTCGGCCGCCCGGCTCGGCAGGGTGCCCATCATGCGCCGGATGCTGATCCGGTCGGCGCTCGGCAGCAGCGTCACATGCTCGACCGGCCTGTCGGACGTGACCCAGACGTCGCTGGAGCGAACGTCGTTGCCCATCGTCACGGCGCGCGCATCGGCATCGTCGGAAATCCGGCAGAAGCCGCCCGGCATCACCGTCCAGCCATCGGGTGTCGCGGCCGCGAAGACCCGCAGCGTCACCGGCCGGGGCTGAAGCCGGCCCTCCTCGAAAATCGGCATCGTCGACAGGCGCACGACCTCCTGGCCGACATAGTCGACGCCGCGCGCCTGGATATGCGCCCGCAAGGCCTGGCGTGCCTCCGGCGCGAGCTCGCCGGGCAGGGTCGGCCGGTGAACGAGCCCGTCGGCGGGCGCGCGGAAGGCCGGCGCGACGCTCATCTCCTCGAGCCGCTCCAGCACGGTCGCGCGTGCCCCGTCCTGGCCGCACCACCAGGTCGCGATATTGGGCAGGATCAGCTCTTCCCCGAGCAGGCGCTCCGCCAGCGCAGGCAGGAAGCTCATCAGCGCACGCGCCTCGACCACACCTGAGCCGAGCCCGTTGGCGATATGGACATTGCCGCGCCGGACCGCCTGGACCAGCCCGGCGACGCCGAGCGCGGAGGCGGCGTTGAGTTCGAGCGGGTCGGAAAAATCACCGTCGATGCGCCGCCAGATCACGTCGGCACGCTTCAGGCCCGCGATGGTGCGCACATGCACCCGCCCGTCCCGCATCAAGAGGTCGCCGCCCTCGACCAGCAGGAAGCCGAGATAGCGCGCCAGATAGGCCTGCTCGAAATAGCTTTCGTTGAGCGGGCCCGGCGTCAGCAGGCAGATGCGCGGCTCGACCCGGCGCGAGCTGGCGACCAGCCCGGCCCGGAAACCCTGGAAGAACGAGGCCAGCCGCTCGATATTCATCGAGCGGAACAGGTCGGGGAAGGCGCGCCCCAGCGCCAGCCGGTTCTCCAGCGCGTAGCCGGCGCCCGAAGGCGCCTGCGTCCGGTCGCCCAGCACCCACCAGCGGCCGTCCGGCCCGCGCCCGAGATCGGCGGCATAGAGCTGCAGGCTGCCGCCATTGCCGGTGCCTTGCACGGGTCGCAGGTAGTCCGGGCTTCCGGTCACGATCGTCGCCGGCAGCAGGCCCTTGGCGATCATCTCGCCCGGCCCGTAGATGTCCTCCAGCAGCGAGGCGAGCAGGCCGGCGCGCTGCGCGACGCCCGCGGCGATCGTTTGCCACTCGGCGCCGGTGATCACCAGCGGCACATGGTTCAGCGGCCAGGAGCGCTCGCCGGCGAGCGGGTCGCTCTCGTCGAGCTCGCCATGCACGCGGTAGGAAACGCCGGTGTCGCGGACATGTCGGTCGGCGAGGCCGAAGCGATGGCCGAGCTCGTCGAGCGAGAGCCCGCTCCACTCGCTCAGGAACGGCTCCCATTGCGGGCGCACCGTGCCGTCCGGCGCCATGAGCTCGTCATAGGCGCCCGGCAGCGGCCGGTAGTCGGCCAGCAGCGCGCTGCGCCGCTCCGCTCGGACGCGTGTCGAGGGGGATCGGCCTTGGAGAGCCATCGCCTTGGTCAATGTCCCGCTGGGCGGCGCAGGTCGAGGGTCATCGGGAATTCCGGGCTGCGCTCGTCCACCGGAATCACCAGCGCGCCGGGACTATGACCGATCGCTTCGAAACGGGCGAGACGGCGCGCCTCGGCCTCGTAGGAATTCACCGGCGGTGTCTCATAATTGCGCCCGCCCGGATGGGCGACATGATAGACGCAGCCGCCCAGCGAACGGCCGGCCCAGGCGTCGACGATGTCGAAGGTCAGCGGCGCGTGGACCGGGATCGTCGGATGCAGGCCGGAGGCCGGCTGCCAGGCCTTGAAGCGCACGCCGGCGATCGCCTCGGCCGAGCCGGCAATCTGCGTCATCGGCAGGCGCCGCCCGTTGCAGGTGACGAGATGCCGGCCGGGGACGAGCCCGCTCGCCCTGACCTGCAGCCGCTCCACCGAGGAATCGACATAGCGCACCGTGCCGCCGGCCGCGCCCTGCTCGCCCATCACATGCCAGGGTTCGAGCGCCTGCCGCAATTCCAGCTCGACGCCGCCTTGGCTGACCTTGCCGTAGAACGGGAAGCGGAATTCCTGCTGCGCCTCGAACCAGACCGGATCGAACGGGTAGCCGGCGCGACCGAGATCGGCGAGCACCTCGCGGAAATCCTGCCAGACCATCTCCGGCAGCATGAAGCGGTCATGCAGGCTGGTGCCCCAGCGCACGAGCTTGCCCTCCTGCGGCTCGCGCCAGAACCAGGCGATCAGCGCACGCACCAGGAGCTGCTGCGCCAGCGACATCCGCGCATCGGGCGGCATCTCGAAGGAGCGGAACTCGACCAGCCCGAGCCGGCCGGTGGGGCCGTCGGGCGAGTAGAGCTTGTCGATGCAGATCTCGGCGCGATGGGTGTTGCCGGAGACGTCGACGAGAAGGTTCCGCAACAGCCGGTCGACGAGCCAGAGCGGAATCTTCGGCTCGCCCGGCTTCGGCACCATGCCGAGCGCGATCTCCAGCTCGTAGAGCTGGTCGTGCCGGGCTTCATCGACGCGCGGCGCCTGGCTGGTCGGCCCGATGAACAGGCCGGAGAACAGGTAGGATAGCGAGGGATGGCGCTGCCAGTAGAGGATGATGCTCTTGAGCAGGTCCGGGCGGCGCAGGAACGGGCTGTCGGGCGGCGTCACGCCGCCGAGCACGACATGGTTGCCGCCGCCCGTTCCGGTATGCCGGCCGTCGACCATGAACTTTTCGGCGCAGAGCTTGCTCTCGCGTGCCTCCTCATAGACGCCGCGCGTGATCTCGACCGCTTCGCGCCAGTTCTTCGCCGGGTGGATATTGACCTCGATCACGCCGGGGTCGGGCGTCACCTTGACGACGTTGAGCCGCGGGTCGGCTGGGGGCGCATAGCCCTCGATATGGACCGGCAGGCCGGTCGTCTCGGCGACGCTCTCGATGCTCGCGATCAGGTCGAGATAATCCTCCAGCCGCTCGACCGGGGGCAGGAAGACGCAGAGCACATTGTCCCTGATCTCCAGGCTGAGCGCGGTGCGCACATGCTCGCGCCCGATCTCCTGCTCGACGCGGTCCTGCGCGTTGCCGCTCGCCTGCCCGTCGCCCGGTCGGGAGAATTGCGTGGGGGCATAGCCGGGCGCCGGCGGCTCTTCGGCAAAGGCCGGATCGGCGGCCGGGGTGGAAGCCGGGAGCGGCGCGCGCTCCTCCATCGGATCCTGCGGGTGGATATGCGGATATTCCGCCTCGGTCACGGCCGGGAGCGAGCCGAGCGGCAGCCGGTAGCCGACAGGCGAATCGCCCGGCACCAGGAAGAGCTTGCCGCGCCGCAGCTTCCATTTCTCGGAACGCCAGCGCCGGTCGCCGGCCTGGCTCTGCCAGCGCTGCACCGGGATGACGTAGCCGCGCGGATTGCCGAGCCCGAGCGCGAACACCCTGGCCATGCGGGCCCGCTCTTCCGGGTCGGCCAGGCGCGGGTCGAGCGGGTCGACATTCTCCGGAAGCTGAGCCTCCTTCAGCAGCCAGTGGCCGGTATCCTCATAGGCCGGCACGACATGGTCCGCGCCGATGCCGAGCTTCTCGGCGAGGTCGGCCGCCAGCGTCTCCGCGTCGCGGATCGAGCTCGCGATCTCGTGCTCGCGGTCGCCGCCGGTCGGGGCGCCCGGCTCCCGGGCGATCAGCTCGGCATTGCGCCAGATCGGCTCGCCGTCCTGGCGCCAGTACAGCGCGAAGGCCCAGCGCGGCAGGCTCTCGCCGGGATACCATTTGCCCTGGCCGTAATGCAGCATCCCGCCCGGCGCGAAACGGTTGCGCAGGCGGCGGATCAGCTCGTCGGCGCGGCGCCGCTTGGTCGGGCCGACCGCGTCGATGTTCCATTCCGCCCCGGCCTGGTCGTCGACGGCGACGAAGGTCGGCTCGCCGCCCATGGTGAGGCGCACGTCCCCGGCGACGAGGTCGGCATCGACCATCTCACCCAGCGCGTCGAGCCGCTGCCAGGACTCGTCCGAGAAGGGCAGGGTGATGCGCGGCACCTCGTGCACGCGGGCGACGTTCATCGAAAAGTCGAAGCTGGTCTCGGCATAGCTCGCGACGCCGCTCACCGGCGCGGCCGAGCGATAATGCGGCGTGGCCGCCAGCGGCAGATGGCCCTCGCCGGTCAGCAGGCCGGAGGTCGGATCGAGCCCGATCCAGCCGGCGCCGGGGATATAGACCTCGGCCCAGGCGTGGAGATCGGTGAAATCCTTGTCGGTCCCCCGCGGCCCTTCGAGCGGGTCGATATCCGCCTTCATCTGGATCAGGTATCCGGAGACGAACCGGGCGGCGAGCCCGAGCCGACGCAGGACCTGAACGAGCAGCCAGCTCGTGTCGCGGCAGGAGCCGGAGCCGAGCTGCAGCGTCAGGTCGGGCTCCTGCACGCCCGGCTCCATGCGGATGCCATAGGCGATCATCTGCTGCAGGCGGGCATTGAGATCGACGACGAAATTGACCGTGTTGACCGGCTCGCGCGAAATCCCGGCCACGAAGTCGGCGAGCAGCGGCCCCGCCGGCTCGGTGACGAGATAAGGCGCGAGCTCGGCCTGGAGCTCGTCCGGATAGGCGAAGGGAAAGGTTTCCGCGTCGCTCTCGACGAAGAAGTCGAACGGGTTGATCACCGTCAGCTCGGTGACCAGGTCGACCTCGATGCGGAACTCCGTCACCGGCTCGGGAAAGACGTAGCGCGCCAGCCAGTTGCCGCTCGGGTCCTGCTGCCAGTTCACGAAATGCTGTGCCGGCGACACCTTCAGCGAATAGCTCTTGATCGCTGCCCGGCAATGCGGCGCGGGTCTCAGGCGGATGATCTGCGGGCCGAGCGTGACCGGGCGGTCGTAACGGTAATGGGTGAGGTGGTTCAGCGCGGCGATGATGGCCAAGGGCGGCACCTGCTCGAATGGGCGTGCCCGCGGCACGGCTGCCGACAGGATAGCGAGTGCCGCGGGCCCCGGCAAAGGCGCGCGCTGCGCAAGAAGAGGTCGATGCGCGAGGCGGTTGCGCAAGAAGCGTGCATCTGCACGTCCGGGGTGCGCTCCGCCTTTCGACCGGCTGGACATCGGGCGCCAACTGGTTCCAGAGTGAGCCCAAGCGGCGGCGAAAACGCCCGCTCAGTGAACCAATGGGGATGTTTCCATGCGTCATATCGCAAAATTGATGACCGCTTCCGCCTTCACGGCGTTGATGGCGACGACGGTGCTGGCCGACACGCCGAAGGATACGGTGGTCATGGCCAAGCAGATCGACGACATCATCACGCTCGATCCGGCCGAGGCCTTCGAGTTCTCCGGCGTCGAGGTCGGAGCCAATGTCTATGACAAGCTGATCGGCGTCGATCTCGCCAAGAACAACGAGCTCGTAGGCGAGCTTGCCGAGAAGTGGACGGTCAGCGAGGACAACCTCACCTACACCTTCAAGCTGCGTCCGGGCGTGAAATTCCACTCCGGCAACGCGCTGACGGCCGCGGACGTGGTCTATTCCTTCCAGCGCGCCGTGACGCTGAACAAGTCGCCCGGCTTCATCCTGACCCAGTTCGGCCTGAACAAGGACACCGTGCTGGAGAAGGTGAAGGCGGTCGACGACCTCACCGTGCAGGTGGTCGTCTCCAAGCCCTACGCGCCGACCTTCTTCCTCAACTGCCTGACCTCGGGCGTCGCCTCGATCGTCGATTCCAAGCTGGTCAAGGCCAATGAGAAGGACGGCGATTTCGGCAATGGCTGGCTCAAGCTGAACTCGGCGGGCTCGGGCGCCTACAAGGTCCGCGCCTATCGCCCCAACGAGCAATATGCGCTCGACGCCAACGAGACCTGGTACAAGGGCGCGCCGAAGAACAAGCGCGTCATCGTTCGCCACGTCGCCGAGCCGGCCTCGCAGCGCCTGCTGCTGGAGAAGGGCGACATCGACATGGCGCGCAACCTCTCCAAGGACCAGCTCGCCGCGGTCAAGGACAAGGCCGACATCCAGATCGTCCAGGGCGACAAGGGCTATATCCTCTATCTCGGCCTGAACCAGAAGAACCCGAACCTCGCCAAGCCCGAGGTGCGCGAGGCGCTGAAGTGGCTGGTCGATTATTCGGCGATCGAGAAGAACATCGTCGAGGGCACCTACAAGCACCACGAGTCGTTCCTGCCCAAGGGCTTCCTCGGCGCGATCACCGACAAGCCCTATACGTTCGATCCGGCCAAGGCCAAGGAGCTGCTCGCCAAAGCCGGGCTGAAGGACGGCTTCACCGTCACCATGGATGTCCGCTCGGTCAACCCGATCACCGACATCGCCCAGGCGATCCAGTCGAGCTGGGGCCAGGCCGGCATCAAGCTCGAGCTCATCCCGGGCGACGGCAAGCAGACCCTGACCAAGTATCGCGCCCGCACCCACGACATCTATATCGGCCAGTGGGGCCCGGATTATCTCGATCCGCACACCAATGCCGAGACCTTCGCCATCAACGAGAACAATGGCGAGGACGCCAAGTCGAAGACACTCGCCTGGCGCAATGCCTGGGACATCCCGGACATGACCAAGAGCACCCAGGCGGCCGTGCTCGAGACCGACGCGGCCAAGCGCAAGACCGAATATGAAGGCATCCAGCGCGACCACCAGAAGGTCTCGCCCTTCGTCATCATGTTCCAGCAGGTCGAGGTCACGGCCGAGCGCAAGAACGTCAAGGGCTGGGTGATCGGCCCGAGCTCCGACACGAACTTCTACTGGCCCATCGCCAAGAACTGAGCCGTTTTGGCATTGATGCCCCGCTGCAGCCGAAAGGCCGCAGCGGGTTTCTTGCTATTCTTTGCTGTTGAACGGCCCGGGCGGAAGCTTGCTTTCACGCTCGGTGCCCTGCAGAAGCGCCCGGTTTTCGGGTCAGGTCGAATTGGGCGGGTGAATGGCGTCATCGCGTGAGACATGGGCGGGCTGGTCGGCGCGCTGGGGCAGGATCGCCGGCCGCGAGCTGACCACGGTCGCGATCACGATCTTCGGATTGCTTCTGGTCACCTTCCTGATCGCGCGCGTGATGCCGATCGATCCGGTGCTCGCCGTGGTCGGCGACCGCGCCCCGGCCGATGTCTACGAGAGGGCGCGGCTCGATCTCGGACTCGACAAGCCGCTCTGGCAGCAATTCGGCATCTATGTCGGCAAGGTCTTCACCGGCGACCTCGGCACCTCGGTGCTGACCGCGCAAAAGGTCACCGACGACATCAAGACGGTGTTCCCCGCGACGCTCGAGCTGGCGACGCTCGGCACGCTGATCGGCGTCGTGCTCGGCGTGCCGCTCGGCATCCTCGCCGCCGTCAACCAGGGCCGCTGGCTCGACCAGATCGCCCGCGTCATCGGCCTGATCGGCTATTCGATCCCGGTCTTCTGGCTCGGCCTGATGGGGCTGCTGCTGTTCTACGCCAAGCTCGGCTGGGTCGCCGGGCCCGGTCGGATTTCCATCGCCTGGCAGGATTTCGTCACGCCGGTCACGGGCGTCATCATGCTGGACGCTGCATTGCAGGGCGAATGGGAGGCGTTCTGGGACGCCTTCTCGCATCTCATCCTGCCGGCCTCGGTGCTCGGCCTGCTCAGCGTCGCCTATGTCAGCCGCATGACCCGCAGCTTCATGATCAACGAGCTGCAGCAGCAATATGTCATCGCCGCACGGGTGAAGGGGCTCTCGGAGACGCGCGTGATCTGGGGTCATGCGCTGCGCAACGCCGTCGTGCCGCTGGTGACGGTGATCGCGCTCTCCTATATGCATCTGCTCGAGGGCTCGGTCCTGACCGAGACCATCTTCGCCTGGCCGGGCCTCGGCCGCTACCTCACCAATTCCCTGCTCAATGCCGACATGAACGCCGTGCTCGGCAGCACGCTCGTGGTCGGCGCCGTGTTCATCGGCGTCAACCTCCTCTCCGACATCATCGGCCGCCTGGCCGACCCGCGGGCACGGTGAGGCCATGGCCATGACCGACCGCAGCACGACCGAGCAGAGCTGGACCGCCTGGCTCGTCAGCGATTCCCCGACATCCCGCCGCCAGGCCCGGCTCGGCCAGTTCTACCGGCAATGGCTCGCCTTCCGGCGCAATCCGGCCGCTATCATCGGCCTGACCATCGTCGTGCTGCTTCTGCTGGTCGCGGCCTTCGCGCCGCTGATCGCCACGCATGATCCGCTGACGCAGGTGCTGGACAAGCGCCTGCTGCCGCCTTCGGCAACCAACTGGTTCGGCACGGATTCGCTCGGCCGCGACATCTTCAGCCGCATCGTCTACGGCTCGCGGGTGACGCTGGTCATCGTGCTGCTGGTGGTGATCACGGTCGGGCCGATCGGGCTCCTGATCGGCGCGGCGGCAGGCTATCTCGGCGGCTGGGTCGACCGCATCCTGATGCGCATCACCGACGTCTTCCTCGCCTTTCCGCGTCTCGTGCTGGCGCTCGCCTTCGTCGCCGCGCTCGGGCCCGGCCTCGAGAACGCCGTCATCGCCATCGCCTTCACCGCCTGGCCGCCCTATGCCCGCGTCGCCCGCGCCGAGACGATGATCATCCGCAACCAGGACTATATTTCCGCAGTGCGGCTCCAGGGCGCCTCGCAATGGCGCATCGTCCTCAAGCATGTCGTGCCGATGTGCCTGCCCTCGCTGATCGTGCGCACCACGCTCGACATGGCCGGCATCATCCTGACAGCCGCCGGCCTCGGCTTCCTCGGGCTCGGCGCCCAGCCGCCGATTCCCGAATGGGGCGCGATGATCTCGGCCGGCCGCGAGCAGATCTTCGATCAATGGTGGGTCGCGACTTTCCCGGGCCTCGCCATCTGTGTCGTCGCGCTCGGCTTCAACCTGCTCGGCGACGGGCTCCGCGACGTCATCGATGCGAGGTGAGATGATGCGCGCACCCGGCACGCCGACCGAACAGCCGCTTCTCGAACTCGAGAACCTGCGGGTCAATTTCCATACGTCGACGGGCATCGTGCGCGCCGTGCGCGGGCTGTCCTTCACGCTCGGGCGCGAGCGGCTCGGCATCGTCGGCGAGTCGGGTTCCGGCAAGTCGATGACCGGCCGTGCCATCCTCGACCTGATCCCGCATCCCGGGGAGGTCCTGGCCGATCGGCTCGCCTATCGCGGCCAGGATCTCCTGACCATGGACAAGCGCGCCCGCCGCAAGCTGCGCGGCCGTCATATCTCGATGGTGATGCAGGACCCGAAATTCTCGCTGAATCCGGTGAAGACCGTCGGCGAGCAGATCGCCGAGGCCTATCGCGTCCATCACAAGGCGAGCGCCCGCCAGGCGAGGGAGCGCAGCCTCGCCATGCTGGAGGCGGTGCAGATCCGCGAGCCGGACCGCGTCTACAGGCTCTACCCGCACGAGGTCTCGGGCGGCATGGGCCAGCGCGTGATGATCGCGATGATGCTGATCGCCGAGCCCGACATCCTGATCGCCGACGAGCCGACCTCGGCGCTCGACGTCACGGTGCAGTTGCAGATCCTGAAGATCCTCGACGATCTGGTCACCAGCCGCGGCATGGGGCTGATCTTCATCAGCCACGATCTTCATCTGGTGAAGTCCTTCTGCGACCGCGTCATCGTCATGTATGGCGGCAAGGCGATGGAGACGCTGGCGGCGGGCGATCTCGAGGCCGCGCAGCATCCCTATACCCGCGGCCTGCTCGGCTGCCTGCCCGACCTCGACCATCCCAAGGCGAAGCTCGCCACCCTCACCCGTGATCCGGCATGGCTGGCATGACCACGCAACCCGCCATTTCCGTCGAGAAGCTCAACGTCTCCTTTGGTGATTCCCATGTCGTGAAGGACCTCTCCTTCACCGTCGCGCCGGGCGAGAGCTACGGCATCGTCGGCGAGTCCGGCTCCGGCAAGTCGACGGTGCTGCGCGTGCTGGCCGGGCTGAACCGCGAGTGGAGCGGCGACGCGACCATCTTAGGCACGAAGCAGCCCAAGATCCGCGGCAGGGCCTTCTATCGCGCCGTGCAGATGGTCTTCCAGGACCCCTATGGCAGCTTGCATCCGAAGAAGACCGTCGACGATACGCTCGCCGAGCCGCTTGCCATTCACGGCATCCGCGATGCCGAGGCGCGGATCGAGCGCGCCATGGCCGATGTCGGCCTGCCCGGCGGCTTCCGCTTCCGCTACCCGCACCAGCTCTCGGGCGGCCAGCGCCAGCGCGTCGCGATCGCGCGCGCCCTCGTGCTCGAGCCGACCATCCTGCTGCTCGACGAGCCGACCTCGGCGCTTGACGTCTCGATCCAGGCCGAGGTGCTGAACCTGCTCCAGGCGCTGCGCAAGGAGCGCAACCTCACCTATATTCTCGTCAGCCACGATCTCGCGGTCGTCGCCCATATGTGCGAGCGGCTGCTGGTCATGCAGTTCGGCAGGGGCGTCGAGGAAATGACGGCGGCGACGCTGGCCGCCCGCGCGCCGCAGACGGCCTATGCCCAGCAATTGCTGACGGCGAGCGAGGGTTTTCGGCGCGAGGCCGTTTGAGCGGCCCGGTCTGCGCAGCACCGCTTGGGCGGTCGGCTGAAAGCGTCTAAGTCTCGTCGCAGCGGCAGGTTAGGATCGACCTCCGCCGTTACGGAGTGCTGTGCCCATGGATGCCGTCGCCGACCGCGTGATGAAGCTGGAGACCGTTCCGGAACGGACGCCGGTTCCGCCCTTCGACCTGGTGATCTTCGGCGCCAGCGGCGATCTCGCCTTGCGCAAGCTCTTTCCGGCACTCGCCCAGCGCAATCAGGAAGGCGTGCTGCCGGAGGAGAGCCGCATCCTCGCCATGGTGCGCAAGAGCGAGGACCTCACCGGGCTGCCCGGCGAGATCGCCCGCAAGCTCGAGACCGAGGAAGGGTTGCCCAAGGAGAAGGTCGAGGCCTTCCTGCGCCGCCTCACCATGGTCCAGCTCGATGCGCTGAAGCCGGAGACCTACGGGGAGCTGAAAAAAGCGCTCGGCGATTCGGACCGGGTCCGCTCCTTCTATCTCTCGACGCCGCCGGACCTGTTCATCCCGATTTGCGAGAATTTGGCCAAGGCCGAGATCCTGACACCGACCTGCCGGGTCATCCTGGAGAAGCCGCTCGGCCGCGATCTCGCCTCGGCCCGCGAGATCAACGACGCGGTCGCGAAGATCCTGCCCGAGAGCCGGACCTACCGGATCGACCATTATCTCGGCAAGGAGACGGTGCAGAACCTGCTGGTGCTGCGCTTCGCCAACACCCTGTTCGAGCGCTCCTGGTCGAGCCGCGACATCGACAATGTCCAGATCACCGTCGCCGAGACGGTCGGCCTCGAATCCCGCGCCGGCTATTACGACAAGGCCGGCCATTTGCGCGACATGGTGCAGAACCACGTCCTCCAGCTGCTTTGCCTCTTCGGCATAGAGCCGCCGAACATGCTGGAGGCCGATGCGGTGCGCGACGAGAAGGTGAGGGTGCTCAAGGCCCTGCGGCCGATCGTCGGGCCGGACGTGCTGCGCGCGACCGTGCGCGGCCAGTACGGGCCGGGCGTCAGCGGCGGCGCGCGCGTGCACGGCTATGCCGAGGAGCTCGGCCATGCCAGCAACACCGAGACCTTCGTCGCCATTCGCTGCGAGCTCGACACCTGGCGCTGGGCCGGCGTGCCGATCTATCTGCGTACCGGCAAGCGCATGGCGCAGCGCTATTCGGAGATCGCCGTCACCTTCAAGCCGGTGCCGCACTCGATCTTCGGCCATGCCGCCGATTGCGGGCGCCTCGACGCCAACCGGCTGATCATCCGCCTGCAGCCCAATGACGGCGTGCAGATGCAGCTGATGATGAAGGTCCCCGGCTCGGGCAGGCTCAAGATCGTGCCGCGCCAGCTCGACCTGCGCTACGACACCGCCTTCGGGGTACGCTCGCCGGACGCCTATGAGCGCCTGCTCACCGACGTCATTCGCGGCGACCAGACCCTGTTCATGCGCCGCGACGAGGTCGAGCAGGCCTGGGCCTGGATCGACCCGATCCTCGCGGGCTGGCAGGAATATTACCCGCAGCCGCACCGCTATGCCGCCGGCTCCTGGGGGCCGTCGCAGGCGATCGGCCTGATCGAGCGCGAGGGCCGGTCCTGGGCCGATCCGGAGCTGATCGAATGAGCGCGGCGGGTCCGATCGCCTGGCATCGCTTCGAGCGGCTGGATGATGCGTCCGAGGCTCTGGCCGAGGCTGTGGCGGTGAGATTGCGCGAGACCCTCGCGGCGCGCGGCGGCGCCATGATGGCCGTGCCCGGCGGGACCACGCCGGCGCGCTTCCTCGCGTCGCTTGGCGCCCATGATCTCGCCTGGGACAAGGTCACCGTGCTGCCGACCGACGAGCGCTTCGTGGCGCCGGACGATCCCGCCTCGAACGAGCGCATGATCCGTGACGCCTTCGCGCCGCTGCGCGAGGACAGGGCGGGCTTCGTCTCCTTCCATAATGCCGGCGACGATCTCGCTGCCGCCGCGCGCAGTCTCGACACCGTCCTGTCGCGACTGCCTGCGCTCGACATCCTGGTCAGCGGCATGGGCGCGGACGGGCATATCGCCTCGATCTTCCCTGGAGGCGACGCGGCGTCGAAGGCGGATGCTTCCTCGCATGCCCTCGCCGCCCAGCCTGCCGGCCTGCCCCCGCGCATCTCGCTCTCGCCGGCGCGGCTGGCGCAGGCCGGCTGGGCCGCGCTTCTGCTCGCGGGCGCGGAGAAGGAGGAGACCCTGAAGGCGGCGCAGGAACTTCCCGCGGCCTATCCGGTCGGCATCCTGCTGCGCCGGCCCCGGGGGCTCGACGTCTACTGGGCGAAGGCTTAAGCGGGGCGCTCAGCCAGGGAGACCGATCCGATGTCAGACGAACCCGAAATCGAACGCCTCCGGGCCTGTGGCGTCGTGCCGGTCGTCGTCATCGATGATGCCCATGTCGCGGTCCCGCTGGCGCGGGCGCTTCTAGCCGGCGGCATCGACGTCATCGAGGTCACCTTGCGCCGACCGGCCGCGCTGAACGCGCTCGAGACGATCGCCCGCGAGGTTCCCGAGATCCTTGCCGTCGCCGGCACGGTGGTGACGCCGGCCCAGGTCGCCGACGTCCAGCAGGCCGGCGCCCAGGCGGTCGTCAGCCCCGGCTTCAGCGAGGCGGTGGACGACGCGATGCGCGCCGCCGGCCTGCCCTGGCTGCCGGGCGTCGCGACGGCGTCGGACTGCATGCGCGCGGTGTCGACCGGCCGGCTGACCTGCAAGTTCTTTCCGGCCGAGCAGGCAGGAGGCACTGCGACGCTGAAGGCCCTGTCGGGGCCGTTCCCGCAGCTCAGGTTCTGCCCGACCGGCGGCGTCAGCCTCGGCAATCTCGCGGATTATCTCGCGCTGAAGCAGGTGATTTGCGTCGGCGGTTCCTGGCTCGTGCCGGCCGACGCCATCGCCAACCGCGACTGGGCGCGGGTGACGCAGCTCGCCAGGGAGGCGAGCGAGAAAGTCGCCATCATTCGCGGCTGACGCCCGGCGTCTCTTCCGTCCTGAGATGCTCGGGTCAAGCCCGAGCATGACGGCTCATGATCCCAACCGCTCCACCACCATATCCGCGATCGCCAGCGAGCTCGTCAGCCCCGGGCTCTCGATGCCCAGCAGGTTGACCACTTCGGGCACGCCATGGACCGCCGGCCCGTCGATGCGGAAATCCGGCATCGGCTCGCTCGGCCCGTGCAGCTTCGGGCGGATGCCGGCATAGTCCGCGACCAGCGCGTTGTCCGGCAGGGCCGGCCAATAGGTCCGGATCGCCGCGTAGAAGCGCTCGGCACGCGTCGGATCGACCACCAGGTCCTGGTCGCTCTCGACCCATTCGACATCCGGCCCGAACTTGACCCGGCCGCCCATGTCGATCGTCGCGTGGATGCCGAGGCCGGCGGCCTCCGGGATCGGATAGACCAGATGCGAGAAGGGCTGCTTGCCGAGCAGCGCGAAATAGTTGCCCTTGGCGAAGGATTGCTGCGGCATGTGCTGCGGCGGAAAGCCGTCGAGCAGGCGCAGCAGGCGCGGCGCGCCATGGCCGGCCGAATTGACGATGCTGCGCACCGAATAGGTCGCGGGGTCGTCGCCGCCGAAATCGACGCTGAAGCCCTCGCCCTCGCGCCGCCAGCCGAGGATCGGCGTGTTGAGTGCCAGTGACCCGCCGGCGGCCTCGCATTCGCCGAGCAGCGACAGCATGAAGGCGTGGCTGTCGACCACGCCGGTCTCCGGCGAGAGCAGGGCGATCTCGCAGGTGACCTCCGGTTCGAGCGCGTGCGCCTCCTTTGCGTCGAGCCAGCGCAGCGAGGTGACGCCCGAGGCTTCGGCGCGTGCGGCGATCGTCTCGAGCGCCGGACGCTGCGCCGCCGAGGTCGCGACGATCAGCTTGCCGCAGGCCTTGTGCGGCAGGCCGCGCTCGCCGAGATAGCGATAGAGCAGCTTGCGCCCCTCGACGCAGACCCGTGCCTTCAGCGAGCCCGGCGGATAGTAGATCCCGGCATGGATGACCTCGCTGTTGCGCGCCGAGGTCTGCGTGCCGATGCCTTCCGCGGCCTCGGCGATCACGACCTCGCGCCCGGCGAGCGCCAGCGCTCGCGCCGTGGCGAGGCCGACCACGCCGGCCCCGATGACGAGGCAATCGATATCGGCCATCGTCGCTTCGCGTCAGGCCGCGCGCTGCGGCATGGCGATCTCGACCAGGCTCGCCCAATAGGTCACGCCGACCGGGATCGCCGCGTCGTTGAACTCATAGGCGGGGTGGTGCAGCCCGGCGGAATCGCCGTTGCCCATGAAGATATAGGCGCCCGGCCGCTCCTCCAGCATGAAGGAGAAATCCTCCGAGCCCATGGTCGGCGGCACCTCGGTGTCGATCGCCTCCTTGCCGAAGACGTTCCTGGTGGCGCTGGTGACGAAATCGGTCTGTCCGGCATGGTTGAAGGTCACCGGGTAGCCGCGGAAATATTCGATCTCGCATTTCAGGTCGAAGGCCTGCGCCAGTCCCTGGCAGATCTCGGTGATGCGCTTCTCGGCGAGATCGCGCATCGCCGGGGTCAGCGTCCGGACCGAGCCCTTGATCTCGACGCTCTGGGGAATGACGTTGAAGGCCTCGCCGGCATTGATCGCGGTCGCCGAGACGACGATGGAATCGAGCGGGTCGGCATTGCGCGAGGCGACGGTCTGCAGCGCCGTGACGAGCTGGCAGGCCGCGACGACCGGGTCCTTGGTGTCATGCGGGGCCGCGGCATGGCCGCCCTTGCCGTTGATCCTGATCAGGAAGCGGTCGGCCGCCGCCATGATCGGGCCCTTGCGGATGCAGAACTGGCCGATCGGCAGCCCCGGCTTGTTGTGCAGGCCATAGACCTCCTGCACGCCGAAGCGCTCCATCACGCCCTCGTCGCACATCACCTTCGCGCCGGCCCCGCCTTCCTCCGCCGGCTGGAAGATCACGATCGCGGTGCCGTCGAAATCGCGCGTCTCCGCGAGGTATTTCGCGGCGCCGAGCAGCATGGTGGTGTGCCCGTCATGGCCGCAGGCATGCATCTTGCCGGGCACGGTCGAGCGATGCTCGAGATTGGTCTCCTCGTGGATCGGCAGTGCGTCCATGTCGGCGCGCAGGCCGATGACCTTGCCGGATTCCTGGCGCTTGCCCTTGATCACGCCGACCACGCCGGTCTTGCCGATGCCGGTCACCACCTCGTCCACGCCCCAGGCCTTGAGCTTGTCGGCGACGATTCCGGCGGTCCGCTGCACGTCGAAGAGCAGCTCGGGATGGCGGTGGAAATCGCGGCGGATCGCGGTGAGCTCGGGCGTGAACGTGGCAATCAGGTCGGATCTGGGCATGATGTCCTCGGAATGGGCAGGCCGACTTTGCAGAAAGCGGGTGGCCAGGCGGCGAAGCTAGCGGGCTGCGGGCCTCTCTCCAAGTCTCCTGTGTCATGAGGGGGTGGGGTGCGACGAATGGCGGAGGATCGGATGGCGGGGTCATGAGAGCGGTGAGGCTGGTCCGGTGGATATTCGCCGTCACGGCCGTCGTCCTGGTCTGCGGCGGTTATGCCTGGTGGCGACATTCCACAGACTTCATCCGGGACGCCGTGTCGGCCGAGGGCACCGTCATCGATCTCGTGCGCAGCTCCAGCCGCTCGTCCGAGCGTGGCACCTACCGTCCCGTCGTCCGGTTCCGCACGCAGGCCGGCGAGGAGGTAGAGTTCGTCTCGAACTGGTCGAGCTATCCGCCGCCCTACAGGCGGGGCGACGCGGTGGAGGTGCTTTATTCTCCCTCCGACGCACGGCAGGCCAGGACCAAGCGTTTCTTCGCGCTATGGGGCGGGCCGATGATCACCGGCCTTCTCGGCCTTGCCTTCACCATCGTCGCCGTCGCCCTCTTCTTCATTCCCACGGGTCGCGCCACTGAAAACGGGCGCGATCTCGGTGGTGCGTCTCCACCCTCTTCGCTATGACGGACGACGCGCAAGGCGCCGCAATACAACCTCTTCCGGCCGATGAAGTGAAGCAGCCCATGTCCGAGACCGAAGCCCTCCGCGAAGCCGTCATCCCGGAACTGCCGAACTATTACCGGGGCAAGGTCCGCGAGAATTACGATCTGCCGGACGGGCGCCGGATCATCATCGCGAGCGACCGGCTCAGCGCCTTCGACAGGGCCATCGCCTGCATCCCGTACAAGGGCCAGGTGCTGACCCAAACGGCCCGGTTCTGGTTCGAGAACACCGCCGACATCTGCCCGAACCACGTCCTGGAATATCCCGACCCCAATGTCGTGGTCGGGCAACGGCTCGAGATCCTGCCGGTCGAGATCGTCGTGCGCGGCTACCTTGCCGGCACGACCGGAACCTCCGTTCTGACCATGTACAAGCAGGGCCAGCGCGAGATTTACGGCATCCGCTTCCCGGACGGCCTGCGCGACAACGAGGCGCTTCCCGAAGCGATCATCACCCCGACCAGCAAGGCCTTCGACGGCGGCCATGACGAGCCGCTCTCGCCGCAGGAGATCGTTGGCGGCGGGCTCTTGAGCCAGGAGCAATGGGACACGGTCTCGGCCCATGCGCTGGCGCTGTTCGCGCGCGGCCAGGCGATGGCACGCGAGCGCGGCCTCATTCTCGCTGATACAAAGTACGAGTTCGGCACCGACGGCGAAGGGCGCATCCTGCTGGCCGACGAGATCCATACGCCGGACAGCAGCCGCTACTGGTTCGCGCAAAGCTACCCCGAGCGTTTTGCCAAGGGCGAGAAGCCCGAGAGCTTCGACAAGGATTTCGTCCGCAACTGGGTCGCGGCGCGCTGCGACCCTTATAACGAACCCATCCCGGAGATCCCGGATGAGCTCATCGCGCAGACCTCGCAGGTCTATATCCGCGCCTTCGAGACCATCACCGGCACGGCCTTCGCGCCGCCGCCGGCCGGCGAGCCGCCGCTGGAGCGGATCAGGCGGAATCTCGCCCGCTATTTCTGAGCGACGCTGCAGTCCCGCCCCCTCGGCAGCCTGCGGCATTTTGCGCCATGCAATCGCTCCGCGCCGCTGGAACGGCCGGCGCGCTCGCGCGTTGATGATCCGCCCGATCGTCTCGAGTGGGAGGCCGCCATGCGCCGCCTGATCGTTCTTGCCGCTTCTCTGGTTCCCCTGCTGACCTTCGCTGCCGACGACGCCTCGGCCCAGCGCCGCTTCGGCGGCCATGGTGTCCACGCCGGAGGCTTCCATGGCGGCGGCTTGCATCGCGGCGCCATGCGCGCCGGTGGCTTCGGCTTCGGAAACCGGGGCTTCGTCCGTCCGGGCTTCGGCGGCTATCGCGGTGGCATCCGGCCCGGAGGCTTCGGATACCGCGCCGGCTTCTATGGTGGAGGGCCGAGATGGGGCTATGGCGGCAACCGCTGGTATCGCGGTGCCTATTATGGACGGCCCGGCTACTGGCGGCGGGGCTACCGCGATAATTGGGGCTGGGGCGCAGCCGGGCTGATCGCCGGCACCGCCATCGCCGCTTCGGCCTACCCCTATTACGGCTCGTCCTATGACTACGACGATCCCTATTACCGTTACGATCCGGCTCCGTATTACGGCTCGCCCTATTACGCCGCCCCGGTTTATTCCGCGCCGGTCTCCTCCGGCATCGGCGGCTATTGCCAGACGCCGGTGCGCACCTGCGCGCTGATCACGCCGACAGAGGTCGGCATCGGCTGCTCCTGCCGCGTCAGCGGCGGGCGGGCGCGCGGGACGGTGATCGGGCCGTAGCCGTCCAGGCTACACGCCGTACTCCGTCCGCCAGGCCGCGAAATCGTCGAGCGAGACGTTCGAGCCGCAAAGCACCAGGGCGACGCGCTCGCCGGGCCTGAACATCTCCTTGCGGGCGATCGCCGCCGCGACGACGCAGCCGGCGGCGGGCTCCAGCAGCACGCGCCCGTTCTGCAGCACCCAGACCATCTCGCGCACGGCCTCGGCATCGGGAACCGTGACGATCTCCTCGAGGTTCTGCCGGGCCGCAGCCATCGTCCGCTCCGTCGCGAAGGGCGCGCCGAGCGCGCGCGCGATCGAGGTCGGGCGGATCGGCACCGGCTTTCCGGCTTCGAGCGCCTGGCTCATCGTCGTCGCGCCCTCGGTCTCGACGCCGTGGATGCGCACCGCCGGGTCGAGCCCCTTCAGCGCCGTGCCGACGCCTGCCGAGAAGCCGCCCCCGCCGATCGAGAGGAAGACGTGGTCGAGCCGTCCGCTGGCGTCGTTCGCAAGCTCGAGGCCGAGCGTGCCGTGTCCGGCGATGATCGCCGGGTCGTCATAGGAATGGACATTGGTCATGCCCCTGGCGGCGTAGTCGTCGGCCTTGGCGAAGGCCTCGATCGCGTCCTCGCAGAGCTCGACCTCGCCACCGGCCTGTTTGGTCAGCTCGATATTGAAGGGCGAGACGTTCTTCGCCATCAGCACCAGCGCGCGTGCGCCCATCGCCTTGGCGACCATCGAGACGGCGATGGCGTGGTTGCCGCCGGAGACGGTGACGATGCCGCGGCTGAGCTCGGCCTCGCTCAGCGACATCAGCTTGTTGAAGCAGCCGCGCACCTTGAACGAGCCGCCGAGCTGCAGGCTCTCGACCTTGACCAGCGTCTCGACGCCGAGCCGGGCCGAGAGCCCGGCACTGTGGAAGGTCGGCGTGCGGCGGGTCTTTCCGGAGATGCGGGTGGCGGCGGCCTGGATGTCGGCAAGGGTGACGTCGAAATTCATCGGACTGGCTCTCGGAGGCGGACTTGGCTTGGGCGCACATCAACGCGCCCGGCGCAAGCCGGTCAAGCGGCCTGCGGCGATTGACCTGAGCGGCAGGCGGCTTAGCCTGCGGCACGAAACCTGCTGCGCCACGGCTTTTGGAGACCTGACCTCGTGAACCTGACACCCAAGGAAATGTTGGCCAAGCTGGTTTCGTTCAACACCGAATCGCAGCGCAGCAATCTCGACCTGATCCATTTCTGCCGCGACTATCTCGCCGCCCATGGCGTTGCGAGCACGCTGGTGCCGAGCCCGGAGGGCGACAAGGCCAATCTCTACGCCACGATCGGCCCGGCCGGGGAGGGCGGCGTCGTGCTGTCGGGACATACCGATGTCGTTCCGGTCGCGGGGCAGGACTGGACCTCCGATCCCTGGACCCTGACAGAGCGCGACGGCAAGCTCTATGGCCGCGGCGCCTGCGACATGAAGGGCTTCGACGCGATCGCGCTGGCGCTCGTTCCCGAGATGCTCGCGGCCGGGCTGAAACGGCCGATCCACATCGCGCTCTCCTATGACGAGGAGGTCGGCTGCGTCGGCGCGCGCGTCATGATCGATGCCATGGCGCAGGCCGGGCTGACGCCCTCGGCGGTCATCGTCGGCGAGCCCTCGATGATGCAGGTGGTCACCGGCCACAAGGGCGGCACGCGCATGAAGACGACCGTGCGCGGCCATGCCGTGCATTCGAGCCGGGTCGATATCGGCGTGCCGGCGGTGATGGTCGCCGGCAAGCTGATCGCCTGGCATGACGAGGTCATGGCCGAGAACAGGAACCGCACCGGCAACGACAACGGCTTCGAGCCGCCCTATTCGACCCTGCATGTCGGCGTGGTCCAGGGCGGAACGGCGGTCAACATCACCGCCGAGCATTGCGCCTTCAGCCATGAGGTGCGCGTCGTTCCCGGCGAGGACGGCGATGCCTATGTCGCCCGCTATCGCGCCCGCATCGCCGAGCTCGAGGCCGGCATGAAGGCGATCGCGCCGGAGACCGGCATCGAGCTCGAGATCACCTCGCAGACGCCGCCGCTCGGCCCTGAGCAGCAGGGCGCGGCCGAGGCTCTGGCGCGCCGCCTGACCGGGGACAATGGCAGCCATGTCGTGGCCTATGGCACCGAGGGCGGCCTGTTCCAGGAGGCGGGCTGGTCGACCGTGGTTTGCGGGCCGGGCGACATCGCCCAGGCGCATCAGCCGGACGAGTTCATCACCATCGCGCAGCTCGACGCCGGGACGCAGTTCGTGCGCGGGCTCATCGCCGAGCTGTCGCGCTGAGATGGCGCATGCCGATTGCGTCATGGAGTCGCGAGAGGGTATGCAGGATCGTGCGCCGCCGAACGTTTGGCCGCAAGAAAATTCAATCGACGAAAGCGGTACTGGACGCCGTCCTTGAAGCGTCTTTAATCTGCCACCTTCTTGGAATCCCGGCGCTTCTGCGCCGGTTTCGGAACCGCTCCCGGGAGGAGTGGCCAGCGAACCGATTGGGAGCGATCAACCATGTCATTCAGGACGCATTGCCTCGCCGCCGTAGCGGCCGTGGCGCTGATGTGCGGCGCAGCGCAGGCGCAGACCCTGCGCTACGCCAACCAGGGCGAGCTCAAGTCGCTCGACCCCTATACCGTCAACGAGACGACGACCAACGCCCATCTCGGCCATCCCTATGAAGGCCTGACCGCGCGCGGCAAGGACCTCAAGATCGAGCCGGCGCTGGCCGAGAAATGGGAGGTCTCCGATGACGGCCTGAAATGGCGCCTGTTCCTGCGCAAGGGCGTCAAGTTCCACGGCGGCGAGGATTTCACCGCCGACGACGTGCTGTTCTCGGCCGAGCGCGTGCGCGCCACCGGCTCCAACTTCACCACGCGCATTCCCACCGACTCGAAGTTCGTCAAGGTCGACGACCACACGGTCGACGTCATCCTGACCTCGCCGAACCCGATCCTGAACGCGCAGTGGGACACCTGGTACATCATGTCGAAGAAATGGGCGGAGGCGAACAACGCCGTCGCGCCCACGCCTGCGGCCGCGACCTCGCCGAGCTACGCCTCGCTCAACGCCAACGGCACCGGCCCCTTCAAGATCGAGAGCCACCAGCCCGGCGTGAAGACCGTCTTCAAGGTCAACGAGAACTGGTGGAACAAGAAGGTCGAGCACAATCTCAAGGAGATCGTCTTCACGCCGATCGCCTCCGATGCCACTCGTGTCGCGGCCCTGCTGTCCGGCGAGGTCGACGTGATCGAGCCGGTTCCGATCCAGGACATCCAGCGCGTCAACGCCTCGGGCAACGCCCAGGTCCTGAGCGGCCCCGAGCTGCGCACGATCTTCCTGGGCCTGGACCAGACGCGCGACGAGCTGCTGGAATCGAGCGTCAAGGGCAAGAACCCCTTCAAGGACGTCAGGGTCCGCCAGGCCTTCTACCAGGCGATCGACATCGAGACGATCAAGAGCCGCGTCATGCGCGGGCTTTCGACGCCGTCCTCGCTGATGATCGCGCCGGAGCTCTTCCCGCATGAGGGCTTCACCCGGGCCAAGTTCGATACGGCGGCCTCGAAGAAGCTGCTCGCCGAGGCCGGCTATCCCGACGGTTTCGAGGTCGGCATGGATTGCCCGAACGACCGTTACGTCAATGACGGCACGATCTGCCAGGCCGTGGTCGGCATGCTGGCGCGCGCCGGCATCAAGGTGAACCTGAACGCCCAGCCCAAGGGCCAGTATTTCGCCAAGGTACTGAAATCCGGCGGCTACAAGACCTCGTTCTACCTGCTCGGCTGGACGCCCGGCACCTTCGACAGCCACAACGTGCTGAACGACATCCTGGGTTGCCGGGACGTCGCGGGCTCGTCGCGCGGCGAGTCGAATCTCGGCGGCTACTGCAACAAGAAGGTCGACGCCCTGACCGACAAGATCCTGGTCGAGTCGGACATCGCCAAGCGCAATGCGATGATCAAGGAGGCGTTCAAGATGACGGTGGACGAATTCTCCTACATCCCGCTGCATCAGCAGGCCTTGGCCTGGGGTGTCTCGAAGAAGGTCAAGCTGACCCAGCGCGCCGACAATTCGGTGCTGCTCTACTACGCCACCAAGGAATGACGCGGGTGGCGCGCGGCTCTTAATGGTCGCGCGCCTCTCTTCATGCCGACCCAACCGCGACGTCATCCCGGACAAGCGGCGTAGCCGCGTAGATCCGGGATCCATCGTGAGGCTCCGGCGCTCGACGATGGATCCCGGCGCTCCGCTTCGCTACGGCCGGGATGACGGCGTATTGGCAACGGAGAGCTTCATCCGGCTCACCGGCGCCCACAGGTTCCGCGTTAAACGCCAAGGCGCTCATGCTCGCTTTCATCCTGCGACGGCTGTTCCAATCGCTTCTCGTCATGCTGGCCGTGGCGCTGATCGCCTTCGCGATGTTCCGCTTCGTCGGCGACCCGGTGAACCAGCTCGTCAGCCTCGACACGCCCCAGGCCCAGGTCGACGAGATCAGGCAATCGCTGGGCCTGAACGATCCCGTGATCGTCCAGTTCTTCCGCTACATCTACAACGCCGCCCGGCTCGAATTCGGCGTCTCCTACCAGTTCCGGCTGCCGGTCATCTCCCTGCTCGGCGAGCGCGCGCCGGCGACGCTGGAGCTCGCCTTCATGTCGGCGCTGTTCTCGCTCGTCGTCGGCATCCCGATGGGCGTCTATACGGCCCTCAAACGCGACAGCTGGCTCGCCAAGGTCTTCCAGGCGGTCTCCCTGATCGGCATCAGCCTGCCGACCTTCCTGATCGGCATCCTGCTGATCTACCTGTTCTCGGTGACGCTGGGCTGGCTGCCCTCCTTCGGGCGCGGCGACGTCGTCAAGCTCGGCAACTGGTGGACCACGGGTCTGCTCACCCTGTCCGGGTGGAAGGCGCTGATCCTGCCCTCGATCACGCTCGGCCTGTTCCAGATGACGCTGATCATGCGGCTCGTTCGGGCTGAGATGCTCGAGGTGCTGCGCGCCGACTACATCAAGTTCGCCCGCGCCCGCGGCCTGCGCACCCGCACGGTCCATTTCGGCCATGCGCTGAAGAACACGCTGGTCCCGGTCATCACCATCGCCGGCCTGCAGCTCGGCTCGATCATTGCTTTCGCCATCATCACGGAGACGGTGTTCCAGTGGCCGGGCATGGGCCTGCTCTTCCTGCGCGCCGTCCAGAACGTCGATATCCCGATCATGGCCGCTTATCTGATGCTGATCTCGTTCCTCTTCGTCAGCATCAACCTGATCGTCGATCTGCTCTATGCCGCCGTCGACCCGCGCCTGCGCGCGACGGTCGGGGCGCATTGAGCCGGTGAGGGGTTGAAACCATGAGCACCGCCACACCACCCGATCGGATCCCGACCCGCTGGGAGCGCATCCTCGACAGTGACATCCTCGCCAGCTTCCGTCGCTCCAAGGTGACGATGGGCGCTGCCCTCGTCGTGCTCGTCCTCTTCATCAGCGCGGCCTTCTCGCCCTGGATCGCGCCGACCAACCCGTTCGATCCGGCGTCGGTCTTCCTCGCCGACGCCAATATCCCGCCGGCCTGGCAGGATGGCGGCGAGGCGCGCTTCATCTTCGGCACCGACGACCAGGGCCGCGATCTCTATTCGGCGATCCTCTACGGCCTGCGCGTCTCGCTGGTCGTCGGCGGGCTCGGCGTCATCCTGGCCGCCTCGATCGGCATCACGCTCGGCCTGCTCGCCGGCTATCTCGGTGGCCGCGTCGATTCGCTGATCATGCGCATCGCCGACGTGCAGCTCACCTTCCCGGCGATCCTCATCGCGCTTCTGATCGACGGGGTCGTGCGCGGCATCTTCAAGAGCGCCTCGCGCGAGGACACGGCGATCTATGTGCTGGTGATCTCGATCGGGCTCTCCTTCTGGGTGCAATATGCCCGCACGGTGCGCGGCTCGACCCTGGTCGAGCGCAACAAGGACTATGTCCAGGCGGCGCGGCTCGTCGGCCTTCCGGCGCCGCTGATCATGCTGCGCCATGTCCTGCCCAACGTCATCGGCCCGGTCCTTGTCATCCTCACCATCAACCTGGCGCTGGCCGTCATCACCGAGGCGACGCTGTCCTTCCTCGGCGTCGGCCTGCCGCCGACCCAGCCCTCGCTCGGCACGCTGATCTCGATCGGCAACAAATACCTGTTCTCGGGCGACTGGTGGATCGTCACCTTCCCGGGCGTCACGCTGGCGCTGCTCGTGCTGGCCGTGAACCTGCTCGGCGACTGGCTGCGCGATGCGCTCAATCCGAGGCTGAGGTGATCCGATGAGCACGCCTGTTCTCTCGGTCAGGGATCTCACGGTCGAGTTCGTGACGCGGCGCGGCACCTTGCGCGCGCTCGACACGATCTCCTTCGACATCGCGCGCGGCGAGGTGCTCGGGGTCGTCGGCGAATCCGGCGCCGGCAAATCGGTGACCGGCTCGGCGATCATCGGCCTGATCGACCCGCCCGGTCGGATCGCCGGCGGCGAGGTCTTGCTTTCCGGCGCGCGCGTCGACAACCTGCCGCCCGACGCGATGCGCAAGGTGCGCGGCAAGCGCATCGGCATGATCTTCCAGGATCCGCTGACCAGCCTGAACCCGCTCTACCGTGTCGGCGAGCAACTGATCGAGACGATCCAGACCCATACCGCGCTCAATGCCGCCGACGCCCGCAAGCGCGCCATCGCGCTGCTCGACGAGGTCGGCATCCCGGCGCCGGACAGGCGCATCGACGGCTATCCGCACGAGTTCTCGGGCGGCATGCGCCAGCGCGTGGTGATCGCGCTCGCGCTCTGCGCCGAGCCCGAATTCATCATCGCCGACGAGCCGACGACGGCGCTCGACGTCTCGGTCCAGGCGCAGATCATCGCCCTGATCAAGCGGCTCTGCAGCGAGCGCGGCACCTCCGTCATGCTCGTCACCCACGACATGGGCGTCATCGCCGAGACGGCCGACCGCGTCGCCGTGATGTATGCCGGCCGCATCGCCGAGATCGGCCCGGTGCGCGACGTGGTGAAGGAGCCGCTCCACCCCTATGCCAAGGGGCTGATGGGCGCGATCCCCTCGATCGAGGGCGATGCCGACCGGCTGGTGCAGATTCCGGGCTCGATGCCGCGGCTTTCCGCGATCCCGAAGGGCTGCGCCTTCAATCCGCGCTGCGCCCATGCCTTCGCCCGCTGTCATAGCGAGCGGCCCGAGCTGATTTCGGTCGGCGAAAGGCAGGTCGCCTGCCATCTCTACGACGAGCCGAAAGCGGAGAAAGCGGCGTGAGCGAGACCAAGCGAGCCGAGCCCGCCTTCGTCGAGGTCCGTGACCTGAAGCGCGTCTTCGACGTCTCCAAGCCCTGGCTCAACCGCGTGCTCGAGAACGCGCCGCGGCAATATCTCAAGGCCGTCGACGGCGTTTCCTTCGACATCCGCAAGGGCGAGACCTTCGCGCTCGTCGGCGAATCCGGCTCGGGCAAGTCGACCGTGGCGCGCATGGTCGTCGGGCTGCTGCCACCCTCGGGCGGGACGGTCTCGATCGCCGGCATCTCGATGAACGACGTCGCCGTCTCGCAGGAGCGTCAGCGCCTGCGCCGTCGCATCCAGATGATTTTTCAGGACCCCTATGCCTCGCTCAATCCGCGCTGGCGTGTCGGCCGGATCATCGCCGAGCCGATCCGCGCTTTCGACATCATCCAGGGCGATGCCGCGATCAATGCCCGCGTCGGCGAGTTGCTGAGCCTGGTCGGCCTGCATCCCGACGACGGCAAGAAGTTCCCGCACGAATTCTCCGGCGGCCAGCGCCAGCGCATCGCGATCGCCCGCGCGCTCGCCTCTAACGCCGAGTTCATCGTTTGCGACGAGCCGACCTCGGCGCTCGACGTCTCGGTCCAGGCGCAGATCCTCAACCTGATGCGCGACCTGCAGCAGAAATTCGGGCTGACCTATCTCTTCATCTCGCACAATCTCGCGGTCGTCCGGCACATGGCGACGCGGATCGGCGTGATGTATCTCGGTCGTCTCGTCGAGGTCTCGGACGGCAAGGCGCTGTTCTCGGCCCCGCGCCATCCCTATACCCGGATGCTGCTCGACGCGGTGCCGGACCTCGCCATGGTCGGCAAGGCGCGCGAGGGCGTGAAGGGCGAGATCCCGAACCCGATCAGCCCGCCTTCCGGCTGCACCTTCCACCCCCGCTGTCCGCTCGCCTTCGAGCGCTGCCGCATCGAGAACCCGCCGGTGATCGACGGCGTCGCCTGCCATGCCGTGAACGAGGGGCGGGTCGCGGCCTGAGGCGCTTCCGAGCGTGTCGAACCGTCATTGCGAGGAGCTACCGCCCGGCGGGCGTGGGCCCGGCGGCTTTGGGTCGGCTCGAATTGCCGGGCGCCTGCGCCAGCGGCGCGATCGGCCGCTCCGTCCGGTACTGCCCGCGCGCGATCGCGACGAAGAGCAAGACCACGGCCGTCAGCGTCATCAGCCACCAGGTCTGGAAGGTCGCGAAGCCCAGCACCGCGAGCGCGAAGGCGGTGACGTAGGCGGCGACGCCACCCGCGGCGAGCGGGCCGGGCATTCGTCCCGCTGCCCTGATGGCGAAGTACAGGCAGGCTGAAGCCGCGGCGGCGCCGACGAGACCCAGCTCGTACCAGGTCTCGAACAGCAGCATCGCCGGCGTCTCCTGCGGCAAGCCGCCCGTGGTCCGGCCCCGCAGCACCGTGTCGAGCCCGTGCCCGGTGATCAGCTGGACCGGCTCGCTGCTGACGATATCGGCCCAGATCCCCAGAGACTGGCTGACGTCGTCAGGGAAGCGCGAGGCCACCGGCATCAGCAGGAAGGGCAGGAGCGGCGCCAGCATCAGCAGTCCCGCGACGAACGCGGCGATGATCCGGACGGCGACGTCACGACTGGCGCTGACCGCTCCGAAGGCGGCCGCGCCGCAGATCATCGCGACCGCCTCGCCATCCTCGAAGCGCGTCATCGCGAGCAGGCCGACCGCGAGCGCCAGTCCGAGCGCGCTCAGGCCGCGCGCACGCGACAGCAGCCAGGCCAGGGCCGGCCAGGACATGATCAGCACGATACTGACGCCGCGTTCGACGCTGGCTGTATCGCTGGCGGCGCTGGCGGTGCGGGTGGCGCCCGCCAGCATCAGGGCGAGCGCGAAGAGCGCCGCGAGCCCGGTGCCGAGCGCCACCAGATTGAGATTGGCGGCGCGCATCCGCTCGGGCAGCGCCGCCGCGCCGCAGAAGCCGAGCGCGACCGCGAACACCAGATTGCTCGCCTTCTCGCTTGCCGACAGCGTGTAGGGACTCCAGACCAGCGACAGCACCGCCCAGCAGACCAACCCGACCAGGATCAGGCCGGCGCGGCTCAGCAGCGCGCCTTTCAGGTTCGTGCCGAACCTGCCGCGCTCCTCGATCAGGGACGAGATGATCAGCAGCGCGACGCCGATCGGCGCGAGCACGACGGCGGCGCGCCGCGAGACCAGCGACGCGATCGGCAGGGCCAGCGCGAGCGTGGCGAAGCCGATGCGGCGCAGGAGCAGCGCGGCATCTGCGGCAGGGTCGAGCGGGGCATTGGCGTTGCGGCGGATCATGGGCGGTAACCGGACAAGGGGCTCCGACCGGAGGACGCGCCGGACATCAGCCCGGCGGCACCCTAGCCCGCGCCGCGGGGCGCGGCTGTAGGTGCGGCGCAACACTGAGCCGGCATCTGGCGTGGTGCGGCGCCCGGCCGCGCCCGCCGCCGATGCTATGGTTTCGCTCGCGATTTCATGGAATGAAGAAGGCGATGAACACGCTTGCCGCCATCGTCTATCGCCCGGGCTTCGCCATCGACGACTTCATGGCAGGGCTCGCCATGGGCATGAAGGCGCGCGGCCTGCGGCTCGGCGGCGTCGTCCAGCACAATGCCGATGACTGCGCCTCCGGCTGCCTGTCGATGGCGCTCGAGGATCTGGCGACGGGGCGGCGTTTCGCGATCAGCGACGAGCGTGGCAGCGGCGCCTCCGGCTGCCGGCTGGACGCGGCGGGACTGGCGGAAGCCGGCGCCGCCATCGCGACCGCGCTCTCCGAACGCATCGACCTGGTGATCGTCAACAAGTTCGGGCGGCAGGAATTGCTGGGCCAGGGGCTGCGCCAGGAGATGGCGGCGGTCGTGCTCGCGGGCCTGCCGCTGCTCGTCGCCGTGCGCGACGATCTCCTGCCGGCCTGGGCGGATTTCGCCGGCGCGGACTGGACGCGATTGCAGGCTGAAGCTCCCGCCGTCGACGGCTGGGTGACGGGCCTGCAGGGCGTGGCGGCGTGAGGCCGGCTCTCCTGGCGGCCATGCCGCCCGACATCGCGACGTTCGGAGACAAGGCGACGTGAACCAGGATATGGCGTTCCTCGACGAGTATCTGGTCCGGCCCGATCCGGCGGCGCCGCGGCTCGGCGCGACCGTGCGCGGCATCGACCAGGCCGGCGCGCCGGTCGAGACCCGTGTGGTTACGGAGCGGGCGCTGACGCTCTACCTCAACACCCAAGAGATCGTCACGATGATGACGATCGGCGACCACCCGGACGATCTCGCGCTCGGCTATCTCCTCAACCAGAACATGCTGAAGCGCGGCGATGTCGTCACCGGCGTCGATTATGACGAGGAGCTCGAGGTCGTCGTGGTGCGCACGCCCGAGCGCACCAATTTCGAGGAGAAGCTCAAGAAGAAGACGCTGACCTCCGGTTGCGCCCAGGGCACCGCCTTCGGCGACCTGATGGAGGCGATCGAGGAGATCGCGCTGCCGCAGGCGGAGCTGCGCACGAGCTGGCTCTACACGCTGACGAAGAAGATCAACACGACCCCCTCGCTCTACCTGGAGGCCGGCGCGATCCATGGCTGCGTGCTCTGCGAGCGCGACCGGCCGCTGGTCTATATGGAGGATGTCGGCCGCCACAACGCCGTCGACAAGGTCGCCGGCTGGATGTTCCGGCACGATGTCGATCCCAGCCGGATGATCTTCTACACCACCGGCCGGCTGACCTCCGAAATGGTGATCAAGACGGTGCGCATGGGCATCCCGATCCTGGTCTCGCGCTCCGGTTTCACCGAATGGGGCGTCGAGCTCGCCCGCAAGGCCGGGCTGACCCTGATCGGCCGGGCGCGTGGAAAACGCTTCGTCGCGCTGTCCGGCGAGGACCGCATCGTCTTCGACCAGGATGTCGATACGGTCGAGGAGGAGGGCGGCAAGCACCGCCGCAAGGGCGCCGATCGTGAAGACTGAGCATGCTCATCCGCCGACGCTCGGACTGGCGCTCGCGGGCGGCCTGGCGCGCCGCATGGGCGGCGGCGACAAGCCGCTCAGGCTGGTCGGCGGGCGCAGCATCCTCGCCCATGTCGCCGAGCGGCTCGATCCGCAATGCGACGGGCTGCTGATCAACGCCAATGGCGATCCCGCCCGCTTCACCGCCTATGGCCTCTCGGTCGTAGCCGACAGCGTGCCGGATTTCGCTGGCCCGCTCGCCGGCATCCTGGCGGGGCTCGACTGGCTGGCGACGAACCGCCCCGATCTTGCCTGGATGGTCAGCGTCGCGGCCGACACGCCCTTCATCCCGCGCGACCTCGTCGCGCGGCTTCATGCAGCACGCGCGGCCGCCGGCGTTCCGCTCGCCTGCGCCGCCTCGGGCGGCTGGACCCATCCGGTGATCGGTCTCTGGCCGGTTTCGCTGCGCGAGGATCTGCGCCATGCCTTGACCGTCGATGGCGAGCGCAAGATCGACCGCTGGACGGCGCGGCATGGCGTGGCGGCGGCAGAATGGCCGGTCACGCCGGTCGACCCCTTCTTCAACGCCAACCGGCCCGAGGACCTGGCCGAGGCCGAGCGACTTTACGCCGCCCTGCCGGATGCTTGATAGGCTGCCGCCGGCTCGCTATCTCTGATGGCAATAAGAAGATCTTATCGGTGCCTGATCGGGGGAAGACCATGAAGTCCTTTGTTATCGCCGTCGTCTTTGCGGTTGCGGCGGCCTATGGCGCGAGCCTCGTGCTGAATCATTTCCAGAAGCCGGTCGAGACCGCCTACGCGACCAGCGGCGTCAGGCTCTGACGGCCGCGCTTGAATAGGCCAGGGTCTGCTGCTTTCAGACAGAGTGCACCGTCATCCCGGACAAGCCGCTTTAGCGGCGTAGCTCCGGGATCCATCGTAAGGCATCGCGCTCGATGATGGATCCCGGAGCTCCGCTTCGCTACGTCCGGGATGACGCGCGTTACAATCTGCGAGCAAGCGGAAACCGCTAGCCTTCCAGCAGCGCCTTCAGCCGCCTGAGATCGCTCGAAATCGTGTCGGCGTCGCGCGCGAACTCGTCGTCGTTCATCTCCGGCCGCCGCAGGAGCGTGAAGACCACCTCGCTGCCATCGCCATTCGCCACGGCCCGCATCGGATTGTGCATCGGCTCGCCCTTGTCGGGGATCACGGCATGGTCGAGCACGCCGTAGCGGTTGGGCTCGCTGAACAGGATGCGCATCGGCCCCATCGGCGTCTGGGCCGACCAGGTCATGCCCTCGATATGCTTGAAGCCATGGCCCAGCCCCTCGGCCCATTTCGGAAAGTTCTGCGGCTCGGCCAGGAAGCCGTAGACATCCTCGATCGGCCTGGCGATCGAGACGCTGATATGGCGCACCGGCTGAACGGGCATCGCGTCATCCTCCATTTCGCTCGATGCTAGAACAAAATAAGAACAAACGCAATTCCGGCCAGCCGCGCGGCGACCCGTCTATTCGATCACGATGCGCGGAGCGGCCCGCACGGTCCCGCCGCTCAGCCCGGCCTGGACCTGCCGCGCGATCGCCAGATAGGCCTTGGCATGGGCACTGTCCGGGTCGCTCGCGACGATCGGCCGGCCGCCATCGGAGGTCTCGCGGATCGGCATCGCCAGCGGCACCTCGCCCAAAAAGGGCACGCCGAGGCGCTCGGCCTCATGCCGCGCCCCGCCATGGGCGAAGATGTTGGAGCGGTGGCCGCATTCCGGGCAGATGAAATAGCTCATGTTCTCGACGATGCCCAAAATCGGCACCTCGACGCGCTTGAACATGGCGACGCCGCGCCGCGCATCGAGCAGGGCGAGGTCCTGCGGCGTCGAGACGATCACGGCCCCGGCGAGCGGCGTCTGCTGCGCCATGGTGAGCTGCGCGTCGCCGGTGCCGGGCGGCATGTCGACGACGAGCACGTCGAGCTCGCCCCAGGCGACCTCGCGCAGCATCTGGGTGATCGCCGAGATCACCATCGGCCCGCGCCAGATCATCGGCGTTTCCTCGTCGATCAGGAAGCCGATCGACATGATCTTCAGCCCATAGGCCTCCATCGGCGCCAGCGTCCGGCCCGAGACCAGGCGCGGCTTGCCGGTGATGCCGAAGATCTTCGGCACGGAAGGGCCGTAGATATCGGCGTCGAGCACGCCGACCTTCAGCCCGAGCGTCGCCAGCGCGACCGCGAGATTGGCGGTGGTGGTCGACTTGCCGACGCCGCCCTTGCCGCTGGCGACGGCGATGATCTGCTTGACGCCGGGCACGCCGGCGGCCTTCGGCGTCGGTCCGCCCGGCCCTGGCTGGCCATGCGCCTGCCGGCGTGCCTGCATGCCTGGCGAGGCCGCCGGCCGCGATGGCGCCTTGTCGGCGGTGAGGCCGACCAGCACCTGCGTGACGCCGGGCAGGCCACCGACGGCGCTCTCGGCCGCCTTGCGCACCGGCTCCATGGCGCCGGCTTCGGTCGCGTCGATGCCGATCGCGAAGATCACCTTGCCGCCATCGACCAGGATATTGGCGACGCGGCCCGAGGCGGCGAGCGACTGGCCGCTGGCCGGCAGCTTCACCAGTTCGAGCGCGCGCAGGATGTCGGTTTCGGTCACGGCCACGATGGCATGCTCCGGCTGGGCGCGGCGTCAGGCCGCGGCCTTGCGAATATGGAAGACGAGAAGCTCGCCGTCGGTCAGGCTGTGCTCGATCGCGTCGCCCGTCTCGCGCATCAGGTTGGGAATGTCGATCGCCGCCATCGGGTCGGTGCATTCGACCACGAACAGGGACCCCGCATCCGCGCCCTTCAGCGCCTTGCGCACCCGCAGCGCCGGCAAGGGGCATTTCAGGCCGCGCAGATTGAGGGGAATCGAGGTCATGAACCTGTGCCTGTCGAAACGGTTGCGCTTCATATGATGGGTTTTTGTGCAGGGGCAACAGGCGCTCTTTACCCTTCTCCCCTCGGGGGAGAAGGTGTCTGCGCAGCAGACGGATGAGGGAAGCATGGTTCGAAGCGATGATGGAGGGCCGATACGGCTCCACTTCCCTCATCCGACCCGGCTTCGCCGGGCCACCTTCTCCCCCGAGGGGAGAAGGGTCCGCGCGGCGCTGCTTGCACTTATTCTGACGACAATTCCCGTCGCCGCCCAGGAGCTGCGCGGCCATGGCGGGCCGGTCCGGGCGGTCGCGGTCTCTGCTGACGGCGCCTTCGCGCTGACCGGCTCCTTCGACCAGTCGGCCATCCTGTGGAACCTCGCGACCGGCGCGGCCGACAAGGTGCTGCGTTTCCATCAGGGCGCCGTCAATGCCGCCGTGACGGTGAACGGGCTCGGCTTCGCGACCGGCGGCGAGGATGGCAGGATCGCGCTCTGGCGCGGCGATGCGGCCGAACCGGTTCGGGTCATCGAGGGGCACAAGGGGCCAGTCGCGGCGCTCGCGGTCTCGCCGGACGCGAACGCCATCGCCTCCGCCTCCTGGGACGAGACCGTTCGCGTCGTCTCGCTGAACGACGGCGCGGTGCGGGTGCTCGAAGGCCATAAGGGCCCGGTCAACGGCGTTGCCTTCGCGCCGGGCGGAGGCATCGTCAGCGTCGGTTACGACGCGACCTTGCGGATCTGGCCGCTCGGCGACGGCCCTGCCAAGGTCGTGACCCTGCCGGCACCGCTCAACGGCGTCGTCGTCGCGCCCGATGGCGAGATCGCGGTGACGGCCGCCGACGGCCGGCTGCGGCTCTTCGCTCCCGACGGCGAGGCGCGCGGCGAGATCGAGATCGGCCCGACGCCGCTGATCGCGCTGGCGCTTTCGGCCGATGGCGCGACCATCGCCACCGGGGGGCTGCGCGGCCAGGTGGCGCTGATCGACCGCAGGAGCCGGACTATCCGCGCCACACTGGTCGGCCCAGGCCTGCCGGTCTGGTCGCTCGCCTTCCTGCCCGATGGGAAGCAGTTGCTGTCCGGCGGCGCCGACCGGCTGGTCCGACGCTGGAACGCGGTTACCGGCGAGCATATTGGCTCGGTCGTGCCGCGCGCCGGCGAGGACGTGCTCGCTGCGTTCCAGGGCGAGCGCGGCGCCCAGGTCTTTCGCGCCTGCGCGGCCTGTCACACGCTCACGCCTGCCGACGGCAACCGGGCCGGCCCGACCCTGCACGGCATCTTCGGCCGCCGCATCGCGACGGCGCCGGGTTATGCCTATTCCGACGCGTTCAAGCGCCTGGACATCGTCTGGACCAAGGAGACGGTGGCGAAGCTCTTCGAGATCGGCCCCAACGCCTATACGCCCGGCACCAAGATGCCCGAGCAGACGATCGGCGCGGCGGAGGATCGCCAGGCGCTGGTCGATTGGCTGGAGAAGGTGACGCGGTGACCCACCCGTCATTCTCGGGCGAAGCCCTCGGGTCCGACCTTCGGTCGGCCCAACGATAAACTCCGCGCAGACCCGAGAATCTCGGGCGGGATAGGGCGCTCTTCCGTCATGAGATGCTCGGGTCAAGCCCGAGCATGACGCGAGACTACTGCAGCGGGTCCTCGCCGCGCTCCTTGCGCTCGCGCAGATAATCCTCGGTCGTCCTGACCGGCGGACGCTGCGGCGAGAGATGCGGGTCGAAGCTCTCGTTGACCACGGCCTCGACGCGGCAATCCTCGCACATCCTGATCACCGAGATGCGTTTGGCGCTGTCGCCCGCGAACATCCAGTGCTTGTTCTCCAGCTTGGCCGCGATCTTCTCGATCGTGCTGCGGACGCCGAAGGGCTTGGCGCAGGAGATGCAATGGAACGGCTCCTCCTGCTTGACGATGCGCTTTCCGCCTTTCCAGGCCTCGAAATCGATGCGCGGCTCGAGCGTGATCACCTTTTCCGGGCAGGTCGCCTGGCACAGCCCGCACTGCACGCAGAGATCTTCCTGGAAGGTCAGGGTCGGGCGCTCGGGATCGTCGCCGAGCGCCTGGACCGGGCAGGCCGAGACGCAGGCGAGGCAGAGCGTGCAGCCCTCGGTCTCGACATGGAGGGTGCCGAAGGGCGCACGCGCCGGCATCGCGACCGCCGCGACCGGAGCGGGGGCGGCGGCATGGAGCTCGCCGATCGCCTGCCGCAGCAGCGGCCGCCCGTCGCCCATCGGCCGGAAGCGCGCCGGCCTCGCTGAGGCAATGCCGGGCGTCACCTGCGACAGCGCGATCGCGAGCTGATCGGGATCGTCGGTCTCGATCAGCCCGGCGCGGGCCTCGCCATAGCCGAGCGCGCCGGCGAGCGCGTTGGCATAGTCGAGATTGCGCGTGAGGCCGGAGAGATCGTGCTTCGGCCGGGCGCGGCCGAGCACCCGGATCGCCGAGGCTCCGAAGGCGAGCGCGGCGGCGAAGCTCTCGAGGCCGAGCTGCGTGATCTCGTTGACGCGCAGCGGCAGCACCCGCGCCGGCAGCCCGTCGCCGAAGCGGGCGAGCGCGTCGATCAGGTCCTCGCCATGCTCGCCGTCATGCAGCAGCACGACCGCGTCGTGGCCGCCCGCCTCGGCATAGGTCGTGAGCAGCGTGCGCAGCCGGCGCAGCAGCGCGTCGGTCGGCGGCAGCGCATAGGTCACCGCGCCGGTCGGGCAGACCGAGGCGCAGGCGCCGCAGCCGGCGCAGATCTCGGCCGAGATCGCGACATGGTCGCCGGCCGGCGTGATCGCGCCGGTCGGGCACAGTTCGAGGCAGCGCGTGCAGCCGGTCTTCTGCGAGCGCGCATGGGCGCAGAGGTCTTCGTTGAGCCGGACATAGGTCGGCTTGTCGAATTCGCCGACGAGATGGCCGGCCTCGGCGATCAGCTTTTCGATCGCGGCCGGATCGCGCGGATCGGCCCTGAGATAGCCGGCGCGCAGGTCGCCGGCCGGAAACAGCGGCGTGCCGCCCGTGACGTCGATGACGATGTCGCAATGCGAGATCGCGCCATTGCGTGGCTCACCGAAGACGAGGCGCGCGCGGGAGGAGGGAGCCGGCGCAGCGTAATCGTCGACCTTGAGCTCGAAGGCCCCGAGCCAGCCGGTGGCGGCGGTGATCGTGCCCTTCAGCACCGGCGTGTCGTCGATGCGCGGCGGCGTGATCTCGCCGGGCCGCGTCAGCAGGATCGTGACGTCGAGATGCTCGGCGAGCCGGCGACCGAGCGACAGCGCGGTCTCGTCGCGGCCATAGACCAGCGCGACGCCCTTGCTGGTCAGCGTCGTGAAGGCGGCCGGCGGCATCGGCTCGGCCGCGGCTGCGAGCAGCGCCGCCATTTTCGGGCCGGCCTGCGCCGCCTCGCGCGACCAACCGGCGCTCTCGCGGATATTGGCGAAGGTCAGCTCGCCGGCATAGTCGAGATCGGCGGCGATCTCCTCGAAGAGCGGCGCTTCCTGGGTGCAGCCGACGGTGATCGCGGCGCGCTCGCCGAGCGCCGTCTTGAACAGTTCCGTCTGCGTCCGGCAGAGATGGCGCGCCGTTTTGATCTCGCCGCCCTTGCAGCCGCGCGCCAGCGCGGCGCCGTCGAGCGGCATCGTGTCCTCGCAGGAGCAGACCATCAGCATGCGCGCGGCGTCGGCCATCATCCGTCCCTGTTGCGATGGGAGCGTCTTTTTGTCTCCCTTGCGATAATCTAGGCTTATATGGAACTGGAACGTTTCAAAAGAAGCGCGCGATGAGCATTTCGTCGCGGGTGGCGGGAGGGAAGGGCGCCTTGGCTGGCAACGTCTTGCGGTCGGACGAATTGCGGCGCGACCCGGTGCTGCCGCCGGGCTTCACGCTCGTCACCTTGCGCGAATCCGGCGACGCCTTCGTCCATGCCCGCGCGATCGCCCATGAGGCCGGAGCCGCGACGCTGGTCTGGGTCCGGCGCTTCGACCTGATCGAGTTCGCGGTCGTTCTGGAGCCGGAGCAGCCCCTGGCCGAGGCGCGGCTGGCGCATTATCTCGCGATGAACGCGCTTGCCGATGCGCTCGCCGTCTATTGTCCGCCGGAGCGGCCGATCCTGTTCGGCTGGCCCGATGCGCTGACCTATGACCATGGCCTGATCGGCGGCGGCCGCCTGGCCTGGCCGGTGGGCTGCGGTGAGGGCGATGTCCCGGACTGGCTGGTCTTCGGCGCCATGGTCCGGGCGACGACGATGACGCCCTTCGAGCGCGGCCAGACCGGCGTCGGCATGGAGGAGGAGGGCTTTGGCGAGGTCGACGCGGTCGATCTGATCGAGGCTTTCGCCCGCCATCTCATGCTCGGCGTCACCCACTGGCAGGATGACGGGCCGAAGACGGTCGCGCGCCGCTGGCTCGACCGGCTCGGCAAGATCGTCGGCACCCGTCACGGCATCGAACCGAACGGCGACATTGTCGCCACGAGCCAGATGGGCACCGAGCGGCGCAGCCTGGTCGACGCTCTCGCAGAGGTCGCCTGGCTCGATCGCGAGACCGGTGGGCCCAAGCTGTGACCTCGCTGAAACTGCCCCGCACGATCAGGCTCGACCCGTCGGACACATTCGTCTTCCGGCGGTCGGCTGAGCCCGGCGAATGGGCCGTGACCGGCACCTTCCTGTTCGATCCCGCTGGCGTCGAGGCGCTCGACACCAAGGGGCGCACGGCCTTTCGTTCTGGCTTCCTCGGCATTGGCAGTTTTGGCTGGAGTACGCTCGCCGTGGTGACGGACGCGAGCGCGCAGGAGCGCGAGAGCGTGGTCGCGCAGCTCGCTGCCCGCCTCGTCGAACATCTCGGCGCTCCCGATCTCGATTCGGCTCGTGCTGCGGCCGAGGAGGAGGTCGCCTTTGCCGCCTCGCTTTGCGACCATCCGGCGCAGACGCTTCTCGCCCTGCACCGGACGCTGGAGGATGGCACGATCCGCGAGCGTTTCCGGACGCTGCGCCCGCGGGAGGACAGCCCGAAGGACGGTTTCCGCGCCTTCGAGTTCCTGGAGGTCGAGGGCGAGGAGGATGCGGTCGAGACGGTCGATCTGCTCGCGCTCGGGAAGAAGGTCGGGACATGACGCATTTCTGGGCGGCTTCGGGGCATGTGCTGCTCGACCGCGAGCCGGGCGGCGGTCTCGTCGTCACCGATGATTTCCTGCGCGCCTATCTGGCGCGGCCGGAAGTGCTGCCGCCGGAAGAGGCCTGCGCGGCCGAACGCGCGCTGCATGCCAGGCTGATGGACGAGCCGCAGGCCGAGATCGCCGCGGCCGAGATCGCCGCCATCGCCGATGCCGATGCGCGTGAGAACTGGGAGTTCCTGCTGGGCTGGCGCGACCGCCTGCTGGCCGCTCCGACGCTCGAGGCGGCCTACCAGCGCATGATCCGCGATGGCGTCGGTGGCATTCCGCCGCTCTTCCTCGACCAGCTGGTCCAGGTCATCCTGCGCTCGGCGCTCGACGAGACCGAGGACCCCTTCGTGGTGCGCGCCGCCGAATGCCTGTTCCGGCCGCAGCGCGTGACGCTGCACGAGGGCACCATCCTGCTCGCCGATGCCGAAGTGATCGAGGGCCATGAGGCCGATCGCCATGCCTCGCCGCTACTCGCCATGCTGGGTGGGCCGGCTGCGACCGCGCTCGACATCCTCAAGACGGCGGATGCCGAGCGCTACTGGCAGCGCTCCGACGGGTTCGACATGGTGCTCGATCTCGGCGGCAAGCCCTCGGGTCGCGCGGCGCTTGGCGAGGCGCTGCGCCACTGGATCCGCCAGATCCACGGCTTCGACGTGGCGGTCGAGCCCCTGGAATCCGTCAGCGACGCGAACTGGCGCTGGTTCGTCGGGCTCGATGCCGAGGCGACCGCGATCGGAAACGCGCTCTGGCAGGGCAGGGCGCCCGATCCCGAGACGCTTTCGCGGGTGCTCGGGCTCTACAAGCTGTCGCTGCCGGCGGAGGTTCCGGTGCTGGCGCCGGCGAAAGGCCGACCCATCTATCTGATCATGGCGATGGACAAGGACCGGCTGCTGCGCCTGAAGCCGCAGAACCTGGTGACCGGCCTGCCGCTGGCGGTCCACGAGATGGCGAACTGAGGAGGCCGCGATGGCGCAGCTCCATATCGATGTCGGCATCGTCGTCGAGCGGCGCAGCATCGAGTCGCCCTGGGCCGATCATGCCTGGGCGCCGCTCGCGGTGCTGCCAGAACCGCCTGGCCTGGCGCCCTGGAGCGAATTGCCGGCCGCGCCCGGGCGGCAGGCCTTCTATCTCGGCTCCGCGACCTTGACGCTGCACTCCGTCGACACCGCTCATTTCCGCGAGAACTTTCTCGCGGGCCGGGCCAAGCTCTGGGTCGCGGTCCGCGCGACCGGAATCGAGCCGGCGCTGGACTTCGTCGGCGTCACGGCCGATCCCTTCGAGGGCGAGGTCTATGCCGAGAATGCCGGCGACATCGTCGAGCCTGTCGCGATGCCGGCGGCGATCGCCGAACAGGTGCTGGCCTTCTTCGAGGCGCATCACGTCGAGCAGGTCTTCATCAAGCGCCAGCGTTCCGAATACGACCCGCGCAAGGGCGGGCAGCGTCCGCAGCCGGGCCTGCGCCGCGAGGGCGAGCGATGAGCGGCCGGGCTGACGATGGCGGCTTCCTCTCGCGCTGGTCGCGCCGCAAGCGCGAGGTGGCGGAGGAGGAGGCCGCCTCGGTCCTTGCTCCGCCCCCCGGGAGCGAGGCGTCTCCGGCTGCCCCCGTCGAGGAGCCAGGCCCGGCGGAGCCGGCGCCGGAGATGGTCGAGCCGCCGTCGCTCGATCTCGTCGACAAGGATTTCGACATCGCCCACTGGCTCAAGCAGAACGTGCCCGAAAGCTGGAAGCTGGCGGCGCTGAGGCGTGCCTGGCTCGCCGACCCGGCCATCCGCGACTACCAGAACCCGGCCCGCGACTATGCGCTCGACTGGAACACGCCGGGCGGTGCGCCTGGCTATGGGCCGCTGAGCGAGTCGGACGATGTCGAGGCGATGATCCGCGATATCTTCGGCGAGACGCCTGAAAAGCCCGCAACGGAGGCCACCGAGGTCGCAGGCGACAGCATGCCGCACCTTGCCGTACCGGCAGGGGAGGACGCGGAATCGCATGTTGCGGAGCAGCAAAAAGCCTTGCCGGGCGGCGAAGACGCCTTGCCGCAGCCGGAACAGAATCACGAAAATTCACCGGATCGGGGCGGGAAGGCAGCCAAAAGCTCCGAGCCCGCGCTTGCTGCGTTGCAAAATCAGGCGAAGGAGGCCGGCCCGCCGTTGCGGATTCGCAAGCGCGGAGGTGGAGCGATGCCAATCTGAATCCACTTTGGAACTATTGTATTTCGCGGCGATAAGCGTTCATTATCACCCACTAAGCACCGAGACCGGCAGCTCAAGCCGAGGGGTGGGGAAGGGACGACGCAAGCGATGCGAGATCCGGCTCTGGACAGGGCGATTGGCGCCGCGGGAGGCGTGAGGGCCCTGGCGCGCGCCGTCGGTGTGTCGCAGCCGGCGATCTCGAGCTGGAAGCGCGTTCCGGCGGATCGCGTCCTGACGATCGAGACGCTGACCGGCGTGCCGCGCGGCGAGCTGCGGCCCGACCTCTACCCCGACAGCCTCGACCTCGCCGCCGACGCCGAGATGGCGGAGATCGACGAGATCGACGAGGCCCGCGCCCGGGAATACGAGCTGGTCGGGACCCTGCTCTGGCGCGCTCCGAACGCGGCTGCGCTCGCCGCCCTGCAGGATCTGCGCGGCGACGCCTCGCCGCTCGGCATGGCTCACCTGGCGCTTGCCGAGGCTGCGGCCGAGACCACGCCCGAGGCTGTGAGCAACGAGTTCTTCGAGCTTTTCATCGGCGTGGGTCGCGGCGAGCTCCTGCCCTATGGCTCCTATTATCTCACGGGTTTCCTGCACGAACGCCCGCTCGCGCTGGTCCGCGAGGACATGGGCCAGCTCGGCATCGCCCGCGCCGAGCGCGTCGGCGAGCCCGAGGACCATATCGCGATCCTGATGGACATCATGGCGAACCTGATCCGTGGGTCCTTCTCGGCGGACGGCGTCAGCGACCAGGTCTTTTTCGAGCGTCATATCCGCCCCTGGGGCGAGCGCTTCTTCGCCGATCTCGAGATCGCGAAGGCCGCGAAATTCTACAAGGCGGTCGGCCGCGTCGGCAGCCTGCTCCTGGCGATCGAGAGCCAGGCGGCGGGGCTGCCCTCATGAGCGGATCGCGAATGTTCGACACGAAGGAGACGACGATGTCGCAAAAGACCCAAGAGCCCAAGAATCCGGCCTTCGACCGCCGCAGCTTCTTCAAGGCGCTGGGCGCGGGCGCGGCCGTCGCAGCGGCCCCCGTGGCGGTGACACCGGCCGCGGCCGTCGATCCCGGCAAGGAGGAGACCAAGGCCCGCTATCGGGAAACCGATCACATCAAGGCCTTCTACCGCGTCAACCGTTACTGAGGGGATCGGCCATGCTCATCAAGCGCAAGACCGCCGACATCCAGCGCGGCAAGCTCCAGGCGGCGCTCGGCGGCCTGTCCTCCGGCGTGATGGACCGCCGCACCTTCCTGCGTCGCTCCGGGCTCATTGCCGGCGGCGTGGCGGCGGCCGGAGCCTTCCAGATCGGCTCGGTCCGCAAGGCCGAGGCGGCTGGCATGGGCCCGGCGACCGGCACCAAGATCGTCAAGAACATCTGCACCCATTGCTCGGTCGGCTGCACCGTCAAGGCCGAGGTCGCCAACGGCGTCTGGGTCGGCCAGGAGCCGGCCTGGGAGAGCCCGATCAACCGCGGCAGCCACTGCGCCAAGGGCGCCTCGGTGCGCGAGCTCGTTCATGGTGACCGCCGCATCAAATATCCGATGAAGCTGGTCGACGGCCAGTGGCAGCGCCTCTCCTGGGACCAGGCGATCAACGAGATCGGCGACAAGATGATGGAGATCCGCGCCAAGTCCGGCGCCGATTCCGTCTATCTGCTCGGCTCGGCCAAGTTCTCCAACGAGGGCTCCTATCTCTTCCGCAAGTTCGCGGCCTTCTGGGGCACCAACAACGTCGACCACCAGGCGCGCATCTGCCACTCGACCACGGTCGCGGGCGTCGCCAACGTCTGGGGCTACGGCGCCATGACGAATTCCTACAACGACATCCGCAACTCCAAGACCGTGCTCTTCATGGGCTCGAACGCGGCCGAGGCGCACCCCGTCTCGATGCAGCACATCCTCGAGGGCAAGGAGCAGCAGCGCGCCAATGTCATCGTCTTCGACCCGCGCCTGACGCGCACCGCGGCGCATGCCACCGACTATGTCCGCTTCCGCTCCGGCACCGATATCGCCGTGATCTGGGGCCTGCTCTGGCACGTCTTCCAGAACGGCTGGGAGGACAAGGACTTCATCGCCGCCCGTGTCTACGGCATGGAGGACGTCAAGAAGGAGGTCGCCAAATACGACCCCAAGACGGTCGAGGACATCACCGGCGTCCCCGGCGAGCAGATGAAGCGCGTCGCCGAGACCTTCGCCAAGGTCAAGCCCGCCACCTTCGTCTGGTGCATGGGCGTGACCCAGCATTCGGTCGGCACCGCCAACGTGCGGGCGATCTGCACCTTGCTTCTGGCCACCGGCAATGTCGGCTCGAGGGGCACCGGCGCCAACATCTTCCGCGGCCATTGCAACGTCCAGGGCGCGACCGATTTCGGCCTCGATATCTCGAATCTGCCTTGCTATTACGGCCTGGTCGAAGGTGCCTGGCGCCATTGGGCCCGGGTCTGGGGCGTCGACTACAATTATTTCGTCTCGCGCTTCGATGAGGTCCCGGCCAAGGGCGGCCGCCCGGCCCGCACCCGCAAGGCCAATATGGAGACCTCGGGTCATACCTCGACCCGCTGGTTCGACGCCGCCAACCTGCCGGCAGAACAGGTCGACCAGCAGGACAATCTCAAGGCCATGTTCGTCATGGGCCATGGCGGCAACACCATCCCGCGCATGCCCGACGCGGTGAAGGGGCTGGAGAAGATCGAGCTCCTGGTCGTCTGCGACCCGCATCCGACCAATTTCGTCTCGCTCGGCGGCCGCAAGAACGGCACGTACATCCTGCCTGTCTGCACCCAGTTCGAGACCTCGGGCTCGCGCACCTGCTCGAACCGCTCGGTGCAATGGGGCGAGAAGGTCGTCGAGCCGATCTTCGAATCCGCCAGCGACTACGCGGTCATCTACAAGCTCTCGCAGAAGCTCGGCTTCGCCGAGGCGATGTTCAAGCCCTACGAGATGATCCAGGGCAAGCTCGGCTTGGAGCCCTCCGCCGAGTCGATCCTCAAGGAGATCAACCGCGGCGGCTGGTCCACCGGCTATACCGGCCAGTCGCCGGAGCGGCTGAAGCTGCACATGGCGAACCAGGACAAATTCGACCTGGTGACCTTGCGCGGCGCCAAGGGCTCGCCCGTCGAGAACGATTTCTACGGGCTGCCCTGGCCGTGCTGGGGCACGCCGGAATTCAAGCATCCCGGCACGCATATCCTCTACAACACGTCGCTCGCGGCCAGGGACGGTGGCGGCACCTTCCGCCCGCGTTTCGGCCTGACCCGCGAGGAAACCAGGCCCGACGGCAGCAAGGTCGAGGTCACGCTGCTGGCCGAGAACGGTTCCTATTCGCTGAACTCGGACATCAAGGACGGCTATCCCGAGTTCACGATGGGCGTGCTGAAGAAGCTCGGCTGGGACAAGGACCTGACTCCGGCCGAGATCGCGACCATCGCCTGGGTCGGCGGCAACACCATCGACAGCGTGAGCTGGTCGACGGACCTGTCCGGCGGCATCCAGCGTGTCGCGCTGGAGCATGGCTGCGTGCCCTATGGCAACGGCAAGGCCCGGGCCAATGCCTGGAACATGCCGGACCCGATCCCGGTCCATCGCGAGCCGATCTACTCGCCCCGCGTCGACCTCGTCGCGAAATGGCCGGCCCGGCCCGACGAGCGCACCTTGCGCATCCCCAACCTGCACACCTCGATGCAGAAGGGCGCGGTCGAGCGCGGCATCGCCAAGTCCTTCCCGATCGTGCTCACCTCCGGCCGCCTTGTCGAATACGAGGGCGGCGGCGAGGAGACCCGCTCGAACAAGTGGCTGGCCGAGCTGCAGCAGGACATGTTCGTCGAGATCAACCCGGCGGACGCCACCGAGCGCGGCATCAAGGACGGCACCTTCGTCTGGGTCTCGGGCCCGGAGAACAACTCCAAGGCCCGCGTCAAGGCGCTGGTCACCGAGCGCGTCGGCAAGGGCGTCGCCTTCATGCCCTTCCATTTCGGCGGCTATTTCCAGGGCGTCGACCAGCGCGGCAACTATCCGCCCGGCACCGACCCGATCGTGCTCGGCGAATCCGTCAACACCATCACGACCTACGGCTACGACCCGGTGACCGCGATGCACGAAGGCAAGGTCACGCTTTGCCAGATCGCTGCGGCGTGAGGAGGAACTGAATCATGGCCCGAATGAAATTCCTCTGCGACGCCGACCGCTGCATCGAGTGCAACGCCTGCGTCACCGCCTGCAAGAACGAGAACGACGTGCCCTGGGGCATCAACCGGCGCCGCGTCGTCACCATCAATGACGGCAAGCCCGGCGAGCGCTCGGTCTCGATGGCCTGCATGCATTGCACCGACGCGCCCTGCATGGCGGTTTGCCCGGTCGACTGCTTCTACAACACGGCCGACGGCGTCGTCCTCCACAGCAAGGACCTCTGCATCGGCTGCGGCTACTGCTTCTACGCCTGCCCCTTCGGCGCGCCGCAATATCCCAAGGTCGGGAATTTCGGCTCGCGCGGCAAGATGGACAAATGCACCTATTGCTCGGGCGGTCCCGAGGTCGATCTTTCGCCGGCCGAGTTCCAGAAATACGGCTCGAACCGCCTCGCCGAAGGCAAGCTGCCGCTTTGCGCCGAGATGTGCTCGACCAAGTCGCTGCTCGCCGGCGACGGCGAGATCATCGCGCAGATCTACAAGGAACGGGTGGTCAAGCGCGGTTATGGCTCGGGCGCCTGGGGTTGGCAGACCGCCTACAAGGAAACGATCGCCATCTGAGATCGGGGAGGGGGCGCGCATCGGCCACAAGGCTGGGCGCGTCACCCCTGGTCTCAGCTTCATCTCGCGAGAGGATAACCGCTATGCGTCTGGGCGCTCATCTCCGTATCCTGCTCACCAGCCTGGCCTTGTCGCTGGCCGTCGCCTTCGCCGCGCCGGCTTTGGCCCAGCAGGTCAACCCCACCGCCGATTCGGTGAAGGAGCGCCAGTTCCTGGATGCGCTGAAGGGCAATCCTTCGGCCGAGCTCCAGGGCCGCATCACCATTCCCGATGCCAAGGCCGCGACGCTCGAGCGTCCGGCCGGTCGCGAATGGCGCGAGTTCCATCAGGGCACGATGTTGCGCATCGGCGCCATCGCGGTGCTCGGCATGCTGCTGGTGCTGGCGGTCTTCTACCTGATCCGGGGCAAGGTCCGGCTGGAATCCGGCTTGTCGGGGCGCACGATCACCCGCTTCAACGCCTTCGAGCGCTTCATGCACTGGCTCACGGCGGCCTGCTTCATCGTGCTGGCGCTGTCGGGGCTGAACGTGACCTTCGGCAAGAGCCTGCTGCTACCCCTGATCGGGCCGCAAGCCTTCACCAATGTCTCGATCGTGGCGAAATGGGCGCATAACTATCTCGCCTGGCCCTTCATGCTCGGCATCGTCCTGATGTTCCTAGTCTGGATCAAGGACAACATCCCAAGCCGCGTCGACCTGAGATGGTTCGCTGCCGGCGGCGGCATCGTCGGCAAGGGCCACCCGCCCGCCAGGCGCTTCAACGGCGGCCAGAAGGTGGTGTTCTGGACGGTGGTGATCGGGGGCGCGGCGCTGTCGGTCTCGGGCGTCTATCTGCTGTTCCCGGCCTTCGCCGGCGGCGTCCTGGAGCTGCAGTTCTGGAATGTCGTGCACGGCATCGTCGCGGTGCTGATGGTCGCGGCCATCCTCGCCCATATCTATATCGGCACGATCGGCATGGAGGGCGCCTTCGACGCGATGGGCTCCGGCGAGGTCGATCTCAACTGGGCCAGGGAGCATCATTCGCTCTGGGTCGCGGAAGAGGCCGAGAAGGGGCGCCTGCCGGACGGGCCGAAGCTGCAGCCGGCGGAATGACGGAACGCCGCTCGTCATTGCGAGCATAGCGACGCAATCCAGGGGTCTCGCTCGAAGGCCCCTGGATTGCTTCGTCGCTGACGCTCCTCGTAATGACGGTGAGGGCTTGACCGGCGGGTCCGGTCTGCAAGATGACAGCCGGGCGCGCCTCGCGCCCGGTTTTTCGTTTCGGGAGACATGTATTCGATGCGCGTGATCGGCCTGGCGGGATGGAGCGGCGCCGGCAAGACGACCCTGCTGACCCGGCTGATCCCGGAGCTCGCGAGCCGCGGCGTCTCGGTCTCGACGCTCAAGCACGCCCATCACGCCTTCGACCTCGATCAGCCGGGCAAGGATTCCTGGGAGCATCGCCAGGCCGGCGCGCAGGAGGTGCTGATCTCCTCGGAGCGGCGCTGGGCCCTGATGCATGAACTGCGCGAGGCGCCGGAGGCGACGCTGCCGGAGCTGTTGCAGCGGCTCGCGCCGGTCGACCTCGTCATCATCGAGGGCTTCAAGCGCGAGCCTCATCTCAAGATCGAGGTGCACCGGGCCGGCAATGGCAAGCCGCCTCTGCATCCCGGCGATCCGAGCATTGTCGCCGTTGCCGCCGACGGCGCCTTCCCCGAGGCCGGCCGGCCTGTGGTCGGCCTCGACGACATCGCCGCGATCGCCGACATTGTCCTCGCCAGGGCGGAGCCTCTCGCCGCCGTGCTGGCGCGCGCATCAAGACAAGGCTGACATCGCATGGCGCAGCTCAGCGAGGATACCTTCGCCTTCGGCGGGCCGCTGATGAGCATCGAGCAGGCGACCGCGCTCGCGGCCGAGCGAATCCAGCCCGTCGCCGCGACGGAGCGGGTCGCGCTGGCCCAGGCCGACGGCCGCGTTCTCTCGCAGGACGTCGTGGCCGGCCTCGACCTGCCGCCCTTCGCCAATTCCGCCGTCGACGGCTATGCGGTCCGCTTCGCCGATCTGTCCGACGGCGAGACCAGGCTCAGGCTCCAGGGCCGCGTTCCGGCGGGGGCCGACGCCGCCGGCGTCGTCGCGGACGGTGTCGCGGTCCGGGTCTTCACCGGCGCGCCCATGCCGCCGGGAGCGGACACGGTCTTCATGCAGGAGGACGTCAGCCTCGAAGGCGATGTCGTCCGGCTGCCGCCGGGCCTCAAGCAGGGCGCCAATGCCAGGCCCGTCGGCGAGGACATCGCCCGCGGCGAGATCGCGCTTGCGGCAGGGCGTCGCCTGCGCCCGCAGGATCTCGCGCTTCTCGCCGCGCTCGGCCAGGATTCGGTCGAGGTGCGGCGCCGGCCGCGCGTCGCCATCTTCTCGACCGGCGACGAATTGGCGGAGCCCGGCGCGGCCTTGCCGCCCGCCGCGATCTATGACGCCAACCGCGCCGCCCTGCGCGCGATGGTGGCGCGCGCCGGCGCCGAGATCGTCGATCTCGGGATTTTGCGGGACGAGCCCGTCGCCCTTGCCGAGCGGCTCAAGGAGGCGGCGACGAGCTGCGACCTGATCCTGACCTCGGGCGGCGTCTCGACCGGCGAGGAGGACCACGTCAAGGCCGCCGTCGAGGGGGCCGGGGCGCTGGTGTTCTGGCGGATCGGCATCAAACCGGGCCGGCCGGTGGCGATGGGCGTCGTTTCCGGCGTGCCGTTCATCGGCCTGCCGGGAAATCCGGTCGCGGTCTTCGTCACCTTCGCCTTCGTCGCGCGCCCGGTCATCGCCCGGCTGGCAGGCGCCCGATATGTGCCGCCCTTGCCGCTCCCGGTGCGGCTCGGCTTTCCCTATCGCAAGAAGCAGGGCCGTCGCGAATATGTCCGGGTCTCGCTCTCGCCCGGCCCGGACGGCGTCATGGTCGCGACCAAGCATCCGCGCGACGGTGCGGGCGTGATGACCTCGCTGACCCAGACAGACGGGCTCGTCGAACTGGCCGAGGAGCTGACGCGGATCGAGGCGGGCGCCATGGCCCCCTTCCTCGGCTATGACTTGCTGATTGCCTGACCGCGCCTTTTGGTTTCGATGTTCAGTGTCATCCCGGGCGACCGCAGGCAGACCCGGGATCCATGCCTGAACGGTTCCGGTATGGATCCCGGCTCTGCGCCGCTGGCGCGGCTTGGCCGGGACGACCCTACACCGGGGGCGAGCCTCCTCAGTCCCGCCGGAAGATCACGCTGGCGAGCCAGCCGAGCAGGAGCGCCAGGATCACGGTCGCGAGCCCGTAGAGCAGCGATCTGTCATGCGCGCCCTGGGCCAGGCGCTGCTCGATCCCGGTCTTGATCACCTCGAAATTCGTCGTATGGCGCGCCAGGATCGCGCCGCCGGCATAGAGCACGACCTCGATCTCATAGGTCCCGGTCGGTGCCGTCGCCGGCACCTCGATCGGCGCGCTGAACAGGGTCTGGGACAGGAAGGTGACCCCCCGCTCATCCTGCGCATAGAGGCCCTTCTCCTTCAGGATGCGGATCAAGGCGTCGCGGAACCGGGCCGTGCTGCCCTCCATCTCGAGCGCCGGCGTCGCCGAGCGTTGCGCGTTGGCGAGGCCGACGCGGTCGCGGCGTGCCCCCTCTTCACCGATGATCTCTTTCAGCGGCCGGTTGCTCGACACCGTCAGGAAGGAGGAGTGCTCGGGAAAGCGCCGCTGCGTGCGGTTGATCCAGATCGGCCCGACCTGTTCCTTCTCGCGCACGATCAGCATGCGCTGCGGGCCGCGCACCGTGACGACGATGTCATAGGGATCGCCGCGTGCGACCGTGCGGCCATCGCGCTCGACCAGCCCGAAGACGGTGATCTGCGCGCCGGTATAATTCGAGTTGATCTGGATCTGATGGCTCGAGACCGAGGCGATCAGGGTCTCGGCGCGCGGCGCCTGCGCGCCGAACGCGGCCAATGCCAGGGCGCCGAGGAGGGATCTGAGCGCCGCCTTCATCGCGCGCTCTCCGGCAGGACGACGGAGTAGGGCTCGCTCGGCGGAATGAACAGCTCGATCGCGAAGCGCAGGCCGACCGAAAGAATGAGCAGCGCGAGCAGCAGCCGGAAGGAATCGACATTGAGGTTGCGTGCCGCGCGGCCGCCGAACTGCGCGCCGATCACCCCGCCGACGAGCAGCAGCGCGGCCAGGATCAGGTCGACCGACTGGTTCGTGACCGCATGCAGGATGGTGGCGCCCGTCATCGTCACCAGGATCTGGAACAGCGAGGTCCCGACCACCACCGCCGGCGGGATGCGGAAGAAATAGATCAGCGCCGGCACCAGGATGAAGCCGCCGCCGACGCCGAGCACCGCTCCGATGAAGCCGATGACCACCGCCAGCCCGGCGATCGGGATGACGCTGGCATAGAGCTGGGAGTGGTGGAAGCGCATGCGCCAGGGCAGCTTCATCCATTGCGGATGGGTGCCGGCCTGCCGGCGCAGCCGTGCCGGCTTGCCGGCCCTGACCCGCAGCGCCGAGCGCAGCGCGTCGTAGAGCATCAGCCCGCCGATGATGGTGAAGAGCGTGACATAGGACAGCGTGATGACCAGATCGAGCTGGCCGAGGCGGCGCATCGAGTTGAAGAACAGCACGCCGAATATGGTGCCGAGGATGCCGCCTCCGACCAGGACGCCGCCGAGCTTGAAGTCGAGCGCGCGCCGGCGCCAATAGGTCAGCACGCCGGTCATCGAGGAGCCGGCGACCTGGGCCGCCACGGTGGCGACCGCCACTGCCGGCGGGATATCGAGGAAGATCAGGAGGGGGGTCAGCAGGAAGCCGCCGCCGACGCCGAACAGGCCCGAGATGAAGCCGACGGCGCCGCTCAGTCCCAGCACCATCAGCACGCTGATCGGCAGTTCCGCGATCGGGAGGTAAATCTGCACCCTTCGTCCTCGTGCGCCGATGCGGCGCGAGATGTCGACGCCGATTCGTTCCAGATTGCACCAATCCGGTTAGGCAAATCCTATCGTTGCGGGACGGGGATTGCTTTCGGATCGGTCAATGGACCGCGATCAAGTCCTGATGGCGGTGCAACGCGTCGAAACCATGACGAGCGGGTCTAAAATCAGGCCGTCAGGTGCGGGCCGGCTTAGCCGGCTTCTTGACGGCGGCGCTCGGCGTCTCGTCCCAGCCCTTGGCCGGAGCCGCGACCTCGTTGGCGTCGGGCTCCAGCGCCTTCGCCTTCCACGACTCGGCGCGGAGCTTGGCGGCTGCGAGATCCTTGGATTCAAGGCGGCCCGCGACTTCGTCGCGCTTGCGCGCCGCATCCTGGTCGCCCTGGCCGGCGGCGACCGCGAACCAGAGATAGGACTGGCCGAGATCCGCCGGTGCGCCGAGGCCGCGGCCGAGCAGGATCGCGAGATTGTACTGGCTGTCGCGGACGCCGAGTTCGGCCGCGCGCCGGAACCATTCGGTCGCCGTCGTGTAATCGGGCTTGCCGGTGACGCCTTCGGCATAGAGCACCGCGAGGTTGTGCATGGCCTTGGCGTTGCCGCGCTCCGCCGCGCGCCCATACCAGACGCGGGCGAGCGAGGCGTCGCGGCCGGTGCCGATGCCCTTCTCGAACATGTTGGCGAGGCGGAACTGCGCCGGCGCCAGTCCCGCGACCGCGGCGCGCTCGAACAGGCGCAAAGCGAGCTTCGGGTCGCGCGCCACGCCCGTGCCGTCGGCAGCGCGGCTGGCGAGCTCGTAGACGGCGCGCGCATCGCCGCCTTGCGCCGCCTTGCGCAGGCCGGTGCTGCCGAGCCCGGAGGGGAGATCGCCGAGGCCCGTCACCGCCTGGACCGGCTCCGGCGTGGCGAGCGGCGGAAGCGCCGCCACTGTCGCGGATTCGGCGGTCGAGCCGGTGATGTCGGGGCTGCCCAGCGCCGGTGTCGCGGTGCCGGCGACCGCGGCGGCGGGGCCGAGATCGACCGGCGGCAGGGCCGAAGTCTGGTCCTTGGCCGGCTGTGCGGGAGCCTCGATTGCGGGGGCTTCCGGAGCGGCAGGGGCTGGCGCTGGAACCTGCACGGCCTCGTTGCCGACCGGCTTCACCTTCGCGCCCTGCATGGTGCCGGTCACGACATGGGCGGTGCCCATCGCGAGCACGACGGCAGCGAGCCCGAGGAGCAGCGGCCGGCGGCGCTTCTCCATGATTTCCTTGAGACGGCCGCCCGTCGCCGGCCCGCCGCTTTCGGCCTGGGACGGCGCAGTCGCGGCCGCTTCGGTCGCGGCCTTGGCGGAGCGCCGTGCCGCGGCGATCAGGTTCTGGCGGACCGATTGCGGGTCCTGACCGGCCGTTGCCGCGGCGTCGGCGCGCGGGCGGCCCGAGCCGGGCTCGAGCGGGACGTCGAGCGAGGTCTTCGCGGTCGGGTCTGATGCCCGGTCGGGCCCGCGCGACGGCTCCAGCCTTGCTCCGAAGCGGTCCTCGACCGCCGCGCTCATGCTGGCCGGATTCTCCAGGCCGCGTGCGGGAGGCATGGACGACAGGCGCGACGCGGCGGCGCGCGCCGCCATCGACGGACGCTCGCCGCCTTGACGTTCTCCGCCCTGGCGCTCGCCGCCAATCTCCGCCTCGAGGCTGGCAAGGCGCGAAATGATGGTCTCGAGGGTCTGGTGGACGGCGCCGATCGCGTCCTGGGTCTCGCGGCCGGACGAGACGTGGGTCTCGCGCAATCCCGAAAGCAGGCTGCTGAGTTCCGCGAAATTGCCGTTGCCCGGCTGCGGCGTCTTCGCCATGTCGGCCATGGCGGCACGCGCGGCGCGTTCGGCCGCGGCCGCGGTGTCTTCGCGCATGGTCTGCAGGTGATGCACGAGATCCTGCAGCGTGCGCTCGATCCCGGTTTCGGCCGAGCGCGTCGCGGCGGCCTCGTCCAGCCGGCTCGCGAGGCCGGCGATCTGCTGTTCGAGCGCATCGAACGAATCCGATTCCGCGCCCGGCCGCCCGGCCTCGTCGATCTTGTCGGCAAGGCTGCGCAGCATGTCCTCGACAGGGCGCAGGTCGACTCGCGCGACCTGGACGCTGCCGCCTTCGTTGACGAGCTGGGTCAGGTTGCTGGAGGCGGCCAGGCTCTCGATCCGGCTGGCGAGCGCCTCGATCTGCTTCGTCACGGCTGCGGGGCCGTGATCGGCCAGCGACTCGATGCGCTGCTGCAGGGTGTCGATCCGGTCGGCGAGCTGGTTCGGCTGCCGCTCGGCGACATCCTCGAGCTTGATGATCAGCGATTCGATGCGGTGGGCCAGTTCGCCGGAGCCGGGCGAGCCCGACGCGCCGATCTCGTTCAGCCGCGCGAAAAGCTGCTCGGCCTGGGCGTTGATCACCTCCGGCCGCATCGCGGGCAGGGAATCGACCTTGCCGGCGAGCGCCTCGATTTGCCGCGACAGCGACAGGAGCGGAGCCTGATCGCCGAAGCGGTCCTGCGAGTGGCCCGACATGATCGCGTCGCGGACATCCTGGATCGCGAGCGACAGGCCGCGCAGCTCGCGCATGTCGGGCTGGCCCTCGCGCAGCCGGCCGACTTCCGCGGCCAGGCCCGCGACCTGCTGGGAGAGCTCGCCCAGACGGCCATCACCCGTGCCCGAGGCCAGCAACTCCCGCAATTCCCCGATGTCGCGCAGGATCGGCGCAAGCATCGCGCGATCGCCGCCGCGCGTGACGAGGGCGTCCACCTTGGCGGCGAGATGCGCGATCTCGAGCTCGAAGCGGGCATAGCTCTCGTTCGGGCGATCCTGCGAGAGGCGGGCCACCTCCGACTCGATGCGCGACAGCGGTTTCAGGATGGGTTCGAGGCGGTCGCGCCCGTCGAGCCGGTCGAGGCGTGCCCCGAGGCCGGCGATCAGGCTTTCCAGTTGGCTCGCGTCCGGAGCGCGTGAAGGCAGCGTCGGGCGCACATGATCCCTGCCGCGGTCGGCATGGTCCTCAGGTGCGGCCATCCGCGCGCTCAGGTTCCGCAGATCCTGACGCAGCGCCGCGACCCGGTTCTCGCTCAGCGGCATCGCGCGCTTCGCTGCGGGCTCCATGTCGGAATCGAGCACGCGCTGGCGGGTGCGGATATCGGTGACCGCGGCGGCCAGGCCGTCCCGGTTCAACAGCGGCCGTCCGGGAGCGGGTTTGCGCTGGGCCTCGAGAGCCGTGCGCTCGATATCGCCGATGCGCTCGCCCATCGCCTTGATCGCATCGGCGATGACGCTGGTGGCACGCTCTTGCCGCTCCGCGATGGCGCGCTCGCCGGTCGCCAGGCGGCCTTCGGTCTTCTCGATCCAGCGCGCGATCGAATCGAGCGCGCCGGCGGTCTTGGCGCTCGATTCGCGGGTGATGCGCTCGGCCATCGCGGCCTGCGTCATCGCGGCTTCGATCTGGCTGCGCGACATGTCGGAGCCGGGCGACCGGACTGAGGCGCTCGTGGCCTGCGACGAGGTCTCCATCTGGCCCTGCGAGAGCCTGGCGAGACGCTCGGACAGGGCCGCGATGTCGAGCTGCTCCGGAGCATCGCTGGAAATCGGCGCACTCTCTTCGGCCTCGACCCGGATCTTGTGGTCGAGCCATTCGCCCAGGGTCATCCCGGCGCGCCTGGCTGCCGCTTTCGCGGCATCGCGGGTGCGTGGGTCGACGCCCTTGACGCTCCAGGGCAAGCTATTGGCCATGTCTCGCTCGCCTACGGGGCTGGTCTTCAGCGAGGATGCGCAGCCCCCTTGTACCGCAGCATCCCATTGCGAATCCGGCGATCGTGAAGGATCGGTTACGGCTGACGACGGCCCGCTTCGCATCGCCGACTTTTGGCAGTCACGGTAAACAGACCGTTAAAATCGCGGGCCCGCGGGTTAATTTTTCGCAAATTTCTGCCGCATCTGGGCGCTCATCGCTCTCGTAACGGTAACTTACCCCACCCCGGACCCAGATTACCTGACGCAAGGGGAAGGCTTGGTTTACGCCATCACCCAACGGAACCTTGTTGTAACGCCGACGGCCTCCTGCGTCCCCCTTTTCCCCGCGTCCCAAAACCCAAGGAAACTCGATGTCGCGCCAGAGCACTGCTATGGCGGCCGCTTCACCCAATACCGGTCGCTCCCCCTCATCCGCAGCTGCCACTGAGTCCGACTCAGCCGGCGGTTTCACGATCAGCGACCTGGCCCGCGATTTCGGCGTGACCTTGCGCACCCTGCGCTTCTACGAATCGCGCGGATTGCTGTCGCCGGCACGCTCCGGGATGACGCGGATCTATTCGGGCCGCGACCGGGCCCGCCTGGCCCTGATCCTGAAGGGCAAGCAGCTCGGCTTCACGCTGGTCGAGATCCGCGCGATGCTCGCCAACGAGGAGAAGAAGGGCGAGGCCTCCGGCGAGAAATCGGCCTCCGTCGGCGGATTGCAGCTCACACGCGACCAGATCGTCGAGCAGCTCGAATTGCTGCGCAGCCAGCGCTCCGAGATCGACGGCGCCATTGCCGAGCTCGAGGGCACGCTCACCGGTCTCGGGAAGGCCTGAGCCCTTATCCCGTCAGCGATGATGCCTGGCGACCCCGGACCTCTGGTCCGGGGTCGTTTTGTCATGGGCAGCGTCCGGGAGGCTGCGACAGGCTGCGGCAACAAAAAGCCGGGGCCCCTCTTCAAATCGCGCCAGAATAGTTTATATATGAACTATCTACTCCGAAGCGCCATCGTCACATCGGGACGGCAGAGTGCTTCGCCGCGCGAGAGGGAGGACACCAATGCCGGTCTACAAGGCGCCCGTCGACGACACCCTGTTCCTGCTGAACGACGTCTTCAACATCGAACGCTACAACAACCTGCCGGGCTTCGCCGACGCGACGCCGGACCTGGTCGAGGCGGTGCTGGGCGAAGGCGCCAAGCTCTGCGAGGAGGTGCTCCAGCCCCTCAACCATTCGGGCGACCAGGAAGGCTGCACCCGTAACCCTGACGGCACGGTGACGACGCCCAAGGGCTTCAAGGCGGCGCACAAGGCCTATGCCGAGGGCGGCTGGATCGGCCTGGCCATGGACCCCGAATACGGCGGCCAGGGCCTGCCCTACACGCTCGGCGCGATCATGAACGAGTACGCCTCCTCGGCGAACATGGCCTTCTCGATGTATCCCGGCCTGACCATGGGCGCGATCGCGGCGCTCTATGTCCATGGCTCCGACGAGCAGAAGCGCACCTATATCCCGAAGATGGTCGAGGGCGTCTGGTCGGGCACGATGAACCTGACCGAGCCGCATTGCGGCACCGATCTCGGCCTGATCAAGACCAGAGCCGTGCCGAATGGCGACGGCTCCTACGCCATCACCGGCACCAAGATCTTCATCTCGGCCGGCGAGCAGGACATCACCGAGAACATCATCCACCTCGTGCTCGCCCGCATCGAGGGCGCGCCGGCCGGCGTCAAGGGCATCTCGCTCTTCGTCGTGCCGCGCAACGCGGTGGGCGCGGATGGCTCCGTCGGGGAGAACAACCACGTCTCCTGCGGCTCGATCGAGCACAAGATGGGCATCCACGGCAATTCGACCTGCGTCATGAACTATGACGGCGCGGAGGGCTGGCTCATCGGCACCGAGAACAAGGGCCTCAACGCCATGTTCGTGATGATGAACGAGGCCCGCCTCGGCGTCGCGATCCAGGGTCTGGCCCAGTCCGAGGTCGCCTATCAGAACGCGCTCGCCTATGCCAAGGACCGCCTGCAGGGCAGGGCGCTGACCGGCGCCAAGGAGCCGGGCAAGGCGGCCGATCCGATCATCGTCCATCCCGATGTCCGCCGCACGCTGATGTCGATCAAGGCCTTCAACGAGGCGGCGCGCGCCTTCGTCATCTGGAACGCGATCCAGTCCGATGTCGCGCATCGCTCCGGCGACGCCGCCGAGCGTCAGGCTGCCGACGACCAGCTCGGGCTGATGACGCCGGTGCTCAAGGGCGTCCTGACCGATGTCGGGTTCGACAACACGGTCAAGGCGCAGCAGCTCTTCGGCGGCCACGGCTATATCGCCGAGACCGGCGTCGAGCAGTTCGTCCGCGATGCCCGCATCGCCATGATCTATGAAGGCGCCAACGGCGTGCAGGCCATGGACCTGATCGGCCGCAAGCTCGGCCGCGACGGCGGCCGCGCCATCATGGCCTTCTTCAACGAGGTCGGCGGCTTCGTGAAGGAGAATGCCGAGGACGAGGCCCTGAAGCCGCTCCTCGGACCGCTCCAGGCCTCGCTCGGCCATCTCCAGCAGGCGACGATGTGGTTCATGAACAACGCGCTCGCCAAGCCCGACAATGCCGGCGCCGGCGCCACCGATTTCATGCACCTGCTCGGGCTCGTCTCGCTCGGCTATATGTGGGCCAAGATGGCGAAGGCCGCGCAGGAGAAGCTGAAGACTGGGGCCAATGGCGCCACCGAGCGGATGAACACCAAGCTCGCCACGGCACGCTTCTTCATGGAGCGGACGCTGCCGGAGACGGGCGCGCATCTGGCGCGGATCACGGCGGGCGCGGATTCGACGATGGCGCTCGCGCCGGAGCTGTTCTAGGTCTCGACAAGCGATCCTGCGCGAGAGGCGGGCGATGCGGTTCGTGCATCACGGGCAATGCCATTGTGGTTCGATTGCGGTCGAGCTCAGGACGGAGCGGGCGCCGCAAGCGCAGGTGCTCGGCGCCTGCCAATGCTCGTTCTGCCGCAAGCACAATGTCCGCGCCTTCTCGGACCCGGGCTCACGGGTGGCTCTGCGGGCGGTCGATCCCTCCAGGGTCCAGCTCTACCGCTTCGGGCTGAGCACGGTCGACGTCATCCTCTGCCGCAATTGTGGGGTCTATGTCGGGATGCTGCTGACCGAGGGCGACGAGGCGCTGAGCGTCGTGAATGTCGACATCCTCGACGAGCGTGCGGAATTCACCGCCATTCCCGCCCCGCGCGACTACTCTGCCGAGAGCGCCGACGAGCGCATCGCGCGCCGAAAGGCGAAATGGACACCGACGACGCTGCTGGACTGGCCGAAACGTGTAAGCCCGGAGCCGAGACATCATGCCGAATAAGCCCGCAACAGACGGAGGCCCGCATGGCTGACGCATTCATCTACGACCATGTCCGCACGCCGCGCGGAAAGGGCAAGGCCGACGGCTCGCTCCACGAAGTCACCGCGATCGAGCTCGGCACGCAGGCCCTGCGCGCCATCAAGGACCGCAACACGCTCGATCCCAAGCTGGTCGAGGACGTGGTCTTCGGCTGCGTCGATCCGGTCGGCGAGGCCGGCGCCGACATCGCCCGCACGGCGGCGCTCAAGGCCGGCTACGGCAAGGAAGTGCCGGGCGTGCAGATCAACCGCTTCTGCGCCTCGGGGCTGGACGCGGTGAACCTCGCCGCAGCGCAGGTCATGTCCGGCCAGAAGGAGATGGCGATCGGCGGCGGCGTCGAGAGCATGAGCCGCGTCGGCATGGGGGCTTCCGGCTTCGGCATCGCGGTCGACCCTTCCGTCGCCATCGACACCTATTTCATGCCGCAGGGCGTCTCGGCCGACCTGATCGCGACGAAATACGGCTTCTCGCGCGACGATGTCGACGCCTTTGCCGTGCGCTCGCACAAGCGTGCCGCTGCCGCCTGGACTGAGGGCCGTTTCAAGAACTCGGTCATCCCGGTCACCGATGTCAACGGCCTGATCATCCTCGACCGCGACGAGACCATCCGCCCGACCACCGACATGCAGACGCTGGCCTCGCTCAAGGCCTCCTTCGTCCAGATGGGCGAGATGGGCGGGTTTGACGCGGTCGCCACCGCCGCCCATCCCGATGTCGAGTTCGTCAACCACGTCCACCATGCCGGCAATTCCTCCGGCATCGTCGATGGCGCCGCTGCGGTGCTGGTCGGCTCGAAGAGGGGCGGCAAGGCGGCGGGGCTGAAACCGCGCGCCCGCATCCGCGCCTTCGCCACGACCGGCTCCGATCTCGCGCTGATGCTGACCGGCCCGGTCGACGTCACCGAGCTGGTGTTGAAGAAGGCCGGGATGACGACGAAGGACATCGACCTGTTCGAGCTGAACGAGGCGTTCTCCTCGGTCGTGCTGCGCTATCAGCAGGCCTTCGACATCGATGACGCGGTGCTGAACGTCAATGGCGGCGCCATCGCCATGGGCCACCCGCTCGGCGCCACCGGCGCGATGATTTTGGGCACGGTGCTCGACGAACTGGAGCGCACTGACAAGCAGACCGCGCTCGTCACGCTCTGCGTCGCCGCCGGCATGGGCGTCGCCACCATCATCGAACGGGTTTGATTTTCCTTCTCCCCATCCATGTCGGATGCTTCCGACATGGACATCAAAAGTGCGAAAGTCGGGAACACCCGACTTTCGGGGGAGAAGGTGGCCCGGCGAAGCCGGGTCGGATGAGGGACGGAAAAGAGCCATTTCATCCGAAGCACGGCATGCGGACTTCCCTCATCCGCCTCGCTGCGCTCGGCACCTTCTCCCCCAAGGGGAGAAGGAAGGGAGCGAGCAATGAACCTCACCAATTTCCGCTTCGAGACCGATTCCGACGGCATCGCGACCCTGACCTGGGACATGCCGGGCCGCTCGATGAACGTCATCACCCCCGAGGTCATGGCCGAGCTCGACCAGGTCGTCGACAAGGTCGCGTCCGACGACGCTATCAAGGGCTGCGTCATCACCTCCGGCAAGGAAGCCTTCTCCGGTGGTGCTGACCTCACCATGCTCCAGGGCTTGCGCGACCTTTATGTCAAGCTGGCCAGGGAGAAGGGCGAGGACGTCGCGCTCAAGACCTTCTTCGACGAGAGCCGCAAGCTCTCGCAGCTCTATCGCAAGCTCGAAACCTGCGGGAAGCCGTTCGCGGCGGCGGTCCATGGCGTCTGCCTCGGCGGAGCCTTCGAGCTGGCGCTGGCCTGCCAGTACCGCGTCGTTTCCGACGATGCTTCGACCCGCGTCGGCCTCCCCGAGATCAAGGTCGGGCTTTTCCCCGGTGCCGGCGGCACCCAGCGCGTGGCCCGGCTGATGCAGACCGGCGACGCCCTGCAGATGATGTTCAAGGGCGAGCAGGTGAAGGCGCTGCCGGCCCGCAATGGCGGCCTCGTCCATGCCGTCGTGCCGCGCGCCGAGCTCGTCCAGAACGCCAGGGACTGGCTCAAGGCCAATCCCGAGGCCAAGGCGCCCTGGGACGACCCCAAATTCAAGCTGCCCTCCAACAAGGTCTATTCGCCCGCAGGCATGCAGATTTGGCCGCCGGCCAACGCGATCTATCGCCGCGAGACCAATGACAATTACCCGGCGGCGCGCGCCATCCTGAGCGCGGTCTATGAAGGCCTGCAGATGCCGATCGATATCGGCCTCCGGATCGAGAGCCGCTATTTCGCAAAGATCCTGCGGACGAAGGAGGCGGCCTCGATGATCCGCTCGCTCTTCGTCTCGATGCAGGAGCTGAACAAGGGCGCCCGCCGCCCGCCCGACATGCCGCCGAGCAAGCTGAAGCGGATCGGCGTCGTCGGCGCCGGCTTCATGGGCGCCGGCATCGCCTATGTCAGCGCCAATGCCGGCCTCGAGGTTGTGCTGATCGACCGCGACATGGAAGCGGCCGAGAAGGGCAAGGCCTATTCGCACAAGCTGGTCTCCGATCAGATCATGAAGGGCCGCGCCAAGACCGCCGACCGCGACGCGCTGCTGGCCAAGATCAAGGCCAGCGCCGACTATGCCGACCTCAAGGGCTGCGACCTCGTCGTCGAGGCCGTGTTCGAGGATCCCAAGGTCAAGGCCGAGGTCATCGCCAAGGTCGAGGCGGTGGTCGGCCCGAGGACGATCTTCGGCTCCAACACCTCGACCCTGCCGATCACGGGCCTCGCTGCCCATAGCGAGCGCCCGAAGAACTTCATTGGCATCCATTTCTTCTCGCCGGTCGAGAAGATGCTGCTGGTCGAGATCATCATGGCCAAGAAGACCGGCAAGAAGGCGCTCGCCATGGCGCTGGACTTCGTCCGCGCCATCAAGAAGACGCCGATCGTGGTCAACGACACGCGTGGCTTCTACGCCAACCGCTGTGTCGGCAATTACATCCGCGAGGGCCACCTCATGCTGATGGAAGGCGTGCCCCCGGCGATGATCGAGGCTGCCGGCAAGCAGGCCGGCATGCCGGTCGGCCCGCTCTCGCTCAATGACGAGGTCGCGGTCGATCTCGCCTGGAAGGTGCTCAAGGCGACCAAGGCCCAGCTCGGCGAGGGCTCGGTCGATCCGGCCCAGGAGAAGCTGCTCTCCGAGATGGTCGAGACGCATGGCCGCCTCGGCCGCAAGAACAAGAAGGGCTTCTACGATTATCCGGAAGCCGGCCCGAAGCGGCTCTGGCCCGGCCTCGCCGAGCTGACGAAGAACAAGCTCGATCCCGAGCTGGTCGACATGCAGGAGCTGCAGGAGCGCCTGCTCGTCACTCAGGCGCTGGAGGCGGCTCGCACCTATGAGGAGGGCGTCGTCACCGATCCGCGCGAGGCCGATGTCGGCTCGATCATCGGCTTCGGCTTCGCGCCCTATTCGGGCGGCACGCTGAGCTATATCGACAATATGGGCGCGGCCGGGTTCGTGAAGCTCTGCGAGAAGCTGGCCAAGAAGCACGGCGAACGGTTCAAGCCGAACCGCCAGCTCAAGCGCATGGCGAAGACCGGCGAGAGCTATTACGGCACGGCGGAGAAGAAGGCGGCGGCCTAGCCTCGGCCGGCGCCTTGGCCGTCCGGCCGATCATCGCCTTCCCCGATCCCCGGCTGCGCCGTCCCGCGCAGCCGGTCATGCGCTTCGACGCCGACTTGAGCGCGCTCGCGGCCGATCTGCTCGACACCATGCGCGCCGCGCCCGGTATCGGCATCACGGCACCGCATATCGGCGTGCTTAGCCGTGTCGTCGTGCTGGAACTGTCACCCGGCGAGGTGCGGAATTTCGTCAATCCGGAGCTCGTCTGGGCCTCGCCGGAGATGATCCGTCACACCGAGGGCAGTGTCTCCATGGCCGGCGTGACCGATGACGTCGAGCGGCATGCGCGCGTAAGGCTGCGCTATCGCGATCTGGACGGCGTGGAGCGGAGCGAGGAGGTCGACGGGTTCTGGGCGGTCTGCCACCAGCACGAGATCGACCAGCTCGACGGCGTTTTCTGGCTCGATCGCCTGTCGCGCCTGAAACGCGACCGGCTCATTGCCCGCTACAATAAGTTGCGGCGGGGGGTAACTCTCTGACGGCAGAGCGTCATGCTCGGGCTTGACCCGAGCATCTCCGGCCGGCGAGGGCGCCATTTAGCCTCTTCCTGGCAGAGATTCTCGGGTCTGCGCTTCGCTTCGCCCGAGAATGACGCCCGATCGCCTCAGTTCGCCACCGCGCGGATCACCCGGCGCAGCTTCTCCACCAGCTCCTCGACCTGCGCTTCGCTGATGATCAGCGGCGGCGAGAAGGCGATCGTGTCGGCTGCGGTGCGGATCATCAGGCCCTCCTCGTGGAAGGCGCGGTCGATGAACTCGTAGCCGCGCTTGCCGGCGCCCTCCGCCCGCGGCGCCAGGTCAATGGCGCCGACCAGACCCAATGTGCGGATGTCGACCACGTTGGGCTCGCCCTTCAGGCTCATGATCGCATCCGCCCACATCGGCTCCATCGCCCGGGCGCGCTCGAACAGGCCCTCCTCGCGATAGATGTCGAGCGATGCCAGCGAGGCCGCAGCCGCCAGCGGGTGGCCGGAATAGGTGTAGCCGTGGAAGAGCTCGATGACGTTGTCGGGGCCGTTCATGAAGGCGTCGTAGACATGCTTGCGCACGATCACGCCGCCCATCGGCACCGTGCCCGAGGTCACGCCCTTGGCGAAGGTGATCATGTCGGGGATGACGCCGTAGCGCTCGGCGGCGAAGGCGAAGCCGAGCCGGCCGAAGCCGGTGATGACCTCGTCGAAGATCAGGAGGATGCCGTGCTTGTCGCAGATCTCGCGCAGGCGCTTGAGATAGCCCTTCGGCGGCGGTAGCGCCCCGGTCGAGCCGGCCATCGGCTCGACGATGACGGCGGCGATGGTCGAGGCGTCATGCAGCGCGACGACACGCTCGAGATCGTCGGCGAAATGCGCGCCATACTCCGGCTCGCCCTTGCTGAAGGCCTGCTTCTCGCGGTCATAGGTATGCGAGATATGGTCGGTGCCGGTCAGGAGCCCGCCGAAGAACTTGCGGTTGTTGACCATGCCGCCGACCGAGATGCCGCCGAAGCCGACGCCGTGATAGCCGCGCTCACGGCCGATCAGCCGGGTCTTCGAGCCCTTGCCCGAGACGTTCCAGTAGGCGAGCGCGATCTTCAGCGCCGAATCCGCCGCTTCCGAGCCGGAGCCGGCGAAGAAGACATGGTCGAGATCGCCCGGCGCCAGCGCTGCGATCCGCGCGGCTGCGGCGAAGACTTTCGGGTGGCCGTACTGGAAGGAGGGGGCGTAGTCGAGCTCGCGCGCCTGCGCCTGGATCGCCTGGATGATCGGCTCGCGCGCATGGCCGGCATTGCAGCACCAGAGCCCGGCGGTACCGTCCATCACCGGCTTGCCCTCCGGCGTGTAGTAGAACATTCCTTCCGCCCGGGCGATCATGCGCGGGTTCTGCTTGAAGGACCGGTTCGCCGTGAACGGCATCCAATAGGCTTCGAGATCGTTGGGAGTGCCGATCGGGAGCGGTGCGGGGTTCATCGACGGGTCCTGTCCAGTTAAGCTTCTCTCAACCTAACAGGAGAAAGCAGGCTGTAAATTGTCGGCGAGGCGGGGCACCACTGCGCGCCGCGATCACCCGGCCGCCACCGCGCCGCGAGTGACGCAACGTCCATTCTGAAGTAGCTTACCCAAGGGGGGCAACCTGGACCACGCTCCAATGGTCGAGAGCAGCCACGAGACGGACCGGCTTGCCGAGCCGGAGCCTGATGCTGTTCGTACCGCGCTGGAGCACGCGCTCGAGTCCGATGCGTTTCGGAGTGCGCCGCAGCTCTCAGCCTTCCTCAGTTTCGTCGTCGAACGCAGCCTCGAGGGGCGCAGTTCGGAGCTCAAGGGCTACACCATCGCGGTGGAGGCGTTCGGCCGTCCAGCCGATTTCGACCCGCAGGCCGATCCGATCGTGCGCGTCGAGGCCGGGCGGCTGCGCAAGGCGTTGAGCCAATATTATCAAAGCGATGGCGCCGGCGAGGCGATCCGCATCTCGATGCCGGTCGGAGGTTATGCACCTGTCTTTGAGCAGGTCTCGCAGCCGGCGCAGGATGCCGTTCAAGGCAAGGCCCCTGCGCAAGGCCATGATCCCGCGCGGGACAGCGAACCCGAGGTCGAGCCGGCGCCCTTCTCGGGCACGGCGCCGGTCAGGCCGCCTGCTCGTCCCGCCGCCCCACAGCGGGCGAGGCTTGGAGCCAGGCACTGGCTCGGCGTGTTCTGTCTGGCGCTGGTGCTGCTGCCTTTGGCGACCTGGCACCGCGACATGCCGGCGGAGCAGGCGCCCATTCGCGATCCCGCGACCCAGCAGACGCGCCTGAGCGAACAGGCGACGCGGCTCTCGGGAACGACCGTGCCGACGCATTTGCCGATGATCGCCGTCTCGATCAGCAAGACGGGAGACGACCCGGTGCTCGACGAGGTCCTGCGCGCCTTCACGCGGCTGCTCGTCGACGCCGTGGCGCGGTTCGACGACCTGGTGACGGTCAAGGCGCCGGAGGGGGGAGGAGACCCGCTCGACGGCGTGGACTACGTCTTCGAGATGAACGCCACCCGGCAGGGTGGAGCGACCGAGGGTCTCGGCCGCCTGCGCTCGACCAAGGACCGGCGCATCGTCTGGACGACATCCGCCATCCGCACGTTGACGAAGGGCGCCGAGGATCCGGAGCTGTCGGAGATCGCCCGTCGCCTGGCGATCCGTCTCGCCGAGCCCTTCGGCATCATCCATGCCGATTATCGCCAGTCCTCGCCGCCATCGCCGATGCGCTGCATTTTCCTGGCGCTCAACTTCCGGCGCACCATGAAGGCGGAGGACCATCTCGCCGCCCGGACCTGCCTGGATGGGGTGATCGAAAAGGACCCGGCCTTCCCTCCGGCCTGGTCGCATCTCGCGCTGCTGACCCTCGAGGAGCACATCTCCGGCTTCAACCCGCTGCCCGGGTCACCTCTCGATCGCGCCTTGAGCGCCGCTTTGACCGCGGTCAGGCTCGCGCCGTCGAGCGCGCGAGCGCAGCAGGCGATGATGGACGTGTATTTCGCCCGTGGCGCACTCGAGGACGCCTTCAAGGCCGGGCAGGAGGCGCTCAGCCGCAATCCCTATGATCCGGACATCATGGCCGATCTCGGCGCCCATTATGTCCAGGTCGACCGGCCCGCCGAGGGCCTGCCTTTGCTCCAGCGCGCCGTCGAACTGAGCAGCGGCCGGCCGTCCTGGTACGATTTCTACGCCTTCCTGGCGGCCCATCTGATGGGCAATGACAAGCTTGCCGAGACCCATGCCGCGATCCTCGTCGCGGATGAGAACCCGCTCAGCCTGATCGGGCGCTCGCTGCAATACATCAGGAAGGGGGACGAGCAGGGCGCCGCCACGACCTTGCGAAGGCTGGCCCAGATGGCGCCAGCCTTCGCGCTCGATGCCCGCCAGTACCTGTCCCGCAAGGGCTTCGGGGCCGCGGTCGCGGACCGGATCATCGCCGATATCGGCGTCTCCAGGATCGAGGCGAGCCGCGCGCACTAGCCCACGGGTCGGCGGGGGAGTTCGTGCTCCACCGTTTTCACGCGTCGACCCTCGCGTGCACGCGAGCAGGCCGGTATTGTGGGCGCTACGCAGTGATTCGTCGCGTTCCCCTCATCAACCTCTTGCGCGGTCGTCGCCTTGGCCCCTGTCCGCCTTACCGCCCTGCATCCCCTCGCCAGCGCCGTCACCGGCCTGGCCGCAGGCGCAGCCGCGGTCCTGTTGATGCCGGGCGCCCTGGCCAACGCGATCGGGCTCGTCCTGACGGGGGCCGGCTTCGCCATGTCGCTGAAGCTGTATGAGCGGCGCGCCGCGGCGCAGCGCGAGCAGGCCTTCGCGGCGATCGGCGAGGTCAAGGTGCGGCTGGCCACGAATGCGATCAAGCTCGATAGTCTGGCGCAGCGCGTCGAGCAGATGCCGATGCGCGAAGCCGACGCCATCCCCGCCCGTGCCGCGATCAACGAGCTGACGGCCGAGGTCGGGCTGCTCGGCGACCTGCTGCAGCAGATCGCAACGACGCTTGCCGATCACGATGCCCAGCTCACGGCCGCGGCGCAGAGCCGCCGTGCGGCTCCTGTTCCGGCCTTGTCGGCTGCGGAGCCGGCACGGCGCCGGGACACGCTGGCCGCCGAGCGGGCGCAGGCCGTCCAGGCCGAGCAGCTGCGCGTGGCCGAGGAGCGGGCGGCCGTCATCAGCACCGCGCTGGCGGACGGCAAGGTCGAGGTTCACCTCCAGCCGATCGTGCAATTGCCGCAGCGCCGGACACGCGGCTACGAGGCGCTGGTGCGCCTGCGGCTCGACGAGACCACCTTGCTGCTTCCGGCGGAGTTCCTGGCGATCGTCGAGGAGCGCGGCTTCGGGCCGACGCTGGACGCCCTCGTGCTGACGCGCGCGCTGGCGATCGCGCGTCATCTCGGCTCCAAGGACGGCAACCTGTTCGTCTCCTGCAATTTCAGCAGCGCGACCTGGGGCTCGTCGCAGGCGCTGGTGACGCTCTCGCGTATCCTCGACAAATACCGCGAGCATGCCGGCCATCTCGTGATCGAGATGCCGCAGCGGGTGTTCCGGGCGCTCGAGCCGACCAGCCTTGGCCTGCTCGGGGCGATGTCGGCCAATGGCGTGCGTTTCGCGCTCGATCAGGTCGGCGATCTCAGGCTCGATCCGGTCTCGCTTCACGATCGCGGGGTCAGGTTCGTCAAGGTGCCGGCCGCGCTGTTGCAGGCCGAAGCCGATGGCCGGTCCTCGACCGATATCGCGGCCGGCGACCTCTCCGCACAGCTGGCGCGGGCCTCGATCGTCCTCGTCGCCGAGAAGATCGAGGACGATCCGACGGTCGCCGATATGATCGAGCTCGGCGTGACCCATGCGCAGGGCCTGGTCTTCTCGCCGCCGCGCCCGGTCAAGCCCGATGTCTTCGCCGATCCGGAGACCGTCAAGCCGGCGGCGCCGGTCCCGGAAGCTGCCAAGCCCGCACCGCGGATCGCGGCGGAGATTCTGGGTTATCCGGGCGCGGTCTCGCCCCTTGCCGCAGCCGCCGCCCTGCCGCCCCAACCGGAGGAAAAGCCCGAGCGGCTGCCCTTCCGTGCGGTGCTGCGCCGCGCCAGCGCCTGACGAATGGCCCTATCCCGAGAGTGGCTGCCGTCCTAAAGCGGCGTTGCGCGGGCGGTCCTCGGAGACCCGCCGACACTGCCCTCGACCCAGCGGAGCCTAGCCTTGCAGCCAGCCCAAACTCCTTCCACCGCGGCGCTGACCGGCTTTTCCGAGATCGTCGATCGCTTCGATCTCTGCCTGTGCGACATCTGGGGGGTCGTCCATAACGGGGTGGCGGCGCATCGCGAGGCCTGCGATGCGCTCGTCGCGATGCGGGAGCGCGGCCTCTCCGTCGTGCTGGTGACCAACGCGCCGCGTCCGCGCCGCGAGATCGCCGTGCAGCTCGCGCGCCTCGCCGTGCCGGACGAGGCTTTCGACGCGATCGTGACCTCCGGCGATGTCTGCCGCGCCTTGATCGAGGAGCGGGCCGGCGAGCCGGTCTTCATGCTCGGTCCCGACCGCGACCTGCCGCTGATCGCCGGCCTCGATGCGCCGCGCGTCGCGCCGGACGAGGCGCGCTACGTGCTGTGCACCGGGCTGTTCGACGACGAGACCGAGACGGCCGACAGCTATGCCGGGTTGTTCGCCGATTTCGCCGCGCGCGGCCTCGTCATGATCTGCGCCAATCCCGATCTGGTCGTCGATCGTGGCGGCCGCATCGTGCCTTGCGCCGGCTCGCTGGCGCTGGCCTACGAGCAGTTCGGCGGCCAGACGATCTATGCCGGCAAGCCGCATCGACCGATCTACGAGATGGCGGTGGATCTGGCCGAGGAGCAGCGCGGCCGGCCGATCGCCTCAGACCGGATCTGCGCCATTGGCGACGCGATCCGCACCGATATCGCGGGTGCGAATGGCTTTGGCGCGGCGAGCGTCATGGTGCTGGCCGGCATTCACGCGCAGGATCTGGTCGAGCGGTCCTGGGAGGAGCGTCATGGCTGGTTCGCCCGCCAGACCCATCGGCCCGACTACGCGATGCCGCATCTCGTCTGGTGAGCCGCGCCGCTCAACTCAGTGGCAGACCGACTCGATCTTGACCTTCAGCGTCTGCGCGTTGAACGGCTTGACGATGTAGTTGTTCACGCCGGCCTTCTTGGCGGCGATGACGTTCTCGGTCTTCGATTCGGCCGTGACGATGATGAACGGTGTCTCCGCGAGCGAATCCTCCTCGCGGACGCGCTGCAGCAATTCGAAGCCGGTCATCGGCTCCATGTTCCAGTCCGAGATGACGAGGCCATACTTCTTGTCGCGCATCTTGGCGATCGCGCTTGAGCCGTCCGAGGCGTCATCGACATTCTCGAAGCCGAGCTGCTTGAGCAGGTTCCGGATGATCCGGACCATGGTCTGGTAGTCGTCGACCACGAGGATGGGCATGGACGGATCGAGAGCCATGGTGGTGCTCCAGGTAACGACTGCGGCACGGGGCGATACCCGTGCGCGGGGCTGCCATCTCAGGGCGGCGGCCATGGGTCAAGGGTCATAGAACACCGGCGTTTCAAAGCCGTTAATTCGGTGCTGAAGTGACGCAACGGAAAGCGCCGCGCCTGCGGCACCAAAGTCGCATGGCCTATCCCGGATCGCTGTGACATTCTATGCTGCGCCGCGAAATTGCAGCGCAGCAAGACTGGATCGAAGCGGCAGCCATGAACGCCACCTCCTACAGGGTCCACGCCTTCGAGGACCTATCCATCGGTCAGAGCGAAAGCCTGATGCGCACGGTGATGGAGCGCGACGTCTCGCTCTTCGCCGAATTGTCGGGTGACGCCAACCCGATCCATCTTTGTGACCGCTACGCCGCCAGCACCAAGTTCGGCCAGCGCATCGCCCATGGCATGCTGACCGCGAGCCTGGTCTCGGCCCTGCTCGGAACCCGGCTGCCGGGGCCTGGCGCGGTCTATCTCTCGCAGACCCTGACCTTCCTGGCCCCGGTCAAGATCGGCGACGTGGTGACGGCGCGGGTCGAGGTCGTGGAACTGGTGGCGGAGCGCCGCCGCGCCCGCCTGTTCTGCGAATGCGTCGTCGACGGCAAGGCCGTGCTCGAGGGCGAGGCCTGGGTCGCTCTGCCGCCGGCCCAGAAGAAAGCCTGACCCCGGCATCCTTGACGCTGCCCGCCCGAGCGGCCATTGACTGCGCCGCGCGGGGATGCCCCGCCGAGGCGGAATTCTTCGAGCCATGACCCGTCCTGCCGCTGCGCCGATCTCCGGCCAGCTCCAAGTCTTCGTCCTTGATGGCGACGCAGCCGTGCCGGACGCGCTTCGCGGCGCGGTCCTGGCGCTCGGCAATTTCGACGGCGTCCATCGCGGCCATGCCGAGTTGACGCGCATTGCCGCCGGGATGGCAGCGGAGCGCGGCGTGCGGGCTGCTGCTTTCACCTTCGAGCCGCATCCGCGAACCGTCTTCAGGCCCGATCAGCCGGTCTTCCGCCTGACCTCGCCCGAGGTGAAGCTCGAATTGCTCGCGCAGGCGGGGCTCAGTCGAAGCTTCGTTCTGCCCTTCGACCGTGACGTCGCCGCGATCAGCGCGGAGCGCTTCGTCGACGATCTCCTGCTCGGCCGGCTCGGCGCGGCCGGCATCGTCTGCGGCTATGATTTCCATTTCGGCAAGGGCCGCGCCGGCTCGCCCGAGATGCTGCAGGCGAGGGCAGGGGCGGCCGGCGTGCCGGTCGCGGTCGTCGCGCCCTATTCCTGGGCGGGCGAGCCGGTCTCCTCGACATTGATCCGCATGGCGCTGGAAGAAGGCGATGTCGCGCGCGCCGCGGATTTCCTCGGGCGGCCCTGGTTCGTGCGCGGCGAGATCGCCCATGGCGACAAGCGCGGGCGCGATCTCGGTTATCCGACCGCGAACATGCATCTGCCGCGCGACTGCCGCCTGAAATACGGCATCTACGCCGTCCGCATGAAGCTCGACGGCGTCTGGCGCGACGGTGTCGCCAGCTTCGGCAGCCGGCCGACCTTCGACGACGGCGCGCCGCGCCTCGAGACCTTCCTCTTCGATTTTACCGGCGACCTTTACGGCAGGACCGTCGATGTCGCGCTGGTGGCCTATTTGCGCGGCGAGGAGAAGTTCGCCTCGCTCGAGGCGCTGATCGTGCAAATGGACGCCGACAGCGCCCGCGCCCGCGCCATTCTGGCGCAAACACCGCCCTTCCTTCCCTGATGCCGCCCTGCTAGAAGCCCTTCATGCTCGCTCATCGCGCCCAGATCATAGAGTTTGCACGGCGAATTACGGGCCCGGCTGACGCTGCCCTGCGCTGATGCGCGGGCGCCTGCGCAAGCCGGGATGACCGACGCTTTTCCCTTTCCGCAGGACCCGCGCGCCGCGCCAGCATTGCCTGGCCCGCCAGTCCGAGATGCCCGAGCCGGATCATGACCGACCAGTCCAGCACCGCCCCGACCAAAGCCGTCGACTATTCGCAGACGCTGTTCCTGCCGCAGACCGAGTTCCCGATGCGTGCCGGCCTGCCGCAGCGCGAGCCGGAACTGCTCGCGCGCTGGGACAGGATGGATCTCTACCGCAAGCTGCGCGAGGCTGCGAAGGGCCGCGAGCGCTTCGTGCTGCATGACGGCCCGCCCTATGCCAACGGCCATCTCCATATCGGCCATGCCCTCAACAAGGTGCTGAAGGACCTGGTCGTGCGCTCGCAGCAGATGCTCGGGCAGGACGCCAATTACGTGCCGGGCTGGGACTGCCACGGTCTGCCGATCGAGTGGAAGATCGAGGAACAGTACCGCGCCAAGGGCCTGAACAAGGACGACGTGCCGGTCGTCGAGTTCCGCAAGGAATGCCGGTCCTTCGCCGAGCACTGGGTTGGCGTCCAGCGCGAGGAGTTCAAGCGCCTCGGCGTCGAGGGCGATTGGGACGATCCCTATCTGACCATGGCCTATCCGGCCGAGGCGCAGATCGCCCGCGAGATCATGAAGTTCGCGGAGACCGGCCAGCTCTATCGCGGCTCTAAGCCGGTGATGTGGTCGGTGGTCGAGAAGACCGCGCTGGCCGAGGCCGAGGTCGAGTACGAGGAGCACACCAGCGACACGGTGTTCGTGGCGTTTCCGATCGTTTCGGCGGGCGGCCTTGCGGGTGCCTCGGTCGTCATCTGGACGACCACGCCCTGGACGATCCCGGGCAACCGCGCGATCTCGTTCCACAACAAGATCGCCTATGGCCTCTATCGCGTCACCGCTGCCCCCGAGGGCAACTGGGCCAAGGCCGGCGCGACCTATGTGCTCGCCAAGGCCTTGGCCGAGTCCGTCTTCAAGGCGGCGAAGGTCGATGCCTTCGAGCTGGTTCGCGACGTGGCTGGAGCGGAGCTGGACGGCGCGACCTGCGCCCACCCCCTGCGCGGCCAGGGCTATGATTTCGACGTTCCCCTGCTGGACGGCGACCATGTCACCGACGATGCCGGCACCGGCTTCGTCCACACCGCGCCCGGCCATGGCCGCGAGGACTTCGACATCTGGATGGCCAATGGCCGCAAGCTGGCCGAGCGCGGCATCGAGACGCGCATCCCCTACACCGTCGATGCCGATGGCCGCTTCACCAAGGAGGCGCCTGGCTTCGAGGGCAGGCAGGTCATCACCGACAAGGGCGAGAAGGGCGATGCCAACGACGCCGTCATCAAGGCGCTCGCGGCCTCGGGCCATCTCGTCGCGCGCGGCCGGCTGAAGCACCAGTACCCGCATAGCTGGCGCTCGAAGAAGCCGGTGATCTTCCGCAACACGCCGCAATGGTTCATCGCCATGGACAAGGCGGTCGCCTCGCTCGGCAACCGCACCCTTCGCGAGGTCGCGCTCGGCGCCATTCGCGACACCGAATGGGTGCCTGCGGCCGGCGAGAACCGCATCACCGGCATGATCGCCAACCGGCCCGACTGGGTCGTCTCGCGCCAGCGCGCCTGGGGCGTGCCGATCACCGTCTTCGTCGAGAAGGAGGCCGGCACGATCCTGGTCGACACGAAGGTCAACGCCGCCATCGCCGAGGCTTTCGAGGCCGAGGGCGCCGATGCCTGGTTCACCGACACCGACGGCGCCCGCTTCCTGACCCCCTTCGGCTACGACCCGGCCAAATACGAGCGCGTCACCGACGTGCTCGACGTCTGGTTCGATTCCGGCTCGACCCATGCCTTCACGCTCGAGAAGCGTCCCGACCTGCGGGCGCGCCGGCGCGGCGAGGGCGGCAATGACCGGGTGATGTATCTCGAGGGCTCGGACCAGCATCGCGGCTGGTTCCATTCGAGCCTGCTCGAAAGCTGCGGCACGCGCGGCCGCGCGCCCTTCGACGTGGTGCTGACCCACGGCTTCTGTCTCGACGAGAAGGGCGAGAAGATGTCGAAGTCGAAGGGCAACGTCACCGCGCCGCAGGAGGTCATCAAGGAATCCGGCGCCGACATCCTGCGCCTCTGGGTCGCGGCGGCCGACTATTCCGACGACCTGCGCATCGGCAAGGAGATCCTCAAGACCTTCGTCGAGACCTATCGCAAGCTGCGCAATACGATGCGCTGGATGCTCGGCACGCTCGCTCATTTCAGCGAGGATATCCGCGTCACCGAACCGGCCTCGATGCCCGAGCTGGAACGGCTGATGCTGCATCGGCTGGCCGAGCTCGGCCCGCAGGTCGAGGACGCCTATCGCACCTATGACTATAAGCGGGTCGTGACGTTGCTTTCGCAGTTCATGAACACCGAGCTCTCGGCCTTCTATTTCGATATCCGCAAGGACGCGCTCTATTGCGACCCGCTGTCGAGCCATGTCCGCAAGAGCGCGCTGACGGTGGTCGACCATCTCTTCCGCAGCCTGGCGACCTGGCTTGCGCCGATCCTGGTCTTCACGACGGAGGAAGCCTGGCTCGAGCGTTATCCCGAGCAGAAGGCGCTCGATGGCTCGGTCCATCTCGAAGCCTTTGCGGAGGCGCCGCAGCGCTGGCTCGATCCCGAATTGGCCGAGCGCTGGGCCAAGGTCCGCCGCGTCCGCCGCGTCGTCACCGGCGCACTCGAGCTGGAGCGGGCCGCCAAGCGCATCGGCTCCTCGCTGGAGGCGGCGCCGCTGGTGCATATCGCCGATCCCGATCTGCGCGCCGCTCTCTCGGGGCTCGATCTCGCCGAGATCTGCATCACCTCGGGCATCGCGATCGTCACCGGGGAGGGGCCGGAAGACGCCTTCAGGCTGGCCGAGGTGCCGGGCGTCGCTGTCGTTCCGCAGCGCGCCGCCGGCGTGAAATGCGCCCGCTCCTGGAAATATTTCGACCCGGCGACGGCCGAGCGCGATCATCCGGACGTGACGCCCCGCGACGCCAAGGCCTTGCGTGAACTCGGCCGGGCGGCGGGGCGATGACGTCGCTGCGCCGCTTCGGAATCTGGATCGTCGCGCTGGTCTTCGTCGCGGACCAGGCGCTCAAGCTCTGGCTGCTCTTCGGCCTGCGCCTGGCCGAGACCGGGCCCTATGCGCTGACGCCGTTCATGAACATCGTGCTCGCCTGGAATCGCGGCATTTCCTACGGGCTCTTCCAGCAGGGCACCGATCTGGGCCGCTGGGCGCTGGTGGTTCTGTCCTTCGCCGCGGTGATCTGGCTCGGGCGCTGGATGTGGCGAGCGACCAACCGGCTCACCGTCGTCAGCCTCGCGCTGATCATCGGCGGTGCGCTCGGCAACGGCGTCGACCGGGCGGTCTATGGCGCCGTCGTCGACTTCGTCCATTTGTATTATGGCAGCTTCAGCTGGTACATCTTCAACATTGCCGATGCGGCAATCGTTGTCGGGGTGCTCGGTCTCCTGTATGAGTCCTTCCGCCCTGACGCCTCGAAACCTGCTCAGGTTTGAGGCACCCGCCATGGTTTTGCCCTTCCCTTGGTGCATGCACGGCGGAACACGGACAGGAACGCGCGTTCCTTCACGGAGGTTTTGAGATGGCCCATCGCGCTCGCGCAATTCGCACCCTGCTTGCCGGGAGCTTGTTGCTGGCCGCGCTTCCCGCCGCCGCGCAGGAAGGCATGCTTTTCCAGAAAGTCCTGCGCAGCATGGGCGTGATGCCCGGCGAGGGCCCGGATATCGAGTACCGCCAGCGCCCGCCCTTGGTGGTGCCGCCGTCCTCCGCCCTGCCGCGCCCACAGGATCCGGCAAGCGAGCGCACGGCCGCTTGGCCGAACGATCCCGATGTCGCCGCCCGTCGCGCTGCCGCCGAGGATACGTTCCTGCCCGCGACGCGCCGCGAGAAATATCGCGAGAACCAGCGTCCCCTCCTGAGCCAGGAGGAGATCCGCCGCGGACGCCTGCCGGGCCAGGGTTCCGGACCTGGGCCGTCGCGCGGTTCCGACACCTACGAGGAGAATATCGGGCCGATCCGCGTCGGCAAGGAACTCGCCTCGCGCCAGAGCGCCGACGATACCTCGAAGCTGGTCTACGGCTCGGAGCCGCAGCGGCGCCATCTGTCCGATCCGCCGACCGGCTATCGCCTGCCGGCCGGCAGCGCGCCACTCGGCCCGGGCAGGGACGGTCCTCGCGAGGACCGGTCCGAGAGCACTGGCCAGAAGGAATTCGCGCAGGGTCTGCCGCCGCCGGTCACGCGCTGAGCGCCCGCTGCAGCGTTTCGACTGCGCGCGCCTTCTGGCGCGGCGCTTGAGCACGGCCTATATCGAAGGTCACTCCTGCCGCGAAGGTTCCCTCCCGCGATGACGATCCATGCCCCGACTGCGAGACTGTCCGTGCCGGTCGAAGCCTTCCGGCTCGAGAACGGGCTCGATGTCGTGGTCGTTCCGGACCGGCGCGCGCCTGTCGTCACCCACATGGTCTGGTATCGTAACGGTTCGGCCGACGATCCGGCCGGCAAGTCGGGGATCGCGCATTTCCTCGAGCATCTGATGTTCAAGGGCACGGCCCGCTGGCCGGCCGGCGAGTTCTCCAAGATCGTCGCCGGCTATGGCGGGCAGGAGAACGCCTTCACCTCCTTCGACTACACCGCCTATTTCCAGCGCGTGCCGAAGGAGCATCTGCGCGCGATGATGGATTACGAGGCCGACCGGATGACCGGCCTCTCCTTCGACGAGGCCGTGGTCGCGCCCGAGCGCGACGTCGTGCTGGAAGAGCGCCGCATGCGCGTCGACGCCGATCCGGCCGCCCAGCTCGGCGAGGAATTCTCCTCGGCGCTGTTCGTGCATCACCCCTACGGAACGCCGATCATCGGCTGGGAGCACGAGATCGAGGGGCTGACCCGCGCCGACGCCTTCACCTATTACCAGCGCTTCTACACCCCCGAGAACGCGATCCTCGTCGTCGCAGGCGACACCGATCTGGACGAGACCCGCAAGCTGGCCGAGGCGACCTATGGCAAGATCGCGGCACGGGGTGAAGCCCCGGCGCGCAAGCGTCCTTCCGAGCCCGACCCGCGGGCTGAGCGTCGGGTTTCGCTGAGCGATCCGCGTGTCCGTCAGCCGTCCTTGCGGCGCGGCTGGCTGACCCCGACCTATCTCAGCGGCGACCGCGGCGAGGTCTTCGCGCTCGAGCTGGCCGCCGAGATCCTCGGCGGCGGCACCACCTCGCGGCTCTATCGCCGGCTCTGCGCCGAAGAGGAGATCGCGGCCGGCGCCAGCGCCTATTTCATGGGCTCGATGGTCGACCGCGCCGCCTTCCAGCTCTCGGCCAGCCCGCGGCCTGGCACGGACATGGCCAAGCTTGAAGCCGGCCTCGACGCGGCGCTCGCGACGTTCCTGGCCGATGGACCGAGCGAGCTCGAACTCGCCCGCGCCCGAACGCGGCTGGTGGCGGAAACCGTCTTCGCCCGCGACAGCCAATCCTCGCTCGCCCGCATCTTCGGTGCCTCGCTCGCCGTCGGCGAGACGGTCGAGGACGTGCTGGCCTGGCCCGAGCGCATCGAAAGCGTGACGCGGGAGGCCGTCATCGAGGTCGCGCGCCGCTATCTCCGCCCCGACCGGTCGGTCACCGGCCTGTTGTTGCCGGCGGCCTGAGCCCGCGCCCTTCTCTCATGCGGGCGGGGCCATGGCGTCCCGCCGTCAGGAAGCGACATGAACGCGCCCATCCCCGCCGCAGCCTCCACACTTTCCGGCCCGTCGCTGGCCGTCCAGAAGGTCCGCTCGACCTCCGGCGTCGAGGCCTGGCTGGTCGAGGAGCACAGCCTGCCGCTGATCGCGATCGATTTCGCCTTCGACGGCGGGGCGACCCGCGATCCCGAGAACGCCGCCGGCAGCGCCTATCTGGTCTCCGGCCTGCTCGACGAGGGCGCTGGCGATCTCGACGCCGAGGCCTTCCATGGCCGGCTCGCCGACCATGCCATCAATCTCAGCTTCGACGCCCGTCGCGACGATTTCCATGGCCAGCTCCAGACCTTGTCGACCCATCGCGACGAGGCTTTCGCGCTGCTGGCGCTGGCGCTCAACGCGCCGCGTTTCGATGCCGATGCGGTGGCCCGGGTGAAGGCGCAGGTGATCGCCGGCCTGCAGCGCCAGGCCCAGAATCCCGAGGTCCTTTGCCGCAACGCGCTCTATGCGGCCGCCTATCCCGGCCATCCCTATGGCCGCCCGGAGAAGGGTGATATCGACAGCGTCTCGCGCATGGAGGCTGCCGGCCTCAAGGCGCTCTCGCGCGACTTGCTGGCGCGCGCCGGCCTCAAGATCGTCGTCGTCGGCGACATCGCTGCCGACGAACTGGCCAAGCGGCTCGACCAGGTCTTCGGCGCGCTTCCCGCCGGGGCGCCGCGCCTGCTGCCGGCCGATCCCGTCCCGCTCCAGGGCCTTGGCGAGACCCATGTCGTCGATCTCGACGTGCCGCAGACCGTGCTGCGCTTCGTCGGCCCGGGCCTGATGCGCCGCGACCCCGATTTCATCACGGCGAGCGTGCTCAACCACATTCTCGGCGGCTCCGCCTTCACCTCGCGCCTCTTCCTCGAGGTCCGCGAGAAGCGCGGCCTCGCCTATGGCGTCTCGTCGAGCCTGCTGCCGCTGCGGCAAAGCGCCATGCTCGTCGGCGGCACCGCGACCCGCAACGACCGTGCCGCGGAATCGCTCACCGTCATTCGCGAGGAGATGGCGAAGCTCGCCAATGAGGGGCCGAGCGAGCATGAGGTCGAGGAGGCCAAGCGCTATATCATCGGCTCCTATCCCCTGCGCTTCGACACCTCGCCGAAGATCGCCGCGGAGCTGCTCGGCCTCGCCATCAACGGTTTCGAGCCGGATTTCCTGGCCGAGCGCAATCGCCTCTTCGCGGCTGTGACGCTGGCCGACGTCAAGCGCGTCGCCAAGCGCCTCTTCGGCGATCCGCGCCTGCTCGTCCAGGCGGTGGGGCGCCCTGTGGGCCTCGTCTGACGGGTTCTCATTTCCAACGACCAAACGGATCTCTCGCCATGCTGCAGCAAAGCTTCGACCTCGCACTCGAATCCGGTGTCGGCGCCGGCGGCATCCCGGATGCCGCTTTCGAGACGGCGCTGGCCGATCTCGGCCCGGCGCTGGCGCGGCTCAAGGGCGAGGCCGAGGCGAAATCGCTGCCGCTGCTCGGCCTGCCTGCCGAAACGGCCGACCTGCCTGCGATCCAGGCGGCGGCGAAACGCCTGCGCGAGGGCGCGAGCGACATCCTCGTGCTCGGCACCGGCGGCTCCAGCCTCGGCGGTCAGACCCTGGCCCAGCTCACCGGCTACGGCATCGCCGGCCTCTCCAGCTTCCTGCCGGTCCCGCGCGTCCACTTCATCGACAATCTTGACCCGGTCACCTACGCCGACCTGCTGGCGAAGCTGCCGCTGAAGACCACGAAATTCGTGGCCATCTCCAAATCCGGCGGCACCGGCGAGACCTTGCTGCAGACCATCGCGGCGATCACCGCCCTGCGCGGCGCCGGCATTGCCGATGCCGATCTCGGCCGGCATTTCCAGGGCCTCTCCGAACCGGCCAAGCCCGGCAAGCTGCATCCGCTGCGCGCCCTGCTGGAACCGTTCGGCACGCCCTTCCTCGAGCATCATACCGGGGTCGGCGGACGCTATTCGGTGCTGACCAATTGCGGCCTGCTGCCGGCGGCGACGCTCGGCCTCGATGTCGCGGCGCTGCGCCAGGGCGCGGCCAAGGCGCTGGCGCCGGTGCTCGCCGGCAAGGGCGTGCGCGAGGTTCCCGCTGCGCTCGGCGCGGCGCTGCATCTCGCCGCGATGCGCTCCGGCAAGGGCATCGCCGTGCTGATGCCCTATGCCGACAGGCTGGCATTGCTGACGCGCTGGTGGGTCCAGCTCTGGGCCGAGAGCCTCGGCAAGGACGGGCAGGGCACACAGCCGGTCTCGGCGCTCGGCCCCGTCGACCAGCATTCGCAGCAGCAGCTCTATCTCGCCGGGCCGAAGGACAAGTTCTTCACGGTGCTGACCGTTGGCGCCAAGGGCAAGGGGCCGAAGATCGACGCGACGCTCGCCGGCAAGATCGGCGAGGAGGATTTCGCCGGCAAGACGATCGGCGATCTCGTCGCCGCGCAGGGCGTTGCCATGATCGACACCTTCGCGAAGAACGGCCGGGCCGTGCGCCGTCTCCATGTCGACCATGTCGACGAGACCGTGCATGGCGAGATCCTGATGCATTTCATGCTGGAGACGATCCTCACCGGCTACGCCATAGGTGTGGATCCGTTCGACCAGCCGGCGGTCGAGGAGGCGAAGATCCTCGCCAAGCGCTATCTTGCCGAGGGACGTGGCTGACGATTCGGTTGCGCCTCCTTCGTCATGGTCGGGCTTGACCCGACCATCTCGGAAACCAGAGATCGCTGGTCCTGAGATTCTCGGGTCTTCGCTTCGCTTCGCCCGAGAATGACGCGCTCAGACCGGCTGCCCGATAGGACCTCCATGACCGTCCGCCGCCTCGATCCTGTCCTGGTCGATCGCATCGCCGCCGGCGAGGTGATCGAGCGGCCGGCCGCGGCGGTGAAGGAGCTGGTCGAGAACGCGATCGACGCCGGCGCGCGCGCGATCGCGGTGACGATCGCGGCCGGCGGGCGCGAGCTGATCCGCGTCGTCGATGACGGCATCGGCATGTCGCCCGAGGATCTGGCGCTCGCCGTCGAGCGCCACGCCACCTCCAAGCTGCCCGACGGCGATCTTTTCGCGATCCAGTCGCTCGGCTTCCGCGGCGAGGCGCTGCCCTCGATCGGCTCGGTCGCCCGGCTCGCCATCACCACCCGCCGGCGCGAGGCGGGACAGGGCCACAGCCTCGTCGTCGAGGCGGGCGAGAAGGGCGTCGTGCGTCCGGCGCCGGCTGCGCAAGGCACGCGCATCGAGGTCAGCGACCTCTTCATCTTCACCCCGGCGCGCCTGAAATTCCTGAAGAGCGACCGCGCCGAGGCGCAGGCCGTCTCCGACATGCTGCGCCGCCTCGCCATCGCCCATCCGGCGATCCGCTTCTCCCTCGACGGCGACCATGTCACCGGCTTCGACTGGCCGGCGGAGCCGCTCGGCGAGGAAGGCCAGCTGCGCCGGCTGTCGCGCGCGCTCGGCCGCGACTTTCCCGAGAACGCGCTCAGGCTCGACGCTGCGCGCGAAGGCTTCGGCGTCCACGGCTTCGCCGGCCTGCCGACCTTCCATCGCGGCACCTCGGCCGGCGTGCATCTCGCCGTCAATGGCCGGCCGGTGCGCGACAAGCTGCTGCTCTCGGCGGTGCGCGGCGCCTATGCCGATGTCGTCCCGTCGGACCGGCATCCGGTGCTCTTCCTCGATGTCTCCTGCGAGCCGCGCCTCGTCGACGTCAATGTCCACCCGGCCAAGAGCGAGGTCCGCTTCCGCGACCCCGCGCTGGTGCGCGGCCTCGTCGTCTCCGGCCTGAAGGCGGCGCTGGCCGAGGCCGGCCATCGCGCCACGACGACGGGCGGCGCCCGCACGCTGGAGGCTTTCCGCGCGGTCTTCGCCGGCGCCGGCGGCAATAGTTCGATCCAGCGTCCGGTCCTGCCCGGGGCACCCGCCTGGGCGCCCGCATCGGCAGGGCTGGCCGAGGCGCGGCAGGCTGGGTTCACCGGTTTCGCGCAGCCCTCGGCCGATGCGCGGGCGCATCTCGCCGAGCCGGCGCCGGACGCGCTCGACCGCCCACTCGGCGCCGCCCGCGCCCAGGTCCACGAGACCTATATCCTCGCCCAGACCCGCGACGGCATGGTCATCGTCGACCAGCACGCAGCGCATGAGCGGCTGGTCTATGAGCGCCTCAAGGCCGAGCGCGCCAGGACCGGCATCGCGCGCCAGCCGCTGCTGCTGCCCGAGGTGGTGGAGCTCGATCCGGTCGATGCCGACCGGCTGAATGCGGCGGCCCCGGAACTCGCCTCGCTCGGCCTCGTCCTGGAAGCCTTCGGACCGGGCGCCGTGCTGGTGCGAGAGGCGCCGAGCGCGCTTGCCGGCGGCAACCTGCAGAAGCTGGTGCGCGACGTCGCCGACACCCTCGCCGAGCATGGCGATTCCGGCTCGCTGGAACGCCGGCTCGACCATGTGCTGGCGACGATGGCCTGCCACAACTCGGTGCGGGCCGGCCGCCGCCTGCGTCCCGAGGAGATGGACGCGCTGCTGCGCGAGATGGAGGTCACGCCGAATTCAGGCCAATGCAATCACGGTCGGCCGACCTATGTCGAACTCAAGCTCAGCGATATCGAGAAGCTGTTCGGGCGGCGGTGAGCGTCAGGTCGGCCGGTTAAAGCCGGTGTCGAGAAAATGGAGCGTCATGCCGGCGTCGCCCGCCTGCGGAAACCATTTCGAATCGACGATTTCCTGAATCTCGCGTCGGGCGGCGACATAGTCCACGGCGAGGTTGGCGCGTGCCGCCGTAAGACGGACCTGCATATTCGGGTGGCCAAAGAGCTCCATGAGCACACGCCGCTGGTCACCGGGGCGGGATTTCAGTTCGTCCTCGATCGCTTGAATCTTGTCGTATCGACGGTTGAAGGCAGCGATTTCGTCGCGTTCCAAGGAATCGTATTGCTCGATGCACAGCTTCTCGAACATGAGCTTGAGATCGGTCGTCGAAAGTGACTTGAGCTTAGAAGCACTCATTTCAGCACTCCGAATTCCACCCAGCGTAGTCACCGTCGGCCGATCTATCGAGGTTGTTCGGACGGCGGTGAAGCTCAGGTAGGCCGGTAGAAACCGGTGTCGAGATTCTCGAGCGTGATGCCGGCATCCATGGCCTGAGGCTGCCATTGTGAATTGACGATTTCCTCAAGTTCGCGCCGTGCTGCGATATAGTCTACGGCGAGATTGGCACGCGCGGCCGTGAGCCGCACCTGCATGTTTGGATGGCCGAAGAGCTGCATGAGGATACCCCGCTGGTCACCGGGACGCGATTTGAGCTCAACCTCAAGACCGTAGATCTGCCAGAAGAGGCGGTTGACCCGGCCCTGCTCTTCGCGCTCCATGGCATCGTATTGCTCGATGCAGAGCTTCTCGAAGGTCCTGACGATTTCGTCATTTTGCAACGAGCTAAGGTTTGGCGGCTGCTTCATTTGAGCACTCCCGCACGTCGCATCGCCATATGTCCGATGCGAACATGCTCAGACCAATCCTTTCCGCGTAGATAGTCACGCGGCTTCTGCATTCCGAAATCTTTGTTCGGGGTATTGTACCACCCGCTAATCACATGATGCCGGTATTTCGGGACGCTGACCACATTGTCGATCCCATTGATCATCGAGTCCGGAAACCCCCCGGTTTTGCCCGCAATCCGTTCGACGATATGGTGGTCCTCATAACCCGGCCGGCGCTTGCCGACGTTCTGCTGGAGCTCGCCGAGTGTCTGCGGCTTATCTTGATACGACCTGATCGACGGATACTCGGAGTAAAGCCGACGCCCGATGTCGATTGCAGTGATAGCGGCCCCGATGGGGCCAGCTCGCCGCAGCGCCCGGCGTGCGATTTCTTTCGCCAACGCCTTGGCCGCCTGCGTTTTCGAGACTTTGTCTTTCGGCGGGTCCTTGGGAGGCTCGGGCGGGTCGAGCGTCGGCCCTTCATTGTGCCCGATGCCCGGCTTTCGGCCCTGCGCGTAGCCTTCCTCGTAGTTCCATTGGCCGCCGCCGGGCCCGCCCGGCGGAAGGCGAGGCTGGTCCGGGTTGAACCCGGCCTTCTCGACGAGTGCTCGCAGGCGCGCCAGGGCGAGCAGCACGCGTTCGCCGGCGAGATGGCTGGCGAGCAGGTTTCAGCGTAACCGCGAGGCACGCTCGCGACATTCGATCGATGATGGGGAATGCATCCGTGCGTTCAGCTCCGCGACGGATACGGAGACTAAGCGCGAAAAACAGACCGGGGATAAGCTCTATCCTATCCCCGCTCAGAGCCGAAGCATTCGCTCACTCCACCCGCAGGAACATCACCTGCGTCTCGCCATAATCACGCCGATCGACCTGAGCGAAACCCTCCGGCAGCGTGATCTCGGCGCCCGCCGCCTCCTCGAGCAGCACCAGCGCGCTCTCCGCCAGCCAGCCGCCGTCGCGCGCCGAGGCGAGCGCCTTCTCGCCCAGCCCCTTGCGATAGGGCGGGTCGCAGAAGACGAGGTCGAAGGGCGGCATCGGGCCGATCGGGCCGAGCTTCGTCGCGTCGCGGCGGAAGATGCGGCTGATACCGGCGACGCCGAACGCCATCTGGTTCTCGCGGATCAGGCCGCGCGCTTCCGTGCCGTCATCGACGAGGAGCGCGAAGGCCGCGCCGCGCGACAATGCCTCGAAGGCCATCGCCCCGGTGCCGGCGAACAGATCGAGCACGCGCGCGCCGGCGACCGCGTCGCCATGGCCGTGGGCCAGCACGTTGAAGAGCGATTCGCGCAAGCGGTCCGAGGTCGGCCGGATCGTGCCGATCCCCGGTTTCGGTCCCGCAAGGGGTCGGCCGCCGAAGCGGCCGCCGACGATCCTCATCGCGCGAGGTCCTCAGTCACGCTTGCCGCGCCCGCCGCCACCGGGGCGCGGGCCCCGGCCGCCGGGTTTGCCACTGCCGGAAGGTCTGCCGCCGCCGGAAGGCTTGCCGCCGAACGGACGGCCACCACCAGGCTTGGGCCCGGCGCCGCGCCCGGCCGGACGCTCGCCGGAGCGGCCGGCAGGCCTCTCGCCGAAGCTGCGGCCGCGCGGCCGGTCATCGCCGGGACGCTCGGAAAAGCGCCGCGCCGGCCGCTCGCCCGCTTCGCGCGGAGCCCGCTCGGGGCGGTCGCCGCGTGGCGCTCGCTCCTGCCAGGGCCGCTCATCGGTGCGATCCCGCCCGGCCATGTCCTCGCGCGGCCGCCGCGCCGGCCTTTCGCCGAAGCTGCGCCCGGCATCGCCACGTTCCTGCGAGCGCGGCGCGCGGGAGGGGGCGTCGGAACGCTCGCCGCGTGGCTTGCGCGCGGGCGTGTCCTCGCGGGCCGGCGCGCTGACGCGCTCGACCAGCACGCGGCGGCCCTTGGGATCGGCGATCGGTGCGCCGCGCTTGCGCGCGACCTGGCCCGCCGCCTCGCGCGCCAGCCGCTCCTCCTTCGGGTCGGCGCCCCGGCGGGGCGGCGCTCGCCGCTCGCGCTGCGGCTCGGCCTCGGCATCACGCCAGACGGTGCGCTTCCACGGCTTCTCGCTGCGGGTGTCCTGCGAAGGTGTCCGCTCGACATCGCCGCGCTTGGCGCCCTCCCGCCGGCGCGGGCGATCCTCGCCGCTCGGCGCTGGCCTCGCCTGGGCCGGCAGCTCGTCGCGGCGAGCCGCCTCGAAATCGACGCCGGCCTTCGCCATCAGCTCTTCGCCGAGCTGGTCCTTGATGACGCGCGAGCGGATCTCATCGACCTCGCCCTCGGGCAGGTCGCCAAGCTGGAACGGGCCGAAGGACACCCGGATCAGCCGGTTCACGGCGAGGCCGAGATGCTCGAGAACGGTCTTGACCTCGCGGTTCTTGCCTTCGCGCAGATCGACGGTGAGCCAGGTGTTCGAGCCCTGCTCGCGCTCGAAACGCGCGACGACCGGCCCGTAATTGACACCCTCGATGCTGACGCCGTCGCGCAGCGTGTCGAGCTTGTCCTGCGTCACGCTGCCGAAGGCGCGCACGCGGTAGCGCCGGAGCCAGCCCGTCTCGGGCAGTTCCAGAACGCGCGCCAGCCCGCCATCATTGGTCAGCAGCAGCAGGCCTTCGGTATTGATGTCGAGCCTGCCGATCGAGAGCACGCGCGGCAGGTCCTCGGGCAGCGCCTCGAACACGGTCGGGCGGCCCTCGGGATCGTGGTTCGTCGTCACCAGCCCGCGCGGCTTGTGATAGAGCCAGAGCCGGGTGCGCTCACGTGCCGGCAAGGGCTCGCCATCGACGAGGATCACGTCGCTCGGTCCGACATCGAGCGCCGGGCTCTCGATCACCTTGCCGTTCACGCTGACGCGGCCTTCCGCGATCATCGCCTCGCTGTCGCGACGCGAGGCGACGCCGGCGCGCGCCATCACCTTGGCGATGCGCTCCGGCTCCAGCGAGGGCAGGGGGGCGACTGCTGCGGTCTGCACCTCGGTCTCGTCGCCGCGCGGGCGGCGCGGCCGCTCGTCCTCGCGCCGCGGGCGCGCAGGCCTGTCGAATTTCGGCCTGTCGAAGCGCTTTGCGCCGTCATCCCGATTGCCGCCGCGCGGCGCAGCGTCCCGCTGGCTCGCGGGCTTGTCGAAGCGTCGGGCCGGGCGCTCGCCGCCCTCCGCCGAGCTATGAGGCGGGCGCTCGTCGCTGGAACGGCCGCGAAATGGTGCGCGCTCGCCGTCTGCCCGCGCGCGGAATGGCCTCTCGCCGCCCTCGCGCGGCGGACGGGGCGCGCCGTCCCGCTGGCCCGCGGGCTTGTCGAAGCGGCGCGCCGGGCGCTCGCTGCCTTCGCTGGCGCTGCGATGCGGACGGTCCTCGCCCGGGCGACCGCGGAATGACGGGCGCTCGCCGCCCGAAGCCGGGCGGCCGCGCGCCGGGCCACGGCCCTTGCCGTCGCCGCCGCGGAAGCCACCGCCGCCTTTGCCTCCGGCGCCGCCGCGAGATCCACCGCCCTTGCGCGGACCCCGGCTTTTCTGGTTGTTGTCGTCGCTCATCATCGCTCCTGCACAGCCGGCGCTTGTAGCAGAGCGCCTGTCAGCCCGCGAGCGCCAAAGCAGAGGTCGCATGCCGCAATCCAGGCCTGCACGCTATGAGGACGGGATGGCGCTGGCGCTCGCCGAGGCGCGGGCGGCGGGCGCGCGCGGCGAGGTGCCGGTCGGCGCCGTGGTCATGCGCGACGGCGTCGTGCTGGCCGGCGCCGGCAACCGCACGCTCGAGCGCAAGGACCCGACGGCCCATGCCGAGATGCTGGCGCTGCGTTTGGCCTGCGAGGAGATCGGCAGCGAGCGGCTGATCGATTGCGACCTCTATGTCACGCTCGAGCCCTGCCCGATGTGCGCGGCCGCGATCTCATTCGCCCGGATCAGGCGGCTCTATTTCGCCGCCTCCGACCCGAAGGGCGGCGCCGTCGAGAACGGCGTCAGGCTCTATGCGAGCCCGACCTGCCATCACGCGCCGGAGGTCTATGGCGGCCTGAGCGAGACCGAGGCGGCGACGCTGCTGCGCGATTTCTTCAGGGAGCGGCGTTAGCCGCTGGATCAGCGGCCGTTGCGCGCGACATGCGCATAGCGGCGCTTGGCGCGCTTGTGCCCGTACCAAGCGATCTCGCGCTCGCCGACATCGACATGCACGACGCCGTTCGAATAGGAGCCGACGCCGCCCCGGTTCTCGAGGGTCTTCGCAGCGGCCACGGCCTTGCGCGCCGATGTCGCGAGCGGCCGGAAGTCGATGGCATTGCCACGATAATGCTGGGAGCGGCGGGCATGACGGCCGCCGCAGGTCGAGGTGATCTGGATGGGGCCGATCTTCGCCACCAGCTCCTTGATCATCGCCAGCGTCTCGGGCTTGAGGCAGCCGAGACCCTTCACCTGGGGCTGGAACGAGATTTTGTCGACGGGGATATTGGCGCGCGCGGATAGGGGCAGACAGGCTGCGACCATCGCAGCCATGACGAACTGACGCATTACTGACTCAACTGATTTTTGGGGAATGGCAACTCAAGCCACCATTTCCTTGGTCTGGCTGAGCGGTTCGGTTTGGGCCCGTAGGGCGCTCAAGCGGCCAGAAAATGGCCGGGATGCGACCAGAACGAGGCATCCTCCCCTATTTTGGCACTCAGGCCAGCGTCCGCCAGACCAGATAGCAGCCCAGCGCTAGCAGCCCGGCGAAGAAGCAGAGTTTGAAAGCGGCGGCCGAAATGCGCGCCCGCAGCACCTGGCCGACGCCCATCCCGGCGAGCGCCGGCAGCAGCGCCAGCAGCGAGGATTGCGCCACCGCCATGTCGAGCGCTCCGGCCCCGATCAGGCCGATGGAGAGCGCCAGCGTCGAGACGATGAAGGACAGCCCGAGCGCTTGCACCAACTCGTCCTTGTCGAAGCCGAGCGCCTGCAGATAGGGCACGGCCGGCAGCACGAAGACGCCCGTCGCCGCCGTGGCGATGCCGGTGACGATGCCGATGACGGGGCCGAGCCAGGCTTCGGCCTTCGGCGGCACGCGCAGCTTGGCCGCTTGCAGCCCGACCAGTGCATACAGCACCAGCGCGACGCCGAGCCAGAACGTGGCCGAGCCGCCCTTCTCCTGCTGCAGCAGCCCGGCGCCCGCCCAGGTGCCGACGCATGTGCCGGCCAGCATCGGCCAGAGCCTGAGCGCGATCGCCTTCAGGCCCGGCCCGGTGGCGACCTGCCAGCTATTGGTGACGATATTGGGCACCACGAGCAATGCCGCCGCCTGGGCCGGCGCCATCACCACGCCGAGAATGCCAACCGCGATGGTCGGCAGCCCGAGCCCAATGACGCCCTTGACGAAGCCGGCGAAGAGGAAGGTGGCGGCGATGAAGGGGATGAGATCCGGGTTATCCATGCCTCGCTTGTGGCAGGGCGCTCGCGCCCTGTCTCGTGCGAACGCTACGGTCGCGACCGTAGCGTTCCGGCTTGCGTCGCGGGCGGGGCGGATCATGATGGCGCCATGAGCACGCAAGGTCCCTATCTCGCCGAGATCGCCCATCTCATGGGGGATCCGGCCCGCGCCAACATGCTGCATGCCCTGATGGACGGGCGCGCGCTGACGGCCAAGGAACTCGCCTGGCTCGCCGGCGTCGCGCCGCAGACGGCGAGCGGCCATCTCGCAAGGCTGATGCAGGGCGGGCTGCTCGCCGTCGCCGTGCAGGGCCGCCATCGCTATTACCGGCTCGCCGGGCCGGAGGTCGCGGCGGCGCTGGAAGGGTTGATGGTGCTGGCCGGAACGCAGCCGACGAGCCGCAGACTGCCCTCGCGCGTCGGCGAGGAGCTCAGCCTCGCCCGCACCTGCTACGACCATTTCGCCGGGCGCCTCGGCATCGGCCTGCACGATGCGCTGGTCTCGGGCGGGCATCTCAGTGTCGCCGATGGCGGCTATGGTCTGACCACGTCCGGAACGGCCGTCTTCGTCGCGCTCGGCATCGATATCGGCGGGGCGGCGAAGGGCCGGCGCGCTGCGCTGCGCCCCTGCCTCGACTGGAGCGAGCGGCGGCCGCATCTGGCCGGCAGCCTCGCTGCCGCGCTCGCCTGCCGCTGCTTCGAGACCGGCTGGGTCCGCCGCAAGAAGGACAGCCGCGCCGTCACCCTGACGGATGCGGGCCGGGACGTGCTGGCGGCCGCCCTGCCGGGCTTCCGCTGCGACGAGCCGGAGCCGTTCAGCCCTGGCGTTCGAGCGCCTGAGACAGTCTTCGCTTGACCTCGTCCTTCAGCGGCTCGGAGGCGTCGAGGATCGCCTGCGCCTTGAAGAAGTCGAGCCCGCCATAGCCGTCGATGCCGGCGCGGATCAGGATGTCGGGCGGTTGCCGCTCGATCATGCGCTGCACGATGGTGCGGGTCAGGATCTGCGAGACGCCGACCATGGCTTCGAGCGGCTCGGGTATCCGCCTGTCGCTGATCGTCGCCGGCGCGCTGGTGTCGACCGCCATGACGATGCGGCCGGGCGCCGCCAGCCGGTCATAGGGCAGGGGGTTGATCGCGCCGCCATCGATCAGCACGCGCTCGCCGACCATGACCGGGCGCACCAGTCCTGGAATCGCCAGCGAGGCCGCGACGGCCGGGGTCAGGGGGCCGCTGCTCAGCGAAACCTCGGCATGGAGATGATAATCGGTGGCGACGGCGGCGAAGGGCAGCGCCAGGTCCTCGAACCGGTCGGGAACCGCCTCGGGCCAGAACAGGTCGAGCAGCCGCTCGCCATCGACGAGGACGGGATTGCCGAGGCCGCGCATCAGGTCGGTGAACTTGCCGACGCGCGCGTCGAGCAGGCGCGCGACCACCTTGGCGCGGTCCTTGAAGGTCAGCGCCACATGCTCGCGCAATTCGCGGCCGGAAAGCCCGGCCGCATAGGCGGCGCCGACGATCGCGCCGATCGAGCAGCCGACGATGAGCGCTGGCCTGACGCCGAGCTCGTCGAGCGCCTCGAGCACGACGATATGGCTCAGGCCGCGTGCGCCGCCGGCGCCGAGGACAAGCGCGATCTCGGGCTCGTTTCCGGTGGGTTGTCGTCTCTGGAGCGGCTTCGATGCTGGCATGGTGGATACTGCCGTCCCAGCTTCAGGTGCCGGCCTGCGCGAGAAACGGCTTGAGGGCAGCGAGCGTGTCCGCGGGGTTCTCCTCGGGCAGGAAATGGCCGCTGGCGATGGCCTGTCCGTCCGCTTTCGGCGCGAAGGTCGAGCGCCAGATCTCCAGCGGGCTCGCGCCCTTGGCCGGGATCCCGGCCTCGCCCCAGAGCGCCAGCGTGGGGCATGAGATCGTCTTGCCGGCGGCGAGATCGGCCTCGTCATGGGCGAGGTCGGTGGTGGCACCAGCGCGATAGTCCTCGCAGGCGGCGTGGATGCGGCCGGGATCGTTGAAGGATTCGGTATAGGAGGCGAGCGCGACCGGATCGAAGGCGTCGAGCGTCTTGGCCCGCGTCCAGCTCGCGATCGTATGGTCGAGCCAGCCGGCCGGATCGGCCTTGATGAGATTCTCCGGCACCGGCTCGGGCTGGGCGAGGAAGGTCCAGTGATAAACCTGCATGGCGCGCGATGCGTTCATGCCCTGCCACATCGACAGCGTCGGCAGGATGTCGAGCAGGACGAGCCGCTCGACCCGGCCGGGATGGTCGAGCGCCAGCCGGTAGGCGACGCGCGCGCCGCGATCATGGCCGATCACGCCGAAGCGGGCATGGCCGAGCGACTGCATCACCGCGACGACGTCCTCGCCCATGGCGCGCTTGCTGTAGAGCGCCTTGCCGCCGTCGCAATGCGGCGCGCTCGACCAGCCATAGCCGCGCAGGTCGAGGCAGACGACGCTGTGGGTCCTGGCCAGATCGGGCGCCATCCTGTGCCATTCGGCATGGGTCTGCGGAAAGCCGTGGATCAGCACGAGCGGCGGCCCCTCGCCGCCGGCCCGCGCGAAGATCTTGCCGACAGGCCCCTCGACCCAATGCGCCTTGAAGCCGGGGAAGAGGGAATCGAGATTGCTCATGGCCCTGCCGCTCCTGCCGCGATCGCCGGCACGATATCAGTTCGGGCGAAATCGTCGCCCTTGAAGAGCAGAGGGGCATTCAGGGACTTGGCGAGGGCGTAGGAGAAGCAGTCGCCGAGATTGAGCTTGGCCGGGTGGCGGCCCTTGCCGAAGCGGAGAAAAGCCTGTGAAGCCGCCAGGCCCTGCTCTTCGTCGATCGCGGCTGGCTTGATGCCGAAGCCGCTCATGAGCGCTGCGTATCGCTCGAACGAGAAGCCTGTCACCCTGCTCATCGCCACCATGAACCCTTCGACGAAGGTCACCATCGAGCAGCACGAGTCGTGACTGTCGTCGAGGAGGGCGATGAAGGTCGCGCGTTCGGGCTCTGCCAGAAGGATCGCGATGATCGCGGAGCTGTCGACGACGAGCGGCCGCTTCACCGTGGCACGCCGTTCTCGTCGTAGCCGATGATCTCGTCGTCGCTGAGATCCGCGTTGATCTTGGGCATGGCATCGATCTCGGCGAGCAGCTGCCGAACCTTCGCCATGTCGACCCGGCCTTTGCGGGGCGGCAGCTTGGCGAGCTGCGCCTCAGCGGCGGTCTTGACGGCATCCGTGATCGTCTGGCCGGTGCGCGTCGCGAGCTCACGGACGAGGCGATCGGTCTCACGGTCCTTGATCAGAATGGTCATCGCACTCCCCGTATATATCGCGCCCGAGCCGATATATACGCCTTGGCCGGTCTTCTGTCAGCCTTCCTCCCGCTTCACCGCCTGCCAGCCGATGTCGCGCCGGCAAAAACCTTCCGGCCAGTCGATCGCATCGACCGCGGCATAGGCACGCCGCTGCGCCTCGCCGACGCTCTTTCCGAGCCCGACGACATTGAGCACGCGGCCGCCATCGGCGACGAGGTCGGCCGCCAACTGCTTCGTGCCGGCATGGAAGACGAGGACGCCGTCCTGCGCTTCGGCCTTGGCGATGCCGCGAATGACGCTGCCCTTCTCGGGGGTGCCGGGATAGCCGCGGGCCGCCAGCACCACCGTCAGCGCCGCCTCGTCCGACCAGCGCAGATCGAAACTGTCGAGCACGCCGTCGCAGGCCGCCAGGAAGGCCGGGGCGATGTCGCTCTTCAGGCGCGGCATCAGCACCTCGCATTCGGGATCGCCGAAGCGGACATTGTACTCGATCAGCTTCGGCCCCTGCGCCGTGATCATCAGCCCGGCATAGAGGATGCCCTTGAACGGCATGCCGCGCTTTTCCATGCCTGCCAATGTCGGCGCGATGATCTCGGCCATGACGCGGTCTTCCAGCTCCCTGGTCATCACCGGCGCCGGCGAGTAGGCCCCCATGCCGCCAGTATTGGGGCCGGTATCGCCGTCGCCGACCCGCTTGTGGTCCTGCGCCGAGGCGAGCGCCAGCGCGTGCCTGCCGTCGCAAAGCGCGAAGAAGCTCGCCTCCTCGCCAATCATCCATTCTTCGATGACGATTTCGGCTCCCGCAGTGCCGAATCCTCCCGAGAACATCATCTCGATGGCCTCGTTCGCCTCGTCCAGCGTCTGCGCCATCACGACGCCCTTGCCGGCCGCGAGTCCATCCGCCTTGATCACGATCGGCGCGCCTTGCGTGGCGACATAGGCCTTGGCCGAGGCGGCGTCGCGGAAGCGGCCGAAGCCGGCGGTCGGGATGTCGAACTCGGCGCAGAGCTCCTTGGTGAAGGCCTTCGAGCCCTCGAGCTGTGCGGCTGCCTTCGAGGGGCCGAAGGTCTTGATGCCGGCGGCGACGAGATCGTCGGCGATGCCGGCGACGAGCGGTCCCTCCGGCCCGACCACGACGAGGTCGATCCCCTGCAGCCGGCAGAAGGCGACCACGGCGGCATGATCGTCGATGTCGAGCACGACATTCTCGCCGCATTGCGCCGTGCCGGGATTGCCGGGCGAGACATAGAGGCGGTTGCAGATCGGCGAGCCGGATATCGCCCAGGCGAGCGCATGCTCGCGTCCGCCCGAACCGATCAGAAGAATCTTCATCGCGCCGTCTCCGCTTGCTCCGCGGGCAATAGCCCCCGCGGGCGCGGCGGGCAACGCTTCAGCTCTGGCCCCAGGGCCGCTATGGTCCGCCGATGGATATCGAATCGCCCGAGACAAAACCCGGCAACGCGCCCGAATGGTCGGTCTCCGACCTCTCCGGCGCACTCAAGCGCACCTTGGAGGACGCTTTCGGCTTCGTGCGGGTACGCGGCGAGATTTCCGGCTATCGCGGGCCGGTCGCCTCGGGCCATGTCTATTTCTCGCTGAAGGACCAGAACGCCAAGATCGACGCGGTGATCTGGAAGGGCGTCTTCGGCCGGCTGAAGACCCGACCCCAGGAGGGGCTCGAGGTCATCGCCACCGGCAAGATCACCACCTTCGCCGGCAAGTCGAGCTACCAGATCATCATCGATTCGCTGGAGCCGGCCGGAATCGGCGCGCTGATGGCGCTGCTGGAGGAGCGGCGTAGGAAGCTCGCCGCCGAAGGTCTTTTCGCCGAGGAGCGCAAACAGCTCATCCCCTATCTGCCGCGGGTCGTCGGCGTGATCACCTCGCCGACCGGCGCGGTCATTCGCGACATCCTGCACCGGCTGGAGGACCGCTTCCCGCGCCATGTCCTGGTCTGGCCGGTGCGGGTCCAGGGCGAGACCAGCGCGGCCGAGGTCGCGGCCGCCATAGCCGGCTTCAATGCGTTGCCGGAGGGCGGGCGTATTCCGCGTCCCGACGTGATCATCGTCGCGCGCGGCGGCGGCTCGCTCGAGGACCTGATGGGCTTCAACGAGGAGGTCGTGGTCCGCGCCGCCGCCGCCTCGCTGATCCCGCTGGTTTCCGCCGTCGGCCACGAGACCGACGTCACGCTGATCGACCATGCCGCCGATTTGCGCGCACCGACCCCGACGGGCGCCGCCGAGAAGGTCGTGCCGGTCCGCGCCGACCTGATGGCGCAGATCGCCGACCTGTCGCGCCGGCAGGCCGGAGCGATCCGCCGCCTCTCCGATCGCCGCCGCAGCGACCTGCGCGCCCTTGCCCGCGCCCTGCCGGGCCCCGAAGCCGTGCTGTCGGGCCCGCGCCAGCGGCTCGATCTTGCGGCCGCGCGCCTGGCGCCGGCCTTGGCCCGGAACGCGCGGGTCCACGAGCAGCAGCTCGTCCTGCTGACGCGACGGCTCGATGCCAGGTCGCCGCGCGTCACGCTGGCGCGGCTGCGCGCCGAGCTGGCGGGGTTCTCGCGCGTCCTCGCCGCGGCGCGGACCAATGCGATCACAGCCGAGCGCACCCGCGTCTCCACCTTGCGCGAGCGCCTGGGCGTCCTCGCCAGCCGTGCCGAGCGGTCCTTCGGTCAGGGCCTCTCGCGCCGCCGCGACCGGCTCGACAGCGTCTGGACGCTGGCGCGCTCGCTTGGGCCCGAGGCCGTGCTGGCGCGCGGCTATGCGCTGGTGCGCGACGGCTCCGGCGCCCTCGTTCGCGGCGTCGCCCAGGCAACGCCGGGGCTGGCTCTCAGCGTGCAGCTCGCCGATGGACGTTTCGAGGCCACGGTCGCCGGGGGCGGCGATGCATCGCTAAAACCCGCCCGCTCGCCGCGCCGTGATGCGCCGCCAGGAGGGCAGGGCGACCTGTTCTGAGGGCTGGCCTGGCTCAGCGGCGTTGCAGGAAGGCTTTCACGCGCATGATCGCGTCCTCGCGCGCGGCCGGATTGGTCCCGACCATCGCCTTGCCGGTCCCCGTCGCGGAATAGGCGATGTCGCTGCGCTCCTTCACCTCGAGGCGCGGATGGTCGAAATCGTGCAGGGCGCCGGGATAGAGCACAAGCTCGACCGGTTCTCCGCGCGCCCGGGCCGATTTGGCGAGATAATCGCAGGGCGCCGGCGGGGTCCAGTCATCCGCGTCGCCGATCAGGATCAGGGTCGGCAAGCGGGCCGAGAAGCTCGTCGATTCCGACTGCGCCCGGCATCCCGGATAGAAGGCGATGGCGCGTGAGAAATCGGGCTGCAGGTCGGCCGGCCGACGATCCTTGCGGATCGCGGTCAGCACGGTCGAGCCGCCGCCGGACCAGCCGAGCAGGGCGATCTCACCCTTGCGCACGTCGCTGCGCATCTGCAGCCATTGCCGGGCGGCGGCGGCATCCGCGACGCGCTCGCGGCTCGCCCGCACCGTCAGCTCCTTGACGCCGCATTGCGAGCCGAGCTTGCGCGAGCCGTAGCTGTCCGGCATCAGCACGATGAAGCCGGCATCGGCCAGGCGCTCGCCCCAATCCGAGTGGCGGGATGACAATTTGCCGCTGTCGCGCCACAGGCCGCCGCAGCCATGCAGTGCCACCACGGCCGGAAACGGCCCCGGGCCAGCGGGGCGATACAGCACGCCGTCAAGCTGGCCCTCGTCGATCGGAACGCGGACGCGCTCATAGCCGCCCGCCGAGGCGGCGGTGGAGAGCAGCAGCAACAGGCCAGCCAAGGCTGACGAGAGGCGAACGAGACTGGACATCAACGGCAGGGACGCTATCACAGCTGCGAATTATCGGATAATTCATTCCACGAGCAACGGTTTTCGATTTTTGAGATGAATATCAGCGAGCGCCCTCCCGTGCCGGGACCTGAAGCCGCCGTCGATTACGGTCACGGCGAATTCCGCGTCGTGCGCCCCGGCGCCTTCGTGCGCTGCGCCGTCACCGGTGCTCCGATCCGGCTGGAAGACCTGCGCTACTGGTCGGTCGAGTGGCAGGAGCCCTATGTCTCGCCCGAAGCCGTGCTGCTAAGGCTGCGACGCGCCGGTCGGGCCTGAGCCCTTGCCGCCCAGGCCGTCGAACAGCCGTTCGGCCCGCCCGGGCTCGTCGAAGACGAGCGAGACGGGGACGACGACGAGCCGGTCCCGCTCGGCATCGGGCCAGAGCGGCGCCAGCTTGGTCATGTCCTTCTCGGTGGTGGCAACGAGGCAATCGCGCGCTTTCGCCGCCGCGATGATCGCGCTCACATCGGCTGCGCTATAGGCGTGATGGTCGCCATAGGCCTGCTCCGCCCGGATCTCGGCCCCGGCTTCGCGGAGGCTGGCGCTGAATTTCTCGGGCCGGCCGATCCCCGAGACCGCCAGGACCGCCTGTCCGCGCAGCCGCTCCGCGATGCCCGGCGCAAGCGCGAGCCGGGCGCGCAGGATCTGCCGGCCCCGTTTCGAAGCTGCTTTCGCGACGGCCTCGCCCGCCTTGCCCGCTCCGATTACGATGACGGCGTCCGTGCCGTCGAGCTGGTCCGCGAGTGGCGCGCGCAGCGGCCCGGCCGGAACGCATAGGCCATTGCCGATCCCGCTTGCGCCGTCGACCACGGCAAGGCGCAGATGCTTGGCGAGCGATGGATTCTGCAGGCCGTCATCCATGATGATCAGGCGGGCGCCGAGCCCTTTTGCGAAGGCGGCGCCGGCCGGCCGGTCGCGGGCCACGACCGTGCGCGCCACCGAGGCCATCAGCAGCGCCTCGTCACCGACGCCGGCCGCGTCATGATGGCGGCTGTCGACCTCGACCGGCCCGCTCAGGCGGCCGCCATAGCCGCGTATCAGCACGAAGGGCGTTTCGCCGCGCGCGGCGGCAAGGCGCGCGAGCGCCATTGCGGTCGGCGTCTTCCCGGCCCCACCCGCGACGAAATTGCCGACGCAGACCACGGGCAGGCCGATCTCGACGCCATCCTGGCGCATGCGGCGCGCTGTGAGCGCGCCATAGACGAGGCCCAGCGGCTGCAGCAGCCGGGCGAGGAGGCCCGGCTCGGCGTGCCACCAGAAGCCGGGGGCGCGCATCAGGGGCCGGTCTCGCGCTGGCCGAGCGCGACGCGCATCAGCAAGGGCTCGATCGTCTGCATCGTGCGGTTCAGCGCGCCGCCGAGCTCGGCGGCTGTCTGGCTGGCGGCGCGGGCGGCCTGCCTTGCGCTGGCAGGGTCGCTCAGCCAGCGATGCGCGGCGCCGGCCAGCGCCTGGACGTCGGCGACTTCACGCGCCCCGCCGCCCTGGTCGAAGGCCGCGAAGATCTCCGCATTGTTGTGGACCAGCGGGCCGTGCAACAGGGCGCAGCCGAGCTTGGCCGGCTCGATCGGGTTATGGCCGCCGACCTGCGGCACGAGCGAGCCGCCAAGGAAGGCGACCTGCGAGAGCCGGTAGAGCAGGCCGAGCTCGTTGACCGTATCGGCGACATAGAGATCGACGTCGCGCTCCGGCATCTCTCCCGCCGCGCGCCGCGCCACGGCGACGCCATTGGCGCGCGCCAGCTCCTCGATCCCGCTGCCGCGCTGCGGGTGGCGCGGCGCGATGATGGTCAGGAGCTTGGGCAAATGCGGCTTGATGCCGAGATGCGCCGAGATCACCAGCTCGTCCTCGCCCGGATGAGTGCTGGCGGCGATCCAGATCGGCCGGCCGCTCGTCAGGCCGTCGAGGATGGCCAGCGTGTTGGCATCGGCGGGCGGGGCCGGGACGTCGAATTTCAGGTTCCCGGCGATGCCGACGCGCGGTGCGCCGAGCTGGGCCAGGCGCTCGCCGTCGCCCTGCGATTGCGCGAGGCAGGATTCGAAGCTGGAGAGCAGGTAGCGCGAGGCTTTCGGCAGCTTGTACCAGCGGCGGAACGAGCGCTCCGACATGCGCGCATTGACCAGCACCAGCGGAATGTCGCGCCGGCGCGCCTCGATCACCATGTTGGGCCAGATCTCGGATTCGCAGATCATGCCGAGGGCGGGCCGCCAGTAATCCAGGAAGCGACGCATGTAGCGCGGCACGTCGAGCGGCAAATACTGGTGGATCGCGCCCGGTGGCAGGCGCGCCGCCAGGAGCCGCGCCGAGGTCACCGTGCCGGAGGTCACCAGCACGACGAGGCCGCGGCGCTGCAGGCGCTCGATCAGCGGCAGCAGCGTCACCGTTTCGCCGACGCTCGCGCCATGGACCCAGACCAGCGTCCGGTCGGGTCGCGTGACGCCCGGATAGCCGCGTCGTTCGGCAAAGCGCGCCGGGTCCTCCTTGCCGCGCTTGCGGCGCCAGAGCAGCAGGCCGGCCGCCGCCGGCTCGAGCAGCGCCGTCAGGGTCCGGTAGGACGAGAGGAGAAAGCCCTTGCCGCTCATGCGCTGCTGTTCCGGGCCATGCGCAGGCCGTCGCCGGGGTCGCGCGCGCCGACCAGCGCATAGGCGCGGGCATGAACCGCGTCGAGCCCCGCCTCGAGCGCGCGGCGGGCGGCCTCGCTGGTCGCCTCGTCGGCGTCGCGCGCGACGCGGATCGCATCGCCGACCACGATCGCGCAGCGCCCGAAGGGCAGGCCGATGGAGGCCCGGTCCCAGCTCTTGAAATCGATGCGCCGGCTCGTCACCACGGCGATGGGATGGATCGGCCGGCCAGACGCCTTGGCGAGCGCGATGATGCCCGGCCCGGCGATGCGGGCCCGTTTCGGGATGTCGGCGGTGAGCACCATGGTGTCGCCCGCCGCCAGCCGGCGCACCATCGCCAGGAAGGCGCTGGCGCCGCCCTTCTCGCGGATCTTGCGCCCGAGCGCGCCGGAGCCCCGGATCGCGCCGATGCCGAGCTGCCGCAGCGCCACGGCGTTGAACCCGCCATCGCCATGCCGCGAGACCAGCGAGCAGGCCGGCATCCAGTCCGGCCGTGCGAAGGGGATCATGATGTGCTGGCCATGCCACATCGCGATGATCAGCGGCAGGTCGGGGCGGACGCGGTCATAGATGTCGGCCGGCTCGATCACGGTCCGGTTGGTACGGCGCACGAGTTTCAGATAGCCGGCCAGCAGGCGGCCGAGCGTCTCTTGCGCCATACGCGTCTTGAGGATGGAAAAGCCCATGAACTCCGGTTCCGAACCGCTTGAAGAGGTGAGCGCGGCTCAGGGCTTCGTTGCTTCGGGATCGAGCAGCCGGTGCAGATGCACCACGAAATAGCGGGTCTGCGCCTGGTCGACGGTCGCCTGCGCCTTGGCCTTCCAGGCGGCATGCGCGCTGGCATAGTTGGGATAGACCCCGACGATGTCGACCTTCGACAGGTCCTTGAAGGTGACGCCGTCGAGCGAACTCAGTTCGCCGCCGATCACGAGGTGAAGCAACTGCTTCTGGTCCGGTTCTGCGTTCATAGATCCCTCCAGCTCGAATGAGGTTCCGCCGCGGCACCAGATAAGGCATCCGCGCGGGTGGTGCGAGTGCCGATTGCGTCGCATCGGGCTTGCCGGGCTAAGCACATCGGCTGGGGCCCTCAGCTTCGCTGCGGCTGGCTGTCGCGCAGGCGCCGCAGGGCGGAGAGCAAGGGCGAGGCCAGTGCCGCGCCGCTGGCGACCAGCATGCCGTGAATCGGGGTCTCGCGGTTATAGACGACCGGCTGCCCGTCGCCGCCGCTGAGCCGGCCGCCGGCTTCGCTCAGGATGAGGTCGGCCGCGGCAATGTCCCAGTCGCGCGCGTCCGGCGAGACCAGCCCCGCATCGATCGTGCCATCGGCGATGCGGGCGAGCCTGAGCGCGAGCGAGGGAATCTTGTCGGCCGGCGCGAAAGGCTCCAGCCGCGCCAGAGCGTCGAGCATCGGCTTGGGTCCGGCGATGCGCGCGCCGCTCACCGTGGCGATCCCGGTGGTCGCGATCGGCGCGCCGTTGCGCAGGGCGCCGCCGCCGCGCACTGCCGTATAGGTCGCCCCGCAGGCCGGGGCATGGACGACGCCGGCGATCGGCACGCCGTCGTCGAGCAGCGCGACACAGACCGCCCAGTCGGGCGAGCCGGACATGAAGGCGCGCGTCCCGTCGATCGGATCGACGACCCAGACCAGGCGGCGCGACAGGCGCTGCGCGTCGTCGACGGTTTCCTCGGACAGCCAGGCCGCCTCCGGCAGCAGCTCCGAAAGCCGGATGCGCAGGAAGGTGTCGACGCCGATATCGGCCTCCGTGACGGGCGAGCCGCCGCTCTTCGACCATGTTCGCGCCGCTGTCGGCGCGCCCGGGCGGAAAAGCGCCAGCGCGAGCTTGCCCGCCTCGATGCAGCTTTCCCGGATCTGCGGCAGCAGGTCGGGTGCGATGGGCAGCGTTTGCGAACTCATGGTGCCCCTATCGAGCCTGACTGTTGCGGTTTCAAGCCGAAAAAGCGCCGCGCCCGCGAAAGATTCCGTCAAGCATCATGCAGGATACAAGCCATGTCATGGCCCAAAACCGCCGGAACACGTTCCTTTAACCGAAGCTCTTAAGCGCTCGGAGAGGCCTGGGGCGCAGTCTCCTCCCTGCAAGCATGAGAACCCCGGACTTCACAGAGGGCTCCATGCAGCAGGGACATGAGAGGCGGAAAACCGATGGCCAGCGTCACGCCGGCTGCCGGAGAGGGTGGCTTTGCGCCGAACCTCTCCGGCTGCCTGAACCAGACCACCGCAGCGACGCGTAATCCGATGCCGGCCCAGGCCGATGCGCCGCGTATCCAGCGCATCTGCTCGGTTCGGATCCTGCGCGGAAACCCCGGCTGGCAGGGTGTCGCGCTGCGTCTGGCAAACCCGTCCGGAGAAGACGAGCGCTTCGCTCTGGCGCTGACCGAGGGCGACGGGCGGGCGATCACCGTTGCGATCGTCGATCAGGAGGATGCCGTCGCGCTCTGGCGCGATTGCGGCCGGGCCAGCGGTCTGCCGCTCCTGCTCGAGGCGCCGGACGGCGTGATTTCGGCGCCCTATCCGCAGATCGGCAGGTTGTCGTTGGGCCCGGTCCGGATCCGCCGCCGCCACGCCTTCCTGAATGGTCGCCGGCCGCGTTTCCTGACCCGGCGCAAGACCACGCAACTCGCCCCCAGGCCCGTGATCGTCTCGGGTGAGCGCCTGACGGATCGAGGTCGCATCCAGGCCCAGGACGAGCGCTGAGAGCATCGGATCTTTCCGAAAAGTGGAATCCACTTTTCGGAAAGATCCGATGCTAAAACAAAAAGATAGATCGCCACCTTGCGTCCGATAGGACGCACGGCGATCTAGAGCCGGTCGCCTTCAGGACATCCCCGGGATCAGATCGCCGCGCGGGTCAGCGCATCGAGCGCGAAGCCGGCCGCCAGCAACAGGCCGGCATACTGGTTCGACCGGAAGATTCTCAGCGCCACCGGCGATGTCGCGCCCTTGATCCGCGAGACCTGCCAGCCGAGGTGAAGGGCGAAGGCCAGGACCCCGCTCCAGGCGACGATGCCGCCTCCAGCGAACCAGGTCGCGAGCCCGGCAAACCCGACGGCGAGCGCGAAACACAGGGCGACGGCCTCGCGCGTCCAGTCTCCGAAATAGCGCGCGCTGGACTTGATGCCGGCGATGACGTCGTCCTCGATATCCTGCATCGCGTAGATCGTGTCGTAGCCGATCGTCCAGACCACCGCGGCCGCGTAGATGAGATAGGCCGGGGCATCGAGCCGGCCGAAAACCGCGGCCCAGCCGACGAGGCCGCCCCAGGAGAAGGCGAGGCCGAGCACGAATTGCGGCATGTTGGTGATGCGCTTCATGAACGGATAGACCGCCACGATCGCCAGGGAGGCGATGCCGAGCACGATGGTGAAGCGGTTGAACTGGACGAGGATGAGCAGGCCCACGAGCGCCAGCCCGGTCATGAAGACGGCGGCGGCCCTGGCCGTGACCTGGCCTGAAGGCAGCGGGCGCCCGCGCGTGCGCGCCACCTGCGCGTCGAGCTTGCGGTCGACGATGTCGTTGAAGGTCGAGCCGGCGGCGCGCATGACGATGGCACCGATCAGGAAGAGCAGGCAATGCCAGGGATCGGGGAAGGGCCTGCCGCCGGCGATGGCGGCGAGCCCGGCCGCCCACCAGCATGGCAGGAGCAGGAGCCACCAGCCGATCGGGCGCTCCATCCGCGCCAGCTTGAGATAGGGCCGCAGCCAGAGCGGCGCGCGCGTATCGACCCAATGGCCGCTCAGGGCATCGGGCAGCGGCGCATCGGCAAGATCTGAATCGGTTAGAGGCGCACCGGCATGTTTCGGCGCGGGAACCATGACGCGCTCTAGAGCGCGCCCTGCGGCACCCGCATCGGGCCGCCCGTCACCGCATCGGCGCCGCCGAACGGGTTGGCGCCCTGTTGCTGCTGCCGGGCCTGCTGCTGCGCGCGCTGCTGCATCGCCGCCTGCTGCTTGGCAGCGCCGCAGGCCTTGCCGCGGATGTCGGCGGCCTTCGCATTGTCGTTCTTCATGTTCTCCATGAAGGAGGCCGGAATCTGGCACCAGTCCTGGTTGGCCGTGGCGAATTTCATGGCAGCGGCGCCGTTATTGACCAGGCGGCCCAGCGTGCTGCACGCCTGGATCGGCGTCATCTTGCGCTTCGACTTGGAGGATCCGCTGAGCTGCTGCACGATCGATTGCCGCTCCTGCAGCAGCTTCTGCATCTGCTCGCAGCCGGAGGGTTGTGCGCTCGCGGTGCCGACATCGAGGAACGCTGCCGCTGCCAATCCGAGCGTTGCGATCACTCCCGAAGTCCCGTATCGCCGCATAATGTCGTGCTCCCAATCGATAAGGGCCCGCCGGACCCGCGTCTTCCATATCAGCATGGGCGCGGTCTCGCAAAGCGCCCGCGACCTCGTTCCCCATCTTGCAGCCGAGCCTTGCCGCTACGACAAGATTGTGGCGACTTTTCCGCCGTCGCCGCGTGCCCGCATCGCGGTCGCGCCGAGAAGAATTGAGGCCTGCCGTGCCCATGCCTGAAATGCCCAAGCACCGGCTTTATCTGGATTCCGCGCTGATTCTGGACAATCCGGTCGCGCTGGAGCGGGACCAGGCCAATTATCTCCTCAATGTCCTGCGGATGAAGGATGACGATGCGGTCCTCGTCTTCAACGGACGGGATGGCGAGTGGCAGGCGGCGATCGCCGTCGGCGGCCGCAAGCAGGCAAACCTGATTCCGCGCCGGCAGGTTCGCCCGCAGGCCGCGCCGCCCGACCTGCATTATCTTTTCGCGCCGTTGAAGCATGCCCGGCTCGACTACATGGCGCAGAAGGCGGTCGAGATGGGCGCGGGCGTGCTGCAGCCGGTGCTGACGCGCCGCACGCAGGTCTCGCGCCTCAAGCTCGACCGGCTCAAGGCGAATGCCGTCGAGGCGGCCGAGCAATGCGGCATCCTGGCCCTGCCCGAGATCAGGGAGGAGCGGACGCTGGAGGCTGCCCTCGCGGCGCTCGAGCCCGGGCGCCTGCTGGTCTTTTGCGACGAGGAGATCGAGGCCGGCAGCCCGGTCTCGATGCTCGCGCAATGCAAGCCCGGGCCGCTCGCGCTGCTGATCGGGCCCGAGGGCGGGTTCGACGACGCGGAGCGTCGGCAGGTGCTGGCGCGCCCGAATACATTGCGGATCTCGCTGGGGCCGCGGATCCTCCGCGCCGACACGGCGGCGGTCGCGGCGCTGGCCCTGGTCCAGGCGACGCTGGGCGATTGGGTGTCTGGCAAAAACTGACGAGCGACGGAACGCCGGTCCCCTTGCTGCGTTGGGCGAAGGGGGGAAGGCCGCAATCGGCGCGTCGCAATCGGACCGGCTCGCCGGGGCCGGTTTTTGCGCGTCGGCGGCCCTTCCGTCTTTCGGAGGAATGGCCGTGAGGATGACGCAATGAACCAAGCCTGCCGCTTCGGCATCGAAGAAGAGTTTTTCCTGTCCGATGCCGCGAGCCGGAACATCCTGCGCAAGGCCTCGCCGAAATTCTTCGCGGCGGTCCACGAGGCCTTCCCCGAGGAGGTCCAGCGCGAGATGCTGCAGTCGCAGATCGAGGTGGCGACCCCGATCTGCGAGACGATGGGCGAGGCGCGGCACTCGCTCGCGTCGTTGCGCATGGGGCTCGCCAGCCTCGGCCTGGAGCACAACGTGCTGCCGCTGGCCTGCGGCACGCATCCGAGCGCCGTCTGGTCGCGCCAGCGCGCGACCGAGGCCGCCCGCTACGACAAGCTGATGCGCGACCTGCAGATGCTCGGCAGCCGCAACCAGGTCTGCGGCCTCCATGTCCATGTCGAGGTGCCCGACGAGGACATGCGCATCGGCCTGATGGTCAGGATTCTGCCGTTCCTTCCGCTGATCCTGGCTCTGTCGACCTCCTCGCCCTTCTGGCAGGGGCAGCGCACGGGGCTGATGGGCTACAGGCTCGCCGCCTATGCCGAGCTGCCGCGCACCGGTCTGCCGGAGCTCTTCGCCGATCCTGCCGACTACAAGGCCTATGTCGATACGCTCGTCGCCGCCGGCGCGATCAAGGATGCGAGCTATGTCTGGTGGGCGATCCGGCCGTCCGACAAGCATCCGACGCTGGAGCTGCGTATCGCCGACAGCTGCACCCGCCTGAACGATACGCTCGCCATTGCGGCGCTCTATCGCTGCCTGGTGCATCATCTATGCCGAAAGCCGCGGCTCAATGCGGATCTGACCGCCGCATCGCGGGCGATCGCGCTGGAGAATCTCTGGCGGGCCCAGCGTTACGGCATCCATGGCGGCCTGATCTGTGCCGAAAGCCGCAGCATGCGGACCGTCACCGACCTGGTCGACGAACTGGTCGAGATGCTGTCCGACGATGCCGCCGCCCTTGGCTGCGCGGCCGATCTCGCCGCCTGCCGCGCCATCGTCGCCAATGGCACGAGCGCCGACACGCAGCTTGCGGTCTTCGAGGAGGCGCGCGCGCGAGCCGGGCATGCGGCGGGGCTCTCCGCCGTGGTCGATTGGCTGGTGAGCGAAACCAGGACCGAGGGAACGACCTGGCAGCAGGAGGGAAGCATGCCGGTCCGCGGCGCGGCCTGATTGCAAGCGGCGCAGGGCGTATGGGCTAGCCAGCTGTGCGTTTTCGCAAGCATCCCTCCTCGATGAACGCGTAACGGAGATCGTTGTCCTCCGTCGGGCTGTCGCCTATGTCTGACGCTCCCTGAGCCTGCTCCGCCTGTTGTGGCGGGCGTTGGCTGCGATCGTTCTGCCGGAGCGCCCATGGCTCGTGATGTGTCCGATTCCACCCCGATCGCGTCCAAGGCCGAATTGATCGGCTGGATCGCGGAGGGCGAGAAGCCGCGCTCGGCCTTTCGCCTCGGCACCGAGCACGAGAAGTTTCCGTTCTATCGCGACGACCTCGCGCCGGTGCCCTATGAAGGGCGCGGCACTGGTCAGGGCGGCATCCGGCATTTGCTCGAAGGCATGCAGCAGCGGCTCGGCTGGGAGCCGATCACCGATGACGGCCATGTGATCGGCCTTGCCGGCCCCGATGGCGGCGGCGCGATCTCGCTCGAGCCCGGCGGCCAGTTCGAGCTCTCCGGCGCGCCGGTCGAGACCCTGCACGAGACGGCCGCCGAGCTCGCCGCCCATCTCGCCGATCTGAAGGCGGTCGCGGAGCCGCATGGCATCGGCTTCCTGCCGCTTGGCCATTCGCCGCTCTGGACACGCGAACAGACCCCGATGATGCCGAAGGGGCGCTATCGCATCATGGCGAACTACATGCCGAAGGTCGGCACGCGCGGCCTCGACATGATGTTCCGCACCTGTACGGTCCAGGTGAATCTCGACTTCGCCGACGAGGCGGACATGGTCAGGAAGCTCCGGGTCTCGCTCGCCCTGCAGCCGGTCGCGACTGCACTCTTCGCCTCCTCGCCCTTCACCGAGGGCAGGCTCAACGGTTTCCAGTCGATGCGCTCGGAAATCTGGCGGGACACTGACAAGGCCCGCTCCGGGATGCTCGCCTTCGCCTTCGACAAGGGCATGTCCTACGAGGCTTATGTCGATTGGGCGCTCGACGTGCCGATGTATTTCGTCAAGCGCGGCCCGGTCTATCACGACGTCGCCGGGGCTTCGTTCCGCGATCTGCTCGCCGGCCGCCTGGCGCAGCTGCCGGGGGAGCGGGCCACGATGTCCGACTGGGCCAACCATCTCTCGACGCTGTTTCCCGAGGTCCGGCTCAAGCGCTTCCTGGAGATGCGCGGCGCCGATGCCGGGCCGCCGGAGATGCTGAACGCGCTGCCGGCCTTTTGGGTCGGGCTGCTCTATGATCAGGCTGCGCTCGATGCGGCCTGGGAGATCGTCAAGGACTGGACCAACGAGGAGCGTCAGGGCTTGCGCGATACCGTGCCGAAAGCGGGCCTGTCGGCCACTGTCGCCGGGCGCAGCGTTCGCGATATCGCTCGCGAGGTGCTCGATCTGGCGCGCGCCGGCCTCGCCCGCCGCGCCAGGCTCGATGCCGGCGGTCGCAACGAGACGGCCTATCTCGATCCCGTCCTCCCGATCGCCGAGAGCGGCCGCAGCCTGGCGGAGGACCTGGCCGGTCGCTTCCGCACCGACTGGGACGGGCAGGTCGCGCCGGTTTTTAAGGAATTCGTTATCTAGTTGCCAATCGAGCCGAACCGATCGGGGCGCGACAGGGCTTTGCCGCGCTTTTCCGGAGACCGCATTAACGATTTGGCGGGGGCTCTCGGTTATCTCTGCCGTCATGGACCGGATGAAAGCCCTTTTCCTCGATTTCGCCGCTGACGGTCGCGGTGCGACGGCGATCGAGTACGGCCTGGTGGCCGGGCTGATCTCGATGACGATCATCATCTGGGCGCAGCAGATCGGCCAGTCGGTGCTGGGTTTCTTCGAATCCGTTCAGGCCGGCTTCAACTGAGCCGGCACTTCGTCGGCTTCCGACAAGCAGCGCCTATTCCGCAGCCGTCTTGAAGCTCGCCAGATTGTCCAGGCTCTGGATGATGTGCTCGGCCAGCGCATTGGACAGCACCGACGGATCGAAGCGCGTGCGCAGCAGCCCGATCTTGCAGGAGGGCAGCGTCGCATAGCCTTCGCTGGGCCCCAGGATGCGCATGCCCGGCCTGATCGCGCTTTCGGGCAGGACCGAGACGGCAAGCCCGGCCACCACCGCCGCTCCGACGGCAGTCGAGTTCCAGCTCGCATAGAGCACGCGGAAGCGCCGCCCCTTCTTCTCGAGCGCTTCGACGGCGGCCTGGCGCCAGTTGCAGGTCGGGCGGCCCAGCGCCAGCGGCAGCGGATCCTCCTCGTGCACCGTATGACGGGCCGAGGTCACCCAGAGCAGCGGCTCGATGCGGATGATCTCGCCTTGGCCGCGGCCTTCGACATGGGTGATGATCGCAAGGTCGATATCGCCGGTGCCGATCCGCTCGGCCAGCATCGGCGTCGGCTCGCAGACGACCGTGACCTCGGCGCGCGGGTTGGAATGGGCGAAGCGGGCCAGGATCTCGGGCAGGTAGCGATCGGCATAATCGTCGGGAACGCCGAGGCGGATACGCCCCTTGAGATCGGCATCGGCGAAGCTCGCCACGCATTCGAGATTCAGCCGGACGATGCGCCTTGCATAATCGAGCAGCCGCTCGCCATCCTCGGTCAGCTTGGCGTGGCGCCCGTCGCGGCCGAAGAGCGGTCGTCCGACCCGCTCCTCCAGCCGCTTCATCTGCATCGAGACCGCCGATTGCGTCTTGTAGACGATCTCCGCGGCCCGGGTGAACGAGCCCGTATCGGCGATGGCGACGAAGGTCTTGAGCTGGTCGGCGTCGAGAACATGCGCCATGGAGCACCTCAGGATGGTTCATCAATATCCGTGTTGCGAAACATCATAACCATTCGTTTGGCTGATGGCCAGAGCAAAGCTATCCTTTGGGCAGTTTCCGGTTCGTGTCATCGGCGCGTTCCAGCCGGGCCGGAAAATAACCGTTCGCCGCCAGACCCCTGAAGGAGGTCGCCATGCTGATCCTGACACTTGTTCCGAAGTCGCTCTCGTTCGTCGCCACCGGCGTCACGCGCATTGCTGTCCGCGGTTACGTCGGTGCGAAAGCTGTGGTGCGAGCGTTGAATCATCGCCGCGAGGTCCTGCACCTCTCCGAGCTCGACGAGCGTGGCCTCAAGGATATCGGTCTCGTGCGCTCGGATATCGACGGGGCGCTCACTGTGCCCTGGTTCCGGGATCCTTCGGCGATCCTCGCGGCCCGCTCCGACACGCAGACCAGCCTCGCCGCGGCGCGTCGCGAGGAGGGCTATCGACAGGCTCAGGTGAAGCCCAGGGCCGAGCCGGTCCGCCCGGTCGCGATCAATACGAATTCCACGGTTGCGTGCAGCGCCTGACCCCTTGGGGCTGCACGTTTCTCGCGGGCGGACGCTTCGTGCTTCCGCCCGTTTTTTTGTCTCGCGAGCGAGGCCGGTCTTTCGGGATTCCGGCCGTGGCGGTTGATTTTATCCTCCGGATTGACCTTTCGTAACCCAAAATTCAGCCTTCCCGGCGAATTTCCCTTCAAGCCGCGGCGAAGCCCCGGCGCGATGCTTCGCCCGGGGGGATGTCGAGATGCGGGTTTCGCTGCGCTTTCAGGATTTGCGGATCAGGACGAAGATCGCGGTTCCGCTGATCCTTCTCGGCGTGATCAGCATCGCGACCGCGGCCTATGGCGGGCGCGAATACGGCCGGATCCAGAAGACCTATTCCGACCTGGTGTCGCAAAGCGCCACGGCGATCCTCGATTCGGGCCGCTCGACCCGGGCGATGAGCGACATCGTGCGCGATCTCTACAAGGCGATCGCCTATCCCGAATTCATGAAGCAGAACGCCACCAGCATCGAGGATGTTCGCAAGGCCTATGACCGCGCGCAGCTCCTGCTGGTCGAGGCCAAGATCAGCTTCCCGCAAAAGGCCGGCGAATTCGACGCCATGGCGCGAGCCCTGACCGCGACCAAGCCGCAGATCGACGACATCGTCGCGCAGGCGGCAAAGGACGAGGACCTCCCGGCGCTGTCGATCATGTCGCAGCTCGACCGCACCATCAACGAGATCGTCGCCGCAGCCGGCAAGCTGAACGAGGCGATCAAGAGCGAGACCGAGGCCACTTCCGCCAAACTGGATGCGGAGGCGAGCAAGCTCGGCATCCTGATCCTCGCGCTGTCGGCGCTGGGCGTGCTGCTCGGCCTGGCAGGGGCCGCGCTGCTGACCAGGCTCTCGATCACCCGGCCGCTCGAAGCCCTGAAATCGCGCATGGGCGACCTCGCCAACGGCAATTATGCGGTCGAGATCGCAGGCCAGTCGCGCCGGGACGAGATCGGCGCAATGGCCAGGGCCGTCCAGGTCTTCAAGGAGAACGGCCTTGCCGTGCAGCGCCTCGAGGCGGAGACGGCCGAGGGGCGCGACGCCGCCGACCAGCAGCGCCGCCAGACCGAAGCGGAGCGCACCGCGCATGCACAGGAACAGGAAAAGCTCGCCTTCGAGCAGAGCCAGGTGATGGAACTGCTCGGGGAAGGACTGGACCTGCTCTCCAAGGGCGACCTGACCTACCGTATCGATGCGGAGGTCGCCGCGTCCTACGAGAAGCTGCGGGACGATTTCAACCTCGCGGTGCGCCAGCTCTCGGAGACGGTGACGACCATTCAGGCGACCGCCGCCGATGTCGGCAGTGCCGCGCGCGAGATCAATACCGGCGCCGACGACCTGTCGAAGCGCACCGAGGAGCAGGCCTCCTCGCTGGAGGAGACCGCCGCGACGACCGAGGAGCTCGCAGCCTCGGTCAAGGCCTCGGCCAACGCCTCGAAACAGGCCGTTTCGCTGGCGGACGAGGCGATGGATGTCGCCCGTAAGGGCGGCGCGATCGTCGATGACGCGGTCGAGGCGATGGCCCGCATCGAGGCGGCGTCAAAGAAGATCTCCGACATCATCCGGGTGATCGATGATATCGCCTTCCAGACCAACCTTCTGGCGCTCAACGCCGCGGTCGAGGCGGCCCGCGCCGGCGATGCCGGCAAGGGCTTTGCCGTCGTCGCCTCGGAGGTGCGCACGCTCGCGCAGCGCTCCAGCACGGCCGCCAAGGACATCTCGGCACTGATCTCGACATCCGGCGAGGAAGTCGCGCAGGGCGTCGGTCTCGTCCGCTCCGCCGGCGAGGCGCTGCGCCAGATCGTCGAGGCCTCGCGGAAGGTTTCGACGACGGTCTCCGAGATCTCGACCGCCTCGGGCGAGCAGGCCAACGGCATCGACGAGATGAGCCAGGCCGTCGCGCATATGGACGAGATGACCCAGCAGAACGCAGCGCTGGCCGAGCAGAGCGCCGCCTCGGCGACGGCGCTGAGCGATCAGATCCTGCGTCTCAACGAGCTGGTCGCGAGCTTCCGGACGGGCGGTGGCAATGTCGCCGATCTGCGCGGGATGGCGGCGGCGATGGCCGCCGCTTCCGGCGCCGGTGACGACTGGTCGCTGCGTCGCAGCGCCTGAGCGTCAGCGCCGGCCCTGGCCGCCGAGCATCGCGTCCAGGATCGACTTCAACGCGTTCTGGTGGCCGTCCTGAACCTGCCGGCCGTGCTCGAACATCTGGTTGAGCGCATCGAGCCCGATCGAGCCCGCCCCGGTCTCGGTCGAGGGCGCCGGCGCGTCGGGTTGCGGCTCCGGCGCGGCCCGGCCGCGCGGTTGCGGGGGCGCGGTGGTCGCGTCCGGTTGCGGTTGCTGCTGCGCGCCGCCCAGCATCCCGGTCAGGATCTGGCCGAGGATCCCGCCCATCTGGTCGCTGCCGAGCTGGCCGCCCGGCATCTGCCCGCCGCCGAAGGGGCCGCCGCCCTGGGTCTGGCCCGGTCCCGGAACCTGGCCGTTGCCGAATAGGCCGCCCAGGATCGCGTCGAGCGGATTGGCGGGGTTCGGCTGGGCCTGCGGCTGCGGCGCCGGCTGCTGGCCCGGCATCTTGCCCTGCATCATTTCGGCGAACTGGCCGAGCACGCCGCCCATCCCCTGGTTGTTGGTCGATTTGAACAGCCCGCCCATCACCATGGACGCGATCACCGGCAGCATCTGCTTCAGGATCGCCTGGCCGACGCCGCTGGTCGCCGCGGCCTGGGCCGTGACGGCATTGCTGACTTCCTTCGAGCCGAAGAGCTGGCTGAGCACGTCATTGCCCATCGTCCGCGCATTGTCGGGGATGCCGTCGCCATCCGCATCGTACATCTTGGCGAAGGGCGAGGCCGTCATCATCTGCGCCAGGTTGCCGAAGGCGTAGGGGTCCTGCGTCTGGCGCTGCAGCCCCATCGAGAAGGCTGGCAGCAAGGCGTCGATCGCGCTCTGGGTCTGCTGCTGGCTGAGCCCGTATTGCCGGGCGAGGTTCTGCATGGCCTGGCCGTTCTGGGCCGATTGCATCATCTCGAACAGGGTCATCATGGCGCGCCTCCGTCGGTTTCGCGGTCCGTCGCCGCCGACGCCCGGACGATAGCAGGGCGTCGCGTCGAGGCAAGCGAGTGCTCAGCCGCCGGTGGCCTTGCTTTCCAGTCGGCGAAGGCCGCGATAGGCGAAGGCGAGCGCGACGAGGCCGAAGACGACCGCACCGAGCGCGACGCCGACCAGCGCGCCCTTCGGCCCGCCGTAATAGGCGCCGAGCCAGGCCATCGGCATCGTCCCCAGCGTGGCGCGGCCCCAGCTGAACAGGGTCGACAGGATCGGCATGCCGAGATTGTTGAAGGCGGCATTGGCGACGAAGAGCATGCCGACGAAAATCCACATCGGCCCGGAGATCAGGCAGAAGAACATCACCAGTTCCGCCGTCAGCCCGCTCGCGCCGAACATCGTGACGATCGGCCCGCGCAGCAGGAAAAGCCCGAGCCACGCCACGCAGACGCAGCCGATCGCGAAGACCACCGAGTCGCTCAGCGCCCGGCGCATGCGGTCGAAGCGCCCGGCGCCCCAGTTCTGCCCGAGGATCGGCCCGACCGCGCCCGACAGCGCGAAGAGCACGCCGAAGGCGACGGGCACGAGCCGGTCCATGATCGCCATCGCCGCGATCGCGGCATCGCCGAAGCGCGCCATGATCCCGGCGAAGACCGCGTTGGCGATCGGCGTCGACAGGTTGGTCATGATCGCCGGGCCGGCGATGGCGAAGGTCCGCGGCGTGTCGGCCGCGAGCGTTCGCCAGCTTGGGCGCGCGACGATGTCATGGACCCTGACCGCGCCGTGGAAGCCGACCAGCGCGATGATCACGCGCGAGAGCACCGTCGCCCAGGCGGCGCCGTCCGTCCCCAGGCCGAGGCCGAAGATCAGGAGCGGGTCGAGCGCGGCGGTCGCCAGCCCGCCGCCGAGCGTCACGAACATGGCGCGGCGTGCGTCGCCGACCGCGCGCAGCACGCCGGAGTAGCCGATGCCGAGCGCCATCAGCAGGTTCGAGGGCAGGGCGATCCAGAGGAAGGAATAGGCGACGTCATAGGCTTCGCCCTGTGCGCCCAGCGCCCGCAGCAGCCAGGGCAGGGCGGGCAGGGCCACGATCGACAGGGCGATCGCCGCAAGCGCCATCAGGCCCATGGCGGAGCCCGCGATGCGCCTTGCGCCAGGCCGGTCGCCGGCGCCGAGCGCGCGCGAGGTCAGCGCGCTGACCGCGATCATCAGGCCGATATTGATCGAGACCATCAGGAACAGGACGATGGTCGCGAACCCGACGCCGGCGGTGGCGGCGGGCCGCCCGAGCCAGGAGACGTAGAGCAGCGACAGCAGGTCGACGAGGAAGATCGCCATCAGGCCTACCGCGCCCGTCGCGGTCATCACCGCGACATGGCGAAGCGTCGAGCCGGTGAGGAAGACGGCCTGGCTGGGCTTGACCGGGGCGTTCACCGCTCGGGCTCTCCGACGCCGCCGACCGCGACCTCCGCTCCGCCATCCTCGATGACCTCGCGCGTTTCTTCCGTGAGCGCCTTCGATTTGGCTTTCGGCTGCACCAGCGGTTCCGGCGAGACGCGCGGGACCTTCTGCAGCCCGGCCGCGATCCCCTCGGTGAACTGGATCTCCATGCGCTGGGCATCGCGGTCGCGGACATGGTCGATCACCAGGCTGGCCTCGTCATAGTTGAGCCCGAGCGCCTCGAGCGTGACCCGTCCGAAGCCGAGCGCCGATTCGAAGGTCTCGCGCATCTGGAAATCGACATCGGCCTTCATCAGGTCGATCGCGTGCACGCGGTCATAGGCGCGCACATGCAGCCTCGCGGCCGGGAACTCCGCCTTCGCCATCTCGACGATGCGCAACGCCGCCTCGCGATTGTCGATGCAGACGCAGATGATCTTGGCCTTGCCGGCGCCGGCCGCCCGCAGCACGTCGAGCCGTGTCCCGTCGCCGTAATAGATCCGGAAGCCGAATTTGGCGGCGGACCGGATGCGCTCGACATCGGAATCGATGATCGTCA